>NZ_BAABHA010000001.1:0-649008 GCF_039541855.1 Hymenobacter koreensis
CAAATCGCGCCAGGGCGCACCGCTGCGCGCAATCCACAGCACGGCATTGACAAACAGCCGGTTGTCAACAGCCGGGCGGCCCGCGTCCCCGACTTTACCCGGCAACAACGGCGCTAAGCGTGCCCAATCCGCATCTTTGAGTTCATAACGTCGCACGACCTAAAGGTCGCCGATTGTCCACACACCCTAGATGGCTGGAAACACAAAACAACAATTCGGGTGCTGCCGAGGAAATCTGTTGTTGTGGTCGATAGTCTTTCCATTAAAGTTGTAGCAGGTAACAACCATGTATTGGTTTTTCAAGAATACAGAGTGCCCATTTACAAGCCTGGCCAAGGTCCGGTTTGGGATATAGATTCCTCCATAGCTCTATTCCTTGAACTAGATACGCGAGACAGTATCGTAACGGCGGCTAATCCAGGGCATTCAAAATTGTACAGGTACTTAAATGCTTTTTCTCCGGACTTAGGCGCGCACGCACTAGAACCAAACGAAGACATCAAAGCCACCAAGCTAACTTCCAACCGCTGGGTAGTCGTCTCCAATCTGAAAGACTTACCCTTTCAAGGCGAGTTTAGTTTTGCCGATTCGTCCTCCGTTACCACTAGTTATGACCAACTGTTCAGCACTGACTAAACTTTTCTCAGCGCTTCAGGCAAGCTGATTACGCATGAAAAAAGGCCCCGCCGTATTTCGGTGGGGCCTTTTTGCTGCGGTTGCGAGGCCGGCGTTACGCCTTCTTCTCCTCCGGGGCTTTGGTGTTGTCGTCGGGGTTGCGGTCCACCAGCTTGTTGAACGGGTCGATGCCGACGCGGTCGGGTTTCTGCGGCACGGTGAATTCGAAGCGGTTTTGGCCGGGTTTCAGGCGGCGCTTCTCCATTACCATGGGCACGTCTTCGTAGGTGCCGCCTTTGCCTTTTTTGCGGGCCGAAACGCCGATGTCAATCAGGTCGCGGGACTTCAGATCGGCTGTTTCGTTGCCCAGGGAGTCGGCATACAGCTTCTTGGTATCCACGGTGAAGGTTACGCGGTACTGGCCGTTGGGCAGCTTGCGGTAGGAGGCGGAATCCACCTTGTTCTCGTAGAGCGTAATCTTCTCGAACAGGTCAGTTACCACGTACTGCAGCGAATCGGGCGTGTGCTTGCGGATGTAGCTCAGGAACTCCACCGAGTTGGTGTAGGGCGGGCGCTGGAAGGCTACCTGGTCGCGGTATTCCTTGATGGCGGCGTTTACCACGTTTTCGCCCAGGTAATCCTGCAGGGCGTACATCACCAAGGAGCCCTTGCGGTAGTGGATGTAGGGCTGGTTTTCCACCAGGTACAGCGGCACTTCCTTTTTGCGCTCCACGCTGCGGCCGGTCAGGTAGCTGTTCAGCTCGAAGCGCAGGAATTTCTTGATTTTCTCGGCGCCGTAGAGCTTCTTCATCACCATCAGGGCGCTGTACTGGCTCAGGGTTTCGGCCATGAGCGTGGAACCCTGCACGTTGCCGCCAATAATTTGGTGAGCAAACCACTGGTGCGCCACTTCGTGGGCCGTTACGTACAGCGGGTAGTCGATGTCCTTGGGGTCGGTGGAGTCCACGTCGGCCACAAAACCAATGCTTTCCGAGAACGGAATGGTGTTCGGGAACGACTGCGCAAACGTGCTGTAGCCGGGGAATTCCAGAATCCGCACCTGCTTGTGCTGGTAGGGGCCGAAGTTGGCGGTGAAGTAATCGAGCCCCAGCTTTACACCGGTTGCCATGCGCTTGAGGTTGTACTCGTGGCCCGGCTGATAGTAAATCTCAATGGGCACGTCGCGCCACTTGTCCTTGTACACGGCGTAGCGAGCCGAGAGGAAGGAGTAGAAGTTGAGGATGGGCGCGTCCATTTTGTAATGGAAGTAGCGGCGGCCGTCTTTGGTCCACTCTTTCTGCAGGTAGCCGGGGGCCATGGCAATCTGGTCAGGCGAGGTGCTAACCGTGGCCTCGAACCGGATCCAGTCGGCGTCGTTGGCCAGGTAAGTATTCATGCGCGCGGCCGAGTCGTTGACGGACGCCATGCGCGGCTTGGGCTGCAGGCCCTGCTCTTTGCGCACGTCGTCGTCGCTGAGCTCGTAGTTGGGCTGGTAGCCGATGTGCGGCAGCAGGAGCGAGTTCACGAAGGTGCCGTTGTACACCATACTGGTGTTCGAGCCGCTGTTCTTAAAGCCGGGATTGGTGTAGGCCAGGTCAAAGTTCAGCTGCACCGAGTCGCCGGGCTGCAGGGGCTGCGCGAGACGCAGAATACGGTAATCGGCGTCGCCCACTTGGTCGTGCAGCACTTCTTTCGCGGTGCGGCCCAGTTCCAACTGCTTTACCTCGGCTTCGGAGGAGCCCATCAGGTGTACCGAGTCGATGGGCTGCCGGGTGCGGTTGACTAGCCAGTACGAACCGCGGAAACGCACGTCGCGCTCTTCGGGGAATATGTCCACGTTCAGGTTAGCGGCCGTAATGCGCGGCTGCGCGGCTTTCTCGAAGCGCTTGTACTTCTTCTCAAAGCCCGCCGTCAGCTCTTCTTCGGTGTCCGACGTGCGGAAAGGGTTCAGCACGTTGGTGTTGTAGTAGATGTAAGCGCCCAGGCCCACGAAAGCCAACAACGCGGCGCCCGTTACCATTTGCAGCGCCGGCGAGAAGCCGAACTTGGCCTGCTGCCAGCGCCACGAGAAGCGGGTTTCGGTGCCGCGTGGCCACAGCAGGCTGCTGGCCAAGGCCAGCAGTACGGCAAATGCTGCCCAGTAAAACTTGAAGGCGAAGAAGGGCAGAATGAAGTGGCCGTAACCGTTCATGGCCGAGTAAGGCGTGCCGGGGGCGTTGTTGTAGAGCATCAGGTTGTGCTCCAGACCCAGCTGGCCGGCGAAAATGTTGGCCAGGTAGTACACCACCATAATGAAGTGGCCGATGTACTTGTTATTGGACAGCACCTGCACCAGCATGGCCAGTACGCACATCAGCAGCATGCCGATGAGGCGGAAGCCGAACAACTCCTTCAGGTACACGTCCAGCTCGTAGTTGAAATAGCCCTTGAAGGTTTGCAGCAGCAAGCCGCACACCATCACCACGGCCAGCAGCACCACCTGAATAAACATGAGGGCCGAAAGCTTGGCCGTGAACGGCACCCAGCTTGGCATGGGCATGGCGTCGTAAATCTGATTCACCTTGGAATCCCGCTCGCGCCACACCAACTCACCCGCGTAAAAGGTGATGATGATGAGCTGGAACAAGGCAAACGTGCCGGCCAGCAGCTGCACCACCACCGGCGTTACCGGGAACGTGTTGGTGCCGTAGAGCTTGCCCACTTGCAGGCCCGTAATCAGCAGGAACAACACGCCCGCGCTTACAATGCCAATGAAGTACACGCTGCGAATGGTGCTGAAAAACTCCAGCCGCATCAGTCGCCCAAGCTGCGCCCAGGCCAGGGCCGGCGTGAAGCTGGGCGTAAACACGGGGAGCTTGCCCATTTTCGGCGTTTCGGCCACGCCCAGGGCGCCTTTCGGGCGCGGACCCGAATCGGCGCTGTTCGCGAAGGAGAAGCGGAAAAACACGAAGCAGGCCACCAGCGTGAGCAAACCCACGCCCATCCACAACAAGCGGTTTTGCACCACAAACGAACTCCAGGGCAGAAGCTGAGTATTGCGTTCGGCTACCGTCCAGTAGCGCTGCGTTAATTCAATGGAGCTGCCGCCGAGCGGGTCGAGCAGGTTGCTTAAGGTGTCGTTGTCGAGGTCTTGCTGCAAGCTGCCGGCAATGGAGTAGAGCACCAGAAACAGCACGCCGCCCAGGTAAATGGCCAACGCCGAGCGCGACAGCGAAGCCGCCGTGAAGAAAATGGCACCCGTGAGAAACAGGTTGGGCAGCACGTGCGTGAAGTAGGGCTGCAGGTAGGCCATCAGGGAATTCGGACCCAGCTTATCGGCCAGCATGGTGGGCCAGTACGTGGCCAGCCACGCGCCCAAAGCTCCGCCCAAGAACACCAGCGCCGTAATCAGGAACGAGCCCAGGAAACGGCCGCCGAGGTAGCCGGCCTTGCTGATGGGCGCCGTGTAGTACAGCGAGTGGGTGCGGTGCTCAAAGTCGCGGTACACAGGCGTACCCATCATCGAGGACGTGATGAACACCCCGAACAAGCTCAGCACCGTGAGAATGGTGTTAATCTGGTACGGCGAGTTGGCCAGCACTTTGCCGCCGCCCCCGCCAATGATGACACCCGCCCCGAAGACCCCGCCCACGGCCAGCATGAACAAGCCGGCCATGAGGGCCATCAGGAAGAAGTAGATGTACGTAGCCGGCCGTTTTAGCCGGTAACGCAGCTCAAAAAGGAATATTTCGAAGAACATGACGCGCCGGAATTATGCTTTTACTGCGTTAGCCGCCACCTGCTCGGCCGCAAAAATGCGGGCGAAGTACACGTCTTCCAGCGTGGGCTCGATGCCCTCGAACCCGTTGCCGGGCTGGCCGAGGCTGTGCACGTGAATAATGGTTTGCCCGGCAAACAAGCGCGACGAAATGACTGCGAATTGCTGCTGGTAGGTTTCCAGCTCCTGTTTCTGAATGGTGCGGCGCCAGATCTGACCACGCATTTCCTCTATGGCCTGCAGCGGGTCGCCGGTGTACAGCACCTGACCTTTGTTAATAATGGCAAACTGCCGGCACAGGTCCGACACGTCGGACACGATGTGCGTGCTCAGAATCACAATGCGGTCCTCGCCAATTTCAGCCAGCAAGTTGTGGAAGCGGTTGCGCTCCGTGGGGTCGAGGCCGGCCGTGGGTTCGTCCACAATAATGAGGCGCGGGTTGCCCAGCAGGGCCTGGGCAATGCCGAAGCGCTGCTTCATGCCGCCGGAGTAGCCGCCCAGGTTCTTGTTGCGCACGTTGTAAAGGTTGGTTTGCTGCAACAAGCCTTCCACCACCTGTTTCCGGTCGCTTTTGTTGCTAATGCCCTTGAGTACCGCAAAGTGGTCGAGCAGCTCGGCTGCGGTTACTTTTGGGTACACGCCAAACTCCTGGGGCAAATAGCCCAACACCTGCCGCACCCGCTCGGGCTGGCGCAGCACGTCAATGTCACCGAGCTGAATGGAGCCCTGATCGGCTTCCTGCAAGGTGGAAATCGTGCGCATCAGGCTGGACTTGCCGGCGCCGTTCGGGCCCAGCAAACCAAACATGCCCGGCTGAATCCGTAGCGAAACGTCGTTCAGGGCTTTGGTGCCGTTGGGGTAGGTTTTGGAAAGGTGTTCGATGACCAGTTCCATAGGTAGTAAGTTGTTAGAAGTGAGGCGGTGGAAGAGCAAGGCCGAAACCGGGGATAAGATAGCGCTTCGTCGCAGGCCGTTGCTTGGTTGGGTAGATTTAATGGGGGTAAGGGGCGGCGCAAACTAGGGTTAGAAATTGCGCCCAATGCGCAGCCGCACGCCGGTGGAACGAGCCTGGCTGGTACCGGGCAGGGCGGTGGTTAACACATCGGCCCGCACCGAGCCAATGAGGAAGTCGCGCTGCAGGCCGGCACCCACCTCGGCATAATGGCCCAGGGTGGGCGTGTAGAGGTAGTGTGCCGAAGCCACTTCCTGCAGCTTGAGGCGATTGAAAAGGGGGACTTTGTTGAGCAACAGTCCTTGGAAAAAGTGCTGATAGTGTCCTTCCGCAAAGTATTTGCGGGTGCTGAAGCGGTAGTAATCGAGCAACTGAAACTGACCAAAATCGGCAGCCAGTAGGGCGCGGTTACCGGTGAAATGGCGGTAGTCCATGAACTGCAGCTTGGGAGTACCCGCAAATGTGCCTGCCGTAGCCGACACCTGGCCCCGGCCTAACACGCCCAGGTTCTGGGTGTGGCTCAGCCCGGCCTCCAAGCGCGTAAACCGTACATCGGAACCCAGCACGCCGCCCAGACCCTGGCGCAGGCCCAGCCGGAACGTGGGGTAGCGCGAGGCAAGCAGCACCACGCCGTTGGGTCGGGAAATGTAGCGCTGGGCGGGCTTCCAGGCCAGATCGGCGGCGAAGGTCAGGGCCTGACTGCGGCCGATAAGCTGGCTTGGCCTCAACTCGGCGGCTACGGGGTGGTTGGGCGTAAACGCGCGGTTGGGCACGTCGCGCAGCGCGGCGGCGGTGTGGTTTATCAGCAGCTGGCGGTCGGCGTAGCGCAGGGCGGTTTCCACCCGCAGGCCCGGGGCGAGGTCGGTGGCGTAGCCCAGCCACAGCGCGTCCTGCTGGAAAAGCTTGGCGTAGTTGCGGCCGTCGAGCAGCGTGTACAGCGAGTTGTGCAGCGGCGTCAGCTGCGTGCGGTCGTTGAAATCGGCAATGGTGCGGCCCACGCCGACGCTTAGCGCCGAACGCCGCTGCGGCTGGAAGAAATAGCTGCCTTCCAACCGCGGACTCAGCAGGCGAGCTGCTGCACCGTAGCGCAGGCTGGGCGTAAGGGAAAAGCTGCGGCCGTCGGGGTAGCGTTGCTGATAAGTACCGGCGACTTGCAGCACCACGCCTTCCACCGTGTTGTATTGCAGGCCTTCGTAGAGCGGCACGGTACGGAAGCTGCGTTGGCGGAAGCTGTTGCGGAACTCATGGCCCATCAGCAGCTTGCGCAGCCCCACCTTGTTGCCGGCGCGGTCTACCGAATCGAGATAGGCGCGGGAGCTGTGGCGAATTTCGATACTGTCGCGGGAGTGGTAGTCGCGCTGTTCGTCGGCGGTAAGGGGCACGGGGCGTAGCGCATCCCAATAGGCCGCGCTACGCTCGTTGGCGCCGGTTTCAATGCGCATTATCTCGCCGCGGCGTAGGGGTGGCAGGGAGTCGGTGGGGAGTGGGACCCTGGGTTGCTCGGTCAGCTTGCTGAGCTCGGGGCGCTGCTTACGGGCTTCTTCCGGTGTTTCGCGGCCGGGGCGGGCTACGGTTACGGGTTGCTCAGCCGGCCGGGCCGCGTAGGTGGCCGCTACGTTGCGGTAGTTCAGAAACACCGTTTGGGTGGTGCCCTGCCCCTTAAATCCCATGAACGAAAAGCCCACGTGCAGCTTTTGCGACTGCAGCACCCACACGGCGGGCGCACCCGGCGCAGGCATCATCTGCTGCTCTACCCGCAGGCTTTCGTAACTGTCTTTCAGCAGGGCCTTGTTTACTTCCAGGGCCACCGAGTGCAGGCGCCAGGTGCCATCGACTAAATAAATGAAGCCGGTGTACCCCGGGGTGCGGGCGTGGCGCGGCGCCACCTTAATCTTATGCAAGGTGAGGCCCGCCTGCTGGCTGGTGCCCACCAGCTCGTAGCGGTAGTACTGCATGGCGCCGTCGGCAATGGGCGACACCATGCTTTGCGTAATTACCTGCACGCGCTGCTGGTTTTGGTAGAAGTTGAACTGGTTAGCCGCGCGGCCCCCACCGAAATTCTGCCGCCGGCCGCTCACCCGCGTCGAAATCATGCGTTCCTGGGCTGGGCCGGGGCGTTGGTAGCGCAGCTCGGTCACCGTTTCCTCCAGGTACAGCACCTTGGGGTCGGTGCCTTTCTCGTTAAAGTCTACGGCAATGCCCATCACCTTGCTCGGCATCTCGTTCAGGCCAAACACGCTTTTGAGGTACGTACGCGCCTGGTAGGCCGCCACCTCGCGCTGGTAGTATGGGCGCCAATTGATAGCGTGCTGCACCAAGGTGTAAGCCGGGTCGCGGTCGGAGCCGCGCACCACCACTTCATTCAGCTGGTAGTTTTCGGCCTGCAGTGTCACGTCGAGTACCGTGGCGGTGTCGCCGCCGGCTACCCGCACCTCCTCGAAGCGGGTGCGGAAGCCCACGTACTGAAATACCAGCGTGTGCGAGCCAGCGGGCAGCTTCAGCTGGTAGCGGCCTTCTTCGTTGGCGGCGGTACTGTGGGCTGCGTTCTTTACGGCTACGTTAGCAAAGCTCAGGGGCGCGCCCTGGCCATCGGTAAGGCGGCCGCGCACCACGCCGGCCCGGGCAGCGGTGCCCACCAAACACAATAAGACGAACAACAGGAATCGATAAGCGGCGCTCGGCATAGAATTGGAATTGGGTTGCGGGTAAGAGTAAGTGCCACAAACCTATTCCGCTTGTTTTCGCGTGGCGGGGATTTTCAACCAACCCCGCCCCCGCGGCCCGCAACGCCCGCTTAAGCCGTAGGGCAGCCGCTTGAGGCCACCCACGGCCGGTTATGGGGCACAGAAGGCCGTTGGGGCAGTGCGCAGGGCGGGTGGTTGAAATAATTTCGGGTAAGCAAAGTGGTGCTTTACTTTTATCGGCTTTCTGCTCCCTGATCCAGGCAAGTGCCTACCGCATGCGATATTCCTCTGTTGCTCCGGCCGTGCCCCGCTCGTGGTGGCCTCGTTCATCGGCAGCCCAGTCCATTCCGTTGTGGGCGCACGGGTTGTTGTGGGGACTCATGCTGCTCAGCAATACCCTGTACTGGCTGGGGGCCCGGCAGCTACGGGACTTTGGCTGGCCCGTGGCTGCTGCCGATATTGTTCTGACCTGCGGCACGTACGCAGCGCTGTTTTACCTGAACTGGCGCGTTATCATTCCGCGCTACGTAGCCCACAACGACACTGCCCGTTTTGTGGGCGTTTTGCTGCTGGCCCTCAGCACCACGTTTATCGTGCGTACGGTCTCTGTTAGCATACTCGGCCTCACGCAGTCCACGAATGCAAATGTGCCGGCTAATGTGCAGCAACAGCTTAGCAATTCAGCTATTTTCCGTGCGGGGTACCATTACGGGCAAACCCTGAATAAAGCCGGGGGCGGCGTGGCGGTTACCTCGCTGCTGGTGCTGCTACTCAGCTTTTACCTGCGCCTCACCGCCGATTACAAGTTCGAGGCGCGTCGCCGCGAGGAAGAAGAGCGCCGCCGCGAAGAGCTGGAACGGCAGAACCTGGCCGCCGAGCTGGCGTTGCTGAAAGCCCAGGTAAACCCGCACTTCCTGTTTAACACCCTCAACAACATTTACTCGCTCACCAGCGAAGAGTCGCCGGAGGCGCCGGCCGCGGTGGCGGTGCTGCAGCTGGCCGAGCTCATGCGCTACATGCTCTACGAGTCGGCGGCCGATACCGTGCCGCTCACCAAAGAGGTGTCGCACCTGCAGAGTTTCCTGAGTTTGCAACGCCTGCGCCTGCCCGCCACCGATGCCAGCTGCCTGCGTTTTGAAGTGGCCGACGAACTGCCCGCCCACTACCCCATAGCGCCCATGCTGCTGCTGCCGCTGGTGGAAAACGTGTTCAAGCACGGCGACCTGACGGCCCGCCCCTACGTGCTGGACATGACCCTGGCGCTGCACAAAGGCCAACTGTCCTTCTCGGTGCGCAACGCCAAACGCCGCGGCGGGCGGCCCGGCCCGGCCGGGCCCGGGGGCGTGGGGCTGGTAAACCTGCGCCGGCGCCTGCTGCTGCTGTATCCCCAGCGCCACGGTTTGCACATCGAGGAAACCGCCACGCATTACCAGGTTACGCTTACCCTATTGCCTGCCACAACCGCTTAGCTTTACGCCCCATGGACGACTCCCCGGTTTCTGCCCGCGTACTCAGCTGCGTCATCGTCGACGACGAGCCCCTGGCCACCGCGGTACTGCAGCGCTACTGCGCCCAGCTGCCGTTTTTGCAGCTCGTGGCCACGTTTCACGATGCGCTGTCGGCCCTGGCGTTTCTGCAAAGCACCGCCGTGGATCTGGTGCTGCTCGATATCGAAATGCCGGGCCTCACCGGCATGCAGCTGGCGCAGGTGCTGCCCACCGACCGGAAGCCGCGCATCATTCTCACCACGGCCTATAACCAATATGCCGTGCAGGGCTACGAGCTGGGTGTGGCCGATTATCTGGTGAAACCCATTGCTTTTCAGCGGTTTGTGCAGGCCGTTACCCGCGTACACCAAAGCAGCACCGCCGCTCCGCTAGTCCCCGCCGCCCCGGCAGCGGTAGCAGCAGAGCCGGCACAATCCACGCCGGTGCAAACCATGGCCGACGCGATGTTCGTGAAAAACGAGCACCGGCTGCAGCGGGTGGCCTTCGACGATATTCTCTACATCGAGGGCATGAAGGAGTACCTGATGATTTACACCGCCGACGGGGGCAAGATCCTCACCCTGCAGTCGTTCCGGCGGGTGGAGGAGGTGCTGCCCCCGCAGCGCTTCGCCCGCATCCACAAGTCCTTCGTCGTGGCCCTGCCCCGCATCGAGCACGTGGAGCGCGGCAAGGTGCAGGTGGCCGGCCGCCTGCTGCCCGTCGGCGACGCCTACCGCGACGCTTTTATGGCCCTGATTCGGGCTTACAACCAGCTATAACCAAGCAGCCCCGGCCGGTAGTGAACCGGTCGGGGCTGCTTGGTTATAGTCTTTGCTTTTAGCTGAAGACGAGCTGCTGCCCGGCTATTTCAACTGAATGCTTTGCATGATTTGCTGGGCTACGGGCTGGTATTTAGGCTGCTCCTCGGTGGGCGAGTTGAAGTGGAACACGTAGAGTTGGTCGCCCTCAATGCAGTAATACATCAGCTGGTAACGCTTAAGTGGCGCCATCATTTCGCGGCCGCGGCGGGTGTCGGTCAGCGTCGAGACAAACTCCAGCACCATAAAGTCGCGCTTGTTCACGGTCTTAATGTCGCGGGCAATGAAATCTACTTTGCTGTAGGTGCGCTGCAAATTCGACTCGTACACCTTCAGCAGCAGGGCGTAATCCTTGTTGGTAAAAGTGGTTTGTTTGCTGGCCACGCTGAAATCGACCCGGCCGGCCGGGTTGCTGAACACCGCCAACGGCTTGCGCGGTGCGGGATATTTTACCGCAATGGCATCGTCGGGCAAAACCGTGAAGTCCTCGGGCACGCCCACAGTGAGGTTTTTGGTAATCTGGGTTTTCTTGAGCTTGGGGCCGGCAAAGGCTACGAGCAGCAGCACGGGCAGCAGCCACGCAAAGCGGCGGGCAAGTTGAAACACGGTTCGGTTCATAAGGTCAGCAGCAAAGTAACGCAGCCGGCAGCGGGAAAATTCGGCGGCCGCGAAAGGAGAAACCGGCAAAAAAGAACGTCATGCCGGGCGAAGCGAGAAGGATCCTGCCGCTTCCGGCCGCCAGCAGCCGGCGAAACGGTAGAGATGCTTCGGCTTCGCGCAGCATGACAACCTGGTGGATGGGGGAGGCGCTTGGGCTTAGCCGCGGCGCTTTTTCTTGCTCACTACCGGCTTGGAAGGGTACTTCACGTTCACCTTCTTCCAGTACAGGTAGTTGTCGATTTTAGCTTCGATCAGGTACGTGCCGGCCGGAATGTGGCCCAGGTCAACGGGCGCGCCGGTGTGGGTAGCCGGGTCCAGTTCCTGCGAGTACACCACGGCCTTTTTGTAGTTGGTCATGGTGAGCATGCCGGGCTTGGTGAACTGCTGGGTAAAGCTCAGCAGCACCGCGTTCGAGTTCGGCTTGGGGAAAATATCGATACCCGAGAGGGTTTCCACGCGCTTTACGGCGCCGTCGAGAATCACCGGCTCGGCCGTGCTCTTGGTCTTGATTTCGGTGCCCGTCGTTTCCGACTTGGTTTTGGTTTTGACTTTGGTTTGGGCCTGGGCAGCCGATACGGACAGCAGAACGGTGGCGGCGAACAGCAGAGCGGAGCGTTTCATAGAGGGAAGAGGTGACGATTGCGCCGGGGCGCAGGCTATCGGTTGAAGGAGGAAGTAAAGCAGTGGAGTACTGAGGCGGCCCTTTGCACATTCCGGGCCAATTTGCAGCTGGCCGCTTTTCGGTTCCCGTTGCGCGGCCGGCTTGCCTATCTTTGCCGGTACCAAATGTACCAACCGCCCGCCGTTTCCCGCGCTTCGGCGCGGCGCGGGCCTACCGCCAGCCTCCATGCTCCGTACCCACACCTGCGGCGAACTTCGCCCCGAACACATCGGCCAAACCGTAACGCTCTGCGGCTGGGTGCAGCGCACCCGCGACAAAGGCGGCATCAGCTGGATTGACCTGCGCGACCGGTACGGCATTACGCAGCTGGCCCTGGAAGAAGGCGTGGAAACCGAAGAGCTGCGCGAGGCTGCCCGCAACTTAGGCCGCGAGTTTGTGCTGCAAATCAGCGGCAAAGTGGCCGAGCGGTACTCCAAAAACGCCAACATGCCCACCGGCGACATCGAAATTCGCGTGGAGAGCCTGCAGGTGCTGAACCCGGCCAAGCTGCCGCCCTTCCTCATCGAAGACGAAACCGACGGCGGCGACGACCTACGCATGAAGTACCGCTACCTCGATTTGCGGCGGAATGCCGTGCGCCGCAACCTGGAGCTGCGCTCCAAGCTGGCCCAGCAGGTACGCCGCTACCTCGACGAGCAGAACTTCATCGAAGTGGAAACCCCGGTGCTCATCAAAAGTACGCCCGAAGGCGCCCGCGACTTTGTGGTGCCCTCGCGCATGAACCCCGGCCAGTTTTATGCCCTGCCTCAGTCGCCGCAAACATTCAAGCAGCTGCTCATGGTGTCGGGTTTCGACAAGTACTTCCAGATCGTGAAGTGCTTCCGCGACGAAGACCTCCGCGCCGACCGTCAGCCGGAGTTTACCCAAATCGACTGCGAGCTGTCGTTTGTGGAGCAGGAAGACATTCTGAACACCTTCGAGGGCATGACGCGGCACCTGTTCCGCGAGGTGAAGGGCATCGAAATCGGGGAATTTCCGCGCATGACCTACGCCGACGCCATGCGTCTCTACGGCTCCGACAAGCCCGACACGCGCTTTGCCATGCAGTTTGGGGAGTTGAACAACGTGGCCAAAGGCCACGGCTTCCCGGTGTTCGACGCGGCCGAGCTGGTCGTGGGCATCAATGCCAATACCTGCGCCTCCTTTACCCGCAAGCAGCTGGATGAGCTGACCGAGTTTGTGAAGCGCCCCCAGGTAGGCGCCACCGGCCTCGTGTACGCCCGCGTAGAGCCCGACGGCACGGTAAAGTCGTCGGTCGATAAGTTCTACTCGCAGGAAGTGCTGCAGCGCTGGAAGGAGGCGTTCGGCGCCACATCCGGTGACCTGCTGCTGATTCTGGCTGGCCCGGCCGACAAAACCCGCAAGGCCCTGAACGAGCTGCGCCTGGAAATGGGCCAGCGCCTCGGCCTGCGCAACAAGGAGGACTTCCGCCCGCTGTGGGTGCTCGATTTTCCGCTGCTGGAGTTCAACGAAGAGGACGGCCGCTACTACGCCATGCACCATCCCTTCACCTCGCCCAAGCCCGAGGACGTTGCCCTGCTCGACACCGCACCCGGCGAGGTGCGTGCCAACGCCTACGACCTCGTGATTAACGGCGTCGAAATCGGTGGCGGCTCCATCCGTATTCACGACCGCGCCGTGCAGGCCCGTATGTTCAAACTCCTCGGTTTCTCCGACGAAGAGGCCCAAGCGCAGTTTGGCTTCTTGCTCGACGCCTTCGAGTACGGCGCCCCGCCCCACGGCGGCATTGCCCTTGGCTTCGACCGCCTCTGCTCTATGTTCGGCGGCGCCGACAGCATCCGTGACTTCATTGCCTTCCCGAAAAACAACTCCGGCCGGGATGTAATGATTGATTCGCCTTCGCCGATTTCGGGTGCTCAGCTCAAGGAGCTGAGTATCGAGACGAAGGTGGAGGAAAAATAGAGAAGATTACCGCGTAATTTTGACAGCCTCGCCGTTGGTTTATACGGCGGGCTTCTTTATGCGATGCGCGAGGTACGATACGTCCGAGAACAAGGATGGGCAATTGTCGCACTTGGGGCACTAGCCGCAGGAGCCGGAGTGGCATTGGCGGTCTATACTGACGTATCTTGGATCATTGGCGCCGTTGTTGTCTTCGTAGGAGCCGTAATTGCGCATATAGGGAGGTTGCAATTGCAAGAGCCCGATGTGTTGTTGCGCTTTACGGCTGATCGGGTGTGGACGAAAGAGTTCGGTTGGCAGAAGTGGTCGGATGTAGAGATTCGCCTTTACAAAAGCACAGCACATCAGTCTCGGCAATTTTTAGCTCCTGGACAATTGGAAATCCGCCTGCCCCACGATGCGAATCGGCGGTTTATTGAAAGCATCGGGAACCTCGATATCAGCTATGGCGAACTGATGCAATGGTTGCGCTCCAAGAAAGTTAAAAGGTTGGGTTGAGCTAAAGCCCCTTGTGCCAATACCAAAAGCGGCGCCTGATGCATCAGGCGCCGCTTTCGTTACAGTAGTTTATGTATAGGGAAAACATTCCCGGGGTGTGTAAGCGCAGTCTTGGCAATTGCCTGTTTTTTGGGTAGAAAATCGAAGAAATCATTTCTTGCATCTACATCAGAAGACCAGAAGGATGTGAAATTCTCAAAATTGGTCGCACCGGCTTGGCTGCCTAAACATTGCGCTATGGGGTTGATTTTTAAATGACCGATGCACTCAAACTGATCCGCAATAGCGCGCAGATGTTTGTGCCCAATGCCAGTTACATCAAAGCCCAGCCGGTATTCCGGGAAATTTGGCGGAGCGTATACTCTGCCCATGATTTCACCAGCTACAATGTCGTCTAGCGTGGGCTTGCGGGTACTGCTATAGGTTGGGAAGGCAAAATAATAGATGCAACGGCCTCTGTTCTGTGAGATTAATAGCAAAATAGTGGCCCGGTAGGTACCGTCTTCGGGCATCTGGAAAGCCAGCACGTCGCCCTCGTTGAAGATGAACTTGGTTTGAGGCTTGTAGTTCTTTCGCTTCCGGATCCTAGGATTGGGCTGGTTTATCTTGGCCCAAAAACGGTTCAGCACACGCTGCCTTTCGGCGGCATCATTGGGGGCTTGCTCTTCGTCGCGCAAGTATTTGACGAAGGCTTGCCGGTCTATGGCCAGCTTTACCTCCTCAGTTTCCTGAGCCGTGAGGTTTCCGGTCTCCCAAAGCGCTAATGCATAAGCCGTAATGAACAGCTCATCGTAAAAATCGTCGTCGCCCATTTGCTGCTGGCGAACAGAGGCTTTTATCTCATCTACTGGGAGGCCTTGGTCATACAAATCCATGAACGTGTGGTACACATCGTGCGCATGGTCGCTGTCTATAATCTTTACGCCGTCGGTAGCCATTGGTAACAGTAAATAAGACCCTCTTTGGAGGCGGCCGAATATACCTGAACAATGAACAAGGCCTGCACGAATTTGTCGGGGTTACCCGCTTTACTGTCGTGCTGCAAGTTTTTATTCCGTCCTACATGCTCTAAAAGTTGTGTGAGCAGCCGTTGCGAAGGATCTTAGGACCCTTACTGCCATAGACTCTCGTGGCTTTGCTCTCTTAGCGAAGCCTACTATCTAGTACACAGTTGATTGAAAGCGCAGGCACAAGGGTGCTTGCCTCATAACCCCTTACCATTTCTTCATTTTATGAAATCATTCTCTACGCTACGCTTGTGGCTGGCGGGCTTGCTGTTTTTTAGCAGTCTGGTAACCGCCCAAGCCCAAACGCTCGACCCCACGTTTCAGCCCACGGTGGTGAAGGCGCCCTTTATTGCGGGCCTGCAGGCTTCGGCCTCCATGGTCATTCGGCAGCCCGATGGGAAGCTGCTCACAGCCGGCGGCTTTGACTTCATGAACGGCGTGCTGGCTGGCAAAATCACCCGCCTGAACGCCGACGGCACCCTGGACGCCACCTTCAACCCCGGCGGAACCGGTGCGGCGGGTTTCATTGCGGCCATGGCGCTGCAGCCCGACGGCAAAATTGTAATTGTGGGCGGCTTCACGGCTTACAACAATGCCCCCGCCTTCATGATTGCCCGCCTAAATCCTAACGGCACCCTCGACCCTTCGTTCACCTACAGCGGCATTGGGTCGGTGCGGCAAATGTCGGCCGTGGCCTTGCAGCCCGATGGTAAAATTCTCGTGGGCAGCGGCATGAGCCTGCAGGGCCAACCGGAAACCGGCGGCATTGTACGCCTGAACGCCGACGGCACCCGCGATGCTTCCTTTAACGTGGGCACCGGCGCTGGCTCTACGGGCGCGTTCATCCGGAGCATTCTGGTGCAAGCCGATGGGAAAATTGTGGCGGGTGGCACGTTCACTACGTTTAACGGGCAGTCCGCTAACGGCATCGTGCGCTTGAATGCCAACGGCAGCACCGACGCCGGCTTTGCCGTGGGAGCCGGTGCCACTAACGCAACGAGTGGCAGCACGGTGCGGACCATTGTTCAGCAACCCGATGGAAAGCTGCTGATTGGTGGCGACTTCACCGAATTCAACGGGGTAACGTCGCCCCGCTTGGTGCGCCTGGAACTCACCGGCGCCGTAGACAATTCCCTGGCCTTGGGCGCCGGCTTCAACTCCGGTGGCGTGTTCAGCTTGCTGCTCACGAGCACCAACGATATTCTGGTAGGCGGTTCATTTACCCAATACAATGGCGTAGCCCGCACCCGCTTGGCACGCATCAGCAGCACCGGCACACTCGACGCTACGTTTGGCGCCGCGGGCGGGGCGAACGGCAACGTGAACAGCATTGTCAGCCTGGGTAATAACCAGTACGCTGTTGGTGGTACGTTCACCCAGTACCAAACTTTGGTAAAACCCAGCCCTGTGCGCCTCGATGCCAGCGGCGTGGTAGATCCTGCGTTTGCGCCTACTACGGAAGTGCGCGCAATAATCAACTCCGTTACGCCACTCACAGGCGGCGCAATGCTGATAGCCGGCAACTTCGTTAACGTGAACGGCGTGGCTTTCCCGAACTCCACTGTGCGCCGCCTGAACGCCGACGGATCCATCAACTTAAACTACAACACCACCGCCACAACGGTGTACGGCGCCCAGCCCGATGGTACTTTTTACACCGTGAACACGCCGCCCTCTGGTGGCACGTTCCAGATACAAAAGGTGTTGCCCTCGGGTGCCATCGACGCTGCCTTCACCTCGTTGCCTTTCGGCATAGCGGCGGTTGGTGCAGCCCCGTTGCAGGGCATTACCGTGCAGCCCGATGGCAAGCTGCTGGTGTATGGCAACTTCCGCACGTTTGGCACTGCTTCCCGCAACAGCATAGTTCGCCTGAACCCCGACGGTACCCTGGACAACTCGTTCAACCCGCCCGCCAGCACCGTTACCCGTACCATTCTCCCCGCTTTCGTGCAGCCCGATGGCAAGATTGTGATTGTGTACACCGAGTTCGGTACCGGTGCCGCCTTGGGTACTTTCCTGGCTCGCCTAAACCCTGATGGCACCCTCGACAATACGTTCTCGGTGGGCAGCGGCAGCAACGGCGTTACGTACAGCGTGCTCATGCAACCCAATGGACAATTGTTAGTTACGGGTGCCTTCGGGAGCTTTAACGGACAGCCTGCAACCGGCTCGGTGCGCCTCACGGCCACAGGTGCTATCGACAATAGCTTCGTTTCCAGCAACAGCTTTTTGCCCCGCGTAGTGCAGCCCGACGGCCGCATTATCGCCCAAACCGGCCGCTACGAAAACAGCGCCATCGTACGCCTGAACGCCAACGGCAGCGTGGATAATTCTTTTACCCCCATTGCTTTGCCAGTGGCCATTTTCACCGGCGACGATTTGCTGAGCGGCATCACGCTGCAGCCTGCCGATGGAAAAATTCTGCTCTTCGGCAGCTTCCGCTCGGTGTTGGGGCAGCCGCGCATTGGGCTGGCCCGCATTAACAACCCCGGCGTAACGGCCACGCGCTCGGCCAAAGACGCCGAGATGCTGACCCTGTACCCAAATCCGGCTCGTCAGCAGTTTACCCTGAAGCTACCGGTGGTGAAGGGTGCGTTCCAGGGCAACTTGCTGGATGTGCAGGGCCGCGTAGTACGCACCTGCACCTGGCCGGGCAACCAGGGCGAGGCAACGGTAAATGTAGCCGGGCTGCCTGCCGGTATGTACTTACTGAAGCTTACCAGTGGGCAAGCCAGCTACTTCCAGAAAGTGGTGGTGGCCCACTAACCGAGTACGTTTTATCGTGTAAAAAAGCCCCGACCAACTGGCCGGGGCTTTTCGCATTTAAGCGGCTTTGCTAAGTCGTTCGCGGGTAACTATGGCCTGAACGGCGGCCGCCATGGGCGGATCCACCACTCCGGCTACCTGCGCTATCGTTATTTCGCCGTTGATGTAGCGTTGAAGTTCGGCTATCAGTTTGTGGTCGGGAAGCGTGCCTCCTAACCGGCAGACGGCAACCCCCCATTCGGCGTGCCGCTGGCGTTTTAAACGCGCAGCGGCCTCCGCTTTGGGAAGTCCATCCGGTATGGGCTCGAAATATTTAGGATCCATCGGCTCGCGCGGTTGGTTGTCAAGTCGTTTATACGGAGGGTCCGCCCTCGGGTCTATCTTTTACCTCCGCCTCAGAATACAAACCACTTAAACAAGCTTGTTGAGCGAATTTAGCGCCCGAAAGCATGGGGCAGAACAGGGGAACTGAATACGTTAAAATGCTCTAATGCCTGCTTTTATGATAAATAATTAGCCGAATATCTAATTACTCGAATGTCCTTTGACTCACTTTTTAAAACTCTTAACGACCCCTCTCAGCCATTGTGGAGTTGTTGCGGCAAGGGCCGATGAAAGTCCCTGCAACAGCCAACCGTATCGAGGTGTCGAAGCTCAGCGTTCAGCATTACCTGAGCGTGTTGCGGCAAGCCGGTTTGTGGACCACCATCAAGCAGAAGCAATTGGGGAACTGCGCGCTCAATACCATGGTGTTCGACGAGGTAATTGATCGGCTCCGGCAGTTAAAGGCTGCCCGCAGATTCTTTGTGGCCGCGAAACCGAAAACCAACCGAACCGTCGCGCGTTAGCCGCCCGCTGAACCATGCAGTGCCCGCCGCTTGCCAACCTGCTTTTCACGCCGTTTCTTGCGTAAAATGACGAAGTCGGCAGTGAATTACCGGAGTTGGTGGGTGCGTTTGGGCCTGTGGTGCGCGTGGTGGCTGGCCGCACTGGCAGCGCAGGGGCAGGATGTAACCTTTCATTCCCTCACCACTGCCCAAGGGTTGTCGGAAAACAGCGTGCAGTGCGCCGTACAGGATAGGCGGGGATTTATGTGGCTGGGCACCCAGGACGGCCTGAATCGTTACGACGGCTCGGGGTTTCGCGTGTTCCGCAACGACCCGCAGCAAGCCGGCACCCTCAGCTCAAACTTTATTCTGGCGCTGGCCGCCGATGCCCAGGGCAGCGTGTGGGTGGGCACCGGTGGGGGCGGCCTCTGCCGCTACGAGCCCCTTACCGACCGGTTCATTACCTACCAAACCTCCGATTCTGCGGGCCTCACCGACAACTTCGTGCGGGCCGTGTTTTGCGACCGGCGCGGCCGGGTATGGGCCGGAGCGGGCACGGGTCTGCACCTGCTTAACCCCGCAACTGGTCGTTTTCAGCTTTTTTCTCACGCCGACAGCCGTACCGACAAGCCCCGCCGCAACTCCATCTGGAGCATTGCGCAGGCTGCCGACGGCCGCGTGTGGGTGGGCACCGGGGAAGGCCGCATCAGTTACGCCGACGAGCGTACCGGGCGCTTGGTGCCGCTGGCAAACTGGGAGGCGCAGAATCCGGTTCTGGCTTTAGCCGCCACGCCCCACAACAGCCTGTGGGTTGGGGTGGAAAACGCCGGGTTGTACCAGGTGGATTTGCGCAGCGGGCGGTCCGCTGGTTTCCACCACGTGCCCGAGCAGCCCGGCACGCTGCCAGCCGATGCCGTGCGGGCGCTGCTTATAGATACCCAGCAACGGTTGTGGGTAGGAACCACGGCCGGTATTTCCCGGCTTGACGCCGCCACCAATACGTTCGTTAGCTGGCGGCACCAGCCGGGCCGAGCGCGCACGCTGCCTAATGATCGGGTGCTCACGCTGTACGAAGACCGTCTGGGTTTGCTGTGGGTAGGTACCGAGCAGGGCCTGGCCAGCTTTGAGCCCCGCTCGAATGTCTTTTCTCAGCCTTTGCCCCAGCACGAAACCGGAGCCGTGTGGGCTTTGGCCGAAGACGCCGCCCGTCGCCTGTGGGTGGGCACCCAAAACGAAGGCTTAATTCGCCTCGACCCCGTTACCGACCAGCGCGTGCGCTACCGCCACAACCCCAGCGACCCTACCAGCCTGCCCGAAAACTTTGTGCGCGTGGTGCTGCCCGACCGGCAAGGTCGCTTGTGGGTGGGCACCCAGGGCCACGGCCTGGCCTACCTCGACCCGGCTACCGGACGCTTCCGCCGCTACCGCCACAACCCAGCCGACCCCACCAGCCTCTCCGACGATAACGTGCGCTGCGTGTACGAGGACCGGCAGGGGCGCTTGTGGGTGGGTACCGAAGGCGGTCTGAACCTGCTCGACCCCCTAACCGGCCGCTGCGCCGTGTACCGCAACGACCCCCGCGACCCCCGCACCCTGAGCAGCAATTACGTGCGCTGCGTGTACCAGGACCGCAACGGCCAGCTATGGGTAGGAGTAGGCGGTGGCGGCCTGTGCCGTTTCGATCCGCGCACGGGCCATTCGCGCATTTACCGCGCCGACCCCACCGACCCAACCAGCCTGAGCAGCAACTTTGTGCGCTCCATGCTGGAAGACGCACAAGGCCGTTTGTGGCTGGCTACCGAGGGCGGTGGCCTCTGCTGCCTGCTCGACGCCGACACCGGTCGGTTCCAGACCTTTCGGGAGCCGCAGGGGCTGCCCAACGACGTGGTGTACGGCATGCTGGCCGACGGCCAGCAGAACCTGTGGCTGGCCACCAACAAAGGCATAGCCCGCTTTACGCCCCGTACCCGCCGGTTCCGCACCTACGACACCCGCGACGGACTGGCCCAGGACGAGTTTAACGCCGGCGCCTTCTGCCGCCGCCTCGACGGTACCCTGCTTTTCGGGGGCGAAAACGGCGTGGTGGCTTTTAAGCCCACGGCCGTACGCTATAACCCCGCTCCGCCGGTGGTGGTATTCACCGGTTTTCGAAAGTTCAACCGGCCCGCGCGCCTCGATACCAGCATTACCGAGCGCCGCCAGTTGCGCCTGGGCCCGCGCGACAACTTCATTTCCATCGAGTTTGCGGCCCTCAACTACCGCCTGCCCGATAAAAACCGCTTTCTGTACAAGCTGGAAGGCAACGATGAGAAATGGATTGAGGCCGGTAACCAGCATCAAGCCACCTATACCAACCTGCCTCCCGGCCACTATACGTTTCGGGTGCGGGCCGCTAACAACGACGGCGTGTGGAACCCCAGCGGCGCTGCCCTCTCGGTAGTGGTGGAGCCGCCGTGGTACCAAACCTGGTGGTTCCGTATTCTGGCCAGCTGGGTAGTGTTTGGGTTACTCTTTGCCGCTTACCGCATTCGGGTGAGTCAGCTGCTGGCCTTGGAGCGCGTGCGCCACAACATTGCCCGCGACCTGCACGACGACATGGGCTCCACACTCAGCTCCATTTCCATTCTCAGCCAGCTGGCCCGCAACCACCAGCAACGCAACAACACCGAGCAGGCCGGCGCGCTGCTCGAGCAAATCGGCGACTCCTCGCGCCGCATGCTCGATTCCATGGACGACATCGTGTGGGCCATTAACCCCGCGCACGACAGCATGGAGGCCGTTACCTCACGCATGCGCTCCTTTGCCTCTGATGTACTGGAAGCCCGCGGCATCGATTTTATTTTTAAGGTAGCGCCCGAAGTGCTGGAGCAGCGCCTGCCCATGCGTGCCCGCCGCGAGTTTTTCCTACTTTTCAAGGAAGCCGTGAACAACCTGGCCAAGTACTCGAAAGCTGAAATGGCCGCTATTCGGCTGGAGTACGAAAACCGCCACCTGGTACTGCGCGTGGAAGACGACGGCGTAGGTTTCGACGTGACGGCCCCGGCCCAGGGCGGCGGCAACGGCATGACCAACATGCGCAGCCGGGCCGCGGCCATTAAGGCTAAGCTGGAAATTGAAACCGCCCCCGGCCAAGGCACCAAACTGCAGGTGCGCGTACCGCTGAAATAGGCCATCGGCTCACATCATTATGCTACGGCGCCGCGTGCACCTGCGCCGTACCTTGCGCCTACTGTTCTACCTCATTCATACCCACCGTTTCAGCCCATGGAAGCTCCTGCCACCCGCGTTCTTATTTACGAAGACAACCCCGATCTGCGCATCAGCCTGAGCCAGCTCTTGGGTGGTACGCCGGGCCTGGAACTGGCCGGGGCATTGGGCAACTGCCAGCAGGTAGAAACCGATATTCCGCGCCTGCGTCCCGACGTAGTGCTCATGGACATCGACATGCCCGGTATCAACGGCATCGAGGGCCTGAAGCGCATCAAGGCCAAGTCGCCGGGCACGAGCGTGGTTATGCTCACGGTGTTCGAAGACAACGACCGGGTGTTTCAGGCCGTGTGCGCCGGTGCCGATGGCTACTTGCTCAAGAAAACACCACCCGCCAAGCTGCTCGACGCCATTAACGAGGTAAAGGCCGGCGGCGCGCCCATGACGCCCGCCATTGCCCGCCAGGTTCTGCGCCTGTTCCCCAAGCCCGTGGCCCCGCGCCAGCACGAAGACTCGCCGGCTAACCTGAGCGCCCGCGAACAGGAAATCCTGGGCTTGCTGGTGGAAGGCTACAGCTACAAGATGATTGCCCACGACCGCGGCATTTCGCTCGACACGGTCCGCTCGCACATCAAAAAAATATACGAGAAGCTTCACGTGCGCTCCATGACCGAGGCCGTAAGCAAAGCCCTGCGCCAGGGCCTTACGTAAACCAGTCTTATGTATTTAAATGAACCCCGGTCAGAGCTCTGGCTGGGGTTTTTTGTGTTTTGATAATCACATCATTATGCGGTTGATAGGTATGGGTTATTGCGTCATATTGCTGGTAACACCGGCCCCAATCCAGCGTCTGCGCTTTGAGTTATTTAGGCCGGGTGCTGCAGTGCCGCCTGCTTTGTCGCTAACAGAATAAAGGCCGGTCCACTTCGGGCGGCCGTGTAATAGCGCGTTGCGCATAAACCAGTGACCGATGAAGAACGTGTACCGCGTAGTCAGCCTCGGTGGGTATTTGTTACTGTTGGGCGCTTCAGCGCAGGCCCAGGTAGGTATTGGCATCAGCACCCCGCACAGTTCGGCGGTGCTCGACCTGAGCAGCACCACCCGCGGTTTGCTGGCGCCGCGCATGCTGGAAAGCCAGCGCACGGCCATTGGTAGTCCGGCGCTTGGGCTGCTGGTGTACCAAACCGACAACGCGTCGGGCTTTTATTACTACAACGGCTCCGCGTGGCTGCCTCTGGGGAACAACGCCGGCCTTACCCTGCCTTATGCCGGAACCACGGCGGCTGGCGGCACCGCCTTCGATGTACGCTCCACCGCCATAGGTGGCGTAGGCATTTACGGCCGGGGCGCCGACGTAGGCGTGCACGGCGTAGCCACTGCCACTTCCACCGCCGGTGTGCTGGCCGATAACATGGCCGACGGCATTGGCCTGATTGCGCGCACCACCAGCACCACCAGCACCGTTCCGGCCTTGGTAGGCCGCAACTTTGGCAACGGGTACGGGGTGCAGGGCTACAGCATGAACGGCGCCGCCTTGCATGCCGAAAAGTCCTTTTCACAAACCGGCCCCGCGGCTTTACTTATCACCTCCGACGCTGCCAACCCGGCGCCTACCTTACAAGTGATGTCTAACAGCGCCAGCTCGGCCCTGCGCGTAAGCAGCTCCAGCCCAGGTGTTTCCACCCAAGGCACCCTCGGGCAGTTTACCTGGAACGACCCCACAACTACCAGCGCTAATGTGGGCTTGCGGCTGGATGTAATAACCGGGCGAGGCTACGGCGGCTCTTTCAGTATCCTCGACCCGTCAAATACCCGGCAGGCCCTAACCGGCTCTACCGCGGGCCGTGGTTTTGGTGTGGTGGGTTTTGCTACGGCCGGTGGGCAGGGCGTGGTAGGCGTTGCCTTAGCCAACTCAACCGACACCTACCCGGGCAGCGTAGCCGGCGCGGGTGTATCGGGGGTAGCAAGTTCCGGCATAGGAGTATACGCTGTGAGTGGCAGCGGTACCGCCCTGCTGGTTGAAAAACGCAATAGCCAAACCGGGCCGGTGGCAGAGTTTTCCAATACCAATCCGTCCAATTTTAACCCCACGCTGGGCCTCACGAATGCCGGCTCGGGCTATACCCTGGACGTGTATGCCACCGGCAGTCCGTTTGGCGCTGTGGCCCGCTTTATTAATGCAAACAGTACTGTGCCGGCGGTAGATATTTCAAACGATGCCGACGGAACGGGCGCCCGCGTGTCTACCCGCGACGGAGTGGCTCTGTTCGCTTCGGCCCGGTATGGTACCGCCGCCCACCTTAGCAGCCGCAGCGCTGTAAACCGCGCCAATGTGCGCATCATCAATAGCGAATACGACTACGCCCGCCTGAACTTCGAAAATTACACCTACAGCACGTTTTGGACAATAGCCGGAATTACAGCCAACACCGGCCCCTCTAACCGCCAAAATGCCTTCTTAAACTTGTATTACAGCGACTTCGGTAACGTATTACTGGCACGCGGTAACGGCAGCGTGCAGGTGGTAGGCAACTTGAGCAAAGGAGGCGGCTCGTTTAAAATCGACCACCCCCTGGACCCCGAAAACAAGTACCTCTACCACAGCTTTGTGGAAAGCCCCGACATGCTGAACGTGTACAACGGCAACGTTACGCTTGATGCCCGCGGCGAAGCCGAGGTGCTGCTGCCCGAATGGTTTGAGGCCCTGAACCGGGATTTTCGCTACCAGCTCACGCCCATTGGCGCGCCAGGACCCAACTTGTACGTGGGCGCCGAGGTGCAGGGAAACCGTTTCCGCATTGCGGGCGGTGCGCCCGGCGGCCGCGTTTCCTGGCAGGTAACCGGCATCCGCCACGATAAATTTGCCGAGCAAAACCGCATACCGGTGGAGGAAGCCAAAGAGCCTGCCGACCGCGGCCGCTACCTGCACCCCGCCGCCTTTGGCCGCCCCGCCTCGCAGGCCGTGGAAGCCGTGCGGGGCGCAGTGCCGGAAAAGCAGCGGGCCGCCGCTCGAACAGCGGCGCCAGCCAAGTCCCCAAGCAGCCCGCAAGTAGGGGAAAGGCGTACCACCCAAGCACCCACGCCGGTGCCGGCAGGGGCCGCTCCGCAGCCTTTGCTGCCCGTGAATACCGCGCAGCCGCAGCAGTAGCTTCATTCCCAACGCGCTGTCACATCATTGTGTGATTGAAACGGGCGCTGGCATTGCCGATATTGGAAGTGAGTCTGGTCGGCCCGACCAGGACTGATACGTTCACTTAAACGCGCGTCTGTCATGTCAACGAAGACCCGTCGGCAACTGCTGATTTCCCTGCTGGGCCTCTGCCTTACCAGCCGC
Organism: Hymenobacter koreensis; assembly: GCF_039541855.1. Taxonomy (NCBI): domain Bacteria; kingdom Pseudomonadati; phylum Bacteroidota; class Cytophagia; order Cytophagales; family Hymenobacteraceae; genus Hymenobacter; species Hymenobacter koreensis. The sequence goes on from NZ_BAABHA010000001.1 coordinate 25,218, forward strand.
CCCGCCTTGGCCTGAATTCGGCTTGTTGCCGTTTTGGGTCCGACACTCCTCCGCTTTCCGCAGGCGTAACCTTGAACGCCGCTGCTAAGTGACGTATGCCACGCACGCTTCCCGTACCCCGGAAGCGTGCGTTTTTTTGTCCCTTGCTCAGCAGCCGTCCGTAAAATAGGCAGCCAGCTTGCCGTTTCGCCGGCTAGGGGGCTATCTTCGTTACGTTCCGCCTTTCGCCGCCGTGCTTATGCAGCTGCTCCGCAACCTGAAACTTCCCGAAGTCTTCGTGCTCGACATCGAAACCGTGCCCTGCGTGGGGTGCCACGACGAACTCGACGGCATGCTGCGACACCTATGGGAGCACAAGGCCCAGAGCTTGCGCCGGCAGCAAGGCTTCCCTAGCTGGGGCGCCGAGGAAATTGAGCCCATGCCCGACCGCCTTAGCGCCGCCTCCCTGTTTGGGCAGGCCGGCATTTACGCCGAGTTTGGCCGCGTGGTGTGCATTTCTCTGGGGTGCTTTTATTACGACCGGCAGGAGCAGCTGCGCTTCCGCGTCAAGAGCTTTGCCTCCGACGACGAAGTAACCCTGCTGCGCGAGTTTGCCGAAGTGCTTAGCCGCAAGCCCGGCCACGCCCTGTGTGCCCACAACGGCAAGGAATTCGACTTCCCGTACCTGTCCCGCCGCATGCTCATCAACGGCGTACAATTGCCCCCGCAACTCGACGTAGCCGGCAAAAAGCCTTGGGAAGTAAACCACCTCGACACCATGGAGCTGTGGAAGTTCGGCGACCGGAAGTCGTTTACGTCCTTGGCCTTGTTGGCCGCCATGTTTGGTATTCCCACGCCCAAAGACGACATCAGCGGGGCCGATGTAGCACGAGTATACTATGAGGAGAAAGACCTGCCGCGCATTGTGAAGTATTGCCAGAAGGACATCATTACCACGGCCCGCGTGCTGCAGAAATTTCGCGGCGATGAGCCCTTTGCCGACGATGCCGTGGTGTATGCCGATCAGCCCGAAATGGTAGTCATGCGACTCGAGTAAAAACTTTGAATTGAAATAGCGCAGAAGCGGCCCGAAAGGCCGCTTTTTTCTTGCGCGTTACGGTACGCATATCAAGCAACAAACATTACTCAAAAGCTATTTATTGACATTTGCAAATAAAAATTTGTATTATAGTATAGTTTAACATGCCAAACATTTACAATCATGACGCAAAACGTGTTGGAGGAAGTATCGGCTTGCTTTACGGCGCCTGCCGTGAGCCAAGCCAGTGCCGCAGTGGGGGAGAGCGAAGCCGGCGTACGCAAAGCCTTGCCTAAGGTGGTACCCCTGGTGCTCAGCAGTCTGATTAAACTGACCGAGCAAATAGGAGGCCCCGAAGTGGTGTGGACCATGGCCCATCACGCCCACGATTACGACGACGCACCCAACGCGTCGGTAGCGCCCACGGCAGCGGTGGGCAAAGGGGCTGCCCGGCGCGGCCGTGAGCTAATGAAGTCCCTGCTGGCCGATACCTACAGCGGCCGCGTGGAAACCGTGGCCAGTGCCAGTGGCATTCGGCCCGCGGCGGTGGAGGACTTGCTGGGTATTGTGGCGCCCGTAATGCTGGACGTGCTCGACCGCCACGTGGCCCAGGATAACCTGGATTCGGCGGCCCTAAGCCGTTGGCTGCAAACCCAGCGTAGCAGCGTGTCGGGCATTTTTGCCGAAGAAGCCGCCCAGCCGTCCAAGAGTCCTGTTGTGACGGTTCCCGCAACCGCCCCCACGCCCGAAGCCCCGGTTCACAACAGCTTCAGCAGCCCGGAGCGTATTGCGGCAGGTGCTCAGGGCAGCGCACCACGGTGGCTGTGGCCTGCATTACTTGTATTGGCCGCTATTGCCGCCGGGTTCTGGCTGGGCCAAAGCCGGAGCCCGCAACCGCAACCGGCCGTTGCCCCGGGGCTAGCCTTAGCAGGAACTGCTGCCGCCGAAAGCGCGCCCATGCGGGTATTACCGGCACCGGCACCCCGCAAAGCCGCCAGCCCCACTACCGCGCCCGGCCGCTACGATGCGGCCTCCGAAAACTACATTTACGACACGGGCAAGCCGGTTCGTCTCACCCTCATCGACGGCTCCACGCAGACCGTGGGCGTAAATTCCACCGAGAACAAGCTCTACCATTTTCTGGCCGATGCTTCGGAACAGGTAGACCCGGTGAACCGCACCAAAGGCTGGATCAACTTCGACCGCGTGTACTTCGATGCTAAAAAGGCCACGCTCACCGACGAGTCGATGGGGCAGCTGCGCAACGTGGCCAGCATCCTAAAGAGCTTCCCCGATGCGCACGTGAAAATTGGCGGCTACACCGATAGTACCGGCAATTTTATGGCGAACCTGAAGCTGAGCGAGCAACGCGCCACGGCCGCCATGGCAGCGTTGGTCGACATGGGTATTTCGGCCTCGCGCATCGAAATGAAGGGCTACGGCATGAAGCACGCCGTGGCCAGCAACGAAACTCCCGTAGGCCGCGCACTGAATCGGCGAATTAGCGTGCGCGTGACTAAGAAATAGCCACTTACCGGGTGCCGAAGGGCCTTCGGAGCTTGCTTGCAAAAGTGTATTTTGCAGGAAACGAACTACTTGCCGCGCCATGGGAAAGCTGCTGGTTATTGCTGGATTGCTGCTTGGCACGTGGCCCGCAGCAGGCCAAGCTCCCGATTATGTATTGACGGGAGGCAAAGTGTTTACCGCCAACCCCGCCCGCCCGTACGCAGAAGCCCTGGCCGTGCGCGGCGAGCGAATTGTGGCAGTAGGCACAACGGCCGAAATCAACCAGCTGGCGGGCTTGCGCACCCGCCGCATCGAGTTGCGCGGCCGGGTAGTGGTGCCCGGTTTTAACGATGCCCACGACCATTTGCCGCACGGCAGCCCCGTCGGGTATTCGTTTCGGTTCGATGCGCCCATGGTGCCGGGGCCGAGTTCCCAGCAAGTACTCGACTCGCTGAAAGTGCTGACGGGCCTGCTGCCGCCCCATACTTGGCTGCAGGGCGAAATTGGCATGCAGGTGCTCGTCGACCCCAAGCTGCGTCGCGCTGCCCTGGACCAAGTAGCCCCGAACCACCCGGTTATGTTGGCAGTACCTTGGGGCCATGGGCTTATTCTGAATTCCAAGGCGCTGCAGCAGCTGGGCATAACCGACAACGCGCCCGACCCTGTGGGCGGCACCTTCGAGCGGGAGCCCCGTTCCGGCCGGCTAACCGGCTTGCTGAAGGAATACGCGCAGTGGAACGCCCGACGGGCCTTTAATTCGGCGCAGCCCGACGAAACCTGGGTGCCGCTGTGCCGTCAATATGGCGCCGAAGCCTTGCGTTTCGGCATTACCAGCGTGCAAAACATGGCCGGTGATTTGGCCCCCGATAACATGATGCGGGTGCTGCACGCTGCCCGGCTGCCGTTGCGCGTGCGCGTAATGCCCATGCCCATGACCACCGCTCAGGGCCGGCTGCGGCGCGAGTGGGGCCGGGTGTACATGCCCGCCACGGCGCAGCTACGCGTGGAAGGCCGCAAGTGGATTCTCGACGCTACCCCGCTGGAGGGCGGCGCGCTCATGCGCAAAGCCTACCCGGGCCGCCCCGGCTGGCACGGGCAGCTGAATTTCCCCGTCGATACCATCCGGCAGATCCTGCGCGAAAGCCTGGCCACTAAGGAGCCGCTGATGCTGCACATTGTGGGCGACAGCACCGCCAAGCTGGTGCTGGGCCTGATGAGCGAGCTGGCCGACGACGCTACCTGGCGCGGCAAGCGGGTGCGTTTCGAGCACGGCGAAGGCCTGACGGCCGACATGCACCCGCGTGCCAAGGACCTGGGCATCGTGGTAGTACAAAACCCGTCGCACTTTGTAAACCCGGCCATCGACAAAGTGAACGGCGCGCCGCCCATGCCCGTGCATCCCTCGTTCCAGTCGTTGCTCCGTGCCGGCATTCCGTTGGCGCTGGGCTCCGACGGACCCATTAACCCTTTCCTAAATATTCTGTTCGTGACCACCCTGGCCGATGCCAAGGAGGCGCTCAGCCGGGAACAAGCCGTAATAGCATACACGGCCAGCGCCGCTTACGCCGAGTTTACCGAGACAGACAAAGGCAGCCTCATGCCCGGCAAGCTGGCCGATTTAGCGGTGTTGTCGCAGGATATTTTCACCGTACCCGCGCCTGCGTTGCCCGGTACCACCAGTGAGCTGACGATGATTGGTGGCAAGGTGGTGTACGAGGCCAAAGTGCTCGGTAAAAGATAAACCAGCGGCTAACGGGTTGCCAGCCGCTGCTCGTAGCTTTCCAGCAGACGCCACGCGGCCACTATATCCTGCGAGGTTTGCTTGCCGGTGTCGGCATTTACCATCAGGATTTTGCCCACGCCCGTGGTGGGCGAGAAGAACATGAGCACGGTGGTGCCCGGGTCGCTGCCGGTATGGCCAATTTGCTGGTTCGCCCGAATGGCCCAGAATACGCCTGCATTAGGTTCTTTGCTGTCGAGGTTCAGGGGCTGCTGCTCGGGGGTGAACTGCCCGTGCAGCATGGTGGCAAAAGAGGCCGGTTTGAGCAACCGGGAAGGTTCCCCGGCATAGCCCTTTAATATCTCGCGCAGGTAACGGCCCAGGTCGTGGCAGGAGGTGCGCCAGCCGCCATCGGGATAAGTGATGAGTGAATACGGCGGATAAGCACGGCCCAGCTCCTGGTAATTGGTGGCGTATTGAGCCGCTTGCGCTTCAGTGTAAGCCCACGAGGACGCGGTTAGCGCCAAGGGCTGCAAAATGTGTTTGCGGCTGTAGTCGGCAAACGATTCCCCGCTTTTTACCTCAATTAGGTAAGCCGCCAGGGCCGCGCCGATGTTGCTGTACGCATAGGATTGCCCCGGTGCGTAGCCCTGAAAATTATGGGCGCTATATGCCGCGCCCTCCACGTGGAGGTAGTCGCGCAGGTACTGAGCCAGCGCTGGTGCCGGCGGTGTGCCCGCCGCGGTCCGGAACAGGTAGGACTGCTTGTACACGTCGGGCCGGTCGATGATGCCGGACGTATGAGTGGCCAGGTGGCGCACGGTTATGGCCTTGTCGGGTTGGTGCGGGTTTTCCACCCGAAACGGCAGAATCTGGTTGATGGGCGTATCGAGCGTGAACAGGCCCTGCTCCACAGCTTTCATGAGCGCCACACCAATTACGGTCTTGCTTACCGAGCCCACGTTCTGAATCGTTTGGGGGGTATAGGGCCGCCCGGTCTGGATGTCGGCATACCCAAAGCCCTGTTCGTACCACACCGAGTCTTTGGTAACGATGGCCACGCTAAAGCCGGGTAGCTTGGCTTTGCGGTACAGCTTGCTGAGGTCGGCCGTAAGCGCATCGGCCGCCGTTTGCGCCGACGCCGACGCAATCAGGCTGTGAAAAACAAGCAGCAGAAACAGTCGAGGTAGCAGCATAAGCGGGGAAGTAGCCAACGGCAGTTAGACGAACTTCCGCCCCCCGGCGTTGCCCTACGGTTAAACAAAAAGGCAGCCCGGTAGAGGCTGCCTTTTTGTTTACAAGCTTCGGAAGTCTAGAATACCCCTTCTACCACGCCGGGCCACACGCCCAGTAGCACCGTGAGGGCTACCAGCAGAATGAGCACCGCCGACTGAAACCCGGTAACGGGAATCGGCTCTTCGCTGCCCTCTACAGCCGGCTTCATGTACACGGCTATAATGGGGCGCAGGTAGTAGAAAATACCCACGGCCGACATCACCACCGCAAAAATCACGAGGCCGATGAAGCCTTCCTGCGCGGCGGCGGTGAACAGGTAAAACTTACCGAAGAAGCCGCCGGTGAGCGGAATCCCCGCCAACGAGAGCATGGATACCGTCATCACGAAAGCCAGCAGCGGGTTGGTGCGGGCCAAACCGTTCAGGCCGTCGTAGTCGTCGCGCTGGCGCTGGTCGTGCACCAACTTAAGCACGCCGAAAGCGGCCACGGTGGCTACCGAGTAAGCCAGGGAGTAAAAGAAAATAGCGTTGGCCGAGAGACGGCCGCTGCGCAGCGCCACCAAGGCCAGCAGCAGATAGCCAGCGTGCGAAATGCTGGAGTACGCCAGCATGCGCTTGGCGTTGGTTTGGGCCACCGCGCCCACGTTGCCCACGAACAGCGTTAGCACGAGCATGGCCGTAAGCGTGGGCAGCCAGAACTCGATGGTAGCTCCGCCGAAAGCCACCGCCAGCAGCTTAAAGAAACCGGCCACACCGGCCGTTTTCACCACCGTGCTCATGTAGCCGGTAAATAGCGTGGGCGTGCCTTCGTACACATCGGGCGTCCAGAAGTGGAAGGGCGCCGCCGAAATCTTAAAGCCGATACCCACCAGCATCAGCAAAATGCCGATGCTCATCATGGGTTGCAGCGTGGGGTCGGCAGTAGGCAGGGCCCGCACGGCCACGCCCATTTGAGGCAGGTCGAAGGTGCCGGTGGCTCCGTAAAGCATGGCAATACCGAAGAGCAGAATGCCGGTGGCAAAGGAGCCCATCAGGAAGTACTTGAGGGCCGCTTCGTTCGAGCGCACGTTGCTTTTGTCGGAACCTGCCAGCACGTACATGGCAATGCTCAGCGTTTCAATGCCCAGAAACAGCACCAGCACGTTGGTGTAGCTCACCATCATGATGCCGCCCACCAACGAGAACAGCATAATGCTGTAGTACTCGGCCAGGTTGGCGTTGTTGTCGCGCACGTACTTCTGCGAGAAGGGCAGAATGAGCAGCGTGGTTAAGGCCATTACGCCGGTAAATACCTGGGCGTACCGGTCGAAGGTGAGCATGCCGGCGAAATACGGCGACTGGTTAAAGCCAGCCAACGCACCGGTGGTATCAATTCCGGAAATGGTAATGCCCAGCACCGCCAACAGCACCAGCAGCGCGAAGGGCAGCAGCATGCGGTTGGAGCGGTTGAAGCCGAGAAAAAGGTTGGCCAACCCGGAAACAGAAAGCAGGATGATCGAGAGCATGAGTCGGGAGGCTTAGCGGTTGATCAGCACCAGCAGCTTGTTAATGGCCGGCTCGGAAAGGTGCATGAAAGTGCCGGGGAACAGACCGATCCAGAACACCATCAAAATAAGTGGAACCAGCACGGCCAGCTCCGAAGCGGTCAGGTCTTTGATGGCGTCCGAGAACGACGAGTCGGGGCCGAGCATTACGCGCTGGAACATGCGCAACAAGTACACCGCGCCAAAAATGATGGTGAGGCCGGCTACGGCACCCAGCCAGGCGTTGTACTGGAACACGCCCATCAGCAGCAGGAACTCGCCCACAAAACCGTTGGTGAGCGGCAGTGCCACGGTGCCCAGCAGAATTACGAGGAAGGTAACCGAGAGCAGCGGCGTGTTGCGCGTGAGGCCGCCCAACTCGGGAATCATGCGCGTGCCGGTGCGGCGCTGAATGATGTCGATGATGAAGAACATGCCCACCACGTTCACGCCGTGAGCCAGCATTTGAATGGTGGTGCCCTGCAAGCCCACGGCCGTGAGGGAGAACATGCCGGCAATCATCAACCCCACGTGCGAGAGCGACGAGAAGGCCACCAGGCGCTTCATGTCGCGCTGGCGAATGGCAATGATGGCGCCGTAGATAATGCCGATAACGGCCAGAATCATGATGTAGTCGGCCCAAATGCTCACGCCCTTCGGCAGGATGGGCAGTACCCAGCGCATGGTGCCGTAAATGCCCATTTTCAGCATAATGCCCGACAGCAGCATGGTAGCCGGCGTGGGCGCCTCGGTGTAGGTATCGGGCTGCCAGGAGTGCAGCGGGAAGATGGGCATCTTCACGGCGAAGGCCAGGAACACCAGCCAGAACACCCACGACTGCTCCTGGGCCGAGAGGTTCAGGTTGTAGAAAGCCTGAATATCGGAGGACCGGATGGCTCCGTTAGCGCCGGTCATATAGTAGAGGTACACGAAGCCGGCCAGCATGAACAGCGAGCCAACCACGGTGTAAATGAAGAACTTAAGCGTAACCTGCACACGCCGCTCGCCACCCCACACGCCGGCGAGAAAGTAAATTGGGATGAGGGCCACTTCCCAGAAGAAGTAGAACACGAAGGCATCAAGCGCTACAAATACGCCCAGCAGGCCGGTTTGCATGAACAGCACCAGGGCGTAAAAGGCGCTCGGGTTGTCGTAGTTGTGGCGAAACGAGGCCAGCAGAATCAGCGGCACCAGAAACGTGGTGAGCAGCACCAGCAGCAGGCTCAGGCCATCAACCCCGATGTGGAAGTTGATGCCGGCGTCGATCAGCCACGGGTAGTTGAGTTCAAACTGAACCTGGGAGTTCGGCACGAACGTGAAGGCCATGTACAGGGCCAGCGCCAGTTCGACCAGCGAAGCGCCAAAGGCCAGCGCCCGCGCAGCATTGCCCCGCACAAAGTGCAAGAGCAGCGCGGCAGCCACGGGCCAGATAAGCAGGAGGGCAGTCAGCATGATTTACTGTGTAATGGTAGCGCGGTGCAGAACCGCCCCATTAAATCGTTCTACAGTCGGATGAAATTCAGCGCCAGCACTACCACAACGCCGAGCACGATGAGCAGCAGGTAGGTTTCTACCTTGCCGGTTTGCAGGTAGCGCAGCAGCTGCGAGCCGCCCATCACCCCGCGACCCACGCCGTTCACGGCGCCGTCGACCACGCGCTTCTCCACGATGTCGTGCAGGCCGCGCGAAAGGAACATAGAAGGCTTCACGAACAGGGCGTTGTACAGCTCGTCGACGTAGTATTTGTGGTACACCAGTTTCTCGAAAGCGCCGCGCTCGGCTTCCTCGGCTACCGGGCGGGTACGCTTGGCCACGTACAGCACGTAAGCCAGCGCTATGCCCAGCACACCGGCCGCCACCGACAGCCCGATGAGCATATATTCGGTAGAATGGTCGATCTGGTGGTTAAACGCCGTCGGATTCAGTTGACGCGAGTAGGTAAAGAGGGGCGCCAGGAAATCGGCGAGGTAGCCGCGGCCCAGCACTAGTGGGGCGTTCATGAAACCACCGATAGCCGATAGCGCCGCCAGAATCACCAGCGGAATGGTCATGCTGGCCGGCGACTCGTGCAGGTGGTGCTTCTGCTCCTCGGTGCCGCGGAACTCTCCAAAGAAGGTGAGGAACAGCAGGCGGAACATGTAGAACGCCGTCAGGAACGCTGTGAGCAGACCGATGCCCCACAGCACCTTGTTGTGCTCATAGGCGTGGGCCAGAATTTCGTCTTTCGAGAAGAAGCCCGAGAACGGCGGAATGCCCGAAATGGCAATGCAGCCGATGAGGAACGTGAGGAAGGTAATGGGCAAGGCTTTGCGCAGACCGCCCATATTGCGGATGTCCTGCTCGTTGCTCATGGCGTGAATTACCGAGCCAGCACCCAGGAACATCAGGGCCTTGAAGAAGGCGTGCGTAAGCACGTGGAACAAGGACGAGGAGTAACCCATTACGCCCAGCGCCAGGAACATGTAGCCCAACTGCGAAACAGTGGAGTAAGCCAGTACCTTCTTAATGTCGTTTTGCGCCAAACCGATAGTGGCGGCGAACAGCGCCGTGAGGGCCCCAACCCAGGCCACCACGTCCAGCGTATCGGGCGAGAGGGTGTAGAGCACATTCGAGCGCAGCACCATGTAAATGCCGGCCGTTACCATGGTAGCGGCGTGAATAAGCGCCGAAACGGGCGTAGGGCCAGCCATGGCGTCGGGCAGCCAGGTGTACAGCGGCAGCTGCGCCGACTTACCCATAGCACCCACAAACAGCAGCAGCGTAATGGCCGTAACCACGCCGGCTCCAATCTGCAGCTGCGAGGCTTTCTGGAACACTTCGCCGTACTGCACCGAGTCGAAGGTGAAGTAAATCAGGAAGATGCCTAGCAGGAAACCCAGGTCACCAATGCGGTTGATGATGAAGGCTTTCTTGGCGGCGTTGTTGTAGTTGTGGTTCTTGTTCCAGAAACCGATGAGCAGGTAGGAGCAAAGCCCCACGCCTTCCCAACCGATGAACAGAATTACGTAGTTCGAGCCGAGTACCAGCACCAGCATCGAGAAAACGAACAAGTTCAGGAAGGAGAAGAACTTGCCCACGTTCTCGTCGTGGTGCATGTAGCCGGTGCTGTACACGTGAATCAGGAAACCCACACCCGTTACCAGCAGCAGCATAATGAGGCTGAGCTGGTCGATTTGGTAGGCGAAGGGAATTTCCATCGAGCCCACCGAAATCCAGTCGAACAGGTGCACCGTGTAAGGAACCGGGTTGCCAAGGAACCGCAGGAACAGCGTCAGCGAAATGGCAAACGAGCCCAGCACGGTGGCACTGCCGATCATGCCGGCCGTTGTGCCCGAAATCCGGCGGTTGAGCAAGCCGTTAATCAGGAAGCCCAGAAACGGCAGCAGCGGAATAAGAATGTAGAGCAGCGGCGAGCCGGGGTAAACGGCGAGGGGCGCTAGTTCAGCCATGTTTTGGAATGTGCTGATGTGGTTGAATGTGAAAATGTGATAATGCTTTAGCTGGTGGGAAACGGAGCGGTAGTGACCCGCCTGTTCCACATCTGCACATTGCTCACATTCAAAAAATTACCATTTAAGCCGGTCGAGCAGGCTGACGTCGGTATTCTGGATGTTGCGGTAAATCATCACGATAATGCCCAGGCCTACCGCAACTTCGGCGGCGGCTACGGCCATGATGAAAAACACGAATACCTGCCCGTTCGGGTCGGCCCGGTAAGCCGAAAACGCCGTAAGCAGAATATTGACGGCGTTAAGCATCAGTTCCACGCACATGAAAATGATGATGGCATTACGCCGTGTAAGTACGCCCAGCACACCAATGGCAAACAGAGCCGTGGCGAAGAACACGTAGTGCTGGAGCGGAATGGTGCGGATGACTTCCGGTATCGTCTGGTCCATTCAGGGCAAGGTAGCAGCGGAAAAACCCCCAACAGTGCGGGGCCAATTAGCGGGCAAAGGTAGCCCGAAACTTGGAAAACGCACGCGGAAAAGTCCACGATTGTAGACCAGAGTCCAGAACGAAAGCTCCCCGCCTTTTAATGCCGAAGGTTAGCGTAAGCCAAGGCAGAAAAGCGGCGGGCTGCTCCTTCCTTTCCTGCAAACAGGAAAGTGGCTTGGTCGTTCTGCGGCCTTCGGATAATTTTCTATTCCCGATAAAGTATTTTTCCGGGGCCTGCGTCTGTCCACTCAGAATGGAACAGGTACTGACCATACAGAACGCCGCGGTGATGACCGAGCAAAACGAGCGGTTGCAGGAAGCGGTGCAACAGCAGCGGGGCAAGCTGCTGTCGTTTATCCGACGGCGCATTCCCGACCAGGACGACGCCGAAGACGTGCTGCAGGACGTCTTTTTCGAGCTGGTGCAGAGCTACCGTTTGGTAAAGCCCGTGGAGCAAATGGCCGCGTGGCTGTTCCGGGTGGCTCGCAACAAAATCATCGACCGGTACCGCCGCCCCAAGGCCGCCTCGCTGGAAGAAGCCGCCGCCTACCATTCCGCCTCCGATTCCGACGAGCCCCTGCTACTCGCCGACGTGCTGCCCGCCCCCGATGACTCTACGGAAACGGTCATGGCCCGCGAAACCATCTTGGAGGCCATTCTCGATGCCCTGGACGAGTTGCCCCCCGCCCAGCGCGACGTGTTTGCATGGCACGAGTTCGACGGTAAAACCTTCAAGCAGATGTCGGAAGAAACCGGTGTGCCGCTCAAAACCCTGATTTCACGCAAGCATTACGCCGTGCAGCAGCTTCGCACCAAGCTGCAAGCCCTCTACACCGACCTGTTTACCGATTAAGGCATTGCGCCTTTCGGACTTCCTCATTTCCCTCAAATTGACATTCCTACTCATATGAACCGCAACTCCTGGCCGCTCCGCATTTTGCGCTTTGTGCTCCTGGCGGCCCTGTTCGTTTTCCTGGCCGGCTTCGTTGTCATGAGCCTCTGGAACTGGCTCATGCCCGCCATCTTCGGCTGGAAGGCCATTAGCTTCGTGCAAGCTCTTGGCTTGTTTGCCCTCTGCAAAATCCTTTTCGGCGGTTTCCGCGGTGGCCCGGCCGGTGGCTGGAAAGCCCGCGCCCAGGAACACTGGCGCCACAAAATGGAAAGCCGCATGCAGGGCATGACCGACGAGGAGCGCGAGAAATTCCGCCAGAAAATGGGCCGCTGCGGCCAGCCCTGGGGCCGAATGGCCGACCCGCAACCGCAACAGCCAGCACACACAACAGTCGTAGAATAACCAAAGCGGCGCCCGAGCAATCGGGCGCCGCTTTCTTGTTTAGTGAGCAGTAGCAGGCAGCTGCTTGCCAGCTGGTAGGTTTAGCGGAAGATCAACAGCTTGGCATCTTCTAAGCAACGCAACGCGTGGGGCGCGCCAGCCGGAATAATGAGGTAGTCGCCGGCTTCCAGCAGGGTAGTAGTGCCTTCCAGTTCTAACTCGAGTTGGCCAGCTAGGGCCGTTACCAGCACTTCATCGGGCGAGTGGTGTGTGGGCATGGTTTCGCCGGTGCGAAAGGTCTTGTAGATCAATTTCTGACCGTTGCGGCTGAACAGCACTTTGCCTTTCTGTTCGCCGATTTGCAGGTGCTTGCCGGCCAGCAAGCTGCCGCTTTGTATTTGGGTGGTATTCATGTGACTGACTTTCGGATGGGATATAGGCAAAAGTCGGTGCTAGCAGATGAATGTATAATGATTAGAATCAATGCTGAATTTGACGCTCCTCAGTTTTTGCTACTCTTATTTCAAAGCTCATTGGTTCAGCGCACATAATGGCCGAGCAGTATAATGCTGTATAGCCAGCCGTTGTACAGAAGGGTATAGATGAGGCCGTAGCGAATACTCTTTCCCAATTGTCCTTTGCATTCGGCCGAGTGCCTAAATACCAACCGCAATGCTCGGAAGAAGATCCAGTACAGCATAGCTGCGAATACCAAGAATACTACCCACATAACCGCCGCAAAAAACCAAAGCAGTAGTGCTGCTACAATAGCCGCGGCTATCTAGGCAAAAACAGCCAGAATTATTGCGCCGCAGCCTTCCCCATCTACATTAAAATCTCCAGAATCAAAGCTTGGCAATGAATCGGGCAAGCTGAGCTTTTTAAGTCGTTCAGTTGTGGAAATAGTACCCAGGGTATCCTGCAGCTTCACGCCGCTCCAGAGACCTACAGTGACAAAGGCAAAAAAGGAAATGGACAATACCGTTAACGTAATCAACGAGTCTTTAAATAGACTCCAGTCTTGACGCAGGCCGATAAACCATACCAACAAAACGGTAAAAGTGGACACAGCCAATGTGATGAAGAACACGCGTTTGGATGGTAATAACCGGTAAGGATGGCGCAGTCGCGGTTGAGGCGTCATAGCAGAAGTATAAGCCTTGCAATAATCAAAAAAGCGGCGCCTGAATCAACAGGCGCCGCTTGTGGTTTCTATGAAGAAGCAGTAGTTAGAAGTTCCGCTCGCCAGTTTCACGTTTGCCTAGCATCACCGAACCTACCATAGCTACTAGGAACAGCACTGAGGCCAGTTCAAACGGCAGCAGGTATTGCTGATACAGCACCAAACCGAGGCGATTCACCATACCAATCTGCGAGTCGAAGGTAGCAGCGTCGGCACCCACGGGGTTCACGTTGCGTAGCGCGGCAACGAGCACCAGCAACAGCAGACCACCAGCTACGGCAGCCGTGATTTTTGCCAGAACTGGTTTGTGCGGCTCCGTGTCGGTGTTCAGGTTCAGGAACATAATCACGAACAGGAACAGTACCATAATGGCACCGGCGTACACGATGATGTTCACGGCGGCCAGAAACTGCGCATTCAGCAACAAGTAATGCCCCGAAATGGCAAAGAACGTCAGGATCAGGAACAGCACCGAGTGAATGGGGTTTTTAGCAAACACCACGCCCAAGGCGCTAATCAGGGCTACAAACGCGAGGAAGTAGAAAAGGGACTGACCCATAAAGGAGGCAGAGAAGGAGAGGAGAACGAACTCCCCTCCTCAGATGAGGAGGGGTGGCCGAAGGCCGGGGTGGTTGACAATCGTTGCGGAACGTGCGGGCAGTTGGGTTTACTATCTAATGACTTCAACCACCCCGGTGCCGCTTTAGCGGCAACGTCCCCTTCTCAGATGAGGAGGGGAGCTTGATGTTCGGTTAAGCGTCCATGCCAGCCATGCGGCGGGCCAGGGCTTCGGCTTGCTCGTCGGTGAGCTGAATGCCGCGCTTACTGCGGGCGCTGGGGTCTACGGGCTCCACGAGGCGGTCTTTGCCGTAGGTGAATTCGTCGCGCTCGAAGCGGGGCGGCACCATTTTGTCGGCTTGCAGATACACGGCGGCTTTGGGGCACGCCTCCTCGCACAGGCCGCAGAAAATGCAGCGCAGCATGTTGATTTCGTAGCTGACGGCGTATTTCTCCTCGCGGTACAGGCCTTCTTCGCCTTTCTTCCGCTCACCGGCTACCATGGTAATGGCTTCGGCGGGGCAGGCCACGGCGCACAGGCCGCAGGCGGTGCACCGCTCCCGGCCCTGCTCATCGCGCTTAAGCACGTGCAGGCCACGGTACGTAGGCGAAAACGGCCGCGTCTCCTCGGGGTAACGAATGGTCGCTTTCTTGGAGAAGAAGTGCTTGAGCGTGATGCCCATGCCGGTAAGAATAGCCGGCAGGTAGGCCCGCTCGGCCAGCGTCATCGGCTTCTTCTCTAAGTGCTTGGATCTATTGGTCAGTTGCATGAGAGTCGGAATCTGGCGCGAATTAACCATTCGCGTATCGTTCGGTAGGCATTCAGCGAAACGCGAAGCAACACTTCGCGCTACTGACTTAGCCGAAGAAGTAAGGCTTCAGCAGGATGAAAGCGCCCGTCAGCAAAATGTTCAGAATGGCGAGGGGGAACAAGATGGTCCAGCCCAGGCGCATCAGTTGGTCGTAGCGGAAGCGCGGCAGCGTCCAGCGCACCCACATGAAGAAGAAGATGAAGAAGAAGATCTTCGCAAACATCGTCACGGTGCCCAGGATGGTTACCACGTTGTGGGCAAACAGCTCGCCCTGCGAATCGGTGAGGGCGCGGTAAAGTAAATGCTCACCGGGGAAACTGAAGCCACCGAAGTACAGCGTGCTCATCACGGCCGAGGCCACGAACACATTAATGTACTCGGCAAACAGGTACAGGCCCATTTTCATCGAGGAGTACTCGGTGTGGTAGCCGCCCACCAGCTCCGTTTCGCACTCCGGCAAGTCGAAGGGCGTGCGGTTGGTTTCGGCGAAGGCGCAGGTGCAAAAGATGATGAAGCCCAGCGGCTGGTACACAATGTTCCAGAGGCCGTTGTACTGCTGCAGCGTGATTTCGCGCAGGCTCAGCGTACCGGTTAGCATCAGCAGGGCAATCAGGGCCATGCCCATGGCCAGTTCGTAGCTAACGGCCTGAGCGGCGGCGCGTACGGCTCCCAGCAAGGAGAACTTGTTATTGGACGCCCAACCGCCAATCATGATGCCGTACACACCCAGCGACACCACGCCGAAAACGTAGAGCATGCCAATGTTCACCTCAATGGCTTGCAGACGGATTTCCGTGCCGTCGCCAAAAATGAGCGTGTTACCGAAGGGAATAACCGCTGAAGCCATTAAGGCCGTGGTCATGGCTAGGCAGGGACCGAACACGAACAACCAGCGGTTTGAGCCGCTCGGGAAGAATTCCTCCTTTGTGAACAGCTTCACGGCGTCGGCTAGCGGCTGCAGCAAACCAAAGGGGCCAGCGCGGTCGGGACCCACGCGGTCTTGCAGGAAGGCTGCTACCACGCGCTCGGCGTAAGTAGAATAGGTGGCAATCAGCAGGGTAATGCCGAACACCGCCAGAATAACGAGGCCTTGCCAGGCCAACAGTGGAATTTCCATTCGTTCGAGCTTTCGCGGTAAGCTATGAGCTGATGAAGCGTGGTAAAGGTAAGCGGGTGCTAGCTGGAGCTAACAGATTACTGACGACCGGCGCCGAGTTTCAGCGGCGGGTTGTTTTCCAGGTCGCGGATCGAGCTTTCGGGCAGGTCGGCAATGACTTGCGGGTTCACCACCGGCAGTTCGTAGTGGTTAGCCGAAATAACCGAGGTACGGTCAACGTGCGTGGGGCCTTCAATGGTCCAGTCGGCAGTTTCCTTTTTGTCGAAGCGGCAGGTGTTGCAAATCCACTCCTTTACTTCGCCGTACTCGTCCTTGCGGGCGGTTACGCGCAGCACGTCTTTGCCTTTGTACCACAGCACCACGCGGCCGCCGCACTTGTCGTTCTCGCAGTTGCGGTGCGCATTTACCGGCTTGGTAAACCACACGCGCTGCTTGAAGCGGAAAGTCTTGTCAGTAAGGGCGCCTACCGGGCACACATCGATGACGTTGCCGCTGAACTCGTTGTCGATGACGTTTTCGATGTAGGTGCCGATTTCGGCAGCGTCGCCGCGGCCCAGTACGCCGTGCACGCGCTTGTCGGTCAGCTGGTCGGCCGTGTACACGCAGCGGTAGCACAAGATGCAGCGCGTCATGTGCAGCTGGATGTACGGACCGATGTCGATTTTCTCGAACGTGCGGCGCTCCTCCTCGTAGCGGGTAGTAGCCATGCCGTGCTCGAAGGCGAAATTCTGCAAATCACACTCGCCGGCCTGGTCGCACACGGGGCAGTCCAGCGGGTGGTTGATGAGCAGCATTTCCACGATGCCCTTGCGCACGTCCAGTACCTGCTGGGAAGTGGTGTTTTCCACCACCATGCCGTCCTGTACCGGCGTCACGCACGAGGCCACCAGCTTGGGCATGGGGCGCGGGTCTTTGGCCGAACCAGCCGCCACGCGCACCAGGCAGGCGCGGCATTTGCCGCCCGAGCCTTTCAGCGGGGTGTAGTAGCACATGGCCGGCGGCACAATGCCGCCACCAATCTTGCGGGCTGCGTTCAGAATGGTGGTACCGTCCGGTACTTCCACCTCAACGCCGTCGAAGGTTATTTTAGCCATTTTCAGAACTCCCGATGAGGGGAGCGAAAAGTCAGTTCAGTCAAGTAAAGTTACACCAGCACGCCTTGAGCCGGGTATACCGCGCCGGGTTGGGCGGCTTGCTTGGCGTGGGTTACGTGCCACTCAAACTCGTGGCGGAAGTGGCGCACGGCGGCAGCTACCGGCCATGCGGCGGCTTCGCCAAGCGGACAAATGGTGTTGCCCTCGATTTGCTTGGCCACGCTCACCAGCAGGTCGATGTCGTGCATGTGGCCGTGGCCGTGCTCGAGGCGGTGCAGCACCTTCTCCAGCCA
The DNA here is from genome assembly GCF_039541855.1 of Hymenobacter koreensis. NCBI lineage: Bacteria > Pseudomonadati > Bacteroidota > Cytophagia > Cytophagales > Hymenobacteraceae > Hymenobacter > Hymenobacter koreensis. The sequence goes on from NZ_BAABHA010000001.1 coordinate 42,489, forward strand.
GCCCGTACCCTCGCGGCAGGGCGAGCATTGCCCGCACGACTCGTGGTGGTAGAAGCGCGAGAAGTTCCAGGTGTTGCGCACGATGCAGGTCGTCTCGTCCATGGCAATGAAGCCACCCGAGCCGAGCATGGTACCGGTCACAAAACCACCGTCCGAGAGGGATTCGTAGGTCATCAGGCGGTTTTCACCGGCCGCAGTCTTCAGGATCAGCTCCTTGGGTAGAATCGGCACTGAGGAGCCACCGGCCACCACGGCCTTCAGGTCGCGGCCCTTCCAGATGCCGCCGCAATACTCATCGGAGTAGATGAACTCCTCCACTGGCACGCCCAGCTCGATTTCGTAGATGCCGGGCTTGCGCACGTGGCCGCAGGCCGAAATCAGCTTGGTGCCCGTGCTACGGCCCACGCCGATTTTGGCGTATTCCTCACCGCCGTCGTTCACGATGGGCACTACCGCCGCAATGGATTCCACGTTGTTGACCACCGTGGGGCGGGCGTAGAGGCCCTGCACAGCGGGGAAGGGCGGCTTGTTGCGCGGGTTGCCACGCTTGCCTTCCAACGATTCCAGCAGAGCGGTTTCTTCGCCGCAGATGTAAGCGCCGCCGCCGGGGTGCACGTGCAGATCCAGGTCGTAGCCCGAGCCCAGGATGTTCTTGCCCAGGAAGCCGTTGGCGTAAGCCTCAGCAATGGCCTTTTCGAGGATGCGCAGCACGTAAAGCAGCTCGCCGCGGATGTAGATGTACGAGGTGTTGGCGCCCAGCGCGTACGAGCTCGTAATCATGCCTTCCACCAGCAGGTGCGGCAGCTTCGACATCAGCTCCCGGTCCTTGAAAGTGCCGGGCTCCGATTCGTCAGCGTTGCACACCAGGTGACGCGGCACGCCCTCCGGCTTGGCCAGAAAGCTCCACTTCATGCCCGTGGGGAAGCCCGCGCCGCCGCGGCCGCGCAGGCCCGACTTCTTCACTTCTTCCACCACCTCGTCGGGCGTCATCGTCTTCAGGGCCTTTTCCACCGAGCGGTAGCCGCCGTGTTTGCGGTATACCTCGAAGGTGTCGATGCCGGGGACGTTAATATGTTCGGTCAGTAGCTTGCGGCCCATGACGGTAGTTGCTTCGGGTTATTGTTGCGTGTGCTGCAAACCAGTCTGTTCCCAGGGCAGCAGGGGGCGGTGCACCAGATTGCGCAGCTCGTTGAGCATGGCATCCACGGCTTCCTGGGTATCCAGCTGCTCGTAGTATTTCTCCCGCACCTGCACGATGGGCGCCGTGCCGCAAGCGGCCAGGCATTCCACTTCTTTCAGGGTAAAGAGGCCATCGGGCGAAGTGCCGCCTACTTTGGCGCCGGTAATGCGCTCCAGGTTGGCGGTCAGCTCATCGGAACCGCGCAGCATGCAGGGGCCCGTGCGGCAGATTTCCAGCACGTGCTGGCCCACCGGCTTCAAGTTGAACATGGTGTAGAACGAAGATACCTCGTACACCTCGATGGGTAGAATGCCGATGGTTTCGGCCACCAGATCCTGTACCTCGGGGCTCACCCAGCCCCCAAACTCGGCCTGCGCAATGTGCAGGATGGGCAGCAGGGCCGACTTGCGACGGTCGGCCGGGTAGTGTTCAAACAGACGAGCAATTTCCGCCTTGGCGGCTTCGGAGAATTGCGGCTTTACGGTCGCGGTTGTCGATTCCATTAGCAGCAGATTAAGCGTCCAGCTCGCCGGCAATGACGTTCATGGAGCTCAGGGTAAGAATGGCGTCGGAGAGGGTAGAGCCGACCACCATTTCGGGGTAGGCCTGGTAGTAGATGAAGCAGGGCCGGCGGAAGTGCAGGCGGTAAGGCGTGCGCCCACCGTCCGACACCAGGTAGAAGCCCAGTTCGCCGTTGCCGCCTTCCACCGAGTGGTAGACTTCGCCCACAGGAGCCTCGATTTCACCCATCACAATCTTGAAGTGATAGATGAGGGCCTCCATGTTGCGGTACACCTCCGTTTTGGGCGGCAGGTAGTAGTGCGGCGCATCGGCGTGGTAGGGTCCTTCGGGCAGGTTTTCCAAGGCTTGCTCAATGATGCGCAGGCTCTGCCAAATTTCCTCGTTGCGCACCAGGTAACGGTCGTAGGTGTCGCCGTTGGTGCCCACCGGAATTTCGAAGTCGAAGTCCTGGTACGAGGAATAAGGGTTCATCACCCGCACATCGTAATCGACGCCGGCGGCGCGCAGGTTCGGGCCGGTGAAGCCGTAGTTGAGGGCGCGCTCCGCGGAAATCGGACCCACGTTGATGGTGCGGTCCATGAAGATGCGGTTGCGGTCGAACAGGTTCTGGAACTCGCGCATCACGGCCGGGAAACGCTTCAGCCACACGCGCAGCTTCTCAATGGCTACCGGCGACAAATCACGCTCCATGCCACCCACGCGGCCCATGTTGGTGGTAAGGCGCATGCCGCACACCTCCTCGTAGATTTCGTAGATGTTTTCGCGCTCCTCAAACAGGTACAGGAAGCCCGAAAACGCACCGGTATCCACGCCCAGAATGCCGTTGCACACCAAGTGGTCGGCAATGCGGGCCAGTTCCATCATGATAACCCGGATGTACTGGGCACGCTTGGGCACCTGCACGCCGAGCAGCTTCTCCACCGTCATGTGCCAGCCCATGTTGTTGATGGGCGACGAACAGTAGTTCATCCGGTCGGTGAGCGGGGTAATCTGGTAGAAGGGCCGGCGTTCGGCAATCTTCTCGAAAGCCCGGTGGATGTAGCCAATGGTGGGCACGCCGGAAATGATTTTCTCGCCATCCATTTGCAGGATGTTCTGGAAAATGCCGTGCGTGGCCGGATGCGTCGGACCCAGGTTCAGGGTCGTCAGCTCTTGGCTGAAGTCCTCGGTGCGGGGTACCAAAGAGCCGCGCGTCCGGCGTTCGGTTTCGCGGGCTTCTTCTATGATTTTATGGGTAGCGTCGAGCGTGTCGTTCGTTGCCATGGAGTCGGGGTTCGGGCGGCTGGCTGGTTGACCAGCCGTTTCAGAAACTATCGGCCGAAGAACAAATCGGTTTTGTCTTCGCGGGTGCCGTCTTCGAGAGGGTATTCCCGGCGCATGGGGTGGTAGTCCATGTCCTCCACATTCAGGATGCGAATGAGGTTGGGGTGGCCGGTGAAAATGATGCCGAAGAAGTCGTAGGCTTCGCGCTCCATCCAGTTAGCCGTGGCGTACACATCCGTGAGGGTGGGCACTACGGGGTCGGCAATGGGGAAGAAGATTTTCAGACGGAGCCGAATGTTTTGCGTGAGGCTGTGCAGGTGGTACACCATGCCCAGTTCCTGGCCTTCCTTCTCGGGCCAGTGCATGCCGCACATGGTGGTCAGGAAGTTCATCTGCAACTGCTCCTCGCCGTGCAGCACGTCAATGATTTCGTGAATCCGCTCGCGGGTGGTGGTTACCGTGAGCAGGCCGTAAGGCTCTTCCACGTCGGTAAACGCATCAGCGCCGAACAATTCCTGCAAGCGGGCCAGAATGCGGGCGTTGGCCGCGGCCGTGGGGTCCAGTTCGGCAGCCAGCTCCTGGGCGGCGGGTGATTCGTTGGATTCAGACATTCTTCGGGAGAAGCTAGGAGTTAGGAGCCAGGAGATAGAAGAGCAGGATGGCGAACATTCTCGCTCCTGTCTCCTAACTTCTTACTTAATGTTGTATGAGGCCAGCAGCGCCTGGTACTCGGGCGTGTTGCGGCGACGGATGGATTCGTTTTTGGCCAACTCCTGCACGCGCATCAGGCCTTCCAGCACCTGCTCGGGGCGGGGCGGGCAGCCGGGCACGTACACGTCCACGGGAATGATGCGGTCGATGCCCTGCAGCACGGAGTAGGTATCGAAAATACCACCCGACGAAGCGCAGGCACCCATGGCCAGTACCCAGCGGGGCTCAGCCATTTGCTCGTACACCTGTTTCACGATGGGGGCCATCTTCTTGGCAATGGTACCCATTACCATGAGCAAGTCGGCCTGGCGGGGCGAAAACGACGGACGCTCCGAGCCGAAGCGCGAAATGTCGTAGTGGGCGCCCATGGTAGCCATGAACTCGATGCCGCAGCAGGAAGTAGCGAAAGGCAACGGCCACAGGGAGTTGGCGCGGGCAATGCCCACCACCTTGTCCAGCGACGTGGCAAAGAAACCGGCGCCTTCAATGCCCTCGGGGGCGGCTACGGTCTTGATTTCAGGAACGCGGTTATCACTCATGGCGAAAAGTCTGGTTGGAAATAAGCTAAGCGGCAACCTCAGTCTCCCCAACATCTGCCGGAAAGCAAAGGTTTACTGCGTTTCAGCTTACTGCTGCCACTTCAGAATACCCTTCTTGATGATGTACAGGAAGCCGGCCAGCAGCAGGCCCATGAACAGCAGCATTTCCACGAAGCCGAACAAGCCCAGCTCCCGGAAATTCACGGCCCAGGGGTACATGAAGATGACTTCCACGTCGAAGAGCACGAAGAGAATAGCAGTGAGGAAGTATTTCACCGAAATCGGGGTGCGGGCGTTGCCCACCGACTCGATGCCGCACTCGAAGGAAGAATCCTTCACGGTAGAGCTGCGCTTGGGCCCCACGAGGTGGGAAACCACCATGGCAAACGCGACAAAGGCCAGTGCGAGGCCCAGTTGAATCAGAATCGGTAGGTAATCGACCGGTTGGTACGTGGCGGTGGTAGCTAACAGCATGGCGAAAGGGGTTTGCTGTAGAAAAAAGGCATTGGGGGGCAAAGGTAGAACGAAAACCGGGGGGGTGCAACGAATCCAAGGCCATTGATGCGGCCGGATTAGTAGTAGTGGTTTTCGAACGTGCGGCTTGGATAAGTTCTATGGGAAATAGGCACTACCCAGGCCTGCCGTTGATAAACACAAAACCGGGCCTGTTTGTCACGGGCTGGGCTTAAAAGGTATCTTTGAAGAGTAGTAACCGCAAGCACAATGGCACAACCGCAAGCAGCCCCGCGCCTTTACACGGTAGACGAATACATGGCCCTGGAGCTTACCTCGGAGCTCCGGCACGAGTTCTTTGCGGGTGAGGTATATGCTATGTCGGGCGGAACCAGTGCGCACAACACCATCACGCTGAATTGTGCGAGCAGCTTACGCACTGCGCTGCGCGGCAGCGGGTGCCGGGTGTACATGGAGTCGGTGCAGCTGGCCGTGGCGCAAGGACACTATTACACCTACCCCGATGTAATGGTAACCTGCCACCCCGATGACATAGCGGCCGAACGTACCATGCGGCACCCGGTGCTCATTATTGAAGTACTGTCACCATCAACGGCCGACCACGACCGGAGTTGGAAGTTCAATCAGTACAAGCAGCTGGCTTCGTTGCAGCACTACATATTGGTGTCGCAGCACGTGTGTTTGGTGGAGTGGTTTCGGCGTGAGCCCAGCGGGGTGTGGTCATTTACAGCCCTAGCCGACATGACCGACGTACTGGAAATGCCAGAGTTAGGTGTAACTCTGCGCGTGCAGGATATCTACGATGAGGTAGCAGTGCCTATGCTAAGTGCCGAGCCGCCGACGAACATGTAAGACCTAGCTGATGAAACAGACTACTCCGCAGATCAGCTGGACTACGTTAGTACTATGGATTATGATTGTCGAAACCATTACAGCTACTAGCGTTATCCTGATCTATCAAGAAGCGGGCTTAATAGCCGTAGTGGCTATAATAATTAAGGTCCTGACGTTGTACCCCTCGATATTACTTATAGGTTGGGCCGTTAACCGCTTTATAAAGCTTCAATTCTATGTCAAATACGCAGTGTTTTGTGTCTTATCGTATTGCAGCCTGTTATTAATTATCGGATGGCTCGCGGAAAAAAACTTATGGATTATGCTGCGCGACCTGCATTCAAACAGCCAATTGTATTTGGTACTTGTGGGCCCTTTTGCCACGGCACTGCTGGTAGCTCCTTTAGTCGATAACCACTTCAATAAAAAAGCAAACATCCGCACCTCTTAACTCGGATTCTTAGGTGACATTTGCCGAAACGAAAAGCCGCTCCGGTTTCCCGAAGCGGCTTTTTGCAAATTGCCTGCGCAGCTTAGAAGCCGCCTTTGCCGGTTGCGTTCAAGTCTTCGCCGGTGTCCACGCCCAGGAAGGGGTAGCGGTAATCCACGGGCGGCACGAAGGTTTCCTTGATGGTGCGCGGCGACACCCAGCGCAGCAGGTTCAGGATAGAGCCGGCTTTGTCGTTGGTGCCGGAGGCGCGGGCACCGCCGAAGGGCTGCTGGCCCACCACGGCGCCGGTGGGCTTGTCGTTGATGTAGAAGTTGCCGGCGGCGTGCACCAGCTTGCGCGTAGCCAAATCTACAGCGTAGCGGTCCTTGGCGAAGATGGCGCCGGTGAGGGCGTAGGGCGAGGTGTTGTCGACCAGCTCCAGCGTCTTCTCGAACTGCTGCGAATCGTACACGTGCAGCGTCAGCACCGGGCCGAACAGCTCCTCGCACATGGTCACGTACTGCGGGTCTTTGGCTACGAGGATGGTGGGCTCGATGAAGTAGCCTTTCGACTTGTCGTAGTTGCCGCCGGCCAGGATTTCCACCGAATCGTCGTTTTTGGCGGCATCGATGTACTTGGCCAGCTTGTCGAACGAAGCTTCGCTGATAACGGCGTTAACGAAGTTCGAGAAGTCCTCCACGTCGCCCATCTTGAACGACTTTAGGTCGTCTATGAGGTACTGACGGACTTCGTCCCAGAGGTTAGAGGGAATGTAGGCGCGCGAGGCGGCCGAGCACTTCTGACCCTGGTATTCGAAGGCGCCACGGGTAATGGCGGTGGCTACTTCCTTGGCGTTGGCCGAGGAGTGAGCAAGAATAAAGTCCTTGCCGCCGGTTTCGCCTACCACGCGGGGGTAAGAGCGGTACTTCGACACGTTCTCGCCGATGGTCTTCCAGATGTTGTTGAAGACGCCGGTGGAGCCGGTGAAGTGGATGCCGGCAAAGTCGCGGTGCTTGAAAATGACGTCGCCGGCAGTGGGGCCGTCCACGAACACCAGGTTGATGACGCCGTCGGGCACGCCGGCTTCCTGAAACAGCTCCATGAGCACCTGGGCCGAGTAAATCTGGGTGTTGGCGGGCTTCCACACCACCACGTTGCCCATCATGGCCGGGGCCGCGGGCAGGTTGGCGGCAATGGAGGTGAAGTTGAAGGGCGTGAGGGCGAACAGAAAGCCTTCCAGCGGGCGGTGCTCCATGCGGTTCCACATACCAGGCGCCGACTCGGGCTGCTGCTGGTAGATCTGCTGCATGAAATGCACATTGAACCGGAAAAAGTCGATCAGCTCGCAGGCGGCGTCGATTTCGGCTTGGAAAGCGTTTTTGCTTTGGCCCAGCATGGTGGCCGCGTTCAGGCGGGCCCGGTAGGGGCCAGCCAGCAGCTCGGCTGCTTTCAGGAAAATAGCGGCGCGCTCCTGCCAGGGCAACTCGGCCCACATGGGGCGGGCGGCCAGGGCGGCGTCGATGGCCTGTTGCACGTGCGCGGTGGTGCCGGCGTGGAAGTGGCCGAGGGTGTGTTTATGGTCGTGGGGCGGGGCAATGCGCTGGGTGTTGCCGGTACGCACTTCCTGGCCGCCGATGTACATCGGAATGTCGCGCTCCTGGTTTTTGAGCGTCTTAAGCATCGCCTTTAGTTCGGCGCGCTCGGGGGAGCCGGGGGCGTAGCCTTTTACCGGTTCGTTCTTAGGGGCAGGGACGTTAAAAAAGCCGTTGGCCATAGCGGGGAAATTGATGTTTCGCGTGGGAGTGGGCAAAGGTAACACAGTACCGATACCGGCCGGAAGTAGAAAATGTACTCAGTGCCTGACGCGATAAATCATCAAGCCCAATAAGCTGGTACTGATGAGTAGCTGCCAGTGGCCTGACCACGGTTTGTCGGCAAACTGGGTTTGGCTGACACTGGTGCGGTTGTAAAGAATGGAAATGCGTTGACCCTCGAAAGCATTGTTAAACTGCTCGGCGGTAACGCTCATGGTTGAGTAAGTGCTATCCGATATGGGCGTCGGGTACGCCAAGCCTAATTGATACTGACGGTTTCGCCCGCTGTTGTGAAATTCCTTGCTCAGAACGGTTGCCATAGCTTCTGGCCCGTTGGAAACTTGGTAGCTGATAAACCACTGAAAGCAGGATACCACGAAGAACCCGGCAGCTGCCACCAAGGCGTAAACTTCTGCCCCGGATTCTTTAGAACTCATAGAGGCTTGTGCGTTATAGTTCTGCCAAAACTATAAGAAGTTCTTCAACTCGCTCAGGTAGCTGATTTCGTAAGTCGTTTTGGCCGAGTGTAGGCGTTTCTTGGGGTTGCTGTTGGGGTACAATTTTAGCCGGCGGTGGCACGTTCATTCGGCAAAAGGATACTCCGATGCGCTTACTCTTGTTCGTTGGCTGCCTGCTGGCCTGCGCCGCCTGCCGCCCAACTTCTGAAACCGCCGCGCCTGTTCGGCAAATCAAGGTGTCGGGTTTCGGGACGGTTACGGCTTACCCCGATCTGGCAGAAATTACGGTGGAAGTATCGTTTACCAAGCCGCGCCTGAAAGAGGCTACCGCGGAAACACAGGCCGTGGTGGAGCAGGTGCTGGCAGCCTCGCAACCGTTCGTGCGCCGCAAAGAAGATATGCGGCTCAGCCACGTTTCTACCAACAAAAGCTACGAATACCTCCGGGGCAAGGAAACGTTCATGGGCTTCGAGGCCACGCAGTCGATGACGGTGCAGCTAGCCGATTTAAACCAGCTGGAGCAGTACATGGAGGCGCTGCTGCAAACCCGCATCAGCCGGATTAAAAGCCTCACCTATTCGCATTCCAAGGCCGATAGTTTGCACCGCGAGGCCCAGGCTATTGCCTTGCGCAACGCGTTGAAATCGGCGGATAAGCTGTGTGGGGTGCTCAAAGCCGAGCGTGGGCCGGTGCTGGAAGTTGTTGAAGGAGGTAGCGGGGAATCATCTAACGACGGTTGGGGGCGGCCCCGGGCCGTGGATATGGAGCTGTACGGCAAGGGTATGGGTGGCCGCAGCTTCAAGCTAATGCCGGAGCTGATGCACTTCGGCGGCGGCGTACAGGCGGCAGTGGCGCTGGAGTAGCAGAAGCTATAAGCTCGGGAGGGCCGCACCCGGTTTCCGCTACCGCAGCGAATCCAACTGAATCTGCGACCAGTCGCTGCGTTTTGCGTCAGGCACCCAGTGAGATGCCTCCCGCCGCAACGCGTAAATTTTCTGCTTCGGCCGGTCGATATAGTAAGCTGCTGATTGGGCTTGAGCGGAGGCGTCGTCGTAGTGCAACATTATAGTATCACCGCTGAGCTGAAATCGGCCCGACCTGTTGGAAGAAGGCAGGTATTCGTCAAAGCCACCGTCCCGGTATAGCGTCAGGCCCCACATGCCGGCAAAATTGTCGCTGTAGGATCGGAAAAGGACCGGATGGATGGGCTGATTGAGCCAATGAACTAGTCCAGTCAAAGCGGCGCCTCCAATCAGCAGCAATATGCCGAGCCAAATGATACGCGGTATCCGCATGGCTGGATTACAAAAAACCTTTCAACTCGCTTAAACAGCTAATTTCATAAGTCACCTCGGCCGAATGCCGGCGCTTATCGGGGTTGAAGTAGACCTGGTCGATGCCGGCGTTAAAGGCGCCTAACACGTCGCATTCGAGGTTGTCGCCGATCATCAGGCTTTCGGGGGCGGAGGTGCCGGCGCGTTCCAGGGCGTGCTCGAAGATGCGGCGGTCGGGTTTGAGGCAGCCGCTGCACTCGCTGGTCACAATTTCCTGAAAGTAGTCGGTGAGCCGGGACGAAGCGAGCTTGGCGTACTGAATATCCCGGAAGCCGTTGGTGATGAGGTGCAGGGTGTAGCCGCGGTCCTGCAGGTACTGCAGCACCTCGTGGGTGAAGGGGAAAACCGCAGATTTCTGCGGCAGCAGGTCGGTGAAGTCTTTGGAAATGGTGACGGGTACTTCGTCTTCGGGCACGCCGAATTTAGCCAGGGTGCGCACAAACCGCACGCTGCGCAGCTGCTGCTGGGTAATTTTATTGGCTTGGTAGAGGCGCCAGAGGCCGTGGTTGATTTCGCTGTAACGGCTTATGAACTCTTCAACCGTAAAGGAGCCGAAACGGGCCAGGGCGTGGTGGTCGAAGAGGTGGCGTAGGGTTTCGTCGGCGTTTTTCTCGAAGTCCCAAAGGGTATGGTCGAGGTCGAAGAAGAGGTGGCGGTATTTCACTGGAACAACGGGGTGGGTAATGGTAAGCAACAAGGTAGCAGCCGAATAGGATACAGGTAGGAGCTTATTTTTCGATAACGAGCCGCTTCACCGGGCGCTCCGCGCCCAGGTGGTCGTGCACAATGTCGGCGGCGTCTTTGGGGTGTACATCACCGTACCAAATGCCTTCCGGATAAAGCACGAGGGCCGCACCGTCGCCTTTTTTGCAGTGTTTGCACACGTCGAGGCAGCCTACGGTTTGCACCCGGTTCTTGCGCTTTTTGCCGCCGACGAGCAGGCTTTTCAGGTCCTGCTTTTTTAGCTCTTTCTTGAGGGCCTTGGCTACATCGGAGCCAACGCCGCTTTTCTGGTTGGTGCAAACGAAAAGGTGGTGCTGGTACTTCATGGTGGTGGTTTACGGTCGCGGCGCGCCGGTCCAGTGGCGGTTTTGCAGCTTATACGCCGCTAGCTCGCGGTTCGACCACAGCGTTTGGTACACTTGCTGGTCTTTTACAAGCTGAGCGTCGCGTTCCATGTAGCCGAGCTGTTGCTGAAGGAGGTCGGCGTATTCGTCTTTGATGAAGTAGAACATCCAGTTATCGAGCCGCCGGAAGTTCACGAGGCCGGCGTTTTTCAGGTAGCCGAGCTGGCGGGAAGTTTTGGTTTGGGTAAAGTCGAGTACCTGTTCGAGGTCGGAAATGCACATTTCCTGGTTGCGCCAGAGCAAATGCAAAATGCGCACCCGCGACTCGTCGCCGAGGGCCTTGAATAAACCGAGCCCGAATGCAACGGAAAAGTGTTTGAGACGCATCTTTTGGCTGAACTGCGGGTTATATAGCCGCTGGGCGGCTTGTGCTCAAAGGTAAGCCGCCGGCGTCTGGCACCTTTCTCTGGCTCCCTGAAAGAGCCGTATCTTTGTTTCTGCACCTGCCCGACATGCCCTTGATTGCCCGTTTCCACCTTTCGCTCTGCTCGTTGCTGCTTGTGCTGGCAGCTTTGTTTATGCTACCGCAGCACACCCAAGCCCAAGGGCAGCGCCAGGTGGTGCAGTTCACGGGCATTGTGGCCACCGGCGACTCGCTGCTGGGTGTACCGGGCGCAACGGTGTTTGTGCCCAAAGCCGGCCGTGGCACCGCTACCAACGCTTACGGCTACTTCTCGCTGCCCGTGCTGGCCGGCGACTCCATTGTGGTTCGGTCCCTGGGCTACCGCAATCAGTACGTGGTTATTCCGCCCGACTACCCCCGCCAGAGCTACTCAGTGATTGTGCAGCTGCGCGAAGACGCCACCGTGCTGCCCGAAGTGCGCATTTTTCCATACCTGACGGAGAAGGATTTCAAGCGGGCTTTTCTGGCTCTGGAGCTTCCCAAAGAGCGAGGCACGCGCACGGCCGAAAACCTGAACGAACAGATTTTACGACAGATTTTCCGCAACGCGCCAGTAACCAGCATGGCGAATTACCGGCAAACCATGCAGGCGCAGGAGCTAAACCAGCAACGCCGCATGGGCATGGCGCCCAACCCGTATTCCAATAACCCCTTGCTGAACCCATTTAGCTGGCTGCAGCTGATTCAGCAGGTGAAAAACGGAGATTTTAAGAAGAAGGATTAGCCTCGTCCTCTGGGTCCTTTGCCGCGGCCTCACCCCCCCGCCCCCTCTCCAAGGGGAGAGGGGGAGCCAGCCCTCAGCAACCTCAGCAACGATTGCGGGGCCGCCGAACTCTCGTTCGGCGGCCCCGCTTCGGTTTTACTGGTTCCTTGTGCACGGTACCAAGCGGCGGCGCAGGCGTTAGCCGCAGCCGCCGCAATCGTTGCTGACGTTTGGCTCCCCCTCTCCCCTTGGAGAGGGGGCCGGGGGGTGAGGCAACCACAGCCCACGTTTTCCGGTAAAGTTGAGGAATGGCCGCATTACGTCACCGCGGGTTACCTTTCCCCGCACTTTCTCCGGTCTTCTATGGATACGAACCTTCCGAAATCCAATAACCCGCGCCTGGTCATCATTGGCTGCGGTTTTGCCGGCCTGCGCCTGGCCAAGGCGTTGAAGCACGACCCCGTTCAAATTGTGGTCATCGACCGCCACAACTACCACAACTTCCAGCCACTGCTCTACCAAGTAGCCACGGGGGCATTAGAGGCCGATAGCATTGCCTACCCCATCCGCAAGATTTTTGCCGGGCAGAAGAATTTCTTCTACCGCATGGCCGACGTGGAGCACGTAAATACAGCGTCGAATACGGTGCACACCAACATCGGCGACATCAGCTACGATTACCTGGTTATTGCCACCGGTTCGCTCACGAACTTCTTCGGCATTGAAAGCATCGAGCGGAATGCCATGCAGATCAAGAGCATTCCGAACGCCCTGAATCTGCGGAGCTACATTTTCCAGAACTTCGAGAAGGCCCTGCTCAAGGAAGACCCTGAGCAGCGGCAGGCCCTCATGAACATTGTGGTAGTGGGCGGCGGCCCTACGGGCGTAGAAATCAGCGGCTCGTTAGCCGAAATGCGGCGCACCGTGCTGCCCAAGGATTACCCCGAACTCGACCTGAATAAGATGAAGATCATTCTGGTAGAGGCCGGGCCCGCGCTGTTAGGCCCGATGTCGGCCAAGTCGCAGGCCGATTCCTTGCGCTATTTGCAGGATTTGGGCGTGGAAGTGCGCCTGAACACCGGTATCAAGCGTTTCGAGGATTGCCGCGCCTACTACTCCGAAACCGATTTCATTCCGACGGAAAACCTGATTTGGGCCGCTGGCGTGAACGGAGCCGCTTTGCCGGGCCTGCCCGAGCCGGTGGTAACCCGCAACAAGCGCATCAACGTGAACCGCTGGAACCAGGTGGAAGGCATGCAGAACGTGTTTGCCATCGGCGACGTGGCCAACATGGTGACCGAGGACATGCCCAAAGGCCTGCCCATGCTGGCACCCGTGGCCCAGCAGCAAGCCGACCACCTGGCCGAGAACTTCCGTCGCCTGGCCAAAGGCCAGACGCCCGTCGATTTCGTGTACAAGAACAAAGGCGTTATGGCCATTGTGGCCCGCAACAAGGCCGTGGTGGACCTGCCCAAAGACGTACACTTCAACGGCATTTTTGGCTGGCTGACGTGGCTGTTTGTGCACTTAATGACGCTCGTGGGCTTCCGCAATAAAGTGGTAGCCTTCGTCGACTGGGCCTTCAGCTACATCAGCTCCGATCAGGCCCTGCGCCTCATCATTCGCCCCTTTAATCGCCGCGACATGAAGGACGATATGGGCAAGCGCGCCGCCGAACACCAAGTGGCCACACCGCAGTACAACCCCACACCGCCGGCTATTCAAACCCCCGCAGCGTAAGCTCAGAGTAAAAAGAAAGCCCGTTCCAGTCGTTGGAACGGGCTTTTTTTATGAAGTAGATGAGGCGTTAATTGGTAGTGACTTCGCCCTCGTTACAGGCCGAATCGGAGACATTCGAAACGGTGTAAACGGCTACCGGCGTGTCGGGGCCGTCGGCGGCTAGGCAACGGAAATCAGGCTCTTTACCGCCTTGCTGGTACGTGAAGTAAATGGTCTGGCCCTTTCTGCTGAGGCCATTCAGCTCCGAGTACGTGGAAATCACGTGGTCGTAGCGTTTTTTGCCGGTGCCATCGAAATTGTATTCGATGGTTTGGCCGCCCGAGCTGACGCCTTGGAGTTGGATGAGGGTGCCAGCCATGCAGGTGTTGGCCAGCACAATTCCTTTCACGCAGCGGGGCGTTGGCTCACAGTTGGAGAGATGTTCACAGCCGGAAGCCAGCAGGACCAATAAAGCCGCGGAGGCGGAGAGCAAAGAAGCTTTCATGCAGTTGTCGAAAAAAGAGCGGTTGATTTGCTTCTAAGAGCCAGCCACTGTTTTTTTCGGTTGCATCAGCCTTGCAATTTTTTATCAGGTAGGTGCAAAAAAGCAACCGCCGACACTATTTGCAGGGCTCGGCCTGTATAATCTCCAGGGTAATAAGCGGGGGCGGCGCCGTGCATTGCGCGGTGCGCGGGCCAAGGGCGTCGCGTTCGGCCGCCGTAGCCTCGTGGGCGGTCAGGTAGACTTTCCGGCCGGGCACGCGCAGGGCGGCGGGTAAGTTGAGGGCAGTAACGGCGAATGAATACTGGTTGCCCACGGAATCAACCCAACCCGCGGTGTTGCCGTTGGGTTGACTCAGGTTCAGCACATAACCATAGGTGCCCGAAGGAGCGGCGCAATGCCGGCCTACCACCGTGGCCTCCACGCATTGCACCGTGGGGTTGTCGTCGTCGTTGCAGCTGCTTAGGGCAGCCGTGGCGCACAAGGCAAATAGTATAGCTGTTGAGAAACGGGGCATAATAAGCAGTAAAGTTGATGATTTAGCGCTGGAGCTTGCGTGTGGGCTTGGTCGGCTGGGGCTTCACCATGGTACCGAAAGCGCCCTTTTTCTCGAACGATTCGGCTACTTCGTCTTCCAGCGGCGTGCGTTTTACCACCGGGTTGTTGGCCCAGAACTCGGGGTCGTACTTGGTTTTGCGAATCTCGTCGAGGTCCTTCTCCTGCAGGGCCGGCTTGCGGTACACGGCCGCCGCAGCGGGCGTTTCGCCGGTATCGAAGAAGAACGTGTAAGCCGAAACCGCCATGCGCTTGGGTTTCACGCCGGGCCGCTCAATGTCGAAGGACAGGTTGGTGCTGATGTGGTCGAGCGGCGAAACCGGACCGGGCGAGTTCTGAAACACGATGTCGAACTCCAGCTGCGTGTTTTTGAACTTGTAGGTGGGGTTGTTGGCCGAGCCCGTAAAATTGGGCGTGGTAATGTGGAAACGGGCCACTTTGTAGCTGTCCACGTCGATCCACACGGTGCCCTTGGCGCGGTAGGTTTTCAGCTTGGGGCTGGTTTCGAAGCTAATTTCCGCTACGTCTCGGTCGCCCTGCTGAATTACGCCCACCAGTTCCAGAATGTAGTTTTCGGCCGCGTTCGGCGAGAGCAGCGCCAAGGATTTGGTGCTGTCCACGTTGGCATCGTAAAGTCCGTAGGCGCGGGTGTAAAAAGAAAAGTCGCGGAAGTTGATGATGGCGTCCTTGGCCGCGTAGCGCGCCTGCGCCAGCGACGTACCCTCGATGCGGGCGTTGCTGGACTTCACGTTCCAGATCATTTCCTGCAGCTCGGTAGGGTCGTTGTCGAGGCGCGTGATTTGGCGGTAATAGGCCTTGCCATAAAAATTACGGCTGTAGTTGGCCTTCATGTGGCTGTAAGCCCGCGTAACCAAGGTGGCGGCGTAGCTTTTGATTTCCACCTCGGGCAGTACAATGCTGGCCGAGGCAAGAGCAATCTGCAAGGCCGGCTCGGCGCTGGTTACCACCACGGAGTCGCGCTGGTGGCTTAGCTCCGATACCATAAGGGTGACGGGCAGCGTGGACACACGCAGGGTAAACTCGCCGTTGGCGTTACTGGTGGTACCGTTCGAGGAGCCTTTCACGCCAATGCTGGTGAAGGGAATAACCTCTTTGGTGTCCTTGTCGATGGTGGTGCCCTTGAGCAGGTACTGGGCTTGGCTGGCGTGGCCGAGGGCCAATAAGAACAGAACAACTACCAAACGAATGGCCGAATTCGGCCGTAAGCGGAAGCGAAAGAAAGGGGTGGAAACCAGCACGCGCGGAATACTTTAAAGCAAACGAAGCCCGAAACTACGCGGGCTGCCGTGGAGCCACAACGATTTTAGTGCCGGAAAATTTCCCGCACGTACTGTGAATAGGCGAAAGAGAACATAAAACAACTGTCATCCTGAGCGCAGCGAAGGACCTTGCCACGCGTGAACAAGTTGTTCTTATGCGAAAAGGTCCTTCGCTGCGCTCAGGATGACGATAGTCCAAGATTAGTGTTTACTCTACAGCGCGTATTCGGCCAGGGCACGGGCCACGTCGTGAATGGTTTTGTCGTTGCGGAAGGTTTTGCTGACGGGTTCTGCCTCTCCCCGAATCCAGATTTTCAGTTCCGCGTCCATATCGAAGTGGCCGGTGGTTTCCATGCTGAACCGCTCGATGCTGCGGTAGGGTACGCTCATCAGGTCGCGCTTTTTGCCCGTTACGCCCTGCTTGTCTACCAGAATCAGGCGCTTGTTGGTGAAAATGATCTGGTCGCGGATGATGGCGTAAGCGCGCTCCACCCGCTCGTTGGAGCCCAGGATGCGCAGCAGCTCTTCCTGGGTTTCGTTGATGTCGCTTTCCGAAGCGTTGCCGAGTAATGCGTCGAGGAGGCCCATGGCTGTAAGATGAAGATTGATGTGTGGGGTAAACTACAAGAAAATTACCGGGACAAACCGGACCTGTGGCCCAAGAAGCTATATCAGCTCAATGGACCTCAGTCGCGGTAATTCAGCGCTGGAGGCCGGTTGCCGAGCAGCGGCTGGTACTGGTAGCTGCCCACGTTGCGGCGGTGTTCCTCCTGCGCCTGCCGCAGCAAAGAGGGCGTGGTAAACAGGTCAAGGCCGGTCAGGGTCATGGTTTTGGCGGCCACCAGCATGCCCTTCGAGCCGATTTCGGTGCCGCCGCAGGCCACGGCCTGCCAGCTGTGCGCTGCCGTGCCGGGCACCCAGGTAGCGGCTTCCAATCCCACGGTAGGCACCACGTAGCTTACGTCGCCCACATCGGTGCTGCCGCCGCCCTCGTGCAGGGTGTAGGGGCCGATTTGGCTGGCAGCGTCCAGCGGCGGGGCGGGGAAGCCTAACGAGGCCTGAATCTGCTGGCCGAAGCTGCGTTCGGCCTCGGTGTAGCGCACGCCGCCCACGCGCTGCAGGTTTTGCTGGAGTACCTGAGCCAGCGTTTGGTTGAGCAACAGGTCGTGGGTACCGCCGATGACTTCGTACTCCATGGTGGTGCCGGTGCCCAGGGCAGCGCCTTCGGCGGCCTTCACTACCCGCGCGAAAATGGCCTTGACGTCGTCCTTTTTCGGGTGGCGCACATAGTAGTATACCTCCGCAAAATCGGGCACCACGTTGGGGGCCTTGCCGCCGCCGGTAATTACGTAGTGAATGCGCGTTTCCTGCGGCACGTGTTCCCGCATCATGTTCACCATGTGGTTCATGGCTTCCACTCCATCGAGGCCGCTGCGGCCACGCTCCGGCGACATGGCCGCGTGCGCCGACACGCCCCGGAAACGGAATTTGGCCGAGGAATTAGCCAGGTAGTTATTGAGCATGGTGCGGTTCTCGTTGGCCGGGTGCCAGTGAATAACCGCATCCACGCCCTTGAACAAGCCGGCGCGCACCATGTACACCTTGCCGCTGCCACCTTCCTCCGCCGGCGTACCATAGACTTTGATAGTGCCTTTGAACTTGCCCTGGGCCATGAGCTGCTTGAGCTCCACGCCCGCTGCCACGCTGGCCGTGCCAAACAAGTGGTGCCCGCAACCGTGGCCGGCATCCTGGCCCGCAACGGGTTGCTTGCTGGGCGTGGCCTGCTGCGAGAGGCCCGGCAGCGCATCAAATTCGGCTAGCAGGCCAATAACCGGCTGGCCGCTGCCGTACGTGGCCACAAAGGCAGTCGGAATATCGGCCACGCCGGCCTCCACGGCAAAGCCGTTGTCGCGCAGGAGTTGCTGCAGCAGCGCCGAGCTGCGCTTTTCCTTGTAGCCTACTTCGGCAAAGCCCCAGATTTGCTGGGCCACGTCGCGGTACTTGGCGGACGCGGCATCGAGGTCTTTAACGGCAGCGGTTTTCAGGGCCGCCGGGGCGCCGGGGTAGGAGCGGGGAGCGGCGGCGAGGAGCAGGCCGCTAAGCAATATCGGAAGGAGAAAACGGCGCATTTGTAGCGGTGAAGAAGAATGAGCAGAAACTAGCAATGCGGCGAAGGAGCTCATGCCCGCCCTAAAATCAGGTGAGAAATACAGATGTCAGGTAGCGGTGTTAATGGTCGTAGCTTACTACGCGGGTCACTTTCCATTCCGTGCCGCGTTGTTGCCAAATCATCATGTTCTTGAATACGCCGCAGTCGTCTTTGCCATTTTCTTTATGGCAGAACTTATGCAAATGTGTTTCTACTGCTCCGTAGCCGGGAATAGGATATACTTCCAGGGTGCCGGGCACCAACTCCCTACGCAAGCCGGTGTGCTGGTTGTTGGCAAAGAGCCGTTTAAAACCATCCATGGTTTGCTCGTAGTTGGTCAGACCTCCTTTGTCGTGGAAGAACTCGACATCTGAGGCGAAGAAGGTGCCCAGCTTGGCTACGTCTTGACGGTTGAATGCCTCAAACATCAGGCTATCCATCCGAGCAATGGTGTGATAAAGCTCGTTGCGTACGGCAGCGGGTTCGTTAGCCCCCGGCTTAAGGGGTTTCTGTGAAGCAGTAGCACAAGCTTGTAGCACGAGCAGTACTGCTAAGCAAGCCACCAGGGAAAACAGCCGATTCATCTTGAATGCAGGTAGGTGAACCAAGAGTAGAAAGATCCACAAATAAAAACAGCCGGACCAAACGGCCCGGCTGTTCAAAGCTAAGAGAAGCAAGAATTAATTCCCGCCGCCCGTGGTGCCCGTGCCGTTGTTGCGCTGCGGCTGCTGCGACGACACGTTGCGCTGCATGGGATTCGTAGCAGGACGTTGCTGCTGCTGGAACAACTCGAAGCGCGAGGGCGCCAGCTGGCGCGGGAAGGCGTTGTTCGAGAGGTCCGTGTCGGCGGTTTGCAGGAAGGGGTCGAGGGTAAACGAAGCCACGGGCTTCTCGGTCACGAACACCTTGGTTACCTGCTCGTTGTTCTTGCGCCAGATTTCGGCCGGAATGTTCACCACTTCCTTGCTGCCGTCCTCGAAGGTCATTTGCACCACCACGGGCATTACCAAGCCGCCAATGTTGCGGAAGTTCACCTGGTAGAAGTTCAAACCCTTGTTCAGGATTTCCTGCTCCTTGGGCGAGAGGGAAGCGTAGTACTTCTGGTAAGCGGCCTTATCGGCTTCGGTAGTTGCCAGCGGGTCGTAGCTGTTGTAGAAGTCCTTCAGGCCGGGCTTCTCGTCGTCCACCAACGTCTTCTTGATGTCCTGTAGGTTGCGCTGCTGCGAGAGGCTTTGCGGGGCCGCGTTCAGCTCCTGCCGACGGCGGGCGTTTTCCACCTCGGGGTTTTTCGAGTCCACTTTGTACCACTGCACGCCCTCAATGGCGAGGTCGGTGCGGTCGGTGGTGTAGAACCAGCCGCGCCAGAACCAGTCGAGGTCTACGCCCGAGGCGTCTTCCATGGTGCGGAAGAAGTCGGCGGGAGTGGGGTGCTTGTAGGCCCAGCGGCGGGCGTATTCCTTGAAGGCGTAGTCGAACAGCTCCCGGCCCATTACCGTTTCGCGCAGAATGTTCAGGGCCGTGGCGGGCTTGCCGTAGGCGTTGTTGCCCAGCTGCAGCACGCTCTCGGAGTTGACCATGATGGGGTTCTGCACGTTCTTGTCGGCGCGCATATAGTCCACAATCTGGCGCGGCTCGCCGCGGCGCGAAGGGTAATTACGTTCCCATTCCTGCTCGGTGAGGTACTGCATGAAGGTGTTCAGGCCTTCGTCCATCCACGTCCACTGCCGCTCGTCGGAGTTTACAATCATGGGGAAGAAGTTGTGGCCCACTTCGTGAATCACCACCGAAATCAGACCGTACTTGGTGCCGGCTGAGTAAGTGCCGTCTTTCTCCGGCCGGTAGCCGTTGAAGCACAGCATGGGGTACTCCATGCCGCCAATGTTGCCGTGCACCGAAATGGCCACGGGGTACTGGTAAGGCACCGTCATGCGCGAGTACACCTTCAGCGTGTGCGCCACCGACTCCGTAGAGTACTGACCCCACAGCGGATTGGCCTCCTTGGGGTAGTACGACATAGCCATTACCGGCTTGCCCTCAATTTCGATGCCCATGGCATCCCAAATGAACTTGCGCGACGAAGCCCAGGCAAAGTCCCGCACGTTTTTCGCGCTATACACCCAGGTCTTGGTGTTCTTGGCGCGGTTCTTTTCGGCTTGCGTGGCCTCGGCCTGAGTCACAATAACCACCGGCTTCTTGGCCTTCTTGGCTTCCTCCAGGCGCTTGCGCTGGGTGGCAGTCAGTACTTGGTCGGGGTTCTGCAAGGTGCCGGTTGCGCCCACAATGTGGTCGGCGGGGGCGGTAATGGCTACGCGGTAGTCACCGAAGGGCAGGGTGAATTCGCCGCCGCCCAAAAACTGCTTGTGCTGCCAACCGTTCACGTCGTCGTACACGGCCATGCGCGGGTAGAACTGCGCAATTTCGTAGAGCACGTTTTTGTCTTCCGGAAACAGCTCGTAGCCCGAGCGGCCGCCCAGTTTCAGGTGGTCGTTGATGTTGTAGTGCCACTTCACCGAAAACGTCACCGACTGCTTCGGGGCCAGCGGCTGCGGCAGGTCGATGCGCATCATGGTGTAGTTCACGGTGTAGGGCAGGTTTTTGCCGCCCTTCATCCGCACGTCGTCAATCTTAAAGGAGCCGTCGAAGCCGGTGCGGGCAATGTACTCCAGCGCCTGCACCGACATTTTGTCTTTCAGCTCGGCGTTCTGGGTGGAGGCCGTCATGGAGTTCGGCGCGTAAATGTTGGCGTCGAGCTGCAGCCAGAGGTAGGTGAGCTTGTCGGGCGAGAGGTTGGTGTAGGTAATGTCCTCCGAGCCGGTAATGCTCTGGTTGTCGTCGTTCAGCGTGACCTTGATGTTGTAGTCGGCGCGCTGCTGCCAGTAGTCGGCGCCGGGGGCGCCCGAGGCGGTGCGGTAGGTGTTGGGCGTGGGCAGTTCGGTACCCAGCTGGGCGAACTTGTCGGTGCCCGAGTGGGTGGATTGAGCCACCAACGGACCGGCCAGGGCTGCAACCAGGCCGGCAGTCAGGAGAAGGTGTAAACGCATACGGTGAGTGAGAAGCGAAAACGGAGCAATGAATGCGGCCTTGAAGGTAGGGCAGCGTCAGCAGAATAGCTGCTTCACGCCAAACCCAGCTCCAGAAGAAACCCAAAAACACAGCCGCAGCCCAAGTGTTGCGCCGCGTACTTCCGCCAACGGATTTTTTTGTAGGAAGAGTTTCGCGGGGGCTGGGCTTTGTCCATAGGAACTGCTGACAGTTGCGCAGCCGGAGTACGGTAGCTGCCCAGTACAGGAAGGCCAGAAAATGGCATTCAAATTTGCCCTAGCGGGTGCTTACGTGCCAGAACTGCCTCAAGCAGCTGAAGAGCCACCCAATGCGGTGACGCTGGGCGTAGCGGGCGGCACCTGCGCCGGGGCGGTATGTGGCTTGGGGGCCGCGGCGGGCCAGTCCGGTCACAAGATGAGCCTCGTTGTGGCGCGGGCTGCAAACAACAAGGAACTGCTTACAATAGGTGACAGCATCTACCGTTATGCAGCAACCAGCCTTTGGCTTTTACAAGAGCAACCACCTGTACCGAACCCGTGAGCCGTAGCGAATACCGGCTCAGTACATCTGTTTGCAGATATTGATAGCTGACTTATTAGGTTGAGGTTGATGCGCAATCGAGGCAGGCGCACCGTTCGCTAAACCGCTACAAGCAATGGCTTCCGGGAAGTTGCAGGCCGCGGTGGCAGCAGCGGCCTTTACTTATCAATCAGCAAGTGACGAAACCTTCCCCCATCCTTAAAAGCCTGATAACGTTGATCCTTCTCGGGTGCATTTGCGGGTGCATCCGGGAAATCGACGAAGACCTGCCCGCGCCACCGCGCCGGTTGGTGCTTGGCGCCCTCCTGGAGGCCGGCAAACCCGTGGAGGTGTATGTGGGCCGGGTAACCGCGATGACCGACAGCGCCCGCCGCGCCGTAAACGACGCCCACGTGGAGCTGTACCTGGACGGGCGTTTAAGCCAGGCGTTGGTCCCCGCGGGCCAGGGCCGGTACCGCGCCGCCGCGCCCGTTTTCCCCGCCCACGGCCAGATAGTTAACCTGCGCGCCACGGCACCCGGCTTCCCCAGCGTGGCCGCCACCGATACGGTGCCGCTGCTCTTCGACACCTTGCGCACCACGGCCTACCACCGCTGGCCGGTGCGCCTCGATGCCAACAACAGCCTGCTGTACGCCGAGGCCGTGCTGACGTTGCCCGACCTGCCGGGGGCTACTTTCTACGAAATCGACCGGATGCTGTGGGGCGACTTCGGCGCCACCTCCGACCCCGTTTTTGTGGCCGAAGGCGACCTGTTCTACAACCCCCAAACGGCGTTTTTCAGCGACCGGCTGTTTCGGGACCAAACCGCCGAGCTGCGGTTTCAGTTTAACCTCGGAACCCTTTTCGGGCCCAGAGTGGAACCTGCGCGCACGCAGCCGCTGGTGCTGCGCACCACCAGCCGCGCCTACTACCGCTTCCGCAAGTCCTGGACGCGCCACCGGTACAACCAAACCACCTACGCCGACGACCCGCTGCAAGTGCTCTGGCAGGGCGAGCCCGTGAACCTGTACACCAACGTGCAGGGTGGGTACGGCGTGGTGGCCTGCTTCGCCGAACGCACCCTGGCCATGCCCCGTCGTCCATGAAACAGGGCCTACTGGTGGCGCTGCTGCTCGGCGCCCTGCTTGGGTCGCGGCTAGTGGTGCGGGCCCAAACCGCGCCTGCCACCCTGCTGCGCGGCCACGTAACCGACGCCCGCACCGGCGAGGGCCTGCCCGGCGCCGCCGTGTTTGTGGCCGACCACCCCGGAACCGGCACCACCGCCGACGCCGCCGGGCGCTACGCCCTGCGCGTAACTGCTGCCGACTCCGTACAGCTCACCGCCGCGCTGCTGGGCTACGCCACGCAAACCGTGGTAGCGTCGGCCCGCCGGCCCGCTTGGCTCGATTTCCGGCTGCGCCCGGCCACCGCCACCCTGGGCGAGGTGCAGGTGCGCGGACAACGGCCCGAAGAAGCGGGCACCCTGCCGGGCCTGAGTACGCTGCGTCTCTCGCGGGCGCAAATCAAGCGCATGCCCACCCTGCTGGGCGAAACCGATGTGCTGCGCCCCTTGCAGCTGCTGCCGGGCGTGCAGGGCGGGCCCGAGGGGCGAAGCGCGCTGTACGTGCGCGGCGGCTCCCCCGACCAGACCCTGGTGCTGCTCGACGACGTGCCCCTCTACTACGTTACGCACCTGGGCGGCTTCCTGTCGGTTTTCGACGCCAACGCCATCGACGGGGTGCAGCTGGTAAAGGGCGGGTTTCCGGCGCGCTACGGTGGGCGCCTGTCTTCGGTGCTGGATGTGCGCCTGCGCGAGGGCGACCCCCAGCGCTGGCACGGCGAAGCGGCCCTGGGCGTGCTGGCCACGCGGCTGGCCCTGCACGGGCCCCTACGCCCCGGCCGTACCACGGCGGTGCTGTCGGTGCGCCGCGGCAACCTCGATCTGATTACCCGGCCGTTGTCGCTGAAAAGCTCCGCCGGTGAGACCAGCGGCGGCTACGCCTTTCACGACGCGACCCTGCACCTAACCGACCGGCCCAGCCCACGCAACCGCCTCAGCCTGCTGGCCTACACCGGCGCCGACCGCCTGTTTGTGACCACCAAAGACCTGACGCGCACGGCCCCCGGTGGCTACCGCTACCAGTACCGCGGCGGCAGCGACCTGCGCTACGGCAGCGCCCTGGCGGCCCTGCGCTGGCACCACGACTTTACCAACCGGCTGGGCGCCGTCTTCTCAGCCGGCGTTACCGATTTCTTTTACCGCAACGGCCAAACCGCCCGCAGCGCCGAAAGCGGCCCGAGCGGCGCTCGGTCCACGTATTCCGAAGCCCGTTTCCGGGCCGGCGTAACCGATGGCCTGCTGCGTGCCGCCTTCGTCCTGCACCTGGATTCAGCCCATACGCTGCGTTTTGGGGCAGGGCTCACCCGGCACGTTTTTCAGCCGGGGCAAAACCACTACGTGGTAAACGTGGGCGCCCGTGCGGCCCAAAACGTGGACAGCACCTTCGGGGCCGCGCCGGTGCGGGCAACCGAGGTGGTAACCTATCTGGAAGACACCTGGCAGCCCGCGCCGCGCCTGACCCTGAACGGCGGGCTGTACGCGGTGGTCTACGGGGCCGGCCGCACGTGGTGGTCGGTGCAGCCGCGGGCATCGGGGGAGTATGCCCTGCGCGAGAATCTGCGCCTGACGGCGTCGGCGTCGGTCATGCGGCAGTTTCTGCACCTGCTGTCTAACAACGGCGCCGGGCTGCCCATTGACCTGTGGGTGCCGGCTACCCCCGACGTGCCGCCGCAACGGGCCGCGCAGCTCACGGCCGGCGCTACCTGGAGCCGGCCCGGCGTGGCCGGCATTGAGCTCAGCGGCGAGGTGTTCAGCAAGTGGCTGCTCGGGCTCGTGGAGTTTCGGGAGGGCGCTACCTTCTACAACAGCACCCTGAACTGGGCCGAGCGGCTGGAAACCGGCGGCCGCGGCCGCGTGTACGGTCTGGAGCTGCTGGCGCAGAAAAAGCAGGGCCGCACCACGGGTTGGGTGGGCTACACCCTGAGCCGGAACGAGCGGCAGTTTACGGGCCTGAACGCGGGCCGCTGGTACCCTTTCCGGTACGACCAGCGCCACGGGGCGTCGGTGGTGGTAATGCGCGAGCTAAAGAACCTCGTACAGCTCACGGCTACCTGGCAGTACAATACCGGCAACGCCCTCACGCTGGCCCAGGGCCAATACGACGCGGCCCTGCCCGGCTACGCCGACGCTCCGCCCGGCGCCAGCCCCGGCAATCGGTTCCAGCTCGACCGGGCGGAGCTGTACGGCCCGCGCAACTCCTTTCGGATGCGGGCCTACCACCGCCTCGACGTAGGCGCCGTGTTTCCAAAGCGTGTGAAGCGTGGCGAACGGGTATGGCAGGTGGGGTTGTACAACGCGTACAGCCGCCAGAACCCGTACTACGTGTATTTCAACCGCGGCCAGGATAACCGCTGGCGCCTGCGCCAATTGGCATTGTTCCCCATTCTGCCCGCCATCAGCTACGTGCGACGCTGGTAGCACCGCCGGCGCCTGCGCCTACGCGTTCAGCTGGCCCAGCAAAAGTACCGCCGCTACCCCGGCCGCAATGCCGGTGACTACCATAACCCAGTCGCGCGGGGCGGCCCGAAACCCGCGCACGACCACAAAGCCCACCAGCAGAATCAGGAGCACAATCAGCAGCTGGCCCAGCTCCACGCCCACGTTAAAGGCCAGCAGCTCCAGCACCGGCCGCGAGGTGGCGCCCAGCAGCCCGCGCAGGTAAGAGGAAAACCCGAGGCCGTGAATCAACCCGAACACCACGGCCAGCAAGTTCGGCCAGGCCAGCCACACGGGCGCGGGCCGGCGCGTATCGTTGCGGCGCGGCCCCCGGGGCGCCTGAATCAGATTGAAGACGCAGGTCAGCAGAATTGTAACTGGAATAAGGGCCTCGATAACCGCCGCCGGAAACACCACCACGCCCAGCGTAGCCAGGGCCAGCGTGAGGGAGTGCCCCAGGGTAAAACCCGTAACCAGCGCCACTACGCGCCGCCATTCGCGCAGTACGTAGGGCGCGCACAACGCCAGCAGGAACACCAGATGGTCGTAGGCCTGCAGGTTGAAAATGTGGAAGAAGCCGAGTTGGAGGTAGGTCTGAAAAACGGACATGCGGCAAAACTACACGACGGCGTAATATGCAGGCCTGACCCAGGCATTTCCGTGTACTGTGCGGCAACCTTCAGCCTGAGTTTAAACGCAAACGCCCCGCCGGAAGAACCGGCGGGGCGCTGCAGAGGGGTAAGCGTAACGCGGGGTTACTCGCGCACGATGCGGCGCGTATCGGTGCCGCCTTCCGTAACGAGGCGCAGCACATACATACCGCGGGGCAGGCTGCTCAAATCAACAGCTTGCTGCGTGAAACCATTGGCGTTTGGTTTCACCTCGCTGCGGTATACCACGCGGCCCGTGGCGTCGAGCACCGTCAGCTCGGCCAGCTTCCGGTAGCCGCTGAGCTCCACCGTCAACCGTCCGTCGCGGGTGGGGTTGGGGAATACGCTCAGCGAAGAGCCGGCCAGCGGCTTCTGGGTGGCCGTAACCGTGAGTGGCAGCGAGGCTTGGGAAGCGCAGCCGCCGGTGCCCGTCACCACGACGGTGTAGGCGCCGGGCTGGGTGTTGCCCAGGGCCGTGTAGGTTTGGCCCGTGGCGCCGGCGATGGGCGCACCGTTCAGCAGCCACTGGTTACCCGTGGCGCTGCTCGAGGTCAGGATGGCCGTGCCCGGCGTGGTGTACTGCACCGTGACCGTGGGGCGCGCCGGCGTCGGGTTCACCGTCACCGTGGCCGTGGCCGTGACGGCCGCGCAGCCGCCGCTGGCGGCCACCGTATTCGTTACCGTGTAAGTACCCGCTACCGACGTGGCCAGGGTGATGGCGCCCGTCGTGGCGTTGAGCGTCAACCCGGTCGTCGAGGAGAACGTGCCGGCAGAAGCGCCAGTAGCCAGCGCGGGCGTTACGGTGTTCGTGCCCCCGGCGCAGTAGCTGGCCGTGGCCGGGTAGCTGAAGCCCGCCGTGGCCGGCGCCGTAATCGTTACCGTGGCCGTGGCCGTAACGGCGGCGCAAGCACCGGAGGCAGCTACCGTGTTCGTTACCGTGTAGGTGCCAGGCGTGGACGTGGACGGCGTGATGGCACCCGTTGCGGCGTCAATGGTCAAACCGCTCGTCGAGGAGAACGTGCCGGCCGTAGCGCCCGTAGCCAAGCTAGGAGCAACAGCAGCCGTAGCCGTGGTGCAGTACGTGGCATTGGCGTAGCTGAACGCAGCCGTAGCGGGAGCCGTAATCGTCACCGTAGCCGTAGCCGTTACAGCCGCGCAGCCACCCGAGGCGGCCACCGTATTGGTCACGGTGTAGGTGCCGGGGGTAGAGGTCGAAGGCGTAATGGCGCCGGTGGTGGCGTCAATGGTCAGGCCCGTAGTGGAGCTGAACGTGCCGGCCGTGGCACCCGTGGTGAGGGTAGGCGTGGCGGTAGCCGTAGCCGAGGTGCAGTAGCTGGTAGCGGCGTAGCTGAAGCCGGCCGTGGCCGGTGCCGTAATCGTTACTGTAGCAGTAGCGGTGCAGGTTCCGGGGGCCGTGTAGGTCACCGTATACGTGCCGGGCGTGGAAGTTGCCAAAGCAATAGCGCCGGTGGCGGCGTCAATCGTCAAACCAGTCGTCGAACTGAACACGCCGTTGGCGTCGCCCGTGATGGTGGGCGTGGGGTTCGTGCCGGTGGTGCAGTACGTAGCGCTGGCGTACGTGAAAGCCGCGTTGCAGGCCGAGGGAGCGGCCAGCACGAAGAAGTCGTTGCCGGGCACAATGTTCTGCGTAGAAACGATGCCCGTGATGGGCGTGGTAACCGGAGCGCCACCGCGCGAAACGTAAGTACCGGTAGCGGTAGGCGCCTGGGCCACCACGGCCGTGGTTGCGTTTACGCTCGTGTCATCGGCACCGTAGCTGAGCTGAACCGTAGCGGTAGCCGGCAGGTTAGCCGTGTTTTCCAGGCGCACATAGCGCGTGGGGTTCAGGGCAAGCTGTGCGCCGGTACCGCCGGTAGCACCGGCAATTACCGTGGCCGTGTAGGTTTGGTCGGCAGTGTTGGTAATGCCGCCCACTACCACCGGGCGCCAGCCCGTGGCGTCGCCCACCGCAAACGTGCGCGACACCGCCGTAGCGCTGTTCACCGTAATGCCCAGCGGCCCTTTCACGTACGACGTGGCCGAGCCCGTTGGCAACACCGCAGCGGCTTTGCCGATGATGAGCTTGCTGGCTGCCGACGTCGTTACGATACCGGCTGTCAAAGTCAGGGTGCTGGCCGTGGATGAGGCCCCGTTAACGGTCAGGTCGCCGCCCGCCAGCGTAATGCCCTGCGGGTTGTTGATGTCGAGAAAGTAAACCGTGCGCGAGGGCGGAACCTCAGTGCCCGTGGTGCGGGCTGCCAGCTCGGGGTTGTAAATCAAGTACAGCCCGCTGGAGGTAATGTCGAAAGTGGGTGCCACGTCGAAACTACCGGCCGAGGCAGTAGGAGCGTTCAGGCCGAAGGAAACCACGGCCAGCGCCGTGCTGGTGCTCTGCAGCGTGAGGTTGTTAGCGTTGATAACGTTGCCACGGAACATAGCCACGTTACGAGTAACGATTGGCATGCCTAGGGTTACGCCGGGGCCGCTGTTCTGAAACGTAATTTGCACGAGCGGGCTGGTAACCGTGCCGGTACCGCCAATGCTTTGTGCCACGGAGCCCTGGAAATACAGGCGGCTGCCGGTGGCGGTGCCCGTAAGGGTACCGTTGTTGGTAATGGCCGCTCCCAGCTGGAGCAGAATAGCGCCGTTCAAATTGAGCGTGGCGCCCGTGTTAATAAGCACCGTGCCGAACGGGTTGGTTTGCCCGGCGAGCAAGGCACTCTTGGCGTTGTTGGTGTTGTCGATGGTAATGTTCGGGGCATTACCGCGGATGCGGAAATCGAAGTTGGTGGCCGTAGCCGCCGTACCCACGTTCAGGGTGCCACCGGTGAAGGTGTAGTTACCCGCCACGTAGTAGTCGAGCGGGGCAGCGTTTGTGCTGCGCTGCACCAGGTTAATGCTACCGCCCGAAATGGTGGTTGCACCGTTTACCCCGAAGGAAGGCGTAGCGGAGGCATTGCCTACGGTAGACACGTTCAGCGTGCCCCCGCTCATCAGGAAGGTCATGGTGCCCGAGACGGTAGCTGCCCCGGTGAAGTTCGTGAAGCGGCCTGCTGTGTTCAGCGTGCCGCCTTCCATGATGTAGGCAGAGCTTGCCCCGAAGGCAAGGGAGTTGCCGCTGCTGCTGCCCACGTTAAACGTGCCCGCCGAAATACGCAGCAAGCCGTTAACCGTAGGGGAGCCTGTTTGCGCGACTACGGTGTAGTTGGGGTTGTTCAGCCAGAAGCTGCCGGTAGCCGGAATCACGTAGGCCGCAGCGTTACCAAATACCCGGGCGCTGATGGTGGCCGTACCCGAAATTTTCAGGGTGCCGGTCATGTCGTCGGCGGCGGGGGTGGCGGTGGTGCGGGTGAGCAGGAAGCCCTGCAGATCAGGAGCGCCGCCCTGCACGGTGAAGGCCGGCAGGTTCATGTCCACCACGTCGTCGCGCACTGCTTTGGCCAGGGTTACCGACTGCAGGTCGGTAGTACCTGTGCCGGTAAAAGTCACGTCGCCGGGGCCGGTAAAGCGCAGGCTCGAGCCGATGGCGCTGCTTGCGCTCAGGTCCAGCGTGCCGTTGTTGGTCACGCTGCCGGCCACTTGCAGGGTGTAGCCCGTGGTAGCCGAGGTCAGCAGGGAGCCGGCGGTAGCTACGGTAAGGGAAGCACAGCTGGCGGCCACGTCCAGCGTTACCGTGGCGCCACCTACGATGGTAACGTCATCGGCGGCGGTAGGAACCACGCCGCCGGTCCAGGTTGCCGCGTCGCTCCAGTTGCCGCCGGTGGCGGTGGAGCTAATAGCCGCCTGAATGCCACGCCGGGCTACCCGCGGTGCACGCACGGTTGCGGCCGCGCGCGGGGTAGCTTGCTGCGGCGCCGACAAAGCCGGGCTGGCAGACACCTCCGTGGTGTACACGGCCGGGCGTTGTTGCGCCTGCGTATTCATTAACGGTAATAGGCCCAGTGCGGCCAGCAGCCAGGGCCGCCCGCCAGAAGTCCGTAAACCAGACGTTACCCGTGTTCGGGTAGCACGTAAAAAGTTGGTCATATAAAAAAAGTGAAGGGGAATGAAGTCATGCGAAGGCCGCTTCGGTCGTTTTACGGAGAGAAGCCATGAAAAGAGTCAGGAATTGAAGCCGATGCAGCTCAGGGCAGCAGTCAGAAGAAGATATAGCAAGACAGAATCAAGAGAGTTGAACTATAAGGGCACTAAAGTTGGCGAAAAACGCCGTCGCATTTCATAAAAGCAGTGAATAATTGCATCTATTTTCGAGAAACTGAAGCACAGCCACGCTGCGGCCGAATCCAGCTCCGGCAGCTGCAGCAACAACAAGTGGCCCCGATCTGGCTACGTATATGCCCGGCTGTCTGGTAGAAACAAACACGCCCCGCTGGCAGAGCCGGCGGGGCGTGTTTTCAAGCGGCGTAACGTGGGTTTACTCGCGTACGATACGGCGAGTGTCCGTGCCACCCTCGGTGGTCAGGCGCAGCAGGTACATGCCAGCCGGCTGGGCCGAGAGGTCCACCGCTGCGGCCACCTGTCCGGCCGCAATGGACTGGCGGAGCACCACCTGGCCCACGGTGTTGAGCACCGTCAGCTGCGCGGCTTTGCGGTAGCCGCTCAGCTCCACGGTGACCTTGCCGTCGCGGGTGGGGTTGGGGAATACCTGCAGGCTCGTGCCGGCCAGCGGCTTGGCCGTAGCCGTGACGGTGAGCGGCAGCGAAGCCTGCGAGGTGCAGCCGGAGGCGTTGGTCACCACCACGGTGTAGGCGCCGGGCTGGGTGCCGCCCGGGGCCGTGTAGGTGGGGCCGGTGGCGTCGGCAATGGGCGCGCCGTTCAGCAGCCACTGGTTGCCCGTGGCGGCCGAGCTGGTCAAAATGGCCGTGCCCGGCGTGGTGTACTGCACGCTCACCGTCGGGCGCGCCGGCGTGGCCAGGATCGTCACCGTGGCCGTGGCCGTGACGGCCGCGCAGCCACTCGAGGCGGCCACCGTGTTGGTCACGGTGTAGGTGCCGGGGGTAGAGGTCGATGGCGTAATAGCGCCTGTGGTGGCGTTGAGCGTCAACCCGGTCGTCGAGGAGAACGTGCCGGCCGTAGCGCCCGCACCCAGCGTAGCCGGGGTCGTAGCCGGGGCGGAGGTACAGTAGCTAGCCGGCGTGCCGTAGCTGAAGCCGGCCGTAGCTGGCGCCGTAATCGTTACCGTAGCGGTGCTACTGCAAGTGGCACTGGCGTTATAGGTTACGGTGTAGCTGCCGGGCGTGGAGGCGCTCAGGTTGATGGCCCCCGTGGTAGCGTTCAGGCTTAGGCCGGTGGTAGAGGCAAAGGTGCCGCCCGTCGTGCCCGTAATCGTCGGCGTCGGGTTCGTGCCGCTGACGCAGTAAGCGTTGCCCGAGTAAGCAAAGGCGGCGTTGCAGGCGGCTGGGGTCAGATCTTCGCCTTTGGCCACCACGTTGCGCAGCATGGCGTAACGGCCCGTGCTGGAGCTACCGCAGCTGAAGTACAAACGAATGGTTACCGTTTGACCGGCCGCGAGCGTGACGCCCGTAGCGCCAGCCAAGGCCAGGCGGTAAGTGTTGGTGGGGCCACCAGTTTGGTTTGCCAGCAGAATGGGCGTGGTGAAACCGCCGTTGGCCGTACTCAGCAAACCGCCTGCCGGGCCCCGACCACCGGTTACATCGGCCGAGTCGGCTACAAAGCCGCTGAGCGAGTACACTACTGCCAGCTTGGTGTTGCTGGCCGTGTTGTAGAAAGCCGACGTCAGCAGCAGTGAATCGAGGCGCAGGCTGCGGCCGGCCGCGGCCGTTACCGTGAACTGCTCGTAAAACTTGCGGCTGAGGTTGCCCCCAGGGCCACCAACAGCTGTACCCCACGAACCGTCGCCGTTGGCGGTGGTTCCGAAAGCCTGGCCAAACTTGGCCGAGTACGCCCGGATAGCGGGTACGGTAGTGCCGTTCGAAACGTAGAGGTTGCGCAGCACCGAGGTGCTGGCCGTTACGGCAGACGAGCGCACGGCCACGCTGTCCTGGTTGTTAACCGTCATGGGCCACCACTGCAGCACTTCGGAAACCGCGGCTTGCGTGTTCACTTTCGTGCCCGTTACAGCTACGTTGGCTACCGGGGCGCCGGCGCTGGTGTGGGTAATGTTGCCGGCGTAAGTGCCGGCCGTGGCCGCGTTCAAACGCACGCTCACGGTGGTGGCGGCCACGGTGTTGCTGCTTGGGGTAAGCACAATCGGCGCGCTCGACCACGTAGTGCCGCCGTTAATCGAAATTTCGTAGTTGGCGGGCGGGGTAATGGTCAGGTCGGCGGTTAGGTTAACGGCCGAAACGTTGTAGGTCTGCACCCCCGAAGTGCCGGTTTGGTACTGCGCGAAAGCGCCCAAAGTACCCGTGGTGGTAATGGTGGGCGCGCTCGAAACCTGAACGGTTTCGGTGGTGTGGGTGGCGTAACCAGCTTTGGATGCGCGCAGGTAATAGTAGTAAATGCTGCCAGCGGGCGGCAGCGCATCGGTCAGCTGGAAGTTGTACGTCGAGTCGTTCTGGGCCGTCAGCTCGCTCAGCTTGCTGAACGTGGTGTTGTCGGTGGAGCGAAACAGCTCGTACTTCACTTGGTTAATGGCCCAGCTGATGTTCCAGTTCAAGGTGCTTTGGGTGGCGCCTTTGGTGGCGCGGAAGTTCGATACGGCAATTTCCGCGGCGGCATTGCCGCAGAAGCCCGCCGAAACGGCACAAGGGTCCCAGTTACCCAGCACGTTAGCGCGGGTGTACGCGGCGGTATCGGCCGGGGTGAGCTGTTGCGACCAGGCTACGCGCTGGCTTACGTTCAGCAGGTTGCCGCTGAAAGTGCGGCTCTGGAATTCGGCATAGGTAATCAGGCTGGTGTTGGTGCCCGCGTCCCAGGTGCTCCAGCCCGCGGGGGCAATCAGGCCAGCGCCCATCTGCGACTTCAGAAACACGGTTTTGTTGGCGGCCAGCGGCGAACTGCCGGTGGAGTTCTGCCAGGGCCGACCCAGCACGTACTGCGTGCCGCCGGTGTTGGCCGGTAGCCTGGTGTTGCGGAACACGTAGCCGTAGGTTTGGCCGGCCGGCGTGTTAGCCGCCGTGATGTACGACGAGCCCGCCGAGGTACGCGTTTTGGCGTACACCACGCAGTTCTCGAACAAGGCCACCGAGCTGCCAAAGATGAAATCCACGTTGCCGTCGATGTAGCAACTGCGGAAGTAGTGGCGCGGCGTGCCCGAGCCCTTGGTGTAGAGCGTGTCCTGGTTGCCCAGGAAACGGCAGTTGTAGAAAGCAGCGCGGTCGGCGTTTAAGAGCACCGCCACGGCCTGCGAACCATCACCGAAGGAGTTTTCGAAGGTGATGTTCAGGGCTGAAAAATCTGTGGCGTTTACCGTAAAGCTAGCCGAGTTCTGGGTACCAATGGTACCGCCACCGGGCAGCGGCGTGCTGGCGCCATCGTCGTAGGTAAGGATGGTGTTGGCCACGCTTTCGCCGATAATCTGTAAAAACGGCTTGCTCGAGGGAACATTGATTTTCTCTTTGTAGCGGCCGTTTTTGATGTAAATGGTGAACGGCGTGGTGCGGCCCGTGGGCGCGGCGTTAATAGCGGCTTGCACGGTGGTGTGGTCACCGGTGCCGTCCTTGGCCACGGTCAGGTCGTAGGCGAAAAGCGGCGCGCCGAAAACCGACGTCAGCAGCACCAGGCACAGCGTTAGCCAGGACCAGCGCAAGGCGTTTGTTCGCCGAAATTGCGTAAAAGTTTGATGCATGGAGGGGAGGGTTGCGGGTTAGAATGACTTGAATATTAGTCCTATAAACCGGCCTCCAACGCCTGAAAGAGCGCCTTTATTTGCGCAAACGATGCCGGGAACGTTGCCAGTCGCAGTTCTGCAAACACCACCGAAGCGCCCCCGCAAACATGGCATGGCCACCGCAACGAGCGTGGCATGCCAACCGCAAAAGCTGAAATCGAAGCATTGGCCTGCCCGAAACCATGGCTACCTTGCGTTCATTTTATTGCCGTTACAACGACTCCAATGTTGAAGCATTCAGTCTTCTTGGCCTTTTGCCTGTTGCTATCTGTCAGCGCGTTTTCGCAAGCTCCCGATTCGGTAAAAACGACTGTATCGGCCCCGGCTGCTAAACCCGGCACCGTTGCCAAACGAACCTTCAAGCAGGAAATGCTGGCGCGCTACGGGCAGAAAGACACCGCCGTGGCCATCATCAACCTGTTTGCTAAACGCCAGGGCGGCGGCGCGGCGTGGCTCGTAACATCGGGCATTGCCACCGTGCGCGGGTACGCCGCGTCGCGCGGGGCCAACCAACGGAGCATCAACGGAGTGGTGGTAGATGAGTCCGACGCTAACCCCGCGCCGGTGTTTATCATTGGAGGCTTGGCGGCGGGCTACGGCGTGAGCAAGCTGGTGCGCTTCAGCAACGGCCGTTTGGAGGAAACCCTCACGAGCTACGCCGCAGGGAAGCCGTTACCAACCTGGGTGCGGCGCCGGCTGAAGCCGAAGTTCTTTCAGGCTCCTCGCCGCTACAACGAGCGGAAGTAGCAACGGCAGGCCGCGCGTCGGGCCCGAAACACCGCCGGTATGCAGCCAGCGCGGTTTCGGGGTTTATCGAGGGTTATGGAGGCCTGCAGGGAGTTGATAGTTTACCGAGGCCCCGGCCGTGCTGGCCGAACCGAACAATAAGCACCGAAAAGGCGTTAGGGGCGGGAAAGAAAGCCCCCACCGGTTGGCGGAGCAGGCGCTATCTTGCTCCGCCAACTCCATCCCGATCCTCCATGCGCAAGCATATCCTGATAGTTGCTTTACTAACCATGCCCGCTGCGGGAGCGTGGGCCCAAAGCACCCCGGTCCTGCCCGAAGCGCCGGTTCCGCCGCCGGCCGTGGCTGCCATGACGCCGCCCCGCGTCGCCCCCGATTCCATCGACGCCGTGCGCAACCTGTTCCGCAAGCGCCGCAACGGCGGCACGGCGTTTACCGCCGTGGGCTCGTTGGTGCTGTTGCGCGGCGTCCTCACCGATAACGAGGACACCGGCATCGGCCCCTCGGCCGTTGTGGCGGCGCCTTTGCTGGCGGTGGGCCTGTCCAAGCTCGTGCGCTTCGGCAGCAAAAAAGAAGAAGCTTACATCAAAGCCTACCAGCAGGGGCGGCCGCTGCCCAAAGCCGTGCGGCGGCGCTTGCAGCCCGACTACTTCCGCCCGGTTCGGTAGTTCGGGGCCGATCCTATTAAAACGCCCCGCTGGCAGAGAGTCAGCGGGGCGTTTTCGTGTCAATGAATCAGATTTTATGCCTGAAGCCGCGTTCCTGTTTTGGTTGGAATTAGCTTGAAAGAACAACGAAAAGAGCCAGTAAGCCCTTTTTTGAACTGGAAAGGAACCAAGGCGAAACGCACCGCATCAGCTCGGCAAGCAGTGACCTGCCTCTGCTTTGTTAAGTCGATCTGTCGTCGAACGCGGCTTACTAAACGGTACCCCAGGTGCACGGCTCGGTGTCGGATCTTAAGCCGTTCAACCTGCCTGCCGTTGGAAGGTTTGCCGCACACCGGCTGCCGACCAGAACAGCGCATTGCCCGGGCTGGGCCGGGTCGCTGTACCTTTGCCCGGTGCTCCGACCGCCCGGAGCCGCTTCGTTTTGCGCCATGAACACGCTGCTGGGTACCGATCTGAACCACGCCGCCGCCCTGTTGCAGGCCGGTGAGCTGGTGGCCATTCCCACCGAAACGGTATACGGGCTGGCCGGTAACGGCCTGCGCGAGGAAAGCCTGCGCCGCATTTTCGTCGTGAAGGGCCGGCCGCTAAGCAACCCGCTGATTCTCCACTTTGCCAGCGCCGCGCACCTGGCTGGCTATGTGCGTCCCGAAGCCGTGCCGGCCGCCGCCCACACCTTGCTGGCGGCCTTCAGTCCCGGTCCGCTCACGCTGCTGCTGCCCCGCGAGCCGGCCGTGGTGCCCGATATGGTTACGGCCGGCCTGCCCGATGTGGCCGTGCGCATTCCGGCTCACCCATTAGTGCAGGAGCTGCTGGCCCGCCTCGATTTTCCGCTGGCCGCGCCCTCGGCCAATCCGTTCGGCTACATCAGCCCCACCCTGCCCGAGCACGTGCAGCGCCAGCTGGGGGGCAAGATTCCATATATCCTCGACGGCGGCCCTTGCCAGGAGGGCATCGAAAGCACGGTGGTGGGTTTCGGGCCGGCTGGGGAGCCGGTGGTATACCGACCGGGAGCTATTTCGCTGGAAATGCTCCGGGCGGTGGTACCCGGCACGCGCCTGCGGACTGCCGCCGAGAAAGAGCAGCGCGCCGCCAGCCCCGGCTTGTTGCCCTTTCACTATTCGCCGCACACGCCGCTGCAGCTCTTCGGTCCCGGCCTGGCAGCGGTACCCGCCTTCGACCCCGCCACCACCGGCGCCCTCACCCTGCGCGAGCCGGTGCCGGGCCTGCCCGAGGCGCAGCAGGTGGTGCTCAGCCCCGGCCGCGGCAACCTGGCCGAAGCCGCCCATGGCCTTTACGCCGCCCTGCACCGCCTCGACGGGCTGGGCCTGCAACAACTGCTGGCCGAACGTCTGCCGAATACCGGCCTGGGTGTGGCGCTTAACGAACGACTGGAGAAGGCAGCAGCGCGGTAGCCAAAGTGCAAAAAACGCCGCCAATCGTTTGCTGGAAAAAGCGGCCAACACGGGCCTGCCGGCTGCGGAACGGGTTGGCCCCAGGGGCGGAGCCGCCAGCCGATGCGAACTTATAACAGCCGGTAGGGTTATTGACCCGATCTGCGGGGCAGCGGGTCCGATGGGGCCCGCCCGCGAAACATGGTATTTCCCTAACCCCCGGTACAACAACAGATGAAAGCTACCCTCATGCTCACGGCCGCGCTGGCTGCTTTGGCGTTGCAAACGCAGGCCCAGTCGGCCACGCCCGCGCCGCGTGCGGCCGCCGACCAGATTGCTACCGCCCAAGGGCCACTTACGGTGCAGCCCATTACGCACGGCAGCGTGGTGTTCAGCTGGAACGGCAAAACGATTTACGTAGACCCCTACGGCGGCGCCGAAGCCTATGCCGGGCTGGCGGCGCCCGATGTCGTCCTTATCACCGACATCCACGGCGACCATCTGGACCCAAAAACCCTGGCGGGCCTCTCTCTAAACAAAGCTATGCTGGTGGTACCCCAGGCGGTGGCCGACCAGCTGCCGGCGCAGTATCGGGCGCAGGCGCGAATTCTGCGCAACGGGCAGCGGCTCGACACCTTGGGCCTGAGCGTATCGGCGGTGCCAATGTACAACCTGCCCGAAACGGCCGACTCCCGGCACCCCAAAGGCCGGGGAAACGGCTACGTGCTAACCTTGGGCGGCAAGAACGTGTACCTGTCCGGCGACACCGAAGACGTGGCCGAGATGCGCGCCCTCAAGCGCATCGACGTGGCGTTTGTGTGTATGAATCTGCCCTATACCATGGACGAGCAACAGGCCGCCCAGGGCGTGTTGGCCTTCAAGCCGGGCATCGTGTATCCTTACCACTACCGGGGCCAGAACGGCCTGAGCGACGTGGCCGCTTTCCAGAAAACCGTGCAGGCCGCCAACCGGAAAATCGACGTGCGGCTCCGCGACTGGTATCCGACGGCCAAGTAAAGGCGGAGCCGAACAACGCCCGGCCGAGCGCCTCGGCTGTGCCCAGCGCCGCTGCAGTCCTCCGTGCCGGTACCGGCCGCTACTTGCCGGCGGAGGCCGGTACGAGCAATTTATCCAGCACGTAGGTTAGCACTTCATCCTCTTCGTCGAGCAGGTGGTCCCTTACCGGGTAGTCGGGCTGGACGCCGGCAAGCTTGGTGCTGCCGTTCGGGCGAACGAAATAGCCCTTCGGTACTTTCACTACGAGCTTGGTTCTCGGCAGTACAAACGAGAACTGCGAGCCGTACATGGTGGGCACGTCGCCGGTTTCTTCGCCTACGATTTTGCCAAAGCCATAATCCTGGATAAGCGCCGCGCTTACCGCGGCCATGGAGTAGGATTGACGGTTGATGAGCACCAGCACCTTTCCGGTAAATCGTTTGGGGGCGGGTGCCGGCTGCTGCAAGGGAAAGGAGTAAGCGTAAACCTCGCCGTCGGCATGACTCAATATCGCCTTGGTGTAGTCGTCCGTCACTTCCGCGGTGTTTTGGGGGCGGCTTTGCTCCTTGAGCACGGCGCTGGACTTCAACTGAAAAGCCGAGTGCCAGCGGAAAGGCTTGTCGGCGAAATAGGCGATGAGGTAGTCGCTGTAGGCATTGTGCCCCCCCGGGTTGTTGCGCAGGTCGATGAGCAGGGTGCTGGTTTTTTGCGCCTGCAGATCGGTAAATACCGAATCGATAAACCGCTTGAAACGAGCTTCGCCATCCGGCAACGCCGAGCCGAAAGGGCCTGGGTTTAGGTAGCCCACGTCGTTCAGGTATTTAAAAGCCCGCTCCGAAGACAGTATTTCGCCACCGCGCCGGGTTTCGTATTCCATTACCGGAATGGCGGTAATCTCGTGGCTGATCATTTCTCCCCGGGCATCTTTTAGCTGAACGGTAAAAGACGGTTTGGCGCCAAGCAACGACCAGTACAGCCGGGGAAAGGAATACAACTCAAGCTTGGTGTTCTTAAAATACACCCGCTCAGCCGAGAGGTAGGGATGAATGCGGGCGAGTATTTTGCCAACCGGAATCTGGTCTATGCTGATGATTTGGGTACCCGGCTTTAGGGCGGCATTGCTGCTAAAGTTTTTGCGGACATAAGCCACGCCATCCTCCAACGCTAACTCCAGGGGAAAAACGGTGCCTCCCTGCTGGGCATAAGCTATGTACGATCCGGCGGGAAAGTCCACCTCGCAGTGACCGGTATTGGCAATAGCTGTCAGCTTTTGAAAAATCCTCGTGGTTTCCAGCAAGCCCACAGAATCCTGCGTGATGGATTGCTTTAAAGCGGCGTACGTTTTATCGAATTTTCTTTTGCTGGTATAAGCGTATAAGTTGTAGTGCGCCTTGGCTATGGTTTCGTAGCAATACGCTAAATCCGATTTAATATCTGCCGCTGAAAAGGCGGGTTTTTCCTGCGCCAGGCAAAGGAAAGGTGAAGTAATGCAGGCCAGAATCAGCAGTAGAATTCGTCTGCTCATAAAAGGTAGTTAGGAGGTATAATTTCAGCCGGTAGCACCCGGGCGGTGGCCGCTAAGTTAGGGCTTCTCATTGGTGGCAGACTTTGCTCTCTGCGCGTAACGGATACGGCTGTTCGGTACCGAAAATACCCTTGTTGGCAGGGCATAGGCGCAGCACATAACTGCTTGCTCCGGCAACTAGTAACAAGCAGTTTTGCAGTTGTTTAAAAAGCGAAAACGCCCCGCCGTTATCGGCGGGGCGTTTTTACTACTCGTTGGGGGCAGGCACTTACACGCCGGGAATCTGCACGTCCACGTTCACGAACTCGATATGCCCGTCGCGCAGCTCGGCTTCCACCACGGCGTCTTTGCTGACTTTGCCGGAGAGGATTTCCTTCGACAGCTCGTTCAGAATCAGCCGCTGCAGCACGCGCTTGAGGGGCCGGGCGCCGAAGGTCGGGTCGAAGCCTTGCTCGCCGAGGAAGTCGAGCACCTCGTCGGTGGCTTCCAGGCGGATGCCGGCTTCTTCCAGGCGGTGCTGAATCTGCTTGAACTGGATGTCGACAATCTTGCGAATCTCCTTGCGTTTCAGCGGCTGGAACATCACGATTTCGTCGATGCGGTTCAGGAACTCGGGGCGCATGTGCTGCTTGAGGCGCTCCACCACTTCCTCGCGGGTGCGGTCCACCACTTCGTCGTGGTTGTACTCGTTGAGCTCCTTGAAATTGCGCTGAATGATGTCGGCCCCGGTGTTCGAGGTCATGATGATGATGGTGTTCTTGAAGTTCGCCACCCTACCCTTGTTATCGGTGAGGCGGCCGTCGTCTAGCACCTGCAGCAGGATGTTGAACACGTCCGGGTGGGCCTTCTCAATCTCGTCGAGCAGAATTACCGAGTACGGTTTGCGGCGCACGGCCTCGGTCAGCTGCCCGCCTTCGTCGTAGCCCACGTAGCCGGGAGGCGCCCCGATGAGGCGCGACACGGCGTGGCGCTCCTGGTACTCGCTCATGTCGATGCGCACCATGGCGTTTTCGTCGTTGAAGAGGTACTCGGCCAGGGCCTTGGCCAGCTCCGTCTTGCCCACCCCAGTGGTGCCGAGGAAGATAAACGAGCCGATGGGCCGCTTGGGGTCCTGCAAGCCGGCGCGGGAGCGGCGTACGGCGTCGGAGATGGCCGCAATGGCTTCGGCCTGGCCGGCTACGCGCTTGCCCAGCTCGGCTTCGAGGTTGAGCAGCTTCTCGCGGTCCGATTGCAGCATCTTGCTTACTGGGATGCCGGTCCACTTCGCCACTACCTCGGCAATGTCCTCGTGGGTTACCACTTCCTGCAGCATGGAGCCACCGTCCTTGTTCTGGTTGGCCTGCTCCTGCAGCGTCTTCAGCTTGGCCTCGGCCTCCTGAATCTTGCCGTAGCGCAGCTCGGCCACGCGGCCGTAGTCGCCCTGCCGTTCGGCCTGGTCGGCTTCCAGCTTAAACCGCTCAATGGCTTCCTTCTGCTCCTGGATGTCGTTGAGCACGTTTTTCTCCGACTCCCAGCGGGCCTTCAGCGAGTCGCGCTTGTCGCCCAGCTCGGCCAGCTCCTTGTTGAGTACGGCTTCGCGGTCCTTGTTGTCTTCGCGGCGGATGGCTTCGCGCTC
Source organism: Hymenobacter koreensis (assembly GCF_039541855.1). Classification (NCBI taxonomy): domain Bacteria; kingdom Pseudomonadati; phylum Bacteroidota; class Cytophagia; order Cytophagales; family Hymenobacteraceae; genus Hymenobacter; species Hymenobacter koreensis. Next base: position 82,984 of record NZ_BAABHA010000001.1, read on the forward strand.
AATCTCCAGCTGCATGATGCGGCGCTGCACCTCGTCGAGCTCCACGGGCATGGAGTTCAGCTCGATGCGGAGCTTGGCCGCCGCCTCGTCCATGAGGTCGATGGCCTTGTCGGGCAGGAAGCGGTCGGTGATGTAGCGGCTCGACAGCTCCACGGCGGCAATTACGGCGTCGTCGGTAATCCGCACGCCGTGGTGCAGCTCGTACTTCTCCTTGATGCCGCGCATGATGCTCACGGCATCTTCGGTGCTGGGCTCGTCCACCATCACGGCCTGAAAGCGGCGCTCCAGGGCCTTGTCTTTCTCCACGTACTTCTGGTACTCCTTGAGCGTGGTAGCCCCGATGGAGTGCAATTCCCCGCGGGCCAGGGCCGGCTTGAGCAGGTTGGCCGCGTCCATAGCGCCCTCGCCGCCGCCGCCCGCCCCAATGAGGGTGTGCATCTCGTCGATGAACAGAATGATCTGGCCTTCGGAGTCGGTTACTTCCTTGATAACGGCCTTGAGGCGCTCCTCAAACTCGCCCTTGTACTTGGCGCCGGCAATGAGCAGGCCCATGTCGAGCGACATGATAACCTTGTCCTTGAGGTTTTCAGGCACGTCGCCGGCCACAATGCGCTGGGCCAGGCCCTCCACGATGGCGGTTTTGCCCACGCCCGGCTCACCCAGCAGCACGGGGTTGTTCTTGGTGCGGCGCGACAGGATCTGCAGCACGCGGCGGATTTCCTCGTCGCGGCCGATGACGGGGTCCATCTTGCCCGAGCGCACCTGCTCGTTGAGGTTGCGGGCGTAGCGGTTCAGGCTCTGGTACTGGTCCTCGGCCGACTGCGACGTGACTTTGCGGCCGCCCCGCAGCTCCTTGATGGCGGCTTTGAGGTCTTTGGTGTTGAAGCCCGTGTCCTTGAGCAGGGTAGCCACCTGGTCGCGGCCGTCCACGAGGGCCAGCAGCAGGTGCTCCACCGATACGTACTCGTCATCGAACTCCTTGAGGAAGCCGTTGGCGCGCTGCATGGCGGCGGCAGCTTCGTTGGCGAGGTAGGGCGAACCGCCGCTCACCTTGGGGTACGCCTGCACAATGGCATCCAGGCGCGGGGTGAGGATGTTCAGGTTTACGCCAAGCTTGCCGGCCAGAAACCCGGTCACGTTTTCGTCCACCTGAAAGACGGCTTTCAGGAGGTGGCCCGTCTCGATGGCCTGCTGCTGATAGCCGCCGGCAATTTCGGTGGCCTTCTGCACGGCCTCCTGAGCCTTGATAGTGAAGTTGTTGAAGTTCATAGCGCTAAGTCTGTTTCAGGTGCTCTGGTTCTGCTGATACGGACTTAGCAAATGGTGGGCTAGGTGGGTAAAGCGGACTTTTTGGCTGAAAAGCAGGATTTTGCGCCCGTGTTTTTGGACAAAATGACGTGAATGTAAGGGTATGTGCCGGGCTAATGAGCCATAAAGACAAGCACAATGCCTGCGGTTGGATGAATCAGCAATGCCTTAGTATGGCTGGCCCGCGTTCCACTCCTGATGCAGGCGACGAGCATTGAAGCGCCACACGATGAGCGTGGACAACGCCCAGAGCAGCAGCAAGCCCGCAAGTGGTCCGCTGTGCGGGCGCAACTGGGGTAAAAGCAAGGCCATAAAGGGAAACGTAGCGGGCACTAAACTGTATAGGCTGAGCCGGGAACGGAAGGCCTGAAACTCGGCCGGACGACCGGTGCGCGTGCCTGTTGCTACGAGCAGGCGTTGCATCAAGATTAGCATGGGCAGAAAGCCTGCAATTGCCGCCATACTTGCATATAAGACAAACGCGAAGGGCACGAGGAGCAACACGGCCGCGGTCTTGAAATCGTCGGTGAAGGTGGCGGCTACGAATGCTGCAACGGTTAGCAGGACTAGGGTAAGCCCGATCATTTGCAGCCACAAGTAGAGGACGCGGGTGCGGAACAAGGGAATGGTTGTTGGGGTGAAATAAAGCGCCTCAGAGCAGGAAGTTACTCCGCTCCGAAGCGCTTTAGATGACAAATAGAATTGGGCAGTGTGGTGGGGCTGCTTCGGATGGGCTTGGTTTAAAAATTCTAGCGTGGGAGGCTCAGTCTCTCGGTATGGCTGGTCACGAGTTACGCTACGCTAAACTCGCGCCAGTAGGGGCCAGTAGGGGGAAATTACGCCTTCGCTCACGCGCACCGGTAGGCTTTTAGGGCTGCTGAAACAGCCGAATGGTGTAATCGAGCAGGCTTTGGTCGCCGGGTTTGCCGTGGCCGGGAATCACCACGCGCACGTTGGGGTGCTCTTGCTTTACCCGGGTTACCGTGGCGGACCAGGCTTGCACGTTGGCATCGGCCAGGTTGCCTTTGGTGGCATTTAGCTCTTTGAGCAAACACCCGCCGAACAGCACTTCGTCGTCGGGGAAATAGCCCACCACGTTGTCGTGGGTGTGGCCTTCGCCGAAAAACGTAGCGAGTACCTGCGTGTTACCGAAGGGCAACGCTAGGCTGGTGGTAAAGCCGCGCTGGGGCACGTTAAATTTGGCCTGCTTGGCGTAGGTAATCGTTGGTTCGTGGGCGTAGGAGGGGATGTTATGGCGCGCAAACTCTTTCAGGCCGCCCAGGCAGTCTTCGTGAAAGTGGGTGGGAATTACGGCTTTAACGGTGCAGCGAAGGTCTTTTTTGATCCAGTTGATCAGTTCTTTGGAATCCTTGTCGGTGGTGGGGGTGTCGAAGACGACCGTTTCCCCTTCACTCTTCACGATCATGCCGTTGCACGGCACTTTGCCGAAGGTTTTGGAATCCAGAAAGGAGGTATGCACGAAGGTGTTTTGGGCTACCTGGGTGATGGTTAGCCGTTTCGACTGGTAAACTACTTTGCCCGCTTCAGGGCTGGTGCCTTGCTCGGTTGTTTTGGCTGCAAGGAGTGCCGGCAACACGAAGAGAAGTAGAGGTTTCATGGTTTAAACTGGCGGCAGAGGCCTGAGTTACTGCAACTGCTGAGCGGCGGATAATGCGGGCGGCGCATCAATCCAGTTCTCCAGCCAAATACCGCCAAGGTCCGCGAAATGGCGGGTGTTACGCGTGACTAATGTTAAGCCATGGGCCAGGGCCGTGCAGCCGATAAGCAGGTCGAAATCATCTACCGGGCGGCCGATGCTGCGTAGTCGGGCTTTTTCGGAGCCGTAGAGCTCAAAGCAGGCGGCAATGGGGAGTATGCGGTTGCTGAATAGCTGCTGGATTTTCGCCAAGCTTTGCCGGTTGGCTGCCTGGCGCGTAGGGGCACTTTTGGCAATGCCGTAGATGAGTTCGGCTATCGTCAGCTCGCTAACAAAGCAATTATGTACACCTACCGCATGCAATTTGGTGGCTAGCGCGGCTTCTCCTTTCAGAAAGTGGATGCAGATGTTGGTATCGAGCAGGTATTGGCTCATAGCTCCACGTCCCGGTCGCGGAAGTAGCGGGCTTCGAGCAGCTGCCGGGTTAGCTCGTCGCCGCTTTCTTCGGACTGCCATGAGCCGAATAGCTCGTGCATCAGGCGCTGTTGCTCGGCTTCAGACAATGCGGCGGCTGGTGCGTTGGTCGTGGCCGGATGCGGAATGACGGTGGCCGTGGTTTCAGGCAGGCTTTGGAGCAGGCGCAGCACGTTGGCGGCTTGGTCGTCGGGGAATTCCAGTTCGAGGGCGAGTTTCATGGCTAGCTAAGATACGCAATCGAAAAAACCTGCAGGATCGGGAAAGTGGAGCATGGAAGCTGGAAAACCGATCAGGCTGCTTGCTCCTTCTTGTCCTTGCCTAGCAGCTTCTTAACCAGCAGCACCAGTTTCTCCACCACAAAGCCAATCAGTAAGCCGCCAATAGCACAGGAAAGTGCTTTGGCCAGCCAGGCCAGCGCGGGAACATCAGCTAAAGCTACTTCCAGCTCGTGCAGCAGGTGCGCGGTAAACGGAATGCCGTGGGCAATAATTTCGGCTCCCACCCACAGCATGGCGGCGGTGCCCACGTAGCTCAGGATGCTGAGGAAGTGCGGCATGAATTTCACAATGCCGCGCCCCAGCTTTTGCGTAGCGGGGTGGTATTTGTCCTGGGCCAGGTGTACGCCGAAATCATCGGCTTTCACGATCAGGCCCACAAAACCGTACACGGCAATGGTGATGAACACGGCTACGGCCGCCATTACGGCAATCTGGTTTACCACCGTTTGGTCGGTTACCTGGCTGTAGGCAATGGCCATGATTTCGGCCGACAGAATAATATCGGTGCGCACGGCGCCGGCCACCCGTTCCTGCTCCAACTCCTCGGGCGTAATGGTTTTTACCTGCTCGCTTTCTACGTTCACCTCGTGGTGCTTGCTGAACATGGAATGCACCTTTTCATAGCCCTCGAAGCACAAGTAAGCCCCGCCCAGCATGAGGATGGGCGTAATGGCCCAGGGGGCAAAATACCCCAGCACCAAGGCGGCCGGACTCAGAATCAATAGTTTATTGATCAGGGACTTTTTTGCAATCCGGTAGATGATGGACAGCTCGCGGGAGGGGTCGAGGCCCACCACGTATTTGGGCGTAACGGCCGTATCGTCGATAACAATGCCGGAGACTTTGCCGGTGGTTTTGGCTACTTGGGCAGGCACGTCGTCCAGACTGGCCGCGCTTACTTTTACCAAAGCAGAAATATCATCTAGTAGCGCAAAAAAACCTGAAGCCATGTGCTGTGTGTTCGTTACTGAATTGTCGTTTCCCAGTGGTTAGGCGGTGTTGCTCCGCTCAACTCGGAGGCAAGTTATGGCGGTTCCGCAAACGGGGCATGCACGCCTTATACGGGCGGGGTGCGATGGGTGCGGTTGCCGGGCCAGTACTTCGCATCCTGAGTGCCCATTTGGTTGCTGGTTTCGTGCCGGGCCGTTGCCAGCGCTACTTCGGTACGGGCCTGGGCTGTTTGGGATTAAGCCGGGCCTAACTGGTCGGGAGCAAGAGGCGGATACGGGAACGGCTGGTGCCTTTCGGTTGCTCAGGTCTCCAACTCGGGCAAGGCCCGGTGAGTTGTCCGGCGCGGAGGTTGCCCCTGGGCGGGGCTGCGAAGCGAAGGGAAGTGCGCCTGGGAAACAAGGCAAAATGCAGGCACGGTATAGCGTGGGGGCGACGCCTGTTCAGCGCCTGCGCCGGGCCATATAACTCCGCCGCATAGCGGGCGTATGCACCAGGGCGGCCCTTATGGCACGCCGCGCCACCCGCACCGCATAGGCATGGCTACTTCTCCCTCTGAAAAAGAACAGCTGCAGCACGAGCGGCATGAGCTGCTGGAACAACTAACCGACTGGCTGGAAACGCCCATGCTGGTGCTGGGCTTCGTGTGGCTGCTGCTGCTGGGAATCGAGCTGATTTGGGGACTTTCGCCGGCGCTGGAGCACCTGAGCCTGGGCATCTGGGTGTTATTTATCCTGGACTTCGCGCTCAAGTTTATACTCGCACCGGCCAAGCTGCCTTTCCTCAAGTCGAATATTATCACGCTTATTTCGCTGGTGGTGCCGGCGCTGCGGCTGTTCCGGCTGGCGCGGGTGCTGCGGGCCGCCCGGGCTGTGCGCGGGCTGCGGCTGGTGAAAGTGGTGGGGTCGTTAAACCGGGGCATGAAGGCGCTGGCGGCCAGCTTTGGTCGGCGCGGCATTGGCTACGTGGTAGGCCTCACGGGCGTGGTGCTGCTGCTGGGCGCCGCCGGCATGTACGCCTTCGAAAAAGACGTGCCCAACGGCCTCGGGACCTACCCCGAGGCCCTGTGGTGGACGGCCATGGTACTCACCAGCATGGGCAGCGAATACTGGCCGAAAACGGCCGAAGGGCGGACCCTCTGCTTTCTGCTGGCCCTGTATGGCTTCGCCGTGTTCGGCTACTTCACGGCCACGCTGGCGTCCTTTTTCATGGGCCGCGACGCCGAGGACCAGGGCGCCGAAATAGCCGGATCGGCGCAAATAGAGGCCCTGCACGAGGAGGTGCGGCAACTGCGGCAGGAGCTGCGCAACAGCCGTTCGGCTAACCCGTAATGCCGCCGCGAAACCACGGCGGCCCTGCCGGCGGATGCTTAATGCCGGACTTCCTGCAGCTGCGTGTTCATGAGCGTGGCCAGCACCGAATCGGGCAGCACGAGGCTGGAAAAGAAGTTGGCTTTGGCAGCCAGCGTGGGCAGGGAGCGGGCCGCGCCCTCCATCATGGCATCGTAGCCTTCTTCGGCCACCTCGCGGGCCGAGGCCGTGTGGTTGGCGGCCCAGGTGTGCTCGGCGTGGGCTACCTGGAAGAAATTGGTGTCGGTGGGGGGCGGGCAGAGAATGGTCATGGTTACCGCCGACCGCTGCTTTTTCAGCTCGTGCTGCACGGCCTCGGTGAAGCTGAGCACAAAGGCCTTGGTGGCCGCATACACGGCCTGGCAGGGGCTGGGCGAAAACGAGGCCACGGAGCCCAGCTGCAGAATGCGGCCGTAGTTGCGGGCCATCATGTCGCGCAGGTACAGCTTGGTCAGGTGCACCAGGGAGGTAGCGTTTACCTGAATCATGCGCAGCTCGGTTTGCATGTCGGTATCGGCGAAGTAGCCCGTTTCACCAAAGCCGGCATCGTTTACCAAGGCGTCGATTTGCAGACCGCGCCGCTGGGTTTCGGCGTAAAGCTGCTCGGGCGCTTCGGGGCGGCTCAGATCCAGGGGCAACAGCAGAATGTCGACGCCGCCGAACTCCTGGTGCAGCAAGCGAGCCGCCTCCTGCAGTTCTTCGAGGCGGCGGGCCACCAGCACCACGCGGTAATCGTCGCGGGCGAAACAGCGGGCCAGCTCGAAGCCAATGCCGCTGGACGCGCCGGTAATGAGGGCAGTTTGCTCATTCATGGCAGTAGGAGTTACGGTTTCTATTAAGATACTGATTAATAGATGAAATAATTGGATAATGGTGGCTTGCCACGGCCAGAAAGTACGGCAAAAACCGAGGAAATAAGGCACGCTCCGCCTGGCCGTAGAACGGCAGGCAACGGCGTCGGTAAGAAGACACGCCCGCAGGCCCTTTACCAGGAGAAAGGCTAGGATTCGCAGCGCATCACCAGCCAGGCCACCACCGCTACCGCCGCCAGAGAGCTTACCCGCAGCACGAAAAATACCCAGGCGGGCAGCTCGGGTTTTTGGGGCGGTTGAGACAGAGACATAGCGCGGGAGTTGATGGGTATAGGCGAAAAGAGGGACGGGCTGGGGCTAAGCGGCTACCGCCGGCATGGTTTGAAGCAGCCAGTGGTAAAGCTTGTCCACGTCGGCCTTCTTGAAAAGCTCGGTGCCGGGGTTCATGGTGGCGGCCGTACCGCAGGCCACGCCCAGTCGCACTGTTTCGCGCACCGAAAGGCCCGTCGACAGGCCATACACCAGTCCGGCCACCATGCTGTCGCCGGCGCCCACGGTGCTGCGCTTGCGCACGGCAGGCGCGGGAATATGGTCAACTAGGTCGCGGGTAACCACGCATGCTCCCTGGGGGCCGAGTGAGGTCACCACGATTTCGCATTTCCCTTCGTGCACCAGGCGCCGTGCCATATCGGCCACGGCGTCGTTGTCCAGCTCCTCGACGCCGGCCATTTTGCTGAGTTCCCCCACGTTGGGTTTGGCCAGGTACACGCCCTCGGCCAGGGCCTGGTGCAGGGCCGGCCCTGAAGTATCGACGACTACTTTAATGCTCAGCTCCTTAGCGGCCCGAATGATGCGTACCACCAGTTCTGGCTCGACGCCGGGCGGCAGGCTGCCGCTGATAACCAGGTATTCGGGCTTTTCCGGCAGGCTGCGCAGGCTTTCAAGCACCTGCTGCTGCTCGTCGGGTGTGAGCGGTGAGCCAGGCATGCCAAAGCGGTACTGCTGCCCGTTTGAAGCATCAACGACGATGAAGTTTTCGCGGGTGCGGGCGGCCACGGGCACCGCCTGCTGTTGGATGTGCTCCTGTTCGAGCAGTTCCAGCAAAAGCGTACCCGAGGGGCCGCCCACCGGAAACACCGCCACCGAGTCGGCCCCCAGGCGCCTGAGCCCCCGCGACACGTTAATGCCCCCGCCGCCGGGCTCGAACTTGGGCGCGGCGCACCGCAGCTTGTGGTCGGGAATAATCTGGTCGGCGGTGGTGCTTTTGTCGACGGTCGGGTTCAGGGTGAGCGTTACGATACGCGGCATACGAGTGGGTATTAGAAGCGGTACAATTGGCCGTGGAGCGGGCTAGGTTTCAGCGTGTACCCGCCATGAGCGGTTTGGTTACGCCGAGCTGCTACACGAGAACGGCTAACAGGTTATTATTTAGATTTTTGTGTTATAAATACGGATGCAATATGCAGCGGAAACGCTGTATATTTAAGTACACCGTTACGGCCGGGGGCCACGCGACTATGGAAACCACCAAGCACTCCACCGAAAGCCTGAAGTACCGCCTTTCGCACCCCTCGTGGTGGGTGTACATGCTTACCATTCCCGGCGTTTACCTGCTGTACTGCGTGCTGTACTGGTCGGGCGTGCTTTCGGGCCGTTAAGGGCGCCGCTTTCCGTATAAATGGGAACCCACGGGCGCGTTGGTTTACGTGCGTCTGTTGGGAGTCACGCCGTGCCCGTCTGCTGGTTCTGCGGTTGCGCAGCGGTGGCGTATCGGTCTATTTCCTGCAACGAAACCCGGTCGCCGTGCTGCTGCACATAGCTGTGCGCCAGTGTAACGTAGCGCAGCTGGGCTTCTTCCGATGACGCTGGTGTGCTGCTGCCGGGCGTGTTTTCGCCGTACATGTGGTGGGGCCAGCGCGGCCCGAAATTGCGTACGGCCAAGTACATGACTTTGGCCAGGCCCAGGGCTATGCCGCCGGCCAGGCAGGCGTGGTAAAACATCTGGTGAACATCCTGCCAGGGCCGTACGCGGGCGTTGCAGGCCACGTTGTGAATAATGAAGGCGTGAGCATAGCTAGCCGTAAAGGGCGAGCCGAACAGCGTCCAGAGGGCATGGGGAATACTGCTGGCGTCCACGAGGCTGCCAGCGGGCGCGGTCCAGCGAATACCGGTTACCTCCACGAAAAGAAAGTCGTTGAGGAGTTTCGCTGTGGGGTTCGGGGTGTTGACATCGGTAATAAACTCCAGCTCCGGAGTCCCTAGAAATTTCCCGGCGTGGTCGTGGCTAGGGAATGGCATAGCGAAGAGGATTAGCTGGGTAAGGATGAAAAACAGCGAATAAGCCTGGGAAAAAAGCGAGAGGGAAGTGGTACGGGAAAAATTAAACGCTGTTCAACAATAGTAACATTTTGCTATATAAGTAATGCTTTTTATTTGGGTGCCCGGCCGGCTTATACGGCGGTGCTAACTACCGGAGGAAGCCGCCGCTGCGGTAGCCTTCGTACCTCCCGCGCGCTTTTGCGTACAGCCGCTGTCAGCAAGCTCCGCTCTACGCATGAATACCCCCCGCATTGGCTGTTCCGGCTTCCACTACCGCGACTGGAAAGGCGTGTTTTACCCGCCCGAATTGCCTCCGCGCAAGTGGTTTGGGTACTACTGCACGCAGTTTAATGCCTTGGAGCTGAACGTTACCTTTTACAAGATGCCCGAGCTAAGGGCTTTCGAAAACTGGTACGAGCAGAGCCCCGAGGGCTTTCGGTTCGCGGTGAAAGCGCCGCGCATCGTTACGCATTACAAGAAGTTCAGCCCCGAAGCGGCGCCCGTACTGGCCGATTTTTACGGGTTGGTGCGCGAAGGCCTGCGCGAGAAGGTGGGGCCAATACTGTTTCAGCTGCCGCCCAAAGCAGCTTACACCGAGGAGCTGTTTGGCCGCATCCTCGGGCATCTCGACCCCAGCTTTTCGAACGCGCTGGAATTCCGGCACCCCAGCTGGTGGGAAGGAGAAGTATTACGCACCCTTGCGCAGCACAACATCAGCTTTGTGGGCCAGAGCCACCCCCTGCCGCTCCCCGACGATGTAGTAACGACCAATAGTCTGCTCTACTACCGCCTGCACGGCGTGCCGGAACTGTACAAATCGAGCTACAGCGCGGAATATCTGACGCAGCTGGCCGCCGATGTGCAGGCCGCGCCGGGCGTAAAAGAAGCGTACGTGTTCTTTAATAATGGCATTGGGGGCGCCGGCGTGCTCAATGCGCAGGCCCTGCAACGCTTGCTGCGCTAGGTACCTGTTGGTTTTTGCTGAGCGTGCCGAAAAAAGTTGTCACCAGGCAAGCCTCGCTAACGCTTCGTTGGCCGAGCCGGCTAGTTGGGTGCGTGGGTAATGCGGGCTGCTGCTTTGGCATTGGTATGCTACAGCAGCAGGCCAATTTTAAAGCCGGCCGGCAGGTACACACCCCGTTGGCCATAGTCGAGGAGGCCGGCGCGGTAACGGCTTTCGGGCAGCTCCGAGCGAAAACTGCTGTAGCGGTAGCCCAGCCCAATATAGAAATCGAAGGTAATAGGCGTGGCTTCCAGCAAGTCCTGAAAGCCCAGCACCGCCGACGCGCCCACGCGGGTAATGTCCTCGGTGTAAGGAACCGGAACCAAGGCGTAGTAAGTAAGGCCGAAACCATCGGGCCGCTCCACCCAGGTATCCTGCACAAAACTCATGGAGAAGCGCTGGTAACTTGGTCCATAGCCCATATACAAGCCCCGCAGCTGCGCATCGGCCACGGAGCTTAGGTACACGCGGTGCAGCAGTTCGGCGCCATAGCCGTGCACCTGCTCGTTCTGCCGGCTAACGTTGGCGGCGGTAATGTCGAGCACGCGGCCGTTGTAGTACTGCCCGGTGAGGCCCACACTGTGCCGGGGGTAGCCCGCAAAGCTTTTCTCGATTTCCAGGTGGTAGCCGCGGGCCAGCAGCGGAAAAGCGTTCAATTTAACCACCAGTTGCCGCGGCCGCCGCTCCACCGCCGGTGCCGATTGAGCCCAGGCGCGCGGAATCTGGCTCAGCAGAATTCCTGCGGCCAAGGCTACTACACGGCGCGTTACTGGCCTCATGCGAAAGAAACGATGCGGAATAAAACCACTTAGCGCGGCGTAATGGGCAATAAGCTGAGCTGCGTAAGGGTGCCGGCTGTGTAGCGGTACTGGTACAGGCCCGCCGACCCGATTACAAATAAACGGCCCCGGTCGGGAATCACATCGTAGGCTTCGATGCGGTGATGCTCGCGCTGGGTAAGCAGGGGCGTGCGGCGGGCATCAAACACCTTCAGGCCGTCGTCGCACACAAACAGCGAGGCACTGTCGATGCCCAGGCCGTAGGGCTTCGTGAGCGGGTAAACCTGGGCGAGGCGGGGCTGGCTGAGGTTGGTGAGGTCGATTACTTGCAGCTGGTTCATGCCACCGCCGCAGGTGCGGCCGGCCCGCAACGTGAGGTAGGCGTAGCGGTCGGCTACCACCACCGGGTCGCAGCTTACCACGTGCTCGTAGTACGCCACCTGCCGCGGAACCAGGGGTACAGATGCGTCGAATATGAACATGCCCCGCTGGGTACCAATAAACAGATAAGGCGGCTTGGGGAATATCGTTTCAATGCCCACGCCCAAGGCAGCCCGGCCGGCGGCCACGGGGTTGTTGGGGTCGGCGAGGTTAAACACGCGCAAACTCTGGCCGTCGACAGTATAGAGCGTGTTATTCATCACGGCGAAGCGGGCCATGGAGCCAGCCTTGCCGGTGTCGGCTCCCGCCGATATGGGGCTGGCCGAATCGGCGGAGGTTTCGCAGGCTGCTAACGGCAGCAATAGCAGAAGCGGCAGCGCGTAGCGGCGCAGGAAAGCAGGTACAATCATGGCGCTAGTCTACTTTTTGCCAGCCCACCACTACGGCGTCGGCGGGGCGGTTTTCGGGGCGGTATTCCTCTATCACGTCGGCCTGCTCGGGCGGCGCCAGCTCGGGAAATGCGCGGCGTACGCGGCTGCTCACGCGCACGGCGGACGGGTCGCTCACGTCGAGGGTTACAAGGTCCTCGGCGTTATCGGCATACAGCAGGTTGCCGCGCATGGAAACGTCGAGGTTGCCGGGAATGCGCAGGAAACCTACGTTGCGCGGCTGGGCAGGGTCGGTGTTGTCGATGATGTGCACGCCCTCGTACCGCTCGTTAATGTACACGTATGGGCCCTTGATGAAGATTTTGCCGGTGTTGTGCAGGTCGCGGGCCGCCACCAGCGCCACCGACTGCTCCAACGCGGAGCGCGACATAAGCAGCGGCCGGTACCTGGGCAGCGGCACTTGTTCGGGCTCTACTCTGAACTGATACCAACACCCGGATAGCCCCGTGAGGAGCATACTCGAGATAAGGAGTAATGCGTAGCGGTTCGGCATAAAAAGCAGGTTAGGCATGTAGTGCAGCGGCTCAAACAGGAGCCTGCAGCCGGAAAAACGGTTGCATGCCTGCCCGCAAATTTATGCCACTGCTCCGGCGGGTTGCGGACTGAGCTTCTGCAGCAGCCGGCACAGCATGTGGTAGATTTCCAGTAAACTCTCTTGCTCCACAATGCCCGTTTCCTTGGTGAAAATGAGGTGTAGATTAGGGTCGGTTTCGTCGTCGGCTGGGGCAAGGGTCAGGCGGCATTCCTGGTACTTGATGAGCGTGTTGCGCACCACGGAATCAGCCAGCAGGTCGCGGAGCAGCTCGGGGTCGTTGGTTTTTACCATGAATACCGGGTCGAGGTCGGGGAGGCCCAGTTCCACGTCTTCCATGCCCACGAGCTTGCCCAATTCGTGAATCCAGTCCTGCTCGTGCAAGGCAAAACGAAGCGGCAGGTTACCGGGCACCAGCGCCGTGAGGGCCGTATAGGCATAACCGCTTTCAAAGCCGCCGCCGGGGTCTATGTCGAGGTCGAGGCGAAAGTTATACCCGCCCTGATGCAACAGCGCCGAGTACTCCAGGGGAGCACCGTCTTGGGTCATGTCGGTGGTTACCTGCTGCCACAGGTCGGTTTCGGTATCGGCCGTAAAAACGCGGGTAGTTTCCATGGAGTCGAGGGTCGGATATGCCCTGCTAGAACGGGCCAAGCTGCTATCCGGTTGGGCTTAGCTCCGGTGGCGCAACGCGTAGGCTCACATTTTCGGGTTGGGCTGCGTAGAGCCGCAAGTACCACTCGTTTCTGCACGATGCCCGTTTACCATATCGGCTGCTCTGGTTACCACTACCGCCACTGGCGCGGCGTGTTTTACCCCGAAAAGCTGCCCATGCGGCGCTGGTTTGAGTACTACGCCGAGCACTTTCGGACCCTGGAGCTAAACGTAACTTTCTACCGTTTTCCGCAGCTTTCCTTTCTGCAAAATTGGTACGACACGAGCCCTGCCGATTTCGTGTTTTCGGTAAAAGCGCCCCGGCTAATAACCCACTACAGACAGTTTAACGAAGTGGGCGGATTGCTCACCGACTTTTACAATACCGTGCAGGAGGGCTTGCGCGAGAAGTTGGGCCCGGTGCTGTTTCAGCTGCCGCCGCGCACCGTTTACACACCCGAGCGGCTCGCGCGTATCCTCGAGTGCCTCAATCCGAGCTTTGCTAACGTGCTGGAGTTTCGGCATCCTAGTTGGTGGCAGCCGCCCGTGTACGCTGCTCTGGCCGACCGGGGCGTAAGCTTTTGCGGGCAAAGCCACCCCGAACTGCCCGATGCGATAGTAGCCAACACGCCGGTGCTCTATTACCGCCTACACGGCGTGCCGGCGCTGTACCACTCGCCTTACGCGCCCGCCTTTCTGCAGCAGGTGAAAGCACAAATAGAAGCTGCATCCACTGTGAAGCAGGCGTACCTGTATTTCAACAACGACATCGGCGGCTCCGCCATCGGCGACGCGCGGCAGATGCTGGCGCTGATAAACACTGGCTGAATCAGGAAAATAATGCGGCTTCATACTGAGGTATTACCTGCACAAGGTTTCGCCAGAACGCTCGTGTGTTTTGGGTAATTGAATATAATTATAACAAGTGACTTGCTGATGTTTTTGCCTTAACCTAATTGCACGTCATATTGTTAATATTCGGCGTTAATATTTATAAAAAATTGATTTACTGGGTGTAAACAATTGGTTTAAGTGGTTGCATACCTAGGATAGGCGCAACCCAAAGCGCCGATTTGCGGTAAGGCTTCAGTCTGGGTATTTGTACCCTGTGAATGTCGCTCATGCAACCGTTGCTCGTGCACCCAGGCTTCTTAACTCCGTCTCGCGTGTTATTGCCCATGCCAGTAAGGGCTGGGTGGTGTTTGGCGTTGCTGCTGTTTTGGAGCCTGGCCGCCAGCGCCCAAACGCCGCCCGCTACCGTGCCACCCGGCGGCACGTTTACTTTGGAGCAGTGCCTGCAGTATGCCGTACGCAACCAGCCGGTGCTGCGGCAAGCGCGCCTCGACCAAGAAGTAAACGAGGCCGACATCCGCATCGGGCTTTCGGATTGGCTGCCGCAGGTGGGGGTTACGGCCGATGCGCAACACTTCTTTCAGTTGCCCTTCACGGTATTCCCAAACGCCGAAGGGGTAAGTACGCCGCGGCAAATCGGGCTGAAAAACACATCTACCATCAGCCTCAACGGCACCCAGGCTCTGTTCAATAACGACGTGTGGCTGGCCCTGCGTACGGCGCGGCCTTCCCGGCGCTTTTACCAGCAGAACACCGCCGTAGTGCAAACCAACGTGGTGGCCAACGTAAGCAAGGCGTTTTTCGACGTGCTGCTCTCGCAGCGGCAGTTTCAGGTATTCGAGGCCGACATTGTGCGCCTGCAGCGCAGCCTGAAGGATGCCAAAGCGCGCTACGATGCCGGCGTGGTGGATAAAATCGACTACAAGCAGGCCGAAATTGCCCTCAACAACTCCCTGGCCGCCCGCAAGCAGGCCCTCGAAAGCGTAAATGCGAAATCTGCCTATCTCAAACAGCTCATGGGCTTGCCCGGTGAACAGCCGCTGGGCCTGCAGTACGATACGCTGCGCCTGGAGCGTGACGCCGTTGTAGACACCGCCGCTGCGCTCGACGCCACCAACCGCATCGAGTACCAGCAGCTGCAAACCGAGAAGGCACTGCAAGCGGCCCAAATCAGCTATTACCAGTACGGTTTCCTGCCCGAGCTGTCGGCCTTCGGAACTTACAACTCGGTGTACCAAAACAACCGGCTGGCCGACCTTTACAGCCGTCGGTTTCCCAGCTCGTTTGCCGGTTTGCAGCTGGCTTTGCCCATTTTTCAGGGTACGCGCCGGCTGCAAAACCTGCGCCGCGCCCGCCTGCTCGATACCCGCCTCGACGAAAGCCTGACAGCGGTGCGCAACCAGATCAACACCGAGTTTCAGCAGGCCCTGGCTACCTACAAAGGCTATTACGCCGATTACCAACTGGGCAAACGCAACCTGGCCCTGGCGCGCGAAGTGAACGACGTGGTGTACCTGCAATACCGCGAGGGTGTGAAGCCCTACCTCGACGTGATTGTGGCGCAAACCACGCTGCGCACCGCCGAGCTGAATTACTACGTGGCCCTGTTCCAGGTACTGACCAGCAAAGTGGATCTGCTGCGGGCCCGGGGCAACCTGCCCACCAACTACTAAGCCGCTACCCGATGTATACTTCCTCACTCGCGTCCGTCATCCTGAGCTGGCGAAGGTCCTTGCCGCCGTCGAACGACTATCGTGTTAACGACTCATGCTTCGAAGGAAAGGTCCTGCGCCAGCTCCGGATGACAGCCTTGAAAGGAGCAGTGCTGGTGGTTCTGCTAAGCTTGCTTACTGCTTGCGGCGACAAGGAAAAAGACGGCGAGAAAGACAAAGAATCGGCGCCCACGCCCGTTACGCTGGTACAGGCCCGCAAGGCCGAGGCCGTGTACTACGACGAGTATCCCGCGTCTGTGGTGGCGCTGAACACGGTGGAGCTGCGTACCCAGGTGCCCGGTTTCGTCACGGGTATTTTCTTCAAGGAAGGCGAAGTGGTGCCCAAGGGCAAAGTGCTCTACGAAATCGACCGGCGCAAATACCTGGCGGCCGTGCGCGATGCCCGCGCCGGTTTGCTGAGCGCCAAGGCCGAGCTGCAAAACGCCACCGTAAACGTGGAGCGCTACCAGCGCCTCGCCGCCCAGGACGCCATTGCCCGCCAAATTCTCGACAATGCCATAACCACCCAGGCCACCGCCCGTGCGCAGGTAGAAGTTGCCCGCGCCGCCGTGGCCACGGCCCAAACCGACCTCGATTACTCACTTGTAAAAGCGCCGTTCACGGGTCGTATCGGCATTTCGCAAGTGAAGCTGGGTTCCCAAATAAGTGCCGGCAGCACCTTGCTCAATACCATTTCCAGCGAAGACCCGGTCGGCGTCGATTTCGTCATCAACGAGAAAGAGCTGAGCCGCTACGCCGCCTTGCAGCAGGAGCAGCGCGGCATCAGCAGCGACTCTACGCTGCGTCTCATGCTGCCCGGCGGCAAGCCCTACGCGGCCGGCGGCAAGATCCTCGCTATTGACCGGGGCGTGAACCAGCAAACCGGCACCGTGCAGGTGCGCGTGCAATTCACCAATCCCATGCGCGTGCTGAAAGATGGCATGAGCACCGTGCTGCGCGTGCTTAACGAGGAATCAGGCGTGCGGGTGGTGGTGCCCAATAAATCCATTCTCGACCAAATGGGCGAGAGTTTCGTGTTTGTGGTGAAGGACACCGTGGCCCTGCAGCGCAAGGTGGAGCTGGGCCCGCGCCTGCGCGACGACATTGTGGTGCTGAAAGGCCTGAAGGAAGGCGAAAAAATAGTGGCTGAGGGCCTGCAGCAACTGCGCGACAGCAGCGTGGTAACCTTGGGCAAGCCCAAGCAGGGCGGCAGCGAAGGCAAGGCCGGTGGTAAAGCGGGCGGCAAGAAAGGAGAGGCCAAATCATGATAGCCGAAACCTTTATTCGGCGGCCGGTACTGGCCATTGTGTGCTCCACGCTTATTGTGCTGCTGGGCGTGCTGGCCATCCTGAGTTTGCCCATTACGCAGTACCCTAACATCACGCCGCCCACGGTATCGGTGAGCGGCACCTACGTGGGCGCCGACGCGCAAACCGTGGAGCAAAATGTAGCCACGCCGGTGGAGGTGCAGGTGAACGGCACGCCCGGCATGAGCTACCTCACCAGCAACAGCTCGAACAACGGGCAAATGAGCATGTCGGTGAACTTCGAGGTAGGTACTGACATCGACATAGCCGCCCTCGACGTGCAAAACCGCGTGGGCATTGCGCTGCCGCGCTTGCCGCAGGAGGTGCAGCGCCTGGGCCTCACCGTACGCAAGCGCAACCCCAGTATTCTGATGTTGGTAGCCCTGTACGCCCCCAAAGGCACCCACGACGTTACCTTCCTCGACAACTACACCAACATCTACATCAAAGACGCGCTGCTGCGCACCAAGGGCGTGGGCGACATTAATGCCCGCGCCGACGACTTCTCCATGCGCATCTGGCTGAAGCCCGATAAGCTGGCGCAGCTGGGCATTACGGCTACCGAAGTGACCGAGGCTCTGCAGGAGCAAAACGCGCAGATTGCGGCCGGTTCGCTCGGTGCCGCGCCGCAGCAAAAGGGCCAGAGTTTCGAGTACACCGTGTTCGTACGCGGGCGGCTGTCGTCGGTGGAAGAGTTTAGCAACGTCATTGTAAAAACCCTGCCCGAAACCGGCGCGGTGGTGTACCTCAAAGACGTGGCCCGTGTGGAGTTGGGCAAGTACAACTACGGCAGCCAGAGTTACGTGGACGGCAAGCGCGCCGCCTACATGCTGGTGTACCAGGCGCCCGGCTCGAACGCGCTGGAAACCTACGAGAACGTGAAAACGGAAATGGAACGGCTGAAAAAGCAGTTCCCCGCCGACCTCGACTACATCATTCCCTTCGAGGCGGCCACGGTGGTGAAGGTGTCCATCAAGGAAGTGCTGTTCACCATGCTGGAGTCGTTGGTGCTGGTGGTGCTGGTGGTGTTTCTGTTTCTGCAAAACTGGCGCGCCACGCTCATTCCCACGTTGGCTATTCCGGTGGCGGTGGTGGGGCCGTTTCTGGCGTTTGTGCCGCTGGGCTTCACCATCAACACGCTCACCCTGTTCGGGCTGGTGCTAGCCATCGGTATTGTTATCGACGACGCCATTGTGATTGTGGAAGCCACGCAGCTGAACATGGACGAGAAGGACATGGAACCGCGCGAGGCCACCATCGAGGCCATGCGCGAAATTTCCACGCCCGTGGTTACCACCAGCATCATCCTGATTGCGGTGTTTGTGCCGGTGGCATTCATCGGCGGCATTACCGGGCGGCTCTACCAGCAATTTGCCCTCACCATAGCGGTGTCGGTGGTGCTATCCACATTCTCGGCCCTCACGTTCACGCCCGCGCTCTGCTCCCTCATTCTGAAGAAGCGCAAGCACCCAAGCAAGGGCGGAAAACCAGCACCAGAGGGCGCCGCAGAAGCTGCGGAAACGCAAACTGCTGCCGAGAATTCCGCCGAACGACCAGCCGAAAAGCACGACGATAAACCTGCGAAAAAGCCCGGCTTCCTGCAACGGTTTTTCGACAAGTTCAACCGCTGGTTCGGCCGGCTTACCGACAAGTACACCAACGGCGTGAAGCGCGGGATTGAGTACCCGCGCTGGGTATTGGTAGCGTTGGCCTGCATACTGGTGGGCACGGTGCTGCTGTACCGCGCCAAGCCCTCGGGCTTCATTCCCACCGAAGACGAAGGCCGGCTCATCATCACCTTCACGCTGCCCGAAGCGTCGTCTACCGACCGTACCGTGGCCGTGCTGAAGAATGTGATGAAGGAGCTGGAAAGCACGCCCGGCGTCAACCACTTTTCGGGTTTGGCGGGCCTGAACGGCATCAACTTTTCGCAGAAATCGAACAGCGGCACCTTGTTCGTGCAGCTCAAGCCCTGGGATGAACGCAAAGACGAGGCCCTGCACGCCGAAGCCTTGGTGGATACCATTCAGCGCCGGCTGGGGCAGTTCAAAGAAGCCAAGGTGGTCGTGATTCCGCCGCCAGCCATTCCGGGCCTCGGCAACACCTCGGGCTTCTCGTTTATACTGCAGGAGCGCGAAGCCCAAACCGACATCCAGGCCTTCGACCGCACCTTGCAAAGCTTCCTGGGTGCCATGCGCCAGCGCCCCGAAATTGCCAAGGGCTTTTCCTTCTTCACTGCCAACACCCCCGGCTACCGCCTCGATATCGACCGCGAAAAGTGTAAAAAGCTAGGCGTGCAGGTAGCCGATGTAGGTCGTGCCCTGCAAACCTACCTGAGCTCGTCGTACGTGAACGATTTCACGCTCTACGGCCGCACCTTCCGCGTGGTGGCCCAGGCCGACACCAGTTACCGCGGCGACATCCAGAACCTCAACCAGTATTACGTGCGCAACACTGCCGGCAGCATGGTGCCGCTGAGTACCCTCATCAGCTACCAGCGCACCGCCACGGCGCCGCTCATTTCACACTACAACCTGTTCCGCTCGGCCGATATTAACGGCGACCCAGGTGCCGGCTACAGCACCGGCGACGCCATTAAAGCCCTGGAAGAGGTGGCCGAGCAAAACCTGCCGCCGGGTTACGGCTACGAGTTTTCGGGCCTGAGCCGCGAGGAAAACGAAGCCGGCTCGCAAGCCCTCTATATCTTCGGCTTGTCGTTGGTGTTCGTGTTCTTGGTGCTAGCGGCCCTCTACGAAAGCTGGACGGTGCCCTTTGCCGTGCTGGTGTCGGTGCCCATCGGCTCGCTCGGGGCCATTGTTACGCTCAGCTTAATGTCCAGCCTCACCAACAATGTGTACGCCCAAATCGGGTTGGTAACGCTGGTGGGTTTGGCAGGCAAAAACGCCATTCTCATTGTGGAATACGCCAAGGAGCGTCTCGAAGCGGGTGCCGAGTTAGTGGAAGCCACGTTGGACGCTGTGCGCCTGCGTTTCCGCCCCATCGTCATGACGTCCATGTCGGCCATTCTGGGCGTGGTGCCGCTCATCATTGCCTCGGGCGCCGGTGCCGAAAGCCGCCGCCACATCGGCTGGACGGTGTTTGGCGGCTTGCTAGTGGCCACCATAGTGGGCACGGGAGTGGTGGCGGTGGTGTACGTGCTCATCACCCGCAAAGCTTACAGCAAAAAGGAGCTGGAGGCGTTCAAGCAAAACGCCGACGAGCAGGAGAAACAGGAAGACGGCCACGAGGCCAAGGGCGAAGCAAAAGAAGCGTCTGACGAAACTTCCAGCCAGGAAAAACGCGCTACAGACGCATCGGCAGGTAAATCGTCAGAAGACGACGCCAAGCCTGACGAAGCACCTGCCAGTAAATAGTCAATTGCAAGAAGGTCAGTTCAAGGCCTCCTGACTATTGCCCTGTGCCAGACAACAGGCGGTTGATTGACTCTTAGAAAAAGAAGGTAAGTTGGTGGTTAACCATTCGCTGTCGATAACCACAACGCCCTACCCGATGCGACGCCTATTGCCTATCCTTTTCAGCTGCTGCCTGGCCGGTTCTGTCTGGGCCCAAAAACCACTCGGTTTACCCATGAACAAGGCAACGCGCCGCGTTATGTTCACCGAAGAAGTGCCAGTGGCCGGGGCCAGCCAGGCCGAATTGCAGGAACGGGTCAAAGCGTGGGTAATGGCGCTTCCCGCGCCGCCCAAGTCTCTCATTACTACCCGTGAGCTGGATAACGAGGCTATGCAAGCGGCGTCGGCTCAGCCCCTGAGTTACACCTATTCTTACACTCATAATGGGGCGAAGCGAACCTATACCGCAACCGCCCATCTGCACTACACCACAAAACTGTGCCTCCAGGAAGGCCGTTATCGGTACGAGGTAACCGATTTTGTGTTTGTAGAACCGGGCGGCGCCACTTCATTCGAAGATTATTTTCTGACCGGCAAAGTGAGGCCCATCGGGGAAGGCGGTGCCGCTAGTTTCGAGGCCCTTCGTAAGGCGTTTGAGGCGGCTGCGGCCAAGCTGGTGGCTAACCTAAAGGTGGCCATGAACAAAGCAGGTCACTAGTATTTAACCGAAAGCCAGCTGTAGAACAGCCGTTCGTCTTGCGGGGGCGGCATAAAACCATTTGCCGTTCTCGGGTCCTGCTCCCGCCGTACAGCAGCCCTGCCGTGTAGTAGGTTTTTCCGCGTTTCCGAATTGCATGCTTGCCGATCAGCGTTCCTTCGACCCCCGATTAGTTCAACCACTTGGTGCAGGCATGCCGCAACCGCATAGATCCCAACTCCAGCGAGGCACACGGCCGCAGGAAATAAGTAGCCCGCGGCAGCGCGCAATTTTATAAGTGCCCGAGCCGTTAAGGTGCTAGCTTACAACTCTCTTATATGCTGGCTTATAACTGCCTTTTACTTACTGCCACTTGTTGCCTGGGTACGCCGCTGCTCAGCCCGTTGCGGGCGCAGGAGCGTACCTCGCTTGAAGCCGGCGGCGGCTTCTGCGTATCCTTGAACCACGCGGAAGGCAACCGGCTGCCGCCCAAAATGCGCGCCACTCAAACAGCCGGTGCCGCTTTTTCCCTGGGCGTGGTGCATCGGTTCAGCCCCAGGTGGGCGGGTAGCCTGGCCGTTAAAACCGCCAGCCTGCACCGCGGATTACGCATCGACCACCTGATTTACCAGCGCGATGCCCAAGGCGGGGTAAACAGCACCAATTCCTCGCGCAGCCTGCTGGCCTCCTCGCCCGCGCACTTTACGGCCGGCGCCCGTTACTATTTCAACCCAGCGCAGAAGCTCAAAATAAGCGCCGAGGGCGGGGGTGGCTATATGATGGTACGGACTGCTTTTGCCTCTTCTGTAATCAGCGGTGTTTACAGCAACTCATCGGGGGCTTTGCCCGAGGAAGAAATCAACTACGTGTTTGATGAGCTAAGCCCGCACCGGGCCAATTACCTCGTGTATGCCTCGGGGCAAGCCGAGTGGCGGTTAACAGACCGCAGCGGCCTGGCGTTGGCCGTGCAGTATCACCACGGCTTCCGGGAAACATATGTTTTGGAGTCCCGGAAGCTGGAGTACATCAACCGGCGTACCAACACCTCCGAGCAGTACGAAACCCGCCTTGTAAACCGCGGCCGCTACCCCGCGGCCCGGTTGCTATACTGCTTTTACCTGTAACGCCGCCGGCCTCGCGCACGCGAGGCTGCGAGAAGCGCAGCGCCACGCCCCGCACGCCGGCTGCCCTTACCGCCGCGGCGCTGGCGCGTTGGTGCGTGTGCCCGTTTTGGACGGTGCGGTGGCTTTGGGCGTCGCCGCTTTGGGTGCAGGCTTTTGCGCGGGTGCGGCTTTGGCGGGAGCCTTAGTCGCCGACTTCTTTGCCGCCGTCTTTCTCGCCGGTGCTTTTCTTACGGCCCCCTTTTTTACTTTCGTGGCTTTAGCCGGGTCTTTCTTAACGGCCGGAGCCACTGCAGGAATGGGGGGCTGCGGACCGTATTTGGTTTCGGCTGGGTTGGGGTCACCAGTCAGGAACAGGTCGAACTCTACGCGGCGGTTCTCGGCGCGGCCGGCGTCGGAGCTGTTGTCGGCAATGGGGTTCAGAGGGCCGTAGCTGCGCAACACGATGCGGTTTTCGGCCACGCCTTTGCTGCGCAGGTAACCGCCGGCTGATGCAGCCCGCTCGCGCGCCAGGCGTAGGTTAAACGCCGTTGAGCCTTTGCTATCGGTGTGGCCCGCAATGCTTAATGTGTAATCGGGGTAGGCCCGCAGAATTTGCACGATGTCGTCCAACGTGGAATACGAAGCCGGAAGCAGCGTGGCCTTGTTTAGCTCAAAACCCATGAACCGGGTGGCTTCTTGGAGTTTGGCCCGGGTCTCGGCCTTTATTTCCGGGCAGCCGCGGTTTGCGGCCGGGCCGGCGCTGCTGGGGCAGCGGTCATCGGCGTCGGGCACTCCGTCGCGGTCCGTGTCTGCGCCCTCTGCGGGGGCCGCGTCCGGGTTAGCCGTGGGGCAACCGTTCACATCTACCGCGGTGCTCGGCGGGGTGTCGGGGCACTTGTCCTCGGAGTCGTTTACGCCGTCGTTATCGGCATCGGCGGCACCTTCTGGGCAGCCCTGGTTTTCGGCGGTACCGGCCTCAGAGGGGCACTGGTCCTGGAAGTTGGCTACGCCGTCGTGGTCGTCGTCGAGAGGGCAGCCGTTATCGTCGACGGGCGTGCCGGGCGGCGTGTTCGGGCAACGGTCCTTGCGGTCGGGTACTTCATCCTGGTCCTGGTCTTGGCCTTGGCCCAGGTTGATGGTCAGGCCGGCGGTATGCTGCAGAAAACGGTCGTCCCATTTGTCCGCGTCGCGGGTAAGTGAGCCGTCGAAATTGGCATTCAGCGGCAGGTGCTGCCCGGTTTGCACGAAAAAGCCCACCACGCCTCCTAGGCGGAAGTTAATGCCAGCGCCGGTGAAAAGGTCGATGAGGTTTTCGTTCTGGTCGTTACGCAGGCCGTCCGCTGATACCTCGCGGCTGGTGTACGTCCAGCCGGGCGCAGCCAGTAAGTAAGGCTGAATGAAAGCGTTTTCCTTGAGGGCCCAGCCGTTATTCAGCTTGAATTTCAGCCCCAGGTTCACGTTTATCAGGGTGGTGTTAAAGGTAGCGTTGGGGCCGCGAGTACCTTTCAGGTCGCCGTAGAGCACCTGCCCGTTTAAATCGAGCCCCTTGCCTAGGTACTGGCCCAGGCCGAGGCCTGCCGTACGGTTGCTGCTGCTAAAATCCCAGTACGTGGAGCCAAAGGTGCCGCGGTATTGCAGGGCGTTCAGGTGCAGGCTTACGCTGGTGGGGCGGTCGGCCGTTTGGGCCAGGGAAGCAGCCGGTAAAACGACCATCAACGCAAGGCACGACCAGCAGGTGGGTAAAAAGTACTTCATCACAGACGGCGTTTACGGCGGGAGCCAAAGGGGCTTTGGCAGGTAGGAAGGAGCCCGGGGTGGTCGGAAAAGGTACTAAACAAGCACGATATGCCCTCATCGGCCTTACGTAGCCGCCGAAATTTTGATTGCGGCGCGACGATGTTATTGCCCAAAAGCTCTTGCCATTGGGCAGACCCAGCAAGCAAACCGCCGGTTCCGGCCGGAGTAGAAACCCCGCCAGAACCGGCGTAAGTAAGCCTTAGAGCCTTGCCCTAAGCAGCCCGAGGTTAGTTGGCCGCCTGCACGGGCTGCGGGGTCTTCACATATTTATCGAGCCAGGTATTCATTTCCCAGAGCATGTGCATGATGTTCTCACGGGCCGCGTAACCGTGCGACTCGGCCGGCAGCACCACGTACCGTACCGTGGCGCCGTGGCCCTTGAGGGCGTTGTAGAAACGCTCCGTTTGAATGGGGAATGTACCGGAGTTGTTGTCCAATTCGCCGTGAATCAGCAGAATGGGCGTCTTAATCTTGTCGGCGTAGTTGAACGGCGACATGGCGTTGTACACCTCTGGTGCCTCCCAGTACGTGCGCTCTTCACCTTGAAATCCGAAGGGAGTAAGGGTGCGGTTGTAGGCACCGCTGCGGGCAATACCGGCCTTAAACAGGTTGGAGTGCGCGAGTAGGTTGGCCGTCATGAACGCACCGTACGAATGGCCCATTACGGCCACGCGGCTGGGGTCTACCACACCCATCCGCTTGCCTTCGTCAATAGCGGCTTTGGCGCTGCTTACCAGTTGCTCGGTGTAGGTGTCGTTGGGCTGCTTGTCGCCTTCGCCCACAATCGGAATGCTGGCGCCCTGCAGTACGGCGTAGCCCTGCGTTACCCAGAACACCGGCGAACCGTAGCCCACGCGCGTAAACGTGAACGGCGAACCGGAAACCTGGCCGGCGTTGCTCTTGTCTTTAAATTCGACCGGGTAAGCCTCCATAAGCGTCGGCAGCGGACCGTCGCCGGCTTTGTAAGTGGGCGGCAGGTACAGGTTGGCCGTTAGCTCCACGCCGTCGGCGCGCTTGTAGCGGATTACCTGCTTTTTCAACACGCCCGTGGCGCCGTAAGGGTTCGGAAACTTGGTGAGGGCCGTTAGCTTGCCCGAGCGGGCATCGCGCAGGTAGTAGTTCGGGTTCTGATCCACCGATTCCCGGCGCGTAAGCATGCGGCGCTTATCGAAATCGAGAATGGCCAGCGGTACTTCATAAAAGGGGGCTTCCGAACGCCACCAGCGGGTGCTGGCTTTGGTTTTTACGTCCAGCTCGTCCACAAACGGCCGGTCGCCTTCGGGCGAGGCACCGGCGCCTACCAAGTAAATCAGTTGGCTTTTGGCGTCGGTAGCCAGCACGTAATGCCCCTGAGGGTTACGCTTGGTATAGGGCGTGCCGGGGTTGCGGTATTTGTCCTGCGAAGAGCGGTCGAAGAGCACCGCCAACGACGGCAGCGCGCCGGGGCTCACGGTGTAGGTTACTTCTTTGCGGTCGGCCCACCGGTAGGCATCGATAAGGGCAATGTTGTTATTGCCCCAGGTAATGTCGTTGAAGCGCAGCGGCAAAGCGGCCAGCTCCTCGGCTTTGCCCGTAAAGGGAGCCGGCAGCGTGAATACCTTGTCACGAATGGCCGCTTCGGTTTTTGGGTCGCCGCCGTCCTGGGCTTCGGCCCAGTACAGCGTGGCGGGAACATCGGCGCGCCAGTCGTGGGCGCGGGGGCCGGTGGGGGCGGCGTCGAAGCTGGTGGGCACGTTATCGGCCAGCGGCAGATCAGCTACGTTCTTTACCAGGTCGCCGGTAGTTACGTCTACCACGTCTACTTTCACCGGAAAGCTGCTTACCGGCAAGGTGTAGGAGTAGGGGCGGTGACGGGTTTTTACCAGTACGTACTTGCCGTTAGGCGAAGGTTTGGCCGATTGAATAATGCCGGGCTGCCCCAGCGGCTGCAGCTTGCCGGCCAAGGTGATTTTTACCAGCTGCGAAGTAGCGTAGTATTCGAACAGCCGCTCGTCGGCGGGGTTTTTCAGCAAATCCTGGTAGGTACGGGCGCCGGCTTTGCGGCCCGCGTTTTCCTGAATGGCAGGTCCTACCGGAACAGCGGTGGCGCTGGGGGCGGCGCCACGGCCGGCCACCAGCCCGCGGGCAATAATGGTTTCGTTGTCGGGCAACCATTCGTAGGGTTTGCCGAAAGTGCCGTTCAGGGTAACGCCGGCCAGGCGTTTGGCCTGTACCGTGTTTACGTCAATCACCCACAGCTCAATTTTGCCTTCGGCAGCGCCGGTGGTAAGCGTGAGGGCAACTTTGGAGTTATCCGGCGACCAGCTTACGTCGCTGATGCGGGCTTTTTGGGGCATACCAAGCACAGCCAGATCCTTGCCGTCTTCTACCCGGCGCAGCATCATGCCCGTGGCGAAGCTCACCCGGCTGGGGCCGTTGGTGCGCGGGTTCAGGCGCATACCGGCCAGGCGCAACTCGGGCTGCGAGAGGTCGGCAATGCTGGGCATGTCCTGCATAATGAGTAGCACCATCCACTTCCCGTCCGATGACAGGCTTACCCGGGGTGTCTGAGGGGCCTCTACCAAGTCCGCAATGGCTTTGGGCGGGGTTTGGTAAGGAAGTTCCTGCGCCTGCGCGGCCCAGCCACCGAGCCACAGCAAACCAAGGAGTATGTGTTTTTTCATGTAAAAGGAGGGAATCGTCCCAAGCAACACTGATTCAAGCACTAAGATACAACAAGCGGTTTGCGCTGCCACTGCGGCAGCCCGGCTTTATCCTATTTTAAAGTCAATTTTAAGCTGCGTATGTAGTTGGTTGGCAGGCCGCCGCGCGTTAAAAGAGCCGGCCCGCGGCGTGTTTCAGCAACTTTGCAGGCCTACAACTCCGTTGGCGGGAGAGGCTGATCGAACCGGACCGAAGCGAAAAATTTATTTCTGCCAGCGGCCACTCCGGCCTGCTCCGGCAAGCGGTACACGCACGCAAACAGGTACAGCGCATGTACACGCCACACCCACACCGTTTCGATGCGCGTGGGTTGTTGGTGGTCGTAATCGAAGCCCTCGTACACCACCGCCCGGGCCGGACTGTTTACAAACACCACGTTGGCTTGCTCCAGCAGCCGGCCGTGAAATACGCGACGACCGTACTGCCGGCTTTGCTTGTCGAAAAACCGGCTCAGGGCCTTGGGGGTAATGCGGCTTTGCGGGCGGTAACCCGGAAAATAGCGCCGGTCGAGACTCATCACCATAAAATCTGCGTCGGCGGTGGTGGTTTCGAGGATTTTTAGGCCGGGCGGCTGATGAGGAAGTGTAACGGGCTTGGCTTCGTAGGGTAAATCCACGCGGGCCTCGTCGTGCAGCGGGGTGGTTACCCATTCCTGCACGGCCCATTGGGCATGGCACTGCAGCGCGCCGCTGCACGCAATTACCAGCATCATCCAGCGCAGGCGGGGCATAACCGAGGTAAAGAAGTATTAGGGAGGGTCCAACAAGATACACAGATAGTCGCTAGCAGTAGCACGTAACGCTGCCTTGTTTTAACGGCGCAATGGGCAAAAAACAAGCGGCTCGCCGGGGTGGCGGGCCGCTTGTACAAGGGGCTGTAGGACTATTGGGAGCCTACTTTCGGCGGGGCGCGGCCTTACGGGCCGGCGCTTTCTTGGCCGGTGCCTTTTTGGGCGCCGGGGTAGCCTTTCTCAGGGTTTCCGGATCGGGCATGGCTGGCTCAGGACCGTACTTCACTTCGGCCGCGTTCGGGTCGCCGGTGAGGTAGAGGTCGAAGTCGACGCGGCGGTTCTGGGCGCGGCCGGCCTCGGTGTCGTTCGTGGCAATGGGCTTCAGCTCGCCGTAGCCACGGGCCTCAATGCGGGCGGCCGGAATGCCTTTGCTCAGCATGAAGGCGCGGGCCGAAGCAGCGCGGTCGTGCGAGAGTTGCAGGTTGTACGGGTCGGAACCCTTGTTGTCGGTGTGGCCGGCAATGCTCAGGGTGTAGTCCGGGTACTCGTTCATGATCTGCACCAGGCTTTCCAGGGTCGGGTACGAAATCGGCTTCAGTACCGCACGGTCGAACTCAAACTGGATGTACTTGGTAGCTTCCTGCAGGCGCTTCTTGGCCTCGGCCTTAATCTCGGGGCAGCCGCGGTTCGAAGCCGGACCGGGGGTGTTCGGGCAGCGGTCCTGGTAGTCGGGCACACCGTCACCGTCGGTATCTACGGGGCAGCCAGTAGCGTCTACTTTCACGCCGGCCGGGGTGTCGGGGCACTTGTCATCCTGGTCGCGCACGCCGTCGTTATCGGCGTCGGGGCAGCCTTGCAGCTCGCGCTTGCCGGGGGTATCGGGGCACTGGTCTTCGGAGTCGCGCACGCCGTCGTTGTCACGGTCGGGGCAGCCTTCGAGTTCGGGCTTACCGGCTTCGGTGGGGCATTTGTCCTGGTAATCGGGTACGCCGTCCTTGTCGCCGTCGAGCGGGCAACCGTTGGCATCTACGGCTACCCCGGCTGGGGTACCGGGGCACTTGTCTCGCTTGTCAGATACGCCGTCTTTGTCTTCGTCCTTGGCTTGGCCCAGGGCAAACGTGAGGCCGGCCGAGTGCTGCAGGTACCGGTCGTCCCAGCTGTTTTCGTCGCGGTTGGCTACGTTATCGAAGTTCGCGCCAATGGGCCAGTGCTGGCCGGTTTGCACAAACAAACCCACGCCGTCGGAGAGGCGAAACTTCAGACCAGCGGCACCGTGCAGATCGAAGTAAGACGTGCTGCGGTCGAAAGTGGAGAAGTTGCCGTCCTGGTTCAACTCCCCGTCGGCGCTTACCACGGCCAGGCCGGGCGCGAACAGCAGGTAAGGCTGCACGAAGAAGGTTTCCTTGATGGGCAGCTTCAGCTTGATGCCGAGGTTGGCATTAATCACGTTGGCCGAGAAGTTCGAGCCGAAGTATGGCGCGCCCTGGGGAGCATCGAACTGCATGTCGCCGTAGTTCAGGTCGATGCCCAAATCCAGGCCCTTGGTGATGTAACGGTACACCGATAAGCCACCGCCCAACTCGAAGTTGTCGCCGGCTTTCCAGTATTGCGAGCCAAGGTTGCCTTTGTACTGCAAGGTGCTGCCGTACAAGCTAAGGCTGGTTTTGCGGTCGGCCGTCTGCGCGCGGCCATCGTGCGGGGCTGCCAGGAGCAGCGCCAGTCCCAGCGCCGAGGCCTGGGTCAGGTGAAAAAGTCGTTTCATGGGCAACAAGGGTTGAGGGAACTGAAGCCAGTTCTGTATTGGAATAGGCCTATATACCCTTGCCCGCCAGAAAGGTTGTTGTCTAGGTGCTAAGACGCATAAAGTCAAATCCAAACGTTGTGCAAAACGCCCGAAAGTTCACGTTTTCGGGCTCACGCGGGTTTTAGCGAGGAAGCTCCCAGCCAATACCTTCTTTCAGTACCAAAAAGGCGCTGTCGGGTACCTGCTGCTCGCGAAGGGCATGGTGCAAATCAATGGCCGGTTCCAGCAGCCCGTCGTCAGCCATTTGAAACGTGCCAAAGTGCGTGGCCACGCCGCGCTTAGCGCCCAGGTCACGAAAGGCCTTTACTGCCTCGGCGGGGCTGATGTGAATGGGCTGCATAAACCACTGCGGCCGGTACGCTCCAATGGGCAAAATGGCCAAGTCAATAGGTCCCTGGCGCCGACCAATTTCCTGGAAAAAAGCACCGTAACCCGTGTCTCCGGCATAATACACGTTGCCGGCCGAGGTGCGCAGCACGTAGCCCGCCCACAGCGTGGCATCCCGGTCGCGGAGGCCCCGGCCACTAAAATGCTGCGCGGGCACACTTACCACTTGCGCGCGTTTGCTGAGGAGTTGCTGCTGCCACCAATCCAGGTCGGTGGCGTTCGGAATGCCTTCTTTGTCGAGAAATGCTTTTACGCCCAAGCCGGCAAATACCTGCGGCTTGTCCCGGGCCGCGAGGCGGCGCAAAGTGGGCACATCGAGGTGGTCGTAGTGGTTGTGGCTGATCAGCACCGCGTCGATGGGGGGCAAATCGTCGAAGCGCAGGCCGGGTGGGCGCAGGCGTTTGGGGCCAATCCACTGGAAAGGGCTGCACCGCTCGCTCCAAATTGGATCGGTGAGAATGTTCAGGCTGTCGAACTGCAGCAAAAACGTGCCGTGGTTTACAAACGTCACGCGCAGTTGCCCGGCGCCCACGCGGGTTGGCGGCTTGGGACCGTATGGCGCATCGGGCTGCGCGGGAAACTCGCCTTTGTCGCGGTTCAGCATCCAGCGCAGCAAGGGGCGCATGCCTTCCTGGGCCTGCACACCGCCCTGGTTTACGAATTGTTCGCCGTTGAAATGCGCCGACTTCGGGCCCGAGTAACGCGGCGCCGATAACGAGCAGCCCACCACAAACTCCGCGGCTGCCAGCGTTGCTACCGAGCCCAGCAACCAAATCAGGAATCGTCGACGTTTGGGCATAAACCTGGCAGTTTTGGTGGCAGAAAAGGTGCGGAGTAAGCCGTGTGCATCTGCTTGCAGATGCGGGGCTTGCACTAATAGTACCTGCTTTTCAGCGGAAAGTTAAGTGCAGCAAAAAGCCCCGCCGGAATTACGGCGGGGCTTTTTGGTCAGGGAAGCAATTGGACTCAGTCGTTACGCCAGCTCCGTGTCGATGGCAATGGAGGCCCCCAAAGACTTGTGAATGGGGCAGAGCTCAGCAATTTTCAGCAGGCGCTGGCGCTGCTCCTCGGTTAGCTCGCCGCCGAAATGCAGCGTGCGCGTAAGCCGCGTAACCACGTGCTGCGGGGTTTCTTCGTAGCGCACCACCGCTTCCACGCTGTGCAGCGGCCACTGCTTGCGGTCGGCGTACATGCGCAGGGTTATGCAGGTGCACGCACTCAAAGAAGCAGCGAGCAACTCGCCGGGCGTGGGCCCCAGGTTCTGGCCGCCGTCGGCCAGCGGCTCGTCGGCCACAAGGTGGTGGCCGCTCTCCGAGGTTAACTCTGTGCGGTAACCGCTGGGGCCGATGCGGCCGCTGAAACCGGGCATATGCTTAGTGGTTTATGGGCGCTTCGATAACAATAAACCGGCTTTCGGCGCGGCATTCGATGGTTACCGCGTCGGTTTCCCACAGGCCGATGCTGTCCCGCCGCTCAATGGTTTCGCCGTTTACCGTGAGGGCGCCGTCCATCAGAAACACAAACACCGCCTTGTTGGTCGGGTTCAGCGCGTACGTTAGTTGCTGGCCGGCTTCGAAGTAGCCCAGGGAAAGTTTCGCGTTCTGGTTGATCCAGCAATGTGCCTGGCCTTCCTCGTTGCTGACCACGGTGGTAAGCTGGTTGCGGCGCTTTTCCTCCGGAAACGAGCGGCGCTGGTAGCGCGGCGTTACGTTCTGCAGCTTCGGCTCGATCCAGATTTGCAGGAAGTTCACCTCGTCGTCGCCCACGTTGTGCTCTTCGTGGCGCAGACCGGTGCCGGCACTCATAATCTGCACCCAATCCTTCTCCACCACTTCTTTGTAGCCGAGCGAGTCGATGTGGTTCATTTTGCCGGCCAGCATCACGGAAATGATTTCCATGTTGGCGTGCGGGTGAATGCCGAAACCGCCGCCCGCTTGCACAAAGTCGTCGTTAAACACGCGCAGCAGCCCGAAGCCGTTGCGCTCGGGGTTGGCGTAGCTGCTAAAGCTGAACGTGAAGTTGCTTTTCAGCCAGCCAATGTCCTTTAGGCCACGCTCGGCAGCCCGAATGATGCGGTGTTTCATAACGATAGGGTGCTAGGTGCTTACTCGGGCAATTGTTGGTTAAAGGCGAAGTCGGCCAGCGGCTTGCGGCTGCGGGCGGCGGTTTCGCGCGAGCGGAATGGCTCGTCGAGCTGCTCGGCCTGGCCTACGTAGCCCAGGGCCAGAAATGCAACCGGCTCAAGGGTAGGGGGCAGGTTGAACACCTCTTGGGTTTTGGCGAAATCGAAGCCGCCCATTACGTGGCCGTGCAAATCCAGAGCCGTGGCCTCCAGAAACAGGGTGGCGTTGGCGGCGCCTACGTCGTGCATGGCCGTGCGGTTCAGCTGGCCGTTGTCGTAGTGGGTTTTCACCAGCGAAATCATGAGCACCGGCGCGTGTTTGGCCCAGGCTTGGTTGGCCGGCACCAGGCAGTCCAAAATGCGGTTAAACGCTTCCGTGTCGGCTTTATGGGCGTAGATGTAGCGCCAGGGTTGCTCGTTCATGGCGCTAAACGCCCACGATGCCGCTTCCAATACTTGTTCCAGGGTTTCCTGCGAAACGGGTTTGTCGGCGAAGGCGCGCGGGCTCCAGCGGTTACGAATGAGCTCGTGAACGGGGTAAGTTACGGTGGCTGGTTTCATGGGTAATATGCAAACGGGCCCTAGCGGAGCAGGCCCGGTGTTTGGTAAGAAAAAGGCTTATACGGCCATGGGAACTTCCATCAGCAACAGTTCGGCGTTGCTGTCGGCTTTGATATCGAAGCGGTCGGTTTCCCAAATACCGAAACCGTCGCGGCGGTGCAGGGTTTGGCCGTTAATGGTTACGTCGCCTTCCAGCACAAACGCATACACGCCGTTGCCGGGCTTTTTTACTTGGTATTCGGTGCTATGGCCGGCGTCGAAATTGCCAAGGTGGAACCACGCATCCTGGTGAATCCACACGCCCGCGTCATCGGGGTTGGGCGAGAGTACCTGCTGTAACTGGTTGTGACGGTCTTCCGCGCGGAACGTTTGCTGGTCGTAGCGCGGCTGTACGCCCCGTTTGTTGGGGAACAGCCAAATCTGCAGGAACTTCACTTCCTGGTCGCGGTTGTGATTTTTCTCGCTGTGCGCCACGCCCGTGCCCGCGCTCATTACCTGTACATCGCCGCGCCGGATAACACCCAGGTTGCCCATCGAATCCTTGTGCTCCAGGTCGCCCGACAGCGGAATGCTGATGATTTCCATGTTGTCGTGCGGGTGGGTACCGAAGCCCATGCCGCCGGCTACGGTGTCGTCGTTTAGCACGCGCAGCACCCCAAAATGCATGCGCTCGGGGTTGTGGTAGCCAGCAAAGCTGAAGGTATGGTGGGAATTCAACCAACCGTGGTTGGCGTGGCCGCGGGTAGCAGCGCGGTGCAAAATGGTTTGGGCCATGATGGGGTAAGAGCGAAGTGTAACTGTTAGCAGCCGTTGGCTTATCAGTGAATCTGATAAAGCCGGAAGTCTAGCTAATGATGCAAATATATGTACATACATCAAATGTATATACATAGTTCAAGAGAATATTTGCCAGTCTGAAATGATCCACTTCAGAAGGCTTTTGTCTGCTGGCCAGAGTACCGATTAGGGTTATTCGATTTGATTGTGCGCAATTAAATTTCAAACAATTTAGTTTGCGTCCTCGTTAAGGGTGTCATGAACAAGCCGACCGTGCATTCACCGGAAGCCGCTGCCCTGCTAAAGCTGGACAATCAGCTGTGCTTTCCGCTATACGCGGCCTCGCGCATGTTCACCAAGGCCTACCAGCCGCTGCTGCAAGAGCTTGACCTCACGTACCCGCAGTACCTCGTGCTGCTGCTGCTGTGGGAACACGGCGAGCGTACCGTGAAGCAATTGGGCGAGGAGCTGTTGCTCGATTCGGGCACGCTCACACCCTTGCTCAAGCGCATGGAGCAGCGCCAGTGGCTCACGCGTCGCCGTGACCTGCGCGACGAACGGTCGGTCATTATTGGCCTCACCGAAAGCGGCCAGCAGCTGCGCGAGCGGGCCTGCGCCGTGCCGGCTGCGCTGCTGGAAAAGCTAGATATGCCGGAAGCGGAGTTTAACCAGCTACGCACCCAACTCAAGCATCTTTTAACCCTGCTTGCCTAATCTGGCGGGCATCATTTTTACCTCTCTACCCGATGAAAATCGAGAAAGTCTTCACCGCACAAGCCAAAGCCAAAGGCGGCCGCGACGGCCAAATTACCACCAGCAACGACGTGCTGAACGTGCCCCTGAGCACGCCCCGCGAAATGGGCGGCCCCGGCAAAGCCGGCGCCACCAACCCCGAGCAGCTGTTTGCCGCTGCTTACGCCTCCTGCTTTGAAGGCGCCCTGGGCGTAGCCGCTCGCCAAGCCAGCGTGAAGCTCGACGGCGTAACGGTAGAAGCCCTTATCGGTTTCGGTAAGGCCGAGGACGGCGGTTACGGCATTTCGGCCGATCTGCACATCAACATTCCCGGCGTGGAGCAAGGCCAGGCCGAAGACCTGGTGGCCGCTGCCCACCAAATTTGCCCTTACTCGCGCGCTACCCGCGGCAACATTGAGGTAAACCTGAACACGACGACCAACGCCAACTAATCCATCGGCGTACCCTTTCAGCAAACAGTGGCTTCCACCCTCGTCGGGAGCCACTGTTTTCTTTTTCGCTCTTCCGATAAACTCATTGCTATGAACAACACCTCCATTGTGCTGGCCAGCCGGCCCAAGGGCATGCCTACCGCCGAGCAATTCCGCTTTGTAACCGCCGAAGCACCCACCGCCCAAGCGGGCCAAGTGCTGCTGAAAACGCTTTACGTTTCCGTCGATCCGTACATGCGGGGGCGCATGAACGAGGGTAAATCGTACGTGCCGCCTTTTGCCGTGGGCGAAGCACTGAACGGCGGCGTGGTAGCCGAAGTAGTGGAGAGCCAGCACGAGCAGTATCCGGTGGGCACGGCCGTAGTGGGCCACCTGGAATGGCGCGAGTACAACGTATCGGACGGGCGCGGTTTACAGGCTATTCCAACGGATGCCGCACCACTGAGCTACTTTCTGGGGTTACTGGGTATGCCGGGACTCACGGCGTATTTCGGCCTGCTCGATATCTGTCGCCCGCAGCCCGGCGAAACCGTGGTGGTTTCTGGGGCGGCCGGGGCCGTGGGCACGGTGGTGGGCCAGTTGGCCAAGCTGCACGGCGCCCGCGTGGTAGGCACTGCCGGCTCCGATGAAAAAGTGGTTTACCTGAAAGAGCAGCTGGGTTTCGATGAAGCCATTAACTACAAAACCGCGCCCGATATCAAACGCGCAATAGCCGCGGCCTGCCCCAGCGGCGTGGATTGCTACTTCGATAACGTGGGCGGCCCTATTTCCGACGCCGTGTACGGCCTGCTCAACAAGCACGCCCGCATTGCCCTCTGCGGCCAGATTTCAAGCTACAACGCCACCGAAACACCCGTGGGGCCGCGCCCCGAGGTAAAGCTGCTGCAAAGCAGTGCCCTGATGAAAGGCTTCATCGTGAGTGACTACGCCGCCCGCAACCCCGAAGGCATTCAGGCGCTGTTAACCTGGTACAAGGAGGGCAAGCTGCAGTTCGAGGAAACGGTTGTGGATGGCTTCGAGCAGATACCGAATGCATTTCTGGGCCTGTTCCGCGGCGAGAATACTGGCAAGCAGCTGGTGCGCGTGGCGGAGTATTCGGGTCAGCGGTAAGGCATTGCCGATGCGACTTGGCGGAGCGGTCGTGCCGGAGCTAATCCGGCATGACCGCTCTTCTTTTTTATAGCGGGCTTAGTTTTTCAGTACGCGCCGCGAGCCTAATACGCGGCCATCGGCAGCACGGAGCTGCAGCACGTAGGCGCCGGTGGGCAAGTCCACGAGCGGGAATTGCAGCTGCGGAGTGTTAGCCGGTTTTTGCACCAGCGTACGGCCCAGCAGGTCGATGAGGCTGAGCGAGCTTCCCGAAGGAATCTTGCCCGGCAGCTGCACGAACAGCGCATCGGACGCGGGCGTGGGATATGCCTCAAAAGCCATCGATTCGGTGCGGCTGGTGCCGGCGGTTACGGTGCAGTTGAACATGGCATTCAGGTACTGCCACAGTTCGTTATCGAAGGAAGAAACCGCCAGCCGCGGTTGCCCGGCCGATTGACCTTGTCGAACCACTACTAAGCCGAGACTGGGTACCACGTATATTTTCTGGTCGTTTTTGCCGAGTGCGGCAATCATATCGGCCGGGGCATTGGGCACGAAGGAGCCGGGGAATACCGTTTGCTGCGGCCCGGGAAGCATGTAGGACTGCTGCCCGTTCAGCCACCATAAGTAGCCATAGGAACGGTTGAAAGCTTGGGAAGGCGTGGTCATGCGCCGGAAATAGGCCGTGTCGCGCAATACAGGCGTTTGTGCCCAGGTGCCGCGGTTCAGCATCAGCAGGCCGAAGCGGGCCATGTCGCGTGCCCGGCTGTAATACACGTCGTTCACCCAGGCGCCAATCATGCCAATACGGCTGCCCACGCGCTGGTTGGTGTACTGGTTGATGGTCAGGCCGCTCGTGCGGGCCACTACGTCCTGTGCCAAGCGGTACGGCCCGGAATGGTAGGCCCAGCGCGTGCCGGCATCGGTGCGGTAGTACAGGCAGTTGGGGGTGGTGCTGAGCTCGTCGCAGGGTGGGGGTGGGGTGTCGTCCAGGCCCGAGGTCATTCGGAGCTGGTCGTGCACCGTAATCAGCTGCTCTTTGGCCGCCGGCGCGGAGGTCCAGCCCGCGCCCAGCACGCTGGTTACCGTGGTGTTGAGCGTCAGTAGGCCTTCCTGTTGCGCAATGCCCACTAGCGTAGCCGTGAGCGTCTTGCCCGCCGAGGCCCAATACCAGACCGAGTCGCGGGTGTAGGTGCCGTAGTACTGCTCCACCACCATGCGGCCGTCTTTCAGAATGATAAACGACTTGGTGTTTTTGCGCCCCAGGAAGTTCAGCAGCGAATCCAGCCGCGGCTGGCACCAGCCTAAACTTTGCGGCGAAGTAGTGGCCCAGGTAGTGCCGGTAGTGGGCGGGAAGTACAGTGCGGGGCTCTGGGCCTGCGTAGTCAGGGCCACAATCAACAGTAACGCGAGTAGCAAGTGTTTCATGGTCGGCAGCGGTTTTGCGCTTGGACTGAGGCAGCCGAGCAACGTTTAACGCCGTTCGAAAATTAGCTCTGCACTATGCTTATGCCGAAAGAATACCGGCAAAAAAGCCTGATTCCTTCTGGCATACTGCCTTCGCCAGCAACTCTTCACCCCCTTTTCGGTTTTTCAGCGCCGCGCACCCGCCCGCTCTCGATTGCTGCTGGTATCTTTGCCCTCACGATGACGAAGCGACTGGTCATAGCGCTGTTGAGCCTGCACCTGTTTGCAGTGGCCATGGTGCCTGCCGGCAATGCGTTGGAGCTGCTGAAGCTGCCGCAGCTGGTGGAGCACTACCGTCAGCAGCACGCCGGTACCGCGGTGATGAGCTTCCTCTACGACCACTACGCCGGCCTGCACAACCAGCAGCGCCAGTCCGACCACCACTCGCTGCCCCTGCACTGCTGCCTGCACCAGGCCACGGCTCTGGCTTTGCCGCCGGTGCTGCGCCTGGCGTTGCCGCCGCAGCTGCCCGAGTTTACGGTAGAGCAGCAATACCGCGGTGAGTACGTGGCCTCCACGCCCCGCGGCGTGCCCAGCACCTGCTTCCAGCCCCCGCGCTCCTCGGCTGCCTCCAAGGCAAGCCGGGCGTAGGCTAGCGGCCCGGTTTGGGCGAAATGCGCGTGCCAAAGTGGGCGCGGCGCATTTCGCTGCAGTACCGCCGGTCATCAGGAAAGCCGCCGAAGGGTGGCACCAGATCCATGTTCAATAAGATTATCGCGCTCAGCTTGCGGCACAAGCTGGGAGTGGCGGCGGGCGTGTTGGCGCTGCTGGCCTGGGGGCTGTACGCGTTGCGGCAGCTGCCCATCGACGCCGTCCCCGACATCACCAACAACCAGGTTATCGTCTACACCGTGTCGCCCTCCCTGAGCGCGGCCGATGTGGAGCGACTCGTCACGTTTCCGGTGGAGCAAAGCGTGGCCACCATTCCCGGCCGCGAGGAAGTGCGCTCGTTTTCGCGGGCCGGCCTGTCGGTGGTTACCATCGTGTTCGGCGACGACGTGGACAACTATTGGGCCCGGCAGCAGGTGGCCGAGCGGCTCCGTACTGCCGAATCTGAAATTCCCGACGGCGCAGGCCGCCCCGAAATGGGCCCCGCCACCACCGGCCTTGGCGAGATTTATCAGTACACCATTCGCGTAAAGCCCGGCTTCGAGAAGAAATATTCGCTGGCCGAGCTACGCACCCTGCAGGACTGGGTGGTGCGGCGCCAGCTGCTGGGCACGCCCGGCGTGGCCGATGTGTCGTCGTTTGGGGGCTACGTGCGCCAGTACGAGGTGGCCGTGGACCCGGCCCGCCTGCGCAGCTTTAACCTGACCATTGCCGATTTGCGCGCGGCCCTGAGCGCCAACAACGGCAACGCCGGCGGCGGCTACCTGGTGCGCGGCCCGCAGGCCTGGTTTATCCGCACCGAGGGCCTGGCCCAGTCCGAAGCCGACATTGGCCGGGCGGTGGTGCGGGCGCCGGCCGAAGGGCGCGGCCCCGTGCTGGTGCGCGACGTGGCCACCGTGCGGCCCGGCGCCATGCCACGCTACGGGGCCATGGTGCGCAGCCGCACCGGCGAAACCGTGGGCGGGCTGGTGCTCATGCTGCGCGGGGCCAATTCCTCGGAAGTGGTAGACGCCGTGAAAAACCGGATGCAGGCCGTGCAGCAAAGCCTGCCGCCCGGCCTCGAAATTCACCCCTTCCTCGACCGCACCAAGCTCGTGGACCAAGCAATTCATACCGTCACCAAAAACCTGGCGGAGGGCGCGCTCATCGTGATTTTCGTGCTGGTGCTGTTTCTGGGCAACCTGCGCGCCGGCCTGGTGGTGGCTTCGGTTATTCCGCTGGCCATGCTGTTTGCCATCGGCATGATGCACGTATTTGGCGTGTCGGGCAACCTGATGAGCCTCGGCGCCATCGACTTCGGGCTGATTGTGGACGGCGCGGTTATCATTGTTGAGGCCACCATGCACCGGCTCACGTCGCGCTACGGGCAGGCGCACGGGGCCGGCGAAATCCCGCTCACCAACGAGGACATGACGCCCGAGCAGATGGACGAGGAAGTGTACGACGCGGCCTCGCGCATTCAGCAGTCGGCCTCGTTCGGTCAGTTCATCATTCTGATGGTGTACCTGCCCATCCTGGCCCTTACCGGCATCGAAGGCAAGATGTTCCGGCCCATGGCCCAGACGGTGATATTTGCCATCCTGGGCGCCTTTATTCTCTCGCTCACCTACGTGCCGGTGATGTCGGCGCTGGTGCTGCGCAAGGGCGTGCACGGCGGCTGGTCCGATAAGTTTCTGGCCCGCCTCGCGGCCCGCTACCGCCGCCTGCTCACGCGGGTGCTGCGCGTGCCCAAGCTGGTGCTGGCCGCGGCCGTGGCCCTGCTGGTGGGCGCGGCCTGGCTGCTAACCACCCTCGGCGGGGAGTTCATTCCCACCCTCGAAGAAGGCGACTTTGCGGTGGAAACCCGCGTGCTGCCCGGCTCTTCCCTCGACTACACCACCCAGCAGGCCCAGCGCGCCGCCGATTTGTTGAAAGAAAAATTTCCCGAGGTAAAGGAGGTGGTGGCCAAAATCGGCTCCTCCGAAATTCCCGTCGACCCCATGCCGCTGGAGGCCTGCGACCTGATTGTGGTGCTGAAGGACCGCAGCGAGTGGACCTCGGCCGACAACCGCGAAGACCTGGCGGCCCAAATGGCAAAGGCGCTGCGCGTGCTGCCCGGCGTTACGTTCGGCTTTCAGCAACCCATTCAGATGCGCTTCAACGAGCTCATCAGCGGGGCGCGGCAGGACGTGGTCATCAAGATCTACGGCGACGACCTCGATCAGCTGGCCGGCTACGCCCGCCACACCGGCCGCGTGGTACAGCAGGTGGAAGGCGCCACCGACCTCTACGTGGAGCAGGCCACCGGTCTGGCCCAGATAGTGGTGCGGCCCGACCGCGAACGGCTGGCCCAGTACGGCCTGAGCATCGACGACCTGAACGAAAGCATTGCCGCGGCCTTTGCCGGCTCGGAGGCCGGGCAGGTGTTTGAGGGCGACCGGCGTTTCGGGCTGGTGGTGCGCCTGGCCGACGAGTACCGCCACGACATTGCCCAGGTGCGTGCTCTGAATGTGGCCCTGCCCGGCGGCCGGCAAGTGCCGCTGGAGCAGGTGGCCCGCGTCGATTACCAGGTGGGCCCGAGCCAGATTCAGCGCGACAACGCCCGGCGGCGCATTACGGTGGGCTTCAACGTGCGCGGCCGCGACGTGGAAACCGTGGTGCAGGAGCTGCAGGGCAAAATCAGCCAGCAAGTGCAGCTGGCCCCCGGCTACACCATGACCTACGGCGGGCAGTTCGAGAACCTGCGCCAGGCCAACGCCCGCCTGGCCGTGGCCGTGCCGGTGGCTTTGCTCATGATTTTCGGGCTGCTCTACCTCACGTTCGGCTCGCTCAAGCAGGCGGTGCTCATCTTCACCGCCATTCCGCTGGCCGCTGTGGGTGGGGTGCTGGCCTTGTGGCTGCGCGACTTGCCGTTCAGCATTTCGGCCGGCGTGGGTTTCATTGCCCTGTTTGGCGTAGCCGTGCTCAACGGCATCGTGCTGCTGAGCTCCTTCAACCAACTGCGCGACGCCGGCCTGCGCGACGTGCGCGAGCGGGTGCTGCGCGGCACCGAAGAACGCCTGCGCCCGGTGCTGATGACGGCTACCGTAGCCTCGCTCGGCTTTCTGCCCATGGCCCTGGCCGGCACCGCCGGCGCCGAAGTGCAGCGCCCTCTGGCCACGGTAGTTATCGGCGGTTTGGTGTCGGCCACGCTGCTCACGTTGCTGGTGCTACCGGTGCTGTATTACCTGAGCGAGGCGGATGGCGGCTTCTGGCGTAACCTGCTGGGCCGCCGGCCGCGCCCGGCTACCGTCGTGGCCGCGCTGGCCGCCGCGCTGCTCGGTCCGATTGGGACTTCGGCGCAAACGCCGGCGGGAAACCCTACTGCCGCTCCGCTGACGGCCACGGCTGCCGTGCAAACGGCCCTAAGCCGCAGCGGCGACGTGCGGGCCGCCAATTACCAGCTGGCCGCCCGCTCGACCGTGCGCGGCGCGGTGTGGGAGTTGCCGCGCACGTCCTTGCAGGTGGGCTACGGGCAGCTGAACTCGCCCTACCTCGACAACCAGTTTGCCTTGTCCCAACAGTTGCCGGCGCTGGGCCAGTACCGCGCCCTCACCGGGCTGGCGGTGGCGCAGGTGGCCGTGGCTGAATCGGAGCTGAACGTGCGCCGGGCCGAGCTGCGCCGACAGGTGCGCCAAGCCTACCAGCAGGCCGTGTACGCCCGGCATCGGCTGCGGCTGCTACGTGCGCAGGACAGCCTAAGCCGCGAGTTCCGGCGCTCGGCCGAACTGCGCTTCCGCACCGGCGAAGCGGCCCGCATCGAGCCGGCTACGGCGCTGGTGCAGGCCGGCGAAACCCAGCTGGCTACCTCCCGCACCCGCACCGACTACCAGGCGGCCCGCCTGCAGCTGCAGGCGCTGTTGCAGTGGCCCGCGCTGCCCATGCCCGCCGACAGCCTGCTGCTGCCGCTCGCGCCACCCACGGAATTGCTCGCGCTGCTGGGTGAGGAGCAAAACGCCGCCATCGACACGCTGAACCCCGCCGACCCGGCCGCGCAGCTGCTGGCCCGACAGGCCGAGGAGCGCCGTGCTGAAACCCTGGTGCAGCAGCGGAGCCGCCGGCCCGAGTTGGGCTTGACGTACCTGAACCAGTCGTTTCGCGGCACGGTACTGTACCAGGGCGCCGAGCAGTTTTACGGCCCGGGCAACCGCTTTCAGGCGGCACAGCTGAGTGTGAGCGTACCGCTGTGGGCGCGCCCCTACAAAGCCCGCGAAGAAGCCTCCCGCCTGCAGCAGCTGGCCGCCCAGGAAGCTTACCGACGCCGCGTAGCCGAGGTAGCAGCCAGTCAGACCGCTCTGCTGACCCGCCTGCGCGAGCAGCAGCAGCGCCTGAGCTTTTACCAGCAAACCGGTTTGCCCCAGGCCGCACTTATTCAGCGGCTGGCCGGCAAGGGTTGGCGGACCGGCGAAATGCCCTTCGCCGAGTACCTGCTGCACGCCGAGCGCGCCCAGCGCCTGCGCACCGACTACCTCGACGCCGTGCTGGCCCACAACCAAACCGTGCTGGAGCTGGAATACCTGCTCGGCCGCACGGATTAATGGCCTGGTAAAACGATGCTGTCCTTCTCCTTATTCTGACTTATCAACCCAATGTTTTCTTCTGTTTATCAACCGACGAGGTGGCTGCTGCCCGCGCTCCTGCTGAGTTTGGCCGCCTGTAACTCGGCCTCTGAAAAGTCAGCCGCCGAAACCGCCGCCCCTGCTGCTGCCGAGGAACCTGCCGTTGCCAACGAAGTGCAACTCAGCCCCGACGAACAGCGGGTAGCCGGCGTGCGCACCGGGCGGGTTAGCATGCAGTCGTCGGCTGGTGCCCTGCGCGTAAATGGCACGCTGGATGCGCCGCCGCAGAGCTTGGTGGTGCTAAGCGCTCCGTTGGGTGGGTACGTGGAGCGCCTACCGTTGCTGGCCGGTACGCGGGTGCGCCAAGGCGAAGCCATTGCGGTAATCCGTAACCCCGAATTCATTCAGGTGCAGCAGGATTACCGGCAGGTGCTCAGCCAGCTCGAGTATGCCCGTACTGATGTGGAGCGGCAGCGTGAGCTGGTAGCCGAAGAAGTGGCCCCGGCTAAAAACTACCAGCGGGCCCAGGCCGAGTACCGCAGCCTGCAGGTGCAGCGCGACGCCCTGTTGGCCCGTCTGCGTTTGGCTGGCCTGCCGGTACGAGGCAGCGGCGCCATGGCCACCACGGCCGAGCTGCGGGCGCCCATCAGCGGCTTTGTGCAGAAAGTAAATGCCACCACCGGCCAAACGCTGGCCCCCACCGACCCCGTGGCGGAATTGGTCGACCCCACGCACCTGCACGTAGAGCTGACGGTGTTTGAAAAGGATGCGCCGCGCGTACGGGTTGGGCAGCGCCTGCGCTTCACGCTGGCCTCCGATTCGGCAGGCGGCGAGCATACCGGCCACGTAAACCTGGTAAGCCGGACCGTAGACCCAGAGTCGCGCACCGTGAGCATCCACGGCCACCCCGATGATGAAAACAACCCGCGGCTGCTGCCGGGCATGTTCGTGCGGGCAACCATCGAAACCAATGAAAAGCCAACCACGGCCCCGGTGCCGGCCTTGCCTGAAGCGGCAGTGGTCGATTACGAGGGCCGGAGCTACATTTTTGTGCAGCCCACGGCCGGGCAGCCGCGCTACCGCATGGTGGAAGTGCGCCGGGCTGGTTCGGTAGAAAATGGAATGGTGCCGGTTGTGCTGCCGGCTGCCGTGACGGCCCAAACCACCGTGGTAACCGAGGGAGCTTACAGCCTGCTGGGTAAGCTCAAGAACACGTCGGAAGAATAGCCAGCTGCGTAAGTTCGGGCCATGAATCAGGCTGCTTCTTCGGTTACTACTGTTGCTGCATACCCCGCACCGGTGGTAGGCCGGCTGGCGCCAACGCCCAGCGGCTACCTGCACCTGGGCAATGCCGTGAACTTTGTGCTGACGTGGTTGCTCGTGCGCCAGGCCGGTGGTACGCTGCATTTGCGCATCGACGACCTTGACCGCGCCCGTCTGCGCCCAGCCTACCTCGACAGCATCTTCCGCACCATCGAGTGGCTGGGTATCGACTACGACCACGGCCCCAGCGGCCCCGACGACTTCCTGCGCCACCACTCGCAGCTGCTGCACCTGCCCGAGTACAACCAGCTGCTGCGCCGTCTGCGGCTCGTGCCCGGCCTGCTGCATGCCAGCCTGCGCAGCCGCACCCAAAACGCCGAAGTACCCGCCGACCTTGACCAACCCGGCGCGGCCTGGCGTGCCCACGTGCAGCCGGGAGTGGAAGTGACCTTCCCGGACCTCTGGCAGGGCAAAACCAACGTGCCACTAGGCCGACTGATGCCCGATTTTGTGCTGCGTAAGAAAGACGGCGTAGTGGCGTATCAGTTGGCCTCGGTAGCCGACGACCTGCGCTTGGGCACTACCCTCATCGTGCGCGGATTGGATTTGCTG
This sequence comes from Hymenobacter koreensis, assembly GCF_039541855.1. Classification (NCBI taxonomy): domain Bacteria; kingdom Pseudomonadati; phylum Bacteroidota; class Cytophagia; order Cytophagales; family Hymenobacteraceae; genus Hymenobacter; species Hymenobacter koreensis. The sequence continues at coordinate 126,636 of NZ_BAABHA010000001.1, forward strand.
CCCAGCACCGCAGCGCAACTGTGGTTGGCCCGGCAGTTGCCCGAAACAGCGGCTTTCTGCGGCCCAAGGGTGCGGTTTCTTCACCACCCGCTGCTAACCGATGCGCAAGGGCAGAAGCTCTCGAAGTCGCAGCAGTTACCGCTGGAGCAGGGCGTAATGGGCTCGGGAAGAGGACCGCAGTTGGTTTATGAAGCCGTGGCGAAGTTATGGGGCCTTCCTCCCGGAAATGCCAGCTCATTGGCTGAGCTGGCATCTTCGCTCCCCGACCATCTACGCTTTACCGCACTTCTTTCTTGAACTCTTCGGCCCAATGGTCGGCTAGGCGAGTAGGCTCGGGGAGCTTGTAGCCGCGGGTGCAGTGCCACGCCAGCGCCGTAGCAGTATCCTGGTCGATGCGGTGGCCGGGGCTGACGAAGACGGGTTTTACGCGGTCTTTCGTGCGCAATACTTCGCCTAGCAGCTCACCGGTTTTTTTGTCGGTTAACGGTGCCGTGGTTCCGGCTTCCGTGCTGGGTTCGGGGTGCTGGCCGGTTAGCACCTGCTTGGCTACTCCGAAGCTGGGTTTATCGAGTAGCACGCCAATATGGGCCGCAATGCCCATGCGGCGGGGATGCGCAATACCGTGGCCGTCTACCATCAGCACATCGGGTTTTTGGGTGAGCTTCTCGAAGGCCAGCAGCAGGTTGGGCGCTTCGCGGAAGCTCAGGAAACCCGGCACGTAGGGCATGTTTACGGTGCCGTAGTGGTACACCTTTTCCACCAGCTCCAACTCCGGAAATTTCAGCACCACAATAACCGATAGAATGGTTTCGGGGGTGGGAAACGAGGAATCCAGGCCGGCAATGAGCTTGGGCGGGTGCGCCAGCGGCTCCAGACGCACGCGCTGGCGCATCTCGTTTTGGGTGGCGGTTAACTGGCGAACCAGCTCGGGGTCGGCGGGCGGGTGGTAGGGGCGGTAGTAGGCCATAATTGCATCGGGATGGTAGGCCCTATACGCAGCCGCGGCCGGCAGCGTCGGGCTACCGGCCGCGGCTGCCATCCAGTCACTGGAAACTACCGATTCAGCATGGGCATCGGGCTTTTTTCGGCGTCAACGCGTTGGCCATCCAAAGTCAGTTCCTTGCGCTTGGTGTGCTTGCAACCGCAACGGCCACCCCCGCCACCAACTTTTACGTCGAGGTCGGTTAACTCAAAGCTTCGGTTGGCAACCGGCACCCGCAAACGGTAACTTTTTACCAACTCGCCGGCAGGGTTGCGCGCCAGCCCTTCCAAATACACGTAATCGTTGCGGATATCCAGGTACTGGCCGGAGATAATCGAGGTGGCCTGCGGCAAAGGTTGCCGAAAGGTGTCGGGCTGGCCCAACAGGTTCGGTGTAGCGTAAGCCAGCAGGTAAGCACTGCGTAGTTCTGCTGCCCGAAACCCCCGGCCGGAAAGCGAGTCCGTATTAATCGGCAGGCGAAAGGTGCTTACGTCCCCATCAAAACAGTCACAACAGCCGATGCCCATCAGCCCAAACGACATGGCGCCTAGGCTTAGGGCAAGGGTTATGCGCTGCCAACTGGTAGTAAATTTCGGTATCATAGAGCTCAGGGATACATAGCGGTGAGCCCCACGGCGAGCCGGTGGTTGCACGTCTCAGCTGCTGTTTTACCCTTTGCGGAACACGTACGAGTCCTGCTCGATGAAGTCGTTTACGCGCAGCTCCAGGCCAGTTACTTTGCCGCTTTCTACCTTAAAATCGGCGGGATAAATGCCGTAGCTCAGGTTCGAGTACACGCAACGGAACTGCTGCCCGTCCATGTAATCGAGGGTGGCCGTAAGGCTGGGGTGGCGGTTAAAACTTACCAGCAGCTGCTTGCCCTTACGCGCCACCGTAATGGGGCCGTAGAGCGGGTGCGTATACTGTCCGGTGTAGTCCTGCAGGTTCAGCGGCAGCTTGGTTTTCTTCGCCACGCGGGCGTTCAGTTCGGTTAGGTTCTTGAGCGTGGCTTGACGGGCCGACGTGGAATAGGGCAACAATTGCTTGCTGCGGTCAACATACGGCATGCCCAGGTAGCTGTCGAGCAGCTGGTAACGCAGGGCCTCGAAGAAGCTTTGGTTATCCTGGTTGGTGAGCACGGCAATGCCCAGCCGCTCCTCGGGCACAAAGCACACGTTGGTTACGTAGCCCACGGCGCCGCCGGTATGCCAGTACACCTGCTTGCCGTTGTAATCTGCCGAAAGCAGGCCGAGGCCGTAGGTTTGGTAATGAGAGGGCAGAAGCGACGATTTGCGGGTAGAAATGAGCGTATTCGCGTCGCGGGTGCGGCGCACGGCGGCCCAGCTCAGCACGCGTTGGCCCTGATACTTGCCGCTGTCCAGCTGGCACTGCAGCCACTTGGCCAGGTCCGTCACGTTCGAAACCATGCTGCCGGCGGGGCCAATGTTATCGATTTCGTCGAAAGGCATCTGGCTCAACGGGCCGTAGCCGTTTGAGTAGGGCAGGGCAATGTTGGGCAGTTGTCCAAAGCCGCGGGTGCGGGTGCTGGTGCTCGTCATGCCCAGGGGCTGCAACATGTTTTGCTGCAGGTAATCGTCCCAGCTGGTGCCGCCCGTTACGGTGGGAATAATTTGGCCAGCCGTGAGGAAAGCCGCATTGCAGTAACCGTATTCCTGCCGAAATTGGTTGGGCGGCGTGAGCAGGCGCATGCTGCGCACAATGTCCTCGCGGCTCATATTGGAGCTCCAGAAGGTAAAGTCGCCCTGGAAGGTTTTGGTGCCGAGGTGGTGGCCCAGCAAGTCCCGAACCGTTACCAGCTGCGTGGAAACGGGGTCGGCCAGCTGAAAATCAGGCAGGTGTTTGGTGACTTTATCGTTGAGCGAGAGTTTCTTCTCGTCGTCGAGCTTGGCCAGGGCGGTTCCGGTGAACAGCTTGGTGTTCGAGGCAATCATGAAGAGCGTGTTGGCATCCACGGGTTCGGGCTTGCCCACAGCGCGCACGCCGTAGCCTTTGGCCACCACCACTTTGCCGTCTTTCACCACCACTACGGCCAAGCCCGGTAGGTCCCATTGTTTCAGCCCACGCTTCACGTAGGCATCGAGCGAATCGGCCACGAAACGGCTGCCCGGCACCTGCACGCCGGGCGTTTGGGCCGAAGCCAGCAGGGAAGTAGCCGAGAAAACGGTGGCCGCAAGGCCGGTACGGAGTACACGTGCAATCATAGAAGCAGGGAAAACGAAGGAAGGCTGGGCAAAGACGCGTTGCGTTGGGCACGGCTGCCCGGTGAAGATGCGGAATTCAACCGGGTGCGCAAGGTTTTAGGCGGTTACCGCGTCGGCTGCTACCGGCGGTTCCGTGACTTCGGCCTCGGCTTGCGCCAAACGGGTGCGCCAACGCGGGTACAGCAGCAACTGCGCCATAATCACGGCCCAGGTCAGAATCATAGGCACGGCCTTGATTTTGTAGGGCACGAAGAAATCGTTGCGGATGCTGCGCGGGAACAAATCGGAGGGCGAAAGCGAGGTAAACACCAGCACCAAGGCCAGCAGCACCCAGGCCAGCGTGGGCGTGGCACGGCGGTAGCACACAAACCACAACCCGAAGCCCGCCACCGCAATAACGAAAGTGGGCGACTCGGCCATTTGGTTGAAAATGACCACGAAAATCAGAATGGCGGCCACGTACAGGCGGCGGTAAGCGGTGTCGCTCCAGCTGCGCCAATGCACCAGCGGCAGCAGCAGCGTGAGCAGCCCCAGGCCCTGCACCAAACCCTTGGAAACCGGCCAGCCAAACCACGTTTCCAGCACGCCCATCAGGGAAAGCTGCACGTTAGTGGCCGACTCGCGCACAATGGTGTACCAGTTCAGATACATCGTCTGAAACTCCGCCCACGAGGCCACCACCAATGGCGCCAAGGCCAGCAAAATGCCGAACAGCACCGCCCACAGGGCCGCGCGCCACCAACCGGGGTAAAACAGGAAAATCAGCCCGATGCCGATGCCGTACACTTTGATGAAAAACGCCAGCGCGATGCACAAGCCCGCCCACATTTGGCGCTTGTTCTCCAGGTTGATGTAGGTCCAGAGCATCAGGCCCAGCAGCAGGCAGTTGCTCTGGCTGTTTTGCAGCGCCGTAAGCGTATCGATGGCCAGCACCAGCAACAGCAGGATGCTGCGGCGCTGCTCGGGAAACAGCCGCCGCACGGCCGTGTACATCACCACAATGTTTAGCGCGTTCCACAAAAACAATCCCAGCGAGTCGTGCATTACGGCCACCGAGCCCATGAACAGCGCGAAAGTGGGGCTATACTTGTAGGGCACGCTGTAAAGGGCGGGGTAGTCGGCGTACAGGTCGCGGCCCGCCAGCAAGTGGAAAAAGGGCAGCGTGAAAATCTTGTAGTTGTCGACGGCGTACTTGAGGTACTGTTGAGCGGTGGCAAACACCAGCATTAGCGCGTACAGCGCCAGCACAAAGCGCGGTTGCAACACAAAAGCCTGAAGGCGCGAACGAAACACGGCAGGTAATGAATGTGGAAGCGGCAAAGATACCGCCGGGCCGCCAGCTTCGGGCATGCCGCCACCAGGGGTAAGCAGGGGCAACGACTACTTTTTGCCGCCAACTGCGTAACATACCTGCCGCTTCGTCAACACTCCCCCTTTCATGGAACCTGTTACCGCTCCCAAGCCCATTCGGCTGGAGCTGCCCCACGCGACGCTGGCTGCCGATTTAACGCTGCCGACCAACGCCCCGGGCATCATTATTTTCGCCCACGGCAGCGGCAGCAGCCGCCTCAGTCCTCGTAACCAATACGTGGCCCAGCGCCTGCAGCAAGCCGGTTTTGGTACGCTGCTGTTCGATTTTTTGACCCCCGAAGAAGACCAGCACAGCGAGGCGCGCTACGACCAGGAACTGCTCACGCGCCGGCTCATTGGCGCCACCAGCTGGGTGTGCCGGGAGTTGCGCCTGTTCGATTTGCACCTTGGCTTTTACGGAGCCAGCACCGGTGCCGCCACCGCCCTGCGCGCCGCCGCCGAGCTCGGCGACAAAGTAAAAGCCGTGGTGCTGCGCGGCGGCCGCCCCGATTTAGCGCCCGGCACGCTGGAACTCATCAAAACCCCCACGCTGCTGATTGTGGGCGGACAGGACTGGCCCGTGGTGGGCATGAACGAACAGGCCCTGGAAACGCTTACCAGTCCCAAGCGCCTGCACGTGGTGCAGGGCGCCGGCCATTTGTTTGAGGAGCCGGGCACGTTGGAGGAAGTCGCCGATTTGTCGGTGGAGTGGTGCCAAACCCATTTGTGCTAATTGGCGGGCGCCAGAAAGCCACCCCGGCCAACCCCTGCGCCGTTAGCCGCGTTTGGGTAACAGCTGCCCGTTCCTCCCCCGGCGGCTCCTTTCTCATGACCGAAAACGAAACCCCGCAACCCGCCGAGTCCGGCTCCGGCCCGCACATCGAGCGGCGGTATTACATCGACGTGGCCGACGCGCAAAAGTCGGCGACTGAGCTCATGAACACCGTTCAGTGCGACGTCGAGAAGTTTTCCCCCGATTTGCTGGCCAACTTCGAAAAGCGCAAAGGCGAACAAGGCCGCTTGCGCGTCGACGACGAATTCCACATCAAAATCCTGGGCCCTTGGAATGGCTCGGTGCGTGTCACGGAAGTTACCAATCAGCACTTCGAGTTCATCACCCTGGAAGGCCACCCCGAAGCCGGCCGCATTCGGTTTTCGGTGCGGCAGCTGCCCCAGCCGGCCAGGGCCTTGCGGTTCGAAATTCATTCCTGGGCTCGTTCCCGCGACGGGCTGGTGGCCTTTGCTTACAGCACCATTGGCGTGGGTAAACGGGTGCAGGAGCAAACCTGGGTAACGTTTTGCCAGCGCGTGGCCGAAGCAAGCGGTGGTAAACCCATTAAGCCCGTGCAGGTGGTAACCGTGGAGCAGGACGGCACCGAAAAACACACCGACCGCCATGAACGCACCTAGTACCGCCACTGCGCCGCCCCTCTGGGAGCTGCACCGCGCCCGCCTCGATGCCTACGCCAAAGCCAAGGTAAACTACGACCTCGACCGCGTGCACGAGTACACCGCCGAGTCGGGCTGGCGCATTGATGATTACGGGACCGAGCTGCCCTCGGAGCCACCCGGGCCGCCTCAGCCCAACGGCAGCTGGGAAGCCGCCCACCAAGTGCTGCTCAATTACTCGTTCCCGCCGCCCGACCTCATCACCGGCATTTTCGTGCCCGATACGCCCTTAGCCGAGCGCGTGATGCTGCTGCGCGGGCGTTTCCTGGGCTTTACGTTCTGGTTTGGCGTGCGTATCGGCGGCGTAATCGACGAAGAGCGGACCACGCCCGACGGCCCCGAGCGGGTGTGGGGCTACAATTACCGCACTTTAGAAGGGCACTTCGAGAAGGGCGAAATCACGTTCACGGTGCACAAAAAGCTGCAAACCGGCCGCGTGCATTTCAAAGTCAAAGCGTATTCACAGCCCGACCGCATCGACAATATTTTCTACCGCATCGGCTTCAAGCTGTTCGGGCGCACGCTGCAGCGCAAGTTTGCGCGGGAATCTCTCAGGCGGCTGCGTACTTTGGTGGTGGAGCAGCTGCAGAAGGGGCGGGGGTGACGCTCGGTAACGGCGCTGCTGGCCCAGAGCGATTCACCAGTTCGTGTACGTGGACCCCACCCCCGTCCCCTCCCCCGTAGGGAGGGGTACCAAACAACGAAGCCGTCTGGCACCCCTCCCTACGGGGGAGGGGCCGGGGGTGGGGTCCACGTACACGAACTTGGAAACTGCTACAATTACTTCTCTTACTCCTGAAACAGCTTCTTGTCGGCCCAGAACGTGCCGAACGGCACCAACGACGCCACAAACGCCAGTACGGCTTTCTTGAACGACCAGCTGTGCTCGATGGCGGCCATAATAACCAGCAGCACATACAGCACAAACAGCAGCCCGTGCGCCATGCCTACCATGCGCACCGCTTCGGGCTGGCCGAGCAGATACTTCAGCGGCATGGCAATGCCTAGCAACACCAAAAACGAAACCCCTTCGGCAAAACCCACAACGCGCAGGCGGCCAAGCGTAGACGAAAGCAAACGAAACATGCGCAGCAAAAACTCGGGTAAAACGAACGTGCAAAACTAACCCCCGTGCGGGGCTTTGCCGCTGTGGAGCTTAAACCTGCGGGCCCTGCTGTCGGTTATACCCTTTCTGAACTCCATTCCCTCTAACCAAACCAACATGCTCCCAACCCAAGCATATGCCGCCCCCGCCGCTAACGTGCCGCTGGCTCCGTTCCAGTTCGAGCGCCGCGAGGTCGGTCCGCACGATGTCCTGATTGACATTGCTTTTTGCGGCGTCTGCCACTCCGATTTGCACCAGGTGCGCGACGAGTGGGGCGGCTCCATTTTCCCCATGGTGCCCGGCCACGAAATTGTGGGCCGCGTGACCAAAGTGGGCGACCATGTAAAGAACTTCAAGGTCGGCGACCTGGCCGGTGTGGGCTGCATGGTGGACTCGTGCCGCACCTGCCCCAGCTGCCAGGAAGGCCTGGAGCAGTACTGCGAAACCACCGGCATGGTGGGCACCTACAACGGCCGCGAGCGTGACGGCTCGCCCACGTATGGCGGCTACTCCAACCAGATAGTGGTGGACGAGAAATACACGCTGAAAGTATCCGAAAAGCTGGATCTGGCCCGCGTGGCGCCGTTGCTCTGTGCTGGCATCACTACCTACTCGCCGCTGCGGCAGTGGAAAGTAGGCCCCGGCCACCGCGTAGGCGTAATGGGCTTGGGCGGCCTGGGCCATATGGCCGTAAAACTAGCCGCCGCCATGGGTGCCGAGGTAACCGTGCTCAGCACCTCGCCCAACAAAGCCGCCGACGCCGAAGCGTTAGGTGCCCACAAGTTTGTGGTAACCAAGGATGCCGCGCAGCTGAAAAGCGTAGCCAATTACTTCGACTTCATCATCAATACCGTATCGGCGCCGCTGGATATGGGCCAGTACGTGAACCTGCTGCGCCGCGACGGTACCATGATTCTGCTGGGTGTACCGCCCGAAGCCCCGCAGCTGCACGCGTTCCAGCTCATTGCCAAGCGCCGCCGCATTGCCGGCTCGCTCATCGGCGGCATCGAGGAAACCCAGGAAATGCTGGACTTCTGCGCCGAGCACAACATCATGTCCGACATCGAAATCATCGACATCAAGGACATCAACGAAGCTTACGAACGCATGCTGAAAGGCGACGTGAAGTACCGCTTCGTAATTGATTTGGCCACGCTGTAGAGTAGGAGTAACCTGAACGCAAAAGCGGCGGCTGCCTCACCGGGCAGCCGCCGCTTTTGCGTTTGGCTCTTTTAGCGTACCTCGTACGGAAACCAGAAGCTGCCCTCAAACACCAGCTTCTTGGCAGCCGAGCGGGCCACGTTGGTTTGGCAGGTCACCACGCGGTAGGTGCCCATCATGATGTGGCGCGTGGCATCAATGGCAATGACGCGCACCTCGCCTTCGTTTACGCCGCAGGCCATGGACTCGGCGCTGATTTCGCCCACGCGGTAGGCGGCTTCGCGCACGTGGCCGCTCAGGATTTCCTTGAAGCGGTACGTAGCCGGCACGGGCTTAAACTCATCGACCAGTATGGTGAGGCCCTGCTCGTCGCGGGCGTCGGCGCGGGCCAGGGCCAGCGTAAGCACCTTGCCGGGCCCCGTAGAAACCTCAATGCGCGAGTACACGGTATCCACGGCCACCGGCGCCCCGTTGATGCGCATGGTGAGCGACGGAGCCGCCCGCACCGGTTTTGGCGGCTCCAGGCGGAAAGCCAGCAATGGCATACCCACCAGCAAGCCGCAGCTAAGGGCAAGGTTGCGGCACCAAGAGGCTTTGGGTAGCGGGTACATGAGCGGATACTTTTCGGTTAGCAGTTAAGCGTCGTCGGACTGCTGGCACAGACGCATAGCCTGCAACGAACGGGCTATGCTTTAAGTGCGTGGTTCGCCGCCGTTAATCATATCCGACACAATGCCGCGGTCTTTGTGCAGCTCGGCCCACACCACGCCCACCACATGCACCACAATAAAGCCCATAACGAGGTACATGGTGAAGTTGTGAACTTCTTCAATGGTGTGCTCCAGCTCCTCCAGGAACGGCACGTCGTCGGCGTAAATCAGCCCCAGGCCGGTTACGACCATCACCACCAGCATCAGGTAAAAGGCCAGGTAGGAGTACTTTACCAGCGCCGATTTCTGCAATCGGAACGGCTGACCTTCGGCCGATTGTCCCTTGGCCTGTTTTAAGCGGTGTGCGAACCGCTGGCTGCGGGCTTGGGCTATTTCGGTTACAATGCGCAGGGCCAATAGCACGGCCAGCGTCACCCCAAAGTAGATGTGCCAGTCCCACACCTTGTGGCTCACAATGCGCGTGAGCCCCCGAATCTGCTCCAGGCTCATGGTTACGCCTTCTTTCTGCAGCACCTCCTGAAATTTCGGCCCCACCTCCTTCATCTTCAGCACCACGAACAGCACGAAAATGGAGGTCAGCAGCGCCGACACGACAAAGGAGTTGGCCCAATGCCAGATGCGCAGAGCAAGGGAGTATTTTCGGGCAGCAGGAGCAGCTGCGGGCGGCAATTCAGACATGGAAGCGGGGCAGGATGAAAGTGAAGAAACGAGAAGAAGCGAAGCTGAAGAAAGCGAAATTAGGCCCCGATGCGGCCGGGGTACTGCCGTAAGGCTTCGGCCAGGCAATCCATGGCGCCGTCGATGGCGGCTTGGTTAATGACGTAGGCCAGACGCACCTCGTTACGGCCGGCGCCGGGCGTGGCGTAAAAGCCAGTTGCGGGCGAAATCATAACGGTGTGGCCGTCGTGCTGAAACTCCTCTAGCAGCCACAGCGCAAAATGTTCGGCATCGGCAATAGGCAGGCTGGCCATAATATAAAACGCGCCGCCGGGCGTGGGGCAGTACACGCCGGGAATGGCGCGCAGGCGCTCCACCATGCGGTTGCGGCGGGCCAGGTATTCTGCCTTGGCCAAGTCGAAGTAGCTGTCGGGTAGCTCGGTGGCGGCTTCGCCCAGCAGCTGCGCCAGGCCGGGCGGACTCACGCGCATTTGGGCAAACTTGAACGCTACGGCCTGCAACGCTTTGTTTTTGGTAACGAAGGCGCCTATGCGTGCCCCGCAGGCGCTGTAGCGTTTGGAAATGGTATCGAGTACCACCACGTGCTCCGCCGCACCAGGCAAGTGCAGGGCACTTACGTAGTTGCCGTCGTAGCAAAACTCGCGGTAGGCTTCGTCGGAGAGCAGGTACAAATGGTGGCGCCGGCATAAGTCCAGCAGTTGCTCCAGTTCCTGCCGGCTGTACACGTAGCCGGTAGGGTTGTTGGGGTTGCACACCAGCAAGGCCTTGGTGCGCGGGGTAATACGGGACTCGAACTCGGCAATGGGAGGGAGGGCGTACCCGTTCTCGATGTGCGAGGTAACGGGCACAATGCGCACATCGGTAGCCACGGCAAAGGCCGTGTACGCGCCGTAAAACGGCTCGGGCACAATGAGCTCGTCGCCAGGGTTCAGGCAGCTCATCAGGGCAAAGAAAATGGCCTCCGAGCCACCGGCCGTTACCAGAATATCCTCGGCCTCCACTGGCATACCGGCCCGCTGGTAGTAGGCGGCCAGCTTGGTGCGGTAGCTGGGCAGGCCGGCGGTGGGGCTGTATTCGAGTACCCCAATGCGGGCCTGCTGCACGGCGGCCAGGGCGGCGGGCGGGGTTTCAATATCGGGCTGGCCGATGTTCAGGTGGTACACGCCCACGCCGCGCTGCTTGGCGGCATCGGCGTAAGGAGTGAGCTTGCGGTAGGGCGACATGGGCATGGCCGTGCCGCGCCGGGAAACTTGCAACATGCGGGTAAACGGCTGAGCGCTCAGCCAACGAATGCCCCAAAATACCGCATAGCTGGCAGTTTTGGGCTTCGGCGTGCAAATACCGGCCATTTTTATGCGCTGGCTACTGCATGGGGACTGTTACGAGCCGCCTTTTCCGAAAGCAGACGGGTGAATTAACAAACCAGCGCCTACCTCGTGCGTTATAGCCTCAATGGCTTCCTCCGACCTCAAAGAAGTATGGCTGCGCGGTCCTCTGCCCGTAGTGCCGGCACTGCTGCAACCGGTGGCCCATGCCTTGCTGCAGGCCCGCGAAGAGTTAACACTTGCCCTGCATGATTTCCCCGATGCCATGCTTTGGGAACGGCCCGCCGGCGTGGCTTCGGTGGGGTTTCACCTGCAGCACCTCACCGGCGTGCTCGACCGACTCTTGACTTATGCCCGCGGCGAAGCCCTGTCGCCCGCGCAGCTGGCGTACCTGACTGCCGAGGGCCAGCCCATAGAACGGCCTACCCCCACCGCCGACCTGCTGCGCGCTTTCGATGCTCAGGTAGATGTAGCACTGGTTCAGCTGAACGGCACCAACGAGGCCACGCTGACCGAATTTCGCGGGGTGGGCCGGGCCAAACTGCCGTCCACGGTTATGGGCCTGCTAGTGCATGCCGCCGAACACACCATGCGCCACGTAGGCCAACTGCTGGTTACAGCGCGGTTCCTGGCCGCATCCCGTTCGGCCGTGCCCAGTCGGTAACTGTGCGGACCTGGCAACTCCGTTACCCGGAAACGCCGAAAGTGCTAGCCCGGATAGGGGTTTGCGGGCCAATTTCTCCGGAGGTACTCTAGCCGCTTCGCTGCCAGGAAGAACCGCATTGGCGGCCCGAAGTGGCTTATTTCATAGTGTCGTAAGCAATGTACTAATCGAACTCAGCCATGCCTTTTGCAATTCGCGAGTTGCTATAGGGTGATTATAGAACTTTTTATATTCATAAATGTAACTTTTTCAATAGAGTAGGTACTGTCAAAAACTGACAACGTTTAATCATGCAAATAAAATATTGTAATAAAGTGCGTTAGCGTTCAGGGAAGGAGCTTTTAGGGGTGGAAATAAATTAAGTTGCTATTAAACAATTTATAATTGGAAAAGTCATGTAGATTCGTGTCGTAGTTGGATGAGTTATAAAAAATGCTGGAAAATGAAAAAAGTTTACACCTCCTTTTGGTTGGCTCTCTTGTTGGTTGGCTTCACAACCGTGAGCTACGGGCAGTCGTCGAGTAACTGCTCTGGGCAGTTCACCATTACCTACCCCTCCGGTACCGGTACTGCCACTACCACCATTAACAATGGGACCGGGGATTTAACGGGCTCTTACTGCCCTTCCGCTACGGCATCCACGGCCTTGGTGGTAACCCCAATTTCTAACGGTATCCTAACTCTACGCCGAGCCATCGGCACGGATACTGCGGTGGTAATGACCATCAATCCCTCGCTGGCGGGTACTACCCATACGTTTGCGCTGCCCCAAATTGCAACGCAAGCCACCTATATCCTGGCCAGCACCATCGATTGCCCCAATGCCAAGCTAAAGGAATTCAACCTGGTGTTGGCCCCTACGCTGACGGTCAGGGCCAGTTCCGCAGGCACGGCGCTTGGTGCCCAAGACGCGGTATGCCCCGGCACCAGGGTAACCATTGAGGCAAGCGGGGCTACCAGTGGGTCGCAGTACCTGCTTTCGGCGGGCGGGCAGGTTATCAATAGCAACACGACCGGGGTATTCGACGTGATGCCGTCGGAATCCACTACCTACACCGTAGCGACCAATACCCCCACCTGCGGTTCCGATTTGGTGTCGCAGAATATCCGGGTGCTTACCAAAAACCTGGTGCTGGAATCCAACGACGAAGATAACAACGTGCAGCCGGGTACCGAGGTCATCCTGTCTACCACGCAGGGCACGGGAGGGCCGTACACGTATACGGCCAACAACGGCATTTCTACCACCACGCTGGCCGCTACCAGTGCCCAGATAACCGTAACGCCCACCCGCACCACCTTGTATACGGTCAGCGGTACCACCATCGAAAGCAACTGCCCCAGCACGGTGTCGCTGCTGATAACGGTGAATAACGCACCGCTGCCGATAGAGCTGGTTGCTTTTTCGGCCGTGTGGAGCGGCAAAGGGGCCCTGCTTACCTGGGCCACCGCCACTGAAAAGAATAACGCCTATTTCGTGGTGGAGCGGAGCCTGACCGGGGCCGAGTTCCAGGCGGTGGGGCAGTTGGCCGGCGCGGGCACCACGCCCAACCGCTCGACCTACCGCTTTACCGATAATAGCGTGCCCCAAGGCAGCGGCCGCACCCTGTACTACCGGCTGCGCCAGGTCGATGAGGACCAGACCAGCACGTTGTCGCCGGTGCGTACGGTGCAGGTACCCGCGGCTGAGCAGCTGTTTACAGCCAGCGTATTCCCAAACCCCTACGAGAAAACCGCCTCGGTGCAGCTGGATGCCCTGGAGGCCGGACCGGTAACTTTCACCGTGCAAAATGCGCTGGGCCAAACGGTGCGCCGCCTTACGGCCACGGTTGCCACGGGCCTGCAAACCATTGCCCTGCCCGAAACCGCTACGCTGCCCGCCGGCATTTACTACCTCACTGCCCGCCAGGGCAAGCAGCAGCAGGTACTGAAAATGATCAAGCGGTAAGCCGACTGCGGTGAATCCGACAGCGTTACGAACGCACTTGTTGAAACCCCACAAAGAGGACCCCGTTTGGGGTCCTCTTTGCATGTTGTATGAATTGGTGAACGGGAAGTAACGCTTCCAGAACAGTACCGCTAGGCCACAGGTCATGACTTGAGGCCGTTTCTAAAATTAAATACGCTGTAAACCCTTTTTTATACAAACTACTTGCCCCTATTTTTATGCTTAAACCCAACAATATCTTCCCACGAACATGCCCCAACGTTTACCTACGCTTGGCCTTGTGCTGGTCGGTTTTCTTTTTGGCAGCCAGGTGCTGGCGCAATCTGCTGACCCCACAGTTTCACAGGGCAATGTTTCCCACGCGCATCAGCCAGCCCTGCAGCCTAATCCCATAGCGGCCCGCTCAAACGGGCCCTGGGTAGCCATGGCCCCGATGAGCACTGCCCGCGCCCAGCAGGGGGCCGTGGCGCACCCGAACGGCAACATTTACGTGTTTGGGGGCTACAATGGCTCCACCACGTTCAACTCCACCGAGGCGTACAACATCGCAACCGGTATCTGGACGAGCCGGGCCCCCATGCCCGTACCCATGCAGGGACCCGCGGCGGCGGTGGGCCTCGACGGCAACATCTACTCGTTTGCCGGCCGCGACCAGAGCATATACCGCTCCGAATGCTTCCGCTATAATCCCACCACGAATACCTGGACAACCATTGCCTCCATGCCGTCGGCGCGCTGGGAGGCGCGGGCTCTAACGGCCCCTAGCGGCCTCATTTACGTGTTCGGGGGCTGGAACTTCGACCTGGGAATCACTCCGGCTACGGATGTGCAGATTTACAACCCCAGCACCAACACCTGGTCCGTGGGTACATCCATGCCGCGAGCCATCATGGGCATGGCGGCGGCCATCGACGCCGCCGGGCTGATGCATATTTACGGGGGCATTGGGGCCAGTCCCTATCCGGCCCTGACGGATCATTACGTGTACAACCCCACCACCAACGCCTGGACCACCGCGGCGAGCTTGCCCAACCCGGCCCGGGGCTACACCACCGGCGTAGCCGGCTCCGACGGCAACCTCTACATTGTCGGCGGCGATAATGACATCGGGATGAACCTCGGCACGTTCTACAACAACGTGGATTATTACACCCCGGCTACCAACACCTGGACCGCGGGCACTTCGCTGCCCCAGGCCATAACGGAGATGCGCGCGGTGGCCGCCGGCAACTTCGTGTACGTGGTGGGTGGATTAACTGCCTCGAACAGTCCGACCGCTACCTTGTACCGCACGGCAACCACAACGGCCGTTGCCACCACCACGACTTGGACGGGCAACGTTTCCACCGATTGGTTTACGGCCGGCAACTGGTCCGATGGCGTACCCACCGCCTTGCTGGATGCCTCTATTCCGAGCGGCCGGCCCCGGATGCCCATTATAGCCAGCGGCGCGGCAGCCGCCAAGGCACTAACCATCAGCAGTGGTGCCGCGCTCAGTATGAGTGGCGGAACGCTGGATCTGAAGGGCAACGTCGCCAACGATGGATCTTTCTCGGCCAGCACCGGTACGGTTACGTTATCGGGAGCTGCTAACCAAACCCTGAACGGCACGGGCACCAGCAATTTGTATGACTTAACGGTAGGCCTGTCGGGTGCTACGTTGGGCGGCCCGTTGCGCGTGGCCCGGGTGCTAACCCTGAACGGCAACCTGAACAGCGCCGGTAACCTCACGCTGCTTTCCACGCCCGCGCTGAGCGGCATGATTGTAAATAGCGTGGGCCAGCAGGTGCAAGGCAACATGACCATTCAGCGCGCTGAGGCCGGCAGCATGCAGGGCTACCGCCACCTGAGTGCCCCCGTAACCGGAGCCACTGTGGCGCAGTTGGGCAGCGGCGGCTCGTCGGTGGTGGTAAACCCGGCGTACAACACGTCGGCCACGCCGGGGCTGGTTACGCCTTTTCCCACGGTGTTTGCCTACGACCAAACGCGGTTGAACTCAACCACCGATTTCTTCGACCGGGGGTGGGTGTCGCCGACGGGTACAACGCAGGCTATGAGCACCGGCCAGGGCTACACGGCCCAGCTGGCTGGCGGACAAACGCTGTCATTCACCGGTTCGGCGCCGCCCGCAGAGCAGGTTCAGTTGTCTGGTTTGGGCAATTCGGGAGCTGCCAATTCCGGGTGGCACTTGCTGGGTAACCCCTTCCCGTCGCCGCTGAGCCTGTCGGCCATGCGCCCCGCGCTGCAAACGGGCGGCCTGGCCGATGCCGTATACGTGTTCCGTCCCAGCGGCCCGTACACCGGTAGCTACGATCAGTATGTAAACGGCATTGGTACGGGCGACCTAAGCAACGGGCAACTGGCCTTGGGCCAGGGCTTTTTCGTGCGCAACCCCAACGCCGGCACCAACGCCAGCCTGAGCATTACCCGCGCCATGCGTCTGACCACCTACGCGAATCCCACGTTCCAGCGCCAAGCCAACACCGATACCCGGCCGCGCCTGGATTTGCAGGTGAGCAACGGCAGCGCCTACGATGTGGTGGTGTTTTACGCCGAAGCCGGCGCCACGCCCGGCGTCGATGTGCGTTTCGATGCTTGGAAAGTGCCCACGGCCTCGTTGGTGAGTGTGGCTACGGTAGCTGGCACCGAGCAACTCAGCATTCAGGGCCTGCCCGAGCTAACGGCGCCGCAAGTGGTGCTGCCCTTGGAAGTGGTAGCACCGGCTGGTACGTTCACCTTCTCGGCGCAGCGGCTGATGCATTTCCCGGCCACCGCTGAGGTGCTGCTGGAAGACCGCCTCACCGGCACCCTGCACGATTTGCGCCGCGGCGCCTACACGGCAACCCTCGCGGGCGGAACCACCAGCGGCCGCTTCTTCGTGCGCCTCGGTGCGGCCCGCGTGCTGGCCAGCAATACCCACAAGAGCCTCGGCCAAGTGCAACTGTACCCCAACCCCGCGCAGGGCAAGGCGTTCCTGAACGTTCCGGCCACTGGCGTAGCGCGCATTGTGGTGCTTAACACGGTAGGCCAACAGGTGCTGAGCCAGGAAGCCCGGGCTGTAAACGGCTTGGTTACGGCCGAGCTGAACACCAGCAGCCTTGGCAGCGGCGTGTATTCGGTGCGGGTTACCACGGCGGGTGGCTCGGCTACCAGCAAACTGGTGGTTCGATAAAGACTGCGCGGTGCGGTTTGCATCTGAGAAGTGCAGAGCGCCGCTGCTAAACTGCAGAAGCCGGAGCTACGATAAGTAGCCGGATTTGCATAAAACAAGAACGGGACGCCCACCTTGGGCGTCCCGTTCTTGTTTGTAGGGGTTTGAGCTGGGGGCGGCTTGGCTGCCTATTTTTTGGTGGCTAGCACCTCGCGCACCGAGGTCCAATGGATTTCGGGGTAGCGGTTGTTGTCAAGCGGCGCCAGCTTGGGGAGGCCGGTGAACATGTTGTGCAGGTATTGCATGCCCTGCCAGGGCGGAAACACGTCGTCGGAGGCGGGCATGAGGGCTTTGGTTAGCTTGATAACGTTACCAAAAGCACCGAGGCCGCCGATGCGAAACAACTTAAACTTCTCGCCCGTGGCGGCGCTGGCGGCCTGCTGCAAGCCCTGCATACTGGCTACTTCGCCAGCTACGCGTAGGTAGCGGGGCGTGGTGGGGTCGAGGGCGGCGGCGGCGGTAAATTCGGCGGTGTTGGCGGTGGTGGTGAAGTCCATGGGCTGGTAGGCGTCGCCCCAGTAAGCCACGCGCTTCAAGCCGAAGAGGACGACCGGGGCCTGGCCGGTGAGCAGGTCGGTGAACATGCCGTTCAGCACGGAGGTAGCCTGAATGGGCGCTTTGTCGAGGTTGCGGCTGAATTCGCGGCGCAGGTCGAGGTTGCGGTTTGAGCCTTCGGGCAGCTTGGTGTAGTCGATGGAGTAATCGGAGGGAATGAAGCGGGGCACGCCGGCGGCTACGGCAGCCTGGAGCAGGTGCGTTTGGGTGTCCACAATCACGTCGTGCAGGCCGGAAAGGGCCGATACCACGCAGGCCGCGCCGGCGCAAGCTTCGGTTAGGGCGGCTTCGTTGTTGAAATCGACTTCCAACACCGTAGCGCCTTGGTTGCGCAGGGCGGCGGCTTCGGGCTTGACACCGCTGCCGGGGCGAATTAAGGCCCGCACTGTGGCGCCGCGTTGCAGCAGGTATTGGCCGATGAGCCGGCCCAGGGCGCCGGTGGCGCCGGCCAGCACGATAGTGGCGGAGGCGGGCTTGGTGCCGGGCAAGTGGGCGGGGATGGTTTCTGCCAAAATAGAAGCCTGAAAAGAAGGAGGAGAGGGGCCGCACGCCGGCGAAATGGTGAAGGGCTTACGGGTAGCGTAACCCGGTGCGCGGCGCAATGTTGGGCATACCGCGGAGCTTACGGAAAGGTTATACCAAGGGGACGGGGAGTGGCTTGAATCGACGAAGGTGCTCAACCACCTCTACGCGCTGCTGCGGGAGCTGATGGCCGACGGCAAAAGCCTGTACCGGGGCGTGGACAAGGCGAAGGAGAAGAACTACACGCTGGCGCAGCTGCTGAAGCGGGTGCAGCAGGAACGGGGGGAAGCGGTCAAGCCGGTGGCTTAGGTTTTTTGGATATGTGCTTACATGAAACAGGGCATCCCGTGGTGGGATGCCCTGTTTCATGTATTTAGCGAAGTATTCAAATTATTAATATAAAACCTATTGATTACCAATCTGCTTTATTTTTGACACTACCCCCGTTAGGTTGTTGATATTTGGGAATAGATTAGATACGTTCTCAGGAGCTGCTAGAGAAGGATAAATTTCGGTTCCTTTCTCAATTAATTTTGAAAATAATTCAATAGAATGCTTAAGGCGTTCTACTCTCTCCGGATTTTTAATGTCATAATTTTCTTCATTAATATGATTAGCCTCCGCATCAATTACTTCCTTAAGTAGAGCTTGTTGGGCCTGCTGTATTTCTTCAACAGCAGTATTCCTAATTCCAAGCCCACGTACTTGCTGAGCAAGTAAGTCACCCTCTTGCTTCTTTTTATATATAACCATCGCGGCCCATACTAAGCTACCAACTAAAAGCACTGCTGCTGAAGATCCTAAGAAAATTTGTAACCATATAGATCCGTTTTCAACGCCAGTAATTTCTACCTTTCCTCCTATTTCATCCTCAATGACAGTTTGGCTTAATGCAATGTGCAAGTCATGAGAAAACTTTTCAAGGTCATGAAAATCTTTAATGCTATCAGGTAGTCTAACGTTAATTGAATCCGATGGCTGGTCTTTAATAGTAGATGACAGCGCATCAAGTAGCAACTCCCCTATGAGAGAAGCACTTCTTATTCTATTAGATATATCAGAGGACTCACTGTAATTAACACTAATGCTATCCGCACCTGTCTGATAAAGGATAGTGTTTTTTATAGGATCTATCTGATCTACTAAAAGTCCAGCAGATTCTAATTGATGTATAGCATATTTTAAGGAGTTTATTCCTTTGAATAAAACTGGGCCAGGCTGACCATTAGTAAGTGGGCTCCCTGCTGTCTTCTCAATTTTTATATTTTTAATGTTTTGCGAAAGCACATTAACTAATTGGCTTGTTCTCATTATTTTATTGTTTTGTATAAAGAAAAGGACCACCTATTTAGGGGTGGTCCTTTTCTTTATATCTATACTACTACATGTTCTTCACAATCTCCTCGCCGAACTCCGAGCATTTCAGCAGGGTGGCGCCTTCCATGAGGCGTTCGAAGTCGTAGGTGACGCGCTTGGAGGCAATGGCGGCTTCGAGGCCTTTGTAGATGAGGTCGGCGGCTTCCTGCCAGCCCATGTACTCCAGCATGAGGGCGCCGGAGAGGATTACGGAGCCGGGGTTCACCTTGTCCTGGCCGGCGTACTTGGGCGCGGTGCCGTGGGTGGCCTCAAAAATGGCGTGGCCGGTGAGGTAGTTGATGTTGGCGCCGGGTGCAATGCCGATACCGCCGACGATGGCGGCGAGGGCGTCGGAGATGTAGTCGCCGTTCAGGTTGAGGGTGGCTACCACGTCGTAGTCGGCGGGGCGGAGCAGGATCTGCTGCAGGAAGGCATCGGCGATGCTGTCCTTCACCAGTATTTTGCCCGAAGCCAGCTCGTTCTTCATGTGCAGGTTGGCGGCATCGGCACCGTGCTTGGCGGCCAGCTTGTCGTATTGGGCCCAGGTGAAGACTTTGTCGCCGAATTCTTTCTCGGCCAACTCATAACCCCAAGTTTTGAAGGCACCCTCGGTGAACTTCATGATGTTGCCCTTGTGCACGATGGTCACTGACTCGCGCTTTTGCTCCAGGGCGTAGTTGATGGCAGCGCGCACGAGGCGCTCGGTGCCCTCCTTGGATACGGGCTTGATGCCGAAGGAGGAGGTTTCGGGGAAGCGGATTTTCTTCACGCCCATCTCGTCCTGCAGGAATTCCAGCATTTTCTGGGCCTGAGGCGTGCCGTTCATGTACTCGATGCCGGCGTAGATGTCTTCGGTGTTTTCGCGGAAGATGACCATGTCGGTCAGCTCGGGCTGCTTCACGGGCGAGGGCACGCCGTTAAACCAGCGCACGGGGCGTACGCAGGCGTACAGGTCGAGTTCCTGGCGCAGGGCCACGTTCAGGGAACGAATACCGCCGCCTACGGGCGTGGTGAGGGGACCTTTAATGCCCACGAGGTATTCGCGGAAGGCTTCCAGGGTTTCATTGGGCAACCAGTTGTTGGCTTGCTTAAACGCCTTCTCACCGGCCAGTACTTCTTTCCATACCAACTGACGCTCGGTGCCGTAGGCTTTGGCCACGGCGGCGTCGAACACGCGAACCGACGCAGCCCAGATGTCCGGACCGATGCCGTCGCCTTCGATGAAAGGAATAGTAGGACGATTGGGAACGTTAAGCTTGCCGTTCTTAATGGTAATCTTCTGGTCTGCCATATGAAACGTGGTCGTTTAAGACGGATGTTTAGGGGTGTTGGTGGGCGGGAAGCGGGCGGGCAAAGCAGTGCCTACGCCGGTTGGGGCGGGGCCTTTCTTGTCAGGTCGCTCGAATCAGAGTGCAAAGCACCGACTAAAATTGGGGGGAAACAAGTGTTTGGGAAAAATGTCGTATGGGAGGCCGGGAAGGGCTTTGGCGCGCCAGTGCGATGCGGAGGGTGACAACTGCTGAACGAGGCTTTTGTTAGCGGTTGTCGTGGTTGTTTTCGGCCGCATTGGCCTAAAAAATAGCGCCCGAAACCTGCGGAGAGGTTTCGGGCGCTGTGCGTTCTGGGGTAAGGTAGCGAGTGGTTTTCGGCAGGCGGCGCGGACGCCGGTCAACCCAACCGGCCTTGCTTTTAGTAGCCGAAAATTTCCTTTAGCGTGAGCTGCTTCACCTCGCCGTACTTGGCTAGCTCCTTGAAGTTCAGGCGGTCCTTGGAGCCGATGACGAGAATGGTTTGGGGCTGGCCTTTCACCTTGGCTTGCTGAAATTTCTTGAGGTCGTCGAGGCTCATGCTAGCTGTCTTTTCGTACACGTCGCGGCGCAGGTCGTAGTCGAGGCCGAGGCGTTTGGCGCGCTCGTAGCTGAAGAGGATGTCCGACTTGGTGATGCGCTCGGTGGCAATGCTGTTGCGGATGCTCTGGCGGGCAATGGTGAGGTTGGCCTCGGCGGCGGGCATGTCGGTGAGCAGGGCTTCCATGCCGGCCATGGCCTCGGGCAGCTTGTCGGCCTGGGTGCCGATGTAGCTGAGCTGGTAGTTGGAGCGGCCGGCTTTGTCGGCGTTGGCGTAGCGCGAGGTGGCGGAGTAGGCCAGGGCCTTGGATTCGCGCAGCTCCTGGAACACAATGCTGCCCATGTTGCCGCCGAAGTACTCGTTGTAGAGGCTCACGGTGGGCACAATGTCCTTGTTGTACACCTCGCCCTTAGTCAGGAACAGGATTTCGGCCTGCACCATGTTGTAATCAACCCAGTAGACTTTGCGGTCCTTGAGGGGCAGCTCGGCGAAGTCCTTGGCGGGCGGGGTGGGGGTGAGCTTGGCGGGCGTGCGGTGAAGATTCTTGAGAATGGTAGCAATGCCGGCCGGTATAAAGGTGCTTTTACCATTATCTGGACCGTCGCTGATTTCTTCTTGGGTGTCAAACCCGTCAATTTTACGTGGGCCATAGTACAGCACGCGGTGCTCGTAGGTCGGGATTTTCTTGGTGAGGGCCGTGAGGTCGGCGGGCTTTAGGGCCTTTAGCTCTTTCTCACTCAGCTGGCTGGTGAAAGGGTTTTGGGGGCCGTACTTTACGTAGTTCACCATGCCTTGCTGCAGAATCACGCTCTTGTTGAGCTTGGCATCCTGGCGCGACTTCAGTACGCCGGCCACCATGTCTTTCAGGGCTTTGGCGTCGGGCGTGGGGTTGGCCAGCAGTTGCTCAAATAGTTGCAGAGCCGGCTCCAGGTTTTTGTCGAGGCCGGAGAGGCTCACGAAAATGCGGTCGGCGCCGCTGTTCACGCTGAACGAGCAGCCCAGCTTGTAGAACTCCTGCTGCAGTTGGGCGGCGCTGTACTTGCCGGTGCCCAGGTACTGCAGGTAGTTGGCGGCGAGGCCCAGCTTGGGGTCGTTGTTGGTGCCCAGGTCGAGCACGTAATACAGGTCGAAGAGGCCGTTTTCCTTGTTCTGGGTGTAGAACAGCGGCAGGCCGGGCTTGAGCTGGGTTTGCTGAATGTCTTTCTGGTAATCGACGAACACGGGCTGCAGCTCGGGCGTGGGCATGCTTACCACTTGCTGGTAGTACTCGGAAGCTACCTCGCGGTTCACCGGCACCGGCGTAATGGCGGGCTTGATGACTTTGGGCGTGCTGGTGTCTTTGCCGGTGCGCTTGTACACCAGGGCGTAGCCGGGGCCGTAATACTGGTTGGCTACGCGCACCACGTCTTCCTTGGTCAGCTTGCCGAACTCCTCGAACTGGTTGAGGTAATCCTTCCAGTTCTGCTTGGCCACGAAGGCGGCCACGAAAGCGCCGGCGCGAGACTCGTTGTTCTCGTAGCTCTTGGTGCGCTGCAACTGCTCGTTGTTGATGATGGCCGTGATGAGCCAGTCGGGGAAGTCGCCCTTCTTTACTTTATCCAGCTGCGCCAGCAGCAGGTCGCGCACCTGCTCCAGCTTCTGGCCCTGGCGCGGCGTGCCGTACAGCACGTGGGTGCTGTAGTCGTTGTTGATTTCAGTGAACGACGCGGCTTCCAGCACGGCCTGCTGCTGGTTCAGGTTCAGGTCGATGAGGCCGGCCTGGCCGTTGGTCAGAATCTTGTCGATGAGGCGCAGCGTGAGGGCATCCTTCGAGGCCGTGCCGGGAAAGCGGAAGCCAATCATCACGTTCTCGGCGTTCGGGCCCTTCACCTCCGATACCCGCGGCGCCTGAATGGGCTCTTCCTGCGCCGGCGTGTAGGCCGGCACCGGCTTGGTTTTGAGCTTGCCGAAGTATTGGTCTACGAGGCGAATGGTCTGGTCGTAGTCCAAGTCGCCGCTCATGGTCACGGCCATGTTGTTGGGCACGTAGTACTTATCGAAATACGCCTTAATCTCCGTAATGGAGGGATTCTGCAGGTGCTCGATGGTACCGATAGTGGTTTGCGTGCCGTACTCGTGCTTTTTGAACAACGAGCGGTTCAGGGCTTCAAACTCCTTGTTGAAGTCGTTGTCCAGCCCGCGGTTTTTCTCCTCGTACACGGCCTCCAGCTCGGTGTGGAACAGGCGCGGCACCAGCTCGCCAAACCGTTCGGCCTGCACGGAAGCCCACTGCTCGATGCGGTTCGAGGGAATGTCTTCCTGATATACTGTCTGCTCGTTGGAGGTGTAGGCGTTCGAACCCTTCGCCCCAATGGCGCCCATCAGCTTGTCGTACTCGTTGGCTACGGCATACTTGGCCGCCACGCCCGAAACCGAGTCGATTTGGTGGTAGAGCTTCTTGCGCAACGCGGCGTCGCGAGTGCCGCGGTACTGCTCGTACAGCCCTTCGATTTTCGCCAGCTCCTGCTGCTCGGCCGCGTAGTTCTGCGCGCCCAGCCGCGAGGTGCCTTTGAACACCATATGCTCCAGGTAGTGAGCCAGACCGGTGGCGTTGGCTGGGTCGTTCTTGGAGCCGGCGCGCACCGCCACGTAGGTCTGAATGCGCGGCGCGTCGTCGTAGTCGGAGAGGTACACCGTCAGGCCGTTGTCCAAGGTGTAGATGCGCGTTTTCAGCGGGTCGCCCTCCACGGTGGTGTACTTGTACTCCTTGGCTTTGGGCGTTTCAGCGGCTTGGGTGGCGGCCGGCGCAGTGGCCGTGGCGGCCGTTTTGCTCGATTGGCATTCGGTTAGGGCCAGAGCGGCCACCGCCGGCAGCAGGAGCAGGAAGGGTTTTTTCACGGGAATGAGACTAGCAGAAGGAGAGGAACCAAAGGTAGTTATGCGGCCATAACAGAGCCGCACAACCAAAAGCTCCCTTCTTGCAAACAAGAGAGAAGCTTTTCATAGCTACTTTTTCGCGCTTAAAAGTCCGTGTCCAACCCCAGTCGTTGCTTCATTTCCACGAGCACGGGGTACTTATCGGCCAGGAAGGCAAACTTGTCGGTGGAGGTGTAGAGGCGCTTCACCGTGGGGGCCGATTCTACCACTTCGGCGGCTAGGCGCAGGGTGCGGAAGCCGGTGCGGCGCTTGAGCTCCATCAGCAGCTCGGGGCGGAAGGAATTAAACTGGTCCATCTGCACGCCGTTGTCGAGGTGCAGGTGAATGGTGTGCTGATCATCGGCCTGCACCGGGCGGTTCAGCACGAGATACTCGCTCATGCTGTTGACTTTGCGTTCCTCGGCAATTTCGGCCCACACCCGCTGCAGCACTTCGTTGTCGATTTGGCCGGTTACGGGGCCGGTTGCCTCTTCCTCCACTACCACGGCAGCCACTTCCTGCCGCTGCGACGCCTGCGCCTTCACGGCTTGCAGGTTCATCTTGGGAATGGCAATGGGCTTGGGCGCCGGACGTGTGCCAGGCAAGCTGGATTCCGACACCAGTGCCGGCGCACCGGGCTCGTGACCGGCTACGCTGGGGCGGCCAGCAACTACGTGCGGCAGCGTATCTATTAGCTGGGCTTTGGTAGATGGGCGCTCCTCCTGCTCGTCTTCGATGCTGGGCGTGGGGTGCATTTCTTCCACGCCACTTTGCACCGGCACAATGGGCTCGGGCGCGGCCGGCGCGTGAGCTTGCGTGCCGTTGGGCTTCGGATATGCCGGGGGCGCATCGTGGGCCACCGTACCGTTCAGGGCCGCACCGTTCGTGGCGTACGCTGCCGTGCCGTTCGCCTGGCGCGGACCTGCCGAAGCAGATGCGGCCAGCGGCGCGGCCGGCTCTGCGGGCGCTACTGAACTAGTTTTTTTTTTAGCCTCGCCGTTATCCGACGATGCTACGTGGTTGCCAGCCGAGGCTACTAAATCCTGCGTGAGCTGCACGGCGTTGCGCAGGTAGGCCAGCTTCATGAGCACCAGCTCCACGTGCAGGCGCTGGTTTTTGGCGGCCTTAAAATCTCGGTCGCACTGGCTGAGCAGGTTCAGGCCGGTCACCAAAAAGCTCAGCGGCGCTTGCCGGGCCTGGTCGATGTAGCGCTGACGCAGGCCTTCCGATACCTCCAGCAGCTGCACCGTTTGCGGGTCTTTGCTCACCAGCAGGCCGCGCAAGTGCTCGGCGGCGCCCACTACAAACTGGTGCAAATCGAAGCCATTCTGCACCACTTCGTCCAGCAGCAGCAGTGTGGCCGACAGGTCTTGGGTGAGGCAAGCTTCGGTAAGGCGGAAATAGTACTCGTAATCGAGCACGTGCAGGTTCTGCACCACCGCCCGGTAGCTCAGCTGATGGCCCGAGAAGGTAACCATCTGGTCGAAAATGCTGAGTGCGTCGCGCAAACCGCCGTCGGCTTTTTGGGCAATGAGGTGCAGCGCGTCGTCTTCGGCCTGCACCTGCTCCTTGCCGGCAATGTAGCCGAGGTGCCCCACGATGTCGTCGAGCTTGATGCGGTTGAAATCGAAGATCTGGCAGCGCGACAAAATCGTGGGGATGATTTTGTGGCGCTCGGTGGTAGCCAGAATAAAAATGGCATAGCCCGGCGGCTCTTCCAGCGTCTTCAGAAACGCGTTGAAGGCCGCGTTCGAGAGCATGTGCACCTCGTCGATGATGTACACCTTGTAGCGGCCGGCCTGCGGGGCGTAGCGCACCTGCTCCACCAAAGAGCGGATGTCTTCCACCGAGTTATTGGAGGCCGCGTCCAGCTCGTGCACGTTAAACGAGGCGCTCTGGTTGAAGGCGCGGCAGGAGTCGCACTGGTCGCAGGCTTCGGCCTCGGGCGTGAGATTGGTGCAGTTAATGGTTTTGGCCAGAATGCGGGCGCAAGTGGTTTTGCCCACGCCGCGCGGACCGCAAAACAGGAATGCCTGGGCCAAGTGGCCGGTCACAATGGCGTTCTGTAACGTGGTGGTTACGTGCTGCTGCCCTACCACGCTGCGGAACGTGGCGGGACGGTACTTACGGGCCGAAACGACGAAATTTTCCATGCTCACTCCCTGCAAAGATACCCTGAAAAGGCGGGCTTTGGAAACCCAATTCCGGGCGGTTTAGCTCCTGCAAACTCCACCTTTCAGTACCTGACGCATCCATTCCCTAACCGCTAATCCCTGATGCAGGGCAAGGTTTTTAGTCGGCAGTTAAGAAGTGAATCAGTTATGTAGAATGCATCGTGTGTGCTGACTACCACATCATTGTGTGATTGTGCTGCCGGGTAGAATTGGTGTCATTGGGGGCCTTCTGATTACTCAGTCTCATTTGCTAACCAATTGCCGCATTATGCACATGAAACCAGTATTACTTCTTGCGGGCATGCTCGCCTCCGTGGCCGCCCTAGCCCAGCAAGGGCCGCCCGCGGCGCCCTCGGTAACTGCCACCGATATGTACTTCGGAACGAAGGTGGAGGACCCCTACCGCAACCTCGAAAATCTTAACGATGCGGCCGTACAAACCTGGATGAAGTCGCAGGCCGCGTATGCCCGTCAAACCCTCGATGCCATTTCCGGCCGGCAGGGGCTTATCGACAAGATGAAGGACTTCGACTCGCGCAAAGCGTCGCGCGTGAGCGAACTGCGCGTAACCGACAACGACCGGTACTTCTACTTTAAGTCGCGCCCCCAAGACCAGCAGCCCAAGCTCTACTGCCGCGATGGGTACAAAGGCCAGGAAGTTCTGCTCTTCGACCCCGAGAATTACGATAAGGGCAAGGTGTTCAACATCAGCGGTTTTTCGCCCACCAACGACGGCTCCAAGGTGTCGTTTGGCCTGACCGAGAAAGGTGCCGAACTGGGCCGCACGCTCATCATGGATGTGAAAGCCCGCAAGCTGTACCCCGAGCAATTGCAACTCACGCGCGGTGGCGGCGAGTGGCTGCCCGACAACCAAACACTGGCCTATTTGCCATTTAACAACGGCGACCTGAAGGACATGGCCGCCCGCCAAAACACGCAGTGCCGCCTGCACCGCGTGGGCACGCCCGTGGCCCAGGACCAGCCGGTGTTTTCCAGCCAGCTATACCCCAAGCTTAGCATTCGTTCTTCCGATTACCCCTACGCCGGCATCGACCGCGACGCCAAGCTGGCCTACGGCTTTTTGTACTCCGTAGACCGTTACCTGCACGGCTATTACGCCCCGGCGGAGTCCTTAACCAAGCCCAACGTGCCTTGGCAGCCACTGTTTCAGCCCGCCGATGAAGTCACCAATTTCGTGACCGACGAGCAGTACATCTACTTTGTTACCTCCAAAAACACCCCGCGCCAGAAGTTGATGCGCATGCCCGTTGCCAAGCCCAACGTGGCCGCGGCCGAGGTGCTGGTGCCCGAAAGCCCCGACGAGGCCATCAAGGACGAGCAACTGAAAACCACCAAAGACGGGTTGTACTTTGTGCGGGTTAAAAACGGGGTGCAAGCCAAGCTTTACTTTCTGCCCCGCAACTCAAAATCGGCGCAGGAGCTGAAACTGCCACAGCCGTCGGGTCTCATTGAGCTGGTTACCAAAAACGCGCAGTCGTCGGACCTGTGGGCCACGCTGGGCGGCTGGACCGCCGACCGGCAGCGCTACCGCTACACGGCTGCCACCGGGAAATTTACGTCTGAGCCGTTGTCATCGGAGGTGCAGTACCCGGAGTTTGCGGATCTGGTGGTGGAGGAAATTACGGTGCCCTCGCACGACGGCGTAATGGTGCCACTTTCCCTGGTATACAAGAAAGGCACGCCCCGCAACGGCTCGGTACCGGTGCTCATGGTGGGCTACGGCGCGTACTCCAAGTCTACCGGCCCGTTTTTCTACCCGCCGTACCTGCTCTGGACCCAGCAAGGTGGAGTGCTGGCTGTGGCCCACGTGCGCGGTGGTGGCGAACTGGGCGAGGAATGGCACAAAGCCGGACAGAAAACCACCAAGCCCAACACCTGGAAAGATTTGATTGCCAGCGCTGAATACTTGGTGCAGAACAAATACACCAGCCCCGGCAAAATTGCCATTAACGGCGGCAGCGCCGGCGGCATTCTGGTAGGCCGGGCCATGACGGAACGCCCCGATCTGTTTGCCGTGGCTATTCCGGAGGTGGGCCTTATGAATGCTGTACGCATGGAAAACTCACCCAACGGCCCCGTGAACGTGCCCGAGTTTGGCACCGTGCAGAAGGAAGACGAGTACAAGGCCCTGCTGGCAATGGATGCCTACCACCACCTCCAAAAAGGCACTAAATACCCCGCTACGCTCGTAACGGCCGGTTTTAACGACCCCCGCGTTATTGCCTGGCAGCCCGCCAAGTTCGCCGCCCGCCTGCAAGCCAGTAACACCTCGGGCAAGCCCGTGCTGTTCTTCACCGATTACGAAGCCGGTCACGGCAATGGCGACTCTAAACAGAAGCAGTTTGAGACCATGGCCGACTTGCTAAGCTTTGGCCTCTGGCAAACCGGTACGCCCGGTTTTCAGCCCAAGGCTACCGCCGCGAAATAAGCCTCCATACCAAGCGAACGGGCCGGGAAGCGCCGCCATTGTTTCCACCGCAATGCCGGACGAACCCGCCCGTTCGCTTGTCTTTTTACGGGAACATTTTTACCCGGTAGCAACGTTTCCTGATTGATGTGCGTACCTTCGCACCCCGCCTTACCGGGTGGGCATCGTTCTTTTAAAATTGGGGCTGACCGGAATTGACAGCTCGTGCAAGTCGCGAGTAAGCGTGTCGAGAGTTGAATGAATCTCTCGCCAACAAATCATTCGACCAATAACTGGCGACTACTCGTACGCCATGGCTGCCTAGTCTAGGTACTAAGCACTAGCCATCATCCCGCATCCGTCTTCCTTTTCACGGGTGAGTTCGGGGTGTCGAAAGTATTAGGATAGTTTGGGTGGCGCTGCGACGCCCAAGCGAAACTCAAGCAGATAAGGGTAACCTATAGGCCTGATGTGCGCCTCGGTTGCTTCGAACAAATCAAGCATAGATACACACGTAGAAAGCTCGTCGGTTTCCTTGTCTGGACCAGGGTTCGACTCCCTGCAGCTCCACTTTGAACCCTCTTCACGCATCGTGGAGAGGGTTTTTTGTTTTCGGTGAAAGCATAAAAGAACAGTGAGTGAAGGAGCCGGCCGAGCTGTTTAACCAACTTCAAGCCGCCTGAAGATGCTTCAGTGAAGATCGGATGCGCAGTATGAGGTACCCGGGGCCACCTGATTAACAGCAGGTTTTGCCACTAGCAGTAAGGGCTGCGCATTTACGCTTGAATCAATTAAAATGTATTAAAGCAAATATTAAAATATATAGTTGGTTTTTACAGAAATGACCGAGGGGCTCATAATTAATTAAACATTTCCCTGTCGAATTGATTTCAGAGTGAAATTCACTTTTCACACACCATCAAATGATGAAAAATTACGCTTACCTCTTCCTGCTTTTCGTGAGTCTGCTGAGCACGGCCTGCAACAACGACGATGACGACACTACGCCTGCTGCGCAAACCACTGCCTTAACGGCCACGCTGAATGGCATGCAAGAGGTTCCAGCGAACAACTCCACCGGCACGGGCACTTTTAGCGGTACCTTAAACAAAACCACGCGCGAGTTCACGTACCGCATCGAATTTCAGGGCTTGACCGCCAACCCCACTGCCGGTCACTTTCACCAGGCGGTTCCCGGCTCAAACGGTCCGGTTGTGTATCCCTTGGGTGGTTTAACGTCGCCCATTACCGGCAAGATAACCTTGACCGAAGCCGAGGCTGCCAAGCTGCTGGCCGGCGAGTTCTACGCCAACCTGCACACCGCCGCCTTCACGGGTGGAGAAATCCGCGGCAACATCAAAGTGCAGTAAGACTCTGGTCTTGCCCAAACGCAAAGTGGCCGCAGCACATGCTGCGGCCACTTTGCGTTTGGGCAAGACCTGTTTACGGACCCAGGATGCACGCTTTTCCTGTAGGCCGAATTTCTGCGTCGCCTGTGTTGTACGGGCTACTGATTCAGTGCTGGAACCAAGCTGAGCGGCATAGGTAGGTGTGACTGGATGCAAACGGTGCTGCAAGTCACTCGGTAAGGCTGAGCTACGGCCCGCTTCCCTTACGCGACAAACTCCGCCACTTTATTACGGATACGTGCTGAAAGGGCCCTGTTCTTCGTTGTGTTACGCCGCTTGTGTTACGCTGCCAAACGGATGCTAAGCGCCTTCCGTACAGTTATTTTGCCATAATGTTCGGCTCGCGTCCTGTCTGGCAGGACCTTGCCGCTGAAATCAGCTCGTTGCCATGTCCATCACCTCCCAAGCCGACCTCACCGGCCTGCAGCAGATCAGCGCCGCCGTTGCTACCACCCTCCAGCAAATGCGCGAATATGCCCAGCCCGGCATGAGCACGCAGGAACTGGACGAATACGGCGGCCGTTTACTGGCCGCGCAAGGCGCCCGCTCGGCCCCGCGCCTAACCTACGGTTTCCCGGGCTGGACCTGCATCAGCGTGAATAACGAAGTGGCGCACGGTATACCCGCGCCGCACAAGTTGCTGCGGGAAGGCGACCTGATTAACATCGACGTGTCGGCGGAGAAGGGCGGCTACTGGGCCGACAACGGCGGCTCGTTTGTGCTCGGCGCCGATCTGCACCGGCATCAGCCTTTGGTAGACGCTTCCCGGCAGATTCTGCGCACGGCCATCAGCCGCATCCGGGGTGGGGTGCGCATTGCCGACATTGGCGGGCTGATTGAGGCTGAAGCCCGCAAAGCCGGTTTCCGTGTTATCAAGAACCTGGTCGGCCACGGCATTGGCCGCAGTTTGCACGAGGAGCCCAAGGAAATTCCCAACTACTACGACCGCCACAACCTGAAGCGCTTCAAAAGCAACTCGGTGGTGGCCGTGGAAACGTTCATCTCCACTCGTGCCAGCCTGGCGCACCAGCTCGGCGACGGATGGACGCTGGTCACCAAGGATGGCAGCTTTGTGGCCCAGCACGAGCACACGCTGGTGGTTACCGACGGCCAGCCCCTGATTCTGACCGCGGCCAACGGCATTTGGGACTAACAGTGCCTGATGCAGGTGCAACAAGCCTCACTTAATTCATGCTTCGATTAGCCGATTTGATATAAGCTGTTAGCTAGCTGCGCTTAGAGGCCATATCTAACCGCGCAGGCAGCTTTTGCCCTACAGGTTCATGCGTGAATATGAGGCCGAAAATGCCTGGGGTGTTTCGTGCTTAGCCGGCGGCTTTTCGCCGGGTTATCGGGCCATTTTGAGCCGGTACAACTATTAGCGGCTGATTATCATACCGCTGTGGCATTAGCAAGATATAAGCTGAACTGTAACTAGTCCAGCCGCGTTGGAACCACGAAATACTGCTTTTTGAGGGGGTGTATTAAAGCCTTTTAATGTGCCTATCTTTGCGGTTTCTGCCGCTACAACGTCTCCCGCCACCGCATGACCGATACATACCTGTTTGATATCAACCTGCAGCAACTGCCGGACGATTACCTGACGGGCGAGTGGCGCGTGGCCGACCGCGTGCTCAACCACACCGACCCCACCAGTACCCTGGCGCAGGCTACCCACGTATCCCTGGAGCCCGGCGCGTTGCAGGTACACATGGGCAACGCTTATAAGAGCGGGCAGTGGGCCGTACGCCGCGACGAGTTGTTGAGCCGCCCCTATTTGGAGCTGCAACTGGCCGAAGAAGACACCCGTGCGCTTATTACCCGCCTGCGCCGCTCCGCCGATGGCCTCATCAGCCAGCTTAGTTTGTATTTTCTCTCCGGCATGGAGGTGCAACTCACGCGCCCCTAGCTCATTGCTGCCTTACAATGTTGAACCCCAATGACATTTTAAGCTACGAACGCCTGCAAACGGCTGTGGAAGCCGCCGGCATTGGTACCTGGGACCTGAACCCGCTCACCGGCGAGCTGAATTGGTCGGACCGCTGCAAAGCGTTGTTTGGGCTGCCGGTTACGGCTGCCATTGATTACCCCACCTTTTTGCAAGGGCTGCACCCCGACGACCGAAAATCGGCAGACCAAGCTGTTACGCACGCCCTCGACCCCGCCGGCGACGGTGCGTTTGACATTGAGTACCGCACCGTGGGCTTGCAGGACGGCGGCCAAGTGCGTTGGATACGGGCTACGGGCAAAGCCTTTTTTGACGACGCCCGTACCCAGGCTATGCGTTTTGTGGGCACTGTGGCCGATGTTACCGCCTCCAAAAAACGAGAACTGGAAGCCGTGCGCCTGGCTGCCATTGTGGAACAGTCCAGCGACTTCGTGGGGTTGGCTTCGGCCGACGGCAGCGTGCTGTACCTGAACCCGGCCGCTCAGCAGCTGGTGGGGCTGGAAACCGAGGAGCAAATTCGGCAAACCCGCCTAGCGGAATATTTCATGCCCGAGGCGCTGCCCGCCATTGAAGAGCAAGTGCTACCCGGCGTAATGCGCGACGGCACCTGGACTGGGGAACTGCCCATGCGGCACTTTGCCACAGGCCGGGCGGTGCCAGTGCGCTACCATGTATTCCGCATCGACGACC
This sequence comes from Hymenobacter koreensis, assembly GCF_039541855.1. Taxonomy (NCBI): domain Bacteria; kingdom Pseudomonadati; phylum Bacteroidota; class Cytophagia; order Cytophagales; family Hymenobacteraceae; genus Hymenobacter; species Hymenobacter koreensis. Next base: position 159,227 of record NZ_BAABHA010000001.1, read on the forward strand.
CCGTAACGGGCGAACCGACGCTGGCCACTGCAAGCCAAGACCTCTCGCAGTACAAATCGGCCGCCACTAATTTCAACTTCCTGGCGGAAATGATTCCGCAGCTGGTGTGGACTACGGATGCCGAAGGCTTCCACGATTACTTCAACCAGCGCTGGATCGATTACACGGGCTATACCGTGGAAAACAGCGCCGGTACCGAAATGTGGAACAACCTGCTGCACCCCGACGACCGGCAACGGGCGCGGGAGCGGTTTGCTCATTCGCTGAAAACCGGTGAGTTTTATGAAATAGAGTACCGCTTCATTTCCAAAGACGGCAATTACCGCTGGTTCCTGGGCCAGGCCGTACCCCTGCGCAACGACGAAGGCCAAATTGTAAAGTGGTTTGGAACCTGCACCGATATTGAGCAGCAAAAGCAGTTGCAGGACCGTCTGGAACGCGCCTATTCCGATCTGGAACTGAAAGTAACCTTCCGGACCCTGGAGCTGGAACGCCAGGTACAGGAGCTGCGCAAACAGCTGGCCGAAGTGGGTAAATAACAGTCAGTCCTCTTTTTACAAAAACACCCCGCCCGCTGTAGCGCTACAGCGGGCGGGGTGTTTTTGTAAGGGCGGTAAATGCCAGCCCGCAGTTACCCGTTATGCCACGGCCAGGCGTGAGGCGGGCGAGTTCGAAGCCGCATGTAAACCAGCAAAAAGCCCTGCTGCCAGAACGGCAATGTGTTATATGTAACCCGCTTGCGTATAAGTAGGCTGTAACCCATCCGTTTCTCCTATGAAAATGACTCATTGGCTAACCGCTGCTCTTATTGCCGCCGCTTCGTTGGGCGCAAATGCCCAAACCACCCCTGAAACACCCAAGAAGTCCGCGCCGGCCACCAGAACGGTACAGGGGGTGTATGCTTCGCCCGTCGGTTCTCCGGTGCTGCCACCCGGCAACAACCGTCCGCGCCGCCTCGCTGTCGACGACTCGGCCGCCAGCCCTAACTACGGTCCGCCCCAAACGGCCACCGCCGACATGAAAAAGGAGCAGAAACCCGAGCGTAAACGAAAGCGCATGAAACCCTTGCCCAGCACTATACACCCGTAAGTTGTGTATTCCCCGGCCTCTTCAAGAACCCGCTGCCGCCCTCGGTAGCGGGTTTTTTTACGTGCGCCCGCAGAGCAAAAGCCTACCTTCGTCTTTCTGCCCTGCTTGCCACCCCTTTCCCCACCCATATGAAACAACTACACGAACAGGCCCACCTGAACGGCCGCCCCCTCAAGCCCGAGAGCTTGATGATGAGCTACGGCTTCAAGCCCGAATGGAGCGAAGGCGCCATCAAATGCCCCATTTTCCAAACGTCCACCTTCGTTTTCAACAGCGCCGAAGAAGGTAAGGCATTCTTTGAGCTGGCCTACGGCCTGCGCCAGCCCGCGCCCGAAGAGGAAATGGGCCTGATTTACTCGCGCCTGAACAACCCCAGCCTCGAAATTCTGGAGGACCGCCTCACCCTCTGGGACGGCGCCGAAGACGCGGCCTCGTTCGCCTCGGGCATGGCCGCCATCAGTACTTCGCTGCTGGCCCTGCTCAAGCCCGGCGACGTGGTGCTGCATTCCGAACCCGTGTACGGCGGCTCCGATTTCTTCCTGAAGCAGGTGCTGCCGCGCTTTGGCATAACGGCCGAAGGATTCGATTTGCACACTACCCCCGAACAGCTACAGGAGCGCGCCGCTGCCCTGGGCGAGAAGCTGGCTGTGCTGTTCGTGGAAACACCGGCCAACCCCACCAACCGCCTTTTCGACCTGCAAGCCTGCGCCGCCGCGGCCCGGCGCGGCGGTACCGCGCAGCGCCCGTGCCGCGTGCTGGTCGATAATACCTTCCTTGGGCCCGTGTTTCAGCACCCGCTACGCCACGGCGCCGACCTCGTGATTTACTCCGCCACCAAGTTTCTGGGTGGCCACTCCGACCTCATTGCCGGCGCCGTGCTCGGCTCGAAAGCCCTCATGAAAGAGGTGCGGGCCATGCGCACGTTCATGGGCACCATGTGCGACCCTAACACCGGCTGGATGCTCATGCGCAGCCTCGAAACCCTGAAACTGCGCATGGAGCGCGCCGCCCAAAGCGCCCGGGTTATTGCCGACTGGCTGCGTGAGCACGCGCAGGTAACGCGCACCTACTACCTCGGCCACTTGCAGGACGACCCCGCTCAGCAGGCCATTTTCGAGCAGCAGTGTCTTTCGGCCGGCTCCATGATTTCCTTTGATATTGCGGGCGGCGAAGCCGAGGCGTTCCAGTTCCTGAACAGCCTCAAGCTCATAAAGCTGGCCGTAAGCCTGGGCGGTACCGAAAGCCTGGCCGAGCACCCCGCCAGCATGACGCACTCCGACATTGAGCCCGCCACCCAGCGCGAAATGGGCATTACCGCCAGCATGGTGCGCCTCAGCATTGGGGTAGAAGATGCCCACGACCTTATTGCAGACCTGGACCAAGCGTTCAATCAAGTGCAGCAACAGGCGGTTGCTCCCGTAGCAGCGCTTCACGCCTAAAGCTGCTCTAAATAAAAACGGCCCGGCGGCATCGGTTAACGATGCCGCCGGGCCGTTTTGCGTTCGAATGCGCTACTTCTTCTTGCCGTTGTTGTCGGCTTCCAGGTCGCCGCCGATGCGCAGGAGGAGGGTGCTCAGCTGGTTTAAACCGAGTTTTCGTTCTTCGGGCGCACTGCGCATCAGTTCACTGGTTTGCGCACCCAGCATGCTCAGGCACCGGCCAATGGAAGGGCCGTCGAGCTTACCGCTGCTCAGCATCGACTGCAGGTTGCCAAACTCGCGGGCAATGTTTTGCAGCTCGGGCTGACCGCTTTGCAGGAATTGCTGCTGCCAGACTTCGGTATTTTCCATGGCGGCGCTCAGGGGCAGAGCGGTTAGGCCACCTTGCAGGGCGTGAATGGTATTGGCCAGCAAATCGGCGTTTTCCTGGTCGGTAGGGGTGGGTTGTTTCATTCGGATAGAAGGCAAAAGGAAATGGGTTAGGAAACGGCTGGGTTGCCCGAGGGAACAGACTGCGCAGCACGCACCAGCAGGCCCACGTCTTGCATAATCATGCAGGCACGGTGGGCGCTGGCTTCTTTGTCTTTGATTTCGAGCATGATGTCGGCATCGAGGCCGCGTAGGTCTTCCAGGAAACGGCGGAATAGGTCTTCTTCCATGCTGGCTACGTGCTTGCCGCGCCGCTCACCGGGTGCTTGCGAACTGTAGTCAATCATTATGGGGCCATCGAGGGTGGGGTGCCAGGTGGCGGCCGCCATGCGCAGGGCCAGCGGCATCGGCTCCCCGTTGTTGAGGCACTCGTGGTGAAAGTTATCGAAGAGCACGGGTACGCCCACGGCGTTGTGGAGGCGCAGGCAGTCCTGCAGGCTGTAAAGGCGGTCGTCGTTTTCTACCACCAGCCGGGCTTTCACCACATCGGGCAGCTGGCGGTACGTGGCAATCCAGCGCGTGAGGGCGGCTTCCTTGTCGCCGTACACGCCGCCGGCATGAATTTGCAGCTTGGCGGTACCGTCGAGGCCCATCAAATCCAGAATAGAACCCTGGTACACCAACTCATCGATGCTGCGCTGCACAATGCCCGCGTCGGGCGAATTGAGCACCACAAACTGATCCGGGTGAAACGAAACCCGTAAATCGTTTTGCTTGATGTAGTCACCGATGGCCCGAAACTCGGCGGCGAAGCGGGTTTGCCAGCGGAAAGTATTGATGGGGTGCGAACCAAACGGCACCACGCCCGAGCCAATGCGGAAAAAGCGCAGGTTGTGCTGCACGTTGTATTCCAGAATGCGCTGCAAACAGGCCAAATTGTTGGCCACGGCTTGCTCCACCCGTTCATCGGAGTACGACGCCAGCCTGAAAGTGCTGGTGGCGGTGCAGTCGAGCGACTCGTTTACGCAAGGATACCCTATTCTCATATCCCAGCTTACGCCGGGGCTGCTTCCGGGGTTTGTAGCACGAACCTTTAGTTCGCGTACGGTGGTCCTGCCGTTTCGGAAGTGCCCTCGGTATCAGTGGCTACGACGCTTTACGCTTAGCATTACTGTTTAGGGGCCAGACTGCCGGCGGGGGGCTGCATAGGCTGCTGGGGCAGCTGCCGCTGCGGCACTTGCTGCGGTACCGTTAGGGGCAGGGTCAGGTCGCCTTCTACTTCGTAGCCGCGGTTTACCCGGAAGTACTGGTTGTAGGCGCGGCGCTTGGACCGTTCGGCTTCCATGCGTTTCTCACCTTCAATTTCCTCCATCTTGCGCCGCTGCATGCCTTCGCGGGAGAACTGGTCGTAAATCAGGCTGATGGGGCTTTGCAGCGTGGGCGTAGGGACTTTGGGCGCCGTAGAATCCACGGGGAACAGCGGCTGGGGCTTGGGCGGGCGCTTTACGGCGTTGGCGGGCGGTGCGGGCCGCTTCACGTTGCGCAGAGCGCGATTCACAGTGGCGTCGTCGGGGCGGCCTTCGCGCACCCGCACCTCGCCCAGCTGAATGGTGGCCTGGTCGAGCTTCACCTGCACGATAATCTGCGAAACGCCGGTGTTGCCCAGCGGCAGTCGGTAGCTGTTATAGCCCACGGCCCGAAACTCCAGGGTATCGGAGGCGCGCACAGTCACGGCAAAGTCGCCTTCCTCGTTAGCCACGGTGCCGCGGCGGGTGTTGATGTTCCAGATGGTGGCCCCCGGCACGGCTTTCTTGGTGGCCCGATCGGTTACCGAGCCGGTTACGCGTACCTGGGCGGCGGCCGGGCGGGCAGCCAGCAACAGCGTTAAACTTCCCAAAACCAACAGCCAAAGCCGAAAACGAAGCGCAATCAAGTCAGTCAAACCAGTAGTCATCAACGGGGGCACAACACGGCCGCGCGGCGCAAAGTAGCCAAGCTTTGCCTCAAGGAGGCAAAAAAAGCCGGCCCCGTTGCGAACGGGGCCGGCTTTTTTTACGCGCAATAGGGCCGAAGCCTTACTGCATCTTGGTTTTGTCGCCGTCGGCGGGCTTGTCTTTAATGGTGCCGTCGTCGGCGTCCATTTTGCCTTTGTTGCCGGCGGCATCTTTGGTCTTGATGTCGCCGTCGCTCTTAACCTTGATTTTGTTGCCGTCGGCATCTTTGGCTTTCATCTTCGAAACTTCCATAGCGCCTTCGCCCGAAGCCGTGGCGCTCATGTCCGACGAAGACGACATGCTGTTCGCGCCCTCTTCGCTGTCCATGCCCTGGGCCATGGCGTCGTCCAGGTAGCGGTCCTCGTAGTAGTTGGTGCGGCTCGATTCGTAAGCCGAGTACTGGGCCGGGTCGGTGAAGATGGTTTTCATCTCCGCGTCGGTTTCGGTGTACACGGTGCGCATGGCGGCGGCCATGCCGGTGGTGTCCTCCATGTACTGGTTATGCAGCTCGCCGAGGCGCTTCGAGCGGTTGTAATAGGCCGTGCGCACCTTGGCGCGGGTGGCTTCGTCGAGTTTCATCTGGGCCGCCATGTCGGCCGAAATCCGGTCGGCGCGGCTGTTGTAAGCTTCTTCGGTGTATACCGCCGGTCTGGCCGTGGTTGTTGTGGTCGTGGTGGTGGTTACCGTACCATCGGTTTCGGTGGTTTTTTCCTGCGAGCAGGAAGCCATGGTCATGGCCGCAGCGCACGACAACAGCAGAAACATCTTTTTCATGGGAAGGGAGGGAAGGTGTGAGAGTCAGAATTGAACAAAACCAAAGGTTTTGTATCGGCCTTATACGCCCACCTCATCTATTCGTTCAGGTCAATAAAAAAGGCCCCTGCCAAAGCGCGGCAGGGGCCTTTCTCGGTCTTTCGAGCCGGTTTTCAACTAAGCTCGTTTTAACTCAAAAACGGTTATTTCGGGCAGGAAGCCCACGCGGCCGGGGTAGCCGATGAAGCCCAGGCCGGTGTTTACGTACAGGTATTGCTTGCCCTGCTCATACAGGCCGGCCCACTGCTTGTACACGTACTGCACGGGGCTCCATTTCAGGTGCGGTAAGTTCACGCCGAACTGCATACCGTGGGTGTGGCCGGATAAAGTCAGGTCGATGTCGGGGTACTGCAATACTTGCGCCTCCCAGTGCGATGGGTCATGGGAAAGCAGCAGCTTGAAGGGTGCGTCGCCAGAGGTAGCATGAGCTTTAGCTAGGTCACCGTATTTCTTAAAGCCACGCTGGCCCCAGTTCTGCACGCCAATCACGGCAATTTGCTCGCCATTGCGCTCTATCTCCTGGGTTTCATCCAGAAGCAACCGCCAACCCATTTTGGCATGGTTTTGTTTGATTCGGGCCAAATTGGCCGCTTTAGCTTCTGCACCGCCCTGCGCGTCCCAGTCCACGTAATCAGAGTAGTCATGGTTGCCAAGGATGGACAACGGCTGAAATTTGGACTGAATACCAGCCAGCGTTTCGATGTGCTCTTCCACCTCGTGGGCAAAATTGTTGACTAAGTCGCCGGTCATTACTACCAAGTCGGCGCCCTGCTGGTTAATCATGCGCACGGCGCGCTGCAAGGGTTCTTTCGAAGGAAACGAGCCGGTGTGCAGGTCGGAAATCTGTAGCACCTTAAAGCCATCGAAGGAAGCGGGCAGGTTGGGAAAGCGCAGCGTTACGCGCTTTACGCGGTAGTCGGTGGCGCCGCGCACCATGCCGTAAATGAGGGCCACCAGCGGAATACCGGCTATCAGCAACGCCAGCTTATTGAGAAATTCGCTGCGGGTAAGCGGGGTGCCCGTAGCCGCCGTAGAGCCGGAGGAACCGGTAAACAGGCGGCCTACCCACCGCACCGAGCGCACCAAATCTTCGGGAAACAGGAACAGCAGCACCACTAGCTTGGCCACCACCAAGGCCAGCAGCAAACCGCCGATGTAGCCTTTATAGGGCGTGGTGCCCAAATGGCGGGTGCTCATGGCCCAGATACCGGCGGCCCAGAGCCCCACCGTTATCAGCCAGTACATGGCCGTGGCAAGGCGACGGGTGGTGAGCGAGGTGTGCTGCACAAGCGTACGGATGGCCTGAAAGCCATACCACTCGGCCACCACCAGGAGGGCGAGAAAGAAGAACGAAGAAAACAGTCGGGACATAACAGGGTGTGAAACCGCGGCCACCCACGCAGGGTTTCGCGGCGCGCGTTACCGGCGCTGACGAATGAACTGGGATTTTACTTTATTTCTGACGCTTATAGCCCCTTAACAATCGTGCCCCATGAATTCGTTTGACATCCTGTCGGAAGACGATCCGCAAACCGGAGCCTACCAAGCACCCACGTCGTTCAGCATCAAGAGTTGGGCCGAAGAAGACCGGCCGCGCGAAAAACTCATGGCCAAAGGCCGCGCCGCCCTCACCGACGCCGAGCTAATGGCCATTCTGCTGGGTTCGGGCACCGCCAAATTATCAGCCGTAGACGTGGCCAAGCTTATTCTGGCCGCCACCGGCAACGACCTGAACGAGCTGGCCCGGCTGTCGATAAAAGATTTAATGCGCCACAAAGGCATTGGCGAAGCCAAAGCCATAACCATAGTGGCGGCGCTGGAGCTGGGCCGCCGCCGCAAAGACACTGCCGCCGCAGCCCGCACCACCATCACCTGCTCCACCGACATATACAACCTTGTGCGGCCTAATCTGCAGGACTTGCCGCACGAGGAGTTTTGGGTGATTCTGCTGAACCGAGCCAACGTGGTGATGCGCAAACAAAGCGTGAGCAGCGGCGGTGTGGCCGGCACCGTGGCCGACCCCAAAATGATTTTCAAGCTGGCCCTCGAGCAGCTGGCGTCGTCCATCATCTTGGTGCACAACCACCCCAGCGGCAACCGCCAGCCCTCCGCCGCCGACATTGCCCTGACCCGTAAGCTCAAAGAAGGCGGCCAGTTTCTGGATCTGCCGGTACTCGACCACCTCATTTACACCGACCACGGCTACTACAGCTTCGCCGATGAAGGCATATTATAAGTACGGTCTGCAGCACGGTGCTGCATATGGCCCAAGTCAACCGTACCAGGTTAATACTTTGTTGACCCAGGAGCAATTGGCTTGGGCTAGATAAAACAGCGGTAACTATGCACCGCCGTTTGCGGTTACTTTCTGCCACGGCCGGTAAGGAGGCCGCGGCCAGGTAATTACCGCGTTTCTCTTAACCGAACCAGGTACCGCTTTATGCCCTTCATGGCAAGCTGCCTTTCTGCCACGCCCGCTGCCAAAGGCAAGCGCGGCTATCAGGTGTTGGGGCTGCTGTGGCTGATGCTGTTGGTGGGGCTTCCAAGCCGGGCTCAGCCCACGCAAACGTCGTTCTGGCGCAAGCTCAGTCCCGATTCGCTCACCAACCGCCCGCTGCGCTTCATACCCGTGCCGGTGCTGCAGTCTACGCCCGAGACCGGCCTGCGGGGCGGTATTGCGCTCGACTACTTCTTTAACTCCGGCACCTGGCCCGCCCGGCTGCCCGAGGAACTGCGCCGCCCCGGTGCTCCCACCGATTCGGCCCGCCTTGCTACGCGCGACTCGTTTGCCTTCGTTCAAGCGCTGTATAGTACCCGGCGGCAGCTTACCCTCGAAACCGTGTGGCAGGCCTATAGCCCGGCCGAGCGCTACATTTTGCGCGGCCGCGCCGGCTACCAGGATTTTTCGGAGTACTACTGGGGGGTGGGCAACGAGACGCTAGCGGAGAAAGAGCGCAACAACGTTTTTTATCAGCGCTGGTACGCGCAGCCGCGCACGTGGCGCCGCGTGCAGGGCAACTTTTTCGCCGGCCTGAGCTACCATTTCAGCCAAACCCAGCGGCTGCGCCTCGACGATGAAATGCTGGGCTACGAAGCCCTGGCGGGCAGCGACGGCAGCCGCGTGTCGGGCCTGGGCCCCTCGCTGCTGGCCGACTACCGCAACAACCCCTTCAGCCCCACGCGCGGCTGGTACGCCGAGTGGACAATGCACAATTTCGGGCGGGCCCTCGGCAGCCAGTTTCGCTACACCGAGTATCTTTTTGATATGCGCCGCTACCTGCGCCTGCCGCGCCAGTCCACGCTGGGTCTGCAGGCCGTGGGGCATTTTACCAGCGGCACCGTGCCGCTGCTGGAGCTGCCGCGCCTGGGCGGGCCCACCATCATGCGCGGCTTCGTGCAGGGCCGCTACCGCGACCAGCAGCTGTGGTCAATGCAAGCCGAGTACCGCTACCCGCTGAACCGGTTTCTGGTAGGGGCCGTGTTTGCTTCGGCCGGCGGGGTGGCCGCGTCGGTGCCGGATTTTGCCTGGAACAACACCCGCTACGCCGGGGGTGGGGGCCTGCGCGTGCTGCTCAACCGCAAGAAAAACCTGTACGCCCGCCTGGACCAGGCGTTTACTTCCAACGGCACCTCGAACTTCTACTTTCGGGTGATGGATGCCTTTTGATGGCTACTTTTGGGGTGTCGGCGGCGTCGGGCCTGTGTTGGCTCGAGCAGAGGCAAGCGGAGGTGTTCTGAACAACGCGTACCGCTTTTACGCGGAGCCCGAGCGCAAGAACTGGCTCAAGACGAGGAGTTCAAGCGCCGCCGTAATCGTCTGTAACCGAGAGGCAGCGGAGCTGTATTCCGTGCCATCTGAAATTAAGCTCGGCGAAGCTAAAAATCCATCGAATCCGTGCCCAAGCTCTCCATTCCCAAAATCCTGCTCGGCTTCGGCCTGCTCATCGTCCTCGGCTACATTGCGTCCGATCTGTTCATCAGCGACGACCAATACGTTTTCAAGCTCAAGCAGGAGCGGAAACAGAAAAACGAGCAGTTCCGCCGCCACGGCGACTCGCCCCTTTCCGAAGAGCACCACGAGCGGTTCGACAGCCTGCACTACTTCGGCCCCGACCGCGACTACCGCCTCACGGCCCAGCTGGAGCGCCTGCCCGTCGGCGACACCATTACGCTGCCCCTCACCGACGGCAAAGCCGACAAGTACACGCGCTTTGCCCGGGCTACATTTGAGCTGCAGGGCAAGCCGCAGCAGCTAACCTTGCTGCGCCGCGTCAGCAAAACTGATTCCACGCTGTTCGTGCCCTTCGCCGACCTCACCAACGGCCACGACACCTACGGCGGCGGCCGCTACCTCGACGTGGAAACGCCTGCCGCCAACGAGCAGGAGGTGGTCCTCGATTTCAACCGCACTTACAATCCGTATTGCGCCTACGAAGACGCCTTCGCGTGCCCCATGCCGCCCGCCGAAAACCGCTTGAGCGTGGAAATAAAGGCCGGTGAAAAGACATATAAGGAACACTAAGGGCCTTCCCGCTCTATAAGGCCGTCATGTCGAGTGCCGCCGAGGCATCTCGCGTGCTGGATCCAGTTATCCTACACCCTGCTTTTGGGAGAGGAGCTGGAGGGAAGGTCTGATAGAAACCCGCCAACCCTTCCCGCTCACCTGCTACTTTTGCACCCGTAAGCCGCCGCAGCTTTTACGTGCGTCGCCGCTTCCTTCTGACTTCGAATTCGCTATGCAAATTTCCATCGACTGGCTCCGTACGCTGTTCCCCACCGATAAAACCCCGGCTGAACTCTCGGCCCTGCTCACCAGCGCCGGCCTCGAAGTAGAAGGCCTATCGGAGCTGGAAAGCGTGCCCGGCGGCCTGAAAGGTGTGGTGCTGGGCACGGTACTCACCTGCGAACGGCACCCCGATGCCGACAAGCTCAGCCTAACCACTGTGGACGTGGGCGACGAAACCCCGCGCCAGATTGTGTGCGGGGCACCCAACGTAGCCGCCGGCCAGCGTGTTGTAGTAGCTCTGGATGGTGCAGTATTGCACCCCAGCAGCGGCGAACCGTTCAAAATCAAGAAGTCGAAAATCCGGGGCGCGGCTTCGGAAGGTATGATTTGCGCCGAAGACGAAATCGGCCTGGGCCAGTCGCACGCCGGCATTATGGTGCTGACCACAGACCTGCCGAATGGCACGCCCGCCGCTGAGTACTTCGGCCTCGGCACCGACCACATCCTGGAAATCGGCCTGACGCCCAACCGCGCCGATGCTGCTTCGCACTTCGGTGTGGCCCGTGACCTGCGCGCCCTGCTGCGCCAGCCCGTGCAGCTGCCCGACGTGAGTAAGTTTCATGCCCCAGCTTCGGCCGAGCAGAACATCAGCGTTGAGATTGAAGACGCTCACGGTTGCCCACGCTACGCCGGCTTGCTGCTGGAAGGCGTGCAAGTGGGCCCGAGCCCCGAGTGGCTGCAGCGCCGATTGCGCAGCATTGGCCTGGCGCCCATCAACAACGTGGTGGACGTAACCAATTACGTGCTCCATGAGCTGGGCCAGCCCCTGCACGCGTTCGATGCCGACCAGCTTGGTGGCAACGGCATTCGGGTGCGCCGCGCCGCAGCAGGGGAGAAGCTCACGACCCTCGACGGTACCGAGCGCAGCCTGAAAACCGACGACCTCGTTATTGCCGATGCCACGGGCCAAACCCTGGCACTGGCCGGCGTGTTCGGCGGCAAAACCTCGGGCGTGAGCGAAGTCAGCACCCGTGTGTTCCTCGAAAGTGCTTACTTCGAGCCCTCTGTAGCCCGCAAAACGGCGCAAAACCACCAGCTCAAAACCGACGCCTCGTTCCGCTTCGAGCGCGGCACCGACCCACACATGGTGCCGTTGGCCCTTAAGCGTGCCGCCTTGCTGTTGCAGGAGGTAGCTGGTGCCCGCATAGCTGCGCCGGTAGTGGATGTATATCCCACGCCCATCGAGTACACGCCGGTGCGTTTGCTGCTGCCGCGCGTGGAGCAGCTCATCGGCCACTACATTGCCCCCGACCGCATCCGCCAGATTCTCACCGACCTCGACATTCTCATTGTTGAGGAAAACAACGACGTGGCCGGTGGCCCCGAGTGGATTCTGTCGGTTCCGCCGTATCGCGTGGACGTAACTCGCGAAGCCGACGTGGTAGAGGAAATCCTGCGCATTTACGGCTACGACCACGTGCCGCTGCGCCCCTTCAACGCTGCAGCCTTTCTGGCCAAGTTCCCGAACCCCGACCCCGAGCTGCTGCGCCAGGACGTGGCGCGCCTGCTCAGCGGCCAGGGCTACTCGGAAATCATTACCAACTCGCTCACCAACTCGCGCTACTACGAAGCTTCGCCCGAGCAGCCCGACGAAACCTTGGTACGCGTGCTGAACTACAACTCCGCCGACCTCGACGTGATGCGCCCCTCGCTGCTGCACACCGGCCTGGAAATCGTGCGGCATAACGTGAACCGCCGTCAGCGTGATCTAAAGCTCTACGAGTTCGGCCGCAGCTACCACCGCCAGCCCGACGGCAGCTACAAGGAGCGGCCCACGCTGGCCCTTTACCTCACCGGTAATGTGCAGGCCGAAACCTGGCAGCAAAAGGACGAGAAAAACGCGTTTCACCACCTCGCCGGCACGGTGCAGCAACTGCTACGCAGCCTTGGCCACCCGCAGCCCGGCTCGCAGCCCGTGCAGCACCCCTACCTGAACGGCGGCCTCACGCTGCTGCTCCACAACCAACCTGTAGTACAAATCGGCAGCGTATCGCCGAAAGTGCTGAAGCAGATGGACGTGAACCAGCCCGTGTTTTACGCCGAACTGGACTGGCAGTGGCTGGCCAAAAAGTACCGCACCGCTATGTCGGTAACGGAACTGGCCAAGTTCCCGGAAGTACGCCGCGACCTGTCGTTGGTAGTAGACCAGGGCGTAACCTTCGAGCAGCTGCGCCAGATTGCGGTGAAGGCCGAGAAGAAATTGCTGCGCGAAGTGAACGTGTTCGACGTGTACCAGGGCGAAAACCTGGGCGCGGGCAAGAAGTCGTACTCGCTTAGCTTTCAGCTGCAAGACCCCGAGCGCACCCTCACCGACCAGGCCATCGACCAGGTAATGCAGAAGCTCATGGCGCAGTTCGAGCAGCAGGCCGGCGCCGTCATCCGCAAATAATCCAGAGAGGTACTGCCTCCCTGGGCCGTAGGACCGCTCTCGATGCCGACGATGCGTGGCTAGCTGAAGCCTGGGCATCAAACCTTCAAGCCCTGCCGGAGCCTCAAGCCCGGCAGGGTTTTTCGCTTCCGCGCTGTCATTTCATTACTTTGCCGGGAAATTTTCCTGCATGGCTTCTTCTCAGCAACTCGCTCAACTCGACCGCCTCGAACGGCAGGTGGCCACTTTAGTGGCTGCCTATCAGCATGTGCGCGAGGAGTTGGCCGATGCTCAAACCACCATTTCCCAGTTGCAAGCCGACATCCGCGACCGGGACCGGCAGCTGCGGGAGCACCAGAACCAGGAAAATATTGTTAAACTTGCTAATACCATAGCCGGCGAGCCGGCTGCCGCAACAGAGCTGAAACAACGTCTCAACGAATACATCCGCGAGCTAGATAAGTGCCTTGCCTATTTGAGGGAGTAACCCCGCCGCCCACCGCATGACCACCTAACCCACCGTGACCGAACTCTCCGTTAAAATCCGCATCGCCGACCGTGACTACCCCCTGCGGGTGTCGCCACAGGAAGAGGAGCGCCTGCGTTACGCGGGTCGCTTGCTGAACGAGCGGCTGAAGGAATTTCGGGAACAGTACGGCATTCAGGACAAGCAGGACCTGCTGGCCATGATTGCCCTTACAACCCTGGCCGACGGCGTGAAGGCCACGAAGGAAAAGGACGGTACCGATGCTGCCCTCACCGAGCGCCTTGTGCGTTTGGACGAGATGTTGTCGTCGGTGGTACTCGCCTAACAGACACATATCCACGGGGCAGCCGGCCCGGTGGTTTTTGCCCGCATAGCTGCCGTTGCGGCAGCCGCTTACTCCACGGCTGTGGTGCTTGTTCCATTCCCAACAATCACCCCCATGGATATAATATACATAGTACTAGCCGCTGTCGTGGCCCTTGTAGTGGGCTTCGTGGCGGGTAGGCAAATGGCCGGCAAAGCCCGGCAGGACGTGGAAACGCAGGCCCAGGCCCGCGCCCAGGAACTGCTGCAGGAAGCCGAAGCCAAGGCCAACCGCGTGCGCGATGAGCGCATTCAGCAGGCCAAAGACAAAGCCCGTCAGATTCGCAACGAATCGGAGCAGGAAATCCGTCGTCTTCGCCAGGAAGCCGACCAGGATCTGGCGCAGCGCCGGGAAGTAGTAATTCAGCAAGAAGCCAGCGTAAAGCAGCTCACCCAGGCTTCGCAGCGCCAACTGGAGCAAGTACAGCGCAAGGAAAAAGAATTGGATACCCTGCGCGAGAAGGTGCAGAACGACACCCAGCGGCAGCTGGAGAAACTGGAAGCCCAGGAAGAAAAACGCCGCCAGGAGCACGACGAATTACTGGCCGAGCTGCGCCAGGAGCAAAGCGAGGTAGAAGAGCAGCGCCTCCAGATTCAGGCCCAGCTGGAGACTATTTCGGGCCTTACGGCCGCCGAAGCCCGCGAGCAATTGGTGGAATCGTTGAAGAACGAAGCCCAGATTCAGGCGTCCAGCTACATCAAGGATACTGTGGCCCAAGCCAAGCTGTCGGCTACCAAAGACGCCAAGAAAGTGGTGCTGGAAACCATTCAGCGTACCGCCGCCGAACACGCCATCGAGAACTGCGTGTCGGTGTTCAACATCGAATCAGACGACGTTAAGGGTAAGATTATCGGCCGCGAAGGGCGCAACATCCGCGCTCTGGAAGCCGCTACCGGCGTCGAGATTATAGTAGACGACACGCCCGAGGCCATCATCATTTCGGGCTTCGACCCGGTGCGCCGCGAAGTGGCCCGCCTCTCGCTGCACTTGCTGGTGAAAGACGGCCGCATTCACCCGGCCCGCATCGAGGAAATCGTAGCCAAGACGCGCAAGAACATCGACGAGGAAATCGTGGAAATTGGCGAACGGACCATTGTGGACCTCGGCATTCACGGCCTGCACCCCGAACTGATTAAGATGGTGGGCCGCATGCGTTTCCGCTCGTCGTACGGCCAGAACCTGCTGCAACACTCGCGCGAAGTATCCAACCTCTGCGCCACCATGGCGGCTGAGCTGGGTCTGAACGTGAAGCATGCCCGCCGTGCCGGCCTCCTGCACGACATTGGTAAGGTGAGCACCGAGGAACCCGAGCTGCCCCACGCCATTCTGGGCATGGAGCTGGCCAAGAAGTACAAGGAGCACCCCGACGTGGTTAACGCCATTGGTGCCCACCACGACGAAATTGAAATGACCGCGCTCATTTCGCCCATCATCCAAGCCTGCGACGCCATCAGCGGCTCGCGCCCCGGTGCCCGCCGCGAAATGATGGAGAGCTACATCAAGCGCCTCAAGCAGCTGGAGGAAACGGCCAACGGCTTCAAGGGCGTGAATCAGTGCTACGCCATTCAGGCCGGCCGCGAGCTGCGCGTGATTGTGGACGCCGACAACGTAACCGACGACCGCGCGCAAGAGCTGTCCAGCGAGATTTCGCAGAAAATCGAGAAGGAAATGCAGTACCCCGGCCAGATTAAAGTGACGGTGATACGCGAAATGCGCGCCGTGGCTTACGCCAAGTAACCCATCAGCCGACGCAGTACCTAAACCGCCCGTTGCAACAGCTGTTGCAACGGGCGGTTTGCTGTGAACGATAGTCATTCAGTAGAACAAGGGAACAAAAGCGAGTTTTTATTCCACGGCTGAGGTGAATTACAAAGTCAGATCTAATTCTATGTTTAAAGGAGTTAAAGGTGGTTTTAGAGGCTTAAATGGGTAGATTGAGCCACGATTTTCCGCGTTTGTAAAGTCAGATAATGGTGAAATCAGAGGTCGAGTTGCGGACAATGCCCACGTAGGTTTGGAGCATACTTCAACCCGCTATCATGCTCCTGCGCTTTTCTACTGTTGTTGCTTCTGCTGTTCTATTGAGTGTTTGCCTCAGCAGCTGTTCCGTGTATGCTCCTATGCAACCTACTGCGTCGGGCATACGGGCGCAGGGGGAAGCTGAATACACAGGAACTATACACGCCAACGGCCGACTTGAAGGCTCTGCGGTGTATTCGCCGTTGCCGCATGTGCTGGTTAATGGAGCCGCAACCTTCCGTCCCAAAATCGGAGATACGACCTATACAGCAACCCGGCAGTGGGAAGCCGGTGCTGGCACGTACTGGGCCTTGGGGCAGCATCTAATTGTGACCGGCATGGCCGGCGTAGGGCAAGCCAATTCCCGGCGGGGCTTCCTGGAACTGCCGGGCATATTTTCGAACGCCGGGGTTTCGCTCACCGACTACCAAGCTCGTTACAATAAAGTATACGGGCAACTAGGCCTGCATTACGATTTCCGGGGTGGCTCGATAGGAGCGAATTACCGCCTTACCCACCTGCAGTTTCAGTCGTTTACTTACCGCAATTCAGAGCTGCAAATGCATCTACCCGTGTCGATGCCGCGCATGCTGCGCCACGAGCCCATGCTCTACGGCCGAATTGACCTGGACCGTGCCCGGCCGCGACGTTGGCAGCTACAAGGTTCGGTTGGGCTGTCATACAGCCAAGGGCCCGAACAGAAAGGGGAGGAACGGATTTTTCAGCAGGAAATTAATCGTACGCGCATGCCGCTAATCAGCACGAGCGTGGGCGTGGTATTTCGCCCCGATTGGCTGAGAGGGGAGAGCAAAAACAGCAAAGCTGCGGCCGAAAAAATGCGTTAGTCAAAGCGGGTACTGAATAGTGCTCTGGACCAGAACCTCGCACAAGCTTGCTTGATACTGTCTTTTCCACCGTCTGCTGATGAACCATGCGTCAAATCTTTGTATTCGTTTTAGTGGCGCTGGCAAGTGGGGTTAGCAGTTGTGCTGTTTACTCGCCTGAGCTGCCCGTGCTCCCTTTGGTGCAAGATCGTGGCCAAAGCGAAGTACAAGGGAACATGAATGGTTTCTCCAAGCTTGGAATGGACCTTGCTTATTCCCCGCTCAAGCATGTGGTGCTTACCGGGGCTGGCTCGTTTGGTCTCCACAGCCGCACAGACAATCCTTATCGAACGCGTTACACTACCAGCCTTGGAGGCGGGCTTTACACGATGGTAGGCAAAGCGCTGTACCTGTCGGTGCTGGGCAGTTACGGCATAGCTGCTAGCCGTGTAAGCTACAATGGCTACAGTGCTTTGGACACCCTACCCGGCCAAGTGCTTACCGAGTACCGTGCCGCTTATCGGCCTTACAGCGGGCAACTGTGTCTGGCTTTCTTAGGCGAAGGCGTGAGTGGCGGCTTGTTGGTTCGGCAAACTTGGCTTGATGTACGACGCTTAACCCGTAACGGAGGCCCGGTTGGTGGGCAGGCCACGGAGTATTTTGAGCCGGCGCTGTTTCTGCGGTTCGGGCGGCGGGCTTGGCAGGGACACGCCACGCTGGGGTTCTCGTCACCCAATGCAAATATGCGCTTGGGGCTGCAGCGTGAAGAGCAACGGTACTTAGCGGCCAATACTTTGATGATTGGAATGGGTCTGGTAGTGCGCCCCCACCTGTTAAGGAAATCATTTCAATGACGCCCGTGGCCTACTTCAGCCGCGCAAACACGTTGTTCAGCGCCTCGGCCCAGGTGGGGTGGGCCCACACCATCTCCTGCAGCTGCTGGTATTTGAGGCGACCGACCATAGACACTTGCAGTACGGCCATAACGTCGCCGCCTTCGGGGCCGAGGATAGCGGCGCCCAGCAGCCGGTCGTCTTCGCCCACCAATATTTTCCAGAACCCCGCGGCCAGCCCCGTTTGCTGCGCCCGTCCAATGGTGCTGACCGGGAGCTTGGCCACTCGGTAGGGAATGTTCTGCTCTTGGGCCTGGGTTTCGGAAAGGCCAATGCGGCCCAACTGTGGCTCGGTAAACACCGCGTAGGGCAGCGGACGGTCTTTGGCCGAGCGGCGCTTGTTGCGCAGCAGCGCGTCGCGCACCACGCGGTAATCGTCGTAGCTGATGTGGGTGAACTGCGGGCCACCGTGCACGTCGCCCAGGGCGTACACGCCGCGCACGCCGGTTTTCAGCCGCTCGTTCACCTGTATGTAGCCGTGCTCATCGGTTTTAATGCCGGCGGCGTCCAAACCGAGGTCGTCCGTGTTGGGCGTGCGCCCGGTGGCCAGCAGCAGATGCGTGCCGCGCAGGCGCCGCTCGCCGGTGCGGGTGTCCACGGTCAGGGTCAACTCCCCGGCCTGGTTCCGGCTAACGCGCCGCGTTCGGGCATTCAGTACGAACTCGATGCCTTCGTTGGCCAGCGCCGCTTGCAAGGCCTTGCTAACGTCGGCATCCTCCCGGTCGAGCACCTGCCCGCCCGATTCCACAATGGTTACCTGGCTGCCGAAGCGCCGGTACATTTGCCCGAACTCCAGGCCGATGTAGCCTCCGCCAATAATGAGCAGGTGCGCGGGTAGCTCTTTCAGGTCCAGCAGCTGGTCGGTGGTGAGGTAGGGCGTTTCGTTTAGCCCGTCGAGTTGCGGCATAGCCGGGCGTGTGCCGGTGTTAATGAAAATAAGGGGCGCGGTCAGGGCCGTGGTTTCGCCACTGGCTAAGGCAACCTGCACCGAACGCGGCCCCGTAAAGCGGGCGTGGCCCTGCAGCAGCGTAATGCCGGGGCGCTCCACCGTGAGGTTGCTGCGAATACCGGCGCGCAGTTTCCGCAGCAATGCATCCTTGCGCTCGATAACGGCAGCCATGTCGACCGTGGGCGCGTGGGTGCGCACGCCGTATTCGGCTGCTGTGCGCACGGCGTGGGTCCGTTCGGCCGAGGCCAGCAGGGTTTTGGTGGGCACGCAGCCGTAGTTGATACAGGAGCCGCCCAACTGAAACGATTCCACTAAAACCACCCGGCGCCCGGCGTCGGCAAGGGCAGTAGCCAGTGGGTTTCCGGCCTGGCCCGAACCGATGATGAGGGCATCGTAGGAAGTGGTTTTGGGCATAATGCGCGTACTTGGGGCCGAAAGGCCGGCGGCAGTAGAGGAGCTTAATACAACGAAACTGCCTGTCTGTCGTTGTCAGCCCAACCCGGAACCCGTTCGCATGACCTTCAAACGCCTTTTTCCGCTTGTGCTGTTGCCGTTGCTGGCCAGCTGCTCGTCGCTGTATTACCCGCCACCCGCCGCCGCGCCCATGCTTACGCAGAAGGGCGAATTCAGCGGCGGTTTGCACGCCAACCTCAAAGAAAATTTCACCGTGCAGGGCGCTTATGCGCCCGGCGAGCATGTGGGACTAATTGCCACCGGCTCGGCGTTGCAGAACAAGTCCAAGAAGCGCTACATCGAACAGAACATAGGCGAGGTGGGCGCAGGCTACTTCACGCGCTTTGGCGCCTCGCAAAGCCGCATTCTGGAGGTATACGCCGGGGCTGGTTTGGGCAGTGCCAAGCTGCAGGAATTCGCCCGCGGCGACCGGCCTGCGGAGCTGCAGGAATCCAAGCTCGAGAAATACTTTCTGCAGGTGAACTACACCAAAAAAGACAAGGAGTCGTACCGCGTGCTGGGCCGCGACTGGCCCATTCGTTACGGGGCAGCCCTGCGGCTGAGCTACCTGAACATGACCGATTTTCGCCTGAACGGTGTGCGTACGCCGGGCGAAGACAACATCTTTTTCGAGCCCGTGAGCTACACCCGCATTGGCATTTACGGGCCGCTTAAGCTGCAATTCATGAGCGGCTGGAACTTCGGCCTGAAAAACCGCAAATACCTCACGGCCGGCAACTCCGTGTTCAGCTTCGGGTTCATTCTTAACCTGGGCGGCGACGGTAGAGGCGAGGAGTAGCGTGGGTGCAGTCCTGCCGGGCGCGCTGTAAATGGCGCTTCTTAACGGGGAACAGCGTGGTTGCTTCTCGGTGAAGAATGCATCACGCTTCCTCCATGGGCTGCGGGCGGTTGAGCCTGGCGGCCTCTTCGGCCCGTTTTTCTTCTTCCCGGCTTTGCTCCGCAACTTCTTCCGCTATGGGCCGGCCGTGGCGCCGGTCCAGCCAGTTCATAATTGGGGTGGCCAAAATGCCGTGTACGATAATGGAAACCACCATGGTAAAGCCTAAAATGGCCCAGAGCCGGCGTGGGTCATCAAAGTCACCTTTGGTAAGGGCAAAGGCCAGGTAAAAGATGGAACCGATGCCGCGGATGCCGAAAAACGAGATAATAGCCCGCTCGGACCAGGTAATGTTTGGCACGAAGGACAGCGTGAACATGCCTCCTAAAGGCCGCAGCACAAAAATGAGCCCCAGGCCCAGCGCGGCATCGGTCCAGGTAAGCGGGGAAAGCAGCCCGTGCATGATGGCGCCGCCCAGCAAAATGAGAATGACCACAATGAGCAACCGTTCCATTTGATCGGTGAAGGCGTGCATTTGCTTGTGGTACTCGTGTTTCCGCTCGTAGCTGCGCAGGGTGGTGGCGGCAATAAACACGGCCAAGAAGCCGTAGCCGTGTACCAGCTCGGTAGCGCCGTACGAGAGCAGCGTAACAGCCAGGGCCACAAAGCCATAAGCGCCCGTTTTTATGCTGACGCGTTTGGGGAGGTGAAAAATAAGCAGCGCCAGCAGCTTACCCGCCAGCCACCCCACTACCAAACCCGCCACCGTGCGATACAGCACGTCGTACCATACCCATTCTTGCAGTCGGGCCGAAATAGACGTACTAGCCGGCAGCAGCGCCAAAGCCAGGTACACGAAGGGGAAGGCCAGGCCATCGTTAAGGCCCGCCTCGCCGGTAAGGCTGAAACGCACGTTGTCTTCGCGGCCTTCGCCAGGGTCGCCCACCTGCACATCGCCCGCCAGTACGGGGTCGGTGGGGGCCAGGGAAGCGGCCAGCAGCACGGCGCTGGCTAAGCTCAGGCCCGCCAACCAGCCGCCCCAAGCCAGTCCGCCAATGGTAATTATCATCAGTACCAGCACCAAGAGCAACGGCGGGAGCCAGCGCCGCCACGAAAACACGCGGTCGATTTTCAGGCCCGTGCCGGTTAGGGCCACAATCACGCACAGTTCCGAGAGGTGGGTGACCAGTTTGGGGTACTGCAGCGGATCAGGCGTTGGTAAATCGAGCGGCAGCGCGTACACGCCCATGCCTAGAGCGATGTACAGAATAGGATACGAAAGCGGGTATTTCTCCAGCAACGACGGCAGCCAGGCCACGCCCAGAATGGCCAGGCCCAGCAACGTTAGCGCAATGGTGTAAGTCGACATACAAAACCTGTAAGAGCACAGAGGATTGCAGTAGTACGCTAATACCGGCGGAAAGAGCACAAACGCCAGTCGGTTTGGCAGAAACGAGTTGCCGTACGCAGTGGATTTTACGGAAGTGGATGGGCGTCCCTGGGTGTATTACAGCTCCTCTACCTCCAGCTCCAGGTCGTACGTGGAGGGCTGAAACTCCGCATTCGGCAGCCGATTGCGCATTTCTTGGTGGTGCTGCCGCTGACTAATCCAGCGGCCTTTTGCCAGGGCGACGTTATACAGCCAGGTGTGGTTGTCATCGGTAGCCGAGGTGCGCCGAGCCACGGCTGGGTGGAAGTGCTGGCCGCTTCTGTGAAGGGTCCGCTGAACAAGACCGAAATAAGGGGTTCCGCCAGCACATTACTAACACTTCTTAACAGCCTCCTAGACAAGGCCACCGCGCTATATGAGTAACATGAACTTATTAGGCGTGAAGTTTACAGTGCTTTTAATGTCCTTTTTAGGTATGGTGCTATTGCCGTTTAGGCTATATAATTAGCGTTTTTCCTAACATTATTTTTTATGAATGTCCGGTTTGTAAAGTCCAATAAATGAGTTTTTTTAGTTGCTAAGGCTATGTCATTCCCCGTGCTTTAATGCTCAACTAAGATTTTATCTCACGGGCAATGGCAACGCACTCCTTTTTAAGCAAGCAAGTACTCATGGGCAGCCTCGCGTTGGCATGTCATTCCTGTACGGTGTACACGCCCATGCAGCCGCATGCCACGCTTATTCGCGCAAAGGGTGAAGGAGAAGCTCTTGCGCAAATCCAAGCCACTGGTCGAGTGGAAGTGAAAGCAGCGTATTCCCCCCTAAATCATTTGCTGGTCATGGCCGCTGCCACAGGACGTCCTAGTTTACCCACCAGAAAGGACCGTCAACAGGATAATTACCGCACCCTTCAGTATGAGTTTGGGGTGGGGACCTATTTGCCATTGAATCCAAACTGGAACATTCAACTGGCTGCTGGTACGGGGCAAGCTTATGTCGAGCGAACAGTGTCAGAGTTTGGGATTATCCTAGCATTCAGTAATGCATACGAAGCCCGCTACCGCAGAAATTTTGGTCAATTAGGGGTTGCGTACCAAAAAGGGTGGGCCGGAATGGGATTTGGATATCAGCTTACGCAAGCTGTTTTTTCTCAATTGAGTGCCCAAGACCGGTCGGGTAATCAAACCCGCTACGAACTGCCGCTCGAAAATCAGCTGCGCCATGAATTGTATGGATTTATCCGATATGGCCTCGACGGCCCTGTCGCTCAAAGCCATTGGCAACTGCAAACCAGCGTGGCTTATTCGTTCTGCGAGCCGGGCCGAAGTACTCCTGAGCCTTATTCTGATATTGCATACCGAGCGCAGTTCAACCGGGGAAGTGGGTTACTGATTGGCTTGGGCGTCGTCTACGCATTGCGGCCCAGATGAGGAGGGCAAAGAAAAAGCCCCGGCTCTTACGAGTCGGGGCTTTTAAAAGCGTTGAAGCGCGTGAGCTTACGCTGTTACTTTGTTGCCTAATACATGTTGCTACTAGTTTTCCATAACGGCTTCAACCGCAGGCACCATGCTTGCGGCCGAGTGAAGCTGCCAAGCACCTGCCTTGTTGTTATAGCGCCAAAATTTGCAGAAAGTAGCTCTGGACTTAACACTGGCCAACATGGGGAAGGCGTCGTATGCCACTTTGCGTCGATTACCGGTGTTTATCGACACCAACTCCATCATTTTCTCTTGGTTCAGTAGGTCCTGCCGGGACACCGCAACTTCGTCAGGCTGCGATGGAGTGAAGGACAAAACAACTGCAAACCCAGCGGCCGGAACTTCCACGTTTTCGGCGCTCAGATCGAGTGTTAAAACCCCTTTTTTTGTGCGTTGCATTTGATGCGCTTTCACCTCCACGGGTCGAGGAAGCAGGTTGTCATCGGCAGGTGCGCCAGTGGCTGTCAAAGTAGAAACACGTAGAAAAAGAGTGCCTTGGCTGATTTCCCGATCATTAACAAGGTGTAGACGCACTTGCCGTAGTTGCGAAGGCACCCGAAATCGGGCTTCTGTAAAAGCCACAGCATCTACCCGCTGAGTTGCCACAATCATGCGGTTGCGTACCGGCTCACCCGACAGCAGCGAAAATGGGGCTGCTACGTTGCCACGGGCAACCACAATATCCGGTAAGATGATGCTTTGCGGAATTAACAAAACGGAGTCCACAACTCCTTCGGCTGATGAAGCAACGATGCGGACGGTACCGTAACCAATATGCGAAGCGGTAAACGCTTGCGGACGCGGCACGCGGACACGTCCGTCGGAACCAGTTATTGCCTGAGTGGAAGGTGCTTCAGCGTTGATAGATACACCGGCGAGGGGGCGTCGTTCCGCCGCATCCAATACCAGTATTTCATAAAAGGATTGAGACTTTGCTGGTAGGGACCAAAAAAAGACCGAAAACAAGGTCAGAAAATAGAGTAATCTACTCATTGTATGAAATATCGAAAAAACTGAGGGGCTTTCACAAAGCCCCTCAGTTTTAATTATTCGTCTCCGTAACAGGTCTGCTCCATTGTTTCGGATGAATAGCCTATAAATGCGAAATAACGCGACCGATGACAGATTTTCATCCCATCTACACAAACTCCGCAAGACCAAGCCCCCCATCCGAAAGCGGGACGTTCTTCAATTGGTTCTTCACCTTGAGCGTAAGCCTTGAAAGATACCCCAGCCACAACCAACACCGTGCCCAAGAGAAGGGCGCGAACTTTATTTTTCATTATAAAATAAAAGGAGAATTTACCTACTCTATTTTGCCGCTTTTCGGTTCCCGCGGGCTAGCAGCAGCAAATGTGGTTGTATTTCTCTAATATATAAAAACAAAGATTTAAAAAATCAGCGGCCTCTCCCCTGAGGGAGAGGCCGCTGATAAGAAATTCAAAAAGCGCGTGAGCTTACTTACGCCGTTACCTTGTTGCCTTTCAGCACGCGAAGCATGGTGTCGCCGATTTCGGCTGGCGAGTCCACCACGTGGATGCCGCACTCGCGCATGATGGCCATTTTGGCGGCAGCCGTGTCGTCGGCGCCGCCTACGATGGCACCGGCGTGACCCATGCGGCGGCCGGGAGGCGCCGTTTGGCCGGCAATGAAGCCTACCACGGGTTTCTTGTTGCCGGTTTCCTTGATCCAGCGCGCGGCTTCGGCTTCCATGCCGCCGCCAATTTCACCGATCATCACGATGCCTTCCGTCTCGGGGTCGTTCATCAGCATTTCCACCGCTTCTTTGGTGGTGGTGCCGATGATGGGGTCGCCGCCGATGCCGATGGCCGTGGTTTGGCCCAGGCCGGCTTTGGTGAGCTGGTCAACGGCTTCGTAGGTCAGGGTACCCGACTTGGAAACGATGCCGATTTTGCCTTTCTGGAAAATGAAGCCGGGCATGATGCCCACTTTGCACTCACCAGCCGTCATTACGCCGGGGCAGTTCGGGCCGATCATGCGCAGGCCCTCACGGCCCTTCAGGTACTCCTTCACCGCAATCATGTCCTTGGTAGGAATGCCTTCGGTGATGGTTACGATAACCTTAATGCCGGCGTCGGCAGCCTCCATAATGGCGTCGGCGGCGTAAGCCGGGGGCACGAAAATGATGCTGGTGTCGGCGCCGGTTTCGTTAACGGCGTCGGCTACGGTGTTGAACACGGGCTTGCCGAGGTGCTGCTGACCGCCCTTGCCGGGAGTCACGCCGCCCACCACGTTGGTGCCGTAGTCCATCATTTGCTGGGCATGAAACGAGCCTTCGGAGCCCGTAAAGCCCTGCACAATCACTTTCGAGTCCTTATTGACCAGTACGCTCATGTGGGGTAGGTTGGGAGGAAATATCGGTGGGAGTGTGCTGCACGCAGCGGCACGGCCGCAAAGGTAGCCTTTTCGGGCGGCGGGGCAAGGTTGCTTTGCAAGGCGGCGCCTGCTCCACAAGCTGCGGTAACAATTGCAGGCGGCAAAGCAATGGGCTTTCCATTCAAATGTTGAACGCGCCGATGAGAACCTCGCGTGGACTTTGCGCTTTCTCGGCAAGCTCATAAGTACGTGCAGGATGCGCAAAAGAAAACAAAAACGGCTTCAGGTGGCAGGCAGGCTGATTACCACATGCTTGTGTGATTGTGCGTTGAGCATGCGGTATGGAATTTTGCGGCATCCCGCGGCGGGTACTACGAGGCAGTATTGACGTCTCATTCGCTGGGGTACCCGGTCACTCAACCTTCTCTTTTTCCTTTCTTATGATCATGTTCCGGCATCTACTAGCGGCGGTTCTGTTCGTTGCAACAACGGTAAGTATTCAGGCCCAAACTTCCCGTGTGCCTGCCGCCCCTGCTCCGCCTCACTATGGCATTTCAAAAACCAGCGGCCAATTGGCTGCACGTACCAGTGCCACCATTCACAAGCCCGGCACAACCGTTCAGTACGAATGGGAAAACGGTGCCTGGGACAGGTCGTCGGCCCTGAAAACGGTTACCTCCTACAATGCGCAGGGCTTGCCCAATCAGCAGATCGTTTCCGATTCGAGCACCAGCGTTCCTTCGCTCCGGGTTTCCTATTCTTACGACGGTCAGGGCCGTCCAACCCAGTACCTGTCTGCTAGCTGGAGCAATGGTGCTTGGGCCAACCTAAACCGCTACATTATTTCATACGATGGTTTCGGCGACATCACCGGTTATGCAATCGAGGATTGGGTGAGCGGTACTTGGGTAAACTCAATGGCTTTTCGCTACGTCATTTCGCGCAGCGGAAGCTTGATTCAACAGGTTGAGCAGGAAGTTAAAGTGGCACAAGCACCCATCTTTTCCAAGGTGAATCGGACGGTTTACACCATTTCCAATGGTCAGTACACGGCCGTAAGCGAGCAAGATTGGGATAACGGCGCCTATGTAGAGAAAGAACGTACGCTCAATATAGTGTGGGCTGATTGGGCACAGCGGCGGCTGGCATCCTACGATGAGCAGCTATGGAATACGGCAGATGCCCGCTGGGTTGAGTTCCGCCATGCCCTCACGCATAGCTCCACCAGCATTGTTACAGTAAGTCAGGAAAAGGAGAATAACACGTGGACCAACACGTTCCGGGAAACCATCACGTTCGACGGCCCCGGCAACCAAGTCGGCTCGCGCGAAGAGAGCTGGGATGGTACCGCCTGGGAACTGGACGAAGAGCGACGCACCCTTATTTCTTACGGCGCCAATGACCGCATTCTGCGCGAGATAACGCAGGTGCGCAATCAAACGGCACCGGCGTTTGTCAACGTTGAGCGCACCAACTACAGCGACTTCCAAGCCATTATTACCGCCGCCCGCAACCAAGACCTGGCGGCCTCGGCTACGCTATACCCCAACCCGGCAGTTGAACACGCGACCTTCAGCCTGACGGGGCTGCGTTCCTCCGCACCTATAAAAGCCGAGCTCATCAGCAACATTGGGCAGGTGGTGCGCACCTTTGAACTGCAGCCAAAGCAAGGCGCTCTGCACGAAACCCTGAACTTATCCGCTCTGCCCAGCGGGGTGTACAGCTTGCGCTTGAACACCAGCGAAGGAGCAGTAGTGAAACGTTTTGTGCGGCAATAGTTGCGCACGCAAGGTCCTTCAATTTGCACCAAAAGCGCCCCGTCCTACTTGGTTGGGGCGCTTTTCTATGGTCCCGTAAACAACCCAGTTGGCTCGTTTGTGGCTTTAAGTAACTTCCATTCGTGCGAAGTCCGGCAGCCTCGAAATCATTCCTGCCCTCGGGCACCATCACACGCAGGCTGTTGTTGGCGTATTCCGGCACTGGCAGTTGCTTCGGTTCCAAGACAAGTGCAGGTAGATGCGTCGGCAACTTTGCCAAAACCGTACCTTTGCGCTTTCCCAAACCTCCCTTCATGTACCTCAATAACATCATTGAAGCCATCGGCAACACGCCGCTGGTGAAGCTGAACAGCGTAGCTGCTGGCATTCCAGGCACCATTTTGGCCAAAGTGGAGTACTTCAACCCCGGCAACTCGGTGAAAGACCGCATGGCCATTCGCATGGTGGAGGACGCTGAAAAGGCGGGCCTGCTGAAGCCTGGTGGCACTATCATCGAGGGCACTTCTGGCAACACCGGCATGGGCCTCGCGCTGGCCGCCATTGCCAAAGGCTACAAGTGCATCTTCGTGATGAGCGACAAGCAGAGCAAGGAAAAGCAGGACATTCTGCGCGCCGTGGGTGCCCAGGTAGTGGTATGCCCCGTCGACGTAGCCCCCGAAGACCCCCGCTCGTATTACTCGGTGGCCAAGCGCCTGAGCCAGGAAACCCCGAACTCGTTCTACCCCAACCAGTACGACAACCTCTCGAACACCGCGGCCCACTACGAAGGCACCGGCCCGGAGCTGTGGAAGCAAACCGAAGGCACCATTACCCACTACGCCTGCGGCGTGGGCACCGGCGGCACCATTTGCGGCACCGCCAAGTACCTAAAGGAGCAGAACCCCAACATCGTCAGCATTGGCCTCGATACTTATGGTTCGGTATTTAAAAAGTACAAAGAGACCGGTATTTTCGACGAGAACGAAATCTACCCTTACAAGACCGAGGGAATTGGCGAAGACATCCTACCGAAAAATGTTGATTTCGACCTCATTGACCTCTTTATCAAGGTAACCGACAAAGATGCGGCCGTAATGACGCGCCGTTTGGCCAAAGAAGAGGGTTTGTTCGTGGGCTGGTCGTGTGGATCAGCAGTATACGGCGCCTTGGAGTACGCCAAAGAAAACCTGAAGGACGGCGACACCATGGTGATTGTGCTGCCAGACCACGGAACGCGCTACCTCGGAAAAATATACAACGACGACTGGATGCGCGAACAGGGCTGGCTGGAATAAATTGCGTACCTTTAAGCTTATTAGGCCGACTGCCGCCGTGGCCGGTATCGTTCACCTTATTCGGCATAAGCTTATGGCACGTAAACTGCAAAAGGTCGTCCTCATCGACGACAACGAAACCACCAGTTTCCTGAATAACCGCTTGTTGCAGCGGTTGGAGCTGGCCGAAAACGTTCTTTCGTTCACTAATGCCGAGCAGGCTTTCGCGCACTTCTGGGGCAAGCAGTCCGGTTCCGACTCCGATGCACCTGAGTTGGTGTTCGTGGATCTGAAAATGCCTGGCATGGATGGTTTTGAGTTCCTGAACCAATACAACCGCCTGGCTCCCGAGCAGCGTGAAAAAACCGTTATGGCCGTGCTTACCACTTCCATGCACTCGGCCGACACCACCCGCGTGGCGCAGTACGAAGGCGTAGAATATTTGGCTAAGCCCCTAACGGAAGAAAAAATGCAGCGCCTGCTGCAAAAGCGCTTCGCGCTGGCTAATTAGAACGTATTTCCTAAATAGAAAAAGCCGCTTCGGATGCGTCCGAAGCGGCTTTTTTATGCTCAAATGATTTGGTTGCGAGTTCTACAGCAGCACCGGTACAAACTCGAATTTCTCCCCGTCGAACAGCCCTTTGTCGCTGAGCTTGAGGCTGGGAATAACCAGCAGGGCCATAAACGACAATGTCATGAACGGGGCGGCCAACGTGCTGCCTAGCTGCTTGGCCAGCTGATCCACGGCCGTGTAGGCTTCGGCCACGGCATACCCCTCACCGTCCGACATCAGGCCGGCTACGGGGAGGGGTAGTAAGATTTCCTCGCCGTTGGCACCCACGGCGGCCAACCCGCCTTTCGCTTCAATTACCAAGTTCACGGCGCGGGCAATGGCTTCGTCGTCGCAGCCCACGGCGGTGATGTTGTGGGAATCGTGGCCGACGCTGCTGGCCAGGGCGCCACGCTGCAGCCCAAAGCCGCGGATAAACGCCACGGCGGGCGCGGCGCCGGTCTCGTAGCGGTTCACCACGGTGAGCTTGAGTACGTCGTTGGGCACGTCCGCTACCAGGTTACCGTTCTGCACCGGCACGGCGGCGGGCTCGGCTTCGGTAATCAACTGGCCGTCGTAACAGCGAATGGCGCGCACGGAAACCGGGTTAGCCGAGGTATCGGGAGCGGCAAGTCGGAAATCGGCAGCCTTCACGGGCTGGGCATGAAAGTTATTGGGCGCCTCGTTACGGCCGGGCGGCAGTAACGCCTGGCCATTTTCGGCTACCAGCTCGCCGCGCAGGTAGGTTTGCTGCACCCGAAAGTCCTGTATGTTGTTCACCACGATGAAATCGGCCGGGTCACCTTCGCGCAGCAAGCCCACATCGAGGCGGTAATGCTGTACGGGGTTTAGGCAGGCGGCGCGCAACACCTTGAATAAGTCGATGCCACGTTCCAGGGCCCGGCGCACCAGGGCGTCGATGTGGCTGAGCACGAGCGAATCGGGGTGTTTGTCGTCGGAGCAAAACATGATGTGGCTGGCGTGCTCGGGCAGTAAATCCACCAGCGCTTCGAAGTTGCGGGCCGCCGAGCCTTCGCGGATGAGGATGTGCATGCCCACAGCCAGCTTATCCAGGGCTTCTTCGGCGGTAAAGCATTCGTGGTCGGTACTCATGCCGGCGGCCGCGTAACGGCGGGCGTCGTCGCCGCGCAGACCGGGCGCGTGTCCGTCGATGGGGCGGTTGTACTGTCGGGCCAAGGCAATTTTACGCAGCACGTCCGGGTCGTTGTGCAGCACGCCGGGCCAGTTCATCATTTCGGCCAGGTAGCCAATTTTAGGGTTCTGAAACAGCTGTTCAATGTCCTCGGCGCTAATCACGGCGCCAGCCGTTTCAAACACCGTGGCGGGCACGCACGACGGCGCGCCGAAACAGAAGTGGAACGGCGACTGGCGGGCGTTGTCGAGCATAAACTCCACGCCGGCCACGCCCAACACGTTACCGATTTCGTGCGGATCGGAAACGGTAGCCACGGTGCCGTGTACCACCGCCAGGCGGGCAAACTCGGCGGGCACCAGCAGCGAGCTTTCCACATGTACGTGGGCGTCTACGAAGCCGGGGAGGGCATAGGGCAGGGCGGTATCGGGTGCGTCGCCTTCGTAGGTAATAGCAGCTATTCGGCCCTCAGCCACCCGGATGGTAGCGGGCCGTATGGTGCTGGCAAATAGGTCGATGACGTTGGCGCGGAGACTGAATTCGGTAGGCATGAGGGAGGAGAGGACGAAAAGAAAAGCCGACGGCATGAAACCAGCGGGGGGGTAAAGAACTTTATATTTGTTTAAATCCCCGAATTGTGAAGCAGACCCTTACCCTGTGGCTGGCGCTGATTGTACTGGCTACCAGCGTGCCGGCTCTTACCAGTTGCGCCCGCCGTACTACCCAGCAAAAGAAAACGGCCGCTTTCAAGCGTAAAGCCAAGGGCGGCAAAACGCCCTGCCCCTGCGACAGTCACTAAATCAGTGCCCAATTCCTGGTTCAATTTTTCTTTTTGATACGATTAGCTTTTACTGCTTGTTGAGTTACCGCTGCGGCGTGCTTTGGGTGTAGCCTTGCTTCTATGTAGCCTGTCAATAACTGCCGCCGCGCAAGCTGGCCTTGCCATGGCCTTAACCTGCACCGCTATCAACGTTACCATCCTGGTCACGGCTGACCATCAATGGTCTGGTTAAATCATTCTGCTTTAGAGCAACTCTCCGAGCAGGTTCTTTACGACAACGCTTGATTGATACTAACAGGAGGGGCCTATCAGGGCCTCACACAATGAAGCAAATTGCAACTCTCGCGTCTGACCCGAACCTGTTGGGCTTTCTCCAAATGGCTCTTTCCCGTTTGGCTAGTGTAGGCTTGTTGTGGGTGCTCAGCATCGGTCAAGTCTTTGCCCAGTCAGCAGATTTGCCTGTTACACCACCCCCGCCACCCCTGCCACGGCGGTTATACGACCCCCAGATACCCATAAAGACCACAGAGAAAATCCTTTGGATGAATGGGAACGAATGGGTCACGCAACGCATGTATGCCAGAGGCGAAGGTTCTTACGTATTGTCGAACGGGCGGCGCGGCCAGGGCACACTTTCTATTACACCCTCCAAGTTGTGGGTCGAACCCCACAACGGTTCGGCCGAAATACGGTTTCACCTGACCGAAGTGCAGCGAGTCGTTATTGTGCGCGATACATTTGAAGTGGTGAGCGGAAATGATTTGGCAACGGGGCGTCGTTTGGCTCAACAACCAGTGCGCGTATTGTATAGCCGCCACGGCTACCTGCTTTACCAACTGCAGGGGGATCGGCTGACACTGCCATTCGGCATCCAGCCTAGCCGCCTGCTCCTGCGCCTACCTGACGGCCGCGTTGGTAACCTTCCTTTAGGGGTAAAGCCTTTGCAAAAGTTCTTGCGCCCGCTGCTGGGCCAATGTCCGGAGGTGGAAGCCCGAATGGAGAGCCGGAAATTCGATTTGCGCGAAATACCGTTGGTGCTGCACGAATACATCGAGTGGCAGCAACGCAGCGAGGCGAGCCGCTGATGTAGCCAGTGCTACCAGAAGAGCATGATGCTATTGACCTTGCTCCGCCGGATAGCGGCCTGCGCCGGTGCCTTTAAGTCCTTATCTTGCTAAAGCGTACTTAGTGCCCAGCGCCTGCCCCTGATTTATCGACCACACCCATGCCCCACGAAAACCCTCTCGCCCAACTCCGCCAGGCCGCCGAAGCCGTACGGCAGCAGCTTCAGGTTAATAATTTCGACGAAGCCGCCGTACGACGCCTCGAAACCTTTATCGAAGAGCAACGCCCGCTACTCACCAAAGAGACGACCCAAGGCGTAGTAGTGGCCCTGGGCGCTTTCTTCGGGGAATGCCTGGTGCAGCAGTTCAAAGGCGAATGGGCCTCGGCCCCCGACGGGACAACGGGCGTGGGCGTACGAGGAGACTTGTTCTTTAACCCGTTTTTTCGCGTGGCCATGCAGCTGGAAAAAGGCCTCGACGAATCGGTGGTGGGCTTCTTTGAGTCCATGCCTGCTCGGCTGGCCGAGCCACCCAAGAAGAAAGGCTGGATTTAGTAGCTGGCGGAAATAAATTGTTTGAATAAGTCAAAAAAAGCCTCGGTGCTGCACTCGCGCGCCGAGGCTTTTTTTGCGTGGTTTTTAGCGTTTCCAGCAAAAATTTTGTAACTACGTTGTCAACCTGATGCGGGTTGCTTAATCTTTCTTTTTTCTTACTTCTTCTTGTAATGGAAGAACTTCGGACTGCCGCCGAAGCCGTGCGGCAACAACTCAACGTACCTGCCTTCGACGCTGTTGCCGTGCGGGCACTCATGGATTTCATTGAACAACAACGCCACGGCATTGAGCCCGCGGCCCGCGAGGGCGTGGTAAATGCGCTGGGTTGCTTTTTAGGCGAATGTATAATTCGCACGTATGGAGGCCGTTGGGAAACCAATGAGTCGGGTTTGGTGGGCGTACAGCTCGGAGCGCATACCTTTGTGCGGCCGTTCGTGCACGTGGACCGTCAGCTCACGCACGGGCTAGCTGAATCGGTGGATGGGTTTTACCTCTCGGTGCCCGACCGCCTGAAGCAGCAGCCCGCGCCGCGCAAGACGTGGATTCCCGTGCCGCTCCCGCCGGCCTTCCGCCGACCGCACGCTACATGAAAAACATCGTCATAGCCATCGACGGCTACTCTTCCTGCGGTAAAAGCACCACGGCCAAGGCCGTTGCCGCCGAATTAGGCTATGCATACATTGACACCGGGGCCATGTACCGCGGTGTTACGCTTTACCTGCTCGAGCACGACATTTCCTTTGAAGACGTGCCGCGCGTGGAGGAAGCCCTGCACGAGCTGCAAATCAGCTTTAAACGGAACCGCCGGACGGGGCGCAACGAGTTGTGCCTCGACGGCGTCATCCGCGAGGACGACATCCGGCAGATGCGCATTTCGAACTCAGTGAGCGAGGTATCGGTTATTCCGGCCGTGCGCCACGCCATGGTGCGCCAGCAGCAGCGCATGGGTCGCAAGCGCGGTGTGGTAATGGACGGACGCGACATTGGCACCACCGTGTTTCCCGACGCCGAGGTGAAGGTATTTATGACCGCCGACGTGCACACTCGCGCCATGCGCCGCCAAATGGAGCTGGCCGTGAAAGGCGAAGACGTGTCGCTCGACGACATTATCCAGAACCTGCAGAAGCGCGACTACATCGACTCCACGCGGGCTGAAAGCCCGTTGCGCCGCGCCTCCGATGCCGTGCTGCTCGATACCTCGCACATCACCATCGACGAGCAGGTGGACTTTGTGCTGGAGCGAGTGTCGTCGGTGCTGGTGGATGCGTTGCGCGTGGCCGACCTCGGCTAAAAAACCGGTATGTGGGGCTGGCTGAAGCGCTGGGCGGAGAAACCGGCTGCCGTGGCTGAAAAAGGAAAACCGGGACATGTAGTAAGCCGGGCCGACATTTTGGCCTGGCGCGAAGCCGCGCGCCGGCCACTCTGGCTGCCGCTTACCCAGGCGGGGCAGTCGGATACCAACCCCAACCGTTTTGGCGGGACGCCTAGCTTAGCGGCCGGCGAAACATGGCCCTGCTGCCAGACCTGCGGGGCCGTTATGCCCTTGTTTCTGCAGCTTGATACAGGCAGCTTACCCACAGGAGCTCCGCTGGCAAAAGAAGGCTCTGCGGGACTGCTGCAGCTGTTCGGCTGCCGGCAGAAAAGCTGCCTCGCCTTCACACAAGACGGCTCCGCCCTGGCTCGGGTGTTGCCCGTGGCCCCGCGCTACCCAACTTATTCCACGGTACGTACTGCCGTACTGGCGCCCAATACCATTACCGGGTGGCAGGCCGAAACCCAGGAGCCAACCAGCGACGAATGGGACGAGGCGAACGGACAGCTGCCTCCCGATTTTACCGATGACGATGACGCGGTTGATTACCCGTGGTTCCGCAACGGCCGCAGCCGCGACAAGCTCGGCGGCTGGCCCGATTGGGTGCAGTTTCCCGAATACTCCACCTGCCGCGTGTGCGAGCGGCCCCACACCCTAGTGTTTCAGCTGGAGTCGGAGGAAAACCTGGACTTTGTGTTCGGCGACGTGGGAACTGCGTACTTAACCTATTGCGCTCAGCATCCCGACGAGCTAACATTTTCGTGGCAGTGTAGCTAGTTCGGCGTAGTAATTGCCTGCTGTCTTTTTTCGAACTTTGTAAGAATGAACGTCTCCATCGATAAGAACTCCGGGTATTGTTTCGGCGTGGAATACGCCATTCAAATGGCAGAAGACGAGCTGGGTAACAGCGCGGAGCTGTATTGTTTGGGCGACATCGTGCACAACCGCATGGAGGTGGAACGCCTGCACCAGCAGGGCCTGCGCGTGATTGACCGCGAGCAGCTGGGCGCTCTGCACGACTGCAAGGTGCTCATTCGGGCCCACGGCGAGCCGCCCGAAACCTACGAGCTGGCCCTGCGCAATAACCTCACCCTCATCGACGCCTCGTGCCCGGTGGTGCTGAAGCTGCAGAACCGCGTGAAGCACGCTTTCGACGCCAGCCAGCGCCAGGACGGCCAGATTGTGATTTACGGCCAGCCCGGCCACGCCGAAGTAGCCGGCCTGACGGGCCAAACCGGTAACCGCGCCATTATTGTGATGAACGAGGCCGACCTGGACCAGGTGGACTTCACGCGGCCGGTTACCCTCTTCAGCCAGACCACCAAGAGTACCGCCGGTTTTTACCACATGAAGCAGCTCATTGAGGAGCGCATTGCGGCGGCCGGCGGCACCGTGGAGAGCTTCGACGCCAACGACTCCATTTGCCGGCAGGTATCGAACCGCGAGCCGCAGCTGCGCAAGTTTGCTGTGGAGCACGACGTGATTGTGTTCGTGAGCGGACGCAAGAGCTCCAACGGCAAGGCGCTGTTTTCGGTAGTAAACCAAACCAACCCGCGCAGCTACTTCGTGGAAAACGAGCAGGAGCTGAGCGAGGCGTGGTTCGAGGGTGCGCAGTCGGTGGGCATCTGCGGAGCCACCAGCACGCCCATGTGGCTGATGCAGCGCGTGGCCGACCGCATTCAGGAAATAGGCGCGGCTGTGCCCGCGTAGTGCATCCGTACGCTTCTTTTAATAGCTTGCCCGCCCGGCCGATTCGGCCGGGCGATTTTGTATTCCGGCCATGAAAAAGATAATTGGCTATTTCCTGCGCGGCCTGCTCATTCTGGCGCCCGTGACCATCACGTTGTACCTGCTGCTGGGCGTTTTCAACTGGCTGAACGACATTTTTGACATCGAGGGCTACCCCGGCCTGGGCCTGGCGGTGGTAATAGGGCTGCTTACGCTCATGGGCTACATCGGCACGCAGGTGCGCCCGTTCATTGTGCTGGGCGAGCGTATTCTCAACCGCCTTCCGGTAGTTAACATTATCTACTCCAGCATCAAGGACATCTTCGATGCCTTACTGGGCGAAGAGCAGAAGTTTAACGCGCCCGTGCTGGTGAAGGTGTTTGCCGGCACCGAGTGCTACAAGCTGGGCTTCGTCACCCAAGAGTCGATGGAGGGCATTAACCGCACCGACCTCACGGCCGTGTATTTCCCCGACTCCTATAACTTCTCGGGCGAGTTGCTGCTGGTGCCCAAGGACAGCGTCATCCACATCGACTTGCCCAGCTCGCAGGTTATGAAATTCGTGGTGTCGGGCGGCGTGGCGCGGCTGTAATTAGGAGACACGTAACAAGCTGGCAATTTGAGGTAGGCTGTAACCGCGTGCAGTGGGCAAGAGTAAACCCTGTCACCTGTCACCTGTCACCTGTCACCTGTCACCTGTCACCTGTCACCTGAACATGTTCGTTACCTCGGGCTCAACCAAGCTGCATTACCAGGTATACGGCCGTGGGCCGCGGGTGCTGCTGGCTTTTCACGGCTACGGGCAGAGCGAAAGTCACTGGCGTACCTTGGTGAACCAGATTGGCGACCAGGTGACGCTCTACACCTTTGACCTGTTTTACCACGGCCGCAGCCAGCTGGCCAAAGCCGATGCGCCCCTGCGCAAGCCGCGTCTGGGCGAGCTGATGGAACAGTTTTTAGTGGACAACAACATCAGTCACTTCGGGCTGCTGGCTTTTAGCATGGGTGCCAAGTTTGCCCTTGTCCTGGCTGAGCTTTTTCCCGAGCGCGTGCAGCAACTCTGGCTTATTGCCCCCGACGGCATCAAAACCCAGTTCTGGTATTCGCTGGCCACGTACCCGCCCTGGATGCGCGGCGTGCTGGGCCGTGCCGTGTTGCGCCCGCAACGCCTGCTGCGCTTTATCGACCGGCTGGCCGAGCGCCGCATCGTCGATTACGGCTTGGTGCGCTTTGCCCAGTGGCAACTCGATAGCCGCGAAAAGCGCCTGCGCGTGTACCGCAGCTGGACCAACTTCCGCCTGCTCACGTTTGATCTGCGCCGCTTAACCGCCACGCTAAACCAGCAACCCACGCCGGTTACATTTTTCCTCGGCAAGCACGACAAAGTCATTCCGCATACCGGACTGCAAGCCTTCATTGCCTCGTTGGGCGCGGCCCACACCGTGCTGCTCGATACCGGCCACGCCGGCCTGATTTACGAAGTGGCCGCCTACCTGCGCCGTCATCCCGAAGAGTGGCGCTGGGCAGCATAAGCGTCGATTTACGTAGCCAGTTCCTGCTCGTACAGCCGGTAACTCTCCTCATCGAAAGCCACGAACACAATGGTTTCCGGCCTGGGGTGTGCGGCCAGAAACTGCTGCGCCTCGCGCACGGCAATGCGCACGGCCTCGGGCTTGGGGTAGCCGTAAATACCGGTGCTGATGCCGGGAAAAGCCACGCTCTGCACCTGCTGCTCGGCGGCCAGCTGCAGGCTGTGGCGGTAGCAATCGGCCAGGAGCTGCGGCTCGTTGTTGCGGCCGCCGTTCCATACCGGGCCCACGGTGTGAATAACGTAGCGCGCCGGTAGGCGGCCGCCGGTGGTTAGCACGGCCCGGCCGGTGGGCAAACTGCCTTGCCGGGCACGTATGGCGCGGCACTCTTCCAGAATTTGGAGCCCGCCGGCGCGGTGAATGGCGCCATCGACCCCGCCGCCCCCGAGCAGGGAGGAATTGGCGGCGTTAACGATGGCGTCGGTATCGAGGTGGGTGATGTCGCCCTGCCAGAGCAGGATGCGGCCGAAGGAGCGGGCAGTAGCGCGCCAATCAAGAGAAGCAGGCATGGACAGAGGTACGCAGTAAACCGGGCGGCGGGTTAAAACAGCTGGTCGGTAAAATCCGACGGTTCAGCCCGCGGCTTTACCGCCTGGGCAATATTGTGGTTGCCGAATACGACCGGCTTCGGTACATTTAATCAACTGATCTGCCCTCCAAAACCCTACACTTGTTATGGAAACCGTAGCCCGCGACCCGCAACTCTGGCGCATGGCCAAAGCCCGCGCCAAATTCAAGTCGCATGCCGTGACGTACCTGCTCGGTAACGCGCTGCTGTGGGGCATCTGGTTCGTCTCCGGCTCCCATTCGTACGGCCGAAACTTCCTGCCCTGGCCGGTATGGCCCACGCTGTTCTGGGGCATTGGCCTGGCCATTCAGGGCCTCACGACCTACGGCTTTACGGGCCGCAACAACTGGTCGGAGCGCGAATACGAACGGCTGCTGCGCGACAAGCAGGCCGGACGACTGTAGCCCGGCCGGTGCCCGACTACCGCAACGAGTGCGCGTATCGCATTGGCCCCGGCACATAGCCTTTGGAAGCGCCACCGGTGGCAATGCGCTCCAACGCCCTTCGCACGGGCCCGCCACTGGTGGCAACGTGTTTCGAAGCCCCTGGCATGCCTTCTTCACCGGTGAAGAAGGCATGCCAGGGGCTTCGGAGGTCCTCTTCACCGGTGAAGAACCAATCCTAAGCCCTTCGGACACGTCCTTCACCGGTGAAGGGCGGCTGCGGACCCACACTTAACCCTTCTTCACTGGTGAAGAAGGCCTCCGAAGCCCGTTGGAGCTTGCCTTCACCGCTGAAGAGCGTATCCCACGCGGGAGTAGTGCACCCGGTTTTCTCCCTGAGCACGCCTCCCGGACCGCCGGTCACCGGTCTGCTGAGTGGGTTTTTCCCGCGTCGCCGAAAAAAAAGTGGGGTGCGTGCCAGTCGGCCGGCGGCCGCTGCCGTATTTTGCCTCTGTGAAGAAAACCCTGACCCGACGCCCAGCCAAGCGCACCGTGGGCCGCCGCGAGCTGGTGGATTTCCCGCAATTTCAGCTCTGCGGCGTAGAGGCCAAAGTAGATACCGGCGCCTACACCGGCGCCATTCACTGCTCGAACATTCACGTAGACACGCTGCCCGACGGGCGGTCCGTGCTGCGCGTGCTGCTGCTCGACGAGTCGCACCCCGCCTTCGACGGCCGGCCGCTGCACTTCGAGCAGTTTACGCTGCGCGAAATTCGCTCTTCCAACGGCGACGTGCAGGAGCGCTACGTCATTCAGGCCACGCTTCGCATCTTTGGCGAGGATTACGACACGGAGTTCTCGCTTTCCGACCGCTCCGACATGAAATACCCCGTGCTCATCGGCCGCCTGTTGCTGCGCCGGGCCCGGCTGGTGGTCGACGTGGCCCGGCGCAATCTTTCCTTCAAGCTCCAGCAGCGTCAATATTCCGGGTAAAGTCGCCACGGCCGCCCGCATCCGTTTCTACCCGTTACCCCACCCCATGAAATTGGCTATTCTGTCGCGTGAGCCGAAACTGTATTCCA
Source organism: Hymenobacter koreensis (assembly GCF_039541855.1). Lineage (NCBI taxonomy): Bacteria > Pseudomonadati > Bacteroidota > Cytophagia > Cytophagales > Hymenobacteraceae > Hymenobacter > Hymenobacter koreensis. Next base: position 197,912 of record NZ_BAABHA010000001.1, read on the forward strand.
CCAAACGGTTGGTGGAAGCAGCCGAAGCGCGTGGCCATCAAGTCGAAGTAATCGACCATTTGCAGTGCAACCTGGTGCTCGAAAAGGGCACACCCAGCATCATTTACGAAGGCCGCCGGCTCGAAGGCTTCGACGCCGTCATTCCCCGCATCGGGGCCTCGGTAACGTTTTACGGTACGGCCGTGGTGCGGCAGTTCGAGATGATGAAGGTGCGCACGGCCGTCGACAGCCAAGCCATTGTACGCTCGCGCGACAAGCTGCGCTCCATGCAAATTCTGGCCCGTGCTGGCGTGGGCATGCCTAAAACCGCTTTCACCAACTACTCGGCCGAAGTGCTGGAAATGATTCAGGAGGTGGGCGGCGCCCCGGTCATCATCAAGCTCCTTGAGGGCACCCAAGGCTTGGGCGTGGTGCTGGCCGAAACCGAAAAAGCCGCTCAATCGGTCATCGAAGCGTTCCACAACCTGAAGGCCCGCATTATCGTGCAGGAGTTCATTGCCGAGAGCAAGGGCGCCGATTTACGCGCCTTCGTGGTAAACGGCGAAGTGGTGGGCGCCATGAAGAGGCAGGGCAAGGAAGGCGAATTCCGCTCGAACTTGCACCGCGGCGGCACCGGCAAGCTGGTGAAGCTCACCCGCGCCGAAAAAGCCGCCGCCCTGCTGGCCGCCAAGGCCCTGGGTCTGGGCATTGCGGGCGTGGATATGCTGCAAAGCAAGCGTGGCCCGCTGGTGCTGGAGGTAAACTCGTCGCCGGGTCTGGAAGGCATCGAAAGAGCCACCGGCCTCGACATTGCTGGCAAAATCATTGAGTACACCGACGAGTTGACGAAGAAGAAGCGCAGCGTTAAGAAGAAGGCCGCTCCCAAACGCCCCAGCAAAGCCGGCATGCCCGACACGCAGTCGGACGAGTCGTTGCTCTAGCCGGGCGAAACTGAACGAAACTCTCCTCCTCAGATGAAGAGGGGACGCCGCGCCTTTAGGCGCGGCCGGGGTGGTTGACAATCGTTGCTGACGCCAGAACAAACCGGCTGCTGACGTCCGCATTCGCCGATTCAGCCAACCAATGGGTTACGTTAAGCCCGCGTCCAGATCAACAGTATCCGCTCACCCGATACCGCTACGGCTATGGCAGGTTCTGTACCAGCCCTCTTAATCGGCCTGCTGGCCCTCAGCCTGGCGGCCTGCGACCCGGTTGCCACCTTCGAGCCGTATTCGGTAAAGCATCCGCTGAACCTGGAGCGCGTGCTGGGCCGCCGCGTCACGCTGCTCGGCCCCGATACCCTGGCGCTGGCCATATCATTCGACCCGGCCACGCGCCAAAACCTCATCGTCAGCTCCGACAGCAGCCGGCAGCCGCTCAGCGTGTGGGCCACGCGCTACCGGGGCCTGTACTACCTAACCCAGTCCACTCAGCACGACTCAGTATACTTGGTACACGCCGTGCGCATCAGCAGTAGCCAGGTGCAGGGCCTCTACCACGACTACAACCAGCTCACCAAGCTGGCCGAAGCCGTTAACGACGGCCAGTACCAGGACCTGATAAGCTTCCAGGACAATAAAAAAGAGGTGCTGCGCCTTCGCTACCACGCCAAAACCCTGCGGCCGTTCTACGAAGCCGTGCTAGACAGCTTGCCCGTGTACCGCGTGCAGGCGGGCGCCCGTTCGACCTCGAAAACGCCCGTTCCAGCTGCTGGCCCCATTCAAAGCGTGTACCCCAACCCGGCCCGGCAGCAAACCACGCGTTCGGCCAGGCCGGGCCGCACACCGTGGAACTGCTTACCCTAAGCGGGCAGGTGGTGCAAACGCACGTCGGCAACGGAGCTGCTACCAACCTGCCGTTGCAGCACGTACCGGCCGGAACCTACGTGCTGCGGGTACGCGAAACCAGCTCCGGCCGTAGCGGCAGTCAGCGGCTGGTGGTGGCAGAGGAGTAGGGCAGGGTCTAGAAGTCAGATTTTAGTGGAACTTAGGAACGGCATTAGCCGGCACCGGCCGCCACGCGTAAGCGGGAAGCCGGCCTTTTTGGTTCGCTCCACATCCGTTTCTGTTGAAGAAGAAAGCCAACGACTCCACGCCCGCGTTCTATTTGAATGGTCGCACCATTGCGCCCGGCGAGCAGGTGCTTACCCGCCTCATCATCTCACAGTTGCCCACCGGCACCGTCATCGACGTGCCGGTGCACGTGTTCCGCTCCCTGCAACCCGGCCCCACGGTGCTGCTGATGGCCGGCATGCACGGCGACGAGGTGAACGGCATCGAAACCATTCGGCGCATGATTCGGCGCGGGCAGCTGCAGGAGCCGTTGCGCGGCACCATCGTGGCCATTCCCATCCTCAACATCTACGGCTTCCTGAACTTCTCGCGCGAAGTGCCCGACGGCAAAGACGTGAACCGCTCGTTTCCCGGCCACCCGCGCGGCTCGGTAGCCAGCCGGGTAGCGCACCGCTTTATGCGCGAAATTATGCCGCTGATCGACTACGGCATCGATTTTCACACCGGCGGCGCGGCCCGCTCCAACCACCCGCAGGTGCGCTGCCTGCTGGGCGAAGACGCCGAAACCGACGCCTTAGCTGCTGCTTTTGCTGCTCCGTTTACCCTGCACGCGGCCCTGCGGCCCGGCTCCCTGCGCGAAGCCGCCATGCAGCAGGGCCGCCGCATCATCGTGTTCGAAACCGGGGAATCGTTGCGCCTCGATGAAGCTGGAATTGAGCTAGCCACGGCCGGTACGTTTCGGTTTTTGAAGCACCTGGGCATGCTGGCCGAAGCCCCCGAGCCCGCGCAAGCCACCGTGGTGTGCCGCCGCCACACCTGGCTGCGGGCCAAGTACGCGGGCCTGTTTCGTACTCCGTTGCGCACCGGCGAATACCTGCACAAAGGCCAGCAATACGGCGTGGTAGCAGACCCTTACGGCGAACAGGCCGTGCGGCTGGTGTCGCCGGTGAGTGGCTATGTCATCGGCCTGAACCACATGCCGGTGGTAAACCAAGGCGACGCGCTGCTGCACATTGCCGTGCCCGAAGAGCCGACGGACGACGAAGAACTGCCCTCTGACTCTGACGCCCAATGAGCTTCTCCCGCCCATTAGCTGCCGACCGCGTGCACCTGCGCCGTCTCCAGCCGCAGGATGCTGCCGCTTTCGCTGCATACCGCGCCGACCCCAACGTATCTCGCTACCAAAGTTGGGAAACCTACTCGCTGCAACAGGCCGTTGACTTCGTAGCCACATACGGCCCGGCCGCCATTCCCGGTGCCCCCGGCGAGTGGCGCCAGCTGGCCATTGCCCTGCGTGCCACCGACGAGTTGATCGGCGACTGTGCCCTGCACCTTACCGCCGACGACCCGCGCATTGCCGAAATCGGCATTACGCTGGCACCCGTGCACCAAGGACACGGTTACGCGCACGAGGCGCTTCGGCTGTTGCTAGGCTACTGCTTTCAGGAGCTACACCTGCACCGTGTGTACGCCATAACCGATGCCTTAAACACACCCGCCGCGCAGCTGCTGGAAGGTGTAGGTATGCGGCGCGAGGGGCATTTCCGGCAGCACGTGTGGTTTAAAGGCGCCTGGGGCGACGAGTTTCTGTACGCCGTACTGCGCGAAGAATGGGCGGTCCGCGCTACTGCGTAACGTAACGTGGGCCGCCCATTCGTTTCCTGCTGCTAATTAGCCGGCTGCAGGTGCTTGTTCAGAAAGCTGAGGGTGGTTTCGTAGGCCTTCATTTCGTTGGCGCGTTTGGCAAAGCCGTGGCCCTCGTCGGGAAACACCACGTACTCCACGGAGCCGCCCTTCTTCTTGATGGCCGCCACCATGTCGTCGGATTCTGGTTTGATAACGCGTGGGTCGTTTTCGCCTTGAATTACCAGCAGCGGCCGCTCAATTTTATCGGCGTGGAAGAGGGGAGAGGTAGCTTTCAGGCGCTCCATTTCGGTGGTTGGGTCGCCAATTTCCTCGTACAATGCCTTACGCATCGATTCCCAGTAAGGAGGGATGCTCTGCAGCGTGCGTACCCAGTTGCTTACCCCAAAAATATCGACGCCGGCCGCAAAGCGCTTCGGCGTGAAGGCCAGCGCGGCCAGCGTCATGTAGCCGCCGTACGAACCACCCATAATGGCTACCCGCGAGGTGTCCACGTAGCCCAAGGAAGCGAGGTACTTCTTGGCGGCAATACAATCCCAGAGCGGTTCGCGGCCGTGCTTTCGGTCATCGGCGGCGTAAAAAGCCTTGCCGTAGCCCGAGGAGCCCCGGTTGTTCACGCGCAGCACCACGTAGCCGTTGTTCACCAAATACTGGCTCAGGGCCGAGTAGTTAGGGGTAGACTGGCCACCGGGGCCGCCGTGTACTTCCACCACGGCCGGTAGTTTCACGCCACCGGGTTTAGCCCACTGCGGCGCGTAAAGCAAGGCCGGAATGGCCATACCGTCGAAGGACTGGTACCGAATGGTGCGGGTGTCAACGAGGTCGGCGGGGTTAATGGCGGGGTTCAGGCAGTTGGTCAGCCGCTTGGTGGCCTTGTTGTTGAAGTCGTACACGTACAGGTCGGAGGGGCTTCGGTCGCCGTTCACGAAGTAGGCCATGCGGCGGTCGGAAGGCGAGAAGGTAAGGCCGGTAATAACGCCGGCAGGCGGCGCGGGCAACTCCACGAGCTTGTTGGTGGCCGCATCGTAGAGGCGCATGGTGGTGCGGCCGTCCTCGTTAATTCCCGTTACGCGGTACTTGCCGGTGCGCGAAAAATACGTGTACACCACGTCCCAATTGGCCTTTTCCACCGTTTCGCGCTTGCCCGTGTTCAGGTCGTAGCGCACCACGTAGCTGAAATCGGAGCCGTCGTCGGTGGTGGCGTAGAGGTAGCGCGACTTGGGGTCGAAATCCATGGGCGTGTTGGCCATGTTGCCCTGGTGCGCCGTGAGCGGCTTGGTTTCCTTGGTATCGGTGCGGTAGAGGTAAACGTCGGAATCGAGCGTGGTATTGGTTTTCTGCAAGACCACATAACGCTCGTCGTCGGACGCCACCACCGGGTCGAGGCCCTGGGTGTTTTGGTAGATGAGCGTGCGTTGCAGCGAAGGCACATCGTAGCGGTAGAGGTCCATGAATTTGGGGTCCCGCTCGTTGGTGAGTACGTAAAAAGCCTTACCGTCGCGGCGCCAGCGGCCAAAATCGGCCCGCAGCTTGTCACCGGGCGTTAAGTCGCGTTCCTGGCCGTTGGCTTCGCGCACGTACAGGTGGTAGTTCTCGTTGCCGCCCTGGTCGTGCCGGTACACTATGCGGCCGTCGGGCAGCCAGGCGGCAGGGTAGATGCTTTCGGTGGTCGAGGTGGTAACGGCCGTGGGTTTACCGCCCTTCACCGGCACGGTGTACAGGTTGTAAATGCCGGTTTGGTTAGAGCTGAACAGGACTTGCTGCTCGTCGGGCGAAAACGCGCGGCCGTTGAGCTTGGTGGTATTCATGAATTGCTCAATGGTGTAGCGGCGCGTCATCTTCTGGTCGGGGCCGGGTTTGTTGGCTTGCGCCTGCGCCACAGCAGGCAGCAACACAGTCAGCAGTAACAGCAGATGAAGCAGGCGAGGGGAGAGGCTTTTCATACTGGCGTTTTTCGGTTGAGGAAAAGAGCAGAAAGCGGGAGTTTCGCTTAGACAAACCCAGGCAAAATGGAGTAAGCTGCGTTTTGTACGGCGCTAAAACAAGGCAGCCGCCAATCAGCACCCAAGCCAAAAGGCAGGTGGCCTGTCTTGGTTAAATATAGTAATTAGGTGTAATAATTATACATGAGCAAGGGCTTTTATTCCCTGCGTCTCAACGACTTCAGTTGAGGAAAAGCTCGACCGAAAAAGCTGCCCATTTCTGCGTTTCTTTGCGCAAGCCGGCGGAGTATCCGGCGCTTTCTTGCTTTCCTTTCTTCATGAAGAACCCGCTTCAACTGGCCATTAACGCCATTTTGCTGATTGCCGTAGCCGTGCTGTTTTACCTGCACTTTGCGCAGAAGCCCGCCGTTACCACGCAGCCCGTAGCCGCTGCTACCGCCGAAAAGACGGCCGACGAGCCCGCCGATTCTGCCGCTACCACCCCCGGGCCCAGCACCGCCGTGGTTACCGCCGAGGCCGACAAGCCGTTGCCGGCGGCCGCCACCAACAACATCCGCAAGGTGGCCTACGTGGAGTCGAGCAAGCTGCTGGAAGGCTACCGGGCCATGCAGAGTGCCCGCAAGGAGTATGAGCGCAAAGCCACGCAGTGGCAGAAACAGCACGAAACCAACGTGCGCGCCTTCCAGGCCGCCGTGCAGAACTACCAGAAAACCGGCGCCGGCCTAACCGAGGAGCAGCGCGCCGCCACCGAGCAGCGCCTGCAGGCCCAGGAGCAGCAAGTGGCCCAAAAGCAGCAGCAATTGCAGCAGCAAGCTCAGCAGGAAGAAGGCCGCATGACCGAGCAGGTGCTGGGCCGCGTGAACAAGCTGTTGGAAACCTACGGCAAGGAAAACGACTACGACTTGATTCTGATTGCCGGCAGCGGCACCATTGCCTACGGCCGCAAAGGTCTCGACATTACCGAGCCCATTCTCAAGCGCCTGAACGCCGAGTACGCCGCCAAGGGCAAGAAGTAAACCTCCTCACTGAACGTTACGAGTACCCCGCCAGCAGCTTACAGCCGGCGGGGTATTTTTTTGCCCGTTTGCAACCCGGCGCTAAACCAACGGCCTCTACGCGGTGGGCCCGCGTGCCTTGCTAACATCATTGTGCGGTTGCCCGGGCGGGTTTGCCGCAGCTAGCTTTGTTTTTCCTCCCCCACCCATTTTTATGAAGCTACTTCTTCGCTCGGGCGTTACCGCTGGTGCGTTTATCTGTTTATCGGGAGTCGCGGTGCAGGCCCAGCAGGCTCCGGCGTCGGTGGGCCGGGTTACCTTCAGCGGCTACGTGCGCGACGCCGCCACCGGCGAAAACCTCATTGGCGTGGCCGTGGTGCATCCGGGCACGGGCAACGGCACCTCCACCAATACCTACGGCTTTTATTCGCTCACCCTGCCCGCTACCGGCGACACCACCCGCCTGCTGGCCTCCTACCTGGGCTATCAGCGGCAACTGATGCCGGTACGCCTCGACAAAAGCCAGTCGTTGAACATCCGGCTGACCTCGGCCATGAGTGAGCTGGACGCCGTGGAAATTGTGGGCACCAAGCAGGAAAAGTTGGCCGAAACCACCCGCATGAGCACGGTAACCATTCCGCTGAACCAGATTAAGGCCGTGCCGGCGTTGTTTGGGGAGCGAGACGTGCTAAAAGTACTGCAGCTGCTGCCCGGCGTGCAAAGCGGCGGCGAAGGCCAGACCGGCCTGTACGTGCGCGGCGGCTCACCCGACCAAAACCTGATCCTGCTCGACGGCACGCCGGTGTACAACGCTTCGCACTTGTTCGGCTTCTTCTCGGTGTTTAATGCCGACGCGCTGAACAACGTGGAACTGATTAAAGGCGGCTTCCCGGCCCGCTACGGCGGCCGCCTGTCCTCGGTGCTCGACATCACCATGAAGGAAGGCAACATGCGAGAGTTTCACGGCGAAGGCGGCGTGGGCCTCATTGCCTCGCGCCTCACGCTGGAAGGCCCTATTAAGAAAGACACGTCTTCCTTCATCATCTCGGCCCGGCGTACTTACATCGACGTTCTGGCCCGGCCGCTTGTTAACTGGGCCTTGGCCGCGGAAGGTATTCCGCGCGACGAGCGGCCCACCGTGGGCTACTTCTTCCACGATGTTAACGCCAAGGTAAACTGGAAACTCAGCCAGCGCGACCGGCTGTACCTAAGCGCCTACACCGGCCGCGACAAGTTTTACGCCCGCTCCAAGGACTCCGGCGACGACGGCGAGTACAACCGCCTGAAGTCAGGCCTGGGCTGGGGCAACCTCACGGCAGCCCTGCGCTGGAACCGCATCATCAACGACCAGCTGTTTGCCAACACCCACCTCACGTTCAGTCGCTATCAGTTTGACGTGGGCATTGAGGAAGAAAACCGCTACCGCAATAACGGCGAGCTGAAAACCGACAAGTTCGCCCTGCGCTACCTTTCGAACATCCGCGACTTCAGCCTGAAAACTGATTTCGACTACCTGCCCCTGCCCGACCACTACGTGCGCTTCGGCGGGCAGTACATTTTCCACCACTTCCGGCCGGGCGCCGTGCAGCTGAAAAGCTCCGACCCCGATGCCAACCTCGACCAGTTCAACACGTCCAGCCGCACGCTGGGCCACGAGGTGGGCGTGTACGCCGAAGACGATTACAAAGTAACCGAGCGGCTGAAGATTAACGCCGGCCTGCGCCTGAACGGGTTTGCCGTCGATAACAAGTTCTTTCCATCGGTAGAACCGCGCCTGGCGGCCCGCTTTCTGCTCACCGAAGACTGGGCCTTGAAGGGCGCTTACGCCCGTACTTCTCAGTTTATTCACCTGCTCACCAACAGCGGCATTGGCTTGCCCACCGATTTGTGGGTGCCCGCCACGGCCAAAATTAAACCCCAAAAAGCCCAGCAAATCAGCCTGGGCGCGGCCCGCAACCTGCGCTTTAAAGACGAAGATTACGAGCTGAGCCTGGAAACCTACTACAAACCCATGCTGGGCCTCATCGAATACCGCGAGGGTGCCAACTTCTTGGGCACCACCGATAATAACTGGCAGGATAAAGTAACAAGCGGCAAAGGCTGGGCCTACGGTGCCGAGGTGTTCGTGCAGAAGAAAACCGGCCGCACCACCGGCTGGATCGGTTATACCCTGTCGTGGAGCAAGCGCCGGTTTGAGGAGCTGAACCAAGGCGAAATATTCCCCTTTAAGTACGACCGCCGCCACGATGCCAAGCTGGTGCTCATTCACCAATTCAAGGAAAACCTGCGCCTCTCGGGCACTTGGGTCTACGGCACCGGCAACGCCGTTACGCTCTCGCGCGGCCGTTTTGTGCTGGGCGACTACACCCAGTACGACGACTACGGCCCGCGCAACTCTTACCGCATGCGCGCTTACCACCGCATGGACCTCGACCTGAGCTACACCAAAAAGAAAAAGTGGGGCGAAATCGTGAACAGCTTCAGCCTTTACAACGCGTACAGCCGCCAAAATCCCTACTACCTGTACTTCAGCCGCGGCTACACCGATAGCAACGGCAACGTACAGGAAAAGCCTAGTTACAAGCAAATCAGCCTGTTTCCCGTGCTGCCTTCGTTCAGCAAAAGCTTTAAGTTTTAACGCTGCCGATGTATGCTGATGCCCATTAGTACAACCTCCCTCGCCATGCGTAATTCCTGTTTCACCCGCTCCCGCCTGCCATTGGTAGCCTTGGCCAGTACCAGCCTGCTGCTTGCCGGCTGCGAAACGAGCATCGACGTGCCCGAGCCCGAGCACACCCCGCGCATCGCCACTTCGTACGTGCTGGATGCCGGACCCGCTAACGATTCCCTGGGCCGCCAGCTGTTCAGCGACCGGCAGCCCTTTGTGAGCGTAAGCCAGCGCCTGTTCGACTCGCGGGAGCTGAAGGGTCGTAACGATGCCACCATTGAAGTGCGCGACGAGGCCGGCACGGTGGTGCAGCGCTACCGCTCCGCGCGGCCCCAAAGCGGCGGCACGTTCGGGACCGACGGCTATTACCAGCCACGGCTGAGCTACCAATTTCAGCCCGGCAGCACCTACCAGCTGCGGGTGGCCGTGCCCGGAATAGAACCCGCCGAAAGCCAGCTGACCATGCCCACCCAAGTGCCCGTGGCCACAGCCAGCTTCACCCAGCTTTCAAGCCCCGACCCCTACGGCGGCCGGAAAGGACGCCTGTCGGTTTCCTTCGACGACCCCGCCGGCAGCACCGACTATTACCTGGTGTACGCCCGTTTGCTTGATGCGCAAGGGCGGTTTCTCACCTGGGCCTTCGCCGACGACGAGGGCGACGGAACGGTTAGCATTTCCGCCTTTAAGCTGTCGGTGCCGGGCGGCTACGGCACCTACCCGTTCTCCGATAGGGGCTACGAAGGCCGGCGCCTCACCCTTACCAACACCGTGCAGTACTACGGCGACGGCGGCACGGGCCGGGGCCCCCGCTACATCGAAGTAGTGGTGTCGCACGTTACCCGCGACCTGTACCTGTTCTACAACAGCCGCCGCGTTTACCAGGATAACGACGGCAACCCGTTCTCGGAGCCTACCCCGCTGCACTCCAACATCAAGCCTGGCTTCGGCATTTTCGGAGGTGCAACCGATGCCGTAACGCGCATTCCGCTGTAGCAGCGCGAGGTGGTCGGGCCGCAAGCGCAGCTGCACTTCGCACCGAAGGTCAATACAAAAAAGGCCCGGCAGCATTTGCTGCCGGGCCTTGCCGTTTCCTATAACGAACAGGTTTACTGCTTTACAATGCGCTTGGCAATGGTACCCTCGGCAGCGTGCAGGCGTACGGTGTACATACCAGCAGGCAGCGCAGCCAGGTTCAGCTCCTGCTTAATGCTGCCTTGTTGCACGCGCAGCGCCAGCGTTTCCACCACCTGGCCTACGGTGTTTAGCACCTCGGCTTTCACGATGCCCTGCTCGCGCAGGCCGTCCACGGTAAAGGTGGCGGTGCGCAGGGTGGGGTTGGGGTAAATCGAAGCGGCTGCTTCTAGGCCCGTAGCGCGGCGGATGCCCAGCGTTACAAAGTTACTGTAGCTAAACACGGTATTGTTATCGTAGCGGCTCGTGGCGGGGTTGTAATCCTGCGATACTTTGCGGCGTACCTGGTTGCCGGCGGTATAAGAAAGCAAGTTGCGGCGTGCGTAGTCGATGGCCCAGGTGTTGTTAGCCCACTGCTCGCCCGTGTACTGGAGTTCGTTGCCGAAATTATCATTGGAGTACGTGAAGCGGTAGTCGTTAACCCAAGTGCCGGGAGAAGCCTGGCGCTGGGTAATTTCCAGGTAGCTGCCATTAGGCTGGTGCGTAACCGTAATTCGGAATTCTTCGCCCCAAGTATTGGACGTAGGATTCCATTCCTGGTCCTCGTAGGAAGAGGGGAGCATAGCGGCCCAGTCGTGCCAGGTAATGTTCCGGATGCGGTATTCGGGAACGTAGCTGCCGTTGCCCCAGGATTCACCAAGAAATTCGGTCCATTGGTTGCTGGCGTTAACCGTGTACGTCTGGCGGGTGTCGGGTAGCCAGGTATTGGTAATGGAGTCCCACGATTCGTTTACCCGAAGAAGAATGGTGCCGGCCGCGTTGTAGGTGTGCGTGGACCGAAACCCTTGGTTCATTACCCAACTGTTGCCTTGCCACAGGTAGTAGAAATCTGAGCTGCGGCTCCCCTGGGCGTCATACGTATATGCGGTGCGCCGGGAGTTAACGAAGGCTGAGCCAGTCCAGCTCTGAGCAATTTCCTCGGTAACCTGCCCCTGCGCGTTATAGCGCGAAAACCTCGTTGGTAGCAGAGTCCGATGAGATTATCTGCGAAGGTTTGCCTTGGGCATTATACGTGGTGGTCGTAACCAAGCCACTAGCCCAGCGGTTGATTTGGGTGTCCCAGGTATGGTATACAGTGCGGCCGGGTACCGTTACTGCACCAAGTACGCCGCGGGCCGCCGCGCTAGCAGTAGGTTTCGCCTCTTTTGCTAAAAGGCCCTTTGCAAGTCGCTGATGCTGACCTTGCGCAAAGCTGCCAAAGGTCACTGTGAGCAGGGCAGCGGTAAAGGCACTGTGTAGAAAGTGTTTCATGTGAAAATGAGGTGTGAAGAGGGCAAAAAATCAGTAAGCTTACCAGAATCCTGGGCCGGTATCCAGGATGCGTAAGTGTGCTCTGTCAGGTAGTGTAATCAACTGAGATTATGATTTCTACTAAGAATGACTGGTTAACCCAATTGAAATCCGATGAAGGATCTATAGGAAGCAAAACACAGCTTAGAAAGCCGTAAAAAGTACCGGACCCAACTCCGCACATTACCAAGCAAAGTTGGTTGAGTAAAAAGGCGCGAACAATACCCGTTTGCGGGTATTTTTTGAAGACGAGGGGCGCAATGACTGAGATATTGTGAACGAAAGGTAAACGCATAAAAAAACGGCTCCGGAATTAACCGGAGCCGTTTTCAGCAGGTAGGTAAAGCAGCTTAAAACGCGAAGCGCAGGCTTACGGCCGCATCGTTGTAGAAGCCGGTGTAGCCGTTAAACACGTCGAAGAAAGGCTTGTAATCGACGCCGATTACGAAGGGCAGGTCTTCGATCTTGTACTCCAGGCCCAAAATCAGGTCAGCGCCGAAGGCAACGTAGGTCTGGTCATCGAAGCGGTAATCGCGCACCAGGTACACGTCGCCCTTGCGGCCCTTGTAGTAATAGCGGCTGTCGGCGAAGTAGTAGCGGCCCTGGTAAGAGCCGGCGTGGAAGCCCGCGCCGTAGTAGAACTGCAGGCCTTTAAAGTCGGAAATGCTTTTGTGTTTCTCGCCCAATATGGTGAGCCGCGCCCCACGGGCTTTGTATTCGGTGGTGAGCAGGGCTTCCAACGCCACCCCGTTTTTGCTGCCGAGGAAGTGCTTAATGGTTAAGCCCGAAGAGTACCCGCCGCCGCGCAGGCCAATGCCGGTTTGGTAGCCGGAGCTTCCGCTGCCCCCGCCCGAGCTTTTGCTGCTCTTCTTGGTTTGCGCGGTAACCGTGCTCGTGGCAGAAGCAAATGCCGCAAGCAAAAGTAAAATCAGTACGTGTTTTTTCATGGTAAAAGTCAATAATGGCCTTGGGTGAATGGCCTATTCAGCTTTGGAAAGCCAAATATACGGCAAAGGATGCAATTTTAGGTAATCTAGTGCGGCCGGAAGCCGTTAGCTTGCCATTGACTATTTGCCGAATAGCGCTGCCCCAATTTCAGGGCATTAAGCCAAAGGAGACACCCCGCGGGCAATGTCGGCGGAAAGGTAGGTGCGCACGCCGCCGCCTTCCTGCAGGGCCGCGTTTAGCATGGCTTGGGCCACGGCGGCCGCCGGAACGGCGCGGTAGTGTTGCAGCGGCCCGATGAGCAGCGGATTCAGCAGCCGCAGCAGGGTAGCGCCCACCCGTTCGCCCAGGCGTTGCTCGCTGCGGTTGCCTAGCAACAGCGAAGGCCGGAAAATGTGCACCGCCCGAAACGGCGCCTGGCGCACGGCTGCCTCCATGTCGCCCTTCACGCGGTTGTAGTAAAAGCGGGAGGCCACGTCGGCGCCCATGGCCGATACCACCATGAACTGCGCCGCGAAATTGGCGGCCGTTAGGGCGGCCAGCTTCACCACATACAAGTAATCGACCTTGTAAAAAGCTTCCTTAGAGCCAGCTTGCCGCATGGTGGTGCCCAAGCAGCAGTACACGTCGTCGGCAATTAGGGCGAGGCGCTGGGTTTCAAGCTCGTCGAAGTCGACTATGCGCTGCTCCAGCTTGGGATGCACCATGGGCAAGCGCCGGCGGCCTATCGAAATAACTTTGCCGTACCGCTCGCTTTGCAGCAGCAGCGGCAGGAGGTAACTGCCCACTAGGCCGGAAGCACCGGCAATGAGGGCGGTTTTTTTCAGATCCGACGTGGGGACCATAGGGCGGAGGAGGTCAGACGAAACAAGGCAAGCCGATTACCCAACGCACGCGGCGGGCGAAGGTTTTACGCAAGGCAATAAGCCGCACGCGGGTAGCCGACGGGAATGGCGGCCGGTTTATTCTTCTTCGATGAGACGGGTATGGTCGTCGGCGAGTTGCACCCGGCCCTGCTTGTAAAGACTGCCGAGGGCTTTCTTGAACACTTTTTTGCTCATGCCCAGGCGGCGGTAGATGTCTTCCGGCTCGCTTTTGTCCGAGAGCGGCAGCTTACCGCCAGCTTTGCGCAGGGCGGCCACCAGCAGATCGGCGGCGGCGCGGGCTTCGTCGAACCCGACGCGCTGCAAGCTCACGTCAAGCTTGCCGTCGGGGCGCACCTGGCGCACAAAACCGGGCAGCTCGTCACCGATGGTGAGCAGGCGGAACACCTCGTTGCGGAACAGCATGCCAATGTATTTCTTGTTCACCAGGGCCGCGTAGCCCATTTCGCTTTGGCCGCCCACCAGCAGCTGCACTTCGTCGCCTTCGCGCAGGTCGGGTTCCCGGTCGGCGTGCCGTTCCCACTTGGCCGTGGCCACAATGCGGTCCGATTTATCGTCGAGGTACACGTACACCAGTACTTTGTCGCCGGTTTTCACGCGCTTGGGCTGGTTGCGCAGCGGCAGCAGCAAATCCTTGGGCAGGCCCCAGTCGAGAAAGGCGCCGATGCCGCTCGTGTCGCGCACGGTGAGGGCGGCAAACTCGCCCACGCGCACCAGTGGGGTTTCGGTAGTGGCCACCAAACGGTCCTCGGAGTCGCGGTACACGAAAGCACGCACGGTGTCGCCCACCTGAATGCCGGCTGGCACGTAGCGGTCGGGCATTAGAATGTCGCCGTCGTCGGAGGTGAGGTACACACCGAATTCAACAAAACGGGCTACTTCCAGGTCGTTATAGTCGCCGAGGAGCATGGGCAGGGGTCAAGGTAGCAGGGAGGCATGAACGAAGCCGTTCATGGTGCGCAAAGGTGCGGCTTAATCCATCAGGAATAAATACCGGGTTTCTACGGCCGCGGCGCCCGGTCGTTGGCCGGGGCGTGTTCAGGAACCGGCAGCCAGGCGCTTACTCGTAGCGCGTAATGCCGGGCTGGCCAAAGCTGAAGTCGTTGAACTGGTAATAGCTGCGCGACGACTCAAAAATGCGCAGGCCGTTGCCGTCGGCAATGCCGCGCGGGTAGAAGCCCAGCATGATTTGAATGGTGCTTACCGCCAAGTATTCGTTGCGGAAGCGTAAGCCCATGCCGAAGCCGGAATAGGGCTTCTGTTGGAAAGGCGACTCGCGGCCGTTGGTGCTCAACCAAGCCACATCGGCAAAAGCCACGCCGGCCAGGCGAAAGCCCAGAAACGATACCGGCGTGAACAGGTTGGTTTCGTAGTTCACCACAAAGCGGCTGCTGCCCCGCAGCAGGCCATCGGGCTGAAAGCCGCGCACGCCCCGGCTGCCTTCAATAATCAGGGGCAGGTCGCCGGGCTGGCGTTCAATGCCAATGAGGGCGCGCGTCCAAAAAAAATGCCGCAGCTGCCAGTTGGCCATGTGGTAGAGGCGGGTGAAGGCCAACGCTTCGCCGTTAAAAATGCCCTCGGTCCAGTGTCCGTTTTCTAAAAACCGCCCTATTTCGCCGCTCACGTACAAATAACCCCGCAAGGGACTGAAGCCCGCGGCGGCCACGCGGGTGCCGAAATAGGGGCGGGCAAGGGTGCGGTTTAAGTCGTAACCGCCCGTTACGGTTAGCAGCGTGCCCGTGGGTACGTCTTCGGTGCGGCCAAAGCCGAACAGGTACCGGTCTTTGTAATAGTGACGCACGCTGTAGCCCACACTCAACAGCCCCAGGGTGCCGTTGCGGTAGTTAGGTGAGGGGCGCTCGGTGAAATCGGTGCGAATAAGGCGCGTCGCCAGAATGATGCGGGCGGGATTGTCGAAGCCCAAATCGTAGCTGCGCAGCCGAAAAGCGCGGCCCAGCCAGGCATCGGCCACGCGGAAACCCAGCGGCGTAAACTGCTCGGGCTGCTCGCCGGGGGCGCTAATCAGCTGGCCCTGCCGAAAGTGCGAAAGGCCCACAGAATACGCATATTCTGTATTTACCGATACAAACCCGCGCGAGAGGAACGCGCCCTTTTCCTCCGATTGCCACTCGTTGCGGTAGCGCGCCTGGGCCACCAGGTAATTGCGCAGCGGCACCGTGTAGCTGCCCTGGTAAGCCCAGCCCTGCGGGTTGTTCAGGCCGTAGGCGAAACGGTTGCGGAAGTCGTGGCCGCGGGCCAGAAAGTTCTTGTCGCGCAGGGTAGCCACGCCCGAGCCCACGTCGCGTAGCTGAAAGCCGCCGCTGAGGCTGAACACGTCCTTGGTAATAACTTTGATGTCGACGCTGTCTTGGGTGGTGCTGCGCTCGTTCACCACCACGCGGGCGTCGAGAATGAAATCGGTTTGGCGCAGCAAACGCTCGGTTTCGGCCAACGACTGCGGCTCCAGTTCCTGCCCGGGGCGGAACAGCAGCAGCTTGCGGATCTTGCGCCGCGAGGTGGTGAGGTGGAGGAAGTTGCCGCCCTTTTCCAGGAAGTTGCGCGGCGTGCGGGTGGTATCGTTGATGTTGTAGCCGAAAGCATCGAGGGCAACCACCTGCACACGGCGCACGATTTTAAAGTTGTGCCGGTCGTACTGCCTATCGAGCAGGGCCGCGTCGAGGCCGGCTTGCTCTTCGCGGCGCTCGGTGAAATTGAACAGCACCGACAGCGCCTTGCCCGCAATGGTTTTGCGTTTGGTATAGGCTTTTAGGTTGCCCAAAAACCGCTGCTGATCGAAGCGGCGGCGCAAGGAATCCAGCGGGGCGTTGCGCAGGCTGTCGGGGGCGTCGGTGGCTTTGGGCGGTTGCGCAAGCACCGGCTGTTGGGCCATGGCGGAGCCGGCCAGCCCCAGCACGACCAGCACGCAGCAACCCCATACCCGCAGAAAACGCAGCAACAGTTTAGGCACAGCAATGCCGCCCCGGCACCCCTGCCACGGCGGCCCCCGAAGATACGCAACAAGGCTGCTGTCGGGGTAGCATGGGCCGTAAAACAGCGCAGGAAAAGAATTTGTTGGCGGGAACCATTCCTAAAAAAATTAGTTGCTAAAAAATCGGGAACAAGCTTGCCTTCCACAGGGTTTATCCGTTGATTTACGCACTGTAAGGCCCGCCTTAGATGAACGAACGGATTCAGGAAAAGCTAAGCATATTGGCAGATGCCGCCAAGTACGATGCCTCGTGCTCGAGCAGCGGCGGCAAGCGCAAAAACAACAACGGAGGCCTCGGCAACGCCGAGGGCATGGGCATTTGCCACAGCTATACCGAAGACGGCCGCTGCGTGAGTCTGCTGAAGATCTTGCTGACAAACCACTGCATTTTCGACTGCGCTTATTGTGTGTCGCGCAAGAGCAACGACGTGAAGCGTGCCGCCTTTACGGTGCAGGAAGTGGTAGACCTGACCATGAACTTCTACCGCCGCAACTACATCGAGGGCTTGTTCCTGAGTAGCGGCATTTTCTCGTCGTCGGATTACACGATGGAGCGCCTTGTGCGCATTGCCAAGAAGCTGCGCCTGGAGGAGAAGTTCAACGGCTACATCCACCTGAAAACCATTCCCGGTGCTTCCGAGGAGCTGATTCAGGAAGCGGGCCTGTACGCCGACCGTTTGAGCGTGAACATTGAGCTACCCTCGGATGAGAGCCTGCAAAAGCTGGCGCCCGAAAAGAACTACGCCGAGATTCTCACGCCCATGACGCAAATTCAGCTGAAGGTGGCGGAGAACCGCGAGGAGCGGGAGCTGTTCAAGAAAGTGCCGCAGTTTGCCCCGGCTGGCCAAACCACCCAACTGGTGGTGGGCGCCACGCCCGAGTCGGACCATCAGATCATCAAGCTCGCCGACGGCCTCTACAAAGGCTACGGACTGAAGCGCGTGTACTACTCCGGCTACGTGCCCGTGAGCGGCGACCAGCGCCTGCCGCAGGTGGTGCAGCCGCCGCTAATGCGCGAGCACCGCCTGTACCAGAGCGACTGGCTGATGCGATTCTACGGCTTCGACGCCGACGAAATCCTCGACCCCGCGCACCCGCACCTCGACCTGGAAATTGACCCCAAGCTGGCCTGGGCCCTGCGCCACCGCGAGATATTCCCGGTGGACGTGAACACCGCCGACTACGAGCTGATTCTGCGCATTCCCGGCATCGGCATGAAATCGGCGAAGCGCATTGTGGCCGCCCGCCGGTTTGCGCCGCTCACGCTGGACCACCTGCACAAGTTTGGCGTGGTGCTGCGCCGGGCCCGCTACTTCATTACCTGCCGCGGCATGGCCCTGGAAAAGCGCGAGTACGACGAGCAAACCGTGCGCCGCAAAATCCTCTACGGCGACGGGCAAACCCGCTCCGCTCTGGTTAAGCGCCAACTCGATTTGTTCGCGCCCGAGCCCACCATCATTACCGCCCCCGACCTCGTTTCGCCACAGCTCGACCTGTTTCGCCAGGCCAGCTAACCACCGATATTCTCTCTCCTCAGCCATGACCGTTTCGCACCGAGACTCCGAAGAACAACAGCCCGCCGCCCCGCAACTCGCCCAGCCCGAGAAAGTGGCGCGCATGGCTTGCTGTTGCAAGCTCAGCGACCTGCTGCCACTGGTTCGCCAGCAGCTGCAAGCCCGCCAGCAGCGCAACGCCACCGCCTCGCCCCGCGAGGCCGAAGCCGCGTAAAACACGTCCGGTTGTCCCCATTTGCTGGCAACAGAATTCCGGCAAAACCTACCGGCGCCAGCGGGGTACAAAGACGGTGGCTTACGAACTCGAACACCATTACGTGCGCACCAACGGCATTCAGCTGCACGTGGTGCAATGTGGCCCCGCCGAAGGGCCGCTGGTAATCCTATTGCACGGCTTTCCGGAGTTCTGGTACGGTTGGAAAAAGCAAATTCCGGCTCTGGCCGAAGCGGGTTACCGCGTGTGGGCACCCGACCAGCGCGGCTATAACCTCAGCGACAAACCGACCCGCGTGGCGCACTACGCCATCGATAAGCTGGCCGCCGATGTGGTGGGGTTGATTGATGCCGCGGGCCGCGAAAAGGCCTTCATGGTCGGGCACGATTGGGGCGCGGCGGTGGCGTGGTGGCTGGCCCTGCACCACGCGGATAGAGTAGCAAAGCTGGCCGTTTTGAACGTTCCCCACCCAGCAGTGCTAGGCCGTAAGGTGCGGCGCAGCCCGCGGCAGTTGCGCAAAAGCTGGTACATCTTCTTCTTTCAGCTGCCCTGGCTGCCCGAGCGGCTTATTCGTTTCGGCAACTGGCGCGTGGGGCGGAAAACCTTAGTGGGCAGCAGCCGGCGCGGCACTTTCAGCGACGCCGATTTGCAGCAGTACCAAGCCGCGTGGGCCCAACCCGGCGCCGTGCGCAGCATGATTAACTGGTACCGCGCGGCCGTGCGCTCGGTGAGCCGGCTCGGCAAAACGGGCCGCGTTACGGTGCCGGTGCATATCATCTGGGGCCGACGCGACGCTTTTCTGGAAGCCGACATGGCCGCCGAAAGCCTGACTTACTGCGACCGGGGCCAGCTAACGTACTTCGACAAAGCCACGCACTGGGTGCAGCACGAAGAAGCAGCCCGCGTAAACGAATTGCTCCTGGCGCTGTTCCAGCAAGCGAATCAGGTGCCGATTATTTACACCACCTCTTGAAAATGCCTCGCCTCAACAAGCTCCAACGCCGCGCCCCCGGCATGCCCGCCGCCGTGCCGGTTACGGCGTTGCGCCGCCCCGGTGAGCTGCCGCCCAGCTTCCGCGGCACCGGCCGCTTCACCTACGACGGCTCGTTCGACGGGCTGCTGACGGTGGTGCTGGCCTGCTGGGAGCAGCGTTTGTGGCCCGAGGCCATTCAGCCCGAAGGCACGGCGCAGGGTGGCTTGTTTGCCGAAACGCAGCACATTGAGGCCGACGAGGAAAAAGCCCGGCGCGTGTGGGACGGCCTGCTGAAGCACATGACCGGCGAGGCGCGCACCAGCTTGTACAAGGCATTCCTCTCGGAGCGCGCCGACCGGGAATTGCTCATTTTTCGCTACGTACAGCTGGCCATTGAAGCCGGTGGGCAGGACATCAGCGAGAATTTCAGCAACGACACCGTGCGCCTCATTGCCGACATCAACAAGCAGATGTTTCGCGAAAAGCATCGTATGGAGGCTTTCGTGCGCTTCGAGAAGTCACACGACGGCTTGTTTCACGCCACCGTGGAGCCCGATTTCGACGTGCTGCCGCTTATTGCCGAGCACTTCACCAAGCGCTACGCCGACCAACGCTGGCTAATTTTCGACCGCCGCCGCGGTTACGGTTTGTACTACGATTTGCAGCGCACCGATATCCTGAGCTTCGATGCAGAATCGGCCGCGCCACGTGGTGGCAACGCCGTATCGGCCGCCGTGCTGGATGAGCGGGAGCCGCTGTTTCAGTCCTTGTGGCAGACTTATTTCGACCACGTGAACATCCCGGAGCGCCGCAACCTGAAGCTGCACCGCCGCCACATGCCCAAGCGCTACTGGCGCTTCCTCACGGAAAAGCAGCCGCGCGAACGAAACTTCCAGCCGATTCAGAATAAGAATAACGCGGCGTAAAGGAGGGGCGAAAGAAGAACAGGCTTAACTCGCGGGGCAAGCTCCTAGCCCCGGCTGCGGCCGTAGAACCGGCTGAATCCAAACGCCAGCACCACAAAACCCAGCCCGGCCGCGCAAACGCCGGGCCAGTGCCCGTGCGTCCAGGCCCAGCCGCCAACCAACGAGCCCAGCGCCCCGCCAATAAAATAGCCCGTCATGTACACCGTGTTCAGGCGGCTTCGGGCTTCGGGAACGAGGGAAAAGATGCGCGACTGGTTGGCAATGTGGGTGGCCTGTACGCCTACATCTAGCAGAATGACACCCACTACCAGCGCGGCCACATAGCCGCTGCCTAAAAACAGGATGCCGTAGGCCAGTACCCCCAGCGCAATGCCGATGCGGATGGCGTAGTCGGGGCCGCGGTTATCGGCGGCTTTGCCGGCCAGCGGCGCGGCCAGGGCACCACAAGCGCCAATCAGGCCGAAAAAACCGGCTACGGCGCTGCCGTAGTG
This sequence comes from Hymenobacter koreensis, assembly GCF_039541855.1. Lineage (NCBI taxonomy): Bacteria > Pseudomonadati > Bacteroidota > Cytophagia > Cytophagales > Hymenobacteraceae > Hymenobacter > Hymenobacter koreensis. The sequence continues at coordinate 218,570 of NZ_BAABHA010000001.1, forward strand.
GAAGGGCGGGCCTTCCAGCAGAAACACGAGGGTGGTCCAGAACACGCTGAAGCCGGCAAACATGCAGCCGCCCACCAAGGCCGAGCGGCGCAGCAGGGGCAGGTCGCGGGTGAACGTCAGCAAGGATTTCATGAGCGTGCCGTAGGAGCCGCTGAAGCCCGGTTGGTCGGTGGGCAGGCGCCAGGCCAGCACGGCGCCCAGCAGCACCATGGCTGCCGCGCCGCCGCCAAACACCGTACGCCAGCCGAAATGCGCCCCTACGTAGCCGCTCACGGTGCGCGAAAGCAAAATACCGATCAGCAAACCGCTCATGATTTGCCCCACTACGCGGCCCCGGTCTTCGTCGCGGGCCAAGTGGGCCGCCATGGGCAGCAGCAGTTGCGGCACGGCCGAGAAGACGCCGATGAGCAGGCTGGCCGCCAGCAAAACAGCGAAGCTGGGCGCCCAGGCCGCAGCGGCCATACACAAGGCCACGCCCAGCTGCATCAGCAAAATCAGGCGCTTACGTTCCAGCTTGTCGCCGAGCGGTACCACCAGCAACATGCACAGCGTATAGCCCACCTGCGTGATGGTGGCAATGTAGCTGGCCTGGTTGTCGGGCACGCCAAACGTGCGGCCAATTTCGCCCAGCAGGGGTTGGTTGTAGTAGATATTAGCCACCACCAGGCCACAGGTCAGCGACATCAGCCACACCAGTGCCGGACCAAGTTGGGGTACCGAAACGGATTCGGGTGGGGGCGCGAGTTCCGGGCTCAACGGAGCGTTTTTCATGCAGGGATTTTGGCAAGCGGCCTTTGCCTAACTGCGAAACCCGGCCGATGGTTGTGTAGCCCACGCCGTGCGAATGCGCAACGCGGGTTGAGGTCCGGATTCTGGAAAATAAGTGGGACTGAACTGTTCTGGCCGACAAGAGCGGCAGTCCTGCCGCCTGTAAGAATGCGCGGGACCCAGATTGCCGCGCAGCGCCCATCTTCGGAGAAGGACAGGAAAGACGTCTTTGCCGCTCCTGCAACTTCGTTACTTTTGCAGCTGTTGCTTCTCGTAGTCGCGGCCTCTGCTTAGCAGTAGAAGCGGGCTGGCGTCCTAATTTGTACTCAGCAGCATGGCCACTCCCGACCGTATTTCCCAGACCCTAACCCGCCACGGCCTGCGCCAGACGGCGGTACGCCGGGCCGTGCTGCAAGTGCTGGCCGATTCGGCTTTTGCCTTGTCGGGCGGCGAGATAGAGCAGCAGCTCGACCCCAGCACCGACCGCATCACGCTGTACCGCACGCTGAAATCGTTCGAGGAAAGCGGCCTTGTTCACCGCGTGGTAGATACCACCGATGTGGTGCGATACGCCGCCTGCTCCATCGAATGCAGCGCCCACGCTCACTTCGACAACCATGTGCATTTCAAGTGCACGAGCTGCCAGCACATTTACTGCCTGAACCAGGTAGCCATTCCGGCCGTGACGCTGCCGGATCGGTTTCAGGCCGTTACCCGGGATTACCTACTTGGGGGCGTTTGCCGCGAGTGCCAGCCCGCGTAGCCGGTTTTTGTAACCACGAACGAGCCGTTCAGACCAGTGAAGTCGGAACGGCTTTTTTCTTGATGCCATTGCTGTGGGAAACTGCTGACCTATTTTCTTAAATGCAACATTGTTGCATTTAAGAAAATAGGGTTTACCTTTGTCGGGCTGCGGCGAAGCTGTGGGGCAGTAAGGATCTGTGTTTGCGCTGCCGCCCCCGGGCCTTAATTCCTTATTGATTACGCTGCTGTGCTTGGCGGCCTGCTGAGTGCGCAACGCGCCTCGCGAAACCTGGAGTCAAAAGGCAAGGCTCCCGGCTGCGTGAGCAAAGCGAAGGGAGCGACCTAACCCGGTTTGCCCCGCCGGCCTGGGTTTCTCATTTTCAAACTCATATCGTCATGCATAACTCACCCGAAATCGTGATTGTGGGAGCTAGTCACGCCGGCCTGAGCGCCGCCCTCACCCTGGGCCGCTCGCGCCGCCGCGTACTGGTGCTCGATGGTGGTCCGCCGCGCAACGCGCCCGCGGCCCACGCGCACAACTTTTACACCCAAGACGGTACCCCGCCCGCCGAGCTGCTGCGCCTCGGCCGCCAGCAGCTTGCGCCCTACGATGTGGAAATTCGGGGTGTAGCGGCCCAAACTGCCCGCGTTACGCCCACCGGCTTCGCCCTCACCCTGGCCGACGGAACGGACGTAAGCACCGGCAGCCTTATTCTGGCCACCGGCATGCTGGACCTGCTGCCCGCCGTGCCCGGTTTGCGGGAAAAGTGGGGGCAGGGCGTGTATCACTGCCCGTACTGCCACGGCTGGGAAGTGCGCGACCAGCGCGTGGCCATTTACGGACGCGGGCAGTTAGGCTTTCACCTAGCCGTGCTGCTCAACCATTGGTGCCCGCAGCCGACGCTATGCACCGATGGCCCGGCCGAACTGGACGACGACCAGCGCGCCACGTTGAATCAGCTGGGCATTCGGGTGGTGGAAACGCCCGTAACGGCACTGGTGCCCACCGCTCACGGCGTGGAGGCCGTAGCCTTTGCCGATGGCTCGCTGCTGCCGGTTGACGCCGTTTTTGCTCGTGCGCCCCAGCAGCAGCGCACCGATTTGGCCGCCCAGCTTGGGTGTGCTTCCACCGAGGACGGCCTTTACGTGAAAGTAGACGCCATGGGACTAACCACGGTGCCCGGCGTGTACGCAGCCGGCGACCTTGCCAAGCCTCTGCAGCAGGTGGTAGCCGCCGCCGCTGCTGGCGCCGCCGCTGCGGCCATGCTCAATAACCAGTTGATCTTCAGTGAGGCCGAGCTTCAACAACACCAGTACTAACTAGGGCAACAGCGCAGCTATTAAGCGTTTGCGTTGCGGGGCTGCCCCGAAACAAGCCCACAACCGCTGCCACGCTTGAGCTCGTGCTCTAAGCCGGTAGCTTTTCTACTCCGCATGAAAGTTTACGTTTTGCGCGTTATGGCCGATTACGGCGGCATGCTGAATGCCGGCCTTTGCCTGCTGCATTGTACCGTGGGGCCCGTACTGCTCGCATTTCTGAGTGTACGTCAGCATTCATCTGAGCTGTGGGAAGGCGTGTTTCTGGTCATGAGCGGGCTGTTGGTAGCGGTGGCAACCTGGCGAATGTCGTCGGTGGGCTTGCGGTTGGGGCTTTGGGGCTTTTTCGGGGTGTTTGTGGCGGCGGGCTTGCTGAGTGAGTCATACCCGTGGCTGGAGCTGGTGCAATACGCGGCTTCTGTGGGGCTGATGGGCACGCATCTGCTTAACCTGCGCTACAGTCGCCGCTGCATTGCCCATGCTGGCCGCTAACGAGGACGGCAACGGGTGGGCAAAACGACCGGCGGGCCGTAGGGCAGCCGGCCGTTCCCGCAGAGCGGGTGCCGGGCAACCCTTTCCGCAGGGCCTGCATCTGAGCCGTTCAGACGCTTCTTACCCGAACGGCATATGCGGCTAACCTACAACCACCTGAACAACCTCGTCGGCGCGCTGGTGCTGCTGGCTTCCTTCACCACGTATTGGCTCACGCTGGAGCCCACGGTGAGTTTCTGGGACTGCGGCGAGTTCATTGCCAGCGCCAACAAGCTGCAGGTGCCGCACCCGCCCGGCGCGCCGCTGTTCTTGCTGCTGGGCCGCGCCGCTTCGCTCTTCGCCGGCGCCGATGTGGCGCAGGTTCCGTTGTGGGTAAACGGCTTGTCGGCGCTGAGCAGCGCGTTTACGGTGCTGTTCCTGTTCTGGACCATCACCATTCTGGCCAAAAAGCTCGTGCTCGGCCGCCCCGGCATGCACGACGACCGCGGCCTGGAGCCCAGCTCCGGTCAAACGCTGCTCATTCTGGGCAGCGGTGTGGTAGGCGCCCTGGCGCTGGCCTTTTCCGACTCGTTCTGGTTTAACGCCGTCGAGGCCGAGGTGTACGCGCTATCGAGCCTGGGTACGGCCGTGGTGGTGTGGCTGATGCTGAAGTGGGAGAACCGCGCCCACGAGGCCGATTCCGACAAGTGGCTCGTTCTTATTGCCTACGTTATTGGTCTGTGCATCGGGGTTCACTTGCTGAACTTGCTGGCCATTCCGGCCCTGGCCTTTATCTACTATTTCCGCCGTACGGCGCAGCCCAACCGCCGCGGCGGCCTGGTAACGCTGGCCGTGAGCGGGGCATTGGTGCTGGGTATTCTGATGGGCGTTATTCCGGGCTTGCCTTCGGTGGCAGGCGCTTTGGAGGTGTTCGTGGTAAACAGCTTCGGCCTGCCGTTTAACAGCGGCGTGGTGTTGTTTGTCGGTTTGCTGGTAGGCTTAATCGTGGGTGGTTTGCGCTATACCAAACGCCGGCAGCTGCAGCTGTTGCACACGGGCTTGCTTGGCTTTGTGTTCGTGCTCATCGGCTACACGTCGTATTTGATGGTGCCCATCCGCTCGGGCTTTAATCCCGTCATCGACGAAAACAACCCCGACGAGGTGCTGTCGTTCGTAAGCTACCTGAAGCGCGAGCAGTACGGCGACCGGCCGCTGCTTTACGGCCCGCAGTTCAATGCCCAACCCATCGACCAAACAGAGGGCGCGCCGCGCTACGTGCGCCAAGGCAGCAAGTACGTGGTAGCCGAACACCGCCTCGAAACCATTTACCGCGCCGAGGACAAAACCCTGTTGCCGCGCCTGTACAGCAACCTACCCGGCCACGTGCGTGAGTACCAGAAGTGGACCGACGTGCAGCCCGATCAGAAGCCCACCATGGCTCAAAACCTGGCGTTTCTGTTTCGGTACCAAATCGGGCACATGTACACGCGCTACTTCCTTTGGAACTTCGTAGGCCGCGAGGCCGATGTGCAGCAGGCCGGCGTGCTATGGCCTACTAGCGCCAGTAAAAACGGCCTGCCCGCCGAACTAGCCGATAACCGCGCCCGCAACAATTACTTTGCCCTGCCCTTGCTGCTGGGCGTAGCGGGCCTGCTGTTCCAGCTGCGCCGCGACCGGCGCAACGCCTTGGTGGTGGGCATGTTGTTCGTTCTCACGGGCCTCGCGGTGGTGCTGTACCTAAACCAGCCGCCCACCGAACCGCGCGAGCGGGACTACGCCTTCGCCGGCTCGTACTACGCGTTTGCCATTTGGCTGGGCCTGGGCGTGGTGGCGGTGGCCGAGGGCTTGCGCCGGGTAGTGCAGCAGGAACGCCTACGTGCCGTGGCTGCCTCACTGCTCTGCCTGGGCGTGCCTTTCCTGATGGCCCAGCAGAACTGGGACGACCACGACCGCAGCGGCCGTTACGCCGCGCTGGACTGGGCCAAGAACATGCTCAACAGCGTGGCGCCAAACGCCATTCTCATCACTTACGCCGACAACGACACCTTTCCGCTCTGGTACGCCCAGCAAGTGGAAGGCGTGCGCCCCGACGTGCGCGTGGCCGTCGTGTCGTACCTGAACACCGACTGGTACCTCGACCAGATGCAGCAGCGCCACGGACCCTCGGCGCCGTGGCCCATGACTTTGCAGCACCAGGATTTCGCCCAGGGCACGAATGACTATTTGCCCTTCGTGCCGAACCCGGGTGTGCAGGCCGTGAACGTGAAAGAGTTTATGCAGCTGGTACGCCAAAATAGCCCGCTGCTGCAAGTGCAAACGCAAAGCGGCAAGTCGTTGCTCTCGTACCCCACGCCCAATTTTTACCTTGATGTAGATACCGCTGCCGTGCGCCGGTTGAGCATTGTGCCGGCGGAGCGCCGCACCCAACTGGTAGCGCGCATGCAGTGGAGTGTGGGCAAAGATGCGCTGGAGAAAAAGCAGCTGGCCCTACTCGATTTGCTGGCCACCAACAACTGGCAGCGGCCCGTTTATTTCTCCACCAGCATGGACCCGCGCGAGTACCTAGGCCTCGATAACTACCTGCAGCTCGAAGGCTTGGCGTACCGCGTACTGCCCGTGGCCGCACCCGCCGTTACCGCCGACCCCAATGCCGCACCGGAAATAGGAACCGTGGCCCGCGAACTGCTCGACGATTCGCTGATGCGCAGGTTTGCCTACCGCAACCTGCACTTGCCCAAAGTGTATTTCGATGAGCAGCAGCGCCGCCTCATGGGCCAGTACCGCCAGCAATTCGCCCGCCTCGCGCACGCGCACATGGCAGCCGGCGACCCAGCCCGCGCTCAACAGGTAATCGACAAGTGCCTGCGCGTGCTGCCCGACGATTCCATTCCGTACGATGCCTCATCGGCGGATTTGGTGGCGCCGCTGGTGCAGCTCGGGCAAGCTCCGCGGGCGCACCAAATGATGGACCTGATGACCAACCGCGCCCAACAGGCCCTGGCCTACTACACCACCCACGAACCCGCCCGTTTCGACCGCGAAATTCAGTCGAACGTAGTTATGCTAAGCCGCCTCTACCAAGCTGCCGCCGACACCAACGACCAGGCCCGCGCTACCCGCATTGCGCAGCTGTTTCAGCAGTACGTACCGCGTTCTTAGAGCGGTTCTCAGGATGGCGGACCCCACCCCCGGCCCCTCCCCCGTAGGGAGGGGTGCGTTCTGCTAAAAAATGAAATTGTTGCGGACGTCTGGCACCCCTCCCTACGGGGGAGGGGCCGGGGGTGGGGTCCCCATACACCAAGCTGAGAACCGCTCCTAAGCCTCAGGCTCATGCCTAACTTCCAGGCAACTCAGCGCACGGCAACCTGCGTTTAGGCCTTGCGTTCAGAACAGGCATGAGCCGAGGTTTTGTAAAAGAAGACGACTCGCAGCAGCCGCCCATTATTCCGCCGCGGGCGGCGCTGCCACCCAATACGCCCAACTACGTGACGCCACGTGGCCTGGAGCAACTGCGCGAGGAGCTAGCCGGGCTGGAAGCCGAACGCGCCCGTGCCGAGGCCAACCGCGACAACGATACCGACCGCACCCGGCAACTGAGCTTGCTAAACGGCCAGCTCAGCCAATTAAATAGCCGCATTGCCAGCGCCAAAGTGGTGGATCCACGTAGCCAACCCACCGACGAAGTGCGGTTTGGCGCTACCGTAACGTTGCGCACCCGTAGCGGTGGCAAGGTGGGCTTCGAGCGGAAGTTCACCATCGTGGGTGTGGACGAAGCCTCCGTAGCCGAGGGCAAAGTGGCGTTTGTAGCGCCCGTAGCGCGGGTTGTGCAGGGTGCTAAGCTGGGCCAGCTCGTCACGCTGAAACTTGGCCCGCGAGAGGAGGAAGTAGAGGTAACAGGCATTGCGTACGACGGTGGCTTATAGCGGGCTGCGGTTTCCACAAATCGGCAGTAACGTAGCTTTGCAACGGGGCACGGTGTTGCCCCGCTTGCTGCCTTATGATTGTTTACAAATCCAGTGACTGGTGGGATGCGTTTCGCCACCTGCACAAGTCCTCCGTCATCCGCAAACTCCTAAAGCGGGTGGTGCTGGTGGGGCTTTACGGAACCGTGGTGGCGTTGCTGGGGCGCGGCGTCATGAACTTGAAGTTCACCGTTGATCCGCAGTATTTCTCGCTGCTGGGCATCCTGCTCAGTTTGTTGCTGGCCTTCCGTACCAATACCGCCTACGACCGTTTCTGGGAGGGCCGCCGCCAGTGGGGCCAGCTTATCAACAGCTGCCGGAACCTGGCCGTGCTGCTGCACGCCCGCCTGCCCGCCTCCGACCGCGAAAACCGTTTCCACCTGGCCAAGCTGCTCTCCAATTTTCCCATGGCCCTCGACGGCCACCTGCGCGGCGGCGTGCGCTTCGAAAAGCTTGAAGACCTTGGGCCTGAGCTGATGGAGCAGCTAAGTCAGGCCAGCCACGTGCCCTCGTTGCTCTCGGCCACGCTGCAGGAGTACTACGAGCAGCTGCTGCGCCAAGAACTGATTTTGCCCATACACCTGCTGGCCATTCAGCGCCACCACGAAGTGCTGCTGGACGTTACGGGCGCCTGCGAGCGAATTCAGCGCACGCCCATACCATTCTCGTACAGCTTCTTCATTAAGGCCTTTATTTCGGTTTTCCTGATGGTGATGCCGCTGGTGCTGCTCACGGCCTACGGCTATTTTATGGTGCCCATTACCATGTTCGGCGCCTTCGCCCTGCTGGGCGTGGAAATGATTGGCGACGAAATCGAAGACCCATTCGGCAAAGACAGCAACGACCTGCCGCTGACCCAAATGTCGAACCGGATTCGGGTGAACGTGCACGAAATTCTGGGCGTGGAGCTGAACGAGGAAAAGAAGGCCCTGGCCGCCGCGCCGTACAGCGTGGTGTTCTAAAACGGGCGGTACCGAAAGTACTTGGGCTTGAGCCGGCGCCGCACATACGACGGTAGCGGTTCGCCTTGCTCGTAAGCGGCAATAATTTGCTCGCCGCGGTGCTTGCCGAACCGTTTGGTGCGCAGCAGGCCGTAGCCCATCATGGCGCTGCCGAACAGCCAGTCCCGGTTCGTGTCGATGCGTTGGCCGGTGGAGGTGCCGGGCGGGCGCAATGCCGTGGTTACGGCCGCCTCGGCCAGCACGGCGCTGCCGGCGGCCGTGTAGCCCAGCGCCCCCTTGCTGCGCAAGCCAAACAGGTTGCGCACGGCCCGAATGGTATCGGCGGGGGAGTAGCGCGCCGTAGCGAGGGTGTTTGCCGGCCCCGCGGCAGGAGCTACAGCCGTGGTTTGTGCGAAGACGGGCTGGCAAACGGCCGTAAGCAAGAGTAGGAGGGGAGTAGCGAGGTAGCGCATCGTAACTAATGATAAGTAGATTGGCTGGGGCGTTGCAAGCCAGTAGCAATAAGGCTGCTGGCGGCTTGTTGAGTAAATTATAGCCTCAAGAGCGAGGCAGCAAATCAACATCAATGATGCCGCCGGAACCATTAAGGCGGCGCAGCTGATGAATGCTGGTCGCGTCGAAATCGTGCAGCGTAAGCAGGGCTTCCAGCAAACGGTGCTGGCGGGCTTTTTCGGCCTGCATAAACGGGTCGGCGGCTACCACGGCTTCCAGGCCGCGGCGGCTGGGACTCAGGTTCTGGTAGTCCTGCACGAACATATCCACGCTGTCCATGGCAGCGGTAGCGCAATTATGCAGGTGGCTTTCCAGCTTGTCGGTCAGGAATTGCAGGGCCTCGTTCAGGGCAATGCACGCATCCACGGCGTACGAGGTCAGCGGGCTTTTCGAGGCGTTTAGGGCGGGCGTTACCAGCTCCAGCTTTTCGAGCAGCGAAGCGGCTTCCTGCTTGTGAAACTCCCCGAGGCCGGAGTTGTAGAGCAGCTCCACGCCGCGCTCATACACAACCGGGCTACCCCAGCTCTCAGCTTCACAAAACGCCTGGTATTGCGGGTACAGCCGTTCGCAAACCAGCCCGGCAAAAACAGCTTTCTGGCGGTCGGATAACCCAATGATTTGCGTTTCGATGTCGTCTCTCATGCCGCAAAGCTACCCCACAATGCTTGGCTTCCTGTACCAAGTGGGGTGGAGCTACTCGGATGGACAATACACCTTGGTAACCCGGGCCTCAAAGTCAAAAATTATACGACACGATAGGGAGGAGCCCGGTGGAACACGATAGTAGTAAGCTAGGGTTTGTGGTACCCGTTCATCCCTAGAGCTATCCATTGGCTCGCCCATAATGGCTTTAACCTCAGCCCGGCTCATTCCCTGTCGGATGCTCTTGCTGTGCTGCTGATTTAAGTGACCTTGCCGGGCTTCCGGGCTCCAGTGTTCGTTATAAATAGTGTACAAAAACAGCAGAGGAAGAGCAAGGCAAATAGCTACCGATACCGCTTGTATAATTGCCCACACCATTTTTGCGGGCTTCAATACATAGCGCAACATTTCATTCATAATTCTATCCCACAATGCACTGCTTCTTGTACAGTCCCGGCGTGAGGCCCTCATGCTTGCGGAACAGCTTCTGAAAGTACGCGGGGTTGTTGAAGCCGGCGCGGTAGCACACATCGGCCACGGTGCTCAGTGGGTGGCGTAATAGCCGCTTGGCTTCGCTCAGGCGCTCCTGAATGATGTACTCCACGGGCGTCAGGCCGAACTCGCGCTTGAACAGGCGGAAGAACGTGGCTTTGCTCATGCAGGCCAGTTCGCTGAGCTTTTCCACGGTCAGCGGCTCGGCCAGGTTGCGCTTGATGTACTGCACCACGTGCGCGAAACGGTGGGTGGTGAGGTGCTGCTGGTAGTTGTCGAAAATGAGCCGGCGGGCCTGGGTTTGCATGAGGCGCACCAGCAGCTCCTGCAGCGTGAAACCGGCCAGCACATCCTTGGCCGCCGTGGTTTCTTGCGACACCCGAATGATGCGCTCCAGGGTGCTCGTCAGCTCGGGCGTGTTATGCAGGTGGGCGTAATCGTGGGCGTCGAGTTGCCAGGGCGTGTGCTCCTCGGTGCGCGGGTACCGCTCGTTCAGCAAATCAATGGTGCAACGGATGGTTTCGGCGGGAATGGCCACGGCCAGGCACTGCGTGGGGTTTTGCTCGGTGGCCTCCGGAAAGTCGATTTCCATGGTTTGCTGCTCGCCCACCACCACCGATTCGCCGGGCAAATACTCGAACGCGTCGCGGCCGGGCAGGTGCATCACTTTTTTGCCGCGCAGCATGGTGGTCAGCACCAACGAGCCCATGTTCAGCGCCACTTTGTGCGCCTGCTGGTGCGTCTCGAAAATGTTCAGCTCGAAGGCGTTCAGCGAGTACACCGTGCGGTTTTCCACCAGCGTGAGCAGGTCGGCGGGGCGGTGCAGGGCAACGGGAGCGGGAACGAGGGGGTGGTTCATGCAGCAGGAAGATGGGGAAACCTGGGAACAACGCAAGACGCGCAGCGGGCCACGGCGCAGCAGTAAGATACAAATGCGACGATAGGTCAGTTTGTTGCGAGGATAGTGCAGCTTTTTCGGCAGGAAAGAAGGGAGCTTGGCCAACACCAAAACCCAAACCCCTCGATCCGCATGGAAACCCTCGAAAGAACCACCACCCTCGTAGCCCGGCCCAAGTTCAAATCCCACTACGACAACTTCATCGGCGGCAAGTGGGTGGCCCCGGTGAAGGGCCAGTACTTCGACAACCCCTCGCCCATCGACGGCAAAGCGTTCTGCAAAGTAGCCCGCTCCACCAAGGAGGACATTGAGCTGGCCCTGGATGCTGCCCACGAGGCGTTTAAAACCTGGAAAACCGCTTCAGCCACCACGCGCAGCAACCTGCTGCTGAAAATTGCCGACATCATGGAGGCCAACCTGGAGCATTTGGCCGCCGTGGAAACCGTGGAAAACGGCAAAGCCATTCGGGAAACCATGGCCGCCGACCTGCCCCTGGCCATCGACCACTTCCGCTACTTCGCGGGCGTTATTCGGGCCGAAGAGGGCTCCGCCACCGAGCTCAACGAAACCACGCTGTCGTTGGTCATTCAGGAGCCGCTGGGCGTAATCGGCCAGATTATTCCCTGGAACTTCCCGCTGCTGATGGCCACCTGGAAAATTGCGCCCGCGCTGGCCGCCGGCTGCTGCGTGGTGGTGAAACCCGCCGAGCAAACGCCCGCCAGCATCATGGTGCTCATGGAGTTGATTCAGGACGTGCTGCCGCCCGGCGTGCTGAACGTGGTAAACGGTTTTGGACTGGAAGCCGGCAAGCCGCTGGCCTCGTCGCCACGGGTGCAGAAAGTGGCCTTCACGGGCGAAACCACTACCGGCCGCCTCATCCTGCAATACGCCTCCGAAAACATCATTCCGGTAACTATGGAGCTGGGCGGCAAGTCGCCGAACATCTTCTGCAAATCGGTGATGGACGCCGACGACGAGTTCCTAGATAAGTGTTTGGAAGGCGCCGCCATGTTTGCCCTCAACCAGGGCGAAATCTGCACTTGCCCGTCGCGCCTGCTCATTCACGAGGACATTTACGACGAGTTCATGCCGCGCCTGATTGAGCGCGTGAAGGCCATTAAGCTAGGCCACCCGCTCGACAAGGAAACCATGATGGGCGCGCAGGCCAGTAACGACCAGTTCGAGAAAATTCTGAGCTACCTGGAAATTGGCAAGGCCGAAGGCGCCGAAGTACTAACCGGCGGCGAAGCCCACGTCCACGACCACGAAGAGCTAACCGAGGGCTACTACATTCAGCCCACCATTTTCCGCGGCCACAACAAAATGCGGATTTTCCAGGAGGAAATCTTCGGGCCGGTGCTGTCGGTCACCACATTCAAAACCAACGAGGAGGCCATTGAAATGGCCAACGACACGCTATACGGCCTGGGCGCCGGCCTCTGGAGCCGCGACGCGCACGAGCTTTACACCATGCCCCGCGCCATTCAGGCCGGCCGCGTGTGGGTGAACTGCTACCACGATTACCCCGCCGGCGCGCCCTTTGGCGGCTACAAAGCCTCGGGTTTCGGCCGCGAAAACCACAAGATGATGCTGGCGCACTACCGCCAAACCAAGAACATGCTCATCAGCTACAGCAAGCAGAAACTGGGCTTCTTCTAGGACCGTATTAACCAGTCGTCATCCCGAGCGCAGCGAAGGAACTTACCGCGTCAGGTAATACTGACTGAGGATGTTTGCTCGAAGTAAGTGCAGCAAACTAGGTAAGGTCCTTCGCTGCGCTCGGGATGACCTTTTTCCCCAAATCCCATGTCCGAACAAACGCCTCGCGTTCTGGTAACGCCCGCCGCCGAAGCCACCATTGACGTGCTCCGCGACGAGCACGGCCCGCTCATGTTCCACCAAAGCGGCGGCTGTTGCGACGGCTCCTCGCCCATGTGCTTTCAGGCCGGCGAGTTCAAGGTAGGCGCCAGCGACGTGTGGCTCGGCCGCATTCACGGCTGCGACTTTTTCATGAGCTCCTCGCAGTTTGAGTACTGGAAACACACGCAGCTTACGGTGGATGTAACCAAAGGCCGCGGCGCCAGCTTCTCGCTGGAAATTCCGTTGGGCGTGCGGTTTCTCATTCGCTCCCGGCTGTTTACCGAGGAAGAGGAGCAACACATGGCACCCGTATTTGCCGGCGACGATTATCCGCAACCGAGCGAGGTTTAGCCAACGTTGCTACGCGGGTCGCGGGTGCTGGCCGAAGCGTTGCTGCAATTCTCATATCAGACCGTAGCAGCACACCCGCCCTGCAGAACATATAAAACGCAAGAAGCCCCGGCAACACGTTGTTGCCGGGGCTTCTTGCGTTTGGTAAAAGATTACTGCTTCACTCGTACGGGCAGGCCTTCCAGCTGCGCGTAGCCCAGCTTCCAAGCGCCTTTGGCGTTTTTCTTCCACAGCAGAATGAAGTTGCCTTCGCCTTCGCCGCGGGGCTGGCCGGGCGTAGAGGGAATAACTTCCACGTCGTAAGTGCCGGCTTCGTAGGCCATATTGGCATCGGCACCGGTGCTTACCACGCTCAGGCGCAGGTCGTCGATGGTGCCCATCGTTTCGCGAATCCAGCGGTTCGACACTTCCGACTTGCCTTGGTAGTGGGCTTCGCCTTGCAGGAAGTGCACGTCGTCGGCCAGCAGCGTATCCAGTTGCACGGCGTTGCGGCTGTTCCAGGCGCTTATAAATTGCTGGTTAAGGGTTTGCACGTTAACCGCAGGGGCTTCTTCCGTTTTGGTGCAGGAGGCAGCCACGGCGGCAGTTACGAGCAACATCCAGAGGGAGGATTTCATAAAACCAGGTCTTTTGGTAAAGGGTGAAAGAATTTCGCCGACCCCGGCGCAGGGCTGGAGTCGGCGAAACTAACGAAAGTGTGGGGTTACCAGCTCTTGCGGCGAACTTCCGAGCTAGCGTACGGGGCGTTACGGTTGCCGTACGACTCGTTGGGCAAGTAAGCAGCGTTCATGGCCATGGGTGCACCGTTGTTGGTGTACATCATGTTAGGAGCGGCAGCAAAGCCAGCGGCCATACCGGGGTACTGGGGCTGCTGAGCAACCTGTACTTGGGCCACAGCGGCTTTGTTTTCAGCAGCTTCGGCGCGGCGGGCCATGGCATTACGCTCGGCACGGGCGGCAGCGGCGGCGCGCTCGGCGCGGGCAGCACGGTTAGCAGCGGCTACACGGGCGGCTTCAGCAGCTTGCGCTTTACGCTTGTTCTGAATGTTACGGCCTACCATGTAACCCGTACCAGCACCGGCGGCGGCACCTACTGCGCCACCCACTACGCGGTTACGCTTGTGAATAATGGCACCGGCAGCTGCACCGCCTAAGCCACCAATAATAGCGCCTTTAGCCTGTGGGCTTACTTTGCCGTCCTGAGCTTGTACCTGGAGCGAGCTACCCAATACTGCGAAGATGAGCAGCATCACGGCGAACATATAAGTGACCTTTTTCATGGTGGTTTCTTGATTAGGGTTCAGAGAACCAGAGTGAAAGTTTGGTGGTGAACTTCTGAGTGGAGTTTTGCAAGCACCGTGCCAGTTCCCCGTTGGCAAGTCTCTTAACTGAGGTCTTCGGAGGAAGGTTACAGTGCCTGAAACCTGTATTGCAAGGGTAGTGCCAAAAATGAAAAACCGCCTTCAGGTTCTGTAAATGCCTTTTTACAAGTTTTCGTGCAGTTACTTGGTAAGCCAGCCATTGGCATCGAACCAGTTTTGCAGGCGCTGCATCCAGTCGTCTTTGGTAGTCTTGTTGGTCAGCCCAAAGCCGTGGCCGCCCTTGGGATAAAGGTGCATTTCGGCCGGCACGTTGCGGCGCAAGCAGGCCTCGTAAAACCGCAGACTGTTTTGCACCGGCACCGACTTATCATCCTGGGCGTGCACCAGAAACGTGGGTGGGGTTTGGGCAGAAACCTGCAGCTCGTTGGAGTACTCGCGGATTTGCTGGGCACTTGGGGATGCGCCCAGCAAATTGGTGCGCGAGCCGGCGTGCATCAGGCTATCGGAAAGGCTAATGACGGGGTAAATCAGTACCAAAAAATCGGGCCGTACGGAGGTGCGGTCAGGGGCTGCGGCCGCCGACTGATTCAAGTGCGTGCCGGCCGTGGCTGCTAGGTGGCCGCCGGCCGAAAAGCCCATAATGCCCACCCGGGCAGGATTCACGCCGTAGTCGGCGGCGCGCTGGCGCACCAGGCGCAGGGCCTGCTGGGCATCGAGCAGCGGGGCCGTGGTTTTGTCGGGCTGACTGGCGTCGTTGGGCAGGCGGTACTTCAGCACGAAAGCGGTAATGCCTATTTCGTTCAGGCGCTTGGCCACGTCGTAGCCCTCGTGGTCGATGGATAAGCGCGCATAACCCCCACCGGGGCAAATAATAACGGCCGTACCATTTGCCGTGGCGGCCGGCGCCCGAAATACGGTGAGCGTGGGCTGCACCACGTTGGAAATGCGCACGCCGCCGTTGGGCAACGTTACGCTGGTTTCCTGCACGCTGCTGGGCTTGGAATTAGGAATCGTGCCCGAGTACAGCGCAATAGTGCTCTGGGCCAATAGCGCGTGGGCAGCACTCAGGCAACAAACAAGGAAGACTAATTTGACCATGGTAATAAGTGCTAAATGGTAGTGCTAGGCAACGGCCAAGATAAGCGGACCTACCGCCGTTGCCCGCGCAACCGCCTGGGTTAACTGTGTGGCCGACTTGCGCGTATGATTGCGGAGTTGAATTGCCTTTCCCCATGCACCTTGCCTCGCCTTCCGCTTTGGTAGAGCTTGCCTACCGCCCCGAGTTACACATTGTAGTGGTACGCTGGTTGGGCGTCACATCCGAAGAAGAAATTCGGCGGGTGTACGCGTCGCTGGAGCAAGCAGCGGTGCAGCAGTGCCGATTTTGGCTGCTCGATGCCCGGCGTCGGCCTAGCTCCAGCTCGCTCACTACGCAATGGATGCTGGGAGAGTTTGCCCCAAAAATGGCCCGTCAGCTCGGTGGCCCTCTGTATTTCAGTTACCTGATTTCACCCGTGCACCTGAATGCGGCCGAAGAGTTCCGCAAAACCCAGGAAGCCGCCACGGGCCCTCATGCGCCTTATCAGCTCCACTACGCTATTCAGGAAGGAGAAGCAACCGATTGGCTATTGCAAATGCAGCGGCTGGACCGCGTTCCGACGGTAACAACGGCCGAGAAAGTCACCGCAGCAATTTCTTAAGCCCGTTGCCAACCGCGGCTCCGCCACTTCTATAACCGCTCCACCAGCACCTGCACGTTGGTGTTGCGGCCGTGGTCATCGGCACAGGAAATTTTCAGCACGCCCGCCGCGGGCCGAATGAACACGGCTTCCGTAGGTGCGGCGGCGCGTACGAACTGGTCGTTGGCGTACCAATAGACCTGGCGCACGTCGTTGGCGGCGGCGCAGCGCAGCTGCAGCTGCTGTGAGTCGCGCGCATCCAGCACATATTCGGCATTGGGCGTGGGCGAGAGGATGCGCGGGGCCTGGTCGGGGGCGTCGTCGGCGCGCACCAAGGCGCAAGCGGGGTTATGCGGCGGGCGTACCGTGTGCGGCAGGCCCTGCGCGGCCTTGAAGGCCAGCACCTCGGGCGAGAAGTTGGGGTAGAGCACGCGGCGGTAGCCCATTTCGGGCTGGCACACCCGGCAGTAACTTAACTGCCCATCGGCCGACACCAGCACTTCCTGCTGATGTTCGCAGCGGCGCGTGTCGGAAAGGCCGGGTAGAAAGTAATCCATAACCTGATCGGGGCAGTGCGGGCCGGGCACCTGCCCGCTCACGCCGCAGATTAGGCGGAAATCGAGGCCGGCGGGCGGGGCAAACCACTCGCCGCCGTCGTTGTAGCTCAGGTCGTTGAACAGGTCGAAGAGCAGAGGCGTGGCTACATCGGTGCCAGTAAGGGCCGCCGCGCCCTGCCCGCCGAAGTTGCCCAGCCACACGCCCACGGTGTAGTGTCGGTTGTAGCCGATGCTCCACGCGTCGCGGCGGCCGTAGCTGGTGCCGGTTTTCCAGGCAATGCGCGGCAGGCGCAGCGAGTTTTCGTAGCCCACCGGCAAGTCGGGCCGCACGAGCTGGGACAGGATATCGGTAATGAGGTAAGCTGCGGGCTCCGACACGAGCCTCACCCCCCCGGCCCCCCTCTCCAAAAGAGAGGGGGGAGCTGGACGGTTCGTAGCAGAAGTGGCGGCGGTGAAGCGCAGCGGCTGGTAGCGGCCGCCGTTGGCCAGGGCCGCATACAGGCCCACCAATTCTTCCAAGGAAGCGCCGCAGCCGCCCAGAATAGTGCTCAACCCCAACTGCGGTGCCTGCCGCCCCACGGTGCGAAATCCGGCCCGGCTCAGCTGGCTGGTAAACGTGCCCACGCCCAGCTGCTCGAGCACGTGAACGGCCGGAATATTGAGCGAGTAGGCCAGGGCGCGCTCCAGCGTCACCTCGCCGTTGCAGCGCTTGTCGAAGTTTTCGGGCCGGTAGCTGCCGAAGTTGGTGGGCACGTCGGGCAACACCCGCTTGGGCGTGACGAGGCCGCGGTCCACGGCCAGGGCGTAGAGAAAGGGCTTGAGCGTGCTGCCCGGGGAGCGAACCGCCCGAATGCCGTCGACCTGACCCTGGTGAAACGCATCCTGAAAATCGGCCGAGCCCACGTAGGCTTCCACGGCGCGCGTACGGTTATTAACCACTAGCACGGCCGACTGCGTGATGCCCAGTGGGGCGAGGCGGCGTACGTAGTTGCGCGTCAGGGCCTCGGCCTTGGCTTGCTTGCCGCGCACGAGGGTGGACCTCACCCCCCCGGCCCCCCTGGCTAACGCCTTCCTTCGGTTCTCCTGTAGAGAGGGGGGAGCCTGACGATTGGCTTGGTTTCTGGCCTGCACCAAGCGGCGTGAAATGTGCGGTGCCAATTGCGGCGCCGGGCGGCGCTGGGCCAACAACGGCTCTTGTAACGCATTTTCAATGTCCTTGGCGGGGAATACGCCTTGTTCGCCTAGACGGCGCAGCCACCGGTTGCGGGCGGCCAGCAAGGCTGCGTTGTGCCGGCCCGGCGTGAGGCGGCTGGGGTTGTTAGGCACGATGGTAAGCGTGACCGTTTGGGCTAGGGAGAGGTAGTGCGGCGGTTGTCCGTAGTAGAGCAGCGCTGCCGACTTTACGCCTTCCACATTGGAGCCGTAGGGCACCAGATTCAGGTACAGCTGCAGGATTTCGTCCTTGGAGTAATGCGCCTCCAACTGCAGGGCCCGCAGCATTTCCTGCAGCTTGCCGGCCACGGTACGCTCCTTGGGCTCGAGCAGCCGCGCCACCTGCATGGTGATAGTGCTGGCCCCGGTGCGCCGCTTATTGCCAAACACGTTGTTGCCGGCCGCTTTCAGCAAAGCCGCGGGGTTGATGCCGGGGTGCCAGTAAAACCACCGGTCTTCCTTCGCTACCAACGCCTGCCGCAGCGTGGGCGTAATGTCCCGCAGTGCGGCGGGCAGGCGCCACTTCTGGTCGGGCGAAAGGTAGGCGTGCAGCACCGAGCCGTCGGCGGCCAGCACCACGGGTGAGGCGGGCGGTACGGGCGGCAGCGGGAAAGCCGCGTCGAGGCCCAGCGCGGCGAGGACCACTCCGAGCAGGCTCAGCAGCCCAAGGCGCAGGCGTCGGCCGCCTGGTCCCACATTTTCCCACTGCTTTCTGACCCAATGGCGCATAACTTCTTACCGCACGCGCACCGTGCCGGCGCCGCTGTAGCTGTGGTACTCGGCGTTGTACATGGCATCGGCACTCACCGGGCCGAGCTTGAATGTGCCCTTCGACACGGCGCGGGCCAGGTAGTAGAAGGACTTGGGCTTGCTGGTGGCGGTGGTGAACAGGTTAATCCGGTCGTCGCGCACATCGAGGTAATCGGGCGTGGCAGCGTCGGTAGCCCAGGTCAGCTCGCGTACGGCGCCGATGCGCGGGTTTTCGATTTCCAGTCCGGCGGGCAGCAAATCGGTAATGGCCACATTAGGCACCTCGCCGGCCGTTTCGGCGGCCTGCAGCGTGATTTTGACCACCACCAAATCGTTCTGGCGGAACTCGGCCCGACCCATCGGCTGGCCGCTGCGGTCGAGAAACTGCCGGCGAACCTGTAGGAACTGGTCTTCCTCGCGCACCTGGCCAGTGGGCGAAATGCCTTCCAGCGTCCAGAAGTAGTAGAGCGCGCCGCTACCCTGGGTTTTCAGGCTCAGGCGGCGGTTAGCCACGTTGCTCACCGTCAGGTTTTGCGGGCCTTTGTACTGACCGAGCACGGTGCCGCCGGCTTCGGCCAGCGTGGCCGTGACGGTACTGTTGCGGTTTTGCTTGGCCACTTTGCCCAGGGCCAACAAGGCAAAGGCGCGCTCCTGGGTGCTCAGCCAGCCGCTTTGCTTCACCAGCCGCGAGAGTTGCCGGGCCATACTCGCCACTTGCGGGTTTTGCGGATCGGCCTCGATGAGCGTGTTCAGAGCCAGACCCAAGTCGCGCACCGGGGAGTAGAACGAGCCGTCGAGGGCGCGGCGGGCGGCGGTTTCGGTGAAGCCGCGGGGCAGCAGGGCCTGGAAGCCGCGCCGCTGGCCCGACAGCGCGCTGGTACTGGCCAGCACAAACTTCATGTCCTGGGCCAGCAGATTCTGGTTGGCCTGGTAGTAATTCAGGGCCACCGGGTCGGGGCGGCCGGCCAGGGCCAGCACGTAGAGCGAGTAGGGAATTTCCTTTTTGGCAATGACCTTCTGGCGCGCCACGTTGCCGGCCGTGAGGTACTGGTATTCCTCGGTTTCGCGCTTCCGAACGCGGTATTGCAGGTAGCGCAGGGTTTTGTCGAGCACACCGGCGTTTACTGCGAAACCGGCGCGCTTCGCTTCCAGCAGGAAGTGCGCAGCGTAGGCCGAGGTCCACCAGTTGTCGTAGTCGCCGCCGGGCCAGTAGCTGAGCGCACCGTTGTAGAGCTGCTGGGCCTCAATCTTACGGATGGCTTCCTGCACGTGGTAGTTGGGGTTGTAGCGCTGCTGCTTTTTCGTCTGGCCGAGCGTAGCCGCCAGATCGGGGTAATACAGCTGCGGGAAGGCGGCCGACACGGTTTGCTCCAGGCAGCCGTAGGGGTACTGCAGCAGGTAACGCAAGTCTTTGCTGAACTCGGCCATGGGCGAGCGGCTCAGCACCAGCTGGCTGCGCTGCGAGGTAGGCAGGAAATCGGTGCGCAGGTCCAGCGCCTGCGTCTGGCCGCCCGCTACCGTGCCTGAGCCGGTACGCATTTGCAGCGGCGAAGCGGGGCGTACGGGTATTTCGATGGTTTCGGTGAAGGTTTCAGCGTCAAGGATTTTTGCCGAAATCAAAACTTCACCATTGCCTATATCACTTGCTACTAGCGGAAATTTTACGGTGAGACGCTTCTCTGAATTTGGGCCAATAGTTTGGAGGCCACCGTTTACAAATTTCCCTGGAAATATCTGTCCCACTTCTCCGGTAAAAACTCCTGGAATCAAAAAGGCTAGACCTCCTTTCAAGTCGTATGATGTCCTTACTCTGATGGTTTTCCCCGTCGTATTCGTTAGCGTCACCGGCACATCAATCGTGTCGCCGGGGCTGAGGAAACGGGGCAGGGCGGTGCTGATAACCACCGGGTCGGCTACGCGCATGGTGTGGTCGTCGGAGCCGAAAGCGTCGCCCTGGTAGGCCACGGCCATCAGGCGCACGGCGCCGCTGAACTGCGGAATGCGCATGCGCACGCGCACTTTGCCGCTGGCATCGGCGCGCTGCACGCCGCTCCAGCGGGCCACCAGCTGCACCCGCCGCGAGGGCACGGGCGTAGTGCGGCGGGCCAGGTCGTAGCCGTCGCCGCCGCTACTGCTGGTGCCCAGCTCGGGCAGCAGGAAGGGGTACACGTCGTGGGCCGATACTTCGAGGGCGCGCTTCTGGTAGAAGTAGCCGAAGGGGTCGGGCGTCTGGTAGTTTTTCAGCTGCAGAATGCCCTCGTCCACCATAGCCAGCGTTACGGCGGCGCCGGGCTTGGTTTGCACCTCAATGGTCTGAAAGGTCTGCGAGCGGCTTTGCGCGGGTGCTTTGATGGTGACGGGCAGCCGAGCTTCGGGCTTTTCCACCGTGAGGGGCACGAAACCGCGGGCTACCGTGAGCGGGTTGCGCGCATCGGTGGACAGCGGCCGGATGGCGGTGGCCGTTACGTACACATTGGGCACGTGCGCGCCGGTGATGGGCACGGTCACGCGGGCCGATTTCTGGTCGGTGTCCACGTAGAAGTGGTTGAAGACGCGGTTGCGCTCCACCGTTACCAGCACGCGGCCGGGAAAGGGCGTTTTGAGCAGCAGCGTGGCCTTGTCGCCGGGGTGGTAGCTGGCTTTGTCGGTCTCAATCTGCACCTGACCCTCGTTGCTTACTTCGAAGGCGTTGCTGGGCGTGTCGCCGTAGCCATAGGCGTAGAAGCGGCTGGCCACGTAGGTGTCGGCGCCGGGCCGCGATACGCGCACCTCGTACTCGCCCGAGTAGCTGGGCTGGAAGCTGAGCGCGGCGCCGGGGGCGGCCTGCACGGTTTTGGTCAGCACCACTTCCTCGCGCCGTTGCGACTGGTAGATGTAGCGCCCGCCCTGGCGTTCCAGCACGGTTTCCCACAGAATGCGCACCACGCGTACCAGCGCGGCGGCCCGGGTCGGCTTGCCTTGAGTTGAATTTAGGGGACTCAGCGCCACCACCCGAATTTCGGTGGGCTGACGGGTGCTCACCAGCTCGGGCAGCTGCTGCACGCCGTAGAGCACCGGCTGGGTGCGCACCTCGAAGGTGGCGAGGCGGTTGACGGGGCGACCGGTTTCGTCGAACACCGTGGCGAAGGCCGTGCCTTCCATCGTGCCCAGGTCGCGGTAGTCAGGCACCTGGTACTCGGCGGTGGCGCGGCCCTGGGCGTCGGTCACGGTTTCGCGCACGGCCTTCGCGAAGCGGCTGTTCAGGCTCGATTCCTGCTCTTCGCTGTTCACGTAGCGGCGCTGGGTGCCGCCGCTTTCCAGGCTGAAGCTGTAGTCGGGGTAGTCCTTCGGAGCGAAGGTTTTCTGCTTGAGCGAGAATTCCACCTCCACCTTGCGGTCGGTGGCGGGCGGGCCGAACAGGTTCTGGGCCCGCACGGCGGCGCGCACGGTCTGGCCGGGCTTCACGGTGGCGGGCGCGGCCGTTACGGTCACTTTCAGGCGGTCGGGCACGAACTCCTCCACGCTGATTTTGCGCGAGGTCAGCAGCACGTCGTTGCCGGTCAGCACCTCCAGGGTGTAGAGGCCGGTCATTACCGAGGCGGGCAAAATGAACTGCGCCTCAAACGAGCCGTCCGGCTTGCTCAGGGTGCGGCGGTAGCTGGCGTATTCCTTGCCCGAGGGCAGCAGCAGGCGAATTTTCATGGGCACCGCGCCGGGCACGCGCCAGTCGTCGGTGCGCACCACGGTGTTGGTGCGAATGGTGTCGCCGGGGCGGTACAGGTCTCGGTCGCCGTACAGAAAAGCCTGGAAGCGGGCCGCGTTGCTTTGCAGACCGCCCACATCGTAGCGCGAGGTTTCTACCCGGCTGCGCGGCAGCGACAGGAAGGTAAAATCGGGCCCGCTCTGCACCAGCACCGTTTCCAGCTGAAAGCGCCGCGCCAGGGCCGTGTCGGCGGCCGTGCCCATCTGGGCCACGCCGCGGCCGTTGGTAGCGCCCGTGAACATGGTCTGGTTGTTCGTGCTGATGAAGCGCACCGTGGCTCCGCCCACCGGCTTGGCCGTGCGCAAGGAATTCACAAACACCAGCGCGCCCGTCGGCCCCTGCTTCACCACCACGCCCAAATCCGACACCGTCACCAGCTTCGACACCTGCAGCCAGCTGCGCTCGGTGTCCTGCACGCGCACCACGTACAGGCCTTTCAGCTGGTTGCTGAATTCCAGGTCCTTGAGCGACAAATGCAGCAGCCGCAACGAGCCCTGCTTGGGCAGCGCGGCGGTGGAGTAGGTGCGCTCGGTGAGCAGGTTCCCGTAATCGGCCGTGTTGAAGTAGCGGTAGCTGCGGTCCACGTACTCGCCGCCTTCCTCTTCTCCGCCGCCGTCTTCCTCGTAGTCGTAGCCGTACTGCTCGCCCGCACGCAGCAGCTCCCGGATGTTGTTGGCGTACACCTTGTAGATGCTCACCTTCACGCGGTTCACCTCGTTGAGGCGCAAACCCAGGTTGCGAAATCCGCCCGCTCCCAGGTACATGGCTTTTTCGCCGTGGGCAAAGCTGATGCTGGGCCGCTCGTCGCTGAACGACACCTGCTGGCTCACCGCCTGATTAAGCCGGCCGCCCAACTCACCGGTAGCCCCGGCCTGAATGCTCACGGTATAGCTTTTACCCAGCTCGAAGCCTCCGCGCAGCAGCAAGCCGCTTTCGGTGGCCTCCACGGTGTAGCCCACGGCCGGCTGCACCGCAATCAGCGGCTGAATGGCGGCCACGCTCACCGGCTGGCTGGTCAAGATGCTCACGGCCGGGTCGCCTTCGATCTGGGTGCCGCTCAGCTCGCGCACTTGCAATTCCTGCGGGTCGGGCACCGTGACCGAGCCCGTGAGACGGCGCCGGCTAGTGGTGTCGGTTTGGGCCGGGGCGCCCACCGGCGTAAGGCCCGGCGCTACTTCCAGCTGAATGGCGCTGCCGGCCGGCACGGCCTGGGTAGGCCGCACGCCCACCACCTTGTCGGCCTGCGCCGACACTACCTCAAAGGGAATCTGCTGGCCGTTGGCCGTCAGGCGCAGGTGCTGGCCTAGCTCGGCGGGACGCACGGCATAATTGAAGGCCACGTTCAGGCGCACGGCCGGGCCGCTGTTGCCGGCGGTCCAGAACACCTGCGGGGTGGTCATGTCGAGGTAGGGCGTGTGAAAGCGGCTACGTTTGAGCTCGGGCAGCTTGCCCTGCAACTCTTTGGGCAGGGCCTGCGGCTGCCACTCGGCCTTGAAGGAGGTGCTGGGTGCAAACGGCTGGCTAGGCGAAAACACCAGCTCCCGGTCCGAAGTCCACATAAACCGCCCGCGCACCGCCGGCTCGAAGCGCACCAGCTGCGTGGTGTCCCAGCGGCTGAGCTGGGCTGCGGCGGCCACCGGCTCGTCGAAGCTAAACACCAGGTTTTCGTAGGGGTCGATTTCGTCGCCGTCGGCGCTGGCGGTATCGGCACCGGGCTTGGAGCAGGCGCACAGCAAAGCCAGCAGCACCAGCAGCGGCAGGCGGAGCAGTAGGGGGGATGTCATACAGAAATAGGAGGGGTGGGTTGCGGCGGCGGGAAGGTATAGAAAAACGGGAATGGATGAATGATAGTATGAGAACGGGAGGGCCGTGCTCAGCAGGTTGGCGAAGTGTGCTGAGTCATGGGCATAAAAAAGCCGGGGCAACTGCTAGCATCAGTTGCCCCGGCTATTGCAAACTTACCGCGCCTTATTTAGGCATGTTGCTCTGCTGTAATCGGGTCTATGACGGTATGCACGCGGTTCACGGCGTTGGCGGGGAAACCGCCTCTTTGCGCATGCTCGCGGATCATTTCCTCGTTTGGGGCGTTGTAAACGCAGTAAATTTTATCGTTGGTCACGTAGCTGTTGACCCACTGAATTTGCGGGCCCATGTCATTAAGCACTCCGCAGGAAGTCTGCGAAATGCCTTGTAGGTCCTGAGCACTCAACGCGCCGGCACCGGGAATTTCCCGTTCAATTATGTACTTCGGCATGGCAGTTAGGTTTGGGTGTTACGGATGTGGCAGCGGGCAACCAAGGCAGGGGCCGATGCCATGGTTAATGTACAAATAAGTATTCGGTAAAACAGATATTGTAATTGATTTAGCCCATTCAAATCCTCGGCCCGGTCAGATCGTGTCTGGTTGCCGGTATTGCTGCCGAAGCACGGCGGGGCCTTCTGTCCATGGCCTGTGGCTTCCTCGTACCTTGCCGCCATGCTTTCCCACCAACACGAGGTTTTTCTGGAAGTAGCGCGGCGCCTCAGTTTCACCAAAGCTGGGCAGAGCTTGTTCATCAGTCAATCGGCAGTTAGCAAGCAGGTAAAGGCGCTAGAGGAGCACTACAAAACCGGCCTTTTTGAGCGGCTGGGCAACTCCGTGGCCCTTACGCCGGCCGGGCGGCTGCTGTATCAGAAGCTGCTGCAAGCCGAACAGCTGCAAACCGAGCTGCAGCAGGAAATGGCGCGCCTGAGCACCAACTTTTCGCCCCAGATTCGCATGACCATGGGGGCCAGCACCACCATTTCGCTGTACGTGCTGCCGCCGGTGCTGTCGGCGTACCTAGGCCACAATCCGCACATTCAACTCACGCTCAAAAACCGCAACAGCGAGAACATCCTGAAAGCCCTGCTCGACCACGAAATCGACCTGGGCGTGATTGAGGGCATCCACCGCGTGAGCAACGTAACCTACACGCCCCTGCTCACCGACGACGTGGTGGCCGTGTGCGCCGCCGAAAATCCGCTGCACCGTACCGAGCTGGAAGTCAAAAACCTTTACGACGTGCCCTTGGCGTTGCGCGAAGCCGGTTCTGGAACTCTCGCGGTGCTGGAGCAGGCCCTGCAGGCCCAGCACATTCGCCTCGGCGACCTGCAGGTGAAAGTGCGCCTCGGCGGTACCGAGGCCCTGAAGAACTTCGTGCGCGTGGACCCCGGCGTGCTGGCGTTTTTGCCCCGCCAGGCGGTGGTGAAGGAGTTAGCCTCGGGAGAGTTGGTGGAGGTGGTTATCCAAGGCTTGCAGCTCACTCGTCACTTCGAGTTTATTCAGCGCCGGGGCACCGAAAACCAAGAGCCGTTCCGGGATTTTATTCAGTTCACCAAGCGTCACTATTCCGCCAAGGAATAGGGTATGCCGAAATACCATTTGTTTAAGGCATAACCCAA
The DNA here is from genome assembly GCF_039541855.1 of Hymenobacter koreensis. Lineage (NCBI taxonomy): Bacteria > Pseudomonadati > Bacteroidota > Cytophagia > Cytophagales > Hymenobacteraceae > Hymenobacter > Hymenobacter koreensis. The sequence goes on from NZ_BAABHA010000001.1 coordinate 244,213, forward strand.
GCCCTACTTGCCTGCGTTTTCCCCTCGCACCTTCCCTGGCAAGTCTATGGTTATCGACGTCGCAACCTCAAGTCGCATTCGTGAGCTGGAATGTTCCCGCTGCGGAGCGCCGCATTCGGTCTTTTCCCTGCAAACCGTTTCGGCGTGCTGCGCTGTCCCGTTGCTGGCCCGCTACATGCTGGACCAGTCGCTGAGCAAAGACGTGCTGCACGGAAGGCCGGCCACCATGTGGCGTTATCAGGAGCAGTTGCCGCTGCTCGACAACGACCACATGGTGAGCCTGGGCGAGGGCATGACGCCTTTGCTTACGCTTAACCGCTTGGCAGCCCGCCACGGTCTGGCTACCGTCACGCTCAAAGACGAAGGCCAGAACCCCACCGGCTCGTTTAAAGCCCGCGGGCTGAGCATGGCCATTTCCAAGGCCAAAGAGCTGGGCGTGGAAGGCTGCATTATTCCCACCGCCGGCAACGCCGGCGTGGCCATGGCCGCGTACTGCGCCAAAGCCGGCATGGCCGCCACCGTGGTAATGCCGCGCCACACGCCCCAGGCCTTTAAGGAAGAATGCTACTGGTACGGCGCCGACGTGCACCTCATTGATGGACTGATTAACGACTGCGCCGCTCACGTGCGCCAGCTGAATGCCAATGGCCAGTGGCTCGACGTGTCGACGCTGAAAGAGCCGTACCGCATCGAGGGCAAAAAAACCATGGGCTACGAAATTGCCGAGCAGATGAATTGGCAGCTGCCCGACGTAATTCTGTACCCCGCCGGCGGCGGCACCGGCCTCATCGGCATCTGGAAAGCCTTCCGCGAAATGCAGGAAATGGGCTGGCTGGCACCCGACGTGAAGCTGCCGCGCATGGTGGCCGTGCAGGCCGCCAACTGCTGTCCGCTCATAGAAACCCTGGCCGGCCGACAGCCCAATAGCCAGAATTACAACGGCCGCCCCACCATTGCTAACGGCTTGGCCGTGCCGCGCCCCTTGGGCGAGGCCCTCATGCTAAAGGTGCTGGAAGAATCGAATGGTACTGCCGTTAGCATTACCGACGATGAAATGGTGGAAGGCATGCGCGAGCTAAGCCGCCTGGAAGGACTGTTCGTAGCTCCCGAAGGCGGTGCCATCTGGATGGCTGCTCGCCAACTGCTGAAAACCGGCTGGCTGCGCGAAAACGAGCACATGCTGCTGCTCAACACTGGCTCGGGCCAGAAGTACATGGCCAACGTGGAAGGCCGGTATTAATTCAGCCACTAGAATGGCCAAACGCGGCGGCTTCCTTAGTGGAGGCCGCCGCGTTTTTTTGTGCTGCGTATGGGGATAAGCCGCACGTTAGTTGATGCAAATTCTTAACGCCATGCTCTCCATACGTTCGGGGCTAATGCTGTTCGTGGTAGCGGCCGCGCTGGGGCTGCTGGGGTGGTGCGTTGCTAAACGCAGCGGCCGTTTGCCGTATACACCTTCCGCCGCTTCTCCTGCTCCTCAATCCCTGTCCACTATGCCCGCCAACCAGAAGCGCCTCTATGCCGACGTTGAATACCTGACCTCGCTGCAGCCGGCGCGCACCTACCGCAACCTTGGTTCCCTAAACCGCGCCGCCGATTACATCAAAACCGAATTCGAAAAGCTCGATTGCCAGGTAGAAGAGCAGACCTTCACCGCTGACGGCCGTCAATACCGCAACATCATTGCCTCGTTCGGGCCGCCCGACGCCGAGCGCATTGTGGTGGGCGCCCACTACGACGTGTGCGGCGAGCAGCCCGGCGCCGACGATAACGCCTCCGCCGTGGCCGGTATGCTGGAAACGGCCCGCCTGCTACACGAGCAACGGCCGCCGCTCCGTTACCGCATCGATTTAGTGGGCTACCCCAACGAGGAGCCGCCCTACTTCGCTGGCGAGTACATGGGCAGCGCTGTGCACGCCAAATCCCTGCACGAGGCCGGTGTGAAAGTGCGCGCCATGCTCTGCTACGAAATGATCGGGTATTTCAGTGACGCGCCCAACTCCCAGAACTTCCCCGACGAGCGGCTGGCCAAACTCTACCCGAACACCGGCAACTTCATCATCGTGGTAGGCCGCGACGGGCAAGAGGCCTTCACCCAGCAAGTGCAGCAGCTCATGCAGCAGAATTCCAGCATTGATGTGCAGCGCATTAACCTGCCCGCCAACGCGCCGCTCGCTGGCCTTTCCGACCACCGTAACTACTGGCGCTACGGCTACAACGCCGTCATGATCGATGATACCTCGTTCCTGCGCAACCCCAACTACCACGAAACCTCCGACACCATCGAGACGCTGGATTTTCCGCGTATGACCGAGGTGGTAAAGGGTGCCTTCGCGGCCGTGGTAGCACTGGCTTCTGAATAGGCATCAAACCAAACCCGCCCCGCCGCCTCGAACCATTGGTTTCGAAGCCGCGGGGCAGTTTTGAATGAAGAAAGCGGCCGACTTACGACTGTAGCGCAAAGCCCCAGATGTAGGCTAAGGTGCCGAACAGAAATATCATGATGAATGTGTGGTGCCAACCGCTGCCCAACGCCATGAGTGCAACCGCCAGCAAGCCCACTACCGCCAGCGCCACGCCAAACCACATGGAACGCCGCCGCAAGTGCGGAACTACTTGCCGGTAGGTTCCGGCTACCGGGAACAATAAGCCCAACAGCACCATGCCCATCATTTCCAGCGGCTCATAGGCCCACGCCCACGCATGCACCGAAAGCGCCGTAACGCCGCTTATTACTAAGGCCGTGAAGATGTTGGAGTGCTGGGTGTCTTCAGCGCTTAAGGCCAGGCGGCCGTCGCGGCTAAAGCGCAGCAGCGTGTTGAATAGCGGCTCGGCAAACCAACTCATGCCCACGAAGGCCAGGTACAGCGGCAGCAGCGCCGGCACCAGGCGGGCCAGTACAAACATGCCGATAAACAGTGCCGTGCGCGTGCCGTTGCTCAGGGTTTGGGTCCAGGTCATGAACCGGAAGAAGCCGTTATAAAGCCAGAAACGTGCTTTAAGCGACGCCACCAACCCTTCGCGGGCGTACTCCGATGTGGGGTTCAGGCGTAGGGCCTCGCGGAAGTGTTGCGCGGCTTCCTTGGCGCGGCCCCGTTCCAGGGCTACCCAGCCCAAATCGGCGTGGGTACCGGTGTCGGTGGGACCGTAGCGCAAGGCTTCGGCAAAATCGGCGGAGGCTTCATCGCGGCGACCGAGGCGGGCGAGGCAGCGGGCCCGCAAACCCAGGCAATCCACGTGGGTAGGGTCGGAGGCCAGCCCGGTTTCGGCGGCTTGCAGGGCGGCGCGCAGGTGGTTCTGCTGGAAGCGCAACTGCCCTAGCAAGTGGTGGTAGTTGGCGTCTTCGGGGTCGATGCTCAGGGCTTCTTCAATGGCTGCCATGGCTTGCTGCGGCCGGTGCTGCTGCACGTGAGCCAGGCTCAGCAGGTAGAAGCCAAAATCGTATGCCGGCTCCAAGGCCACGGCCATTTGAGCCGCCTCTTGGGCTTCTACCGGACGTTTCAGCTCCAGCAGACTCATGGCCAGCAGGCCGTGGGTATAGGCGTCCTCGGGGTCGTGTTGAAGCAGGCGGCGCGCTTCCTGCTCAGCTAAATCGGGACGCTTTTGCTGGAGCAGGAGGGAAACGCGGTCGGTAGTAGCAGCAGACATAAGCAGTGGAAAGATAAGGGTATGATCAAAAGTGAAGAGTTATTCGGGCCAATCTCCCATGGTGAAAACCAGAAGGTACAGGCAAAGCAGATAGCCATAAACGGTTTCCCAAATCGATGACTGGTTGACGGCAGCGCAGTACATGGCATACAAACCCAGGGCGGCAAATGCAATAGCCACCCACCGCGACGCTCGGTGGTAGCTGCCGGCTGGCAGCAGGCGGGAGCCGCCCACGGGAACGGTCAATCCGAAAAGCATCAGAGGCAGCGCGGTAAAGCCATTGGTAGGCAGCAATGCTGCTCCCGTCAGGACTATAACCACAACCGTGACGCCCAAGAGCACATTGCTGAAAACGGTTTCGGTGGGCGTCAGCAGAAGCCGGGCCTTCGGGTCCAGGCGCAGTAGCGTCAGCATCCACAGGCGCATCAACGGGAACAGCAAGGCTACACCTATCAAAATGGCGCTTGCAGTGCCTACACTCTCCAGGGCATCCTGAGCGGCAAAGCGGTAAACCAACCAGCCCGTTAGAGCCCACAGGCTCAGGTAAATCAGCCGGCTCACAATGCCCCACAGCACAGGCTGGTTAACCATTCGAATTAGACCCGGCGTAATTAGCCGGCTTAGCCAAGCGGCTGCTCGGTAAAGCCAAAAACGTCCTAAATGAGCTTTACGCAAGCCCCGGAAGGACATGGAACAGGTTGGGTTGAGGCGCAAAGCCTCCTGCAAGTGGTGCCGGGCCTGGCGGAAGTTGCCGGATTCAAGATAAGTGTAACCCAGGTTGGTATGAGTAAGCTCACTGTTGGGGGCAGCACGCAGGGCCGCTCGTTGTATATCGGCGAAGCCCTCAGCGGACTGATTCACCCAGCTCGAAGCTCGCAGGCGTAGGTTAAGACAATCCGGATGGGTTGGATCCAAACTTAATCCTGCTTCAGCAGATGCCAGGGCCAAATGCCACCGGGCCTCACCAAAATACGTCCAGCCCAGGGCGGCGTGGTAAGCCGGCTCGAAGGGGATAAGCGCCAGCGCCGACCGCAGCGCTTGCCGCGCCAACTTGGACTGCTGCTGCGCCAGTAAACTCATGCCCAGGCAATAGTGGGCCTGAGCCTGAAGCGGGTCCAGGGCCAAAGCAACTTCTGCCGAGGTCTTAGCCTCGGCGGGTAAGTGCTGCTGCAGCAACGCCAGTGCCAGCAGCGTATGCGTCCAGGCGTCGTTGGGGGCCTCGCGCAGCAGGCGGCGCGCTTCCTGCTCGGCCAGATCGGGGCGCTTTTGCTGCAGCAGGAGGGAAACGCGGTCGGTAGTAGCAGCGGCCATAAACAAAATGAGGCACTTAAATTAATGTGCTAACCCGGTATTGCCAGGCAGCTCAAGGGCGTAGTTGTTGCCGTTCCTCGTTGAGCCCGTAGAAAAGCGGCGTGAGTCCGGCTACCAGCCCGGGGCCCAGCCAGCTGAGCGACCAACCGAAGTGCGAGCATACCCAAACAGCCGCACCAACGAGACTCAGCAAAACGGCAGAAAAGGCTAATCCGAGGGCCCAGCTCCGGCGTCGCTGCCGGGCGGCCACGGCATCGAGCTGGCGCAAGCGGCGCACCGTTGGGCTCAAGCGCCAGCGCAAGTAATCGACACCAATCCAAAGCAATATCAACGGCGAAAGCATGCCTACCAGAATGACTTCAAGCAGCAAAAGGCCGAACCACCATACCTGACCGCGCTGAACCCGGGTGTTGATTTGGTTGTAATGGGCGTCGTAAGCGCGGTACAAGCGCAGGCCGAGGTAGCGGTTCTGGTACGCCCGCGAAAGTTGCTGACGGGCTACCTGGTCCGTTGGATTCAGGCGCACGGCTTCCACCAAGTGCCGCTCGGCTTCGGTAGGCTCGTGAAAATGCAAGGCAGCGTGACCTACCGCCAACTGCGCCTCGGCATTGTTGGGCTCTATTTGCAGCCACTGCTGAGCGGCTTCTTTGGCTTCGGCAAACCGATTTAAGCGCCTCAGGCAGGCCACGCACCAGCGCAAGGCTTCACCGTTTAGCGGGTCAATAGCCAGAGCAGCCCGCGCATCGGCCAGGCCAGCCGCGTATTGCTTTAGCTCGTAGTGAATCAAAGCCCGCAGGCTGAGGGCGTGCGCAGCCATCGGCGTGAGCCGCAACGACTCGTTGATGCTCGTAACGGCTGCTTGCGCTTGGCCTTGCGCCAGCAGTATAACGGCTTGTATATAGTGCCCGTAACCGTAATGAGGCGCCAAAGCCAAGCTGGTGCGGACCGCCTCAGAAGCCGGAGCGTATTGCTGCTGGCGGTGAAGCGCCAGTGCTAGCAGAGCATACAAACGGGCATCTTGGGGGAGCTGCTGCAAAACCTGCCGGACGGCTTGCTCGGCAACGTCGGGCCTGTTCGTTTGAAACAGGGCTTGCAGGCGCGAGAGGTCGGGCTCAGCGGGCATGGAAGAAAAGAATAACTCAAACCGAATATGGGCTTGCTTGCCGGGCGGACATGGCTAAGGATATGGCTTCAGCAGCGGCACTATGCTCAGTGGCTGGCCTCTTGGCGCTGCTTCTTCTGAAGCGTATTGAATGCAAGTGTTAAATTAATCAGAGGGACCAATCCGTTCATGCGCACCCACAACAAGGCTGAATACCCATTGCCGTTCCGGTAGGCTAACCAAGCGGCCGCCGCTACGCCTGCGGCAGGAATTACCCAAAGAGCTGTAGGCCACCAGCGTGCTTGCATGCGCCTATGCGAGCTAAGAAGAACCATCAAAACCGCACCCAGCTGAACCAGAACGTGAACGGCAAAGCTGGCTTCGCTTTGCAGTGCCGGCCGCGATAATACTTCGCCCGACATGGCTACCGTAATTAACCACGCCAGCCAACCCCACCACGTAGCAGCGTTAATGAGGGGCGGTGACGCTGGGATTGGTAGCGGTAGAGGCCGTTCTTCCAGCACGGATGGCAGGTAGTCCAGCGCCAATCGTTGGTTAGGATCGAAGCGCAACGCCTCCAGGAAATGGTACCGGGCCGCCTCAGGCTCGTTGCGGTGGAACAGCATAATGCCCCGATTGGCGTGCACACCCGCGTTGGTTGGTGCCAGCCGCAGCAGGGTTTCGAATGCGCGGTCGGCTGCCTCGGGGCGGTGCAGGGCTTCGCTGGTCATGGCGCGCCACAGCAGGCAGTCGGAGTGGTGTGGGTTGATGGCCAGGCCCGCGTTGGCGGCTTCCAGGGCTGGGCGTAGGCGTTTCTGAAAGTACAAGTTTACGCTGCGCCGGCCGTGGTAATCGGGCTCGTAGGGGTTCAGGCGCAACGCAGTTGCCAGCGGCGCTTCGGCTGCCTTATACCGATTCTGATATTGCAGCGCTACGGCCAGCAAATAATAAGCGGCGGGCTCTTCCGGATCAATCGCTGCCGCCGCCGAGGCGGCTTCGGCTGCCTCAACTAACTGGCTTTGCGCGAGCAGCGCCTGGGCCAGCGTGATGTACGCCGTTACATCGTGCGCATCGAGGGTAAGCTGCCGAGCGGCCAGCTGCGCGGCATCGGCGGGCCGGTGCAAACGCAGCAACAGCTTGGCGCGCTCCTGCCATAGGGTGGTGCCTTCATCGGTTGTCATGCGGGCGGTGGCGTCAGGGCTTTCGAATGCCCATGTAAGTTAAGATATCATCGTACGTGCCGCCTTCGTTGGAGTATAGGGCGTAGTTTTTAGCAGTGGCAAACCATTCCTTGGTACTGGGGCGCACCTGCTTGGCAGCCGCCGTGAGGTCGGATTGCTGCACCGGCAACGGGCGGCCGGCGCGCATAGACTCGCGCAGGCGGGTTTCCACGGCGGTGTCCACCACGGCCTTCAAGTCGGCACCCGAAAAGCCGGCGGTTTGCGCGGCCACGGCGGCCGTGTTCAGGTTGTCTTGCACGGGCTTGCCCTGCAGCATTACCTCCAGAATGGCGGCGCGGGCGGGCTCGTCGGGCGGGGTTACTAGCACAATGCGGTCGAAGCGGCCGGGGCGGCGGAAGGCGGGGTCGAGGTGCCAGGGCGCGTTAGTGGCGGCCAGAATCAGCACGCCGTCGTTAGAGCTGCGGGCGCCGTCCAGCTCTTCCAGAAACTGGTTGATGAGGGTGCGGCCGGCGCTCTGGCGCAAGTCGTGGCGGTTGGCGGCCAGGGCGTCCACTTCGTCGAAAAACAGCACGCACGGTGCCTGCAGGCGGGCTAATTCGAACAGCTCGTGCAGCTTCTTTTCGCTTTGGCCCAGGAACATGTCCAAAATGTCGCTGATGCCCACGTGAATAAACGAGGCCTGCACCTCGCCGGCGGTGGCGCGGGCCAGGTGGGTTTTGCCGCAGCCAGGCGGGCCGTACAGCAGCAAGCCGCCGCCGGCCGCCTTGCCGTAGGCCTTGTAAAGGTCGGCGTACTGCAGCGGGTGAATGATTTTCAGCCGGATTTCCTCTTTCACGGCCTCCATACCGCCCACCTCGGCGAAGGTAATTTTGGGCTTTTCGAGGCCTGCGAACAAGGTCCGCTCGTCGAGGCCAGCTGGGGTAACGCCTGCGCCGCTGCCGGGCACAGGGGCGCCGCCCCCGGCGGGAATGGCGGCGGTGTGCAAGCCAAGTTGGGCATCAAGCTCCGGGTCGCGCAGGGAGTTGTCTAGCACCAAGGCCTGCTGGTAGGCGTGGCGAGCTTCTTCGGAGTTGCCGCCAGCGCGGGCCAGCAGCCGGGCGTACAGCAGCTGCGCCGGGGCCAGCTCGGCGTGGTTACTCAGCAACTCCTCCACCACCACCAGCGCCGCCGACGATTTGCCGAGCGCCGCGTACGTTTCGGCCAACCCCAGCTGCAGCTCGGTATCCTGCGGCGCCTGCCGCATACCGGCGCGGTAGTGCTCCTCGGCTTCGGTTAGCCGGCCAGCCTGGCGAAGCTGAGTGGCCACGTGGCGGCGCAAGGGAAGGTTGTCGGGCGAAAAGGCCAAGGCATCGAGCAGAGGCTGTAAATCGGGCTGACTGGAAAACGTAGACATCACAGAATAAGTGAGCAAGGCAGCAGCAGAAGTGAGGCCTTGATGAGTAAAACCTAAAATTCGAGTTTATCCGCCCACCAACCTAATAGGCAGGCGGGACAACTTATCTGCTTCAAGATTTGATATGGGTTAAAAATTTAGGGGATTTATTCTTTAACAAGGTAAAAAATGAGTGAATAGGATATATTTTTTAAGGGGTAACATTTGAATAAATAGCGCTGATGTTTAGATTGGCCTTCGAAAACAAGGGGTAAAACGTAAAATGAATGATTCTGCTTTGCCTCGTCTGTCGGTGGCGCGTGTTACGCTAGGTTTCCTCCTGCTAGGGGTTATGGTAGCGGCGGTTTACCCGGCTACGCACCCGGTTGCAGGGCCCGGCAGCCTGAACTATGCCGACGTTGGCTGGATGCTTACGGCCACGGCTTTGGTGCTGATTATGACGCCCGGCCTCTCGTTTTTCTACGGCGGTATGGTGCGGCCCAAAAACGTCATCAGTACCATGCTGCAGAGCTTTGTGGCCCTGGGCGTTATCACGCTGGTGTTTTACTTCGTGGGCTTTTCCCTGGCCTACGGCGACTCCTGGCACGGGCTCATTGGGTCGCCGTTCACGTATGCGCTGCTGCGCGGCGTAGGCACGGCACCGCATCCGGAACTCTCGCCCACCATTCCCTTCATTCTGTATTTCGCCTTTCAGCTCAAGTTTGCCATCATCACCCCAGCCCTCATTACCGGCTCGTTTGCCGAGCGGGTACGCTTTAAAGGCTATCTGGCGTTCATGGTGCTGTTTTGCCTGTTCATTTACTGCCCGCTGGCGCACTGGACCTGGCACCCCGAGGGCTTTTTGCGGAAATGGGGCGTGCTCGATTTCGCGGGCGGTACCGTGGTGCATATTTCGGCGGGTATTGCGGCCCTGGCCGGAGCCATGGTGCTCGGCCGCCGCACCGACCACGTGCGGGCCACTACTTTCTCCACGCCCAACGTGCCCTATGTGGTGCTGGGCACCGGCTTGCTGTGGTTCGGTTGGTTTGGATTCAACGCCGGCTCGGCTTTGGGAGCAAACGAGCTGGCCGTAAACGCTTTTGTTAACACGAATCTGGCTTCGGCCGCGGCGCTGTTTGCGTGGCTGCTGGTGGAAGTGGCCCGCGGCGGCAAGCCCACGGCTGTGGGCGCCTGCATTGGGGCCGTAGTGGGGTTAGTAGCTATTACGCCCGCCGCCGGCTACGTCAGCTACGGGCAAAGCCTGCTGTTTGGGGTGGTGGCGGCGCTCATCAGCCAGGCGGCCGTGCACTGGCAAAACTCGCGCACCAGCATCGACGACACTTTGGACGTGTTTCCCTGCCACGGCCTGGGCGGCATTGTGGGCATGCTGCTTACCGGCGTGTTTGCCGATAAAGTAGGCCTTATTCACGGCGACGCCACCGTGTTCGGTTACCACGTGCTTGGCCTGCTGATTGTGGTGAGCTACTCGTTTGCCGGGTCGTGGGTGCTGCTGAAGCTCACCGACCGTTTCTTCGCCCTGCGCGTGAAGCCCGCCGACGAAGACCTCGGCCTCGACCTCAGCCAGCACGAAGAATCCACCTACCACGTGGACGAAGAATTTGAGCGCACGTACCGGCAGGCGCTGGTACGCCGCGCCTAACGCTTTTCGCCGGCCGGGCCCTGCAATGGACAGGCGCCCGCCACCCCGGCGAAAGTAGGGGAGGAGACGTGAGGGGAGATAAAAGCCGTCGGAGGGGAAACCGACGGCTTTTTTATGTATTGGAGTGCGCGGGTGTTAGCTGCGGCCGCGCCGTGGGGCAGTCTACTGAAAAGTGCTTCTGCCCTTGGGCCGGCTAATCGGACGCCAGTTGCGCGGCTGCCTGCTGGGCTTGCGTCAGCCGCGCGTGCATTACCCGAAACCAGAGCGGCGGCAGCGTGGCCAGTAGCATCATGGCGGGGTAGCCGGCGGGCATTTGCGGGCCGCTGGGTTGGTAGCGCAGCTGCTGGAACGGCCGTGAGGCCAGGTAATGGTGGTCGGAGTGGCGGGTGAGTTCGTAGAGCAGCACCCGGCCCAGCGGCTGCTCGGCGTTCCAGGAGTGGTGGGGCTGCACACGTTCGTACACGCCGGGCCGCACCTCGCGGCGCAGCAAACCGTAGTGCTCCACGTAGTTGATGATTTCCAGGAGCGTACCGCCCAGTATTCCCACGGCCAAATAGGCTAGGGCGGCTTTGATTCCCAGCAGCGCGCCCACGGTCAGCAAAGCCAGTACTTGCAGCAGCTGAAACCGCAGCATCTGGTTGTGCCAGGGGTGCCATTGCACGTGCCCCAGCTTGCGCAGCCGCGCTGCTTCCAACTGCCACGCCGACCACCAGCCGCCGCCCATGGAGCGCAGAATAAACGCGTAAAGCGCTTCGCCGCGGCGGGCCGTGGCCGGGTCGTGCGGGGTGGCCACGTGCCGGTGGTGCCCGCGGTTGTGCTCGATGAAAAAGTGTAGGTACAGGCTGGCGAGCAACAGCAACTGGGCCAGTACCTGCGGCAGGCGGCCCGGGCGGTGCCCCAGCTCGTGGGCCACATTAATGCCCATGGCGCCGCAGCAAATGCCCTGCGCGAGGGTTAGCCCCACCAGTTCGTGGGTGGTTAACGGAACGCGGGCTACGGTAATCAGGTACCAGCCCAGCAGACCGTAGAGCAGCGGCACGTTCAGGTACAGCAGCGCGTCGAAAAAGCGGTTGAGGCGCGCCGAGCTGTGCGTTACGGCCGGTACCTGAGGCTCGGGTCGCGGGCGCGGCAGTAACACTTCTTCGAGCACCGGAACCAGCCCAAATACGAAGGCCGGCGTCAGCCAGCTCCACGGCCCGCGCCATGCCAGCCCGGCCGCCATGCTCAGCGGCACCAGGTAGGCCAGTAGGTAGCGCAGCTCACGAATAGGCATGGCAGCAGGCGGTTACAAAGTAATAAGGTAGCAGCTGACCAAGCGTTTTGCAACTGTTCCCAATCGGCTGGCTTATTCCCGGTAACGTTGCAGCACCGTTTGCAAAGCAGTTTCATCTACCGAGGCCAGGTGCACTTTCTTAAAAGGGGCCGTGTGGCCACTCAGTAGCTCCACGCTGGATTTGCTTACTCCAAACAGCTCGGCCAAATATGCCAGCAGGCAGGCGTTGGCTTTGCCGTCGTGGGCGGGGGCTTTCAGGCGTACGGTCACGGTGCCGTCGGGTGCTACCTGCAGGGCGTTGGCGCGGGCATTGGGTTTGGCCCGCAGGTGCAGGGTAACCACTTAGGCTGGCGAGTTGTAGGCATCGTAAATATTCCAGGCCCACACCAGAAACGGAATAATGATGGTCCACCACAGCAGAAAGCCCACTATGCCGCTAACAACCCAGATGAAAATGGCTTTCAAAATTTGACCCTTTATGAGCTGGCCCAGGCCGGGCAGAATGGCCGAGAGAATGGCAGGTACGCCGTAAGTTGGTTTCATGGCTGAGTAAGGGAAGGAACCTGTGTAATTACGCAATAGTAGCTGGTTCGGTGGCGGGAGCAGCTCCCAAACGTAGCTGGCCGGTGGGGCATACCTCCAGCAGCACGCAACGGCCGCAGGCCGGCGAGTTAAAGTAGCAGCACTTCTGCCCATGAAACATGAGCGCCTCGTGGTGGTCGTACACCTGCTGAGCATCCCAGCCGGGCGGCAGCAGCGCTTCCAGCAAAGCGTGCGAAGCTTCGGTGCCCACCTTCGGACCAATGAGCCCGAGCCGTTGAGCTACGCGGTGGTGGTGGCTGTCGACGGGCATGGCCGGGCGGCGCAGCGTACTGAACAGCAGGGTGGCAGCGCTGGTTTTGGGCCCCACGCCGGGCAGTGTTTCCAGCCACGCGCGGGCCTCTGGCACCGGCAGCTCGGTGAGCAATTGCGTAAACCGTGGCAGGTCGAGGTGGCCTCCCAGCCGAACCGTTAGCTCACGCAGAATGGCCTGCAGGCGCGGAGCTTTTTGCTCGGGCCAGGTGCAGGGGCTGATGGCGGCCTGGACTGCTTCCGTGGGTGCATCGCGCACTTGCTCCCAGGTAGGAAATTGGGTCGTGAGCTGCTGAAACGCCCGGTGCGACTCGGCGTTGCGGGTACGGTGCGAAAGCAGCGCGCTCATCAGCTCACTAAGTGGCGGCTTGGTACTGAAAAACCGAAATGGTGCCCCGTACAACGCACACAGACGCTCGTGAGCCAGCAGCGCCAGCGCCTGACGATCGGGTGGTGCAGAAGGAGAGACTGGTAGCGCAGCGGTGGGTAGTTTGGGCATAGCCTTCGTTCCAACGGCCGCGGACCGCAGCTGGTTGTGGCTTTCGGGCACGAAAAACCCCACCCAAACTTGTTCGGGCGGGGTCATAACAGAGCCAAGCTCGGGACTTTACTCGGCAGTGCGGTTGTACAAAGCCACGGCCTGCTTCAGCTTGCGGTGTTGGGAGCCGCTGAGAATGGACGGCACCAACAGCACCGGTACCGAAATAAACAGCAGCGGCGAAACCGATTGCGTTTGCCCGCTAAACGTGCTGAGCAGGCCGGCCGCCATCAGGCCGCCGCCCACCACGTAGCCGGCCGTGCTGTAGCGGCGCAGCCGGGCCACGTCGCGCAGCGTTTCGGCGCTGCCTGGGTTGTCCGACAAGGCCACGCTCAGGCTGCGAAAGTTCATTTCCTCAATGGGCCCACCATCTTTGCTGAAGTACTCCTGGCGCACGGTGCGGTAGCCGCCGTAGGGGTAGCCTCCGCCGTACGGGAACCCGCCAAAACCGCCGTAAGGGTAGCGTCCGTAGCCAAAGGGCCCACCGAAAGCGCCCGGCTGAAACTGCTGCGTGGTTATGGAATACGTACTGATGCGGCCAAGCCGGTCGCGGCGCAGCGTAGCTTCGCGGCGTGAGCCGGGCAAACGGGTACGCACGTAGTGGCCGGTCTCGTCCTGGTAAAACTTGATCTGGTCGAGCTCGAAGCGCTGCTGGCCGTTAAGCAGCAGATACGAGCGGCCGAGCACCGGCTGGCGCACTTCCACATCGTCGGCCGCATACACTTCGCCCGATTTCAGGCCGATGCGGTAGCGCGAAGCGGGCGGGGCCACGGCTGGCGCGGGTTGAACGGCCCGTTGCGGAGCGGTGGTATCGGGCGGAGGAGCCACAGGGGGCGTGTTAAGCTGGCGGGGCGCATCTTGCGCCCTGGTGGCGGCAAGCGGCGCGCTCAGCAGTGCCGTGGCCAGAAGCAATGAACGAACGTTCATGAACAGAGTAGCGTGAGCAGTGGAAAGAAAGAGCGGAAGAAAAGCAGCACGGCGGAACAGCCGAATTGCCGGGCTGAAAAACAACGTTAATAAGCCGGAGGCAAGTACGAACAAAAAACCGGCCATACCGCTGTCGGGTCTGTAACGGTGCAAAGCCCTACACTCGTTCCGTGGTGGTGCATTTGCCGATGTACCGCCCGGGTTTCGTGTTCCTGAAACCGCGCCGGCAAGTGTACGGTAATTCCTCGACAGCCGGTATCGTTAGCCGGCTGCACGGTGGCCGTATGCGCCACACAAAAAAGCCGGCAGCCCCAAGGCTGCCGGCCGGCATTAGAGCAAACGGTGCGGGGCGGCGGTTTACTTGAGCAGCGTTTCCAGCAAGCTCATGCTATCCACCAGGTCGCGGGTGTTTTCGAAGTCGATGGGCTTCACGATGTAGCCCTGCACGCCTAGCTCGCGGGTGCTGATCTGGTCCTCGTCCATTTCAGATGTGGTGGTCACAAACACCGGAATGTCGCGCAGCTCCTCGTGGGTGCGCAGCTCGGCCAGAAACTCGTGCCCGTTCATTTTGGGCATGTTCAGGTCGAGCAGAATAACCTCGGGCAGGGGCCGGATGGCCTCGGTGCCGTTGGTGCCCAGCAGTAAATCCAGCGCCTCCAGTCCGTTAAAAGCCGTGTGCAGCTTGTGGGGAATGTTGAATTTCTCAAACGACTTCTGCACGGTCATCGTGTCGAAAAAATCGTCTTCTACCAGCAGAACAGAACGCATACAACGTAACTAAGGCCTCGAAAAAAATACGGCCTGCAAAAATACAACACCCCGGCGCCAATTCCGCGCCTTTCGGTATTATCCTGCGGTTATGCTGGCCGGTACGCCGGCGGGCACCCGCGGCCAGGTAAACACGAACGTGGCCCCCGCGCCCGGCGCCGATTCCACCCGGATGTTACCGCGCTGCTCGTCAATGATTTTCTTGACAATGCTGAGCCCGATGCCGGTGCTTTCGGCCGTGTGCCGGTCGCGCAGGGTCTGAAACATCAGGAAGATCTTTTCGTGGTATTCGGGCGCAATGCCGGGGCCGTCGTCCTGCACCCGAAACTCGTACTCCTTTTTCAGCTCCCGGCAGCCAATGGTGAGCGTGCCCGCGCCGCGGTGGTGGTATTTCACGGCGTTCGAGAGCAGGTTGGTAAAGACCTGCTGCAGGCTGAGGCGGTCGGTAAGCAGGGTCGGCAGCGGGTCGGTAATGCGCAACTCAAACTGGGGCGGCACCACCATGTCCACCACGTCGTGCACGAGGTGGTCTACGTTTACTTCCTCCAGCTTTTGCTGGGTGCGACCCACGCGGGCATAAGCCAGCAGGCCGTTAATCAAGTCTTCGAGGCGGCTGAGGCGGCCTTTCATCAGGCCCAGGTACTCCTGCATTTTGGGCGAGAGTTCCTGGTTCAACTCGTCCTCAATCCACTTCACCACCGTGGTAACGCCCCGCAGCGGGGCTTTCAGGTCGTGCGAGGCCACGTACGCAAACTGGTCCAGCTCGCGGTTGCGCTTTTGCAGGGCCCCAAAAGTGTCGTCGAGGGTTTGCGTCATCCGGTTCAGGGAATTGGCCAGGTTACCCAGGTTGTCCTTCTCCTTGTCGCGAATTTTCACGGTGTAGTCACCGTGCACCACTTTCTCGGCCAGGTTCTCGATAATCTCGATGCGCTGGGCCACGGCTTCGTTGGTAAGGGCCAGCTCGGCCTGCAGCCGTTCGTTAGCGCTGATTTCGCTGCCGGCCTTGGCAAACAGCCACAGCGTAATAACAATGGCCAACCCCGCCGAGAGCAGGATTATGGCCGGCGTGAGCGACTGGTATATTTCCTGCTCGGCGCTGCGCTCCGCCAGCAGCTCCAGCTCTCGGGCCCGGGTGCGGGCCAGCAGCCGCTCAATGGCGCGCATGGTCTGCCGGTCGGTGTCGAGGCCGGTTTGAATGGCCGATTGCGACAGACCGGCCTGGGGGCGGCCCAGCTCGGCCAGCAGGCGCATTTCCGATTCGATAGCCGCACCGATGGTATCCAGGCGCATCTGCTGCACGGCGTTGTCCTGGCTGAGGCGGTCAACTTCCTCCAAATGCGGCGCCACCGTCCTGGCGGCGCGCACGTAGTTGCCCAGGTACACCGTATCGGTGGTAATGAGGTAGCCGCGTACGCCGGTGCGGGCGTCTTTAATGCTCAGTTCCAGATCCTTCAGCTCCTGAATAACCTGGTACGAATGCTCAACCCACGTGGTGCGGTTGGCCAGCTGCCGGATGCTAACGAACGACGCTACTGCCGTGAGTAGCAGCACGCCCGCTGCAATGCCGAAGCCGATGTAAAGTTTAGTTTTGGTATGCAGGCGCATGACGTGGAAAAACGACTGCGGCAACCACGGCCGCAAAAGCCCAACAAGATACGCAGCCGGCGTGGCCTGCCCGCCACGCCCGCCCGCGCCAAGGCGTATCTTCGCGCCGCTTTCGCCCGTTTCCGCCATGCCCGACGCCATCAGCAGCCCCCAGAACCCACGCATTAAAAACCTGCTTCGCCTGCAGCAGAAAGCTTCCGAGCGCCGTGAGCAGGGCCTCACCATTGTAGAAGGCCTGCGCGAGCTGACCATTGCGCGCGGCGCCGGCGTGGTGGTGCCGGCCGTGTTCGTGTGCCCCGAACTGCTGCCCGAAACCCAGCAGCGGGAGCTACGCCACGTGCTGGAAGCCAGCACCGAGTGGTTCGACGTATCGAAGGCCGTGTTCGAAAAGGTGGCGTACCGCGAAGGCTCCGATGGCGTGCTGGCCCTGGTGCGCCCGCCGCAGCGCCGCCTGGCCGATCTGCAGCTGCCCACCAACCCGCTTTTGCTGGTGCTGGAAGCCGTGGAGAAGCCCGGCAACCTGGGCGCCGTGCTCCGTACCGCCGACGCCGCCCAGGCCGACGCCGTGATTGTGTGCGACCCGCGCACCGACCTCTACAACCCCAACGCCATTCGGGCCAGCATCGGCTGCGTGTTTACCGTGCCCGTTATTGCCACTTCCCGCCCCGAGTTACTGGCGTGGTGCAAGCAGCACGGCATCCGAACCTACGCCGCCGCCCTTACGCCCGCCGCCAAAGCCTACACCGATTACGATTTTCGCGGCCCCACCGCCCTGCTCATGGGCACCGAAGCCGACGGCCTCACGCCCGAGCTCATTGCCGCCTGCGACGAAACCATCATCATTCCCATGCGCGGCTACATCGACTCGCTGAACGTGAGCACCGCCACCGCAGTACTGGCCTTCGAAGCCGTTCGGCAGCGCGAGGAAGAACGGTAGCGGTTCTGCGGGGCTGGTTGGGCTTATTATTGGTCGGAAATACCCATTTTTCCGGTACCTGTTTCGCTACCACTCGCGCCTCAATGCAGCCGAATTCCTTTTTTGTTCGCTTTTCGGGGCGGTGGCTGTGGCCGCGGCTGTTGCTGGCGGGCTTTGTGGTGGTGCAGGTGCTGGGCGCTTGCGGCTCGTTTAAGTTCACCACCGAAGACCGCCACCAAAAGCCGCTGGTGTTTCGGTACACCATTGATAAAACGAGCTTTCTGCACTTCTTTTTCCGCAGCTACGACACCATCGGGACCGAAATTGTGTACCAGGGCCGGGAGCTGCGGCCTGCTACGCCCTGCGACATGGGCTCCAAACACGCCGAATGGTTTCATCCGCGGCCCATCAGTGGGCCCGATCCCCGCTGGCTCGTGGAAAGCCGCTGCCCCGGCGGTACCACGCTGTACCTGCTTCGGCTAACGGCCGACGGGCCGGTGCTGCTCCCGCTGGGCCCGTTGCGGTATCCGGCCCGAGCGCGTAACCTGGTAACCCTGCCGGATAACCGTTATGCCTACCTGGTTTCCTCGGATTCCACGGGCGTCTTTATCGATTGGCAGGCAATGCGCACCCAGCCCGTGCTGTTGCCTGCCTTGCCGCGGCGGCTGAGCTGGAAGTACCGCCCCGAACGTACTGCCTACACGCTCTCCCCCGATGCCCGTGTACTGGCCCGCCTGCATAGCCCCGATACCACCTCGGTTGTTGTGGTTGTGGGAGGGGTGCCAACCCGCCGCCGGCCGGCTATGGGCCCGGGCCTCGTTATCGATCAGTATTATTTTGAAACCCGTAGTGCCCAGCGGCAAATCGTAAACGGGGTGTACGTGCCCCCGGCCGCGCTGCTCGATACCGTGCGCTGGGGCCGTGCCACCGATAACCGCTGGCAGGTGCAGCTGCGCCCGTAACCCCGCTGCGTGTGCTATGGCCATGACTACTCATCACCGCATATTCCGCATCCACGGCCGCGTACAGGGCGTGTTCTTTCGCCAATCGGCCAAGCGCAAAGCCACCGAGCTGGGTCTGCACGGGTACACCTGCAATAACCCCGACGGCACCGTAACCATTGAAGCCGAAGGCTCCGCCGAAGCACTGTCTGCTTTGGAAGTTTGGTGCCAGCACGGGCCGCCGGCAGCACGGGTAGACCGGGTAGAAACGCAAACGGGCGAAATGCAAGGATTCAGGGCGTTTGAGGTGCGGCAGTAGGGGGGGTGAATTGCGACGCGCCTTTCCGCTCCGGGCTGTGGTAAAGCTTTCCGGCTGCTTGGGCATCACGCGGAAGTTCGGCACGGTGAGTATTTCGAGCTTCTTTGCCCCAACTTAAAGTAGGATATTGCAGCGATGAACAAAGGGTTACTTACCAATCTGCTTCGCCAAATAGGCCTCATGCACGCCGCCGACCGCGTTCGATACGGGCTGATGCGCTATAAAAACCGCCACCTCAACCAGGCCTTCCGGGCAGCTAACACCGGCGTAAAGCTGCCGCCTGATTACTTGATGTACGAGTCGTTTCAACTCAATTACCGCAAGTATTACGAGGGTGGCCGCGACACGGCTGCGTGGGTACGTGACCACCTCGGCAAACATTTGGAGCTCCGCAATCAGCACATCCTCGATTGGGGCTGCGGCCCCGGCCGCGTCATTAGGCACCTGCCCGAGGTTGTTGGGCAAGGCTGCCGCTACACCGGCACCGACTACAACGCGCAGTCCATTGAGTGGTGCCGCCAACATTTATCGGGCATTGAATTTCTGCTAAACGGCATCGACCCGCCCCTGCAAGCTGCTGATGCGGCATTCGACGCGGTTTACGGCATATCCATTTTCACTCACCTTTCTGCTCAGGGCCACCAACGCTGGTACGATGAGCTGATGCGCGTTACGCGCTCCGGGGGCGTGTTGCTGTTCACCACCCACGGTGCCGCCTTCCGCGAAATCCTGACTGAAGCTGAACGGGCCACTTTCGACGCGGGGCAACTCGTCATTCGCAGCAACGTGGACGAAGGTCACCGGGTCTTCGCTGCTTTCCAGCCGCCTAGCTACTTGCACCACCTGTTCGGCCAACAAGCGGAAGTGCTGGAGCACATTCCCGGCCAGCGCCAGGGTGCCGCTGCCAGTCAGGATGTATGGCTGCTGCGCAAGAAGTAGCAAGGTATAGCAAGTCCAAACGCAACAGGGCGCGGCTTTAGCCGCGCCCTGTTGTCTTTTTAAGACAAGCGCCCTAACGGATAAGCAGCTCCGGGCTGGGCACCACCGTGCGGACTACATAACCCGCCGCGCCCGCTTGGGAGGCTGTAAGAGCACCGCCGAACACGAAGGTGCCGCCACCGGAGCCGCCGTTACCACCGCAGGCGCCGCCTCCGGAGCCTGCCGTTTGATTGGTTGAGAAGGCGTCGGCGCCCGCGGCCCCGCCGTTGGCTTGCAGCGTGCCCGTTACGGTGGCCGTGGCGCTCGAAATCAAATGGATGATGCCGCCACCGCCGCCGCCACCCCCGCCCGCACCGTTGGTGCCGCCGTTGGCATTGACTCCACTCGCGCCGGCGCCGCCGTTGGCCCGAATGCTTCCCGATACGGTGATGTTGCCCTGGGCCGCTAGTATCACAATGCCCCCAGCACCACCCCCACCGCCGCCCACGTCACCTGCCGTAGCGGTATTAACCGCGCTATTGCCGTTGGCGTTGATGTTGCCTCCTGCCGTCAGGTTGATGTTGCCGCGGCTCACGATGGCAATTGAGCCGCCGCCCTCTCCACCCGTGCCGTTAATTGTTCGGTCGCCGGCGCCGCCAGCGGCCACCGGGGCATACGTTAGCCCAGCCGCCGAAAGCAGGCTCATCCCGGTTCCACCGGTAATGACGCCTGGGGCAGAGCGGGCTACGCCCGGGTGCGGGGCGCCGTTGCCGCTATCCTCGGCCCCGTTGGCCACGGTGATGGTGCCCGAAATGGTGACGTCGCCGGTGCAGCGGATGACCGTGCCGCTGGGTACAATTAGGTTACCAGAGATGCTGAGCGTGGTAAACTGCAAAGGATGCCGCCCTGCCAGCGCATTAAAGCCGCTGGCGGTAGTCAGATCCAGGGTGTTGCCAGACGCAATGTTGAACGCGCCCGCCGAGCCGTCGCCGTATTGCCCGAGGGCGCCGGCTGGTCCTTGCGGGCCCTGCGGCCCGGCGGCCCCTGGAGCGCCCGCCGGGCCCTGAGCGCCTAGCTGCATCCAGCCCGTACCGGTGTAATAGTAATAGCCCGGAGTGCCATTGGTCTGGTACACGAGCAGGCCCGCGCTTTGGGCCGTAACGGGAATCTGCTCGCGCTGGCTCTGCAGCATGCGCGGCGGCAGAAAGCCCCGGTTGGTGGAATTAACGTCGAGGGCTGCGGCGCCGTCGGGCTGTGTGGTACCAATGCCGACGCTCTGGGCCTGAGCTTGTAAGCCGGCGCCGGCCATCAGCAATGCGAGAAGTAAAGGGCGTAAATGTGCCTGCATAGGGTAACCGGGAGAGAACGGGTCACAATAATACTATATGAAATCAATTGAATATTAATTGGCTGTTTACCGACGGGTCGCAAACAAAAAAGGCGCGACCGAAGCCGCGCCTTTTCTTACATAAGCTCCCGAAAGAGCTAGTCGATTTTCTTGGCCGAGCGCAGACGCTCGTTTTCGTCGAGCAGGATTTTGCGCATCCGGATCGACTTCGGCGTAACCTCCAGGTACTCATCCTTCTGGATGTATTCCATGGCGTCTTCCAGCGAGAACTGGCGCTTGGGCACAATCTTCACGTTGTCGTCGGTACCCGAAGCACGCATGTTCGTCAGCTTCTTGCCCTTCTGAATGTTGATGGTCAAGTCGTTCGGGCGGGTGTGCTCACCGATAACCTGGCCGGCGTAAACTTCTTCGCCTGGATCAACGAAGAACTCGCCGCGGTCCTGCATCTTGTCGATGGTGTACGCGGTGCCGGCACCGGTGTCCATCGAAATCAGCGAGCCGCTGATACGGCCGGGAATCTGGCCTTTGTAAGGCTCGTAGCTCTGGAAGCGGTGATTCATGATGGCCTCACCAGCAGTGGCGGTCAGCACGTTGTTACGCAAGCCAATCAGGCCGCGCGACGGAATGTTGAACTCCAGGTGCTGCAGGTCGCCTTTCGGCTCCATGATGGTCAGCTCGCCCTTGCGCATCGTCACCAGCTCGATAACCTTACCGGCAGTTTCCTCCGGTACGTCTACCACCAAGTGTTCGATGGGCTCCAGGCGGTTGCCGTTGTCGTCTTCTTTGAAGAGCACCTGCGGCTGGCCTACCTGCAGCTCGTACCCTTCGCGGCGCATGGTTTCGATGAGTACCGACAAGTGAAGAATGCCCCGGCCGTACACCAAGAAGGAGTCTTCGCGGTCGGTTTCCTTCACGCGCAGCGCCAGGTTTTTCTCAGTCTCTTTGTACAGACGGTCGCGCAAGTGACGCGAGGTCACAAACTTGCCTTCCTTACCGAAGAACGGCGAGTTGTTGATGGTGAACAACATGTTCATCGTCGGCTCGTCGATGCTGATACGGGTCAACGCCTCGGGGTTTTCGGCATCGGCGAGGGTGTCGCCGATGTCGAAGCCTTCGATGCCGGTTACCGCGCAAATTTCACCGGCCGAAACCGACGAAACTTTGGCTTTGCCCAGGCCTTCGAATACCTGCAGTTCTTTGATCTTAACCTTTTTGATGGTGCCGTCGGCCTTCATCAGGCTCATGTTCGAACCTTCAGTAAGGGTACCGCGCTGCACGCGTCCGATGGCAATACGGCCCACGAACGACGAGTAGTCGAGCGAGGTAACCTGCATTTGCGGGGTGCCTTCGTAGAACGGAGCGGGAGGGATGGAGGCAATAACGGCATCGAGCAACGGGGTGATGTCGTCCGTTTTCTGCTTCCAGTCGGTGCTCATCCAGCCCTGCTTCGAAGAGCCGTACAGCGTTACGAAGTCCAGCTGGTCTTCGGAAGCGCCGAGGTTGAACATGAGGTCGAAAACCTGCTCGTGCACCTCGTCGGGGCGGCAGTTTTCTTTGTCGACTTTGTTAACCACCACAATGGGCTTCAGGCCCAAATCGATGGCTTTGCCCAGTACGAAACGGGTCTGGGGCATGGCACCTTCGAAGGCGTCGACGAGCAGCAATACGCCATCGGCCATCTTCAGTACACGCTCCACCTCGCCGCCGAAGTCGGCGTGACCAGGGGTGTCGATGATGTTGATTTTAACGTCTTTGTAGCGAACCGAAACGTTCTTCGATACGATGGTAATGCCACGCTCGCGCTCCAGGTCGTTGTTGTCCAAGATCAGGTCGTCGAAGTGCTGGTGCTCCGAAAAGAGCTTCGACGCGTGGATGATCTTGTCCACGAGCGTGGTTTTGCCGTGGTCAACGTGGGCAATGATGGCGATGTTACGGATGTTCTGCATGAGAGCTGTTTTGCGGGTGCAAAGGTAGGGAATTTCGTCCGCAAATGCTTGTTACCCTTAATGTTTGAAAGCAAACCGCGCTGCCTGTCAGCGTCGTAGGTATGCTGAACAAAACCCGACAGCACAGCGTTCTGCATGCGGCGCGGGTTTTTTCGGCCGTCTTTCTCTCCCGTTTAATTTATTCCATGCGCATCCCCGTCTTACTGCTTAGTCTGCTGTGCTTAACCTCGTTGCCGGCTTGTTCTCAACAAAAAACCAAGGAAATATCTGTCGCCAAGGCATCTAATAAGGTGTATCCCACGGCGCAGCCGATGACCAACAAGGCCGATGAATTTCCCGTGCGTAAAACCGACGCCCAATGGAAACTGCAACTCACGCCTGAGCAGTACACCATCCTACGCGAAAAAGGCACCGAACGGCCCTTCGCGAACAAATACAACGACAACCACGAGAAAGGCGCCTTTTACTGCGCGGCCGATAAAAACTTGCTTTTTCACTCCACCGAGAAGTTCGAGTCGGGTACCGGCTGGCCTAGTTTCTTTGCGCCGGCCACAGCCAGCAGCGTGAAGGTGCAGAAAGACAACAGCCACGGCATGAGCCGCGACGAAGTAGTTTGCGCCAAGTGCGGCGGTCATTTGGGCCACGTGTTCGACGATGGCCCCGCGCCCACGGGCCTGCGCTACTGCATGAACTCCGGCGCTATGGTGTTCGTCAAGAAGTAAGAGTCGTCACTGCTTTAAAAGAAAGCCCGCGCCTCGGTGCGGGCTTTTCTGTGCGTAGCCGCCTTGGTCAGCACCGTCAACTATTGCTGCTCGGGTACATAAAAGGGATCCAACAAGCTGTAGCTGCCTTGCGTTGAGAGAATATACCTCAGCTCCTGTCTCATGTCTTGCCGCCCGTTTCGTCTCGTTTTGCCCGCCGTATTGCTCTGTTGGCTCGGCGCCGCCTGCACCACCTCCGACCAATCGGCGGAAGTGGACCGCGCGCCCACCGAAATTCGCACCGATGCCGACCGCCAGGCCGCTTACAACAACGGCGTGGGCACCGGCACTCAACCCGACGCCACGCCCAACCGTGTGCCCCAAGTGCGTGAGCAGGCAGCGGCTACCGGCGCCCGGCAGCGCATCGAGTCCGTTAACACTAACGACCCCAACCTGAGCACGCCCGAAGAGCGCGTGCGTCGTATTCAGGGCAACCCCAATATGGCCGATACCCTGCGGCGTCCTTAAAACCAGAATCGGCCCGCCCCGCTGCGTAAACAGCTAGGCGGACCGATGCGAAGGCACGTCAGGAAATCTTATTCGGTAGTACCGTTAGCCGACGAGGCCGGGGTAACCAGCGAAGCCGGTTTTTCGGGGGCCAGCGGTGCGCTGGGGCGGGCACCAGAACGGTTGCGGACGGCAGCCGGCCGTGCCGCAGGCGGCGTAGCGGTTGTGGGCGTGGTGGCCGTAGCCCGCGAACGGCTGGGGCGCGGTGCCGGCGTGGCCTTGGGAGCCGCTGCTGCCGTGGCTGGCCGGCGTGGAGCCGCAGGCTTTGCGGCTGCGGGCCGGGCTGCTGGCTTGGTGGCGCCACTAACGGCTTTGGAAGTGGTTGAGGTGCTCGGTTTCTCGTCGTTAGCCTGAACCGAAGATGCTTTCAGGAGTTGACGGGCTTCCTGCTCAAAGCGAACAGCGGCTTGCGCCACTACTTCTTTTACCTGCGCTTTGGTTTCCTTTCGAATGCGCTTAGACAACTCATCAAGCTGCTTGTTAAGCTGTTTCTGCGCCTGTTTGGTAGCGGCTTTTTGCGCCTTCTTGCCCCCCGACTTGTCCTTGCCGGTCGGCAGATCAATGCTGGCATGGGCGCCATCAGAAGAAGCCCGGGCTACGGATTTACGCTCCGCCTTTGCATTGGCCTTGCCTTTCTTTTCGCCCTTCTCTTTGCCGGCTTTTTCGCCTTGTTTACCGGCGCTTTTTTTATCTGCTTTTGCCATGGTGTGGTCTGGTAAAGATGAGCAACTCATGTACTATTTCGGAAAGGAAACGAATCGGAAGCAGAATGTTACCGTTGCTCGGTAATTGATAACATTGCGCCGTACTACCGCATCGCGTATCTGATACGCGTGCGGGTGCGGTTACGTCTGCACTTTTCGGCGTTTCTTTGCGCCTTCCTCGTATTTTTTGTTCGCGCTGAATGTGTGGCGCGGCGTTTTTCACCTCCCCATGCAAGCCCTTCCCAAACGCTATACCGTTACCGCTGCGCTGCCTTACGCCAACGGCCCCGTGCACATTGGTCACTTAGCAGGTGTGTACCTGCCTGCCGATATTTACGTGCGTTACCTGCGCGCTCAGGGCCGCGATGTGAAGTTTATCTGCGGCTCCGACGAGCACGGCGTGCCCATCACCATTCGGGCTCAGAAAGAAGGCGTTACCCCGCAGCAGGTGGTCGATAAATACCACGCCATCATCCGTGACTCTTTTAAAGAGTTCGGTGTGTCGTTCGATATTTACTCGCGCACTTCCAACGAAACGCACCACAAAACGGCCTCCGACTTCTTCCGCAAGCTTTACGAGGCCGGCCAGTTCACCGAACAGACTTCGCTGCAGTATTATGACGAGCAGGCCGACCAATTTCTGGCCGACCGCTACATCGTGGGCACCTGCCCCACCTGCGCCAACGAAAACGCCTACGGCGACCAGTGCGAAAAGTGCGGCTCCTCGCTCAGCCCCACCGAGCTGATTAACCCGCGCTCCATGCTCTCGGGCAACCACCCCGTGCTGCGCGAAACCAAGCACTGGTACCTTCCGCTCGACCAGTACGAGCCGTGGCTGCGCGAGTGGATTGTGGAAGGCCACAAGCAGGACTGGAAAACCAACGTGTACGGCCAGTGCAAATCCTGGATCGACCAGGGCCTGCACCCCCGCGCCGTAACCCGCGACCTGGATTGGGGCGTGCCCGTACCCGTAGAAGGCGCCGACGGCAAGGTGCTATACGTGTGGTTCGATGCGCCCATTGGCTACATCTCGGCCACCAAGGACCTGCTGCCCGGCGACGCCTGGAAGCCCTACTGGCAGGACCCCGAAACCAAGCTGCTGCACTTCATCGGCAAGGATAACATCGTGTTCCACTGCATCATTTTTCCGGCGATGCTCAAGGCCCACGGCGAATTCATTCTGCCCGATAACGTGCCCGCCAACGAGTTCCTGAACCTGGAAGGCGACAAGATTTCCACGTCCCGCAATTGGGCCGTGTGGCTGCACGAGTACCTGCAGGATTTCCCCGGCAAAGCCGACGTGCTGCGCTACGTGCTCTGTGCCAACGCCCCCGAAACCAAGGACAACGACTTCACTTGGAAAGATTACCAGGCACGCAACAACAACGAGCTGCTGGCTACACTCGGCAACTTTGTGAACCGCGCTGTGGTGCTAACTCACAAGTTCTTCGAAGGCCGTGTACCCGTAGCCGGCCCACTCGACGAGTTGGATGAAGAGGTACTGCGCCAGCTCTCGGAGTTTCCGCAACGCATCGGCGACCTAATCGAGAACTACCGTTTCCGCGACGCCCTGGCCGAAGTGCTTAACCTGGCCCGTGTCGGTAACAAGTACCTGGCGGATACCGAGCCCTGGAAACTTATCAAAACCGACCCCACGCGCACCGCCAGCATTTTGCACGTGAGCCTGCAGCTTACGGCCGCTTTAGCCACGCTGCTGGAGCCCTTCTTGCCCGAGTCGGCGCAGAAACTGGCCACCATGCTGCGCACCGAGCAAGGTGCTTGGAGCCAGGCCGGCCGTGCCACGCTGCTGCCCGAAGGCCACCAGTTGGGCGAAGCCTTCCTGCTGTTCGAGAAAATTGAAGACGCCACCGTAGAAGCCCAGGTACAGAAGCTGCTCGATACCAAGAAAGCCAACCAGATGGCCGCTGCCGTCGCCGCTCCCGCCAAGGAAAACGTGTCGTTCGACGAGTTCGGCCGCATGGACCTGCGCGTGGGTACCGTGGTAGCCGCCGAGAAAGTGGCCAAAACCAAAAAGCTGCTGAAGCTGACCGTCGACACTGGCCTCGATCAGCGCACCATTGTTTCAGGCATTGCCGAGCACTTCATTCCCGAGGCCTTGGTAGGTCAGCAAGTGCTGGTGCTGCTGAACCTCGCGCCGCGCGAAATCAAAGGCATCGAAAGCCAAGGCATGCTGCTTATGGCCGAAAACGCCGACGGTTCGCTGCACCTCATGCAGCCCGGCCAGCCGGTGCGGCCGGGTAGCTTTGTTGCGTAGGGAAGCCACCTTGCCCAAAACAAACGGGCTGTCCCACTCTGCAAGGAGTAGGGCGGCCCGTTTGTTTTGGCTTGGGTTACTATATGGTGCTGCTGGCTATTAAGCCAACTAATGCACGAAATCCCACTGGAACCTCAGAATCTTGGACAGTCCATCCTGCTGGCGGTAGGATTGGTTGCGGTATGCATTTTGGCTCTGATATGGGGCGGTATTAAGCTAATGACCGCCACCCGATCGGGGCCTTTTTATCTTTCTATAAAGTTCTACGTCGGTCTCGGCTTGCTGCTGTGTGGCCTTGCATGGGTGAGTAAAATACTGCCTGGGTTGCTCTACATCTGCTCGATCCTAGTGAAATACCACCAGTCGGAGCCGCTGCAGTAGCTCTTACTTCACGTTTACGACATTCATCGTCCGCTCCAGTCCCAACGTGCCAAACGCCAGCACCGCTTCCGCCGCCTTTTCAATGCGCAGCGGCAGGTCAATTCGCTCGTCTTCGCTGAACGGATTGAGCACGTAATCCACCTGCCGGCCTTTGGGAAAGTTGGCGTCCACGCCGAAGCGCAGGCGGGCGTATTCGTCGGAGCCGAGGGTTTCCTGAATGTGCTTGAGGCCGTTGTGTCCGCCGGCCGAGCCTTTGCCTTTCAGGCGAATTTTGCCGTAGGGGAGGGCCAAATCATCGGTTACCACCAGCATCTGCTCTTTTTCCAGCTTCAGGCTGGTGAGGTAGTGCGCGGCGGCTTTACCGCTTAGGTTCATGTACGTGGTGGGTTTTACCAGTACGTAGGTTTTGCCTTTGTGCTTGATTTCGGTCACGAACGCGTGCCGCCCAATTTCAAACCTTGCCTCGTGCTTGGCCGCCAGGTAATCGAGCACCATAAAGCCAATGTTGTGGCGGGTGTCGGCGTACTCCGGGCCAATGTTGCCCAGCCCCAGAATCAGAAATTTCATACTTGTTTGTGTAGACGCCTACAAACGTAAAAAATCCTGCCCCGCCGCAAGGCGAAGCAGGATTTTTGCTTTCGACAGCGCGAAAAACCTATTTGTCGGCAGCCATCTGGCCTTTCAGGGCACGCGGGATGGTTACCGTGGCAATGGGAGCCATCGGGTTCGTCAGGATGGTGTAGTTCTCGGGCACCACCTTGTTTACCTTGATCGACTTGCCCAGGCCCAGGTCCGAAATGTCCACCTTCACGTAGTCGGGCAGGTTTTCGGCCGAAGCCTTCACTTTCAGCTTGCGCAGCTTGCTCACCAGCTTGCCACCAGCCAGTACGCCCGGCGAAACGCCTACGAACTGCACGGGGATGTCCATCTTCACTTCTTTGCCTTCCTGCAGCAACAGGAAGTCAACGTGCAACAACATCTCGTTCACGGGGTGGAACTGAGAGTCCTGCACGATGGCACGGTACATGGTGCCTTCAATGTTCAAGTCAACGATGTGCACCTCGGGGGTGTACAGCAACTCGCGGAACAGGATGGCCGGAACCGAAAAATGCACTTGCTCTTCGCCGCCGTACAATACGCACGGAACCATAGAGTCCAGGCGCAGGGCCTTGGCATCTTTCTTACCGAGATTCGCTCTTTTAAACCCTACAATCTCGAGGCTTTTCATAATACTGGTGTTTGAAAGTGTGGTCTTAGTAAAGACCTTGAAATGAAACTGTTCCGCCAGCCAGAATAGCCGACAGGGCCGCAAAGGTACGCGGAAGGTTTCGGATTGAAAAGTGTGGGCTTACTATATGTGACGGAAGTAAGCCGTCAGTAGCTAGAAAAGCGTCATCCTGAGTAAAGCGAAGGGCCTTCTCACCGCCGGACGATTTGTTCTGGCGTGAGAAGGCCCTTCGCTCTGTTCCTGACGACAGGCAATTAGTCCGTCTTTATATAAACAGCGAGCTAATAGACTCGTGTGTCACCACGTTCCGGATGGCTTGGGCAAAGAGGTCGGCCACCGAGATGACGCGAATCTTGTCGTTTTCCTCGCGCAGCGGGATGGTATCGGTCGTAATCAGCTCCACCAGCGAGGAATTGCGAATCCGCTCATGGGCCGGGCCGCTAAGCACGGGGTGGGTGATGACGGCCCGCACCGAAGCGGCACCCCGCTCCAGCAGCAGATCGGCGGCCTTGCACACGGTGCCGGCCGTGTCCACGATGTCGTCCACCAGCACCACGTTCATGCCCGTCACGTCGCCGATGACCTGCATGGAGGCAATTTCGTTGGCCCGCAGGCGCATCTTGTCGCAGACCACTATTTCGGCCCCGAACTTCTTGGCAAAGGCCCGGGTGCGCACCACGCCGCCCACGTCGGGAGAAGCGAAGATGAGGTTCTCCAGGTTCAGGGACTTGATGTAGGGCGCCGTGATGGTGGAGCCGTCGAGGTGGTCGACGGGAATGTCGAAGAAGCCCTGAATCTGGCCCGCGTGCAGGTCGCAGGTCATCAGGCGGGAAGTGCCCACGCTCTGGATGAACTCAGCCACGACTTTGGCCCCGATGCTTACCCGGGGCTTATCCTTGCGGTCCTGCCGGGTGTAGCCCATGTAGGGCATCACCACGTTCACTTTGTAGGCCGAGGCGCGCTTGGCCGCGTCCACCATCAGCATGAGTTCCATCAGGTTATCGGCGGGTGGGAAGGTGCTCTGGATGAGAAACACCTCGCAGCCGCGTACGCTCTCGTTGAAGCTCGGTCCGATTTCGGAGTCGGCGAAGCGCTGGATGGTGAGGTCGCCCAGGGGTTGACCGTAAGCGGCGGCAATTTTTTCGGCCACGTCGCGCGACGTGGTACCGGAGAAGATTTTGACCTGCGAAGCCATGAGAGAAGAAAAGGGAACAAGGAAAGCCAACCAAGAACCGGCGTCCGTAGTCCGGATGCACGCGTTAGTGGCTGGGTCGCAGGCCGCTGCAGGGCCCTGACCGCCGCTAGCGCGTGGTCAGTACCGGTGGAACCGTAAAAAGCGAAAGGCGCCGACTTCTCTCCGAAGAGGAAGCCAGCGCCTTTCGCTGTTGAGCAGTTGTCCGACCAGGGCTCGAACCTGGACTTTCTTGAATCAAAATCAAGCGTGTTGCCAGTTACACCATCGGACAAAATCCCACGCGGTGTCCCGTTTGGGTTTGCAAATGTACTACCGTTTCGGGCGGCTCCAAATTTTGGGCGAAATAATTTTTTGGGGTAAAGGCGTTATTTGGCCTGAAAAGCGCCTTTTAGCGGTGATTTTCAGCGCGAAAAGTTTCCGTGGCGTTCGGGTTTGCCCATGCGGCGGATGGTCCGTACTTTTGCGGCCTGAAACTGCTTCATTTCCCTATACACAAACGCAATGGCGAATACCGGCAAAATCACCCAGGTCATCGGTCCCGTGGTGGACGTGAGCTTCGCGGGTGAAGGCTCCAAACTGCCCAACATCCTCGACGCGCTGGAAGTAACGAAGGACAACGGCCAAGTCGTAATCCTGGAGTGCCAGCAACACCTGGGCGAAGACCGTGTGCGTACCATCGCCATGGACTCGACCGAAGGTTTGACCCGCGGCGCCGACGTGCGCGACTTGGGTGCGCCCATCTCGATGCCCACCGGCGACGGCGTAAAAGGCCGCCTGTTCAACGTAATCGGCGAGGCCATTGATGGCATTCCGCAGCCCCAATCGGGCGTGCGTCTGCCCATTCACCGTCAGGCTCCCGCTTTCGAAGAACTGGCTACTTCCTCGGAAGTTTTCTTCACCGGCATCAAAGTAATCGACTTGCTGGCTCCTTATGTAAAGGGCGGTAAAATCGGTTTGTTTGGTGGTGCTGGCGTAGGCAAAACCGTACTGATTCAGGAACTCATCAACAACATCGCCAAGGCCTACTCGGGTCTGTCGGTGTTTGCTGGTGTGGGCGAGCGTACCCGCGAAGGCAATGACTTGCTGCGCGAATTCATCGAATCGGACATCATTCGCTACGGCTCGGAGTTTAAGCACTCCATGGAGCAGGGCGGCTGGGACCTGACGAAGGTGGACATGGCCGAGATGGAAAAATCTCAGGCTACGCTGGTGTTCGGCCAGATGAACGAGCCTCCCGGAGCCCGTGCCCGTGTGGCCCTGTCGGGTCTGACCATTGCGGAGAACTTCCGCGACGGCGACGGCACCGGTGCTGGTCGTGACATCCTGTTCTTTATCGACAACATCTTCCGCTTCACCCAGGCGGGTTCGGAAGTGTCGGCTCTGCTGGGCCGTATGCCCTCGGCCGTAGGTTACCAGCCCACGCTGGCTACCGAAATGGGTGCCATGCAGGAGCGTATCACCTCCACCAAGCGGGGCTCTATCACCTCGGTACAGGCCGTTTACGTGCCTGCCGATGACTTGACTGACCCGGCTCCGGCCAACACCTTTGCTCACTTGGACGCTACCACGGTACTGTCGCGTAAGATTGCCGAGCTTGGCATCTACCCGGCTGTGGACCCGCTGGACTCGACCTCACGCATCCTGGATGCCGCCGTTCTCGGCGACGAGCACTACAACACCGCCCAGCGCGTGAAAGAAATTCTGCAACGCTACAAAGAACTGCAGGACATCATCGCCATCTTGGGTATGGACGAACTCTCCGAAGAAGACAAGCAGACCGTAAACCGCGCCCGTCGCGTGCAGCGTTTCCTGTCGCAGCCCTTCTTCGTGGCCGAGCAGTTCACCGGTCTGGCCGGTGTACTCGTTGATATCAAGGACACCATCCGCGGCTTCAACGAAATCATCGACGGCAAGCACGACCACCTGCCTGAGGCAGCGTTCAACCTCGTAGGTACCATCGAGGATGCCGTAGCCAAGGGTGAGAAGTTGATGGCGGAAGCCCGCTAATTTTTGAGTTGACGGTTATCCGTTGTCAGTTGTGAGGCCGAACGGCACACGCTGACAACGGATAACTACAAACAGGCAACTGCTATGCGTTTAGAAATCATCACGCCGGACCGCAAGGTGTTTGAGGGCGAAGTTTCTTCGGCCATCTTCCCGGGCGCCGACGGCCAGTTTGAAGTGCTCAACAACCACGCCCCGCTCATCAGCGCGCTGCAAGCGGGCGAGGTGCGCCTAACCAGCGCTGCCGGCCGCGAGTCGTTCCAGGTAACGGGCGGCGTGGTGGAAGTGCTGCGCAACAACGTCGTGGTTTTGGCCGAGTCGGTGTTGGCGTAACGCTTCAACGAAAAGAAATCAGGAAAGCCTCTCCCGCCCCGGAGAGGCTTTTTTGTTGGTCTAGAGAGGGAACAGCACTTCGGTTGAATTATAGTAAGGAGTGCCGACCTTGCGTGGAGCAAGTGCCCGTTTAGTTGCCCGATCTATGCTGCGTCCTCAGGACCCTTTTGCTGCTATTGAGAACATTTACACACCCCGGCAGCGGCACGTGCTGCTGATTGCCTCGCTTATTGGGCTGGGTGGGCTGATGCTGTTGGGGCTGGTGCAGTACCTAACGGCGTTTTTGGGGGCAGGCATTCTGTTTGTTATGTTCCGGCCGTGGTGGGTGGCGCTGGTGCATCAGCGCCGCTGGAACCGCCGGCTGGTGGCCGTGGGGCTGCTGCTGGTTACCGTGGTGGCCCTCATTATCCCCTTCTTTGCCCTGAGCACGTTGCTGATCGACCGGATGGTGGCATTTGCCCGGCACCCCGAGCGCATCATGGATGTACTGCACAAGCTGGAAAACGCTAGCGGCTTTCAAATTGTGGGGAAGCAAAACGTGCGCGAACTGCTTCAGCAGGCTGCGCGGCAAGTGAGCAGCTGGGTGCCCACAGTTGCCAGCGGTGCTTTGAATTTCCTGGTGATTGTGGGGCTAATGCTGTTCACTATGTACTACCTGTTTATGCAGGAAACGTACTTTTTACTCGGGCTGCGCCGGTACCTGCCGTTTCGGGGCGAAACCATTTCGGAGCTGGGGGAATCGTTGAAAAACAACGTTAACGCCAACGTATTGGGCCAGGTACTGGTGTCGATGGTGCAGAGTATTCTGACGGGCTTGACCTTGTGGATTTTTGGCGTGCCCGATCCTCTTTTTTGGGGAGTGGTAGCTTTTTTTATGGCTTTCCTGCCAGTCTTGGGTACTCCGCTGGTATGGGGGCCGGCTGCATTGTATCAGTTTTCGGAAGGCGCTACCGGGGCGGCAGTTGGGATTCTGCTGGTGGGCTTCATTGTGATTGTGAATGTTGACAACCTGCTGCGCATTGTGCTGGCCAAGCGCATGGGCGACATTCATCCGCTGATAACGCTAATCGGTCTGGTGCTGGGAATAGAAATTTTCGGCATCGTGGGCTTAGTGGTGGGGCCGCTGCTGGTGTCTTACTTTCTGGTACTGATGGAAGTGTTCCGGCGTGAAAACCGGGTGGCACGGGCTGCTTTGGCGGCCAAGAGCAAAGGTATTGCGGGGGAGTCCCCAGGTGCTGACGCTTAGGGAGGGTCGGGCAGTGCCTTACATGCCTTGGGTAGTTAGGACCTGATCGTTGCAAGCGAGGAGCAGAAAAATGCGGCTGCGGCAGTAGCTTGCACCACGGAAAAGAAACCGATTTCCTCCCGGTGTCGCCCGCCATACCCGCCAACCCTCGTCGCTGATGACCTCCATTACTCCGAAAATCACGCCCATCTACCAAACTTCGGTTTTCAAGTTTCAGGACCTCGACGAGCTCGACCAGTACTTTCAGGATACCAGCAGCCGGTACCTGTACTCGCGCAACGGCAACCCCAATTCCGACGAGCTGGTTAACGCCATCAATCAGCTGGAAGGCGGCGCGGGCGCGGTGGCTACGTCTTCGGGCATGTCGGCCATTTTTGCCTCTATTCTGGCCTACTGCCAAACCGGCGACCATGTGCTGTGCGCTGCCGACATCTACGGCGGCTCGGCTGCGCTGCTGAATACCGAACTCAGCCGCATGGGCATCACGGTGACGTACGTGCCCTTCGAGCAACTCTACAGCCTCGGCCAATTTGTGCAGCCCACCACGCGCCTGCTGCTGGCCGAAACCATTAGCAACCCACTACTGCGTGTGGCCGATTTGCGTCGCCTTGCCACCGAATGCCACAACCTGGGCCTGAAGTTGGTGGTGGACAACACCTTTGCCACGCCGCTGCTCACCAAGCCGCTAAGCCTGGGAGCCGATATCAGCCTGCACAGCGTAACCAAGTACCTGGCGGGCCACAGCGACGTAACCGCCGGCGCCGCCGTAGCGGCCGACCCGGAAGTAGCCGCCAGACTCAAGCAAATCGGGGTGTTTTACGGCCTTACGCTCAGCCCCATGGAAAGCTGGCTGGCCGTTCGCGGCCTGAAAACCCTGCGCCTGCGCGTGCGTGAACATTGCCACAACGCCCAAGCCGTGGCCGAGATGTTGCAACAACACCCCGGCGTGCGCGCCGTGTATTACCCCGGCCTGCCCGATCATGCGCAGCACGCACTGGCCAAGGAGCAGGGTGGAGGTATGTTCGGTGGGATGATGTCGATTCTGCTGGAAGACGATCAGGAAGCGGTGAGCGGCTTCATGCGCCGCTGTCAGCGGTTCCCGTTCGCGCCCTCGTTGGCGGGGGTAGACTCGTCGCTGTCGTACCCGCTGGGAACATCGCACCGGGCACTTACGCCGGAGCAGCAACGGGACCTGGGCATTACATTGGGGCTGGTGCGGCTGTCGGTGGGCATTGAGCCAGCCGAGGAGTTGGTGGAAGACTTGCGACAAGCGTTGGGGTAGGCCAAACGAGCAAGAATTTTGTACCGAAGTCCAGGGTTTTTAAACTGATAGCCGCACGTTTTGTACTGCATAGTGAACTTTATAGACTACCTGCGCGGCTTTTTAAGCTAAAAAGGGTAGACATTATAGCTTTGCCTGCAAAGCCTTAACGACGCGGCGCACGTGGGCGTCGGTCATGCTGGAACCGGAAGGCAGGCAAAGTCCGCGGGTGAAAAGGTCTTCGCACACGGTGCCGCCGTACATGGCGGATGCTGCAAAAAGCGGCTGCAGGTGCAGGGGCTTCCAGAGTGGCCGGCTTTCGATGTTGTGCGTTTCCAGGTGCTGACGTAGGTCTTCGGGCGTGCGCTCGGTATGTTCGGGGCTGAGTAGAATGGTGGTCAGCCAGCGGTTTGAGCGGGTGTTGGCCGGCTCGGCGGGACCTACTTGCACTGCTGGTACATCGCGCAGCAGTTCTTGATATAATGCGAAGATTTCGCGGCGGCGCTTCACGCGCTCTTCAATCAGTTCCATCTGGCCGCGGCCGATGCCGGCGAGAATGTTGCTCAGGCGGTAGTTATAACCGAGGGTAGAATGCTGGTAGTACGGAGCCGGGTCCTTGGCCTGGGTGCTCAGCCAGCGGGCCTGGCGGGCGTATTCGGCGTTGTTGGTGAGCAGGGCGCCACCGCCGCTGGTAGTAATGATCTTGTTGCCATTGAACGAAAGAACGGCAACGTCGCCAAAGCTTCCCAAGGCCTGCCCGTGGTGTCGGGAGCCCAAAGCCTCGGCCGCGTCTTCCAGCACCGGCACGCCGTACTCGGCGGCTAGTTCCAGGATTTCGTTCAGCAGCGCGGGCATGCCGTAGAGGTGCACCACAATAATGGCCTTGGCCTGTTTGCCGCGGCGGGCGCGTTCGGCCAACGCCTCGCGCAGGCGCTGGGGGCACAGGTTCCAGGTGCGGGTTTCGCTGTCGATGAAAACCGGCTCGGCGCCCACGTAGCGTACCGGACTGGCCGTGGCCACGAAGGTGAACGACGGCACCAGCACCTCGTCGCCGGGGCCCACGCCGAGCAGTAGCAACCCCAGGTGAATAGCAGCCGTGCCCGACGACAAGGCCACGCAGTGCTGGGTGCCCACGTACTGGCACAGGTCGCGCTCGAAGCCGTCGAGGTTGGGGCCGGCGGGGGCCACCCAATTGTCTTCGATGGCTTTGTGAACGTAATTCAGCTCGTGGCGACCAAGGTGGGGCGGAGAGAGGAAAAGCCGGTCGTAATCGTCGCTGTGCATGCAGGGCGGAAGAGCGGCCCGAAAGCCGGAAGTGGTAGCGAAGGAACAAGGTGAGTGGCTGCATGACAGGCAGCCGCACCGGACGCAGTATTCTAGACTAATGCTGCTTGATGACTTGCGCTGGTACGCCCACAGCGGTTACATCGGCGGGCAGGTCGCGTACGGCCACGGCGCCGGCACCTACAATAGTGCGGGCGCCTACGCGTACTTTGTTGATGACTGTGGCATTGGTCCCCAGGTACACGGCGCTTTCCAAGTGAGCCTCGCCGCCCACGTTGGCGTGGGGCATAAGGGAGCAAAAGTCTTCCAGCACGGCATCGTGGCCGATGGTGCAGCCTAAGTTCAGCAGCACGTGCCGGCCGATAACGATGTCGCAGGTAAACACGCAGCCTTGGGTAACGATGCTGCCGGGGCCTACTTGCACATTCTGATAGCCGCGCAACGTAACGGAAGGGTGAATAAGGGTGGCAAAGTGCAGGTGCGGTGAGGTAAGGCGCCCCACCACGGCGGCGCGGTGGTGGCTATTGCCCACGGCAACGGCAGCGTACACCGTTTCGGTGGTGGCGTTCAGATCGGCTATGGTGCCGAGGTAGGGTAAATCGTGCAGGCGTTCGAGGTCAGCGGGCTGCTGGTCGTCGTAAAAGCCTAGCACATCCCATTGCAGGCGCATTTCGTTGAGCTGGCGCACCAGCATCAGCACTTCGCGGCCCAGGCCGCCGGCGCCCACAATAACCAGCGGGCGGCTGCCGGAGAATTCCAGGTCGTCGTAATCAGAGAAGAAAAGTTGAGTCATGCCGAGAAATCGGTATGGGAAGAAGCAGATGGGGAGGAGCCGCGAAAGGCCTCGGTGGTGGCCTGGCCGGGAGCCGCTACGCCGTGGGCACTCAGTACCCGACCGGCGGTACGTACGAGAATACGCAAATCGAGGGCAAAAGAGAGGTGCTCAACGTACCAAACGTCGTAAGCAAACTTCTGCTCCCAGGAAATGGCGTTGCGGCCGTTTACCTGCGCCCAGCCCGTAATGCCGGGCCGCACGGCGTGGCGGCGGGCTTGCTCAGGCGAGTACAGCGGCAGGTACTCAGGTAGTAAGGGGCGCGGGCCCACCAGGCTCAGGTCGCCGCGAAGCACGTTCCAGAGTTGGGGCAGTTCGTCAATGGACGTGGCGCGTAGCAGGCGGCCGAGGCGGGTGAGGCGCTGGGCATCGGGCAGTAGCTGCCCGGCGGCGTCGCGGGCATCGGTCATGGTTTGGAGCTTGTAGAGCGTGAACAGCTGCCCGTGCAAGCCGGGCCGGCGGTGCCGAAACAGGATCCGTCCGCTGCCCGGCTGCAGTTTTAGCAACCCGGC
The DNA here is from genome assembly GCF_039541855.1 of Hymenobacter koreensis. Lineage (NCBI taxonomy): Bacteria > Pseudomonadati > Bacteroidota > Cytophagia > Cytophagales > Hymenobacteraceae > Hymenobacter > Hymenobacter koreensis. The sequence continues at coordinate 281,361 of NZ_BAABHA010000001.1, forward strand.
GGCCAAGGTTAACACGGGTGCTACCGCCAGCAGCAAGGGCGCGGCCAGCAGCACGTCGAGCAGGCGTTTGCCCGTGCGGCGGTACCAGTTGGCAGATGCGGCAGTGGTGAACATAAGGCAGAAACGCGGGCACTCGGGCCGTGCAAGTTACGCGCCACGCTGCCTCCACGGTTTAAGCGAACTGGCTTTGCTGTTACCGCGCAAGCCGAAAGGCGAGCAGCCGCCAGTCTTTTGGTCAACTTAACTGCCGGCTGATTTCCGCCGACTGCCGTTCTTTGCGCCATGCTCGTCTTCCCGAACGCCAAGCTCAACCTCGGTCTGCACATCACGGCCCGACGCCCCGATGGTTTCCACACCCTCGAAACCGCCATGGTGCCGCTGCCCTGGACCGATGCGCTGGAGATACTGCCTGCCGCCGAGGGCAAAACCGAACTCACGCTTACGGGCCGCCCCGTGCCCGGCGACCCAGCCTCCAACCTCTGCGTACGGGCCTACGAGCTGCTGCGGGCCGATTTTCCGCAGGTGCCGGCCGTGCGCATTAACTTGCACAAGGTGGTGCCCATTGGGGCGGGTTTGGGCGGCGGCTCGGCCGATGCCGCGTTTGCGCTCAAGGCCTTGAACATCGTGCTGAATCTGCGCCTGACCGAACAACAGCAGGAGGCCTACGCCCGCCGCCTGGGCTCCGACTGCGCCTTTTTCATCCGTAACCTGTCCGCCCTGGCCACCGGCCGTGGCGACGAGCTTACCCCACTGCCGCTGCCGCAGCTGGCCAGTACCGCCTGCAAAGTGGTGTACCCAAACCTGCACATCAGCACGGCCGAAGCCTACGCGGGCGTAACGCCGCGGGCGCCGCAGCACGATTTGCGCACGGCTCTAGCTGGCCCCATAGAAACCTGGCGCGAGACGGTGGTGAATGATTTCGAGGCGTCGTTGGCCCCGAAGTTTCCGGTGCTGGAGCAACTTAAGCAGCAGCTTTACGCGGCCGGAGCGGCATACGCGAGTTTGTCGGGCTCGGGCTCGGCGGTATTTGGGCTGTGGCCGGGGCTGGAAACACCACCAGCTGTGGAGTTTAATGCGAATTTTGAGGTATGGAACGGGCGGCTGTAACGGCTTTGACCTCACCCCCGGCCCCCTCTCCAAAAGAGAGGGGGAGCCACGGCGGCGCGCTGCCGCGTGGTGTCATCACTCCAACCGCAGGTCGGCGTAGCTGAGTCGTGGCACCGTTGATTATCGTTGCTTACGTTGAACCTGTGGAACCACGGCGGCGCGAACGGCGCGGAACCGGGCGGGGCCGGCAAGCTTAGCTTGCCGGCCCCGCGTCGTTGAACGAAATCGTTGCTGAAGTTGCTGATGGCTTTCCTGCCGTTGCGCCGGGTGGTCGGCTAAAACCGGAGCAGCCGTTCGCAGAGGAGAAATTTATGCTGCTACTGCTCTTCGCCGCCGTTGCACCCACTGGTCAATCAGCGGGTGAACCAGCACGCTAACCAGAATGAGCAACGTACCGGCGTAGAAACCCGGACTCATTTTTTCCTGCTGGCCAAAAATGACAACGGCCAGCGCAATGCCGTAAATCGGCTCCAGATTAACGGTCAGGTTCACGGCGAAGGCCGAAAGACGTTTCGTTAACTCCACCGACGTGGAGAAGGCATACACCGTGCACACGCCAGCCAGGATCAGCAACCACACCCAATCGAGCGGCTTGGGGTCGAGTTGGGGCAGTTCGCCGCCAAATGCAGGGCGGATGATCAGAAACAGCATGATGCTGAGGCAAGCGCCGGCCATTTCGTACAGCGTGAGGCGCAGGGGTGGGTGGTGCTGCACCTGCTTCACGTTCAGCACGCTGAACAAGGCGCTGATGCCGGCCGACAGTACAGCTACGGCCAAGCCGGTGAGCTGATCGAACTCGGCCTGCGACACCAGGTACAGGCCCAGCATGGCTACCAAACCCAGCAGAATTTCATAAGGTTGGAAGCGTTTGCGCAGCAGCAACGGCTCCAGTAGCGAGGTCCAGAGCGCAAGCGTAGCCATGCCTGCCAAACACACACTTACTGACGATAGTCGGGCCGCCAAAAAGAAGGTAATCCAGTGCGCGGCCACCAGCACCCCAATGCCCAGCAGGCGCAACGCCTGTCCCGGTGGAATGCGCCAAGGTTGCTGCCGCGCCGAGAGCAACACCGCCAAACCCACCGCTGCAATGAGCGTGCGGAAGAACACCAACTCCACCGGCGGTAGTGTAATCAGCTTGCCCAATATGGCCGTGAAGCCCCACAGGAACACTATGAAATGGAGGCGCAGGTAATCCTTGAGCATGGGAGAGAAATAGAAACGAAGGCGCAAAATCCGTTTGCCGGACCGGTTAGCGCGGAATGTAGCGGTACAGCACCGCGCCGATGATGGTAAACACAATGCTGGGCACCCACGGCGCCAGCGCCGGCGACATTTCGCCCACCAACGCCAGGTTGCGGCTCATGATGACGAAGATGATGAACACAAACGCCAGCACGAAGCCCAGCGCAATTTGGCCACCCACACCCGCCCGGGATTTTCGCGCGCTCATGATTACCCCGATAACCGTGAGGATAACGATGGCGAAGGGGTACGCCAGCCTTTCGTACTTCTCTACCAGGTAAATGTCGGTGTCGGAAGCGCCGCGGTCGATTTTCTCTTGGATGTAGCGGTTGAGCTCGGGCGTGGTCATGGTTTCGTTCAGCTTAAAAGTGCTGGCGAAATCCTTGGGGTAGAGGTTTAGGGTGGTGTCGCGGGCCGGCAGGGTAAGCAGCGTTTCCCGGTCGCCCTTAAAGGTGCGCACCAGCTGCGGCGTGAGGCGCCAGGCTTGCTTGGTAGAGTCCCAGGTCATGACTTCGGCCGTCATGCGGCGTTTGAGCACGGTGCCGTCGATGGTTTCCAGCGCGAACTTGTAGCCCATGTTGTTCACGTTGTCGTAGCTCTCGAGGTACGCGTAGCTCTTCGGCCCAATCTTGATGTGCACGTTGCGCCCCTGGAAGCGGTAGGGGTTCTTTACGTATTTCCGCTCGAAGTCCACGCGGGTTTTGTTGGCAATGGGAATAACCCAGCCGATCAGCCCGAAGATGGCCAGCCCGATAATGCCGCCACCCATTACGTAAGGCAACAGCAGCCGCTTAAAACTCACGCCGCTGGCCAGAATGGCCACAATTTCGGTGCGCGCCGCCAGCCGCGAGGTTACCAGCACCGTGGCAATGAACACGGTTATGGGGGAGAGCAGGTTAGCGTAGTAGGGGAAGAGGTTGACGTAGTATTCGAGAATGATCTTGCCCGCCGACAAGTCGTGCTTGATGAAGTCGTCGTTCTTCTCCGTGAAGTCAATCACGCAGATAACGAGCACCAGCACCACCACCACGAAGAAAAACGTGGTCAGCAGTTTACCCAGAATGTATTTGTCGAGGATGCGGAGCATTTACGAGTTGTCAGGTAACAGTTGTTAGTTGTCAGTAATGCTTGCCAGAACGAACTGACAACTCAAAACTGACAACGGCCAACTTATAATCTCACCATCAGCTGCTTTACCATGCGCTCCTTCCACTCGCGGAAGGTACCGGCCAGGATTTGTTCCCGCGCCGAGCGCACCAGCCAGAGGTAAAACGTGAGGTTGTGCACCGAGGCCGCCATGCCGCCCAGGTACTCGCTGGCGTGGAACAAATGGCGCAGGTAGGACTTGGAATAGAACGTGCTGGCGTAGCCGCCCAGTTCGGCGTCAATGGGGGAGAAGTCCTGCTCCCACTTCTTGTTCTTGATGTTAATGATGCCCTGCGTGGTAAACAGCATGCCGTTGCGGGCGTTGCGGGTGGGCAGTACGCAATCGAACATGTCCACGCCCAGCGCAATGTTTTCCAGGATGTTGGCCGGCGTGCCCACACCCATCAGGTAGCGCGGCTTGTCGGCGGGCAGAATGTCGCAGCACAGCTCCGTCATTTCATACATCAGGTCGGCCGGCTCGCCCACGCTCAGGCCGCCAATGGCGTTGCCGGCGCGGCCTTGCTCGGCTACAAACTGCGCCGATTTCTCGCGCAAGTCGCGGAACGTGGAGCCCTGCACAATGGGAAACAGCTGCTGCTCGTAGCCGTAGAGCGGCTCCGTCTCATCAATACGCTGGATGCAGCGCTTCAGCCAGCGGTGCGTCATGTCGAGGGAGCGGCGGGCGTAGTCGTACTCACAGGGCCAGGGCGTGCACTCGTCGAAGGCCATGATGATGTCGGCCCCGATGACGCGCTGAATGTCCATCACGCCCTCGGGCGTGAACAGGTGCTGCGAGCCGTCGATGTGCGAGCGGAACTTCACGCCCTCTTCCTTGATCTTGCGCGTGTTGCTCAGCGAGTACACCTGGTAGCCGCCCGAGTCGGTGAGAATGGGGCCGTCCCAGCCATTGAACTTGTGCAGGCCACCGGCTTTTTGTAGCGTGTCGAGGCCGGGGCGCAGATACAAATGATAGGTGTTGCCGAGAATAATCTGGGCCTGAATATCCTGCTTCAGCTCGCGCTGGTGCACAGCTTTTACCGAGCCCACCGTGCCCACGGGCATGAAAATGGGCGTTTGAATGGTACCGTGGTCGGTGGTGAGCACACCGGCGCGGGCTTTGGTTTGGGGGTCGTGAGCGACGAGGTCGAAAGTCATTTACAAGAAGCTGGAAGCGAGGAGCTAGAAGCCAGAAGGGGAGAGGCGTAGCGAACCAATCGATAGTTCACGCACTCCTGGCTCCTGACTTCTAGCTTCTAGCTCCTGCCCGCAAAGGTAACCCGTAGGCGCCGTACACGTTGCGTTTTACTTTATGCTTCAGACGCCGGGCTGCGTCCGGATTGGCTACTTTTGCCCGCTTCTCATCCTCGCTCGTCGTTTTGCCAGTTCATTTTTCGCCCGTAGTCTGGTTGCTGCTTGCCACGGTTGTGGTGCAGCTCGCCTACATGGCCTATTATTTCTGGCCTTTCGCTGCTAAAAGAAGCCCCGACGCCGAGCCGGCCCCCACGCACGAGCAGCAGCATCCGGTTTCGGTAATTGTGGCCGCCCGCAACGCCCTGGAGCACCTGCGCCACCTCATGCCCATTCTGCTGACGCAGGAGTACGCCGAATTTGAAATCATCCTCGTCGACGACCGTTCTGACGACGACACCGGCCTGTACGCCCAACAGCTCACGCAGTATTACCCCAACGTGCGCCTCGTTACCGTGGGCAGCACGCCCGAGGGCCTCGCCCCCAAAAAATACGCCCTTACCCTCGGCATTAAAGTAGCCCGCTACCCCTACCTGCTTTTTACCGATGCCGACTGCGTGCCCACCACCAACCAGTGGCTGCGCCACATGGCCCGCGGCTTCGGTTCCGGCGCCGACATCGTCCTCGGTTACGGTCCCTACGATGAGGCGCCGGGCCTCCTGAACAAGCTCGTGCGCTACGAAACCCTGCTCACCGGCCTGCAATACCTGAGCTTCGCCGAGCGCGGCAACCCTTACATGGGCGTCGGCCGCAACCTGGCCTATACCAAGGCTACCTTCCTTGCTACCAAAGGTTTTGCCTCACACATCCGCAGCCTCAGCGGCGACGACGACCTGCTGGTGCAGGACGCAGTGGCCCTGGGTAAGCGCGCCGCCGTGGTAACCCATCCTGCGGCCCAATCCGTAAGCGAAGCACCCGCCTCTTGGAGCCAGTGGTGGCGCCAAAAAAGACGGCATATGTCAGCCGGATCTAAATATCGCGCAACCGACAAGGCCCGAATTGGAACCTTTATGTTGGCTAATGGCCTTTTTTACCTGACCACCCTCGGGGCCCTCTTTTTTTCCCCGGTCGATTGGGTACCTTTGGCTATAGCCTGGTTCGTGCGAACCTCAGCCATATTAGCTACGTACGCGGGGGCCAGTCGTCGTTTGAATGACCGGCAGTCGGTAGCACTGCTGCCGGTGCTGGACGCGACGTATTTCCTGGCTTATTTTCTCTTGACAGCCTCGCTAGTGCTTTACCGCAAACCCTCCCGATGGAAGTAAACAACCCGGACCTCCAGAAGCAGTTCTCGGCCAAGGCCAAGCACGACTTCAAGCTCATCCGTTCTGCCGTAGAGCAGGGCGATGAGAAGGCGTATGCCGAACTCATGCAGATCTACAAGAAGCCCGTGTACCACGTGGTGCTGAAGATGGTGCGCAATCCCGACGACGCCGAAGACCTCACCATTGAGGCTTTTGCCAAGGCGTTCCGCAACCTGCACAAATTCAACCCCGAGTACGCGTTCAGCACGTGGCTTTTCCGCATTGCCACCAACAACTGCATCGACTTTATTCGCAAGAATAAAATCAAGACGATGTCCATTGACTCGGCCATCAAGATTGACAACGGCGACGAAATCACCATCGATTTCCGCGACAACAACCTGAACCCGGCGGAGTCGGCCATCAAGAACCAGAAGATCGAAATCATGCAGCATGTGGTGTCGCGGCTGCCCGATAAGTACCAGCGTTTGGTTACTCTGCGTTACTTCGATGAGCTGAGCTACGAAGAAATTGCCCAGGAGCTGAAAGCGCCCCTCGGCACCGTGAAGGCCCAGCTGCACCGCGCCCGCGAGTTGCTCTACGACATGGTAAAGAACAAGAAGGAAATTATATAGCCTTCTGCTCGTTGCAACCGAAGCCCCGCCCAACCAGCGGGGCTTCGTTGTTTCTAGCTCACTGCAATTGCCCGGCTAAGCGTAGCGAAGTACCTACCACATAAGAACGACAATGGTAATAACGGCTCGTTTAGAGGTGAGAAGGTCCTTTGCTGGGTTCTGGATGACAGGCGGGCCAGCCATTCCGTTCTTGTCCTCGCCCTATCTTTGCCACACGATGGAAATACTCTTCCGCTACTTCCCCGACCTCACGCCGCGCCAGCAGGAGCAGTTTCGCCAACTGGCTACCGAGTTCCGCGGCTGGAACGAACGCGTTAACCTCATTGCCCGATCCGACGTCGATAACCTGGCCGAGCGTCACCTGCTGCACTCCCTGGGCATTGCCAAAGCCGTGCAGTTCGAGCCCGGAAGCTCGGTGCTCGATGTGGGCACCGGCGGCGGTTTGCCCGGCCTGCCGCTGGCCATCCTGTTCCCCGAAGTAGAGTTTCACCTCATCGACAGCATCGGCAAAAAGATCAAAGCGGTGCAGGACATGGCCCATACGCTACGGCTGCACAACGTAACCGCCGAGCAAGTTCGGGCCGAGCAAGTGCGCACCAAGTTCGACTACGTAGTGAGCCGGGCTGTAACGCGCCTAGCCAACTTTCACCCTTGGATTGCCCAGCGCTATACCGCTACGGCCACAGCCAGCCCCACACACGGCCTGTATTACCTAAAAGGCGGCGACCTGACCGAAGAGCTGGCCGAATCGGGTTTGGTGGCAACGGTAACCGAACTTGCCGACTTCTTTAAGGAAGAGTTTTTCGAAACCAAAAAAGTAGTGTTCGTGCCGGCTAACAATGCCTTGGCCCGCGGCAAACGAACGAACAACGTGTAAGCCTAAGCATGTAAGGTAGAAGCCAAGTATAAAACGAAAGCCGCCCGCGTCATCCGCGGGCGGCTTTCGTTTTAGGTATTGCCATAATCCGAATTACGCTGGAACGGCAGCCGTCAGGAACTCCACGGCCCGCCGCTCGGAGTAATAGACGCCGTCGGGCGTTCCTTCGGCAAAGCCAACGTGCCCGCCTTCTTCGGGTGTTTCCAGGAAAACGTACGGGCTGCGCTTAGCCGCCTCGTGCGGGAAACAGGTAGGCGCTAGAAACGGGTCGTTCTGGGCATTGACCAGCAGGGTGGGAATACGAATGCCGTCGAGGTAACGGCCGGAGCTGCTGTGCTCGTAATACTCGTCAGCCGATTTGAAGCCGTGCATAGGCGCCGTAAAGCGGTTGTCGAACTGCGGAAAGTTGCTGAGTTCGTCCAGCCCTTCTAAGTCTAGCTGGCCCGGCAGCAGCTCGGCTTTCTGCCGAATTTTCAGCCGCAACGATTTCAGGAAGCGGTTCAGGTACACGCGGTTCTGAATACGCGAAATCTGCTCCGATCCGGCTTTTAAATCGGTGGGCACCGAGAAAACGGCGGCGCGCTCCACCGCCGTTGGCACGCGGCTAGCGTCTTCGCCCAAGTACTTAAGCGTTACGTTGCCACCAGCCGAAAACCCTGTCAGGAACACGCGGCGGTAGCGCCCGGTAGCCACGGCCTGCTGCACCACAAAGTGCAGGTCGTCGGTGTCGCCGAGGTGGTAGGCGCGCAGCAGGCGGTTCGGTTCGCCGCTGCAGCTGCGGTAGTTCCAAGCCAATGAGTCGATACCAGCGCGGTTGAGGGCCCGAGCCATGCCGCGCACGTACGGCCGGCCGGCGTCGCCTTCGAGCCCGTGGGAAATAATAGCCAACGAATCGGTTACGTACTCGGTGCGTGCCCAGTCGAGGTCAAGGAAGTCACCGTCGGGCGTTTCCACACGCTGGCGTTGGTACTGCACTTCCGGCACCGCGCGCATCAAGCTCGGGACAATGGTCTGCAGGTGCCCGTTAAACAGGTAGAACGGCGGGCGGTAAGGCGAATCGGAAACGAGTGGCATGGCAGTGACAAGCCTGATAGGGTTGGAGCTTGATCAGCAATAAGGAAGATACGCAGAAAACAGTTCTGCATGCATACAACAAGAGTTGCAATGGGGGGCAACTAGCGTGGCATTTCAGGCGAAGCAGTTAGCGCCAAAAATAACGCTACGCCGGCCGCTACCATGGCCGATAGCCCAAAAGCAACTCCTGCCCCGAGGGTCTGCCAAACCAGCCCCGTTAGAATGCTGGCCACCAGTGCGGCCAGGCTGCCCAGGCCTGCGAAGGTGCCCAGCGCGGCCCCTTTGTCGGTGGGCGCGCAGAGCCGGCTCACCCAGGATTTGCCCACCCCTTCGGTAGCGGCGGCGTATAGCCCGTATAACCCGAACAAGCCGGCGAACAGCCACCAGGTATGTACTTGAGTAGCGCCGGCATAGACCACAGCAAACAGCAGCAGCCCGACCACCAGCACGCGGCGCGGACCTAGGCGGTCGGCCAGAAGACCAGCCGGAAATGCAGCAGCGGCATACACCAGGTTGTAAAAGATGTACACGCCGATAACCGAAGAATCGGACAAGCCCTGCTGGCGGGCCAAGAGCAGGAGCAGGGTATCGGAACTGTTGAACAGCGCAAACACGAGCAAAGCCCCGGCTATTTGCCGGTAAGTTGCCGGGGCGCGTCGCCAATACTCGAAAGAGGCCCAAAACGGACGCACCGGACGCCCTGAAGGAAGTTGTGGTTTTTCCCGCACAAGCAGAGTTACCACCACGGCTAGCAAGCCCGGGATAAACGCCAGCAAAAACAAAGTGCGGTACTGCCCCGGGTGCAGCGTTAACCAGAACAAGGCCGCCGCCGGTCCCAGCACGGCGCCCAGCGTATCGAGGGCGCGGTGGAAACCGAAAACGGCACCGCTGCGGCCTTCAGCGGCTTCGTCGGCCAGCATGGCGTCGCGGGCACCGGTGCGCAGCCCTTTACCCAGGCGGTCCACGGTGCGGGCCAGCAGCACCCACCACGGCACGGCCAGCACCGCCAGCATGGGTTTCGACAAGGCGCTGAGTCCATAGCCCCACTGCACAAAAGGCCGGCGCCGGCCCAACCGGTCCGACCATTGACCAAAGTAGCCTTTGCTCAGGCCGGCGGTGGCTTCCGCTACGCCTTCGAGTACGCCAATAAACACCAGCGAAAAGCCGATGTCGCGCAGGTAAAGGGGCATAATGGGGTAAAGCATTTCGCTGGCTAAGTCGGTGAGCAGGCTCACAAGCGAAAGCAGCCACACGGTGCGGGTGAGGTAACGCATGTCGGCAAGAACGGCAAAAGCCTCAAAATGAGATTCTGACACCGATAGGTAATTCTTCGCCAGTGGGTTTGTTATTCCCAATCGAACCTTCTACCTTTGCCAGCCCAACTGATAAACCCCGACAGATTTTTCTGTCTTTTTTCCGCTTTCCGCATCATGGCAAATCATAAGTCGGCTCTGAAGCGCATCCGCTCGAACGAAGCCAAGCGCGTGTTGAACCGTTACCAAGCTAAATCGACCCGCACGGCCGTTAAGAAACTGCGTGGCACGACCGACAAAACTGAAGCACAAGAGTTGCTGAAGAAAGTGTCGTCGATGCTGGACCGTTTGGCCAAGAAGAACATCATCCACAAGAACAAAGCTGCGAACAACAAGTCGAAGCTGACCAAGCACGTTAACGCCCTGGCTGCCTAAGCCACAAGCGCGTTTCGTCTCTTGTACTTAAAGGCCCCATGCATTCGGTGCGTGGGGCCTTTACGCGTTCAGGTAACCTCGTCTAGCCAACCGAGTCGGTAATTCACTCCGTAATTCGTCTGTGCTTCTTTCGGCAAACAAAAAGCCTCGCCGTTACACACGGGCGAGGCTTTTTGTTTGAGGATGAACGCGGTTACACCGTGCTCAGCTTGATCATGTTGGCTTTGCCTTTCTCGTTAATGGGCATGGAGGCCGTGCTGATGAACACGTCGCCGGGGTGCAGGTGGCCGGTGGTGCTCAGGATGTACTTAATGTCCTGAATGGTGTTGTCGGTGCTCACAAACCGGTCGTAGTAGAAGCACCGCACGCCCCAAGCCAGGCTCAGCTGCGTGAGAATGGCCCGGTTGTCGGTGAAAACAAAGATGTGTGCGTGGGGGCGGTATTTGCTGAGTTGATAGGCGGTGTAGCCTTTGTGCGTCATACCCACCACAGCCTGGGCGCCGGTAGCCCGGGCAAGTGAGCAAGCCGCCGCAATAACGCTGTTCGTGTAGAAGGTTTGCGGCTGCGCTAGCGGGTCGCCGGGGGCAAACTCGCGGTAGTACAGCGCCTCGTGTTCTTCGGCGCTGCAAATGGTGGCCACCATCGAACGAATAACTTCGGTGGGGTATGCACCCACGGCGGTTTCGGCCGATAGCATCACGGCGTCGGCTCCGTCGAGCACGGCATTGGCCACGTCGTTGGTTTCGGCACGGGTGGGGCGCGGGTTCACAATCATGCTTTCCATCATCTGCGTGGCCACAATCACGGGCTTGCCGGCGCGGTTGCATTTCTGGATGATCATCTTCTGGGCCATGGGCACTTCCTCGGCCTTAATTTCCACGCCCAGGTCGCCGCGTGCTACCATTACCGCGTCGGTAAGGGCAATGATTTCATCGAGGTTGCGCAGGCCTTCCGGGGTTTCAATTTTAGCCACTACCCGCGTCTGCTTGCCGCTCTCGGCAATTATTTGCTTGATGGCGCGAATATCCTCGGCGCGTCGGGCAAACGACAACGCCACCCAGTCTACGTCGTTTTCGAGGCCGAAACGCAGATCCTCCAAGTCCTTTTCCGTCATCGAGGGGGCCGAGACGTCGGAATCGGGCAGGTTAATGCCTTTGCGCGGCTTCACGGTGCCGCCGTAAATCACCTCGGCCTCTACTTCCTTTTCGCGGTCGGTGCTGAGCACTTTCAGCTCAATCTTGCCGTCGTCGATCAGGATCATGTCGCCGGGCTTCACGTCGCGCGCTAAGCCCATGTAAATGGTGCTGATGCGGCCGGGTCGGCTGATTTCCTGCTCGCCGCACACTAGCGTTACTTTCTCGCCAACCTTAATCTCAAACGAGCCGCCTTCCACGTCGCCAAGGCGAATTTTGGGCCCCTGTAAGTCCTGCAGCAAGCCCACGTGCTTGCGCATGTCCTTATTCAGGCGGCGCACCAGGTTAATTACGGCCAAGTGCTCTTCGTGCTTGCCGTGCGAAAAGTTGAGGCGGAACACATCCACACCCTCGCGCATGAGCGTGCCCAGCCTTTCGTAAGTGTTTGAAGCGGGACCGACCGTGGCCACGATTTTAGTTTTATTAAACGCTGTTACGTTTTCCATGCAATGAATTCGGGAAGTGCTTAAGGATGAAGTGGGCGCAAACGCCCATGGTCCCGGGAAACGGGAGAGACGCCCTAAAGAAACGGAGGCTAGGCGGAAAACGAAGCGCATTAAACAACACGACTCCGCTCGGAAGCCACGCCTATCATTTCCTGCTTCGCTATTGCAAACGATTGAAACGCCTGTACGGGCACTTCAGGCAGGAGTAGTCACCGCTTTAAAAAGCGTAATTAAAACTGAAAATTCTCTTTAAACTTGAGTGCGTTCGGGTCGAAACGGCACACGTACTGCACCAGCGGCAAGGCGGCCAGTTGCTCCATCAGCGCATCTGCGTCGAGCGAACCGGTGCCATTAGTTACCTGAATCAGGTAATCGTACTCCTTGATGTCGGGTGCCAGAAACGGCTTTTTCAAAGGAGAAGGGTCCACCGAACGGTTCCGCAGCAGGCGCAGGGTGGCGGTTTCAGTGGCGTGCAAGTAATTGCTGATAACTAGTCGCCCACGGTTTAGCAGGTCGTAAATGATGTCCTGCTGCTTCACCAAGCGCAGGCGTAAGGCTTGGTTCAGCGCCCACGCCAGCTTATGGTCGCGGCTCGATGAAACCACCCCAAACAGGTCGAAGTCGCAATCGTAGTCGCACTCAAGCGTGAAAGTTTTCATGGGACGGAGAAGCTACGGGGGCCGGGCAAAAATACGGACTTGGCAGGCCGAAACCAGCGCCGGCCGCCCTGCATTTCAGCGGGAGTAGTTTGACAATGTTGGGGAAGATGGTGTTATTTGTGGCGAGTTTTCTTTAAACCCCCACGGAAATGTCTGAAATCGCAGAAAAAGTAAAGAGCATCATCGTTGATAAGTTGGGCGTTGAGCCGTCGGAAGTTACTCCCGAGGCAAGCTTCACCAACGACTTGGGCGCTGATTCGCTCGACACGGTTGAACTGATCATGGAATTCGAAAAAGAATTCAACGTGAGCATCCCCGATGATCAAGCCGAAAACATCGGTACCGTGGGTCAGGCTATTTCCTACCTCGAAGAGCACGCCAAATAAGGCACGCATACCTTTCTAGCTAAAGCTCCACCGCTTTGCCGGCCGGCCCGCCGCCGGCCGTTTTTCTTTCCCCTTCGCACTCCAGTATGGCCCAACGAAGAGTTGTCGTTACCGGTCTTGGCGCAATTACCCCCCTTGGCAGCACCGTTGCCGAATACTGGGACGGCCTGCGCCAAGGCGTAAGCGGAGCTGATAGCATCACCCGTTTCGACGCTAGCAAATTCAAAACCCGCTTCGCCTGCGAAGTGAAGGGCTACAACCCCGATACGTATTTTGACCGCAAAGAAGGCCGTAAAATGGACCTTTTCACGCAGTTTGCCGTCATTGCCAGCGACGAAGCCATTCGCGACGCCGGCTTGGAGGGCAACGTGAACAAGGACCGCGTAGGCGTGATTTGGGGTTCTGGCATTGGCGGCTTACGCACCTTCCAAGAAGAGTGTGTGCAGTTCGGCCGTGGCGATGGTACGCCGCGGTTTAACCCATTCTTCATTCCAAAAATGATTGCTGACTCCGCGTCGGGCAACATTTCGATTAAGAACGGATTCCGGGGCCCGAACTTCATTACCACGTCGGCTTGCGCTTCATCGTCGGACTCTATTGTGGCGGCCCTGAACTACATCCGCGCCGGCATGGCCGACGTGGTGGTGACGGGTGGCTCCGAGGCAGCCATCAGCGAGGCGGGCATTGGTGGCTTTAACGCCATTAAAGCCATGAGCGAGCGAAACGACGACCCGAAATCGGCTTCGCGTCCTTACGACAAGGACCGGGATGGTTTCGTGTTGGGCGAAGGCTCGGGTGCGCTGATTCTGGAAGAATACGAGCACGCCAAAGCGCGCGGCGCTAAAATTTACGCTGAGGTGCTCGGCGGCGGTCTATCGTCGGATGCTTACCATATTACCGCGCCCGACCCTACGGGTGAAGGCGTAGTGCTGGTGATGCAGAACGCGTTGCGGGACGCCGGTATTGGCCCCGAAGCGGTAGACTACATCAACACCCACGGCACCAGCACCCCGCTGGGCGATGGAGCCGAGGTAAAAGCCATTCAGAAAGTATTTGGGGAACATGCTTACAAGCTGAACATCAGCTCGACAAAAAGCATGACCGGGCACTTGCTGGGCGGCGCTGGTGGTATTGAGGCAGTAGCCAGCGTGCTGGCCATTCAGCACGGCATTATACCGCCCACCATCAACCACGTTACCGACGACCCCGAACTGGACGCTGGCCTGAACTTCACGTTCAACCAAGCCCAAACTCGCGCCGTGAACGTGGCCGTGAGCAATACCTTCGGCTTTGGCGGGCACAACACTTCCGTGGTGTTCGGCAAGCTGCGCGACTAATTATGGCAATACTACGCGGCGGCCAACCGCTTCCGCTTTTCGGATTTTTCCGTCGCTTGCTCGGCGGCGACCGGGCGTTTCGGCAGGCAATAGCCACCGTTACGGGTCGCACGCCGAGCAACGCGCGTTTGTATACCCTGGCCCTTACGCACGCCTCGGTGGTGCGCCAGGCCGAGCAGGGCAAGCACCTCTCGAACGAGCGGCTGGAGTTTCTCGGCGACGCCATTCTGGGAGCGGTGGTGGCCGAATACCTGTTTCGTAAATTCCCCTACGAGCCCGAGGGTTTCCTCACGGAAATTCGTTCGCGCATAGTGAACCGGGAAAGTATGAACCAGATGGCCCTGAAGCTCGGCCTCGATAAACTCGTTCAGCTGGACCCGGCGCAAAACCGAGCGGCCAGGTCCCGGTCGGTGAACGGTAATGCCCTGGAGGCGCTGGTAGGGGCCGTGTACCTCGACCACGGCTATACGGCAGCCCGTCGCTTTGTGCTGGCGCGGCTTATCCGGCCGTTTGTGGACGTGAAAGCCCTGACATCGACTACGGCTAATTTCAAAAGCAAGCTCATTGAGTGGGCGCAGCGCAAAGGAAAGTCCCTGCGCTACGAGCACAGCGGCGAGCAGCGCCCTGGCGGCGTAATGGAATTCACCGTGACCGTTTTTGTGGAAGACGAGGCCGTGGCATCGGGTATGGGCCTCTCGAAAAAGCAGGCCGAGCAAACGGCCGCCGAGCGGGCACTGGTGGCACTTGGTATGTAATTAACTCTGTACCGCTGAGGGCAGAACAGGCGACTTTCTTCATGAGAACCACTGGCACCTGCCAAACCGAACAGCTTCGGTTTGGCAGGTGCCAGTGGTTTTATAACGGCGTCCGTAAGGCAGCAATAAACTGCGCCGGGTGGCAACTACCTGCATCAGACAACCCACGCGCGGCATTTGCAGTTACTTGCAGGACAAATCTTCCTCCTTCCAGCTGACTCTTTATGCGACTTGCCGGCGCCGCTCTCAACCAAACTCCCATTGACTGGACCAACAACCTGCGCAACATCTGCGAGGCCATTCAGCAAGCTAAGGACGCCCAGGTGGAGCTGCTGTGCCTGCCGGAGCTGTGCCTAACGGGCTATGGTTGTGAGGATTTGTTTCTACACGAATGGCTCAGTGAAACGGCGTTGGAAAAGCTGCAGGAAGTGCGCCGCTGCTGCACCGAGCCCAACATGGTGGTGTGCGTGGGCTTGCCCGTGCGGCTCGATGGCCGCACCTACAACACAGCTTGCGTTATCCGTAATCAAGAAATTCTGGGCTTCGCGGCCAAGCAATTTCTAGCCAACGACGGCGTGCATTACGAGCCCCGTTTCTTCAACTCCTGGATTGCCGGCACCACCGGCACCGTAACTTACGGTGAGGAGCAATGGCTGATTGGCGACCTGACGTTCGAGCACCAAGGCGTGCAGTTCGGCTTTGAAATTTGCGAGGATGCCTGGCGCCCCGCCGAAGACCGACCCGCCCCACGCCTCACGGCCCGCGGCGTGCAGCTGATTGTGAACCCCTCAGCCAGCCACTTCGCCATGAGTAAAACCGACGTACGCTACCAACTGGTGCTGAAGGCGTCGCGGGATTATCAGGTGACTTACCTCTACGCCAACTTGCTCGGCAATGAAGCCGGGCGCATTACTTACGACGGCGAAATCCTGATTGCGCGTAACGGCGAGTTGCTGAAGCGCAACCAACTCCTGAGCTTCAAGGACGTGGACCTAGAATGGACCGACGTGGATTTCCGGAACGAGCCGGCCTTGACTACGGAAATAGCTGCGCTGCCCATACCCGATGAGTACCGCGAACTAAACCAAGCCTTAAGCCTGGCCTTATTCGATTACTTGCGAAAGGCCCGCAGCAAGGGCTTCGTATTAAGCCTTTCGGGAGGGGCCGACTCGTGTATGTGCGCCGTGGGCGTGGCCGAGTCTGTGCGGCTGGGGGTGGAGGAGCTTGGGGCCGAAACCTTCATGCGCAAAGCCGGCTGTTTCTCGGAAGAAGACATCAGCCAGGTAGCTCAGCACGGGGCACTAGCGGCAACTCCGACGGGGGTAACGGTAGCCACTGACACCGGCTCGCGCACCCAGGTTGTAACCGACCAAGACCGGCAAGCAGGCGATACTGACGCAGGTCAGACGCTCAACCAGCAACTCACGCGCCGCCTGCTTACCTGCGCCTACCAAGGAACCGTTAATTCCTCCGACGATACCTATCTATCGGCCAAGGAGCTAGCCGAAAACGTGGGCGCGGTGTTCTTTAACTGGGACATCGACCAGGAAGTGAAGGGCTACGCCGGGAAGATTGAAAATGCCCTGGGGCGGGATTTGTCGTGGAAAACCGATGATCTGGCCTTGCAGAACATTCAGGCCCGGGTACGTGCCCCCAGCATCTGGATGCTGGCCAACGTGCTCAATTGCCTGCTTATTACTACTTCCAACCGCTCGGAAGCTGCTGTGGGCTACTGCACCATGGACGGCGACACGGCCGGTAGCATTTCGCCCATTGCGGGAGTGGACAAGGACTTTGTGAAGAAGTGGCTGGTGTGGGCCGAAAGCGAGCTGAACTACCCCGGCCTGCGCCGCGTGAACAGCCTGGCACCCACCGCCGAGCTGCGGCCTCTGGAAGACAAGCAAACCGACGAGCGGGACCTGATGCCCTACGCGCTGCTCAACCGCATCGAGCGGCTGGCTTTTTACGAGCGCCTGAGCCCCGAGCAAGTGCTAGCCAGCTTAAGCGAAGAAATGACCAGTACTGACCGCGAGCAGCTCAAGACCTACGTGCAGCGCTTTTTCACGCTTTGGAGCCGCAACCAGTGGAAGCGGGAGCGGTATGCACCGTCCTTCCACCTCGACGATTACAACCTCGACCCCCGCTCGTGGCTGCGCTTCCCCATTTTAAGCGGTGGGTACACCGAGGAACTGCGCGCGTTATAGCCCCATATACAGGTCTTGGGTAAGCGTTCCGCAAAAGCGGCTGGCTATTGCTGTGCTAAACTTTAAGGTGCCCGAAAGGCTATCTGCGGCCGCCGCATGGACCAAATGATATGAGTTATCCATGGACTGCTAATTATGACTTTTCCATCGGCCACCGATGGGGGCAGAACAAGCAGGTGCCAGAATGGAGGAGCTTTTGCATGCAGGCTTTGAATAAATAAGCTACATTAACCGCAGCTTCTGCCGCTAAGCCGAAAGCTGACAACCAAAGTCCCATTAAACCCTTTCTCCTTCGTTGTATGAACGAAATCTACACACCTACCTCCTGGAGAGGTAAACTACGAACGCGCCTTTTTGCACTAGCTTCGGCGCTTCTGCTGGCACCGGCCGTAATGGCCCAGGTAGATGTAACGGTTGGTAATCCCAACAACGCTTCTGGCCGCCGTCCGCTTGGTACTTGGTACGGGTTCGAGCGGAGCGCGATGATTTACACCGCGGCTGAAATTGGTAGCAGTGGCAATATCAGTCAGGTTGGGTTCTATCTCAACTCGGTTAGCACCCCCGGCGCTGCACCCACTAAAATTTACCTGAAAACAGTTACCAATAGCGCCTTTGCCGCTGCCACCACTGTGGCAAGCGAAATAAGTGGGGCTACGTTGGTGTACGATGCTACCATTCCGGCCTCGGCCTTCGTGGCTAATACCTGGGTAAGTGTGCCGCTGACGACGCCTTTCGCCTACAATGGAACCAGCAACCTGGAAGTAATTGTAGAAACCAATGCCGCTGCTGAAGGCAATGAAAGCAGCACGGGCAAGGTTTTCCGCTATGCTACGACGGGTGTTGCCCGCGCCCAGTTCTGGAATGAGGACAACACGGCTCCTGTCGCCGTTGGTGTTCTCAGCGCCACTCGCCCCAACATTCGCCTGACCGGCCTCACGCCGGCCAGTTGCGCCGCGCCTACGGCCCTGGCCGTTTCTGCTATTACGGCCACGTCGGCGCAGTTGGCGTTTACGGCTGGTACCGGCAATACCTCGTACACGGTAACGTATTACCCCACGGCTACGCCTGCCAGCGTAACCACGGTTACTCCAGCGCCTACGGCCTCGCCCGTCACGCTTTCCGGCCTCCTTGCCAATACTGCCTACACGTTAACGGTAGTGGCTAACTGCTCGGCCACCAGCTCGTCGCAGCAGGTAACTACTTCGTTTACCACGTCTTCGCCCGCTGATGATGCGGCCGTAACGGCTGTATTCACGCTGGGCAAAGTTTCCACGTACTCGTCGCCGGTAACGGTGCAGGCCGTGGTTCGCAACGCTGGTAGCGCTGCTATTACCAACCGTATCGTTGTGCTGTCTGTTAGCGGGGCTACCACCTTCACCAACGCCCAAACCATTGCCTCGCTGGCTCCGGGTGCTTCCACCACGGTAACCTTTGCCGCTTACCCGGTAACGGCAACCACCGGCGCTAACACCGTAACGGTAACATTGGCCGCCGATGACGTCGCCACCAACAACGTCCGCACGTACGCGCAAGCCATAACGGCTGGTCAGCTGTCTTACATCGATGCCTCGCAGCCGGTAACGGCCTCGGTTGGTGTTTCGAGCACCACGCCCAACGGTATTTTGGCTGTTAAGTACACTACTAACCAAGCTTCTGTTCTGAACGAGGTGCGTTTGGAGTTCCTTGCTAATGCTACTACTACTTCCACGTACCAAGTAGTGGTTTTGAACGCTGCCGGCACGGGTGGTACGCCAGGCACTGCCCTGTTTACTTCGCCTACCCTGAACCGTCCGACGGCTGCCGGAATAGTAACGGTGCCCATCACTGGTAATATTACGGTTAACGGTCCGTTCTTCGTAGGTCTGAAGGAAATTTCGGGTAACGTGGGCATCGGCTACCAGGTAGAAGACCCGCTGCGCCCAGGCACGTTCTACTTCCAGTCGCCTGCCACCGGCGCATGGGCTGAAGTAAATACTACTGCCCTGCGTACCCGCCTCGCCATTGAGGTTGGGTTCAGAACCGTAACGGCTACGCGCAGCATCGAACTGGCTAATGCTATTGATGCTTTCCCGAACCCAGCTACCGAGGCTTTCACGCTCAACCTGCCTGCCCTGGGAGGCGAGCGTACTGCTCAGCTCACGCTTGTTAACAGCCTCGGCCAGCTGGTGCAAACCCGCACCCTGACTTTGAACGCTGCTGGTACGCAGACGCAAATGGAAGTAGGTCACTTGGCCAAAGGGCTGTACACTCTGAAAGTGCAGGCTGGCAACCAGTTGGCAACCAAGCAAATTGTAGTTCAGTAAGCATTTAGGTGTAGCGCAGGTATCTTACCTCCTGCGTTTACTGCACTGCAAACAAAAAGCCCGGCTCAGATGAGCCGGGCTTTTTGTTTGCGCAGGGTGGAGGCTAGCTGAAAACAGATGAAACTCAGAGGCTGAGAACCAAGTGCAGGTGAGTTTACATTACTTGGCCGTCAAGCTCTGATAAGAGCTACCTGAGCGTTGCGAAAGCGGCATTTTGGGTATTCATACTGGCAAAAGCAAAGGGCCGGAGAAAGTAAGTTCCCGGAGTGGCGTTTTGTGGTGTTATACAGCATGACCAGCGGCCTGCGCAACTAGGAAAGATGACGGCGAGGCGTTTTGAAGCATGGTCAATTCTGGCAGTGCTCAGGTAGTAACAGGAAAACCGGCACGATTAAGCAACGACGGTAAATAAAAATCCCCGCCGAAGCCGGCGGGGATTTTTGTCTGCTGGCAACAATGTCAGCGCAGGTAACGAAGACTACTCGCGAACGATACGGCGGGTGTCAACGCCGCCTTCCGTAGCAACACGCACGGTGTATACGCCAGCAGATAGCGCCGACAGGTTTACTTCCGTCTGGTGCTTACCCGAAGCATCGGGCGTCAGTACCTGCGTGTGCAGCACCTGGCCCAGGCTGTTAAACACCGTTAGCGTAGCGGCCTTGCGGTAGCCTTGCAATTCCAGCGTCAGGCGGCCCGAGGGGGTGGGATTGGGATACACCAACAAGCTGGTACCTGCTGCTGCGGTCCGGGAGCCCAGCACCACGTTAACAGTGACGGAGTTGGAAACCGGTGAGGTACAGCCTTGCACTGTGCTGTACACCGTGTAGGTACCGCTCTGCGCAGGCGAAGTCAGCGTCAGCGTAGAGCCGCTGATGATACCACCTTGGGGGGAGCCGTTAAAGTAAAACTGGTTACCAGCAGCGGCGCTCGAAGTCAGGACCACCGTGCCGTTGGGCTGGGTTTGGGCCGTGAGCGTAGGAGCGGCAGGCGTGGCGCGTACCGTGAACGTGGTAGTGGCGCTAACGGCTGGGCAGGTGCTGGTAGCGGGCGCCACGTTGGTTACGGTGTAGGTTCCGGCCGAGCTGCCGGCAACGGAAATAACCCCGGTGCTGGCGTTGATAACCAAACCAGCCGGCGAAGCCGAGAACGTACCGGCCGTGGCACCAGCTGCCAGGTTAGGCGAAATGTTGTTGGCTACCCCGGCGCAGTACGCCCCGGCTGGGTAGGAGAACGTGGCAACCGGCCCGGCTACCGTCATGGTGCGGGTGGGCACGGGCGTGAGTACGTCGTTGCTGGTGTTGGCGTCGCCCACGGCGGTGGCGGTTACGGCAAAGCTGTAAGTGCCCTGCGCCGTCATGTTCAGGGTGCCGGGCAGCGTTACGTCCTGGGTAGCGCCAGCAGCTACAGTGCCCGTGTTAACCGTGGTGGTAAAGGTTTGCGGCGTGCCGTTCGGAGGCGTTACCACTACCGTAACCGTTACAGGGTAATTGGCCAGGTTGAGGGCGGTAGCAGCTGCGTTGCGGAAGCGCACCGTAATGGCTTCGGCCGGCGTGAAGCACGAAGTACCGGCGGCCGGGCTTACCAGCGCCTGCGGGGCTACGTCGCTGGCCAGGGTCGAGAATTCGTACGCGCCCATATCGGGCGTGGTGCTGCTGCGCGTGGTACCAGCAATGTCGGTGGTAATGCCGGCAATGGGCGTGCCCAGGTTGTTAAGAGCCGCGTTCAATGGTACCAGGCTACCCGTGGTAGGAGCGGTAAACTGCGGGTCGATGGATACGCTGTTCTGGTCGTAGGCATTGCTGCTGGCGGCTTGCCAGTCGGTCAATGTGGCGAAGGCCGTACCGAGGTAGCCCACGTTGCCGCCCGGAACGAACAGGTCGTTGTAGTTCGAGGTGGTTGAGCCGGTAGCCGAGGACAGGTAAATGCCGTACTCTACGCCCGTTCCGGTGCGCTCCACAACCACGATGTTGTTGCGGAAGTCAACGTTGGTGCCCGTAGACTGCCAGAAACCATACGAGGCCGAGGTTGAGGTGATGGTGGACGGGGCCCGAAGGTTAATGGAGTTGTAGTAGTAGCGTACGTAGCCGGAGGCCGTGTTGTAAATGCCGTACTGCGTGCCCGAACCGTTGAAGTTGTAGAGCACGTTGTTTACCACGTCGTTTTCGGCACCGGCAGCGCCCGCACCCGTGGTAAAGTAAATGCCGTAGCTGACGGCTGTCGAAGCCGGCTCGCCAGTGGAGGTGTCATGAATGCGGTTACGCAGCACGTCTATGTTGCGCGACGACGTGCCCACGTACACGCCGTAGAACGTCGAAACATCGGTACGCGTGGGGCGGCCGATGTCGTTGGTCTCAATTAGGGCGCCGTCTTGGGCCGTTGCGTACACGCCGTAGAGGTAAAACTCCTTCACTTGGTTGCCGCGCACAATGTTGCCCGTGGCCAACGCCGTGGCGCTGGTGCCCACCAGGGTAATGCCGTAGTAACCGCCCGTAATGGTGTTGTTTTCGAGCAGCAGTGAGCTGGCTGAAGCACCCGCCGTGGTAGCGCCCGTTAACGAGCCGCTTACCACAATACCCGCGAAGTTAGACGACGTGGAGGTGACGCTGCTCGTCACGGTGCAGTTTGTAATGCGGTTGTTGTCGGCGCCGCCGGTGAGCAGAATGCCCCAGCCGAAGGTGCCGGGCGTGCCGCCGTTGGTGGCATCAACAACGAGGTTGTTAATGGTCACGTAATCGGTGCCATCCAGGGTAACTACCGCGCGCTCAGCTGATACCGAAGGTGCGAATTGCAAGGTGCTGCCACCGCCGTTGAACACAACGGTGTTCGTAGCGCTGGCGCCGGGAATGGTGTTCAGCACCAATTGGTCGGTGTAGGGGCCGCCCGATACGGTGAAGGTTACCGCGCCGCTCACGCCGCCCAGGTTCAGGGCATCGGCGGCGGCGGTAAAGCTGGCGAAGTTGGTACCGCCCGTAGCCTGGCCGTTGTTAATGGTGAAAGCACCCGAAAGCGAGGTTCGCACGGTGAACGTTTGCGAGTTGTTGCTCGGGTTAGCGTCGGTGCCGCCGTTGGGCAGGCTGCTGGTTACCGCAAGGGTGTTCAGGCCCACTACAAAGTTGAGGTTCGACAACGTAATCTGGCCGGTTTGGCCTCCGGCAATGTTCAGGCCGGTAAAAGCCTGGGTAACGGCCGTGCCGCCGTTCAGTACGTACGTCAGCGTAACCGAGGTGAGGGGAGAGGTACCGTTGTTGAGCACGTTAATGACCGCGTTGCGGGTGCCGGCAGTAAAGGGCGCCACGGGGCTGGCCAGGCTAACCACGGCAGCGTCGTTGGCGGCTGGCGTAAACTCGTAAGCACCCATGTCGGGAGCCGTAGTGCTGCGTGTAGCGCCGGTAAAGTCGGTGGTTACGCGAGCCAGCGGGGCGGCGCTGTTGTTCAGCGGAGCGGCCGTGGGACGCAAGGTGCCAGCCACAAAGCCTGGGTTTACCTGCACGCTGTTCTGGTCGTAGGCATTGGAGTTGGCAGCGCGCCAATCGGCCAGGGTAGCGTAATCGGTGGTGCCGTAACGGCCGGTAAAGTACTCGGGGCCGGTGCCCACGTACAGGTCGTTGTTGTTCGAGGTAATGGTGGAAGTGGCCGTGACAAAGCCCAGCGCGTACTTGCTGCCCGAGCCGCCCGTGCGCGTTACCGACACCACGTTATTGCGGAAATCGATGCCCGTTGCGGCGAGGGTTTGGTAGAAGCCATAGGTCAACTGCGTAGCCCCGGTAGCGCTTTGGTTATCCAGCGAAATGGTGTTGTGGTAGTAGCGGGCGAAATCCGAACCGGAGTTGTAAATGCCGTACTCGGTGCCTGAGCCGTTAAAGTCGTAGATCAGGTTGTTCACGGCATCATTTTCCTGACCGGCTACGGCGTCGTTGGCGGTGTAGTAAATGCCGTAAGCAGCGCTGGTTGCGGCTGGCTCGCCGGTAAACGGCGCGTGAATCCGGTTCCGCTCAACATCCGTGTTGCGGGTGTTCGAGAGGTAGATGCCGTAAAACGTGCTCACATCGGCTCGCGTCAGGCGGTGAACATCGTTGCCGATAATCTGGGCGCCATCGGCAAACTCTACGTCGATGCCGTAGAAGTAAAAGTCGCGCACCACGTTGTTCTGAATGGTGTGCGCGCCGGCCAGGGCTGTAGCGCTGGCCCCGTTCAGAATAATGCCGTAGTAACCACCCGTAATGGTGTCGCCCTGCAGGGTGAGGAAGTTAGCGGAGTTGCCGGCCGTAATAGCCGAGGTGGCCGAGCCACTGGCCACAATGCCCGCGAAGTTGGTGGAGGTGGAGGTAGTGCTGCTGAGGATGCTGCAGTTGATGAGGCTGTTGCGGTCGGAGCCGTTCATCAGGTGTACGCCCCAGCCGAAGGTGCCGGGCGTGCCGCCACCGGTAGCATCAATAACAAGATTGTTCAGGGTCACAAAATCGGCGCCGTTAAACGACACCACGCTGCGCTGGGCGCTAACCGACGGCGCAAAGCGCAGCACGCTGCGGTTGCCGTTGAACGTCACGGTGTTGGTGGCGCTGGTGCCGGTTATGGCGTTCAGCGTCATTTGCTCGGTGTAGGGGCCACCCGTTACGTTAAACGTTACCGGGCCGCTCACGCCGTCGGTGTTCAGGCGCGCGGCGGCGGCGGTAAAGCTGGCGAAATTGGTGCCGCCCGTAGCCTGGCCGCTGTTAATGGTGTAAGCACCGCTGAGTGGGGCTTGGGCCCAGGCAGCTGACGTGGTGCACAGCAGCAGCAGGGCGCTGGCACAGTGGCGCAGCCGCGAAGGAGCAGCCGCAAGACGTGTTAGAAAGGGCCGCTTTCGGCCGGGTAAAATTGTTCGCATGAATGGTGGATTGTGGGTGGTGGGTGTAAAGAGGGAAAGGTGGATAAACAAAGAAGCCTGGGCTGCTACACGCAACCGCAGGCTTAAACGCCGAAAAGCCTCGCGGGTACGAAGCTTTGCAACTGAAAAAAGGCAAAGGAGAAAAGAGGAGGGAGCAGGCCAACGCAACATGCCATGGATGCAAAATACCAAGGATTCAGAAAAGAAACTCGGCTTTACTGCATTAACTTATTTTAATCTGATGGGTCGCAAAGCCAAGCCATTGTGAGTAGGCAATGCGTCATCGGTAGCGTACCAAGGCTGCCCCGGTACCGGGAATACTTTCCTGGTGAGTCAGCAACCGATGAGAAGGACCGACAACCCGAACTGCGCATGGTGGGGGCGCGTCTGGAAAGAGCACTGCCGCTACGCGCAGGAGCGTATCTTGGCGCTGGCAAAGGCCAATCGTCCGCTTACAGGGCTTTCTGTACTTTTGCCCCACACTCTGCGCCTATGCTTGCTTTTATTCCCTGGGATGTTTCGCCCATCATTGCCGAAATTGGGCCGCTTACGCTGCGCTGGTACGGGCTGCTGTTTGCCTCTGGGTTCATCATCGGCTCGTTTATCCTCACCCACATCTACAAGTCGGAGCGGGTGTCGCAGAACTGGGTCGATGTCATTACCATCTACATGCTTATCGGCACGGTGCTGGGCGCCCGCCTGGGCCACGTGCTGTTCTACGACCCCGATTACTACCTGACCCGGGAGCATTTTCTGGAAATCTTCAAAATTTGGGAAGGCGGTCTGGCCAGTCACGGCGCCACCATTGGCATTCTACTGGCTACCTGGCTATTCAGCCGCAATAACAAGTTCGATTACCTGTGGGTGCTCGACCGCATTGTGATTGTGGTGGCCACCGGCGGCATGTGCATCCGGCTGGGTAACCTCATGAATTCCGAAATCATTGGCCGCGAAACCACCGCGCCGTGGGGCTTTAAGTTTTTGCGCTACAACCAAATCCACAACGACTCGGGCAACATCCCTAACGAGGTACGCCACCCCACCCAGATCTACGAAGCCCTGTTTTGCCTGTTCCTGTTCGTGCTGCTGTATTGGCTCTGGAACAAGTATAAGGAGCGTACACCGCGTGGCCTCTTGTTCGGCTTGTTCGTCACGTTGCTCTTCAGCTTCCGTTTTATGGTGGAGTTCCTGAAGGAAAACCAGGAAGGTTTTGAAAGCACCTGGGTGCTGGCTCCGCTGAACATGGGCCAGGTACTGAGCATACCGCTGGTATTGGTAGGCCTGTGGGTGCTGCTGCGGGCCGGCAAAACGCCCGGCAACCCCTATGGTTACGCCCCGCGCGACCTGGAGCAAACAGCGCCACCCGCCGCTAAGCCGGTCACGCGCTAACTAAAAAAGCCCGCTACTCCAGCGGGCTTTTTTTATGTAGTGATGGGAGAGGAAGCGTTTACAGCTTGTACTGGTACAACACACCCTGCTCGGTACTGATAACGAGAGTTTGGTCGTCGGTAAACACCACGCCTTCGGTTTGGCCAGCACCGGGCAGTTCCACGGTTTTGGCTTTGGCCTGCGTGAAGTTGGTGCCGTTCACATCGCAGATGTACAGCTGCTCGCGGCCCAGCAGGGCCAGATGCTTGCCATCGGGGCTGAGGTTGGCGTCGGTTACTTCGCCGGGCAGCGTGAGCTGGCCGAGCAGCTTAGCGGTTTGCTTGGCGGGGCCGTCGGCTTGCAGGGTGTAAATCTTACAGTCGCGGCCGCGGGCGCGGTTGCGGGTGAAGAGATACAAAGTGCCGTCGCGCCAAAGACTGGCTTCCACATCGAAGTTGCGGTCGTTTTTGGCGGGCGGGAATTCCTTTTGATCGGGGTACGAGAAGCGGATGGGGCTAACCTTCGAGGGGTTGTTGGGGTCGAGGCGGTAAATGGTCAGGTCCTGCCGGCTGTTGCTGTTGTTGCCGCAGTCGCCAATGTACAGGCGCCCCTGGTTGTCCTGCGCTAACGACTCCCAGTCCTCCTGCTGAATGCCGGGAATTTCGACGCGGCGCACCAACTCGCCGTTCTGGCGCACCAGGTACAGCGTGGGCGTGTTGCCGTGGTCGCCGTGGGTGTAAAAAGTGCCGGCTTCGGGGCCACGCGCCAGGCCCGAGCTTTCGGGTACCTCCGAGGGCATGGTGCCGATTTTGGTGAGGCCGGCAATGGGGTTCATCGGCGAGCTGCCCTTTTTGCCGCCTTTCTTGCCGCCTTCTTTTTTACCGCCTTTTTCTCCTTTAATGTCGCTCTGAGCTTCGGAGCAAGCCGTAGAGACCAGCAGCGTTAGGCCGAGCAAGCCCACAAATAGTTTGTTCATGATGGTGAGGGGAAGGAGCGTGAAAAAACACCCGGCTGCACGGGCGCGCCGGGTGTATGAGGGGGTATACGCAGGTTGTTACGCTAAGATTAACTCCGTAGCGGCCGAGCTGAAAATGCTACGGTTGTTCCGGCGCTAACTAGTCCGGTACGGGGTCGTACCCTTGGCCGCCCCAGGGGTGGCAGCGGCCAATGCGCCGCAGCGCCAGCCAGCCGCCGCGCCACGGCCCGTGCCGCTGAATGGCCTGGGCCGCGTACGCCGAGCACGTGGGCGTGTAGCGGCAGGAGGCCGGCGTAAGCGGTGAAATCAGGTGCCGATACACCCAAACCAAGGCCAGAAAGAAGTGTTTGAACAGAGACGCCACGCGCGGATGTTGGGGTACTGACTATCGGTTAGTTTGGCTGACACAGAGGCCGTTGCTGGTCGCGGCGTTGCTGGAATACTACCCGATATCGGCACAAAGAACACCCGTTTTTGTAGGTTTGGTTTACCATTCGCGGTAATTCGCCCATTCACTCACCACTTTCCTCATTTCAAGAATGCTAAAAAGCTCCTGGCTGAAAGCCCTGCTGCTGGTTTTGCTGCTGCCGGCCGTGGCCCGTGCCGACGAAGGCATGTGGCTGCCGCTGTTTGTAAAGCGCCTCAACCACGCCGACATGCAGAAGAAAGGCCTCAAACTGACGGCCGAAGAAATTTACGACGTTAACAACTCGTCCCTGAAAGACGCCATTGTACAGCTTGGCGGCTTTTGCACCGGCGAGTTCGTGTCGAAGGAAGGCTTGCTGCTGACCAACCACCACTGCGGTTACGACGCTATTCAGAGTCACAGCACGCCCCAGAAAAACCTGCTCTCCGACGGCTTTTACGCCACCACCAAAACCGATGAGCTGAAGAACCCCGGCCTGTTCGTGGATATTTTGGTGCGCATGGAGGACGTAACGGGCAAGGTGCTGGAAGGCATTACGCCCCAAACGCCTGAAGCCGAGCGCGCCCAGCTGGTGCAGAAGCGCCAGCAGGAAATGGCCAACGCCGCCAAGGAAAACGGCCAGTACGTGGCCTACGTGCGCGACATGTTTGCCGGTAACGAGTACTACCTGTTCGTGTACCAGCGCTTTGGCGACGTACGCTTGGTTGGCGCGCCGCCCGAGTCGGTAGGTAAGTTTGGTGGCGACACCGACAACTGGATGTGGCCCCGCCACACCGGCGACTTTTCCCTATTCCGCGTGTACGCCTCCAAAGACAACAAGCCCACCGCCGGCTACCAGGAAGGCAACATTCCGTACATGCCCAAGAAGCACCTGCCCGTGAGCCTGCAAGGCGTGAACGAAGGCGACTTTTCCATGGTGTTCGGTTTTCCCGGCCGCACGCAGCGCTTTTTGCCCGCTGCCGGCCTGCAACTCACGCTCGACGAAAGCAACCCGGCCCGCATCAAGCTGCGCGACACCCGCCTGAAAATCTGGAAAGCCGACGGCGACCAGGACCCGAATGTGCGCCTGAAGTATGCCTCCAAGTACGCCAACATTGCCAACTACTGGAAGTACTTCATCGGCCAGAACGAAGGCATGAAGCGCCTGAAAACCGTGGACCAGAAAACGGCCGAAGAGCGCGCCCTCATGCAGTGGATTGCCGCCGACCAAGCCCGCGGTCAGCAGTACGGCTCGGTACTGAACGACATCAACCAGGCGTACGCCGGCATGCGCCAGTACAACCTGAGCTCGGTGTACATGAACGAAGCCGCGCTGGGCACCGAAATCCTAGCGTTTGCGGCCCGCCTGCGCCCATTGCATAACCTGCTGAAATCGGAAAGCCCCGACCAGGCGGCCATCAAAAAGGCCACCGATGATTTGAAGGAGCCCACCGAGGAGTTATTCAAGGACTACAACGCCGCCACTGACAAGAAGGTGTTTGCCGCTCTTATGCAGCTCTACTACACCGACGTGCCCAAGAACCAGCAGCCGGAAATCTTCCAAACGGTGGCCAAGCAGTACGGCGGCTCCATGCAGAAGTACGCCGACGAGGTATTCAGCAAGTCGTTCCTGACGTCGAAAGCCAAAACCGACCAGTTCCTGCAAAAGCCCACGCTGCCGCAGCTGGAAAACGACCCGGCGTTCAAGATGATTAACAGCTTGTTCACCAATTACCAGCAAAACATTGCACCCAAAATGCAGGCGGCGCAGGCCGGCTTGGTACGGGCCAACCGCTTGTACGTAGCCGCCATTCGCGAGAAAAACAGCCAGAAGGTATACTCGCCCGACGCCAACTCCACCATTCGCCTGAGCTACGGCTCGGTGCGCTCGTACGAAGGCCGCGACGCGGTGAAGTACAGCTTCTTCACCACGGCCCAAGGCATTCTGGAAAAAGAAGACCCCACCAACCCCGAGTTTGTGGTGCCCAAAAAGCAGATTGAACTGCTGAAAGCCAAGGACTACGGCCGCTTCGCCGACAAAGACGGCACGCTGCACACGGCCTTCATTACCGATAACGACATTACCGGCGGTAACTCCGGTTCGCCCGTTATCAACGGCCGCGGCGAGCTAATCGGCCTGGCCTTCGACGGCAACTGGGAAGCCATGACCGGCGACTTGGCCTACGACCCCGAGCTGAAGCGCTGCATCAACGCCGACATCCGTTACGTGCTCTGGTGCATCGAGAAACTCGGCGGAGCCAAGCATCTGGTAGACGAAATGACGGTGGTGAACAACGGTCCGAACCCGGGCGTTAGCAACACCGCTCAAATGGTGCCTACCAGCCTCGATGGCAAAGCCACCAAGGTGAAGATCAAAACCAAGAAGAAGAAAGGCGAACCAGCCCCTGCTAGCCTCTAGCAAGCAAAACGACTTTTGATAAAAGCCCCGACGCATTTGCGCCGGGGCTTTTTTGATCTGGGGGTGCGCTGGTTTGCAACTGCCAACATAGCGTTGAGGAGCCCTCGGTGCCTCGTTTCACCCGTGTATGCAACGGTTGAGGTTAAGCGCCACGGGCAAACCGGGGACCTGCTGCCAGAATGTTTTTTCTTATGGATTCTATTGCAGTACTTTAAGGTGCCGACCAATGCCTTTTTATGTCAAAACTCTACTTTCTGGTTTGTTTACTGCTTGCTTCTGCCGCCGCGCAGGCTCAAAGCGGGGCCCCCGGCGTGCGGGGCGCACGGGCAGCGGCGCTCGGCAATGCTTCCGTTACGCTTAGCAACGATTTGTGGGCTCTGAGTAACAACGTGGCCGGTTTGGCGCAGCTCAACCGGCCCGAAGTAGGCGTGTACGCCGAAAACCGCTTCCTCATACCGAACATTAACAACGCCGCCCTGGCCGTAGCCATGCCCCTGGGCCGCCAGCCCGAAGGCAGCACCGTTACCACCCCGCCCAACGGCGTAGTAGGCGTGGAAGTACAGCGTTTCGGTGACAAGCGGTACAGCGAGTCGCGCGCGGGCCTGGGCTACGCGTACCGCCTGGGCGTAATCAGCTTGGGTGCCCGCGTAGATATGCTCCAAACGAGCATCGAGGGATTGGGCAGCCGCCGCACCGTGGCCGCTTCGCTGGGCGGGCAAGCCGAGGTGGTACCGCAGAAGCTCACTTTTGGCGTGTACCTCTACAACCTTAACCAAGCCAAGCTAGCCGAATACCAGGACGAACGCGTGCCCACGGTACTGCGCGCCGGCCTCGGTTTCCGGCCTTCGGCGAAAGTGATGCTGGTGGCCGAAACCGAAAAGGACATTGACCGCGACGCCGACTTCCGCGCCGGCTTGGAGTACCAACTAATCGACGCGTTTACGGTGCGGGCCGGCGTGGCCACGCTTAGCGAACAGGTAACGGCCGGTTTTGGCCTGCGTTTCGGCCAACTGCGCGTGGATTACGGTGCCCAGCTACACAACGTGTTGGGCCTGAGCCAGCACCTGAACGTTAACCTCCGCCTCGGTCCGAAATCGTGATGAGCAAGTCGCTGATTGCGCTGCCGAAGCCAGGTAACCGGTTTGCTCGCGTTGCCATTTCCCGACTTGCCGTCCGCTCCAGCAGCCTGAAAACCGGTCTGGCCGCGCTGCTCTTGCTCACAGCCGCCACGGCCCATGCGCAGGCACCCGAGTACCCGCGCCCGCGCCCCGACCTCGACCGGCTGGTGCAGGAGCTGTTTGCCGAGCCGCAGAGCGACAACGTTCCTTACGAGGACCTGTACGAAACCCTGCTGCAATACCTGCAAACGCCGCTGAACCTGAACACGGCCAGCCGCGAAGAGCTTAGCAGCCTACTGTTGCTTTCGGAACCCCAGATTACGGCCCTGCTCGAGCACCGCCAGCAAAACGGGCCGCTGCTGAGCCTGTATGAGCTGCAAAGCATCCGCGGTTTCGACCTGCGCACAGCCTACCGCATGGCGGCTTTCGTGAACGTGGGCGACCAGAACACCAACGCCGCTCGCGGCCCGCTCTGGCGTCGTATTCTGCAGGAGGAAAACAACGCCCTCTTCATTCGCTATGAGCGGGTACTGGAAGAGCGCCCCGGCTACGCACCGTCTGATACCACCAGTACCGGCCGTCCCGCCAGCCGCTACCTCGGCTCCCCCGATAAAGTGCTCGTGCGGTTCCGTACCAGCCACGCCCGCGACTTCAGCGTAGGGTTTGCCGCCGAAAAAGACGCCGGCGAGCAGTTTACCTGGGACCAGAAAACCCGCCGCTACGGCTTCGATTACTACGCCGGCCACATCGCCCTGTTCGAACGTGGCCGTCTAAAGTCAGTCATCCTAGGCGACTACCAGCTGCAGTTTGGTCAAGGGCTATTGCTTTCCTCAGGCTTGCAGGTAGGCAAAGGCGCCGAAACCATTACCACGTTGCGGCGCAGCAACCTGGGCATCCGGCCTTATAATTCCGTGCTGGAAAGCACTTTCTTTCGAGGTGCAGCGGCTACTGTAGCTGTAGCGCCCAGCTTACGCCTCACCGGTTTTGCCTCGGTTAAGCGCGTGGATGCCTCCCTGCAGAGCGGCGTCGCCGATACCTTGCGGGAGTTCGATGAATTCGCCTCGGGCCTGCTGATTTCGGGATTCCACCGCACCGAAAACGAACTGGCCAACCGCAAAAACGTGCGCGAGGTAATAACCGGCGGCAACGTCACTTTCGCGCCGGGTGGCGGGCGTTTCAACCTCGGACTCACGGCGGTTAATACCCAGCTAAGCACGCCGCTGGAACGCAGCCTGGAGCCGTACAACCGCTACGAGTTTCGCGGCAACCACAACCTGGCCATAAGCGCACACTACAGCTACGGCTGGCGTAACCTGAGCTTGTTTGGCGAAACCGGCCGCAGCAGCAGCGGCGGCATCGGTACCGTTAACGGCCTGCTGGCCAGCCTCGGGCCCGACGTAGACGCCTCGGTGCTGCACCGCAGCTACGCCCGCAACTTCCACACGCTGTACGGCAATGCTCTGGCCGAAAACACGCGCAACATCAACGAAAACGGCCTTTATTTCGGTCTGAAAGTGAGGCCTATTGCCCGCTGGGAGTTGTCGGCCTACTACGACCAGTTCAGCTTTCCGTGGCTGAAATACCAGGTAGGCGGCCCCTCCCGCGGGTACGACTGGCTGGTGCGCGTGACGTACGCGCCCACCAAAACCAGCCTGCTTTACGCCCAGTTTAGAACCCGTGAGAAGGAGTACGACGACGACCAACTGGTGCGGCCGGCCCCCATGCCCGTGCCCACGGTGCGCCGCTCCCTGCTGTTCTACTACGACACCAACCCCACGCAAACGCTGAGCCTGCGTACCCGTGTACAGGGCACCTTGTACCGCGAAAACGAAGGCCCGACAACCTCCGGTTTCCTGTTGGCCCAAGATGTTACGGTGCATCCCATGCAACGCCTGCGCCTCACCGGCCGCTACGCCCTCTTCGATACCGACGACTTCGATACGCGGCAGTATGCCTTCGAACAAGACGTGTTGTACGCCTTCTCGGTACCCGGTTTGTCGGGCCGGGGCACCCGCATGTATGCGCTGGCGGAAGTCAAGCTGAACCGGCGCCTCACGCTTTGGCTGCGCTACGCCGTAACCCGCTACCGCGACCAGCGCACGGTGGGCTCGGGACTGGAGGAAATTCAAGGCCCGCAACGCTCCGACGTGAAGGCGCAGCTACGGGTGGCTCTTTAGCAGTTGCCCAGCGAAACGCAACGCCCCGGCTTCTGATGGAGAAGCCGGGGCGTTGCGTTTTTTGCTTATGATGAAGAAATGAAGGATGAGGTTATTTCCAACGTTGCTGTCGGGTCATCACCTTCCTGCATCAACCCAACAGATGCGTACTGGCGGCCACGCTTGGTATACCACGAACCGATAAATCGTTGCTAAAAGTGTCGGTTCTATGATGTAATTGGGAAGTTAGGGCACAAAAAAGCGGGCGGCTCCCAGTGGAAACCGCCCGCTAAATCGGGAATGCCGAAGCCGTTGCTTACAGCTTCATGAGCTTTTGCACGGCCTTGCCACCACCGGGCAGCGAGAGGTGCAGCTGGTACATGCCCTGGCTGAGCTTGGTCAGGTCTAGGCGATGCTGCAGCAAGCCGGCGCCTTTGGCAACCTGCTCGGTCAGCACGGTACGGCCTACGGCATCGGTTACTTGAATCGACAGGGTGCCGCGCTGGGCATTGTCGAGGGTAACGTTAAACTCGCCGGTGCTCGGGTTGGGGAACACGGCCACGCCTTGCAGCATCTGCTGCTCGTCGCGGGCGCTCAGAACGGCATCTGCCACGGTGCAGATTTCCAGACCCCAGGCGGTAATGCTGCCGCCGTTGCCGGGCAGGAAATCATTCACCTGCAACGACCAAGTACCGTTGGGAGCAGAACCCTGGTAGCCGCTCAGCGGGGTGTCGGGGCGGAAGGTGCCGTTGTTGGGCAGCGGGCAGGTTACAACGCTGGCAGCCTGGTCGTCGAAGTTGATGATCATGTTCGGCCCGTTACAGGCTACGGTGTACAGTTGCGTGCGCCGGCCGCTGGGGTTCAGCAGGGCAATGCCCAATTCCGAAATGTCGGGGTGGGTGATGCTCAGGTTCTTGACGTTGATGTCGGTAATCAGGTCGTTGTTGGGGGTTTGTACCTGCAACGTGGAGGTGTACACGGCCCCGCCGCCCGTGCCGATAACCACGGGCACGTTAGTAGCGCTGTACGTGGTGCACACCTGACGACCTACATAGAACACCGAAGCCGCCGAGAACGGACCTGCGCCACAGTCGGCCGTGCCGCGCACGCGCCAGAAGTACCGGCCGTTCGATTGCAGCGAAACGGTGGAGGTGTACTGGTTGGTGGTCAGGTTGCTCTGGTTGATAACCGTGGTAGCAAAGTTGGGGTCCGTCGATACCTGCAAATCGTAGCTGGTAGCACCCGTGATGGGCGACCAGGTGAACGTGGGCAAGGGAAGGGCCCGCAACGTGTTGGCGGCTGGCTGCGTGAGCGAAGGCGCAATGGCCGCCGAGTTACGTACCGTAATGGCAATTTGCTGGGTTTCGGTTAGCGAGCCGCTGGTGCCAGTTACCGTAATGTTGTAGTTACCCGAAGGCGTGGCCGTGGTGGAGGTAATGGTAACCGTGCTGTTAGCGCCGGCGGCCACAGGGTTAGCCGAGAAGCTGGCCGTTACGCCGGTGGGCAAATTGCTGGCCGTTAGGGTTACCTGGCCGGTAAAGCCCAGTACCTGACCTACTTCAACCGAGCAAGTGCCGCTGCTGCCGGGGCAGAAGGCCGGGGCAGTGGTGCCGCAGCCCGAAGCCAGGTAGAAGGCTGGGGCAGTGGGCACCAGCAACTGGAAGTTCTGGTCCGATACGTCGAAGAAAATGTTGCCCGAGCCCTTCACCTTAATGCGGGCCTGCGAGCTGGCCGGTACGTTGGCCGGCACCGTTACCGTCTGCGAACCGTCGTTGGGCGTGTTGCTGAGCAGGGTGTAGGGGTACGTAGCACCGCCGTCAATCGACAGCAAAATATCCACGTTGGCCGCGCTAACGGGGGCAGCCGTGGTGTTGGCTACATCCCAGGTTACCTGCTGCGGTACCGTGGCGCGCCACGTTACGTTGCTGGCGTTAGGAGCAGTAAGCACAAACGGACCTGACGTGGCCACTACGGGAATTGCCACAGCGTCGTAGTTAACGCCGCCACCACCAGTGCGGTTGTCGCGGGCCGTGAGGCGGAAGTTAAGTACGCGGGCGTAGCTGGGTAACACTTCAAGCGAACCGGCCACAGGCGGGCCCCCGGCCGCCGTGCGGCGCAATGGCCCCGGAAACAGCCGGTTGGGGGAGGTAGAGGGTACGTTCGAGCGGAAAATGGGGGCGTCGCCCGTGGGCGCCGTGGGCGGCCCGTCGGGGCCTAGGTCAACTTGCTCCCAGCTATAGGTAAGCGGGTCGCCGTCGGCGTCGGTGGCCGAGCCCGTCAGCTCAAACTGCGTACCCACGGGAATGGTGTAGTCGAGGCCGGCATTTACCACCGGCGGGGTGTTACCGGTTGCTACCGGGGTTACGCAGTTGCCCGCCCCGGTAATGTGGGTCAGGATTTCGTCGTAGCTGCGGGTGTGGAAGTAGGGGTCGGAGTTGGGCTGCAGGTTGCCAATGGGGCCGCAAATGCCGGCGTACGACATAATGGTGGTACCGCCGCCGGGCTCGTAGGCCGTGGAGGCGTTGCGGGTGGCGCAGCTGCTGCCAGCAAAGTTAAACGAGTGGTTGCCCCCAAATTGATGGCCGAATTCGTGGGCTACGTAGTCGATGTCGAACGCGTCGCCGGTGGGATTGGGCAGGCCCGTGGAGCCGCGCGCTTTGTTGGCGGTGTTGCACACCGAGCGCAGCGCGGCAATGCCGCCGTCGGCCGTGTTAAAAAGGTGGCCGATGTCGTAGCTGGTATTGCCCACCCGCTGATCGACTACGGTTTGGTTAGTGTTTAGCGCGGCACTGTTGCTAAGGTTGGTGTACGGGTCGGTGGCCGGGTCGAGGTTGATGAGAACATCGTTGTTGGGAATCAGCTGGAAGCGCACGGCTACCTCCTGCTCGTACACGCCGTTCACGCGGTTTACCGAGGTAACAATGCCGGCCAGGGCGCCGGCCACCGTACCGCCCTTGGTCAGGGCGTACTCGCCGGTGCAGGCCATGGCCAAACGGTAGGTACGCAGCTGCGCGCCATTGGGCCGGCGGGCCGCCAGCGCGGTGGGAGCCAGGCGGTGGTTAACGTCCGAGGACGTTTCGGTGTGGCACCGGTTCGGAATAAGCGTGGCGCGGTTGATGTCGCGGCGGTAAAACACCAGGTGGTGGCTGCCGTCGGCGGTGGGGTCAATGTAAACCGTGTTTTCGGCCGAGTTGATCTGGGCGTGAAAACCAGCGGGCGTTACGTCCAGAACAGCCGTTGCGGTGGGGTCGTCGATGCCCTGACCCGCGTAGGTCTTGATCATGGGGAAACGGGCCGCTAACTGCGGGTGCATCACGTGGGTTTCCACCACCCGGAACCGGCCCGACGTACCGTCGGGCATGGGCAGAGAAATGACCGTGTTCGAGCCCCGTGCTCCGGCACCGCGCTCGGCCGGCGTCTGCGCCAACGTAGCCCGGAGGTTTGCCATTTGAATGGTTACGGCTCGGTACCGATCCAGGGAAGTGGTGGCTTTGCGGGCCGCGACGGGCAACTGGGCGTCATCGGCCCACAGCACCCGCTGCGCCGAAGCAGCTAGCGGTGCTGCCAGACCGGCGGCCAGTAGTCCGCCTAGCAAGGTGCCACGCAGGGCGGTGCCAGTAGGAGTAAAGGGTGTACGCATTGGCAGTAAAATAGGGGTTGGGTGAGAAATGCCAGAGAGAACTAAGCCTCTAAAGTAAGAATTTTTGCAGAGGTTTGAGCGGCTCGGCACCGGCTTTTGAACCTTAATTACTAGGCTCTTGCCAGCGTTTAGAGCCCGGCGGCATTTGGGCTTTATCGAAGCAGATATAGTGACGGGTGTCCCCGGTACGATAAGATTCGATGAGGTATACTTTTCCCTCGGCCGTAATCATGGCGCGCAAGCCGGTAGCCGATACTTCAAACCGCGCATCGGTTCCCGGAGCACCCAGCGCCCGGCCGATGTAAGCGCGCAGTTCGGGGTATTTGGCGGCTAACTCCGGAGCCATTACGCCCGAGAGCTGCACCTGAAAACTGCGCCGGGTGCCATTGGGCAGTGGCAGCGCAAGGGGCGTTGGTGCAGTGCCCGTGGTGGGTACTTTTTGCAGGTAGGTTTTGAGGGCCGGCAGGTCGAGGGCCAGCACACGGTACGAAGTGGGGCGTATGCGCGGCGTGCCCAGCTTGGCTTGCCGGCTTTTGGATAGCGCGGTCCAATAATTTGCCACAGGAATAGAGGCTTGAGAGAATAAACTCATAAACCACAAAGACAAGTACAGAGGACTGAGAAACATTGCAATGGACGTAGCACAACTAAATATGTAGAAAAATATAGAACTTTATATGTAAGTGGTGTGCTCTTTACCAAAAATGTTACTCTCAGTGGTGTTCTCAAAGTAAATCAAGGCAGCAATAATTCAAATAGCTTCCATTACCGGCGGCCCTTACTGATAAAGCGGACTGCTAGTGCCCGATTTCAGGGCTTATGGTTACAGTTTTAAGAACACCCGTCAACGTTTGAACTATTTTGGGTTTTATTTTAGATAAAGTGTTTTTATTATGAATGCGGTTGACTATCCTTACGTTACAACAGGATAGCCGAAAACTGACTTAGAGTAGGCCCCCTTCACATTTCGTTGTTTATGAAGAAATTTTTGTTCTCTGGGATTTTGATGCTGGCTAGTTACGCTGGTTTCTCGCAAACTAACACTTCTACACGTTATCAAAACGGATACACGAAGGCAGACGGTACTTACGTTAGTCCTCATATGAAAACTGAGTCAAATAGCACCAACCACGATAATTTTTCTACCAAAGGCAACTCTAACTATTACACCGGGGAAACAGGAACAAAAGCACGGGACTATTCTCCTGCAGCCGAAAATTATGGGAGTGGCAATACCATCCAAACAGGGTCACGCGGCGGACAGTACTACATTAATAGCAACGGGAATAAAACATATGTTCCTAAGCAGAAGTCGGTAGGGGGATATCCGGAGTAATTCAATGCAACTAAAAAGCCCGTCTAGGACGGGCTTTTTAGTTGCATTGAATTACTCCGGTCCATATTTTTAACCCTTACCCGTTGACCACCTGCCGGGTAGGAATTCGGTATAAATACACCAGCGCTGCAACTACCGCCACCACTCCCAAGCCGTGCACCAGCGGCAGGCGCGCCGGCTCGTTCGAGTACAGCCAACCGCTCAGCATGGCTCCTAAGCCAATGCCTACTTCCAAGGCAATGTACATGGTGGCTACGGCCCGGCCGCGCCGTTCGGGGTGGCTTAGGTCAATAGTCCAGGCGTAAAGCGTGGGCGAGTTCAGCCCCGTGGACAAGCCAAACAATGCCGCCGCCGCCAGGAACAACAGCGGCGTATGAGCCACACAGAGCGTCAGCAGCGCCACCACCATCATTAAGGCAGAAATCCGCAGTATGGGCACGCGGCCGTAACGGTCGGAGGCGCGGCCAGCTACCAAGCGCACTAACAATGAAGCCAGCGTGTATGAAGTAAAAAACAAGCCCTTGTTATCGATGCCCAGCAGGCGGCTTTGGTCGGGCGCTACGGTGAGCAGAATGCCAAACGGAAACAAGCACAGGAGCGTAACAGCGGCCGGTTTCAGCACTTGCGGCTCCAGAATCTCATTCCATTTAATGCGCAGCAAGCCCCAGTGAAACCGTTGGCGTTGGGCGCGGGGAAGGGTTTCCGTCATGGTACCTTGCACCAGCACCGAAACCAAGGCCGTACCGCTGGAAAGGTAAAAGAGCGTGTTCAGTGAAAACCACTGCGTAATGTACCCGCCAATGGCCGGTCCGGCGGCCATTCCCAGGCTGCCCGCCACGCCCAGCATACCCATGGCCTCGCCTCGGCGCTCCAGTGGGGTAATATCAGCAATGTAGGCGGCCGTGCCGGTGGGCTTAAAACCGGTGCTGAAACCGTGCAGCAGGCGCAGGGTGAGAAAGGTGGCTACAGTACCGGCCCACACGTAGAAAAAGCCGCAGATAAAGCATACCAACGAGCCCACCACCATTACCGGAATGCGCCCCACAGTATCGGCCAGCTTGCCGCTGAAGGGCCGCGAAAGCCCCGCCGTAACGGTAAACAAACCAATGATGAGGCCCTTGTAGTCGCCGCCGCCCATGCTGGTGAGGTGGTCGGGCAGTTCGGGAATGAGCAGGTTAAAGCTCAGAAAGAACAGAAACGAACTCAGGCACATCAGCCAGAAACCGGCTGAATAGACCTTGGTGGGGGTGGGCATGGAGCAACAGAACGCGTGGGCGGAGACAAAGGTAACCCGCAAACGAGCGGGCATACTCGTGCCAGATGCTTTTCGGGCCGATAAGCCAACCTGCACCTAAAACATTTCTGATTCAGTCCTATACCTGTCTCGGCGCGGCAAGCTCAACCATCCGAACCGGAACCCATTGCGTATGCTGCCAATACGGCTGCCCGGCACGTTTCGGCGCGGCGCTTGCCGGGGTAGTTGCACATGAGTTTCTGGACCAACCTCTTTGAATCGATTTCGGCCAAGCGGCCCCGGCCCGAGCACAAGCCGGCCGTAAGCCTGCGCGAACGGGCCGCCGCCTTGCGTAACATTCCGGCGTTTATGCGCCTGGTGTGGCAAACGAGCCCGCGCCTGCTATTGATAAATGCGGCTCTACGCCTCGTGCGAGCCGCTATTCCGTTGGCCGTGCTGTACGTAGCCCGGCTAATCATAGATGAAGTAATCCGGCTTAGTCAAAGCCCCAGCCCGGCCGACGTGCCACTCACGCCTGTTCTCACGCTGGTGGCGCTGGAGTTCGGCCTCGCCATATTGTCCGATGCCCTGGGCCGCGGCGTGGCGTTGCTCGATAGTCTCCTGGGCGACTTGCTGGCCAACCGCTCCTCGGTGCGCTTAATGGCCCACGCCGCTACCCTCGACCTCGATCAATTCGAAGACGCCACATTCTACGACAAGCTGGAGCGGGCCCGCCGCCAAACTCTGTCGCGTTCCACGCTCATGGCGCAGCTGCTGGGCCAGGCGCAGGACCTGATTACAATGGTGTTTCTGGCGGCGGGCCTGGTGGCTTTTCAGCCCTGGCTGCTGCTATTGCTAGCCGTGGCGGTGGTACCGGCTTTTCTGGGCGAATCACATTTCAACGAGCGGAGCTATTCGCTGGTGCACTCCTGGACGCCCGAGCGGCGCGAGCTGGACTACCTGCGCCAAACCGGAGCCTCTGACGAAACCGCCAAGGAGGTCAAGATTTTCGGGCTGTCGGGTTTTCTCATCGACCGTTTTGAAACGCTTTCCTCCGAGTTTTACACCAAGAACAAGGGCCTAGCCATTCGCCGGGCCAGTTGGGGCACCGTGTTTGCCGCCATCGGTACGCTGGGCTATTACGGGGCCTATGTGTACCTGATTATTCGGGCGGCGCAGGGGCAAATGTCGGTGGGCCAGCTCACGTTTCTGGCCGGTTCGTTCGGGCGGCTGCGCGGCCTGCTCGAAGGCGTGCTCAGCCGCTTCAGCTCCATGGCCGATGGCGCGCTGTACCTGCAGGACTTCTTCGATTTCTTTGCCTTGCGGCCCCGCATTATTCGTGACGAAGCCGCCGGTATGCGGCCTTTCCCGCGCCCCATCCAGCAAGGGTTTACCTTCGAAAACGTGGGCTTCCAGTACCGCAACGGTTCCAAGTGGGCGCTACGTGGCCTGAGCTTCCACCTGCAGGCCGGCGAAAAGCTGGCGCTGGTGGGCGAAAACGGCGCCGGCAAAACCACGCTCGTGAAGCTGCTGGCCCGCCTCTACGACCCCACCGAAGGCCGCATCTTGCTCGACGGCCACGATTTGCGCGAGTACGACCCGGCCGAGCTGCGCCAGGAAATCGGCGTCATTTTCCAGGATTTCGTGCGGTTTCAGCTGCCTGCCGGCCAGAACATTGCCGTGGGCCGCATCGACCAGCGCCAAAACCAAACGCGGATTGAAGGTGCCGCCTCGCGCAGCCTCGCCGACTCGGTTATTGAGAAGCTGCCCGCCGGCTACGACCAAATGATTGGCCGCCGCTTTGCCGGCGGCGTGGACCTCAGCGGCGGGGAATGGCAGAAAATTGCCCTCGGCCGTGCCTACATGCGCGACGCCCAGCTGCTGATTCTCGACGAGCCCACCGCCGCCCTCGATGCCCGCGCCGAGCACGAGGTATTCAAGCGCTTCGCCGAGCTGACGCGCGGCAAAACCGCCGTCCTTATTTCGCACCGCTTCAGCACCGTGCGCATGGCCGACCGCATTCTGGTAATTGAACACGGCCAGCTGCAGGAGCTTGGCTCGCACGACGACCTGCTGGCGCGCGGCGGCCGCTACGCCGAGTTGTTTCAGCTGCAGGCCGCCGGTTAC
This sequence comes from Hymenobacter koreensis, assembly GCF_039541855.1. Taxonomy (NCBI): domain Bacteria; kingdom Pseudomonadati; phylum Bacteroidota; class Cytophagia; order Cytophagales; family Hymenobacteraceae; genus Hymenobacter; species Hymenobacter koreensis. Next base: position 322,552 of record NZ_BAABHA010000001.1, read on the forward strand.
CGGTAAAACCGGCCTCTGATGCAACTTGTAGCCGCATAGCCAGCTCTTCAGCTACAATATGGCTTGCTATGAAACGAATACTTCTTTTGCTACTCCTTTGGGCGCCTCTCTACGCTTGCGAAGACGAGTGCGGCAGTGAGCCCGCCCTAGCTTATTTCGATGTGGAGGGCGCGAACCTGTTTGCCCTGAACAGTCCTGCAAACCAGACGTCCCGGAGCATTGTGCCCAACGAATCTGTTTCGCGCCCAAACCTGCTGCTGGCCATGAGCCTGCCAGTGCGTTACTACAGTTCTGCTCCGGCCCGCGGCGGTAACCGCGCCTACGCTTGCTCCCCGCTCGAACCCGGACAATTAGGCACCGACGAGCGGGTGGATTCGCTGACCATTCGCAGCCGTTTCGACTACGACGCGCAGCATCCCGCCGGCAGCTCCCTCAACGACCTCGTGGCGCTGGACTACCTGCCTTCCGGCCTGATCCTGGAGCCTAACCGCATTGCTGAGGCCAATGGTCAGCCGTTAAAGCAATTGAATTTTCGACTTCGCCGGGCCCCCACAGCTTCTGGCCCGCAGCAGTTTAGGGTGCGACTGCGCCTGACCAATGGCGAGGTATATACGGCCGAAACCGTGTCCTTCACGCTATTGCCCTGATCCGGTTGTATCGTCCTTTAGCGGGCGTCGTCGAACGGTGCATTGCGCACCCGAATGATTTCGGCCGCAATGCTGATGGCAATTTCCTCGGGCGTACGGCTGTGAATGGGCAACCCAATGGGCGTATACAGGCGCTGTAGTTGCTGTTCAGAATAGCCATCGGCCCGTAGGCCCGCCAAAAGCTTCTCGATTTTGGCCTCGCTACCCATCAGGCCGATGTAGGCCAGCTGGTGGTCGAGCAACTGGCGCACCGCCACGTCGTCGGAGCGGTAGCCGAAGGTCATGACCACCACGTACTGATTCGGGCCTTCGGGGACTTCCAGGGCCAGTTTCTCGTAGCTAAGCGTGCGTTTTTCGTGTACGAAGGGGTTCTGAAGCAGCGTGTTCAGGTTGGGCCGGTCGTCGAAAACCGTGAGGTGGAAATCGAGCGTGGCCATTACCCGCGACAGCGCCAGCGCCACGTGCCCCCCGCCAATAATGGTAAGCCGGTCGCGGAAGCCCAACGGCTCGGTGTAGTGCCAGCGCGAGGCAGCCGCGTCGGCCGATTCGAATTGCGTCGGGTAGCCTGTGTGGCCCAGGTGCACGCTTAGCTCACCGGTGTGGGAGAGGTGCAAGGTGCTGGGCAAATGCTGCTCCAGGGTTTCCAGGGCTGCGCGCACGGCTGGCAAGTGTGCCGGCAGCAGCGGCAGCAACACCAACATTTGCTGTCCCGAGCAAATCATGCCGGAGCGGTTGTGACCAGCCTCGGACCGATGAACCTGTTCGCGGAGTAATACCCCGGTTTCGCGGCGCTGCATACGGTCACGGGCCAGCTCCACAAACTTGTGCTCCATGATACCGCCGCCAATGGAGCCCGTCATGCTGCCAGCGGCCACACTCATTTTAAACCCCTGCCGCCCCGGACTGTCGCCGGTGCTGCTGGCTACAATAAGCAGAGTCACGGGTACGCCTGCGCGCAAGCAGGCCATGGCGTGTTGCCACACAACCAAGTCGCGTGGAGCAGGAGAGTGGGGAGACAGCGAATCCAAGTGGGCGGAATGGGAAATCAGCCCGCAAGAAACGGATTTAGACGCAGTTATGAAAGAATAGGATATGATTAATATTTACTTGCGCAGACCAGCTGCTACCAAGTTGCGCTGAGCGCGTAGTACACCGCCATAACCCCCGAATACACCGAGCTGGCTAGGAAGCGCCGCTGCGGCGATACGTGGTTCTGAATAAAGTAATTCACCACCAATGACACCGGCGCGTTCAGAGCGAACGACTTAGCCGCCACCGGCAGCAAATGCCAGCCGATTTGCTCGAACTGCCCGGTAAACACCAGCAGAAACACCATGTGGCGCAAAATCCAGATGGGGTTAAAGTACACCTGCGACAGCGCTGCACGCAGCCAGCGGGAGGCTTGGCTTTTGCTTTCGGGTACGATGCGGTCAATCCAGTTGAAGAAAGCCGGCACTTCGAAGGCGTACAGGAAACCGCCCAGCAACGCTACGCCCAGCAGGCGCAACCAATGAAAATCGTTGAGCAACAGGGCTGCTACGGTGTCGCCGGCGGAGTAAAGAACCAAGCCACGCAGCATGTTGCGCTGCACTTGGGTAGAACGGATAACCGGCGCAACAATAATGCGCAGGGGAGCGGTAATGAGGGTATTCGACAAAGCGGGAATGGGCAAGAATTGCGGTAAAAAGGCCGCAAAGGTACGCCGCAAAGCCGACAAATGCCACGAACGAACGGAAATAGCAGCTACTAGTCCTGTTTCTCGCTCACCGAGGAAACGCAGAACGGCCCGGCCAAACAGACGTTAACTGCTTAGCCGGGCCGCGGTATAACCACTCGAGGAGTTTCTAAGGTTTTATAGGAGCTACAGTGGCCGCTTGATGAACGGGTGCTGGTTCCGCAGCGGGTGCCGCGTACAAGCTCATCAGCACTTTCTCGGGTGTAATGGGTGCCGAAAACGCGGGGAACACGCTGGGGCGGAAGGCGCGTACGGCATTGCGAATGGCAAAGTAGCCGCCCAGGCCGTACATCAGCGGCGGTTCGCCCACGGCTTTGGCGCGCAGAATGGCGTTTGGGTGACCGGGCGTTTCCAGGAACTCTACATCCACTACGGCCGGCACACTGTACAGATCGGGCACCTTGTAAGTGCTTAGGGCATTGGTGAGCAGGCGGCCTTCTTGGTTGTAAATCAGCTCTTCCATGGTCATCCAGCCCAGGCCCTGCACCAATCCGCCTTCAATCTGGCCGCGGTCGATGCCGGGGGTAAAGCTCTGGCCGAAATCGTGCACGAGGCGCACGGCGTCAATTTCGTAGGTGCCGCGCACAGCATCCACCGTCGCTTGCACCAAAGCCGTACCGTACACATGGTAGGCAAAGGGGTTGCCCTTCTCTTGGGTCTGGTCAAACCACAGGTCGGGCGTAGCGTAGTGGGCGTTTTCGGTGAGGCTCACGCGCTTCCAGTAGGCCGTGGAAACTAGCTTCTCCCAATCGGTTTCGGCGGGTTTGCCGGCGGCGAGTACCTGTTCGTCGTAAATTTCCAGGCCCTCGTATTCCAGCTTCAACTCCTCGGCGGCGTGGCGCATGAGCCGCACCCGCAACGCCCGGCACGCCATTTCCACGGCTTTGCCGTTGAGGTCGGCGGTGGCACTGGCGGCCGTGGGCGAGGTGTTGGCCACCCGCGTGGTGTTGGTGGTTTCAAGGCGGACGCGGTTGGGATTAATGCCCAGCGTGCGGGCCGCAACCTGCACCATTTTGGTGTTAACGCCCTGGCCCATTTCCACGGCGCCGGTGCTAATGCCCACCGAGCCGTCGGTGTAAATGTGCACGAGGGCGCGGGCCTGGTTCATGGCCGTTTTGGTAAACGAAATGCCGAAGCAAATCGGCATCACCGCCAAGCCCCGCTTCTTTACCGCGCTTTGCTGGTTAAAGGCATCTACTTCGGCTTGCCACTGCTCCAGCTTAAATTTTTGCTCGGCGGTTTGCCAGCTTAGCCCAGCATGACAATCGGCCAAACGCTGTCCGTAAGGAAACTCCTGCCCGTCCTGGTACAGGTTGCGGCGCTGAATTTCCCAAGCCGGCACGCCCAACTGCTCGGCGGCCTTCGCAATAGCCGACTCGATGACAAACATGCCCTGGGGGCCGCCAAAACCCCGGAAAGCGGTATTGGGCGGCAGGTTGGTGCGGCAGCTGTATGCCGTGGCCCGCACGTTGGGAATGAAGTACGTATTGGTGGCGTGAAACAGGGTGCGTTCCAGCACAGCCGGCGAAAGGTCGGCGGCGGCACCGGCGTTTTGGTAAAACGTTACCTCGTAAGCCAGCAGCTTCAGATCGGCTGAGAGGCCCAGCTTGAAATCGGAGGAGTAGGGGTGGCGCTTGCCGGTCATGCGCAGGTCGTCGTGGCGCGAAAGGACCAGCTTAACCGGTTTCTTCACCACGAAAGCCCCGAGTGCGGCCAAAGCTCCCCAGGTAGTGGCTTGGTCTTCTTTGCCGCCAAACCCGCCGCCCAGGCGCACTACATCTACTTCTACTTTGTGCATGCCCACGCCCAGCACCCGCGCCGTGTGGCGCTGCACGGCAGTGGGCCCTTGCGTGGAGGAATGCACACGCACGCCGCCACCTTCGCTCGGGTAAGCGTAGGCACCCTGCGTTTCAATGTACAGGTGCTCCTGCCCGCCGTTTTCGGCTACACCTTCGATAATGTGGGCGCAAGCATCCCAGGTAGCGGCCGGGTCGCCGAGGCGGAAAGTGCGCGGGGGCACAATCAACTCGTCTTGGGCCGCAGCTTCCCGCGGGTCGGTGATGATGGGCAGCGGCTCGATGTCGGCTTCAATGAGCTTGACGGCTGCCCGGGCTTGCGGTTCGGTTTCGGCCAGTACCAAGGCCACCGGCATGCCCTGAAAATGCACGTGCGAGCCGGCCAGCAGTTCTTCATCGGGTACAATGCCACCGATCTGGTTTTCGCCGGGAATATCGGCCGCGGTAAGAATGCGCACCACGCCGGGCGCCCGGCGGGCTGCCTCTAGGTTTAAGCTGCGGAGCTTGCCGTGGGCCAGCGGCGAACCGTACACCACCGCGTGCAGGGTGCCTCGCTGCACGGGAATGTCGTCGAGGTATTGGGATTCGCCGCGCACGTGGCCGGCAGCGTCGAGATTATGCATGGGATGGGGAGAAGCGGGGAAGGAGCTGGCAGCGCGGGCTACACCAGTTCATGAAGCTGTAGCTGCTCGGGGAAGTGCTCCAGAAAATGCGCGAACAGCAGCTGGCGCAGCAGCAGGCGCTTATATTCCTGGGTGCCGCGGGCGTCGCTGATGGGACTGATTTCCTGCTGGGCCACGTCGTTGGCCGCACGCAACGTTTCCGCGTTCAGGGGGCGGCCCGCCAGGAAAGCCGAGGTTTGGCGCAGGTACAACGGCGTGGGACCTACACCACCGGCCGCGAGGTGCGCTTCCTGAATAACACCATCCTGCACCCGCAGGCGGGCCGCAGAGTTTACACTGGCAATATCCAGGTGGGTACGCTTGCTGACTTTCTCGAAGTTGAAGGTGTCATCGGCCGTAGGCGGCACAAAGCTGATTGCCACCACCTGCTCGTCGGGCTGGCGGTTGAGCTGCTTGTAGCCGCGGTACAGCTCGCGCAGCGGCAACTGACGGGTTTGACCCGCTGCATCCTGCAAAGTGAGCTGCGCATCGAGGGCGAGGAAGAAAATAGTCAGGTCGCCGATGGGGGAGGCATTCACGAAGTTGCCGGCCACGGTAGCCATGTTGCGAATGGGCGTGCTCGATACCAGTTTCAGGTGCTGGCGCAGGCGCGGGAAGCGGCGCTGCATCAGCTCCGAGCCGCGCAAATCTTCTACCGTGGTGGCACCGCCCAGGCTGAGGCGGCCGTCGGGCAATTCGCGCAGGAAGCAGCGTTCGGCGTGGCCGTAGAGCAGCTGAACCTCGGCGGCCAGCACGTCGTCGGCACGCTGCACCAGCAAGTCGGTGCCGCCGCCCAGCAGGTAGGAGGTGGGTATTTCGGAAGTGCCGTTTGCTCCGGTTGTGTGGCCACCGGTGCGGGCGGCCACGTCGGCTACGGTTTCGGCGCGTAGCTCGGCCAGCTGGGCGGGCATCTGCTGGAAGTAAGCGGGAATGAAGCCCTGCTCGACTAGCCAGGTGAGGCGTTCGGGCGCGGCGTCGCGCTCCAGCAGCTGCGCAGTCAGGCGGTTGGTGGCGCGTTCCAGCGACTTGTAGCCGGTGCAGCGGCAAATGTTGCCGTCGATAGCGGCGCGGGCGGCCTCGTCGGTAGCGGCGCCGCCAATGCAATGGCCGGTCAGCGACATCACAAAGCCGGGGGTGCAAAAACCGCATTGCGTGCCGCCTTCGGCCACAATGGCTTCTTGCACGGGCGTAAGGCAGCCGGCTTCTTGTCCCAGGCCTTCCACGGTTACAATGTGGCGGCCGTGGGCATTGCCCAGCGGCGTGAGGCAGGAGGTCATGGACTGGTAGCGCACCGAGCCATTAGGCTGCAACTCGCCGACGAGCATGGTGCAGGCGCCACAGTCGCCCTCACGGCAGCCTATTTTGGTGCCGGTAAGGTGCTGGTGGTAGCGGACGTAATCGAGCAGGGTGCTGCCGGCCCGGTGCGTGGGGCGAACCAGCTGATGGTTAAGGTAAAACTGGAGCATAAGCGGGGAAAACGGCAAAAGCCGGACAGGCAAGATATCGAAAACCGGCTAGTACTCCATAGCGTAGGCTTCATGCGGTGATAATCAGTAGATAGCCGCATCTGGCTTCGTACTTTTTCGTAACTTCCAAGTCCCCCGCCCAACCACCGTTATTTTCTGCGTATGAAACCCATTTCTACTTCTGCTGTACTGCTCCTGGGCTGGGCGTTAACGAGTTGTTTCGCGGCTCGCGAAAGCCGTATCGAATCGGATTACAGCTACGCGGGAGACTTTAAGCACTACCGCAGCTACAATTTTCTGGAGTCCAACACCACCCCCGATACCTCGCAGCTCGCGGCTACGGTGCGGGAAGCTATTCAAACCCACCTCCGCTCCCAGGGCTACCGCATTACCGCCCGCCGGCCCGACCTGCTGGTGTCGTACCGCCTGTTCGACGGGGCCATGCGCTTCACCGGCTACGACCAGCCCGAGCTAACCCAATGGATTAAGCAAGAGACGGTGGAGTCGGAGGAAACGCCCGAAACCGAGAAACAGGGCTACAAGCGGGTGCGCTACCTGCTCAGCGACGGAACGCTGCTCATTACCCTCATCGACCGCAAAAACGGCCGCGCCGTGTGGCAGGGCTACGCCTCAAACGTATCGGCACCGGCGGGGCCGCAAGCCATGGCCGTCATGCGGCGCGCCGTGCGCTCCATTTTCGACCGCTACCGGGTGTTGTCGGAGGAATATCAGTCGCAGGAAGCACAGCTGCGGTAAGGCCGCAGTAAAGCCTAGAAACGCCGCGCCCCGGCTCCTGCAATGGAGCCGGGGCGCGGCGTTTCTAGGGGAATGGCGCTATCGGTTGCGGGTGTTGGGAATCCGGAACTGCACCCCAATTGAGGGAATGATGGTGACGCCCTTTAGCTTGGTTTCCTTGTTGTTGAGCAGCTGATACGTGCCGTAGTTTTGGTAGTAAATGGCCAGGGCCGGCAGGAAATACGCGTAGCGGTAGCCAATTTTCAGGTTCGCAAAGGCGCCCAAAGCACCGAAGCTTTGTCTGCCCGATACGCTGGGCAGCTTCTGGGTGGTTTGGCCGCTGCCCGGTCCGGTGTAAATTTTGCCGGGCTCGAAACCGTACTTCAGAAACGAGTGGCTATAGGCCAGGCCGTATGAGATGCTGCCTATTTCTTCTTCGGCCCCAAATGAATGGCTGAACACCAGCGGTACCAGCAAATCGATGCGGCGGGCCGAGAAGCCCAGCAGCCGCTCGGCATCGTTGAGGAACGGAATGCTGGGCAGCTTGGCGCGCTGGGTGGAAAACTGCAGGCCGATGCTGCCGTAGTTGGCGCCGGCTGCGCCGCCGGGCTTCTCGGGCGTGCCAATGGGGCCCATAAACTGGTACATGGCATCGAGGCTGTGGGCGCCGAACGAGTACTTGTAACCCACGTCGATGCGGTCGAACACACCGTAGCGCACGTACAGGTCAGAGGTAGCAACGGTGGGGTCGAGGGCGTAGGCCAGCGCGGCGGCTTGTACCTGGTCGAGGGCCGGACGGTAGTTTACCGTGTCCTTGTCGGCGGCTTCTTCGGCTAATTCTTTCACGGCGCCGGTGAGCTTGCCCAGGGCCGCGGTGCCCACGTTTACGCCCGTGTTGCCGCCCACTCTAAACTCACCACGGGGCGTAACTTTTCCGGATTGGATAACCGAGCGCGGGGCGCTACATGCAGCCAGCAACATTACGCACAAGCCCGGCAGGCAGCGCAAAAGGGAGGAGAAAGGAATCATAGGACGAAGAAAAGCACTCTGAAGGGAAACCGCTAAGCAGCGGCGGGCGAAAATCGGGCCGAAAGCACGGCGGCGGGCTGCGCATATTTGCCAACCTTTGCACCCCGAATGCTTACGGTACTGATTACTTGGATGGTTGCGGCGGTGTGTACCACTGCCTGGGGCGCGGCGCTCTGCCGCTGGCTGGCGCGGCTGAGCCCGGCCGAGCCGCTGCCTTTGCCGTCCGAATGGCTCAGTGCCCTCGGGCTGGGCCTGCTCATTGCGTTTCTGCAGATTTGGTCGCTGCTGTGGCCCGTAGCCGACGCCGCCCGGGTGGTTGTAACAGGCATTGCCTTGCTGAGTGCCGTGTGGCAACGCCAGGCAATACAGCAATGGGCAAAACAGGCGCGCCAGCACTTGAAAACGGCCAACCTTTGGAGATGGGCCTTGGGTAGTTTGCTCTTGGTTTGGGTGTTGGTGTACGCCTCGCAACGACCCATGAGCTTCGATGTGGGCCTGTACACGCTGCAAACGCTGCAATGGACGGAACATTACCCCGTGGTACCGGGCCTGGGCAATTTGCATGGCCGGCTGGCCTTTAACGCCAGCTGGTTTTTGCCTACGGCTTTGTTTCGGGTGCTTACGCCGGTTGGCCCCGCGTACGGCCTGGGCAGCTACCCGTTTGCCCTGCTTGCCGTGGCTGTGGGGCGGGCCTGGAACGAAGGCGGGCGCCATCGGCAACGGTCCGGCACGGCCTGGGCGGCCTTGCTGCTAATGCTTTTGCTGCTCTACCCGTTTCAGAGCCGGCTGTCTTCGGCCCTCACCGATGGGCCTGCCGCCGCATTAGCAGCCCTGCTGTTTCTGCGCTATACCACGCATTGGCGCGCCGAAGCATCCCGCTTAACGGTGTCCGAGGCCCTGGCTACCGTGCTGCTGGCCGTTACGCTGGTCACCATGAAACTCTCGGTGCTGCCGGTGCTGGGTCTGGCCGCGCACGCCCTCTGGACGGTGCGGTGGAAGCTAGTCACGGACGGCCGTTGGGCTGTGCCTTTGGCTACCGTAGCGGTACTGGTTTTGCCTTGGCTGGCCCGTAACGTAGTGCTTTCGGGCTACCTGGTGTACCCGCTGCCGGCGCTGGACTGGCTGGCCCTCGATTGGAAGGTTCCGCTGGAGGCCGCGCGCATTGAGCAGCGGCTCATTGTAAACCTGGCCCGCAACGTGCCGCACGCGGTGGCCGCAGCTGCTCCTGAAACCGCATTGGCTGCCTGGGTACCCACGTGGTGGCGGCTGAGTCTGCCCTTTCAGCAAGCGGTGTTCATCCTGGCTGCGGGTTCGGTATTGCCCGCGGTTGGGCGCTGGCGCCGCGGTGTGCCGCTCACCCAAACCGGCTGGGCCGTGGGCTGGCTGGTGGCGTGGCTGGGTGGCTGGTTCTGGCTGCTTTCCGCCCCCGATTTTCGCTTCGGGCTACTCTTTTTGCTGGTGGCCGCCTTATGGCCCTGGTTGGCGGCGCGGCCCCTGCTACCATCTGGCTGGCTGCGCAGTGCGCTGGTGGTGGCGCTGCTGCTGTGGGTGGGGCAGCAAATGCGCGACCCGGTTTACCACCTGCGTACCAGCCCACGCCGGTTTGCTACTCGGGTGCTGTGGCCCGAACCAGTTCCCCAAATGCTTACCGAACTGGTGCCAATTAAAGGCGGCCAAATACGGGTGCCGCGCACCGGGCTGCAGTGTTACGGTGCCCCATTGCCCTGTGCTCCGTGCACCGAGGCCAACCTAAGGGCCAGGGGGGCTTCGTGGCGCAACGGGTTTCGGCGCGGGAACTAAGCCAGAGGTGCTCACCAATTGCCAGTTTGCACGGCGGTGGAGGTGGCACATTGAGCTATTGAAGCCCAGCGGGTGCAGCCTTGTGCAAGGCTGCCGTGCGGTATTTATTGTTACTTGCCGGTTGATTTCAGACCCCAAAAAAAAGATGAACATCCTTTACGGCGTCCCTGGTGAGGGCCTCGGCCATGCCACCCGCAGCAAAGTCATCATCCGCCACTTGCTCGAGCAGGGCCACGACGTGCAGGTGGTGAGCAGCAGCCGCGCCTACAAGCTGCTGGCCGATAATTTTGGGGAGCGGGTGCGCGAAATCCGCGGATTTCACTTGGCCTACAAGCACCTCACCGTGTCGAAAAGCCGGACAGCTTCGCTCACGCTCCGCACCGCGCCCGACAGCCTGCGACTGAACTTTACGCGTTACCGCGACCTGCTGCGCAATTGCTGCCGCTTCGATCTGGTTATTTCCGATTTCGAGTCGTTCAGCTACTTTTTCGCCAAAGCCCAGCGCCTGCCCGTCATCAGCATCGACAACATGCAGGTTATCAGCCGCACCAACCTGGATGTGGCGGTGCCCAAAAAAGAGCGCGGCAACCAGCAACTGGCTCGCCACATTGTGCGCGCCAAGCTGCCGCGCAGTCAGCATTACCTCATTACCACGTTTTTTCACCCGCCCGTAGCCAAAGCCGATACCACGCTGGTGCCGCCCATTATCCGGCCCGAAATTGTGGCGGCGCGCCCGCGCCAGGGCCAGCACGTGCTGGTCTACCAGTCGAGTACCAATCAGAACGACCTTGTGCAGATGCTGCAGCAATTGCCGCAGCAGGAGTTTCGGGTGTACGGCTTTAACCGCGACGAAGACCACGGCAACGTGAAGTTGCGGCCGTTTTCCGAGGCCGGCTTCATCGACGACCTGGCCTCGGCCCGGGCCATTGTTACCAACGGTGGCTTTTCGCTGATTTCGGAAGCCGTGTACCTGCACAAGCCCATTTGTGCTATTCCCATTCCGGCCCAGTTTGAGCAGTGGCTGAACGCGGCCGAAGTAGAAAAGCTCAGCTACGGCCGGCATTTCTCCGCCCTTACGCCCGACAACCTGCGCGCCTTCCTGTACGACCTCAAGCCTTTTGAGCAGGCCCTGGCCGGCTACGAGCAACACGGCAATAACGAGCTGTTTGCTCGGCTCGACGAAGTGCTGCGGGCAGTGGCTCCAGCAGGGTAGGGAACTTGACTTACCCGGGCGTACTTGAAAATAGCGGTGATGCGCTTGCTCCCTGATACCGCCAGGCGCTGTTAAACGGTAGATAGAAAGCAGGTCTGCGTCTGTTTGCCTAAATTCCGGCTTAATGAATCGTCTGCTCCTTCTCCTCGCGCCAGTCGGGCTTTGCCTGGCGGCTTGCTCCACCACGCGCACCCCCGGCGCCGTGGGTACTGCTCCCAATCAATTTGCTGCCGATTCCATTCTGCGCCGTATTGCTACGGCCCAGGACCAACGGCAGACCGCCGTGCTGCGCACCTACCTGCAAAGCCCCAAGAGCAGCTACCGCAGGGCCGCGGCTATGGCCTTTGCCTCGGTACAGGACCGCGCCGCGCTGCCCGATTTGCTTAGCGCCCTCTCCGACGCTGACTCGCAGGTACGCCAAGCCACGGCCTACGCCCTGGGCCAAACCGCCGACAGCGCGGCCGCTCCCGTATTGGCCAGCCAAATAGCCACGGAAACCGATGCCCAGGCCCGCCGCTACCAATGGGAGGCCCTGGGCCGCTGCGTGGGCCGCACATCATTGCCGCTGCTGCTGCGCGTCCCGCCTTCGACCGATACGCTGCAGGCCGTGGGGCAGGCCTGGGGACTCTACCGGGCGGGTCTGCGCGGGGTTACATCGGAGGCAGCGGTGCGGCGGGTGGTTACGCTGTTGGCCGCGGCCCAGCCCTACGGTGCCCGCCTAGCTGCGGCAAACGCGCTGGCCCGCACGGCCCGCCTCGATTTAACGCAGTACGAAGCCCCCATTACAGCTGCCGCCACCGCCGATGCCCGTTACCCCGTGCGCGTGGCTGCTACCACCTCGCTGAGCAAAGTAAAGTCAACGGCGCTGCCGGCTACGCTTAGCGGTATTTTGCGCCGCGACGCCGATTACCGCGTGCGCGTTGCAGCCCTGCGCGCCATGAACGCCGGCATGTACCTGCCCGTGAAGGAAGCCGCCTGGGCAGCTCTCGACGATGCCAGTAACCAGGTTGCTGTAACCGCTGCCGAGTTTTTTCTGACGCACGCCACCGGAGAAACCGGTAAGCTTTTTCTCGACCGCGCTAACCGGCTAGCCAACTGGCGCGTGCGCAGCACTTTGCTGGCGGCTGCGCTGCACCACGCTGCAGCCGAAGAAAAGCCGGGTATTCGGGCCGTCATCGAGCAGCGTTTCAGCACCGCTACCGATGTTTACGAGAAGTCTTTTCTGCTGAAAGCACTGGGCGAAGACCCGGCGGCTTACGCTTTCGTGGAGCAGGCCACATTCGCCCCCAACCAGGTGCCGGTTATCAGTACCTATGGCATTGAAGCGCTGGTGGCCCTGCGCAGCCGCCCCGATTTTCCGGTGGCGCAGCAGCCGCTCTTTGTAAGCACCTTGGAAAAAGCTCTGGCAACGAACGACGTGGCCCTGATCGGTACTGCCGCTACGGCGTTGCGCGAGCCGAAGCTGGAAATGCGCGGTGCTTTCCGAAACACCGAGCTGCTGCGCCAGGCGCAGTCGCGCATTGCCTTGCCGCGCGATATTGAAGCGTGGCAGGCCCTGCAACAGGCGCTGGACTTCCTCGCCAACAAAACCACGCCCACACCTTTGCCCAGCGCGGCGGCGCAGCACCCCATCGACTGGGCGCTGGTGCAAACCATACCAGCTACCCAGCGCGCCGTGGTGCATACTTCACGTGGCGACGTCGTGCTGCGCCTTCGGGTAGAAGAGGCTCCCGGCTCGGTGGCTAGTTTCGTGCAGCTGGTACGGCAGGGATTCTATGCCAATAAGAACTTCCACCGCGTGGTACCCAATTTTGTGGCGCAGGGGGGCTGCCCCCGCGGCGACGGGTGGGGCGGTACCGATTACACCCTGCGCTCCGAATTCGCCGACCTGCGGTACGGGGAAGGGGCCGTGGGCTTGGCCTCGGCTGGTAAAGACACCGAAAGCTGCCAGTGGTTCATCACCCATGCCCCCACGCACCACCTCGACGGCCGCTACACCATTTTCGCCCAGGTAGAACGCGGCATGGACGTGGTACACCGCCTCGATATTGGCGACCGAATAAGCAGCGTGGAACTACTCTAAACCGGGGCTTATGCGTGCTGGCTTCCGGCGAATTTCCGCACCTACGGTTGATGTAAATACAAAAGCGGCCGTTCCACAAGGAACGGCCGCTTTTGCGTAGCTGGATGGGAAACTTATTGCACTACCAGCCGCTGGGTTAGGGGAGTGGCGAGGCCGTTGCCACTTACTTGCAGCAGGTACACGCCGGGCTTCAAGGCACCCGTAAGGGGCAGCGCTGCCTCCGAGTTAGCAAACGACAGATCGGTTCGCAGTACCACGCGGCCGGTTATGTCGGTTAACTGTACTTGCACCGGGCCGTTGCCTGGGGTTGATAGGCGCAGGTTAACCGTTGCTTTGGCCGGATTTGGATACACGGCCAAGGCGTTTTTGCCAAGCTGCAGCAGCACGGTGGCCACGGGTGAATAATTGGTCTGGCCATCGGTGTCTATTTGACGCAGACGGTAGAAGACCCGGCCACTCAGGCCAGCCACGTCGCGGTAAAAATAGGAGTGGGGCTGCGTGGAAGTACCATGACCGGGCACAAAGCCGAGGCGCTGCCAGGCTTGGCCGTTGAGCGAACGTTCCACTTCGAAACCGGTATTGTTTCGCTCAGACGAAGTCGTCCAGGTAAGGCGGGCAGTGCCTTCGCCGTCGGCCACGGCTGTAAAGGCGCTCAGCTCCACGGGCAAGGGGTTGATAAGCCGTGTCGATCCGAAAGTGAAAGGTCCGAACCCGCCTACACCGCCCGACGATACGATGGAGCCTGCCGCAGCCGAACCCGTGGTGCCCCCGTTGCCTTCGTTTACCCAAGCCGAGCCATCGAAGCGAGCAACGCGCAGAAACTGCGGATCTGCTATGCCGCTGCGGCCGCCGTTTTCCCAGTACAGGCTCACCGAAACTTGCCCGGTGCCAGCAGTGCGGTTAAGCGTCCAGTACTCTATCTGACTGACCCGCACCAGGGGCGGATTGAATGTGCTGTTGCTGAAGGCCGCATCGAAGTACTCTGCGGTTAAGGCGCTGGCAGTGGTAGTGGGTGCCGAAATACCCAGGCGCGCCCATACTCCATTGCGCCCTACCGGAAACACGAAGGCGTCGTTACCGATTTTCTGGAGCGGTCCGTTCACGTAGCTGGTGGCGTTGCCGGCCGTGCTGGTGGCATTGTCGGGCAACGTGAGCAGGTTGGTCGCAATGGTATTCACCAGGCCAGCCGTAAGGGTCAGGCTGTTGCTCACCGTTAGGGGTACGCCCAGCGTAAGGGCTTTGCCCAGACCGTTGAGCGTCAGGCCCGTCAGCGTGAGTGAGCCAGCGGCTTCCTGCCGCAGCGTGAAGCTCTTGGTCACCACGGCGTTTTCGGTGTATAGGCCAGCCAGGGCCTCCACCGTGCCACCGTCGAGCACAAGGCTGGCGCCCTGACCCAGGGCCCCGAGGGTACCGGCTGCGGGACGGTCGTGGTTTACGTTCAGGAAACTTAGGTCGCCCTGCCAGCCGGCGGCGGCTAACGCATCAGCAGGGGTATTGAGGAAGGCGTTGTAATCGATGCGGCCCGTGGGGGCCAGCGAGGATACTTCTGCCAAGCTGCCGTTGAGGGTCCGCACACGTCCTCCAAGGCCCGAGGCGCCACGGATGTCAGTGGCCGAAGTGCCGCCCAGCCAGTTGGTGGCGGCATCCACTACGTTGGTCAGGTTTACGGCCCGCAGGCCCGCCACCTGGCAGCTATCGATGCGGTTCTGGCGGATACTGTCGCCGGCAGAAACTACGAGGCGGTTTCCGCCGCCGCCGAAGTAGGCATTAAACTGGGTGGCAGTGCCCGTGGGGCGGTCCTGCACCTGAATGCCGAACTGGCACTGGGCCACTTCATTGTACACTACTTTGTTGTTGCTGCCTTCCAGCACCATGCCGAAGGCATTGATGTTGAACTGCGACGAGTTAGGCGTGGAATAATAGCCACGTACCACGTTGCCTTCTATCCAGGCGCCACCCGTTACTAGGTCGCCGTTTACGCCGCCCACCGACGGAGCACCGGCAGCGGTTCGGTCACGGTCGACGAAGGCAATGCCAGCCGCATCAAACTGCGGATCGGGCGATACGCCGGGGGCCAGGATTTGGCGCAGAATGGAGTTGCCGCGTATTACAAAGCTGCCGGGACCTGCCGCGCGCCCGGTTCCGGTGCACGACTTCAACTCCATGCCGTTCGAAGGGTTGTCGCGAATGATGTTGTTTTCGATGAGGGCCGCAATGCTGGTGTAGTTGCCGCTACCGTCCCGATTGCCGGCCACACCCAGAATGGACATGGCAGCGCCCAGGTTGCGCCCAAACCGGCAGCCCCGAATGGTCAGGTCGCCTACGCTGCCGTCGTTAATGTCGATGCCAGCGCGGGCGTTGTCTTCAAACACACTGTTCTCGATGAGAATGTGCTGCTTGTGGCCGTTCACTAAAAACAAGCCGCGCCCTGCGCCACCATCGCGCGTGTTGGGCGCCACGGCCGTGCTGGAAGCCCGCACCCGGCGAAATGTGATGAACGAAGTGCCGGGGGTAGTTCCGCCCTGGCCATTCCAAAAAATACCGTATTGCCGGTTGTTCACCGTTTCCACGTCTTCCAGCAGGAAGTAATTTTTGCTGCTGGTAATGTCGGTTTGAATACCGAGGTCGTAGTTGCGGATGGTAAGGCCGGAAATGACAAGGGGTGCTGCCACCGTGCCGCCGCTGGCACTAATGAACACCCCCGCGAAGAACGATTGGCTGCTGGAAGCGGGCAGGCCGCCATCGAGTATTGTAGCTGAACCGGGGCTGCTCGTGAGGTTACCGGCGCCGCGCAGGCTCACGTTTTTGCTGAGCACTACCCGCTCCGAGTAGGTACCCGCATCAATGAAAAGTGTGGCGGTGGAGGGTCCGGCAGACTCGAGGGCGCGGGCCACCGTGGCAAACGGGGCTCCGGCAGTGCCGTTGCCCGTAGCATCGTTGCCGGGCGCCGTGGTGTACACGTCGCCGGCCGTCGAGAGGTCGTTGATGTAAATCGATGCCGGGCCCTGAGCTCGAGCAGCCAACGACAAGCAGCTGAGCGTAAGGATGCCGGGCAGCAAGCGTAAGAAGTTTCTCATATCCCAACCAGTAAGAAGTGTACGCCCTCAACGTGCAGAGCTACATACATGTTTAGGCATCTGCATACATAAAATATAACTGTTTTGCACTTTTCTGGCGCGAAGGCCAATCGGGCAATAGCAGTTGGAATGCGAATGTACTTTTCGTTAGAAAGAAAAATGCAAAATCTCTATTTAATTTATTGATTATAATATAGTTATAAATAATTGCACCGCCGAATCACAATGTGTGAAACGGCGGTGCTCAGTTCTTGGCACACAGGCCGGATATTACTGGTCGCGGTTATGAACCTGGGCCGGTGGGGTAGTGGCTTCCACGGCCGTAAAGGCTTCCAGAATCCGGTAGGTGTGAGAAGCGCCTTTGGGCACCACCCACGAATTGCCGGGTTCCAACAGTACCGTTTGGCCTTCGAGGTGCAACTCCGCGCGGCCATTCACTACAAATCCAACGGTTTCGTAGTCCCGGCTTACGGTTTCTTTGGCTTTGCCCGGCTGCTCGTTTTCCCACAGGCGCATGGATACGTTCAGGCCCGAAGCCAGGTACTTCTGGCCATCGGGGCCTTTGGGCGAGTGTCGGGAATCGATTTTGGTAACGGTGGTGTCGGTCATGGCGTTTATCGATTAAGGTCGGAACATACGTGAATACGGGCTAACGAAACCCAACCGTTATCAGTTGCCGCCTTGGTGCCGCAAGCTGGGCTGTAACCTGTGCGCCTTGCAGTGGTTACTATACATTGCTACCAATAGCACTACACGGGGCCTGCGGCCTCCCCCACCCATGGCAACTGACTTTCTTGCGCGCTTGGCAGCGGCCCACCGGGCAGCACCTGCCCCGTTGCCCGGCCCGGCCCTGGTGCAGTTGGTCGACCACCTGCTGGCGCTGCTCTTTCCCGAACGTTCCGAGGAGCGGCTCTTCGAACCCGCTGCGGTAGCCGATGTGCTTGTCCAACACGAGCAGGCCCTGGCGAGGGTATTGCGCAGTGCTCCGAGCCTACCAGCACCACCCGAATCCTTGGCTGCCGAACTGCTGGCGTTATTACCGGAACTGCACGAGTTGCTGCAGTTCGATGCCGAAGCCATTCTCGCCGCCGACCCCGCGGCCCAGAACCTGGCCGAAGTTACCTGCACCTACCCCGGCTTCTACGCCTTGGCGTTTCATCGCATTGCGCATGCCCTAAACAGGCGAGGAGTGCTGCTGCTGCCGCGTTTGCTAAGCGAGCATGCCCATCAGCGTACCGGCATCGATATCCATCCCGGCGCCCAAATCGGACGATCCTGCAGCATTGACCACGGAACCGGAATTGTGATTGGCGAAACGGCAGTTATCGGCGACCATGTGCGGTTGTTTCAGGGAGTGACCTTGGGTGCGCTGAGCGTTGCCAAAGAGCTGGCTCGGCTTAAGCGCCACCCCACCATTGAAGACCACGTGGTTATTTACGCCGGGGCAACTATTCTGGGGGGCAGCACTACGGTAGGGCGGCACAGCATCATAGGCGGCAATGTGTGGCTCACGGAAAGCGTGCCGTCGCATTCGCGGGTGTACCACCGCGCCCAGCTGCACGTAACCCGATCCGAAGATCCATTGGCTGACCTCGTCTTTTCCATCTGAAAGCTTTATCCCCTCAATGGGGTTATTGCTAAAGCACTCATCTGTCAATCAATCCGTCAGCTCATGAAAGCCAACACCATTCTCGACACCATCGGCAACACGCCGCTATTGCGCCTGAACCGCTTGTTTCATAACCTCAGGCCTGACGTAGAAGTCTGGATGAAACTGGAGCGGGCCAACCCCGGCGGCAGCATCAAAGACCGCATAGCCCTGGCCATGATCGAGCAAGCCGAACAGGAGGGCCTGCTTACGCCCGACAGCCTGATAGTAGAGCCTACTTCCGGCAACACGGGCGTTGGTCTGGCCATGGTAGCGGCCGTAAAGGGATACAAGCTCACCCTGGTAATGCCCGAGAGCATGAGCATTGAGCGCCGCCGCCTGATGGCCGCTTACGGCGCTAACCTGGAACTCACGCCTCGCGAAAAAGGCATGAAGGGTGCAATCGAAAAAGCCCACGAACTGGTGCGTGATACTCCCGGTGCCTGGATGCCCATGCAATTCAGCAACCCCGCTAACATCCGGATTCACGCCGAAACCACCGCCCAGGAGATTCTGCGCGACGCTCCCGAAGGCGGCTTCGACTTTCACATTACCGGCGTGGGTACCGGCGGCCACATCACGGCCGTTACCGAAGTGCTCAAGCCGCATTTCCCGAACATGAAGACGTTTGCTGTGGAGCCGGAACTTTCACCTGTTATCAGCGGCGGAGCGCCCGGTCCGCACCCCATCCAAGGAATCGGGGCTGGTTTCATTCCCGATAACCTGCACCGCGAGGTCCTCGACGGCGTAGTGCAGATTAGTCAGCAGGAAGCCTTTGAGATGACGCGTCGTGCCGCCCGCGAGGAGGGGATTTTTGTAGGGGTTTCCTCCGGTGCGTCGTTAGCGGCGGTAGCCCGCAAAATTGCCGAGGCACCGCAGGGCGGCCGCATCCTTACCTTCTGCTACGATACCGGCGAGCGGTACCTCTCCGTCGACGGCTTATTCGTATAACGGTAACTGCTTTAAAACAGAAAGGCCGACCTGGAATACCAGGTCGGCCTTTCTGTTTTACTAATCGAGTGGAGAATATCGGAGTCGAACCGATGACCTCTTGCATGCCATGCAAGCGCTCTAGCCAGCTGAGCTAATCCCCCAAGTAGTATTACCGCCCGCCGTTTGCGTTTGGTGAGTGCAAAAGTACGGCAGCCGGCGTAATCTGCAAGACGCCATCTAAAATAAATTGTAAAGCTCTGGGAATGGGCCACAAAAAAAGCGGGCGGAACTACTGTTCCGCCCGCTTTCAGGCAATTAGCCGGTAAAGGCTTAGTTGAAAATGTAACGCAGGCCCAACTGGATGCGCCAGCGCGACCCTTCGCCCGTGCTGTAGCGGAATGATTCCGTCAGCGGCTCACCTTGGGTTACTTCACCCGTAGACGCATTGCGCGTCGGGTTGTTGAAGTAAGGGTAAGTGAAGCGAGGTTTGTTTAAATCGGGGTTTGGAGCACCCCCCACGGTAGCGCGGGTGTCAAAATCCTGAAACTGAAGCAAACCCGTGCGGTAAGTAGACTGCGAGACACCCCAATTTTTATTGATCAGGTTAGCTACGTTGAAAACGTCAACGCTGAATTGCAGAGAGTTTCGATTTTCACCAATGTTAGTGAATACATCCTGGAGCAAGCGAGCATCGATAAATCCTACCCAAGGTGACACGGCACCGTTACGCTCGGCATATTGACCGCGGCGAGTTCTTAGGTATTTATCTTGGTCGATGAACCGGTTAAGGTCGGCCCATTGCTGCTCTTTAGTGTAGGTAAAAGCTTGGGGCGTACCACTAAAGAAGGCAATGTCAGTCAACACGATTTCGCTCTGATCACGCGGCACATAAATCAGATCGTTGTTGAGGTTGTTGTCGCCGTTCAAGTCTCCGTTGTAGGTGTATGAGGTACGGAAACCTGGGCCCGCATCAATGAAAGCCGATAGCGTAGTGGCAAGATGACCCAAGTATTCGCGGCGGTACGAAGCCGAACCGACGATCCGGTGTTGCTGCAGGAACTGCGAGTAGCTGAGCTCTTCGGAGTTGGGGTCACCCGGCACCTGACGGTCGCGCCAGATGGAGTTGGCAATGGAGCCGCCGTCGTTTACCGAGCGGGCATCGGCGTAGTTGTAAGCCAGGCTGGCTGAAACGCCGTTGTCGAAGGTCTTCTGGAACTGAGCCGTCAGCGTGTACGAATACCCTTTATTAGTATTGCGCATCAGGATAGCATCCGAGATGTTGGGGTAACGCTCACCCGTGGTGGTGCCTGGTACCGGCTGGCCGCGGTAGATCTGGTTTATGCGGGTGTTCAGCGCGGCAGGGTCGCGGAACAAGGGGCGGTTGTCAGCACCGGCAGCCGTAGCCGACGGGTTGGGCAGGTTTACGTTCTGGTGGTATACTGCGTTCAAGTCCTTAGTGTATATACCCTCCAAGGTCATAACCACGTCGCCGGGCAAACGCTGGTCAATAGCTAAGTTGGAGCGGAATACCTGCGGAAACTTGAAGGTCTCTTCGGTTACAGCCAAGTTGTAGTTGGTCGAGGCAGTTGCGTTAGCAGGCAGGTTGGGGTTGGCCCGGTCACCCGATGCATCAACGTTGGGCGAGAAGACCACGCGGCCACCACCTGGAACAGTGGTGCTTCGGTAAGTACCGAACTGCACACCGTTGTTGGAAGCTTGGTTCGAAATCCAGACGTAAGGAACACGGCCCGTGAAGATACCTGTACCGCCGCGCAGCTGGGTTTTCTGATCATCCTTCACGTCCCAGTTGAAGCCAATACGCGGCGAGAACAGCACGTTGGTTTTGGGCAAGCGGTCGGTGTATAACCGTACACCATCGCGGAACTCTAGATTTGCGGCGGTTTCGTTGCGTTCTACTTCGGTATTGATAACTGGGATGTCAGCGCGTACGCCCGCCGTGATTTTCAGGTTCGGCAACACGCTAAATTCGTCTTGCGCATAAAAACCCAGTTGGTACGCTCTCACGTCGGCAAACGGGAAACTACGGTCGGGCAGTGCTGAGTAGCGAACCTCGTAATCAAAGATCGGGTTTGGAGCGGTCGGCGGCAGCGCTGCATTACGCCGCGTTAGTGCCAAAGTAGCCGGGTCGTAGATAAATCCGAAGGGAGCATCTGGCGTTACGGCTGCGGAGTAAAAGTCGGTAAGATTGCGGAAGCGGTAGCGGCCAAAGTAGTTAGGTGCAAAACCGTTACGGAATTTGTAAAATTCATTGTACGTACCTACAGTAAGAACGTGCTTGCCTGCGGAGTAGGTAAGGTTGTCCGATATCTGCGTTACGTCCGTGTTGAGAATGTTATTTGCCGAGAACGGCTCGTAGCCAAACGAGGTAAAAGCTTGGCCCCCGCCGTTTTCGATGTCAACCGTGGGGAACAGCCCGCCGGAACTTTCACGCGAGTCGCGGAAAGCCGTGTAACCGGCTTGGAAGGTGTTAGACAGGCGGCCCGAAATCGTCGAGTTCAACTCCCCGATAAACGAGTTCAGGTTGTTGTTAATGCGGTAAAAAGCGGCTAGGTAAGGAAGGTTCGTTGCCGAAGGGTTACGGCCGCCCGCGGGAGCACCAGATGGGCTGGGGGGGACGTCACGGAACGACTTCAGGTAGTTGTACTTGAAGCTGAAAACGTTCTTGGGGGTGATGTTCCAGTCGATTTTCGTTGTCAGCTTGTCGCTGTATGTCTCAAGTTGGTAGTTCTCAAACGGGCCGGTATTATAGCCGTAGTTCGTTTGCAGGAAGTTGCTCAGCACCGATAGCTCGTCGGCCCGCGCTGTGGATACGCCGGCACCAGGCGTGTTTTGGCCGGGGCGGGAAGGAACGAAGTTACCGGGCGGATCGTCTCGGCGCTCGGCTTCGGCGTTAACGAAGAAAAACAGCTTGTCTTTGATAATTGGGCCACCTACGCGGGCACCTACCTGCCACAGACTGAAGGCTGCGAAAGGCTGCTTTGTATCGCGTACTTCGTCCGCAATCAGGTTGTTGTTCCGACGGAAGGCGTATGCCGAGCCCGAGAACTTGTTGGTGCCCGAGCGGGTAACGGCATTAATGCCGGCACCGGTAAACGACCCCTGACGAACGTCATAGGGAGCAATGTTTACCTGGATTTCTTCGATGGCGTCAAGCGAGATAGGCTGCGAGTTGGTTTGGCCACCAACAGTAGACGACAAACCGAAAGCATTGTTAAACAGGGCGCCATCAACCGTGACGTTGTTGAAGTTGCCATTCCGGCCACCAAAGCTCTGACCACCGTTTGACTGCGGAGTCAATCGCGTGAAGTCGTTGAATGAGCGGCTTAGAGTAGGCAGACGCTCGATTTGCTCGCGCTGAATGTTAGTAGCAGCACCCGTGCGGTCGGCGTTGATGATAGGACTGCGGCGGCCTTGCACTTCTACACCCGCCAGCGTTTGGGTCGTCTCGCTCAGGTTAACGTCGAGGCGCAGGTTTTGGCCTAGGCTCAGGAAAATACCTTCGCGCACAGCTTCTTGGTAACCCACAAACGTTACGCGAACCGTGTACGGACCACCCACGCGCATTGCCTGGATGTTGTAGCGGCCGTCGGCGTTGGTTGGGGCCACGTACTGCGAGTTAGTGGGCGTGTGTACGGCAATTACCGTCGCCCCGGGGAGTCCCTCACCGGCTTTGTCGGTAATGACACCGCTCATAGAGGAGGTCGTAACGCCTTGACTCCAGCCCTGCTGCACCGACAGCAACGTCAGCAGCAGCGCAAGCAAGTGGCGTAAACGTACTTGTTTCATAAAAGGGAACATTGGTGAAAAAGGTACTCAGGAAAGTGGGGCAAAAATACAGCCGACGGGCGGCAGACGAGGTTACCAGAGTATTACATTTACCGGGCTACCAGGCAACCAGGGGAGCGAAAACGGAGCGCAAAGCTACGACGGAAATTCACAACTTAGGGCGTACCGCTTTAATGAATCTACTCAGATAATAGTCGCTTTCCAAGGCATTTTCCACGACCCCTAAAGAGGTGGAAGAGTGGATGAACTGCACCCCTTCTTCGCTGACTTCGGTTACCAGGCCCACGTGGGTGATGGTGCGGCTGCCGGGAGAAGCACCAAAAAATACCAAATCACCGGCCTGTAAATCCTGCGAACGGATTGGGTCGCCCCAAGCCGCTTGCTCGTTGGAGGAGCGCGGAATTTGAACGCCCGCCGCCCCAAACGAAGCGGATAGGAGCCCCGAGCAGTCGAGTCCCAAACGGGTGGTGCCTCCGAATTTATAAGGAGTGCCTTGGTAGGAGCGGGCCGTTTCGATAACCGAGGCAAGTTGCCGGTTGGCGCTAACGGGTCTGCCGGGCTTGCGCACCACTGTTTTAGTGGTTCTCCCACCCGTTTTGCTTTTGGTCTTCACCCGGCTGGCTGTACGGCCGCGGCTTTCGGCCTTCATGCGGGCCATTTCACGGGCCGAATAATACCGGCCATTGCGGTAATTCAGCTTCTGCCCACTTTTGCACCCAGCCAGCATCAACAACCACCCGAGCGCGAGTAACGGCAGCCAACCCAACGGCCGGGCTGAAAGCCGTACTTTTAGAAATGATTTCGGCATCGGGACAAAGATACGCGAATGAGCCATTTACAAGAAATAAAGCGGTTTGAGACTTGTACGCCCGCATTGCTGGCGGCTTTTGAAACCATTGTGGGTCAGGAGCATGTGCTCACGGCCGCCGGGCAAGCCTCCGATGACTACGCCCGCTACGGCCGCGACCATACGGAGGACCTACACTTCACCCCCGACGTGGTATTACGCCCCGCCAACGCCGATGAGGTGAGTCGTATTATGCGTCTCTGCCACGAAAACCGGCTTCCCGTAACACCGCGCGGTGCCGGTACCGGGCTCAGCGGCGGCGCTTTGCCCGCGCACGGCGGCGTGGTGTTGAGTACCGAACGGCTCAACCGCATCATTGAAATAGACGAGCGCAACCTGCAGGCCACCGTGGAGCCGGGCGTGGTGAATGAAGCGTTTCAGAACGCCGTGAAGGAAGTGGGACTGTTTTACCCGCCCGATCCGGCCAGCAAAGGCAGCTGTTTTTTGGGCGGTAACCTGGCCCACAGCAGCGGCGGCCCCAAAGCCGTGAAATACGGTACCACCCGCGACTACGTGCTGAACCTAGAAGTTGTCCTGCCCACCGGCGAAATCATCTGGACGGCGGCTAATACGCTTAAGAACTCCACCGGCTACAACCTCACGCAACTCATGGTGGGCTCGGAGGGTACGTTGGGCATTATCACCAAAGTGGTATTCCGGCTGTTGCCGTATCCGCAGCAGAATATTCTGATGCTGGTGCCGTTTCGGCAGGAGGAGCAGGCGGCCGAGGCCGTGTCGGCCGTGTTCCGGGCCGGTATTATCCCGTCGGGCATGGAGTTTATGGAGCGAGAGGCCATTGTATGGTCCTCGAACTACCTAAATATTCCGCTCACTCTGCCCGAAGACATCAGTGCCCACCTGCTCATTGAACTAGATGGGCAAGACCTGGAACAGTTATACAAGGAGGCCGAACAGGTGTACGCCGTGCTGGAGCATTACGACGTGGGCGAAATTCTGCTGGCCGATACGGCCGCCCAGAAGGACGAACTGTGGAAAATCCGGCGCAACATTGGCAATGCCGTGCGCTACAACTCGGTTTACAAAGAAGAAGACACCGTGGTGCCGCGCGCCGCATTGCCTACACTCTTAAAAGGGGTGAAGGAACTGGGCCGCCAGTATGGCTTCAAAAGCGTGTGTTACGGCCATGCCGGCGACGGCAACCTGCACGTGAACATCATTCGGGGTGAACTGACGGATGAGCAGTGGAACCACGGCCTGCAAGAGCCCATTCGGCAGCTGTTTCAGTTGTGCGTAAAGCTGGGCGGCACAATTTCCGGGGAGCATGGCATTGGCATGGTGCAGCGACAATACATTGGCATTGCCCTGCCCGAAATCAACTTGGCGCTGATGCGCGGCATCAAGCAGGTATTCGACCCACATGGAATTATGAACCCCGACAAGATTTTCTAAACCAGGAAGTTAGCCGAATTCTGTGGACTTAGCAGATAAAAAGCAGCAGGCCCCAATCAATAGATTGGGGCCTGCTGCTTTTTTTAGGGCTTCCTGCACACTTAATTACCGTGAGGAAAACGACGCCCAGCAACTCGTTTGGCAGCAAAGTCTGCGGAATATGCGGCCCTTACTGCTGCGTTTTCAGCCGATCCTCGCCGCCATACGGAGCGCCGTCGTTAATGTCGCCGCGCAGGCCGCCCATCGATTGGCCGCCTTCGTTTTCGTAAGGTGCCTTGGCTGTGCCGGGGGCCGGAGCCTCGTTGCCGGGAACCTTGTCGCCGCTGCCTACTTGCGAGCCAAGGGCGGGCTGGCCGTTGCCCGTATTTACCGAAGCATCTTCCCCTACGGGTCCTGCTATATCGTTTACTTTCTGAATGTACTGGCGCTTAGCGTCATCTTCGCTGGTGCCCTTAAACCGGCTCCACGAGTCCCATTGAGCCTGCGACATGCCCTGATAGCCGCTGGGCATGTCCGGTGAGTCGTCGCCGATGGCGCCGTCGCGAGTGTCATGGTCGCCTTCGGTGGCTTGCTTGTAAAGCCCGTAGAGCTCCGTCATGTGAGCGGCGGCTTTATCACCGGGCAACCCGTTTACGCGCGTTACAGCCGCTTCGAATTCATGTTGCAGGGAAAGTTGATCCTGAAGGCTCATGAGTAAATCAAGTTAAGTAAGAGGAAATCGGCTGGACCGATGCTTTGGTCTACTGGCTTGGCACGGCTTTGGTTGCGGGCGCGGGCTCCTTCAAGTTTCGGCCAACGTAAGTCCCGAAGCTTCGTACCTTTGCCCGCCAATTATGTGTGGAATAACCGGACTCTTCGCCTTTTCTGATTCAGGACGCTCGTCGCTGACAGGTTTACAAGCTTCTACCGACGCCATCGTGAGCCGGGGCCCCGATTCGCAGGGCCACTTCGTGTACGATTGCGTAGGGCTGGGCTTCCGCCGCCTCGCCATTCTCGACCTCTCGGCCGATGGCAACCAGCCCATGACCGATGAGTCGGGGCGTTATACCATCGTGTTCAATGGCGAAATCTTCAACTTTCGCGAGTTGCGGGCCCGGTTGCAGCGCAAAGGCTACACCTTTAAGTCGCACACCGACACGGAGGTAATTCTCAAGCTCTACATTACCGAAGGTCGCGGCTTTCTAAAGAAGCTCAACGGCTTTTTCGGCCTCGCCATTTACGATAAGGAGGAAAATACCCTCTTCATTGCCCGCGACCGAATGGGGGTGAAGCCCATGCTGGTGTACCGCGACGAAGACAAGCTGATGTTTGCTTCGGAAATGAAGTCGTTGCTGGCGCTGGGCGTGCCGCGTAAGCTCGACTATGCCTCCCTAAGCCATTATTTGCAGCTGAACTACATTCCGGGCCCGGCAACCATCTTCAAAGGCGTCAAGAAATTGCTGCCCGGCCACTACCTGTTCGTCCGCCCCGACGGCAAGGTGGTGAAGAAGCGCTGGTACAAGATTCCTTACGACCCCAAGAAAGTAGCCAAAAACCGCACCACCTACGAGCAGCAAAAGGCCAAGCTGGTCGAGCTGATGGACGCCTCGGTGGCCCGCCGCCTAGTGGCCGACGTGCCGCTGGGCTCGTTCCTGAGCGGTGGTATCGACTCCTCGGTCATTACGGCGCTGGCCGCGCGCCACACCCCGCACCTGAACACGTTTAGCATTGGCTTCAGAGACGAGCCGTTCTTCGACGAAACGAAGTATGCCAACCTCGTGGCCAAGATGCACAAGACCAATCACACGGTCTTTTCGCTGACCAACAACGACTTGTACGGGCATCTCTTCGATGTGCTCGACTACTTCGACGAACCCTTCGCCGACTCCTCGGCCCTGGCCGTGTACATTCTCAGCAAGCACACCCGTGAGAAAGTAACCGTGGCCCTGTCGGGCGACGGCGCCGACGAGATGTTTGCTGGCTACAACAAGCACATGGGCGAGTGGCAGGTGCGTACCGGTGGCGCCAAAGCCGAGCTGGTAACGGGCCTGAACATCCTATGGGACGTACTGCCGAAGTCGCGCAATTCGTTTTTGGGTAACAAGGTGCGGCAGTTGCAACGCTTTTCGCGCGGCATGCTTTCCGGTCCCAAGGACCGGTACTGGGACTGGGCCAGCCTGGCCAGCGAAAAAGACGCCCGCAACCTGCTCAGCCCCAGTGCGCGCAGCAAAGCCGGAAAGCGGATTGCCGACAAGCGTCGCAAAGACATTCTGGAGAACCTGCACGCCGATGGCGACCTGAACGAAGTGCTGCTCACCGATATGAACTTGGTGCTGCCCTACGACATGCTAGCCAAGGTGGATCTGATGAGCATGGCCAACTCCCTGGA
The DNA here is from genome assembly GCF_039541855.1 of Hymenobacter koreensis. Classification (NCBI taxonomy): domain Bacteria; kingdom Pseudomonadati; phylum Bacteroidota; class Cytophagia; order Cytophagales; family Hymenobacteraceae; genus Hymenobacter; species Hymenobacter koreensis. The sequence goes on from NZ_BAABHA010000001.1 coordinate 349,808, forward strand.
GGTGCGCACGCCTTTCCTGGACTACAAGGTGGTCAACTTCGCTTTTTCGCTGCCCGTCGAAAGCAAAATCGACGCGAAAATGAAGAAGCGCATTGTGCAGGATGCTTTCCGTCCGCTACTGCCCGAGGAGTTATACAAGCGTCCCAAGCACGGTTTCGAGGTGCCCTTGCTCAAGTGGTTCCGCAACGAACTGCGTCCGCTCATCACCGACGACCTGCTCTCCGATGACTTTGTTGAGGCGCAAGGCATTTTCTCGGTCGATGCCGTGCGCGACCTGAAAAAGCAGTTGTTCTCTAACAACCCGGGCGACGTACACGCCCGCATCTGGGCCCTCATTGTGTTCCAGCACTGGTGGAAGCGCCACATGGTCTAAGCCCCACGTTTGCCTCTTTCATTTCGTCGATACAACCTTCCTTCATGGTCTCACCCGCTACGCCCGTGAACCCACCAGTTGGTGCCATTCACTTTCCCCCGCGTAAGCTCTCCATTGTTATTCCTGCCTACAACGAGGCCCGTACCATCCACCTTATTCTGGATCAGGTGAAGGCGGTGCGGTTGCTGAACGACATGGAGAAGGAGGTTATTATTGTAAACGACTGCTCCAAAGACGACACCGAAGGAGCCATTCAGCGTTACATGGCGGCCAACACCGATTTCCCCATTCGCTACCTCAAGCACGAGGTTAACGCGGGAAAAGGCGCCGCTCTGCACACGGGCATCCAACACGCTTCCGGCGACTACGTCATCATTCAGGATGCCGACCTCGAATACGATCCGGAGGAATACAATGTACTGCTGCGCCCGGTGCTGCGCGGCGTAGCCGACGTGGTGTACGGCTCGCGCTTTCTGGGCGGCAAGCCCCACCGTATTCTCTTCTTCTGGCACAGCATCGGCAACCAGTGGCTCACCATGGCTTCGAACATGTTCAACAACCTGAACCTGACCGACATGGAAACTTGCTACAAAATGTTCCGCCGCGACTTAATTCAGGGTCTGAAACTGGAAGAAAAGCGCTTTGGCTTCGAGCCCGAAGTGACGGCCAAAATCTCTCAGGTTCCCAATGTACGCGTGTACGAAGTGGGCATTAGCTATTACGGCCGTACCTACGAAGAAGGCAAAAAGATTGGCTGGCGGGACGGGTTCCGGGCCATCTACTGCATCGTTAAATACGGTTTGTTTCGGTAGATTAAGTCTAGTGTCGTTGCTCCTGCAGGGTAGACCTTGGAACTCTTCGGTCTGGCCTGCAGGAGCAACGTCTGCTTTACGGCTACTGTGTTATAAGGCTATGCTTGGGTAAGTAGCTTCATCATTGCTGACCTACTCTAAGGTGCATTTGGGGTCGTAATTCTCTGGCCCTTCTAAACCGCATGTACTTTTCTGCAAGAAGCTGGGTTAGGGGCCGGTTACATAAATAAAACCGCTGCTAAGCCGCACAAAGGTCGTTTGGTTCATTCGGGGAACAGAGTGATGAAGCCGTTCGAACCCGCGCTTTTTGGGCTGTCCCTGCCAAATTCTTACTACCAAGCACGCATTAGGCAAGTAATTTTGCGGGATAAAGTGCGCTTGTGGGGTAAAGAGAAATATACTTCTCCTAAAAAAGCGGAAATTCGTCACCACTAACCCGGCTTATTTCTTCCCCCCACTTCATACGTCCTCCATGAAAATAGCTGTTGTTGGCACTGGCTACGTTGGCTTGGTAACCGGTACGTGCTTTGCCGAAGTTGGCATCGAGGTGACTTGCATCGATATCGACAAACAGAAAATTGATAATCTGAAGCAAGGCGTTCTGCCCATTTATGAGCCCGGCCTCGAAGAAATGGTGGTTAGGAACATGGAGAAAGGGCGTTTGCACTTCTCTACTTCGCTGGCCGAGGGCATCCAGAACGCTGATGTGGCCTTTATTGCCGTGGGCACTCCTCCCGGCGAAGACGGGTCGGCCGACCTAAAGTATGTTCTGGCTGTGGCCCGTGGAATTGGGGAACACATGAACAGCTACGGCGTCATTGTAACTAAAAGCACGGTACCCGTAGGGACGGCCGCCAAGGTTCAAAACGAAATTGCGCAGGCACTGGCGAAGCGCGGGGCCGACATCGATTTCGACGTGGCTTCCAACCCCGAGTTCCTGAAAGAGGGTGCGGCCATTGACGACTTTCTGAAGCCTGACCGCATTGTGGTGGGTGTAGCTTCGGAGCGCGCCGAAGAGGTAATGCGTAAGCTTTACAAGCCTTTTCTGCTAAACGGGCACCCCATTATTTTCATGGACATTCCGTCGGCCGAAATGACCAAGTACGCCGCTAATGCCATGCTGGCCACTAAGATTTCTTTTATGAACGACGTGGCCAACCTGTGCGAAATCATGGGGGCCGACGTGAACATGGTGCGCCGTGGCATCGGCTCCGATGCCCGCATCGGTACGAAATTTATCTACCCTGGCATCGGGTACGGCGGTTCCTGCTTCCCCAAAGATGTGAAGGCCCTTATTAAAACGGCCGCCGAAAACGGGTACGAAATGCAGGTTCTCAAAGCCGTGGAGAGCGTGAATGAGGACCAGAAGTCGGTGTTGTTCGAGAAAGTAAAGCGCCATTTTGGTGGCGAGCTTAAAGGCAAACGGATGGCAGTCTGGGGGCTTTCCTTCAAGCCAAAGACCGACGATATGCGCGAAGCACCGTCGTTGGTTATTATCGAAAAACTCTTGTCCGTGGGGTGTGAGGTAGTCGCCTACGACCCCGTGGCTGTGCACGAGGCTAAAAAAGACCTTGGCGACCGGGTCACGTATGCCTCCGATCCTTACGCCGCAACCGAAGGAGCCGATGCACTGCTGGTGGTAACGGAGTGGCCCGAGTTCCGTTCACCTAACTTCGAAACTATTGGGGCCCTTATGAACACCAAAGTGGTGTTCGACGGGCGCAATATTTACGACGCCCAGGAGATGGAGCGCGCCGGATTTGCCTACCATTGCATTGGCGTACGTACGTCCCATCACGAGCACGCCCATAAAACAGTTTAACCTCCGCATGGAAAAAAAGCGCATTCTGATAACCGGCGGGGCAGGGTTCCTTGGTTCGCATCTGTGCGACCGGTTTTTAGCCGAGGGCTACCATGTATTGGCCATGGATAACCTGGTAACCGGTAATCTGGCCAACATTGAGCACCTGTTCGGCAAACAGGACTTCGAGTTCTACCACCACGACGTATCGAAGTATGTGCACGTGCCCGGCCAGCTGGACTACATCCTACACTTTGCTTCGCCGGCCTCGCCCATCGATTACCTCAAAATACCCATTCAAACGCTCAAGGTAGGTTCGCTGGGCACCCATAACCTGCTGGGACTGGCACGCGTGAAGAAAGCCCGCGTCTTGATTGCCAGTACTTCGGAAGTATACGGCGACCCTGACGTACACCCACAAGTAGAAGAGTACCACGGCAATGTAAACCCCGTGGGGCCAAGGGGATGCTACGACGAGGCGAAGCGCTTCCAGGAAGCCATTACTATGGCTTACCACAACGTACACAACGTGGAAACGCGAATCATCCGGATCTTCAACACCTATGGGCCGCGTATGCGCCTCGACGACGGCCGCGTGTTGCCCGCTTTTCTCAGCCAAGCCCTGAAGGGTGAGCCCCTCACGGTTTTCGGCGACGGTTCGCAAACCCGCTCGTTCTGTTACGTCGACGACTTGGTGGAGGGCATTTATCGTTTGCTGCTGTCGGATTACCACCTGCCGGTGAACATCGGTAACCCGTCGGAAATTACGATCAAGGAGTTTGGCGAAGAAATTGCACGTCTGGCCGGTGTTGAGTTTCGCCCCACCTTCCACCCTCTGCCCGAAAACGACCCTCTCAAGCGGCGCCCTGACATTACCAAAGCCCGGGACATTTTAGGTTGGGAACCGAATGTAGACCGAGCCGAAGGCTTGCGTCGCACCTTCGAGTACTTTCGGGAACGTGTGCCGTCCTCAACCCCATCGAATTAGGTAGTGTTGTGGTAAAACCGTATTTGATTGATTTTCCGAAGTTGGGGAAGGACTCCACGGGGTACATCTGTGTGGTAGAGCTTCACAAAGCTCTGCCTTTTGAAGTACAGCGTACTTTCTGGACCTATGACACACCGGAATCTTTCGTGAGAGGGAATCATGCCCACTACAATACCGAGCAGGTGCTGTTTGCTGTAGCTGGTCGTATTACGGTAACCACTGAAATGCCCGGAGGTGCTACGGAAATATTCCATCTGCAGAACCCGCACCAAGGCTTGTACGTGCCGCCACATGTATGGCACACAATGCAGTATACACCCGGGGCAGTGCAGCTTGTGTACGCCTCTACCCATTACGACGAAACAGACTACATACGCGACTATGAGGTGTTTCGGGCGAAGTGGAAACATGAGGCGTAAGCTTATCATGTTGATTGGCAACTGCACTCGGGAGTAGAGGGCCCGCGGTACCAAGTTTATTGATGGGAATAGCCGAACGTTGCCGGCGCGGCACGTGTACGCTAAAGCAAGCAATGAACATTGTTTTGAACTTCTGATTTTTGCTGCCACTGCTTAATGCCAGCAGTAACCATCGGCGCTTTTCCGCGTGGGTCTTTTCTACGGGTTAGATAGATGAGCGGCATTAAATTGTAAGCTATGTCCCACGTTTCCTCCAATACCGCCGAATCCACTGGGGACGTACTGGTAAAGTCACTCCCAGCTACCAGAACCATCCGCTGGCGTCGGATATTTTTGTGGGCATTGCTAGGCTGGACGCTCTTGGGCCTATTGCCCTTTGCGGTACTTAGCTTCTTTAATCATCCATTCTACGATGATTACATGGAAGCTATTCGGGTACGCCAATACGGACTTTGGGGCGCTCAAAAGCACTTGTATTTCCACTGGACAGGGCGCTTTTTTACTTCTTTTCTCCTGACCGTCGGCAATCCGCTTACTTACGATTGGGTACCTGGCATACGGCTCACTCCGCTTTTTTTCTTGGTACTGATTTGGAGCGTATTCTACTTGGCGGTGCGTTACCTCGCTTCCGCACAGCTCAGCCGTAAGTGGAGCGTTTGGGTGGCTGCGCTGGCCTTGTTGCTGTATTTAGGTGCGGCGGCCCAAGTGTACCAGGCATTTTATTGGTTTACTTCAGCGGTGGTTTACCAAGCAGGCAACGCAATGCTTGCCTTAACGGTGTTCCTGTCCGGGTACCGTTTCCGGTCTTCAGGCCGCGCAAAATATGTTCTTTCCTTTGGCGCAATATTGGCGGCAATTGCCACAGCTAGCTCAAACGAAGTAGCACTGGTACAATTGGTAGTGGTGCTGGGCGTACTCAGTGGTATCAGCTACTGGCAAAAAACAAACGCCTGGCAGTGGTGGGTCGGACTGCTGGTGGTAACGCTGAGCATAGGAGTAATTGCCACGGCGGCGCCGGGAAATTTTGCTCGTTTGCACGTAGTACATCCGTTGCACGCTCGTGAGCTTACCTACGCAGTTCCGCGCACCATTTATTCCGCTATCGAATTCTTAGCTGTACCCCGGGTATGGATTATGCTTGCAATGGTGGTGGCTGTGTGCGTGCCGTGGGCCGCCCGGAATGCTTCTTTGACAGCTTTTAAGGCGTGGCGGTTACATCCGCTTATAGCACTTGCAGCATGGCTAGGCACTTTGCTAATGGGCTTTTTTCCCTTCTGGTGGATGTGGGCCTCCTACACGCCCGTACGCACCCAAAACGCCATTCTTTTCGGAGCGTTGCTGAGCATACCGCCCTTAGTGCAAGCAGTAATGGGCTGGTACGCGGCGCGGCACAGGAGCGGAATTGAGACTGTGCGTAGCCCCATTCCTGGTTGGATTACAGCGTGGGGTATACTCCTTGCTCTAGGCACCATAAGTGGCGCGGCTATACTGCCGGCATGGCGGGAATTGCTGGTAAATGCAATGCCTTTCGAAAGCCAAATGCAAGCTCGGTATAGGGCTTTGGCCCAGGCTAGAGCCCAAGGTTGGCGTGAACTTACGCTACCACCCATGGCCATTGCCAAGCCACAAGCCATTCTGGTTCATGAAGAAGATTTAAAGCCTCAAGCCAGCGAGGAGCGGAACCGAGTAACAGCCATGTATTACGGACTCGATTCGCTTCGCGTACCCGAGCTAAATTGCCCGGGCAGTGCGGTTACAACGTCTACGAACACTCCCATAACCGCTTATGATTAAAAAACTACTTGGCTTAATAACGGGGCAGTTTGGCCTTGCTGGGCTAGCATTGTTCATGTGGTTGCCTTATCTGTTGCTGTGCTTTTTCACTCAGCCTTACTGGGACGATTACACTTATGCCACGCTTTTATGGAAGGATGACCTCGGCTCTATCCTAGTCGATCAATACCGGCACTGGAGCGGCCGTTACGTAGCCATTGGGCTATTGGCTGGTGCTAATCCACTCACGCACGGTTGGCTGCCGGGTCTGGGGTGGGTTGCATTCTTTTCTCAGGTGGCTTTGGTCATAGCTTTTGCCGCTCTGGTCGCTTCGCTCAGCGGTTACGTCATGCGCGTCGGCAAATCCATCCTGATTGGAATCTTGCTCTATGTTGTATACGCAAGCATTATTCCCGACCCTTACCAAGGGCTTTATTGGTTTACGGGCCTGACAGTATACCACTCAGGACTTCTCCTTTTCTTGGGCTGTTGGTTGGCCGCAGTAGCGGCCATTCGTGCCGCTACGGCGGGCGCACACTATACTTGGCTGGTACTGGCCTCCTTGCTTGCCGTGCTGGCCACAGCGACTAACGAGGTAGTAATGCTAACGTTGTGCTTCGCGCTATTGGTGGCCACTCTCTTGGCCTATTATGGCCGCAAGACATACTGGCATAAATGGCTGATTTTGTTAGCGGCTGCCTTGGCTGGCGGATGTATAGCGGTACTAGCGCCAGGAAACTATGAGCGTCTGGCTGTTGAATCGGGTGTTCTGCCTTTGGCCGATCGGTCGTGGCCGAAAGCCGCTGTGGGAGCGGTAGCCGATGCGGTAAACCTACTTACTCGTCCGGCTGTGTGGCTGTGCCTAGGAGCCTTGCTGGTGCTTAGCTTAAATGCGTGGATGCGCCTGCGTCCCCAGCCGGTAGTTGGCAAACCCCTCACGCCATGGCTGTGGCCAGTACTTGTGGGCATGACTGTAGCAGGGGTACTGCTGCCTTCGAGGTGGATTTACGGCGTACCTGCTGTCGGGCGCGTAGAAAACCTGATTATTGCGCTCTTACTCGTGGCGGTGGTATTCATTGGGCGTGAAATTGTGGCTTGGGCTCAAAGCAAACACCCAAATTGGCAGCCGCTTCCGCGCACGTGGTGGATGATTGTAGCCATTTTAGCGCTTGGCGGCTTGGTGCGAGGACCGGTTTACCGGGCGTGGCGTGAGTTGGCAGGGGGTGCACCGGTTTTCGGACAGCAGCACCGGCAATGGCATCAGCAATTGCGTACGGCTAAGCAGCAAGGGTTGCGCGAGGTAACACTACCCGCCGTGCGCGGTGTGGTTCCGTATCAAGTTTTAATTTGGAACACCGATATGCTCTCGGTTTCCGCCGGGCATATTGTGAACCAATCTGTAGCCACTTACTACGGGCTCGATTCAGTACGGGTAGATGGTCACGATTTGCCACCGGCTGAATGGCTGCGTTAAGGCGCCTTCTTTTTTCGCAACATGCCCAAGCTTTCCATCATAATTCCTTGTTATTTCAACGAGCTAAACATTCCGCTTACAGGGGCTGAGTTGCTGGCAAATGAGCAGAATTTTCCACCCGACGTAACATTTGAGTACGTATTGGTAGACGATGGCTCGCGCGACGGTACTTGGAACGCGCTGTGTCGGTTTAAAGAGCAGCACCCGGAAAAGGTCACGGTGGTTAAACTGGCTGGGAATGTGGGGTCCTACAACGCCATCGTAGCTGGTATGGCCCAAGCAACCGGTGATTGTGTGGCCGTAATTACCGCCGATTTGCAGGACCCTCCCCAACTTCTGGCGCAGATGTACGCCTACTGGGAACAGGGCTTTAAGCTTGTACTAGCCAACCGTGCCGACCGGGAAGAGGGCCCAGTGCAACGAGTAGTCTCCAATACTTTTCACTACCTCATGCGCCGTATTGCCCTCCCTGGCGTACCAACCGGTGGGTTCGATATGGTCTTTTTCGATCGGCAACTTTGCAGCGAAGTGGTACGCCTGCAGGAGCGCAACAGCAACGTGTTTTACCTGCTGGTATGGCTGGGTTACCCGTACGTGAGCATCCCCTATACACGGCGAAAGCGACAGGTAGGCCGTTCCCGGTGGACGTTTAGCAAAAAGGTGAAGTTATTTGTCGATTCCCTCTTGGCGTTTTCGTTTTTCCCGGTGCGGGCCATTTCCGTACTTGGTTTGCTGCTGGGACTTTCGGCCATGAGTTACGGTTTGTTTTTGTTGGTTCTGCGCCTCACTGGAGCACCTGAGCCCGAAGGCTGGACCGCTTTGATGCTGGTGCTGCTGTTTGTGTCGGCATTCCAAATGATTGCCTTGGGGGTTATTGGGGAATATGTTTGGCGTGGCCTCGATGCTTCCCGAAATCGACCCATGTACGTGGTGGAAACTGTACAACTAGCAACTAAAGGGGACCCGCTTGAAAATGGAAAAAGTAAGACAAACACTTTTGGCTAACTTTGAGGGCTCACATGATTAAACTTGGTTGACACACATGCAGGTTCCCTTTTTGTCTTTTGTTCCCCAGCATCAACTTATCAGAGAGGAAGTATTAGCGGCCGTAGCCCGCGTGTATGACTCTCAATGGTATGTTTTAGGGGAATCGGTAACAGATTTCGAACAGCAATTTGCAGCGTATTGCAATGTTAGTCACGCCGTTGGGGTAGCCAATGGGCTGGATGCATTGCATTTGTCTCTCAAAGCACTAGACATTAAACCAGGGGATGAGGTTATCGTACCTTCAAATACCTATATAGCTACTTGGTTAGCCGTTTCTTACGTGGGGGCTACTGTGGTGCCTGTTGAGCCTAACCCAACTACTTATAACCTCGATCCTACTCAACTTGAGACGGCTATAACACCACGTACGCGTGTTATACTGCCTGTGCATCTCTATGGTCAAGCTTGCCAGATGGCCGATATAATGGACATTGCCAACCGTTACGAAATAAACGTAATCGAAGATAACGCTCAGGCGCAGGGAGCAATTTGTAGAGGGCAAAGGACCGGTAGCTTTGGGCAATTAAATGCTACAAGCTTTTATCCAGGCAAAAATTTGGGCGCTCTAGGTGATGCAGGAGCCATAACAACAAATAACGCCGATCTGGCTCGAAAGGTACAGGTAATGCGTAATTATGGGTCTCAACAGAAATATTACAACGAAATTATTGGCCATAACTCCCGACTGGATGAATTACAAGCAGCTGTACTTAGCGTTAAATTGAAACAACTGGACTATTGGACATCACAGCGTCAACAGATAGCTGGTTTATATAATCAGGCACTTGAAGGGGTAGGAGATTTGAAGCTGCCAGAAATTGCTAAAGAGTGTACTCATGTATATCATTTATATGTTGTAAATACCCAAAGCCGGGATGCTTTACATAAGTGGTTACAGGAGCGCTCCATTGGCACACTTATTCATTATCCTGTTCCTCCACATTTGCAACAGGCCTACAGTCACTTGGGCTTCAAAGCAGGCCAGTTTCCAATTGCTGAAGCGTCGGCGAAAACAGTTTTGAGTTTGCCAATGTGGCCAGGAATGACTACGGAACATGTTGAATATGTTGTTAGAGCTGTAAAGGATTTCTTTGCTAGATAAGTCCTACCTAAAGCCACCTCTTCAGCTCTTGCGGCTCAGTAGAGAGGAAGTTTCTGATTCAGAACAGCTTACTATGTGTGTTCCACACCTGATTGAATTTTCGAAAGTTGGTGCCCTGAGCTTAGGCTATTTAACCGTAGCACAAAATAGTCAGTTGCCCTTCACCATAGAACGCGTGTATTGGACCTACTTCACTCCCGATGAAGTACTGCGTGGGCACCATGCCCATCATGATTTGGAGCAAATAATCTTCGCTGTGAGCGGACGAATTGTTTTTACTCTGGAAGATGTAGAAGGTCATCAACAAACTTTTGAGCTTAGCCGGCCAAACATTGGGCTATACGTTCCGAGAATGTTCTGGCGCACTATCCGTTTCTCGCATAACGCCGTACTCTTATGCCTAGCATCAAAGGAATATGATGAGCAGGACTATATTCGCGACTATAATTCTTTCAAAACTTTGAAATAGTCATGAAATTCAACAATCGAAACATTCAGATTGGGCGCAATGTTCAACTCGGAACTAATGTCCGTATAGGGGATAATTGTATTATCTACGATAATGTACAGATTGGAGATAATTCGATTATTACAAATGATTGTGTAATTGGTGAGCCCACAGGAAGGTACTATCACGATGAAAATTATATTAATCCCGCTACAATTATCGGAGCGAATTCAATGATACGTAGCCATGCTATCATTTATGCGGGTAGCGTTTTTGGTGAAGGATTAATGACAGGGCACCGCATTACTGTGCGCGAGGGAGCAAACTTTGGTATAAATTGCTTAATAAGCACATTAGCAGATATACAAGGTAACTCAAATTTTGGAGACTATTGCAGGCTTTATAGTAATGTTCATATTTGCGAATTTTCGCAACTAGGTAATCATGTATTTGTGTATCCATATACGATTTTTACGAATGATCCTTTGCCCCCATCTAACCATTATAAAGGGCCAACCATCGGCGATTATACAATAGTAGCAGTTCACTCAGTTGTTTTGCCAGGTGTCAAAATTGGTGAAAATTGCCTTATAGGCGCTAATTCGGTAGTATCTCGCGATATTCCTGATTTTAGCTTTGCTGTAGGAAGTCCTGCCAAAGTGCAGCGGGATATCCGTACTATTAGTTCAAAGGAGGCTGCAGGCAATCATTATCCATGGATGCACCGTTTTGAACGTGGAATGCCGTGGGAAAATATAGGCTTTGATAACTGGGTAAAAAAATAAAATATTGTTATTGATGTAATAGTTTGTGAATCTTACTTGTTAATAAATGAAATGTCTGAAGGGTTAAGCAAAATTCAAGAATTTTAGGACACACAAATAAAATTTCAATGCTTAATTCGCCATTGGTGACTATTGGGGTCGCGTCGTACAATAATTCGGCATATATTCGTGAAACGTTGGATAGCATAAGACTGCAAACTTATGCTAATATAGAGTTGATAATTGTTGATGATGCTTCGAAAGACAACTCTGTTGAAGTTATCAAACAATGGATGAAAGATTTTGTTGAATGCAACGCTCGATTAATCGTTCATGAGATTAACCAGGGTGTTTGTCGCGTGTGTAACCGGCTTATTTCAGAAGCAAAAGGAGAGTTTATTAGTTTAGTAGCCTCTGATGATACTTATATTCCAGAAAAGACCGAAGTTCAATTAAAATATTTGCTTGCACTTCCAGAGAATATAGCTTTGGTTTATAGTGACGTATGGCATATGAATGAGCAGAGTGAAAGACTTGAGAAAAGTTTTTTTGAGAGTTATGAAGCTTTGCCGATAGAAGGGGAGTTTTTCGAGCCCCTGATTTTAGGTAATTTTATACCTGCCTTAAGTGTGTTAGTTCGGAGAAGCGTATACGAGAACGTAGGTAATTACGATGAGAGCCTGAGCTTCGAAGATTGGGACATGTGGTTGCGTGTATCCCGAAGTTATGGTATTGCCTACATTCCACAGAAATGTGGGAGCTACAGGCTTCACAATCAGTCGGCGTGGCGTAATCGTAGTGCAAAAACGTACAGGGACGCTATGGCAATATTGGAAAAGCATTGGGGCGTCAGTAAAAAGGCAGATGAGTTGATCAAGAAGCAGATGATTGACATAGCCCAAATTCTGTATCAACTTGGAGACTATACACATAGTAAAAGGTGGTTAAAGTTAAAGTGGCAGCAAGACCATACTTTTCATTCATTGGGTTTATGGCTAGGATCTAGTTTGAATATTCCTATAAGTAGTGTGATTAAAATTAAAAAGAGTCTTCAGCAACTTCGCTTCATTAACTAAGCGCTAGTCCTACCTAGTCTTGGTGTTGGTATAGCTGTTACCTTTGCAGAATCGGAAAGTTGCTTGTTCCTCTCCGATTTTATGAGGAAGTTTTGGAAAAGAGAATTCAGCCCATTACCACCTGTGTAATCGGTGGTGCAGGCTTTATCGGGAGGGCTGTTGTCAGCGAATTGCTGGCTATAGGACGGCAGGTGGTGGTGGTGGGACGTCGTGCCGATGCTGTAAATTTGCCACGAGGGGTCCGTTACTTAAGTATTGCTGCAAATTCTGACCACACGGTATTGAGAACCGTGATGGAAGAAGTGCAAGAAGTCATCGACTTGGCGTATGCCACGGTACCTCAAACAAGTTTTCAGGATCCGGTTAACGATATTATGGTTAACCTACCAGAAGCTGTTCGCTTGTTTGAAATGGCAGTGGAAGCACAGGTACGTAGGTTCATCTGCATATCGTCAGGCGGAACAGTTTACGGCCATACTAGCGCAACACTTATTGACGAAGGTCATCCTACGTTTCCAATCTCTCCTTATGGTATTACCAAATTAGCAATTGAGAAATACGCCCATATGTATTTCTCAACGCGTGGATTACCGGTGCTTTGTGTGCGACCTGCAAATGCTTTTGGGGAAGGGCAGCGTCCTTATGTAGGACAAGGTTTTATTGCTACTGCTGTCGCCTCTATATTGGATAGAAGGGAATTGACTTTATTCGGAGAGAATGGGACTATTCGTGACTACTTACATGTTCACGATATGGCTCGGGGTATAGTGGCGGTACTTGAACAAGGCCAGCCTGGGGGGGTATATAATCTGGGTAGCAGCGTAGGTTTGAGTAACCGTCAAGTATTGGATGCATTAGTTCCAATGGCTACGGCAGCTGGCTATGAATTGCGCGTTCGTATGCAACCTGAGCGTCCTTTCGACGTTCCGGCCAACGTACTTTGTACTCAACGCATTCGCACAGCTACTGGCTGGCAACCGATACTTTCTTTCGAGCAAGCTTTACAACAGACTTGGGAGTGGTATCTGAACCAGCATTTGGCATCGGCTAGTTAGCTGGCATTCCTTTTTTTAAGCATGAACTCTACTGATTCCTCTTTCAACGTGGGTTTTCTCACCAGTACCGATCCGATGAATCGTCGATCGTGGTCTGGGGTACACTACTCAATGTTCCAAGCATCTGCTCGCGTTTTAGGTCCTACCACCGCGCTTGGCCCGGAGCCAATGGTTTGGCCTATGCGTTTCGGAGATAATTTGAACCGACGAATTATTCAACCACTTACTGGTAAAAGATACCATTATTCTTGGACGAAGTGGATGGCCAAACTGTACGCTCGTCGTTTCTCCCGTAAAATTCAAGCGTCTAAGTTCGACATCCTTCTAGCTCCTGCTTCCTTCACAGAAATTGCGTATTTGCGCACTGACGTACCCATTATATACTGTGAGGATTCCACGCTTGGTCAACTTATCGATTTCTATCCTGGGTTAACTGGTTTGCTGGATTATTCGAAACGAGAATTAAATCAACTAGAAAGCAAAGCGTTGGGTGCTGCTGCCTTAGTCTGCTATTCGTCTGAATGGGCTGCAGAATCGGCTATACGAGACTATGGCGTAGACCCGCACAAGGTTGTTGTTATTCCTTTTGGAGCAAATTATCCCGCACCTGTAAGCCGCGAAGAGGCTCTAAAAACACCTGACCTGACTCAATGTAACCTCTTCCTATTAGGAGGGGAATGGGGGCGCAAAGGAGGTGATATAGCTTACCAAACACTTGTAGAACTGAATGATCAGGGAATATCGACCCACCTTACTGTAGTAGGCTGTCAACCGCCTGATCTGAAGAACTATACCCATCCCAACTTCCACGTTATTCCTTACTTAAATATGGGCGTGCCTGAAGATTTGGCACGGCTCGATGCGATTTTCCGGGAAACTCATTTTTTTCTGCTTCCTTCTAGAGCCGAATGTGCCGCTATTGCCTTTGGAGATGCTAATTCATTCGGCATTCCTGTTATTACAACCAACGTTGGTGGTATTAGTAGCTTTATAGAAGAAGGGTGCAACGGATTTATGCTTCCGCTTACCGCTACTAGCTCCGACTTTGCTTCAGCCATTGCACATGTATGGAAAGATCCTGTGAGCTACGCACAGCTGCGTCAGCAATCAAGGGAGCGATACGAGCAGGTGTTGAATTGGGATGTGTGGGCTACGAGGATGAAGGAAGTATTAATCGAACGTGGTATTGGACGCAATACAGGTGCTCCTTTCGTTTCTCCTGTAGCATGAGCAAACCTGTTGCACGCGCGAAACCTGCCTTTTGGGGAGCAGTTTCGTCGCAAGTGTTTACCATCGTTAGCATGTTGGTTTCTATAATCAGCACGCCACTGATGGTTAAATACCTTGACAAAGAGGAATATGGATTGTCAATTCTTTTCTTCCAGATTATTGGCTATTTAGCGCTATTTGATTTCGGCCTTTCAACAGCGCTGATTCGTCAATTATCTGTTCACCGTGGCGAGGATGAACTAGCACGGATTACACTCAACAGGATTGCTACCACAGGCTTGTATGTGTCTGCGGTACTAGGTGGTGCAGTTACGTTACTTGGTTTTGGCTTCGCTCCGTTTGTTCCGTCGTTGTTTAATCTGCGACCAGACTTAGCTGAGGCGGCAATTCCTATTGTCGCTACGTTCAGTTTGTTGGTAGGTGCTCAGTTTTTACAACGTGGCTTGGGCGGTATACTATTTACTCATCACAAGCAGGTGCACGTCGGAGTAACACAGTTCATATTAAGTATGACGGGAATTGTCGCTACAATTATTTTACTTATGAATGGTGTAGGGTTATGGTCGTTCGTTTATGCGAACATGCTACAATTGCTACTATCAATGGTAAGTATAGTGTGGTTACTAAGACGATACTTTCCATACTTAAGCATCAGACCACGGCACTTTGATCGAAGCTTGATGAAGGAGTTATTTGGGTTTGGGCTCTTCATGTTTTTGGGCAATCTGTCGACTCAAATTATTTTAAATACTGACCGCTTAGTTATTGGTAAAATACTGTCATTGTCAGCAGTCGCTGTTTTCTCTCTAACTGTACGTATTCCAGAGGTTGGGATGGGCTTATTAGCCAAGGTGCTGGAAAATGTAGGTCCGGCTGCGACTGAGATTGTAACGCACGAGGGACATAACAGGACTCAGTTGTTTTTGCAGCGTATCATGCTGATTATTATGGTATCCAGTATAGTAGCTTTTTGGCTGATGCTGGCACTCGACGAGTGGTTTGTTGATTTATGGGTAGGTCCAAGTTTTTTTGCCGGGCAGGCGGTGCTATTATTAGCACTTGGAGTAATGGTTCAGCAAACGTTGGCCAGAACAGGAACCTTTTTTCTGTATGCAAAGGGCATAGCCCGCGCTGTAAGTATAGCAGCAATAGTTGAAGCAGTACTTAATATTACTTTCTCTGTCATTCTTGGGTACCGAATGGGTATGACGGGTATCTTACTTGGCACATTGTTGGCAGCATTGCTGACCTCGGTATGGTATGTGCCGTATCTACTTCGCAAACATTTAGGAATATCGTTTATAGCTTATTGGGGCTTACCCATCATACGGCCCACGCTGATATTAAGCGTAGTTGGGGGAATGGTGTGGTGGGCAGCCACTAAAGTGCAAGCGCAGTATTCCAATAGTTGGAGCATGTTTTTTTTAGTAGCTTTTACAGCCACACTAGTATTGGGTGGCACGGCATGGATAGTATTTCTGCGCCATGCTGTTGTCGACTATATTCCTGTCCGTTGGAGGTCGTATTTGCTTATGAAGGCAGTTTAACCGAGCAGTAATTGTATACTAAATGCTTTTGTCCTATTAATGAACATTCTTGTTGCCGTAGAGGAACTCCGCGCTGGCGGCGCCCAAACGTTTGCTTTGCGTTTTGCGCAGGCCTTACACGATGCCGGACACCGCGTGTGGTTGTACACCATGTACTGGCAGTATTCGGAGGATTCCATGTTGCGTCGCTTGGCGCCCGATGTAAAGTTTGTGCATTACCAGCCCGGTAACCAGCAACTGGATATGCTGTTGCAACGCACCGAAGGATGGCTTGAACGAAAGGGCTTGGCCTCGCCAGTGCGCACCGCCCGCCTGCGAAAGCACCTAACGCGCTTCCTGCGCGAGGCACAAATCGACGTGGTGAGCAGCAATACGTTTCGTTGCGACGAACTCATGGCGCAAGCCCTTGAACCGTTGCCCCATGTTCCTCTGGTGGTTACTATGCACGGCGACTACGAGCAGTTCTTGGCCTTTTACCGAGCTGGGAAGGAACATGTACTCCCCAATTACCTACCTCGTTTAACGCGTACGCTACGCCGTGTGAACGGCATTGCTTACCTGTCCGAACAAAACCTGGAGGTACTCAAGCCAAGCGTACTGCCTGGGGCAAATACGCAGCATTTGCTAACCCAACGCATTTACAATGGCCTCTCGGCCGCCTTTTCACCACAGGCTGGACAACGTAACCGCACTGCTTTGGGCATACCGCCAGACGCTTTCGTGTTTGGCATGGTGGCGCGTGGGGTAGCCGGGAAAGGGTGGCAGCCCTTAACCGAAGCATATCGACGCCTACGGGCCGAATCCACTCGACCATTGCGGCTTCTGTTGGTGGGTGAGGGCCCGGCCATCGACGCTCTACGGGCCCAATATGCTGCTGAGGCTGACATTCTGTTTACCGGTTTTACCGACAACCCGGTGGATTATGTGGCCAACTTCGACGTGGGCGTGTTGGCGTCTTCGTTGCGGGAAAGCCTGCCAAATTCTATTGCAGAGTATTTGTTCTGCGGGAAACCCACTATTTCCACCGACATCGGGGAGGTACGCAACATGCTCTGCACCGAGGAAGGCGAGCAGGCCGGCCTGTTGATCGACTTCCCGAACCAAGGGCTTACGGATACCGAGCAACTCTACCAAGCCATGCGTCGCTATTTAACCGAGCCTGCGCTGTTGGCCAAACACCAAGCATTGGCGCCTCATGCATTCGCCCAGTTTCGGATGGAACGGTGCGTAGCCGCATATACCGCTTTGTATCAAAGTTGCACCCACCAGCTTGCCTCGGGCCCGGCTGCCCGCGATGCCGCCAACTCCAGCCACCAACCGTAGCTTTCCGTTGACGCACTCCGTACCCTACCTTTCGGTTGTAAGCCCTGTTTATCGGGGAGGAGAGCTGCTACCAGAGTTGGTGGGGCGCTTGGTCAATTCCTTGGCTTCAATTACTCCCTACTTTGAAATTGTGCTGGTTGACGACCGAAGCCCGGACGACGCTTGGGTACGCATTCAGGACCTGTGTCAGCAAGAAGCCAGGGTGAAAGGAATCCGATTGTCACGCAATTTCGGCCAGCACGCCGCCATTGCAGCCGGTCTCAGCCACTGTCAAGGCGAATGGGTAGTGGTGATGGACAATGATCTGCAGGATCTTCCCGAAGAAATTCCAAGCCTGTTAAAGCATGCCCGGCAGCATAACCTAGACTATGTATTAGCCAGCCGAAGGAAAAGAAAGCATAGCCGATTACACCGAGGTATATCGTATCTTTTTTACTGCACGTTATACTTTTTGACAGATGTTAAGCAAGACGCGACTGTGGGTAACTTTGGCCTTTACCATCAGCGTGTTATTCAAGCTGTTCGCCAAATGCCAGAGCGTGTACGATTTTTCCCCGTAATGGTGCAGTGGGTGGGATTTACGGGGGGGATTATGCCCGTTGAACACGCCGCTCGGCCGGGGGGCGGGTCGTCGTACCGTTGGGGGCAACGTTTTCACTTAGCTTTAGACGTCGTGTTGGCCTACTCAGCTAAACCGTTACGGCTAACTGTCATGTTGGGCCTGCTGGTTATGGTGCTGGCATTTCTGTTAGGAATGATTACGCTGATACGCTACTGGATCGGACAAATTTCTGTGCCGGGCTACACTAGTTTAGTGTTATTAATGTGTTTTTTCTCAGGGCTTTGTATCTCGGTGCTTGGTATGGTAGGGCTCTATGTGGGGCGCACGTTCGAAGAGACGAAGCAACGGCCAATTTATATTGTGGATACTATGACCACGCCGGAGTGAAAAACAGAGAGCTTAATCTGGAACTCCTTCCGTGGGATAGTACCTTCTTCGGCTTTGGAGTAGCAAAAGTGGTTCTGGCGGAAGCTGCCGAATCATCGTTTCATCAGCTTCGCGCTAAAGCCACAGCGCAAGGTATTCGGCTTGTGTACTGTTATGTCGACCCTACTGACGCCCTTTCCAAAAATGCCGTACAGCAGCAGAGCCTGCCACTGCTAGACCGCAAGGCCACGTGGATAAAACGCATAGACGAGCAGGAGTTCAACGCAGGCGAAGGAGTGCGTGTATTGGCAGGCAATGATGCCGTCACAGCGTCCCTGTTGGAACTAGCATGGCAAAGCGGTGCGTACTCTCGTTTTCTTCTCGATCCTAAAATTCCGTATCCGGTATTTCAAAGATTGTACGAGATATGGCTTCACAATACGCTGCAGAACAACCAAGCAGGAGTAGTGTTGACCACTGGCGCTGTCGGACAAGAAACGGGGCTGATAACCCTGGAACAGCTTGAGGGCGGTGCTGCTGGTATTGGTCTATTGGCCGTTGATACCAAGTCGCGTCGTAGAGGTTTGGGCCAGCAACTAATTCGCGCGGCCATACAGCAAGCGCAACAATGGCAGGCTCCTGAACTGCGCGTAGTCACCCAGTTAGATAATATACCGGCCTGCTCTCTATATGAACGTGCTGGTTTTCTATTGCAACAAGTCCGTTTGGTTTACCATTGGTGGTTGTAACCCTTCACGGTGCATTTGCTTTCAACCAGAGTATCTTTGCCACCGCTTCCACACGAACCGGGACTGGTTAATAAACGGCTTCGGCTACTTATTGCGAATGATCGGGTTCGGTTCTCGCACCGTTACATCCGATGAGCCTTTTAAATAAAAACATCCTGCTACTCATTCCCAACCTGGGCATGGGCGGCGCACAGCGGGTTTTTCACGACCACAGCGTGGAATTGGCCCATCATTTCATCGTTAAGGAAGCCGTATTTAACCTCGACGGTGGCAATCTATATCCCAGCGGTAACGAACTCATAAGTCTCGATGTATCCGGGGGCGGAAGCCCGCTCGACAAGGTGCGTAATTTTGGCCGCCGCATTTCTCGCTTGCGTAGCCTCAAGCAAAGGCTAGCTACCGATGTTTGCATAAGCCACCTAGAGGGTGCCGACTACGTGAACCTACTCAGCAAAGGCAGCGAGAAGGTTATTCTCTGCATTCACGGTTCTAAGCTGCACGATGGCAACATTCGAGGGCCCATTGGCTGGCTGCGGAAAAAAGTGCTCATGCCCGGCTTGTACAACCGCGCCGACCGGATCATCACGGTAAGCCGCGACATCAACCCTGAACTGATCGACGGATTTGGCGTGAAGCGGGAAAAGATTCAAACCATCAACAATTTCTTTGAGGTTGAGCAAATAGCTCAGAAGGCGCAAGAACCGCTTACGCCGCAAGAACAAGCCGTCTACGATGCTGCGCCGGTACTGGTAACCTCGGGCCGACTTACCATTCAAAAGAACCAAGCGCCTTTGCTGGATAGCTTCGCGGCGCTCATCAAGCAGCAGCCGGTCAAACTGGTGTTTGTGGGCGACGGGGAACTGCGCGACGAGTTGACCAGTCATGCGCGGGCCTTGGGCCTGCGCGTCTACGAAGCTTGGAGCGAAGCCCTGCTCACACCCGCGTACGACGTCTATTTCATGGGCATGCAGCAAAACCCCTTCAAATATATTCGGCCTGCGTCGCTCTTCGTATTTCCCTCTGCCTGGGAGGGCTTCCCGATGGCGCTTGGCGAAGCCATGATTTGTGGTGTTCCCGCCGTAACCACTGACTGCCCAACCGGCCCGCGCGAAATTCTCGCGCCCGATTCGGCCACGCCCGCCACCGGCATCCGCCGTGCCGAGCGGGCCGCCTACGGCGTGCTCATGCCCATGCTAAACCAGCCCGCCACCCTGGCCTCCGACCAACAGGTATGGACGACTACTTTGGCGCAATTGCTCAACGACCCGGCCGAGCGCCAGCGCCTCGGGAAACTGGCCAATCAACGCATGCAGGACTTCTCGCGCGAGAAAATATTCCGGCAGTGGGTAGCCGTGATAAATGACGTTCTGAACTCATGAGCGAACAGCCGAAAACGCAGCGGCCCGTTATCCTTATTGCCGATAACTCCACGGCCGTAACGGGCGCGCTCATGGCCATGCGCAACGCCACCGACCGTCTGCGCCACCGCTACGAGTTCGTGTACGTGCTGCCCACCGGCAGCCGCGGCGCTGAAGTGCTGGAAGCTGCTGGCTATCGGGTGCATGAGCTGCCTTTTGTGGAAATCAGTAAGCGCGTGCGCAATTTGTTGCTGTACATACCTATGCTGCTGGTAAACGGGTGGCGCTTAGCTAGCCTGGTGCGCCGGGAGAAGGCGGTAGCCGTGCACATGAATGACTTTTACAACCTCACCGGAGTGGTAGCACGGCTGCTGACGGGCCGGCCTCTGGTTACCCACGTTCGTTTTTTGCCGCACACGCAAATGCAGCCGTTGGCCCGTACCTGGCGCTGGGTGGCCGAGCATCTAGCCCAGCGCGTGGTCTGCGTGTCGCAGGCGGTGTATAGTTACTTCCGGCCGCTGCCGCACGTGCAGGTTATTGCCGACCCCATTCCCGAGCAGGAGAAATACGCTCCTACCAACCTGGAACCGCGCCCCGACGGCACCATACGCGTGTTGTACCTGAGCAATTACATTCCCGGTAAGGGCCAGAACTTTGCCGTAGAGGCTTTTCGCCAGGCTTACGCTACTGATCAGCGTTTGCGCATGCACTTTGCCGGAGGCGACATGGGCTTGGAGAAAAACCGGGAGTATCGCCGACAACTTGAGGCCGCCACCGCAACGGCTGGTTTAACAGACGTAGTGACTTTCGGGGGTTTTGTACAGGACGTAGAGGCCGCCATTAAGGAAGCCGACATTGTGCTTAACTTCTCCGAGTCGGAGTCCTTCTCGTTAACCTGTCTCGACGCACTGTTCTTTGGTACTCCGCTTGTTGCCAGCGACTGTGGCGGCCCGGCCGAACTGTTCGAAAACGGCCTTTCGGGCCTGCTGGTGCCTAACCGCGACGTGCCCGCCATGGCTGCCGCCCTGCAACGTTTGGCCGCCGACGCCGCTTTGCGCCAGCAGTTCGCCGCGGCGGGCCGAGCCTTCGTGCGCCGGAAGTTCAGCGCCGATGCCACGTACGAGCGGCTTGGAATGCTCTACGACGAACTTTTGACCAAACCCAGCGTCGCGTAAAACTTCCGCACCGCCCCAATAACTCTATCTTGCTGGTCTGAGCTGAGGTCATGGAACAGCGGCAGGCGCACCAAGCAACGACCGAAGCGCTCGGCATGAGGCAGGGGCCGCCCATCGTGACGAGGCGCAAAGTAGGGACTGGCGTGCAGGGGCAGGTAATGAAATACCGCCAAGATGTGCTGCGCGCGCATGTGCGCCAGAAGCTTGTCACGCTCTGACTCGGTGCGGCATATCAACGCAAACAGGTGCCAGTTGGGCGTGCTTTCAGCCGGGTGCTTTAGTAACTCTAGGCACCCCGCAGCAGCTAATGGCTCCAGCGCTTGTTGGTAGCGCTGCCACAGCTGTTTCCTGCGCTGCTGAATGGCTCCTAATGCGCCTAACTGAGCCCATAGGAAGGCGGCATTAAGCTCAGAGGGTAAAAAGGAAGACCCTACGTCCACCCACTCGTAGCGGGCGGCTTCGCCGCGGAAAAACGCAGCACGATTTGTTCCCTTTTCCCAGATAATTTCAGCCCGGGTAGCCAGTTGCGGATCATTCACTGCCAGTAATCCACCCTCACCCGAGCTGATGTTCTTGGTTTCGTGGAAGGAAAAAGCGGCTAGGTGGCCCATGGTACCCAACCGACGATTCTGGTAGCGCGATTCAACCGCCTGAGCGGCGTCCTCCACCACCCACAAACTGTGTTGCTTGGCCAGCGCAAGCAGCGCCTCCATGTCGCAAGACGTGCCCGCATAGTGAACTGGCACCAAGACACGGGTGCGTGGGGTAATAAGCCGAGCTACTGCTGCTACATCGAGGTTGGGATGAGTGGCCGTACTGTCGGCAAAAACGATGCGGGCGCCACGCAGTACAAAAGCGTTGGCCGTAGATGTGAACGTGTAGCTGGGGACAATCACCTCGTCGCCGGGCTGAATATCGAGCAGCAAGGCTGCCATTTCCAGCGCTGCCGTACCGCTGGTCGTCAGCAGCGCCTTGGCAATGCCATAATGCTCCTCGAAGTACTGCTGGCAACGCTGGGTGAATTGCCCGTTTCCGGAGAGCTTGCCGAGCAGAACGGCTTCTTGAATATACTTAAGCTCCGGTCCTACCAAGTGGGGGCGGTTAAAGGGAATAAAGTCGGGGGAATCAGCAGCAATATTCATGCGGTGACAATTTCGGGAATGCCGAGCAGTAAACGGCACAGGTAGCAAACCGAAGAGCGTGCCACAAGCAGAGTAACGGCAACGGCGCGGTGCGACCGAACCGCACCCGCGTTCTTTCGTATTTTTGCAGGCCGAAACGAAATTCAGCTCATAACCAGAAGCTGGGGCACGTTTCTTGTTCGGCGCCGGCCCGCCCGTGTTTGACCTGGTACGGGCGACTGGTTTTTGGTGGTTGTCAATTTACCCAATGAAGATTCTATTTCTGACGCCTTATCCCCAAGGCGAGGCGCCTTCCCAGCGGTTTCGTTTTGAGCAGTATCTGCCGGCGTTACGTGCGCGCGGCATTGAGTACTCCGAACGCGCTTTTCTGGATTTGCCCACTTGGCGGGTGCTCTACAAGCCTGGTCATGCAAAAACCAAGATGTGGGGTATTGTGAAAGGCTTCTTTCGTCGTTTGGCTACGTTGCCCGAGGTGCCGGGCTACGATTACGTATTCATTCACCGTGAAGCGTCGCCCATAGGGCCACCCGTGTTCGAGTGGATCATTGCCAAGCTGTTGGGCAAAAAGATTATCTATGATTTCGACGATGCTATTTGGATGGCCTTAACGTCGAAACACAACCAAATGGCGGCCATCGTAAAGTGGCACAGCAAGGTGGCCGACGTTTGCCGCTGGAGCTACAAAGTGAGTTGCGGCAACGATTTCCTATGCGAGTACGCCCGCCAGTACAACTCCCGGGTGGTGCTCAATCCCACCACTATTGACACGGTTAACCTGCACAACCGTACCAAAGACCAGAAAACCGACCGCGTTATTCTGGGCTGGACCGGCACCCATTCCAACATGGTGTACCTGGCGTCGTTGATGCCGGTGCTACGCCGCCTGGAGGAGAAGTACGATTTTACCTTCCGCGTTATTTCCAACCAGGATCCGCAACTGGACCTCAAAAGCTTCGACTACCTGCCGTGGCGCAAGACCACCGAAATTGATGACTTGGCCACTTTTAATGTGGGTGTAATGCCGCTGGAGGAGCAGGTCAGCCCATTGTCGTTGGGCAAGTGTGGTTTCAAGGCCTTGCAATACATGTCGTTGGGTATTCCGGCGGTGGCATCACCGGTGGGCGTGAATACTAAAATTGTGACCGACGGCGTCGATGGTTTCCTATGCAAGGACGAGGAAGAATGGTACCAAGCCCTGGCCCGCCTGATCGAGGATGCCGAACTGCGCATTCGGCTTGGTGCTAACGCCCAGCAAACAGTGCGTGCGCGCTATTCCGTGGTATCAAACACCGAAAACTTCGTGCGGTTGTTTTCGGTCGATACAGAGCCAGCGCGGGTAGTGACTGTTCCCGCAACGGCTTAATACATTTGCGCTTGCCCGTAGCTGGGCGCTGCTTTTCTATCGTACGTTCGAAATCAACGCGCGGTGGAGCTTCCTTTGCACCTTATTCTTTCTACTATGTTTGAAATCGGCCAGAAAGCTCAGCTTTCCAAAACGTTTACGGATGCCGACATCCGGACCTTCGCTGAACTGTCCGGCGATACGAATCCAGTTCACCTCGACGATGAGTTTGCCAAGTCTAGCTTGTTTGGTCGACGAATTGCCCATGGACTGCTTACCGCCTCGTTGCTGAGTGGCATTCTGGGAACCAAGATTCCTGGAACAGGGGCCATCTATCTGGGCCAAACCATCAAGTTTTTGCACCCCGTGTTTGTAGACGATACGATTACGGCGGAGGTAGAAGTAATCGGATTAAAGGAAGAAAAGAAGATAATCACGGTGCGCACCACCTGCACCAATCAGGATGGTAAAGCTGTGCTGGAAGGCGAGGCAGTACTCAAGTACGCTTAAGTGACCCGCATGCGTCAGGTCATTATCAACGCCGATGATTTCGGGCTCAGTCCCTCGGTGAGCCGCGCCATTGTGGACGCGTATCGGGCCGGCAACCTCACCAGCACCACCATGATGGTGAACATGCCCGGCACGGACGACGGTGCCCGGCTGGCTAGCGAAAACCCCGGCCTCGCCATTGGCCTGCATTTCTGCCTAAGCGAAGGCCGCCCGCTTACGGTTGCGCCCTCCCTCACCGATGCCAACGGCAACTTTCTGGAGCGTGGTGCTTTGCTCAAGCGAGCGTTGCGCGGCCAGGTAAAAGAAACTGAAGTACGCGCTGAGTTTGAGGCCCAACTAGCCAAGCTGGAAGGGCTGGGTATCAAGCCCACCCACACCGACTCGCACCAGCACGTGCACATGCTGCCAGCAGTGTTTCGGGCTATTGCGCCGGTGCTCAATGCCCGCAAGCTGCCGGTGCGCCTGGCCATTCCACACAAGCCCAGTCTGGCTTTGCTGCTGCGCTGGCCGCTAAAGTTTGTGCGTCAAAGCATTTTGTACCGCAGCAGTCAGCAGTTTAAACGCCAGGTAAGCACCCGTACCAACGATGTGCTGGTATCGGTGCACGATTTGAGCACGCCGCCCACCGGCTACACCGCCGAAACCCTGCGCCAACTCGTACACGAGGCTCCTGCCGATGCGCAAGTGGTGGAACTGATGGTGCACCCTTACATTCCCGGGGCTGACATCGACGCGTTATATCCCACGGATTTAGCGCTGCGAAAGCCGTTTTTTGAGAAATGCTACGCCGAGCACCGCATTCTGAGCGGGCCGCCTTTGTTTGCCCACGACCCTAACGTAACCCTGACCACGTATGGCTCAGCTTCCTGACGATATTACCATTACCCGCGCTACCCAGGCCGACCTGGCCGATGTGGTGGAGCTTAACCGCACCGAAAACGACGACGACCGGATGACTACCGGTTATTTGGACTGGTGGTATTTCAACAACCCGTTCAACTCGTTCTCCTTCTTCCTGGCGCGCTTTCAGGGCAAAGGAGCCGGTATGTGTACCTCGAACGATGCTATTTTTAGCATCAACGGCAAGCCCTGGAAATCGGGTTTTATCCAGAAGGTACTCACCTCGAACGCGGTGCGCGGCAAGGGCCTGTTTGGCAAGCTCTACGTGAAAACCGATACCGATTTCATGGAGCGCGGCGGCGACTGTTTCCTCGCTTTCCCGAATGCAGTAGCCAAGCCCATATACCTGGCCAAGTACAACTACAGCCACGGTATTTATCCCGACCTCACGCTGCTCTTTACCAACCCCGCGCATTTGCTTAGCGGCGGTAATTACGAGGTGGTGACCAAACTGGATGATGCTTTCTTCCAGATCGCATCCTTCCAGTTTAACAACGCCATGATCAAGGACCAAAAGTTCTTGCAGTGGCGCTACCTCACTTTCCAGTCGCCGCACTACAAGTACGTTACGCTGGCCGTTAAGCGTGCAGGTAAAGTGGTTGGCTACGTATTCCTGAAGAAAATCAAGAAGAAGGGCCTGCCAGTACACGTGCTCATGGATGTGGCTTGCCATTCCGAAACCGAACTGGCTTACCTCATCAAACAAGCTCGTATTTACGCCGCCAAAGACCTCTCGGTGGGCTTACTTTACATGGGCAACCCGCTCATTGACGCTGCCACCCGCGGGGTACTGCGTAAGTTCTGGCCTAACCAATTCGACTTTTTGGTGAAGGGCAAAAACCAGGGCGAAACCGATGAACTGGCGAAAGTTAAATTCAACTTCTTCTTCGGCGACCTGGACTTTGTATAGTCCACTGCTGGCGTTGCATTGGTTGTAACTCATTGCAACAAGCCCTGCACCATTGATTGTTTGTTCGCTGAAAACAGAGAAGCGGCGCCTCTAACGGAGCGCCGCTTCTCTGTTTTCGTCGATTTATGCTTGCTGGTTAGTCTGCTTGCTCTAAGCCGGAACGCCGGGCTGCCGTTGCGGTCTTGTGTCTTCCAGCACAATATTCGTGTCGTCGATCAGGTACAGCGGGCGGCGGCGAACATCCGCGCTAACCCGGGCTAGGTACTCTCCAATAATGCCGATGGCTATCAGCTGCACCCCGCCCAGGAAGAGGATGCTCACCATGAGCGAGGCCCAGCCAGGCTGGTAGCTTTGGCGGAAAAAGCGGGAGTAAAACGTGTAAATCATCATTACAAAAGCAATGGCGGACACGAAAAACCCAGCAACCGTGGAAACCTTAAGGGGAACATCCGAATAGCTCGTAATGGCATCCAGAGCCAGGCGAATCATTTTTCGGTAGGTCCAGGCGGTTTGCCCACCGGCCCGCTCGGCCCGGTCAAATTCCACAAACGTCTGCCGGAAGCCCACCCACGAAATCTGTCCTCGCATGTACTTGTTTTGCTCGGGCATGAGTTTAAGCGCTTCTACCACCTTGCGGTCCATGATGCGAAAATCACCCGTGTCGACGGGGATATCCACGTTCGTGAGGTTGGCCAGGGTGCGGTAGAAAAGCTTGGAGGTGAGCTTCTTCATGGCGCTTTCGCCTTCCCGGCTGCGGCGCTTAGCGTACACTACCTCGTAGCCTTGACGCAGCTTCTCGTACATCTGCGGAATGAGCTCCGGCGGGTCCTGCAGGTCGGCATCGATGATGACCACGGCTTGGCCCACGCACAGGTCGAGGCCGGCTGTAACGGCCATTTGCTGCCCAAAATTGCGGCTGAAGTTCACGTACCGCACATCGTCGTGTTGCGCGGCAAGTCCACGAATCAGTTCCAGAGAACGGTCGCGGGAACCGTCGTTGATGAATACGTATTCGCAGGACAAACCCATCGGGTCGATAACTCCCCGCAGGCGCTTATACAGCGTGGGAATATTGGCCTCTTCGTTAAAAATCGGAATAATTACGGAGAGGACCGTAGGCGAACCACTGACGTGGGAAGACATGATACAGAGGGCTCGTTTAAGTAGGCAGACCCAACAAAGGTAACGTGAAGCAGTGAATGGGCCGCTAATAGCCTAAGTAGAGTAACTCAGGCCTTTACTCCAGGGGAAGGTATGCCTACCAAGGCACAGCGAGGGTAGAAGAAGGGCTCCAAGTTACCGACTGACCGGTGCACGTAATGCCTTGTTAACGAAAAATGTCAGAGCTATGCGGCGCCTGCTAGCTGAGGACGACGCGGCGGTAGAACGCGGCGCTTTTTAGGCTTTGCCTTGCGTCTGACGAAGTCGTCCTGCAAGACGAACAAGGCTGTGACATAAAAAGGCCACATGGGGATGCGGTAGCGCACCAGGTTACCGAAGTTACCGGATGTAATAGCCGTGCCGATGGCGAAAAGCACCGAGAAAATAATACTGAACAGAATAAGCGGTGTGCTGCCAATCCGGCTGAAGGTCTTAAATAAACCGGTTCGATAGAATACGCGGGCTGTTAGGAAGGTAATCCAAAGTACTTCGAATGCCGAGAGCAGCATTACCGGGTTTCGTACCTCCCACACGAATGGACGAAACAAGCCAATGACAATGGCCTTGGGGGCAAGTTTGGGAATGTCTGCCGGGCCGGTAAAGTCGTCCATGTGGTAGCCCGAATTGCCCATGCCACGGGCCTTTCCCGATTCGTCCTGACTGATTTCGTTGTGGTAAGTAGAGGCCACCTTAGCACGATCTTCGATTTTATCAAAGTCGTAGTTCTGGTTACCCTCTGCTATCTTCTGGCTGGCAAAAAAGCCTATAACTGCCCCAATGAGCAACAGCACTGGCAGCACTAGGGCCCGAACCACGGAAGATTTGATCTTGGCGCTTTGCTGCGTGGCTACCCATACCATTACCGGCCCGAGGAAGCTGATCAGAATATAGATCTTAACCGATTGCAATACAATGCCACCAATCAGCAGCGCCATTATGGCCGCTACGGGTCTAGTACGGCTTACCAAGAGGTTGTAAAACCCATAAAACAGCCAGCCCAAAGCGCCAATACACAACGCATCTTTGGAAATGCCCGAACCCCAAAAAAATACTGACGGAATAAAGAATACCGAAATGGCCAGTTGCTTATACAAGTGCGGGTAGAGGCGGAGGAAGGTGTTGTAAAGCGCCCATACCCCGCTGAAACTCAGTATGGCGAACATAAGCGCCACCACGCTGTAGGAGTGAAAGCAGAACAGCGAAAGGAAGCCGCACACCTTCACAACGAAGTACTCTGTTTGGGCATCGTACCAGTGAATCAGGGCAACGTACTTGCCCATGTCCGGATCGTAGCTGCCGTCGTTAGACAGCAGCAGGCGGATGCCAATGCTGGGGCTGTCCCAAAAGGCGTCGTAAATGGCCTTCGACTCGTTAAAGTAGTTTAGGGTGTCGCCGCCCTGGTAATAGAACTGGTAAATTAAGCCCAGCGAAAAAGCGCCAAGAAACTTGACCGACAGCGCCGGAATAAAGTAACGCTTGGTTAGCGGATTGGTAAACCGAGGACGTACGGCGTAGGCCAACCCATAGAATAGCGCTAGATACAGTGGACCCAGGAACAAGTCCTTAAAGTCCATTCCGCCTAATCCTATTGTGCCGCCCAGTCCTGCCATAGCCCTTTACTTCCGTTTCGAACCCTTCACATACGCTCTGGCTTCGCGGTACTGCTCGCTTTTGCGGTCTGATTTGTTTTGCACTACGGTGTAGTAGCGCAATGCCGCTTTGCCGTCTTTTTCCTTGTCGGCAATGCGGGCCAGGTTCAGGTTAGCGTACAAATAAAAGCCGCCGGTAGTTTCGTTCGTGCTTTCGGCAAACACAATGCAGCGCTGGTAATACTCCTTGGCTTTGGGAATGTCTTTGTACTTGTTCTGCATAAGCCAGCCCAGGAAGTAGGTGGCGTACCGGCCGCTAATGCCCTCGTAGCCGGGGTAGCCGCGGTTGAGCTTGTCTAGAATTTCGCGGCTCACCCGCTCACACTCCCGAAACTCGCCCTCGTTGAACGTAAGCAGGGCGTAAAACCGCTGGAAATAACCGTTATCGGGGTAGCGGGTGGCCAGCAGGCGCGCAATGGGCATGGAGGCCGCCGGGTTATTCTCCTCGTTATTGAGGATGCGCATGAGGAAAAACTTGGCCTCGGTGCCGGTGTAAAAACCGTTGTCGGCTACGCTTTTGAGCTGCTTCAGGCCCAACTCGCGGTTGCCCCTGGGAAAGAACAGCAGCACGGGGCGCAGCAGCGGGTAATTCTCGCTGATCCAAACCGCGTAATAGTTGAACAAAGCCTGGCCGAAGAGAAACTCGGGGCTGAGGCCGTTGGCTTCCTGGCTTTTCTGCAGGTAGTCAAGGGCCCGTTTGCTGCTGACGGTGGCCTTGCGCCAGTCCTTGCGCTCGGCGTGCAGGCGGGCGTCGAATCCGTAGGCGGCCGAGAGGAAAAAGCAGGCCTCGTAATTGCGGTTGTCGATGTCGTAAAGCTTTTCGGCTTTGGTAATCGAGGTGTCCATGTAGGCGAAGAATACCTTGTCGTATTGCTTCGTCTGCACGTTGGTCGGTACTATTTTCCACCACTGGCTCAAACCCAGCAAAAAGTAGGGCATGGGGTGGTTGGGGTAGCGCCGCTTCAGAGACCGAAATTGCTTTTCGGCCTTGTCGTACTTGAAGTTGTAAAGGTTCTGCACGGCGCCTTCCAGCTCCAGCTGGATGTCCTTGTCGAGCAGCAGCCAGCCCGAGTAATCGACGGCGCCGGGCACTACGTCCACGGTGTCGAGCTGAATGTTGCGGATGGGAGCGGGCCTCCGGGTTGTATCGGGTTGCTGCGCCACTGCACGCGCGGGCAGCAGCATGCATAGCCCGCTTAGTAAGCACAACGACAGGATATAACGCAGATTCGGGAGCATGCAAATAGCGAATGGGAGCGAAAAGCGAGAAGGCCACCGGCGTTCCGTCGCCAAACGGAACCACAAAAATAGGATATTTAAGCCGGAATGGGACTTGTAACCCCCTACGTATGGAACTACTACGAACGTTGTGCCAACTGGCTGCGCCCTCCGGGAGTGAGGCCCCACTGACGGCATTTTTGCTTGATTATATCAACCGGCAAGCGCCTACCTGGCTAGTGCAGCCCGAAGTACTGGCTGGCGAGGAATTTCAGGATTGTATCATTCTGGTATTCGGGAAGCCGCGCACGGCCGTGTTTGCGCACATAGATTCCATTGGGTTTACGGTTCGGTACGGTCGCCAACTGGTGCGCATTGGCGGCCCCGACACCGAAACGGGCTACCGGCTGGTAGGAGAAGATTCGCAGGGCGCCATCGACTGCACGCTAACGGTAGATGACGAAACCGGCGCGTTGGGGTATGAGTTCAGTCGCGACATTGAGCGCGGCACCACGCTCACCTTCGCCTGCGACTTTCGCGAAACCGAAACGACGGTGCAAAGCTGCTACCTCGATAACCGGCTGGGAGTGTGGAATGCGCTGCAACTGTGCGAAACCCTGCAGGACGGCATTGTTGTGTTCAGTTGCTACGAAGAGCACGGCGGCGGCACGGTGAAGTTTCTGGCCAAGTACATCCACGAGCGGTTTGCCGTGCGCCAGGCCTTGGTGTGCGACATTACCTGGGTAACCGAAGGCGTGCACGCCGGGCAAGGCTGCGCCATTTCCCTGCGCGACTCCCTCATTCCGCGACGCAGCTACGTGGAACGCATTCGGCAGATAGCCAAGAAGTCGGGCATTCCGCACCAGTTGGAGGTGGAAGGTAGCGGCGGCTCCGACGGCAAGGAGTTGCAGCACGGTGCCCAGCCCTGGGACTGGTGCTTTGTAGGTGCGCCCGAAGACCACGTGCACACCCCACATGAACAAGTGCACAAAGCCGACATAGACAGTATGTTACGCTTGTATCAGGTACTGATGCGGGAGCTATAGGCTGTTGCAGAAGACGGAAGCATTTCTGGGTAAATGGGGCAGGAGCGAAGAAAAAACTTGGGCTTGCATTGAAATCCTCTATTTTTCAAGCATCAACCTTGCGTTGTCTTCACATTTCTCTCCTCCTACCAACCCTTAACACCGCTTTATGACCATTCTTTACCTCGCACCCGCGCTGGGGGTGCTGGCGCTGCTCTACACGGCGCTGCGTTCCAGCTGGGTGGCCCGGCAAGACGCTGGCGACGAACGCATGCGCACCATAGCCGGCTACATTGCCGACGGTGCCATTGCCTTCCTGAAAGCCGAATACAAAGTCTTAACCATTTTCGCCCTCATTGCCTGCCTGTTCTTGGGCTTTTTAAGCTACGGCAACGAACGGTCGTCCCCCATCATTATCGGTGCCTTTTTGCTGGGCGCCATCTTCTCGGCCGTGGCAGGCTTCATCGGGATGAAAATTGCCACCAAGGCCAACGTGCGCACCGCGCAGGCCGCCCGCACGAGTCTTTCGCAAGCCCTGAAAGTTTCCTTTGCCGGCGGTTCGGTAATGGGCATGGGCGTAGCGGGTCTGGCCGTTCTCGGCCTAGGGGGCTTGTTTATCGCCTTTTACTACATGTTTGTGAACGGTGCCTCGGCCAACGGACCCGAAATGGAGCGGGCACTGGAGGTTCTCACGGGCTTCTCGCTCGGGGCCGAAAGCATTGCCCTGTTTGCCCGCGTGGGCGGCGGCATTTACACCAAGGCCGCCGACGTAGGTGCCGACCTCGTGGGCAAAGTGGAAGCCGGTATTCCCGAAGACGACCCCCGTAACCCCGCCACCATTGCCGATAACGTGGGCGACAACGTGGGCGACGTAGCCGGCATGGGTGCCGACTTGTTCGGCTCGTACGTAGCCACCATCCTTGCAACCATGGTGCTCGGCCGCGAGGTCGTGGCCTCTGGCGACGCGTACAACGGCATGTCGCCTATTATTTTACCAATGGTAATTGCCGGCCTCGGCATCGTTTTCTCGTTGATTGGTATTCTGTTCGTACGGGTGAAAGAGGGCGGCAACGTGCAGGGCGCTCTGAACTTGGGCAACTGGATTTCTGTGGCGCTAACGGCCGCCGGCTCGTGGTTTGCCATTCATTGGATACTGCCCGGCGGTACACTTAGCATGGGCCGCCTCGGTTCGGCGCCTTTCACGGCCACCGATGTATTCTGGGCCGTATTCGTGGGCCTCGTAGTGGGAGCTTTGATGAGCATCATCACCGAGTACTACACCGCCATGGGCAAGCGTCCAGTCATGAGCATTGTGCAGCAAAGCTCCACCGGCCACGCCACCACCGTCATCGGCGGTTTGGCCGTGGGCATGGAATCCACGGTGCTGCCGATTATCGTGCTGGCCGCGGGCATTGTGCTCAGCTACGAGTGCGCCGGCCTGTACGGCGTGGCCATTGCCGCCGCCGGCATGATGGCCACCACGGCCATGCAGTTGGCCATCGACGCCTTCGGCCCCATTGCCGACAACGCCGGTGGTATTGCCGAAATGAGCGAGTTACCCAAGGAAGTACGCGAGCGGACCGATATTCTGGACGCTGTGGGCAACACCACTGCCGCTACCGGAAAAGGCTTCGCCATTGCCTCGGCCGCGCTTACCTCGCTGGCATTGTTTGCCGCCTTTATGGGCACTGCCGGTATTTCAAGCATCGATATCAGCAACGCCCGCGTGCTGGCTGGTCTGTTCATCGGCGCTATGATTCCGTTCATCTTCTCGGCTTTGGCTATTTCGGCCGTGGGCCGCGCAGCCATGAGCATGGTACAGGAAGTGCGCCGCCAGTTCCGCGAAATTCCGGGCATTATGGAAGGCACCGGCCGCCCCGAGTACGAGAAGTGCGTGGCCATTTCCACCCAAGCCGCTCTGCGCGAAATGCTGCTGCCGGGCGCTATTGCCCTCGTTTCGCCCATTATCATCGGTTACGCGTTCGGTCCCGAGGTTCTAGGCGGTACGCTGGCCGGCGTTACGGTATCGGGCGTGCTGATGGCCATGTTCCAGAGCAATGCCGGTGGCGCTTGGGACAACGCCAAAAAGTCGTTCGAGAAAGGCGTGATGGTAAACGGCAAAATGGAGTTCAAGGGCTCCGACGCCCACAAAGCCTCCGTAACCGGCGACACCGTGGGTGACCCGTTCAAGGATACTTCGGGGCCCTCCATGAACATTCTCATCAAGCTGATGAGCATTGTGTCGTTGGTTATAGCCCCGCACATTGCCGTGGATGGTACGGCCCCTGAGCGCGGTGTGGCGCCGCTGCCGCTGAAGCCAGCCGTAGAACAAGCGGTTGTGCCCACGGCTCAGCCCAAAGTGCGCTACGCCGATTTAGCCCCCGCTGCCACGCGAATCGTGCTTACTTCCCTAATGAAGCGCGC
Organism: Hymenobacter koreensis; assembly: GCF_039541855.1. NCBI lineage: Bacteria > Pseudomonadati > Bacteroidota > Cytophagia > Cytophagales > Hymenobacteraceae > Hymenobacter > Hymenobacter koreensis. The sequence goes on from NZ_BAABHA010000001.1 coordinate 383,531, forward strand.
CGAGTAAGATCTGCTCTTTTGGCTGAATGATGTGGTGCCCCGGCTTTTAGTCGGGGCACCATGCGTTTAAACTCAATAGGGCCGGTTTTTGGCACAAGTCACATGAATGCGCCTACTTACTGCCTCACACGAATGGGGGAGGAGGGCCGGCGCGCTCGGTTTTGGTTTGTACCTTCGCGGCACTTTTTCGCTCTGCACCCTAAGCCGCCGGCATGTCGCAAGCCAATATTTCGCTGCATAACAAGGAGTTTACCCCGTATTTGCCCGAAGCGCAGATAACCGCCGCCGTACGCGAAGTGGCCGCCCGCATCAACCAGGATTACGCCGGCCAAACGCCGCTGTTCGTGGCCGTGCTCAACGGCTCGTTCATGTTTGCCGCCGACCTGCTAAAAGAGCTAACCGTAGCCTGCGAAGTAGCCTTTATTCGGGTAGCCTCGTATGCGGGCACCAGCTCCACTGGTGAAATCAAGGAAATTCTGGGTTTGCAGGAAGACGTAGCGGGCCGCCACCTCGTTGTTCTGGAAGACATTGTGGACACCGGCCACACCATGAAAGCCATGCTGGAGCAGCTGCACGCCAAACAGCCGGCTTCGGTGGAGGTTGCTACGTTGCTCATCAAGCCCGAATGCCTGCAGCACGAACTCAACATCAAGTACCAAGGCCTTTCGATACCCAACGATTTTGTAGTGGGCTACGGCCTCGACTACGACGGGCTCGGCCGCAATTACCGCGACCTGTACCGCGCCGTATAAGCCCCTAAGGCTGGCTACAATTTCTTAACTTACCCTCGCCCCCTCTTCTCTCACGTTCCCCGCTACCACTTCCAATCATGCTTAATATCGTGTTGTTTGGCCCTCCCGGAGCCGGCAAAGGAACCCAAAGCCAAAAGCTCATCCAGCGCTACGGCCTGGTGCACCTCTCCACGGGTGACCTGCTTCGTTCGCAGATTGCCCAGGGCACTGAGCTGGGCCTGACGGCCAAAAAACTCATGGACGCCGGCCAACTGGTGCCCGATGCCGTGGTTATTGGCATGATTGAAAGCCAGCTAGCCGGCAACACCCAGGCCGGTGGCTTTATTTTCGACGGTTTCCCGCGCACCATTCCCCAAGCCGTAGCTCTCGATGAGCTTATGCAGCGTTACGACACCGGTATTTCGTGCATGATTGCCCTGGAAGTAACCGAAGACGAGCTGGTGAAACGCCTGCTGGAGCGTGGCAAAACCTCCGGCCGCCCCGACGACCAGAACGAAGAGCTAATCCGTCGTCGGGTGGTGGAGTACAACACCAAAACCGCACAAGTAGCCTCGTACTACGCCGAGCAGGATAAATTCCACGCCATTCCCGGCATAGGCGCCATCGACGACATTTTCTCGCAGCTCTGCAGCCTCATCGATACGCACCAGCCCGCCACGGTAACCGACGGCGAGCAGGCGGCCGACGAAGTAAAGGCGTAACTTTGCAGCGCTACGGCGCTCCGGCAAAGTAGCATCTGACACAATCTGTCATCCTGAGCGTAGCGAAGGACCTTATCACGCCAGGGCGAAAATCGTATTTCGATTCGTTCTGTACTGAGGAGGTCCTTCGTTACGCTCAGGATGACAGCTTTTTACCAGCTGACCACTATGGCTTCCAATAACTTCATCGACTACGTCAAGATTTGCTGCCGCTCGGGCAGGGGCGGGGCCGGTTCGTCTCACATGTTCCGCTCGAAAGGGCGCCCCTTGGGTGGGCCCGATGGCGGCGACGGCGGCCGCGGCGGCCACATTATCCTGCGCGGCAACAAGCAGCTCTGGACGCTGCTGCACCTGCAATACAAGAAGCACGTTATTGCTGGCCACGGCGTGCCCGGTAGCGGCGGCCTCTGCACCGGTGCCGAGGGTGAAGACGTGATTCTCGATGTGCCGCTGGGCACCATCGCCCGCGACGCCGAAACCGGCGAAATCCGTGCGGAAATCACCGAGGACGGCCAGGAAATTATTCTGACGCCCGGTGGCCGCGGCGGCTGGGGCAACGACCACTTTAAATCGGCTACCAACCAAGCGCCTACGTATTCCCAACCCGGCGAGCCAGGCCAGGAGGTGTGGAACGTGCTAGAATTGAAGCTGCTGGCCGACGTGGGCCTGGTGGGCTTCCCGAATGCCGGCAAAAGCACGCTACTCTCAGTAGTTTCGGCGGCCACGCCCAAAATTGCCGACTATGCCTTCACCACCCTAGTACCGAACTTGGGCGTGGTGGGCTACCGCGACTACCAATCCTTCGTTATGGCCGACATTCCGGGCATCATTGAGGGCGCAGCCGAGGGCAAAGGCTTGGGTTTACGCTTCCTAAAGCACATTGAGCGCAACGCCACGCTGCTGTTCATGATTGCCGCCGACTCGCCCGACATTGCCGCCGAGTACCAGGTGCTGCTGAGCGAATTGGAGCAGTTTAACCCCGATTTGTTGGAGAAACGCCGCGTACTGGCCATTACCAAGGCCGACATGCTGGACGAAGAACTGGAAGCTGAAATCGAAGCCACGCTGCCCGCCGACGTGCCGCATGTGTTCATTTCCAGCATCACCCAAAAGAACATCCAGCAGCTGAAAGACCTACTCTGGCAGCAAATTCAGGATGCCCGCCGCGAAGACCCCAAACCGCTACGCCATAGCATTTGGGCCCAGAAACGAGCCGATGACGAAGTAGACGAAGACGAGTTTGACGATGAAGAAACGTCGGAAGATCAGCAGGATTAACTAGTTGGGTCTGATTCAACTCTAAAGACCGATGTGTAGGAAATGCTTTTCGATAGGCATTGAAGGCTTTGAGACTTGGCAAGACTTTGAATCTTTTACCAGATTCTTACGGGCCAAAATTGGAACAGGGCAATTACTCCTACTGGAAAAGCAGGCGCCAACATCATCGACCAATGATTTAACGAAAGCAGAAGCATACTACCAGTGCCGCAATTGCAACGTAACCTGGGCGCTTTCCTTTCCCGAAAATGCGTGGCGTGGTTATTTTCTGCCTGTGAAGCGAGCCGAAGCTTATGTGGAACGAGTTCAGGCCACAGACCGCTTGAAAAGCTTCGGATGTTTAATTCTAATAGCTGCTGCGCTGAGCTTATTACTCTGGAAGCTGGTTCATTGATTGGTTGTCCAGAATTGAGCAGGCAAAGCTTGATGCCTGAGCTCGTAATTGTTCTCAATTGCACTTGTTCCAACCCAGCGGTAGAGATGCTTCGACAAGCTCATCAGGACGTTAGATTCGGCAGAGGACTTTAATGCGGAGTGCGAAGAACTGTTAAGCGCTGAAACGCTCCAAGTTGGCACAAGCTTCTGCCGCCTCGTCCGAACCTTTTCACCTGAGCTTGGGGTTTCCGTGCCACTATGTCACGGGGCGGGGCTTTGGCAAACTCATTGTGCCTGCGCTATTTCCTAATTGAACATCCATCTGCCTGAAATACTTGACTTAAGGAATGGCTGACGCAACGTTTCCGAATCCCGACGAGCTGCAAAACGACGCAGCCGCTACCAATAGCGCCGACCACGTGGCCGGCGAAATGATGGAAGACCAAGCCGGTCAACCCGCCGATGGTGGCGCGCCCAAAGGCGAAGCCACCCGCACCGATCAGGAAGTGAGCGAGCTTAAAGACAAGTACCTGCGCCTCGCGGCTGAGTTTGAGAACTACAAGCGTCGCACCACCAAGGAGCGCTCCGACCTATTCAAAACCGCCAACCAGGAGCTCATGACGGCCTTGCTGCCGGTGCTCGACGATTTCGACCGTGCCTACCAGCACACCCGCGAAACCACCGACGCTAGTGTGGTGCGCGAGAGTGTCGACATCATTTACAACAAGCTTTCGAAAGCCTTGCAGCAGAAAGGCTTGCAGCCGATGAACGCGCAAGGCAATGCCTTCGACCCCGACCTGCACGAGGCCATTACCCAGATTCCCGCCCCCACCGAGGAGTTAAAGGGCAAGATTGTGGACGAAATTGAAAAAGGCTATTACCTCGGCGACAAAGTGATTCGTCACGCCAAGGTGGTGTTGGGCCAATAAGTAACTGATTACCTGCGCGTGCCGCACGCACCGAATTCATGGCAACGAAGCGAGATTTTTACGAGATACTGGGCGTAGCCAAAAACGCGTCGGGTGACGAAATCAAGAAGGCCTACCGCAAGGTGGCCATCAAGTTTCACCCCGATAAAAACCCCGACGACCCCACGGCCGAGGACAAGTTCAAGGAAGCCGCGGAGGCCTACGAGGTGTTGTCGGACGAAAACAAGCGCGCCCGCTACGACCGGTACGGCCACCAGGGTGTGGGCGGAGCCGGCGGCAACGGCCACGGCCCGAGCATGGAGGACATCTTCAGCCAGTTCGGCGATATTTTCGGCGGCGGTGGCGGTTTCGAAGGCTTCTTCGGCGGCGGTGCCCAGCGCGGTGGCCGGCGCGTGCGCAAGGGCTCGAACCTGCGCATCAAACTGAAACTAGACCTGGAGGAAGTAGCCAATGGCGTCGAGAAGAAGATTAAGGTGAAGCGCTACACCGCTTGCGCCCCGTGTTCCGGCACCGGTGCTAAGAACGGTACCGAGCTCAAGGACTGCGGCACTTGCCACGGCCAGGGCCAGGTTAAGCGCGTGGTGCAAACCATGCTCGGCCAAATGGTTAGCTCCTCTACTTGCCCCACCTGCCACGGCGAAGGCAAGATTGTGAGTGCCACCTGCGACGTATGCCGCGGCGAAGGCCGCCAGCTAGCCGAGGAAATCATTCCGATCAACATTCCGGCCGGCGTGGCCGAGGGCATGCAGCTTTCCATGAGCGGCAAGGGCAACTACCCCGAGCGCGGCGGCATGGCCGGTGATTTGCTCATTCAGATTGAGGAAGAGCCGCACGAGTTCCTGAAGCGCGACGGCAACAACGTGGTGCTCGACCAATACATTTCCATCATCGACGCCGCTTTGGGTGCAAACCTGGAAGTGCCCACGATTGAGGGAAAAGTAAAGGTGAAGATTGACCCCGGCACACAGGCCGGTAAGATTCTGCGCCTGCGCGGCAAAGGCATTCCCGACCTGAACGGTTACGGCAAAGGCGACCAACTCATTCATGTGAATGTGTGGACGCCCAAAACGGTGACCAACGACGAGCGGGCGGCACTGGAAAAGCTGCGTAACTCGCCCAACTTCACGCCCAGCCCCGGCAAAAACGAGAAAGGCTTCTTCGAGAAAGTGAAGGAGTATTTCCAGTAAACCTGCTGGCTGATTCGAAAATGCAAAAGCCTGCTCCCAATAAAGGAGCAGGCTTTTTTTGATGGCTAAAGCGAGCCGAAGTACTTAGCGTGCAGCAAGGAATTGACGCAGGATGGCCGTACGGCCCGGTAGGTCTAGCTTATCGGCGCGGAGCTTGCCGTTATCGAGGCGCACATTATAGGCCCACGCCACCACGGCCAGAATCAGCCAAAAGGCGGTTTGGCCGAACTTGCCTTGACACAGGCAAATCACGCCGTAGAAAAACATAAAAGCGGCGGTGTACAGGCTCCGGGTATCCATAATTGAAAAGGTAGAAGGTGAAGTTTGACGGATGAATCGGCGAAGTGGGCGTAGCATTACACGCTTCGACAAAAAAATATTTCTGGCCATTGGCTGTAATGCCGAGGGTCCGGCGCCGATTCATACCGTGTATTTCGGTTCCTTCGTCCGCGTATGCCGCCCGATGCCCCTTCTCAGCCCTTTGTTGCCCTCATCAACGAGCACCAGCCGTTGATTCGGCGCGTCTGCCGGCTGTATTGCCAAGATGCCGATGACCGGCAGGATCTGTTTCAGGAAATCGTGCTGCAGCTCTGGCGGGCCTACCCGCGCTACGAGCCGCGGGCCAAAGTCAGCACTTGGCTGTACCGCATTGCGCTGAACGTGGCCATTAGCAACCTGCGCCAACGCACCCGCCGCCCCGCCCCCGACCGCCTCGACTGGCACGTGCTGGAAATGGCCCAAGCGGCCGAAGCCGGTTATGAGCCCAGCCAGATCGACGAGCTGTACCGCGCCATTGAAAAGCTCTCCGACGTGGAAAAAGCCTTTGTGCTGCTCTACCTCGAAGACCGCAGCTACGAAGAAATGGCCGACATCCTCGGCATCACCCAAAACAATGTGCGCGTGAAAATGCACCGCGTGCAAGACAAGCTCCGCACCCTTTTAGCCCGACTTGTGTAATGGAACTCGATGATTTGCGCCGGAACTGGAAGCTTGCCGCTACCGCCGGTAATTCCGCTGATTCTTTCGATTCAACCGCGCTGACAAAGTTGCTGGCGCAAGGCGATGCTTCCCCCAACAGCAAAATGCGCCGCAATGCACGGTTGGAAACCAGCTTTACGGTGCTTTGCCTGCTGGCCAGCCTGGCGGGCTTGTTCTTCGTGGAAGATACCGGTCGCCGCGTTATGCTGCTCTGGATTATGCTGCTGTGCGTGGTTAGCTTGCTAAGCTACCACCGCCGCATGACGGGCCTGTTGGAAACCGAGTACGCCGACGGCAACGTGCGCGAGTACGTAACGCAGCAAGTCGCGAACATCCGGCGCCTGATCGAGCAAAGCGTGCAATCCGTGTTGCGCACGGTGCCGGTATCGTTGGGCATTGGCATGTTTTTCTCGGGCAGCCGCTTGCTAACGAATTATTCCGGCCGGCTGTTGTGGACGCAGTTGGCCCTGCTGGTGGCGGGTTACGGCGTTATTTGGGCGCTTACACACTTCTTGTTGGGCCGTTTAGCCCGGGCTACTCTACAAGACCTCTACGGCCAGCACCTCGACCGGTTGGAGGGCTACTTGCGTGAATTGCAAGACCAGGAGGCGTAAGACGGTGATTATTTCAGCCCGCTTATTACCCGTTAACGCCGCGAAATATACCGTTCGTTGAAGATTGGCTCTGCGGATGCACCGCCTAGCCGCTCAACTCTCTACCTTGTGCTAGCAACCATCTCGAAACCGCTGTGAAACCGATTCTACAGGCCATTGACGTACGCAAGCAGTACGCCAACCACACCGCCCTCGATGGCGTGAGCATCGACATTCCCGAAGGCTCCATCTTCGGGCTGCTCGGTCCCAACGGCGCCGGCAAAACCTCGCTCATCCGCATCATCACCCAAATTACCGGGGCTGATTCGGGCCAGATTATGTTCCGTGGCGAGAAGCTAAACCCTTCGCACATCGGCCAAATTGGCTACTTGCCCGAAGAGCGCGGCCTCTACAAGAAAATGAAGGTAGGGGAGCAGTTGCTGTACCTCTCGCAGCTCAAGGGCATATCGAAGGCCGATGCCACCCAGAAAATCAAGTACTGGCTCGATCGGTTCGACATCAAGTCCTGGGTTGATAAAAACGTGGAGGACCTCTCCAAAGGCATGCAGCAGAAGGTGCAGTTTGTGGCCACCGTGGTGCACGACCCCAAACTGCTCATCCTCGACGAGCCTTTCTCCGGCTTCGACCCCATTAACGCCAACCTGCTGAAGGACGAGATTCTGGCCATGCGCCAGCAGGGCACCAGCATCATTTTCTCGACGCACCGCATGGAATCGGTGGAGGAAATGTGCGACCATATTGCCCTGATCAACCGCTCGAAGAAAGTACTCGACGGCAAGGTAAGCGACGTGAAAAACGGCTACCGCGACCAGACCTTCGAAGTAGAGGGCAAGGGCCACTTAATAGTAATGCACCCCGATTTCGAGGTGATTGAGCACAAGGAGCGCGAAAACGGCCATTTCTACGACCGCATCCGCATTGTGCACGGTACGCCGAACGACTTGCTGCGTTACCTCATTGGCAGTGTGGAGGTCCACGCTTTCCGCGAGAAGGTGCCCACCATCAACGAAATCTTCATTCGGCGTGTGCGGGAAACCCACCCCGACTACGTGCCCGAAACCGATTCTGTAACCGCTTAAGAGCCAACCGCTACTTCTATGTCTAAAATCTGGCTCATCGCCACGCGCGAATACCTGACCCGCGTGCGCAAAAAGAGTTTTATCATCATGTCCCTCATTGGGCCTTTGCTCACCGTGGCTTTGTTCGCGGTGCCGGTGCTCATCGCCAAGATGTCGGACGGCGGCAAAGTGGTGGCCGTGGCCGACGCCGGCGGGCTGTTCACCGAAAAGCTGCCCGAGGCCACAGCCGACCTGCGCTTCATTCGCGTGTCGCCCGACCTGGCCACGGCCAAGGACGAGTTCAAGAAAGCCAAGCACGACGCGCTGCTCTACGTGCCCAAGGTGGATATTGCCAACCCCGTGGGTTTCCAGGTGTTTTCGCGCAAGGGCCTGGGTCTTTCGCTGGAGCGCGACATTCAGCGGGCGGCTAACAAGGCCATCGAGAACCAGCGCCTGCAGAAAGCCGGCATCGACCGCGCCGTGCTCGACAACCTGAAGGCCAACGTGGACCTGCAAACCGTTAGCTTGAGCGACGACGGCGAGAGAAGCTCCAGCACCGGTATCAGTACAGGCGTGGCCTATTTCTTCGGCTTCCTGATCTACATTTTCATTTTCCTCTACGGCGTGCAAATCATGCGCGGAGTGATGGAGGAAAAAACCAACCGCATCGTGGAAGTGGTTATTTCCTCGGTGAAGCCTTTTGAACTGATGATGGGCAAGGTGCTGGGCATTGCCGGCGTGGGCTTCACACAGCTGGCGCTGTGGGTGCTGCTTTCGGTGGGCATTACCTCGGCCGCCTCCGCCTTCGTCAGCCCCGACAAGGCCCTGGCCAGCCAGACCGCCCGCGTATCGGCCGCCGCGCCCGACGCAGCCACTACGGCCATTGCCCGCGCCGACACCCCCGACGACGCGGCCGCCAAGCAAACCAACTTCACGGCCAAGTTCATGCAGGAAGTAAGCAACGCCGACCTGAACGTACCCCTGCTGCTGGGCTGCTTCCTGTTCTACTTCCTGGGCGGTTACCTGTTCTACGGCGCCCTGTTTGGCGCCATCGGCTCGGCCGTGGACAGCGAAACGGACACCCAGCAGTTCATGATGCCCGTGACCATGCCGCTGGTACTAACCTTCGTGGTGTCGCAGGCCATCCTGACGACCAACCCCAACGGCTCGGTAGCGTTCTGGATGTCGATTTTCCCGCTGACTTCGCCCATTGCCATGATGATGCGCCTGCCCTTCGGCGGGGTTCCCACCTGGCAGTTGCTCCTGTCGATGGCGTTGCTCATTGCCGGGTTTATAGGCACCATTTGGCTGGCCGGCCGCATTTACCGCGTGGGTATTCTCATGTACGGTAAGAAAGTGACCTACGGCGAGCTGTCGAAGTGGCTGTTCTACAAAGGCTAATTGCAACCTTTAGCACCCAAAGCCCCTCTTGCTTGCGAGAGGGGCTTTTTGCTGCCCTTCGCCCAAGTATAACATTCTATTTCGCCTGCATGAAGCCATTACTACGTCTGCCTTTATGGCTGTTAACCGCCTTTATACTGCTTGTGAGCTGTAAAAAGGAAGACCCGCTCAAGGGCAAGCTCCGTTACAAAGTGGAGGTGCGCGTTACCGGCGAAAACCTTACCGGTTTAGGTGCCGAAATGAGCTACACTTCCATCCGGAATACCCTCACCGACCCCAAGCCCGGTCCCAGCGCGCAGTACAGCTACGCCACGCGCGTCAGCGAAACCTACGAACTGGGTGAATTTGGCATGTACGATGCCCTGGAAGTGACCCTGGCTATGCGCAACGTAACGTGCAACAACGCCGCTCAGTTGGGCCCAAACAGCTGGTTGAGAGCAGAAATACTGGCCAATGGACTGGTGATAGATAGAGTGGAATTGAACAGCGCTTCGGCCCGTAACCTAAGTTGTACCGCGCCTTATCTAGCCCTGGTAGCCCTAGCGGGCGGCTCGGGCGGCGACGGTTGGGACGATTAACATCTTGTTTCTTTGTTTCTGATGCGAGGCCGGGCATGTTGCCCGGCCTCGTTGTTATTTATCCGTTTGCCAACTCCCGCCACCCTTAGCTGGTCTTGTAAGCCCAACTGCCAGGAAGTTCGTTGGTTGCTGCTGCCCGGCCCGCTGCTGAAGGATGAACAGCAACGCTTTATTGTGCGTAAAGCTGAAGCATACCCAATGGTTAATGCACTGCTGAGGGCGCTTTGGCGTGTGTGCATGACCGAACACGAAGGCCCATCGATTAAAATCATGGGTTTCTCCAAACCAAAACCAAAGACCATGGTGAGAATTGGAATCATCATCGCAGCCACGTGTATCGGCCTGAGCGCCTGCAACCGCGGCACCAACGACGCTAACGTGCAGGAGGCCATCGGCAACGAAACGGCGGGCCAGCCGGTGGAAACCCGGAAGCCAGGGACCGACTACAAGCCCGCCTTCAGTGGTCAAACCCGCGCGCCGGGTGTAAAAACCTCCGCGGCGTATCAGGTACAGGTGCTTGCCGAAAGCCTGACCAAACCCTGGGACATTGCCACCATGCCCGACGGACGCTTCCTGGTTACCGAGAAAGAAGGCACCATGCGCATCGTTACGGCAAGCGGGCAGGTTAGTGAAAAGATTGGCGGAATTCCCGAGGTGGTAGCGGCGGGCCAGGGCGGCTTGCTCGGGCTGGCTCTCGATCCGGACTTCGGCACCAGCCGCATGGTTTACTGGACGTTTACGGAAAAGAGAGGCCAGGGAAACCTGGCGGCCGTAGCCAAAGGCAAGCTTTCTGCTGACGAGCGACGCATCGAGAATGCCCAGGTTATTTACCGGGCCGAACCGGCTTACGATGGCAACAACCACTACGGGAGCCGGCTGGTGTTCGATAAATCGGGCAATCTGTACGTCACGTTCGGCGAACGTTTTGAGAAGGAGCGGCGGGCAAACTCGCAGAATCCCGGTACGGCAGTGGGCACCATCGTGCGCATTAACAAAGACGGCCAGCCTGCGGCCGGCAACCCGTTTGCAAGCCAGGCCAAAGCTTTACCCGAAGTGTATTCCATCGGCCACCGCAGCCCCCAGGGAATTGATATTCACCCCGAAACCGGCGACCTGTGGATGACGGAGATGGGGCCAAAAGGCGGCGACGAGCTGAACCTGATTCAGCCCGGCAAGAACTACGGCTGGCCCGTCATTACTTACGGCCTCGAGTACAGCGGCGAAAAAGTAGGCGCAGGCATTACCCAGCGCGAGGGCATGGAACAGCCCACCTATTACTGGGACCCCGTGCTGTCGCCCAGCGGCATGACCTTTTACCAAGGCAGCGCCATTCCCGAATGGAAAAACAACCTGTTCATCTGTGGCCTCAACAGCTACCACATTGCCCGGCTGGTGCTGGAAAACCGGAAAGTAGTAGGGGAGGAGCGCCTGGCCGCCGACCAGCAGCAGCGTTTCCGCGACATTGCGGAGGGCAAAGACGGAGCCTTGTACGCCGTTACCGATGCCGGCCGGCTGTACCGCATCGGGAAAAGTGCCGGCAGCGGGCAGTAGCCACGTAGCGAGCAGACTTTTCGGCCCCTACTTTTGCTGTATGCGCCTCCTGCCTGTTCTGTTGTTGTTTCTGCTTTCTTCCCTAACTGCATTGGCAGCCAAACTCGAAGTCAGTGCCCCCGACGACCGCCCCGCTTACCGTCTCTTCACCGCCGATGGCAAACCCGTAAGCTTCGAGAAAATGACTAAGGAGCTGGCCACGGCCGACGTCGTTTTCTTTGGCGAGCAGCACAACGACCCCCTGGCGCACTGGCTGGAGCTGCAAGTGGCCAAGGAACTGGCGCAACGCAAAGCCGGCCAACTGGTGCTGGGTCTGGAAATGTTCGAGCGCGACGTGCAGCCCCTGGTGGAGCAGTATAACACCGGCGAGCTGGACGATAAAGCCTTCGAGGAGCAAAGCCGCCCCTGGCCCAACTACAGTACCGACTACAAACCGCTGCTACAACTGGCGCGGCAACAGAAACTGCGCGTGGTAGGTACCAACGTTCCGCGCCGCTACGCTCAGCAGGTAGCCCGGCAGGGTGTCGCTTCCCTCGATGCGCTGCCCACCGAAGAAAAAGCCTGGCTGGCCCCGCTGCCCTTGGTGGTTGATTACACGCTGCCCGGTTACCAGCAAATGGCAAAAATGTTCGGCGGTAGCGCCGCCCACGGTACCGCCGGCCCCGGCCTGCAGCAAATGATTGCGGCCCAGGCGCTGAAAGACGCTACCATGGCCCATTTCATCCGGCAAAGTCGTCAGCCGGGCCAACTGCTGCTGCACATAAACGGTTCTTTCCACTCCGATAATCACGACGGTATCGTGCATTACCTGCGCCAGGCCGAACCGCAACTGCGCATCCGCACCATCAGCACCGTGACGCAGGAACAACTGCAGAAGCTGGACAAGGAGAACCTGAAGAAAGCCGATTATGTGCTGGTGGTGCCGGCGGATATGACCAAGACGTATTAGAAGTAGCGCCGCGGCATGACCGTATACAAGCTATGTGTATGCCTTAAGCGGGGTGAATAGCTCATTACAATCATACCATCTAAAACCTACCACCCATATGCCTAAAACCATCTGGCTCATCGATGGAGCTTATTTACTGAAGTCATCGGCCGCGCACGGCAAGTTCGATTACATCAAGCTCAAGAACGAGCTGGAAGAAATCAACGGGGGCGAGTTCAAGGAAATCTACTACCTGAATTCGGTGAAAGATTCCTCGGCGGCCCAGCAGAATGCCTTTCACAACTGGCTGAAAAGCGCCCCGCCTACCGGCCCCAAAATGCGCGTGAAGCTTTACGGGCTGAAGGAAATGTCGGTGCGCTGCGGGGAATGCGGCCAAACAACAGCTCGGCCCGTGCAGAAAGGCGTAGACGTGGGCATTGCCACGCTCATCATTAAGTTGGCCTCGCAAAACCAGTACGACCGCCTGCTGCTAAGCGCCGGCGACGGGGATTTTGAGGACGCCATCGATTACGTAAAGTCCGAACTGCACAAGGAAATCTGGCTGGCCGGCTTCAGCGGCAACGTGTCGCCTGATTTGCAGAGCTATGCCGACAAAGTCATTTGGCTGGAAAAACACTGGGACCGAATCGGGATGGGTAACAGCCCCGTGGCGGACGAAACGGAGTAATGGCCGCTTGTTCAGTGGTAGAAAACAGTAGCCCAGAAATCAGGTCGTAAAAGGACGGAGAACCAAGTGCGGCGGCACCGGTTAGAGGAGCACAAGCTCCTCGTGCCCGCCCATGCCTACCACTTTCCTCACCGCCGAATGGCGCAACCTGCTCATGGCCAACTACGCCGTGGAGCCGGACATTCTGAAACCCTACTTGCCCTACGGCACCGAGCTCGACGACTTTAATGGCACGTACTACGCCAGCATGGTGGGTTTTATGTTTATGCACACGCGGGTGCGGGGTTTCAGCGTGCCCTGGCACCGGCACTTCGAGGAAGTAAACCTGCGCTTTTACGTGCGCCACCGCGACCCGCACCACGGTTGGCGGCGTGGGGTGGTATTCGTAAAAGAAATTGTGCCGCGGCCCATGATTGTGGCCGTAGCCAACACCTTTTACGGCGAGAAGTATGCGGCCCTGCCCATGCGCCACCAGTGGCGCGCCAATGCCGAAGCCGGCACCCTCGACGTGGAATACGGCTGGCGGGTAGGGGCGGAGTGGAACCACCTGCGCGCCACCGTAGAGCAAGCCGTGCACCCCATCGAGGTCGGTTCCGAAGCCGAGTTCATCACCGAGCACTACTGGGGCTACACCCGCCGCGGCCCGCAGCGCACCGACCAATACGAGGTGGTGCACCCGCGCTGGGATGCCCACCGCGTGTTGCAGTACGATATGCACTGCAGCGTGGCTCAGCTTTACGGCGCGGCTTTCGTAGAGCCACTGGCCCAGGCGCCGCGTTCGGTGTTTATGGCGGCTGGCTCGGAGGCACGGGTAATGGGAGGAGCCCGCATTACGTTAGACCAAGCCACGTAAAAAAGCCCGACCCGCAGGCGCGGACCGGGCTTTCAGAAAACTGCAGAGGGAACTGCTTACGCCGAGAACGACGAGCCGCAGCCGCAGGTGCTCTTGGCTTGCGGGTTGTTGAACACGAAGCCGCGGGCGTTCAGGCCGTCCTGGAAGTCTACTTCCATGCCCAGCACGTACATCGCGTGTTTCTTGTCCATCACCAGCAGTACACCGTCGAGTTCGTAGGTTTCGTCCTGGTCTTTGGGCTTGTCGAAGCCGAGCAGGTAGCTCAGGCCCGAGCAGCCGCCGCCCTGTACGCCAATGCGCAGGCCGTACTCGGTCGGGACTTTCTTCTCGACCAAGATGTTTTTTACTTCCTCCAACGCACGCGAGGTGAGCGTGATGGGAGCCGTTTTAACGGGAGCAGTGGCAGTGGCCATAGTCAAGAGAAGTTGCGGTAGAGTCGTCAGGTAAAAGGCTTTGCAGCCGACGCCGTAAAGATACGGCTTGCACGGTATTGCGCCGTGATATTCCCTTAACAGCTACCCCGCACGGCAGGTTCACCGTATTATCTTTGCCGGCCTTTCGGCACCCGTTTTCGTTTCAACTACTGGCTTGGCTTTGCCTGGCGCCTCCACACCGCATGGACACCGCTCTTTTCATTGATCTGCTGAAAATTACCCTGCCCGCCCTCATCGTGGCCGGCACCGCTTACTACCTCATTAAACAGTTCATGGAGAAAGAGCGGCAGAGCCGCTTGCTGGAGCTGCGCCTCGAAGTCAGCAAAACCACGCTGCCGCTGCGTTTGCAGGCTCTGGAGCGTATTACGTTGTTTTTGGAGCGCATTACGCCCAATAATCTCATGGTCCGCCTTAGCTCGGCCGGCCAAACAGCTTCCGAGTATCACCGCCTGCTGCTCACCGAAATTCGGGCCGAGTACGAGCACAACCTTTCGCAGCAGCTCTACATGGGCCCCGATACCTGGAACCACGTGCGGCAGTCGAAGGAGAATATCCTAACGATGATCAATAAAGCCTACCACACGCTGCCCAACCAGCAACAAGCACGCGGCACGGAGCTTGCCAAAAGAGTGCTGGAAACCTTGCTTACCGACGAAGCAGACCCCACGGCCACCGCGTTGTTGGCCGTGAAGCGCGAGGCTGCCGGCCTGTTTTAACCAAAGGTCAGCGCTGCTAAAACGTGACGCTGCTTTAGGTTAACGACTACCACCAGCACCACACGGCGCGAGCGGCGCAGAACCGGGCGGGGCCGGCAAGCTTAGCTTGCCGGCCCCGCGTAGTTGAACGGAATCGTTGTTACGCTCCTGCCATTCCCTACACTTCCGACAGCACCGCGTCGATAGCGCGCTGGTAGCAGGCTTCGTAGCGCGGCAAAATGTTATCCACCGCAAACTCCTCGGCGCGGGCGCGGGCGGCGGCTTTAAAGCGGTTTAGGTTGGCGTCGTCAAGCACGTAAAGGGCGTTTTTGATCATGTCAGCCACGTCGCCTACTTCGCTCACCATGCCGGTTACGCCGTGCAGGTTCAGCTCGGGAATACCGCCGGCATTGGTGCTGACAACCGGCACTTCGCAGGACATGGCCTCCAAGGCCGCCAATCCAAAGCTTTCCTTTTCCGAAGGCATCAGGAACAGGTCCGACACGCTGAGGACTTCCTCCACGGCTTCCAGCTTGCCCAGAAAACGAACGTCGTTGCTGAGCAGGCCCAGCTCGCGGCAGAGCTTCTCGATGCGCGGCCGGTCGGGACCGTCGCCTACGAGCAGCAGCTTAGCTGGCATTTGCTTGCGCACCCCGTCAAAGATGTGCACCACGTCATCGACGCGCTTTACCGAGCGGAAGTTAGACGTGTGAATGAGCAGTTTTTCGCCCTCAGGGGCAATGGCGGTGCGGAAATGTTCCTTGGGCTGCTTCCGAAACCGATCGAGGTTAATGAAGTTCGGAATAACCTCAATGTCCTTTTCAATGGCGAAGTAGCGGTAGGTCTCCTCCTTCAAATCGGCCGAAACCGACGTAACCGCATCCGACTGGTTGATGCTGAACGTTACCACCGGCTCGTAGCTGGCATCCTTGCCTACCAGGGTAATGTCGGTGCCGTGCAGGGTGGTAATTACCGGAATCTGCAGGCCCTTGGTGCGCAAAATCTGCTTCGCCATGTACGCGGCCGAGGCGTGGGGAATGGCGTAGTGCACATGCAACACATCGAGCTTCTCGTTCTGCACAATGTCCACCATCTTCGAGGCCAGCGCCAACTCATAAGGCGGAAACTGGAACAGCGGATAGGGCGGAATGTAAACCTCGTGGTAGAATAGGTTCTCGTTGAAGAAGTCGAGCCGCACGGGCTGGCTGTAGGTGATAAAATGCACGCGGTGGCCCTTCTGTGCCAAGGCTTTGCCCAGCTCGGTGGCTACTACGCCAGAGCCGCCGAAGGTGGGGTAACAGACTATACCGATGTTCATATGCGGGGGTGCGGCGGGCTGGGAGGGACGGGTGGTTTGCTGCCTAACAGCACAACGGGCGGCAAGTTGGGGAAACCGGCAAATATTCTACGCGCTTAATCAAAACTTGATGAACAGCGAAAAACGATTTGCGTGGGTTTCCACCTGCCGGTTAATATCCTTGACGAAGCGTACAGCCTGTTACTTTAAAATTCGTGGCCAAAACACCAGTTTATCTTCCTCGGTAAGGTTTGAGTAACTGAGCCGGAGGCTTCCTTGCCGGTACCAACTCAAACTGCCCGCAAGAAAAAAGCGCGCCGCCCAGAGGACGACGCGCCGGTCAAGGGGTTGCTTGTTCCACACCACATAGTTAAGCTTCCCCTCTAGTCAACAACCCAAATTGGGCTAGGACTTCCCTTTGTCGGTGATGATGGATTTGTAGATAACGTCGTGAATGCGAGTCCGGATGTTGTACTGACGCAGTTTGTTGTTGCCTGCATCGGGGTACACCCGGTTCGATAAGAAAATATACAAAATCTTGTTTTCGGGGTCCATCCACACGCAGGTACCGGTAAAGCCCGTATGCCCGAAAGTACTGGCCGGCGACAGGTTGCTGGTGGGGCCCTCGGGCTTGGTTGGGTCGCCGTGGTCCCAGCCCAGGCCGCGGCGGCCACCGGCTTGGCTGCGGGCAAACTCGGCTACCACGGGCGTGGTGAAGTACCGTTGCCCGCCGTAGCGCCCGTTCTGCAAATCCATTTGCATCAGAATAGCCAGGTCGCGCGCGTTCGAAAACAAGCCCGCGTGGCCCGCTACGCCGCCCATTAAAGCTGCCGACTGATCGTGTACCGAGCCTTGCAGCAGGGCCTTGCGGTAGTAAGTGTCGTTTTCGGTGGGCGCGATGCAGGACTTGGGAAAGCGCTGCAACGGGTTGTACGTCATAGTGTTCAATCCCAATGGCGCGTAAAACTGCTTTTGCAGAAACGTTTCAAGGGGTTGGTTGAGCTGCTTCTCCGCCAAGCGCTTCAGCACAATGAAGCTCAGATCGGAATACTCTACGGGGTACTTGCCGTTCTTGCCCTTCGGCAGCAAACTGCTGCGCTTGATCCAGGTCCACACAGAGTCTTCGGCGGTGCCCACCACGTAAGTTCCCGGAATTACCTCGCGGGAAAATTCATCGGTGCGGGTGCTAGCGTAAAAAGTGGGCTTGAGGCCGGTTTTGGTAACGGTACGCTCCCAGGTGGGAATGCCCGGCTTCAGGCCGGCTTGGTGCATGAGCACATCGCGCACCGTCATGTCCTTTTTGTTCGTGGCCTTCAACTCCGGCATGTACTCCGCAACTTTGGAGTCGAGGTTGATCTTGCCTTCGTCCTTGAGCCACATAATGGCCTGCAGCGTACCAGCAACTTTCGTTACCGAGGCCAGGTCGTACAGGGTTTCGTTGTTAATGGGCTGCGACTTATCGTACGTGGCGTAGCCGTAGCTTTTCTCAAATACCACAGCGCCGTCTTTGGCCACTAGTACCTGGCAGCCGGGGGCGGCGGCGTAAGCAATGGCTTCGGTGGCTACGTTGTCAATCTGGCTGAGCACCCGCGAGTCGAGGCCTACCGCTTCGGGCGTGGCGTAGCGCAAGCGGCGGAAATCGGGCGTAGGCAGGCCCAAGCCCGCTTTCATGGTTTCCGATACCGTAACAGGCAAGCGGCCTACGGCGGGCAGAGCCCCAAACAGCACCTGCGGCACCACGCGCTGCGAAGCCAAGTTGTCTTCGTAGCCACACACCAGGTTGCGCGAGCCTTCCAAGTGTTTAAGAGCGTAGGCGTTACCCATGACCACCACCACCGTTTTCATCGATGGGTTTTCCTGCAGCTTCTTAATGAAACGAAGCGCCCCGTCGCCCAGGCCGTAGTTGTGCACGGGTGTGTTGTTGAGGTTGTGCAGGCTCACCACCACGGTATTGTAGAGGCTGAGTTTGGGCAGCAAACGCTCAAACGTGGAATCGGGGGCGTAGCGGTTCGGGATGGAGTACACCGCGCTGGGCAGGTAGTTCTGCATCATTTGCCCGAAGGCGTTGCCTGTAGGCATGCCCACGGTAATGGTGGCCATGCGCACCGTATCGAGGTGGCTGAAGGGCAAAATATCGTCTTCGTTCTTTACCACCGTAGCGGCGTGCTCGTAGATTTCCTGCTGCACCGTGCGGGCCAGAGGCCGGTCAAGGTTCTGCATCAGGTTGGCCACGTCTACCGACTGTGGGCGGTTCAGGCCTGCCCAGTATTTGGCCCGCAGAATTTTGCGCACCCGCTGGTCCACGTCTTCCGGCGAAATCACGCCGGCGGCCATTTTCTCCTTGATTTTCTGTACGGCTACAGGTACGTCTTCCGAGAAGAGCAGCACATCGTTGCCGGCGGCCAGGGCCAGAGCATCCAGCTCACCCGGCTTGTAGAGGTTCGAAACGCTCTTCATGTTGAGCGCATCGGTAAACACGAGGCCGCGGTAGCCCATCTTCTCCTTCAGCAACCCGGTTACCAGGTTGCGCGAGAGGGTAGTGGTTTGGGTGCGCACCGTGTCGATGAGCGGTACGTAGAGGTGGGCCACCATTACGCCCATTACGCCGGCCTCAAAAGACTTCTGGAAGGGGTAGAGGTCTACGTCGGTGAGGCGGGCCATGTCGGAGTTAATCACCGGAAGGGCTAGGTGCGAGTCTACGTCGGTGTCGCCGTGGCCGGGAAAGTGCTTGGCTACGGCAATTACGCCGTGGTCCTGCAAACCGCGGATATAGGCCAACCCCCGGGTGGTTACCTGCTCTTTGTTCTCGCCAAAGGAGCGGTTGCCGATAACCGGGTTATTGGGGTTCGAGTTGATATCGATTACCGGCGAGAAGCTGATGTGTACGCCCAAGGTCTTGAGCTTGAGCGCAATTTCGCGGCCCATCCGGTAGATGTACTGCTCGTTGTCCATGGCACCAAGCGTCATTTGCTTGGCGAAGTGCATGGAGGAGTCGAGGCGCATATCGAGGCCCCACTCGGCGTCCATGGCTATGAGCAGCGGGGTGCGGGCAGCAGCCTGGTAGCGGTTGGTGAGGCGGGCCTGCCGGCGCGGGCCGCCCTGCAGAAACATCAGACCCCCAATGTTATAGTCGCGAATCAGCCGGTCAATTTGCTGAACGTGCTTTTGGTCTTTGTTGGAGTACGCGGCCACCATGAACAGCTGGCCCAGGCGCTGCTCGGGGGTAAGCGACGCGAAAACCGAGTCGACCCAGTTTTGCTCGGCCGCCGAGCCGGGCTTGGAGCCGTTGTCGTAGGGGTGCGAAAACGACACGATTAGACCTGTAATGGCCAACAGCAGCAGTACCAGTCCAATCCGAAATTCCTTGCCCATTGGCCCCTGAGTCGTGTCGCGTACTAAAAAGTGTTTCACCCTTCCCGCTGCACCGACGCCCTCCGCCAACAGTTGAGCCTGTGGCAAAGGGCGCCCGATTCACGGTGCGGAAAAAACCGACCAAAGCCCGGCAGACGTTGATCGAATAACGTGCCTTGCGGCCCGCAAGCAAAAGCTGGCCACAAACTTACGCATTATTTCCTGTGCCGGATGCGTGCGAATATCAAGCCAACCATCGGCTGATGGCCTAACGGCTTCATTTTCACCGAAAGTTCCGGTTCAGTATAGGAGAAAAACAATATGCATATGCAGGAGCTTGCGTGTCAATGCGTTGAAGAATCTTGGGTGTGCCTTGCCCGCCGGAATTACCTTTGTCCACCGAAAAGCCGTTGGCAACGCCTAACTGAATGGACACATCCAAATAACGTCGGCGCCCGGTTCGTTGTTATGAAAGGCGTCCTTGCGTGGAGGATTTTGCTCGTTCGCATGCTTAGCCGATGTCGGAGTTTTGCCATTCTGAATTTCTTTAACCAGCCGCTCCATGTCCGATATCATTCAACTGCTGCCCGAGTACCTCGCCAACCAAATTGCAGCCGGCGAGGTGGTGCAGCGCCCGGCTTCGGTGGTGAAAGAACTGCTTGAAAACGCGGTAGATGCCAAAGCCACGCACATCCAACTGATTGTAAAAGAGGCCGGTAAACAGCTGGTGCAGGTAGTGGATAACGGCTCGGGCATGAGTGCCACCGACGCCCGCATGAGCCTGGAGCGCCACGCCACCAGCAAAATCCGCACAACCGACGACCTGTTCCGCATTCGTACCCTCGGTTTCCGGGGCGAGGCGCTGGCCTCCATAGCGGCCGTGGCGCAGGTGGAAATTCGCACCAAGCTGCGCCAGCAGGACACCGGTACCCTGCTGCTGGTGGAAGGCTCGCAGGTAAGCAGCCAGCAGCCCACCGCCACCGCCGACGGCACCAGCATAGCCGTGAAGAACCTCTTCTTTAACGTGCCGGCTCGGCGTAATTTCCTCAAGAGCAACGCGGTGGAAATGCGCCACATTCTCGACGAGTTTCAGCATGTGGCGCTGGCCCACCCTGACATTACCTTCACTCTCTACCAAAACGACCTCGAGGTTTTCAACCTGCCCGCCGGCAAACTCAGCCAGCGCATTGTGGCCCTGCTCGGCCAGAGCTACAAGGAGCAGCTGGCGCAGGTAGACGAAGTAACGCCGTTCATCACGGTGAAAGGCTTTATTGGCAAGCCCGAGGCAGCCAAGAAAAGCCGCGGCGACCAGTTTTTCTTCGTCAACGGGCGCTTCATTCGGTCGGCTTACCTGAACCATGCCGTGCTGGCCGCTTACGAAGGCCTGCTTCCCCGCGACACGCATCCGTTCTACGTGCTTTTCCTGGAGCTCGACCCAAAGGCCATTGACATCAACGTGCACCCCACGAAGACGGAAATCAAGTTCGAGGACGAGAAAACCGTGTACGCCATCATGCGGGCTGCCGTGAAGCAGGCGCTGGGCTTGCACAACATGGCGCCTTCTCTCGACTTTGAAAGCGACGTAAACTTTGGACCCTTGCGCGGCATGCGTACCGGCGCGCCCTCCGCCATGGCCGATGAAGACGACGAGGCCGCCATTCACCGCAGCTTTAATCCCCGGTCCGAAGACGGCGGCATCGCGGCCGCTATGGCCGGCGCCGCCTCGGCCGCGCCGCCCTCCCGCGCCCCGCGCTGGCTCGACGAGAAACCCCTCACGCCGCGCCCCACCGAGCAAGCCCGCCAAGCCCTCGACGACTTTTACCGCTCCATTGGGCAAACCCCGCTGGCCGATATTGAGGCCGAAGCGGCAGATTTAGTAGGGGTAGCCCCCGAGCCCGTGCCCACGCTGCCGTTCATGCACCCCGAAATAAATAGTCCGGAGCATGAATCCCGGCCCGAAGCGCCCGCACCCGGCCGCCGCGCCGTGCAGGTGCAGCAGTTTGTGCTGGTACCGGTAAAGTCGGGGCTGATGCTGATTGACCAAGTGGCCGCCCGCGAGCGAATTCTCTACGAGCAGTATCAGGACACGCTCACCAACGAAACCGGTGCCTCGCAGGCCCTGCTGTTTCCGCGCACCGTCACCTTCTCGCCCGCCGATTTTGCCGTGCTGCGCGAAATGACCCACGAGCTGCAAAGCATTGGTTTCCGCTTTTCGGAGTTTGGCCCCACAACCATTGCCGTGGAAGCACTGCCCGCCGAAGTACCTGCCGGTGCCGATGAGAAGTCGTTGCTGGAAGGCCTGCTGGAGCAGTTCCGCATTGGCGGAGCCCGCGCCCAGCTCGACCGCCGCGAGCAGCTGGCCCGCACCCTGGCGCGTCGGGTGGCCGCCAGCGTGCCGGCCCGGCTGGCCGAAATAGAAATGAACGCCTTGGTCGATAAGCTGTTTGCCTGCCAAGTACCCGGCTACACGCCCGATGGCCGCCGCACCCTGGTTATGCTGGAAGCCGACCACCTGCAGGAGTTCTTCCGTAAAGCCTAACCTTGCACCCGTTTCCGTTCCTTTAGTTTCTCCCGACGTCGATGCTCAACCTGACCCCGATGGTGCGCAACCTTCTTTTCCTCAACCTGGGGATGATGTTGCTCACCAGCGCTTTTATGCCCAACCTAATGGGTTGGCTGGCGCTGTACCCCGTGCAATCGGAGCTATTTCAGCCCTTCCAGTTCATTACGTACATGTTTCTGCACGGAGGGCTGATGCACATTTTTGGCAACATGTTCGGCCTGATTTCCTTCGGGCCGATGCTGGAGCAGCGTTGGGGGGCTCAGCGCTTCCTCATGTTCTGGATGATCTGCGGCGTGGGAGCCGGCCTGCTGTACACGGGCATTCGGTATTACGAAGTCAATCAAATGAACAACGACCGGCAAGCGTTCAGGAAAGCCCCTTCGCCGGTTAGGCTAGTCGACTATTATGAAGACCATGCCTCGATGTACAGAGGGTACGAGGAACTGGCCCGGGCCATGAAAAGCGACCCTACAAACGCGGGCTACATCGACGCTGCCGTTAAAAGCGTCGACGGTGCATACCAGGATGCTTTGCGGGTGCCGATGGTGGGTGCCTCCGGGGCCATATTCGGCATTTTGCTGGCGTTTGCCTACCTTTTCCCCAATACGGAACTGATGCTGCTGTTCTTCCCCTTTCCCATTAAGGCGAAGTACTTCGTGACCTTGTATGGCATTTACGAGCTGTATGCTGGCGTGCAGCGCAACCCCGGTGACAACGTGGCACACTTCGCGCATTTGGGCGGAATGTTGTTTGGGTTCCTGCTGTTGAAATACTGGGAAAAGAACCAGTCCCGCTTCTATTGATTTCCCCGTCCTCATGAGCATCATTGCCGATATAAAGACTGCCTTCAGCCGCCGCGACAACGCCCTTAATCAGCTGCTGCTGATTAACGTGCTCGTGTTTGTGGTGCTGGTAGTAATGGAAGCAATTCTGTTTCTCACCGGCGCCAGCTCCGTATTCGCCGTACTGTTGCGCCAGTTGGAAATATCGTCGAACCTGCCCAGCCTGCTTCGTCACCCCTGGACGTTGCTAACCTATGCCTTCACGCACGTCAAGTTCTTTCACATCCTCTTCAATCTGCTGAATCTCTACTGGTTTGGCATGCTGTTGCGGGAGTATCTTGGCGACCGGCGCCTAGTGGGCTTGTATATTTTGGGTGCTTTGGCCGGCGCGGTCCTGTTTCTGCTGAGCTATAACCTACTGCCAGCTTTGCAGCCGAAGCTTGGTACACCCATGATTGGCGCTTCGGCGGCCGTTACGGCCATTATTGTGGGCGCCGCCACACTGTTGCCCGACTACACGTTTAGTATAATTCTGATTGGGCCGGTTCGCATTAAATACATTGCGGCGGTAGTGGTGCTGATTTCCATTGCCGGCATCAGCGGGCAAAACTCCGGTGGCCAGATTGCCCACATCGGCGGTGCTATCATGGGTTTTGTGTTTGTGCGTCAGCTGCAAGCCGGCCGCGACCTGGGCCGCCCCATTCTGGCCGTTGGTGACTGGGTAAGCGGATTGCTGCAAGGCCGGCCGCGGTTGCGGGTGTCGCACCGCAATGCCCCGGCTGCGGCCCCCGGTAAAAACCAAGCACCCTTGGCACAGCCCAAGCAAAACGAAATTGACCTGATTCTGGACAAGATTTCACGCTCCGGCTACGAAAGCCTTTCCAAAGACGAAAAGCAGAAACTCTTCAAAGCCAGTCAGCAATAGCAAGCCCAGAGCTATTCTTGGCGGTCGAGGCATCCTGTGCCAGAGAATCAGATCTTGTCTTGCCGAACGAGCGTCCGGTAGGTCTGCCGCAACTGCGTTTGTCCCAGGCCTAACCGGTAGAGCACGCAAAGCAGCAGAAAAATGCCCTGCAGCCGAAAGACACCGTTGTCTAAGTACTTGCGGGCTGAGGTAACCACCGCCTCGGGCAGCACCACAAACCGACCGTGCCGCCGCAGCCGGGCAATTATTTCCTGATCTTCCAGAATAACCATATCTGGCCGGAAGCCGCCCGCCTGTTCGAATACTTCACGCCGCACAAACAGGCTTTGGTCACCGAAGCGCACGATTTCGGCGGGGAAGCGCGTAAACCAGGCACTGAGCCGCAAAAACCAGTGCGGGTGGTCGAATTGCAGCCGAAAGCAGCCGCTACCGTAACCGCCCGGCCTTAGCGCAGCCCGAATAGTCGTCAGAAAACGTTTGGGCGGCAAGGTGTCGGCGTGCAGGAAGTATAGCAGCTGCCCTTGTGCCTGAGCGGCGCCGTGGTTCATTTGGGCGGCTCGGCCGCGTTCCGTGCACTGAATCACCCGTGCGCCCGCCGCGGCCGCTACGGCAGCCGTAGCATCGGTGCCAGGCGCATCGGCTACAATAATTTCTACCCCGTTTTCAGCCGCTCCGGCTTGCTGCAGGTATTCGACGAGCTGCCCGATACAGGCAGCCTCCTGGTAGGTGGGAATGATGATGCTGATGGAATCGGCGGTAAGCATAGCCCCGAAAACGATGCCGGCCAGTAAGCCGTTGCGTGCAATTACCCGAGCCAGCCGGGGTTACGCGGTTTCCTTCCGCAAGTAATGGTGGCGCTTGGCCGGTTCCAGCCGCTCAATGGCGTAGCGGAGCATGGTGCGGGGCATGCGCAGGCGGTGGTCGTGCAGGAATTCTTCCAACGCCTCTTCGTTGCGTTTGCCTACTTCGCGCAGCAGCCAGCCCACGGCTTTGTGAATGAGGTCGTGGCGGTGGGAGAGGAGTTGCTCGGCTAAGGCAAAGGTGTCGGCAAACTGCCCCTTACGCACGAAAGCCAACGTGGAGACGATACTCATGCGCTGACTCCAGAGGTAGTTTTCGGCGGCTAGCTCGTAAAGCGGCGTGCGGTCCTTGTGCAGCAGGTAAGCGCCCACAATGTGCGGACAGGTTACATCTACTAAGTCCCAATTGTTAACGAAGCGCCGGTTCTGCAGATACCGTTCATAAATAGCCATTTGGCCCGCCGGACCGGCTTTGGGGAATTGCAGCGTCCAGATGATAAGCCCAATGGAGCGGCAGTCGTGCCAAGGGCTTTGCACCAATTGCTCCACTTCGGCCATAGGCAACGTGCGGAATTGTTTGGCTAGCTGGCGCTGCTGGGGCATCGTCAGGCCCAGAAACTGGTCGCCTTCGCCGTATTGGCCGGGTCCGGTTTGGAAGAAGCGCGCCAGCAGCAGTGCCCGTTCGGGGTTAGCCAGGGCATGGATGCGGGTGAGCAGCTCGGCGGCTTTGAACATGATTAGGGAATAGGATACTTCAAGTCGCGCGGGTCGTGGGTGTAGAAGTAAGCGTAATTCGAACGCAACTCTTCCCACCCAGCTTTGGTCGCATACTTTTCGTGCATCACGTCTTCCCAGGCAATGCGCATTTGCCTGGCGCACACCAAGGGCCGGACCTGGCCCACGCCAGTGCCTAGGCCAGGAATAGCTACTGTCTGCACTTTGTCGGCCACCGGCTCACTCGTGCTCAAACGGCCGTGGCGCAGCAACACCAAAATAGCCTTCATTGCCTGGTACACGTTTGGGCCACGCGTGATGGTCATGGGCGTGCGCATAGTGGGGGCCGAAATCAGGTAGGGAAACAACGGGCTACCGGTTTCAATGATTTCGGCCTGCCCAACGAGTAATTCGCCGTAGTGCTTGTCGCGAATGACGCGCTGCAGGTCTTTTTCCAGGTGCCAGCCGAGGTGCTTTGAAATGGCGAAATCGATGCCTCCGTTCATAAAGCCGAAGGAGTTGGCGGGGCTTACGATGGCGTCGGCCGGGTGCTCGAAGATGGACGCATGACGAACGGTGACTTGCGGGACGTCGGCAAATACCAAGGACCAAGCATCGGTTACTTCGGCGTTGGTGTCGATAAGGTTTAAGTGCATGTAAGGGGTTTCAGCACCGGCAATGTACTGCCTCACACGCCTTGCCACCAAACAAAACGGGCCGCTCTGCTGGTGCAGAACGGCCCGTAGCCTTCTTAGTTAGAAGAAATTATGCGTTGGCCGGAGCGGCTTTGCCCATGTTGTCCAAGGCGTCCATTACCTCTTTCACGTGGCCGCGCGAGGTTTCCAGCAACTGCTTCTCGTCGTCGTTCAGCTGCAGCTCGATAACCTTCTCGATGCCGTTTTTGCCGAGGATAACCGGAGCACCCAGGTACACGCCGTTGATGCCGTATTCGCCCTGCAGCTCAATGCACACGGGGAACACACGGCGCTGGTCGCGCACAATGGCTTCTACCATTTGGGCTGCGGCAGCACCCGGAGCGTACCACGCCGACGTGCCCATCAGATCTACTAGCTCGCCGCCACCATTGATAGTACGCTTCACGATGGCATCCAGCTCCGCCTTACCGATCAGCTCGGTTACGGGAATGCCGCCTACGGTGGTGTAGCGGGGCAGCGGTACCATGGTGTTACCATGACCACCCATCAATACAGCTTGAATGTCTTTCGGGCTTACGTTCAGGGCCTCGGCCAGGAACGCGCGGTAGCGAGCGGTATCCAGAATGCCAGCCATGCCAAACACCTTCTCGCGGGGCAGGCCCGAGGTGAGGTGTGCCTGATAGGTCATCACGTCCAGCGGGTTCGACACCACGATGATGATGGCATTCGGCGAGTACTTCAGAACGTTCTCGGTTACCGTCTTAACGATGCCGGCGTTAATCGAAATGAGGTCGTCACGAGTCATACCGGGCTTGCGGGGCAGGCCCGAGGTAATAACCACTACTTCCGAGCCGGCGGTGCGGGAGTAATCGTTGGTTACGCCCACCGTACGTGTGTCGTAGCCGATGATGGGGGCCTTTTGCCAGATGTCAAGGGCTTTGCCTTGGGCAATGCCTTCCTTGATGTCAACCAGAATTACTTCGTTGGCAATTTCGCGGGTGGCGAGAACATCGGCGCACGTAGCGCCCACGTTTCCGGCCCCTACAACGGTTACTTTCATGGGGAGTCAGTTGGAAATGGGAAAACGGGTTCGGGGCGCTAAAGTACGCACGGGCGCTTAGAGGCAGGTACTGAAAGCCTAGTTTTTCGCCGAAGCAATTATACCCGAACCTGTCCCGCTGTTGGAAAGCAGCGTCGCAACTTCGAAGCGAGGTTACGCCTGCGGTTGGTTGCGCTTCAGCCGCACTTCCAGCACGCGCTGGGTTTCTTCGGTCACTTTGTAGCGGTCATCGGGGCGCAAGCCTATTACCCAAGCCACGCGGCCGTCGGGCGCG
The DNA here is from genome assembly GCF_039541855.1 of Hymenobacter koreensis. Taxonomy (NCBI): domain Bacteria; kingdom Pseudomonadati; phylum Bacteroidota; class Cytophagia; order Cytophagales; family Hymenobacteraceae; genus Hymenobacter; species Hymenobacter koreensis. The sequence goes on from NZ_BAABHA010000001.1 coordinate 410,953, forward strand.
GTGAGCAGGCGCACACGGTCTTTCAGGTTCAGCGGCACTTTCTGATCGATGAGAAAGTCGCTGATTTTCTTTTTGCCTTTCAGGCCAATGGGCATAAACCACTCGCCCTCGCGCCAGCGGCGCAGCGTGAGCGGAAACCCGAGCTTGTCGGCATCAAAAGCGGCTACGTCCTTGGCCCGACTGATCTGATAACCTTCGGCGGGCAATTGCTTTATGGTGAGGCGCAAATCCTCCACTACCAACTCGGGCTGGCCTTCGGGCCACTGGTAAGTGCCGAAGCTCGTCAGATTTTTGGGCGTAACTACCAGTTGGTCGCGGTCCTTCACCAGCCGGTGCGTGGGCGACTCGAACTGCCGGCCTGACACCGCGTGAAACGACGCCACAATGTCTTTCACCGTCAGCCAGGGAAAGTAAAACGGCCGCAGCAACTCGTGCAGCACCAAGGCCGCGGCGGGTGTAGCCTGCAGCGTAGCAATGTTGAAGTACACGGCATCAGGCTCGTCGCGGCGGGCTTGGCGGGCCGTTTCGTCCACAAAATGCTGCACCAGGGCCTCGGCGCCGCGTACGCGCTCGGCCGTGTTCTGCAGGGTTTGGTCGAGGTTGGGATTTAGCTCGCGCAGCACCGGAAGCACCTCGTGGCGCAGCTTGTTGCGCTGGTACAGGGTGCTGTCGTTGGAGGCGTCTTCGCGCCACACGAGGCGGTTCTCCACTAAGTAATCGTACAAATCTTCTTTGCCCAGGATTAGCAGCGGGCGCACCACGTGGCCCTGGCGCACCGGAATGCCGTGCAAGCCAGCCAGGCCGGTGCCGTGGGTGAGGTTGAGCAGCATGGTTTCGGCGGCGTCGCGCTGGTGGTGGGCGGTAGCCACGTAGCTCAGTTGCTGGGTGCGGCGCAGTTGCTCAAACCACTGGTAGCGCAGTACCCGGGCCGCCATTTGCGTGGAAAGTCTTTCCTGCTCGGCAAAGCCCTTGGTGTCGAAGAACTCGGCGAAGTAAGGAGCATTGTATTTCTTGGCCAGCTTGCGCACAAACTCCTCGTCGGCATCGGCTTCTTCGCCGCGCAGCCCGAAATGGCAATGAGCCACGGCCAGCTGCACGCCCAGCTTGTCGAGCACATCGAGCAGCACCACGGAGTCCATGCCGCCGCTCACGGCCACAAGAATGGGGTCGTCGGTAGGGTTAAAAAGCTGATTTTCGGTTATAAATTGGCGGACGCGGTCGAGCATGGCGCAAAGGTAGGCGAGGGGCCGGGGAAGTGGAAGAGCGGTAAGTAAGGATGCTGCCCTCTTTGATTCGCGGCGGAGGGCTTTGTTCAGCTTGGGTATCGTGTTTTGCACGCACCAATTCCGAACCCTGTGCGTTAGGGCGGGGGTTCCGTACTTTTGCGCCCCTGATGCACTTTCGTTTTCTCCTTTTTGCTTTGCTATTGCTGCTGACGTTGCCCCGGGCGACGTGGGCGCAGCGCCGCACTGCCCCGGCTAAAGCCCAAGATACGCCCCCCAAGGCCCAGCGCGTAGAGCTGCTGCCGGGCGCCGGCCAGCTTATTGGCGGCGACTTTAACGGCCGGCAAATCCGCAAACTCATCGGCAACGTGGGCTTTAAACAGGGCGACACCTTCCTGTACTGCGACTCGGCCTATCAGTACCTCGACCAAAACGCCATTGAGGCCTTCAGCAACGTTCGCATTATTCAAAACGACACCGTTACCATTACCGGCGACCGGGGCTACTACGACGGCGAAAAGCGCACGGCCCGCATAACCGGCAACGTGGTGCTACGCGACCCGCGCATCACGCTCACCACCCAGGTGCTCGATTACGACCTGAACCGGAAGCTGGCTTATTACAGCACCGGCGGCCACCTCACCGACCCCGAAAACACCCTCGACAGCCAGAAGGGCTATTACAACACCCAAACCCAAGTATTCAGCTTCCGCACAAACGTGAAGCTGGTCACCAAGGACTACACAATCACCAACGACACCCTGCAGTACAACACCCAAAGCAAGGTGGCGTACTTCTTCGGCCCCACGCGCATTGTGGGCAAGCAGGGAAATATATATGCCGAAAAAGGCGAGTACAACACCGTGACGCGGGTTTCCGACTTCAAGCGCAACGCTAAAATCGAGACGCCTAATTACCTACTGGGCGGCGACCAGCTGGTGTACGACGAGGCCCGGCAGTACGGCGTGGCCCGCGGCAACGTGTCGATGACCTCCAAGAAAGACAACGTGGTGATTCGCGGCGACGTGGGCCGCTACTGGCGTGCTACCGGCCGGGCCAAAGTGCACGGCTCACCCGTAATGCGCAGTATTACCAGCCGCGACACACTATACCTCGCCGCCGATACGCTGGTAAACGTGGAGTCGCGCGAAAACGACCCCGGCATTGTGTACGCCTACCGCAAAGTGCGCATCCTGCGGGGTGCTGACCTGCGCGGCCGCGCCGATTCGCTCACCTACAACCGCCGCGACTCGGTTATTTACCTGAACCGCAACCCCATTCTCTGGAACGAGAAAAACCAGCTCACCGCCGACTCCATGGAGGTGCGCATGCGCCGCCAGAAAATCGACCAGATGCGGCTGTACGCCAACTCATTCATCGTTGGGCAGGACACGCTTCTGGACTTCAACCAAGTGAAGGGCCGCAACATGGTGGCCTACTTTCAGGATAGTAAGCTGAAAAGAGTAGATGTACTGGGCAACGCCGAAAGCGTGTACTATGCCCTAGAGGGCGACACGGCCGTCACGGGCGTGAACAAGGCCGTGTCGGCTACCATGGCCCTGCGCTTCGCCGATAGCAAGCTGCAAACCATCACCTTCGTAACCAACCCCGACGCCAGCTTCATTCCACCCCACGAGCTGAAGGAAGAAGATCAAAAACTTAAAGGGTTCCGCTGGCTCATCGACCAGAAACCCCCCCGGCGTGCCGTGCTGGGCAAGCATTTTGCGCCGCCCGTTAAAGCCAAGCCCAAGGTCAAAGCAAAGCCTTCTAAAGCCAAAACAACCAAGCCGGCTGCGCCCAAAACCAGGAGCGCTCCTAGGCCGGCTCCCAAGAAAGCGGCCCCGCTGGCGCAGAAGCCCGCCGCCAAGCCGGCGCCGCGCACCAAACCATAGTTCTGATTGTTAACCCCTGCGGCGGCCAATGCGCATCGGGCGCAACCTCCCGGCCCCGGCTGGTATCCTGTATCTGAGCCACTTTTGCGTTCGGCCGCCAATCCGTTACCTTTGCCTTCCTTATGCCCGCATTCCGCCTCCGTGTTCTTGCCCTGCTGCTGAGCCTTGCCGTGCTCGGCGCCTGCAGCCCATACCAAAAGCTGCTGAAGAGCACCGACGTAAACGAGCGGTACCAAGCCGCTGTGAAGTACTTCGAAAAAGGGGACTACTTCAAGGCTCAGGGCCTGCTGGAACCGTTGATTCCGCTGCTGAAAGGCCGCCCCGAAGCCGAAAAGGCCGAGTTCTACTTTGCGCGCTCGAACTACGAAGAAGGCAACTACACGCTCAGTGCCTACTACTTCCAAACGTTTGCCGAAACCTACCCATCGTCTCCATACGCCGAGGAGGCCCTGTTCATGCACGCCAAGTCGCTGTTTCGCGACTCTCCCGAGTACGAACTGGATCAGACGAACACCATTACGGCCATCGAATCGATTCAGCAGTTTCTGAACCGTTTCCCGGAAAGCAAGTTCCGCCCCGAAACGGAGAACATGTCGAACGAGCTGCAGAAGAAGCTGGAAGTAAAGGCTTTCGAATCGGCCAAGCTGTACTACTCCGTGCGCTACTACCAGTCGGCGGTGGTAGCCTTCAATACCTTCCAGCAGCAGTACCCGTCGTCGCTGTACGGCGAGCAGGCAGCTTACCTGAAACTGGTGTCACAATATGAACTGGCCCGCGAAAGCGTGGAGGAAAAGCAGCGCGAGCGGTACTTGGAAACCGTAGCTTACTACCAGACCTTCGTGGATACCTATCCGCAAAGCAAAAACCTGAAAGACGCCGAAGGGTACTACGACAACGCCCGAAAGTTCCTCAAAGACAACCCCGACGTGGCTACCAAGGCTACGCAAGCCAACAATAATTAATGGCTGAATGGCCCAGTGGTTGGTGGCTTATCCCACCACGCCAGCAACCGGTCATTTAACCATCCAGCCGTTTAACTCAACCTCCCCATGAAAGTACCGAGCAACGTTCCCGCTTCCATCGTTACGCGTAACCTGTCGGATTTCACCAACGAAACCGGCAACGTTTACGAGTCCATCTCCATCATTTCGAAGCGTGCCAACCAGATTTCCGTGAAGATCAAGGAAGAGCTGAACGGCAAGCTGGCCGAGTTTGCCACCACTGTGGACAACTTGGAAGAAGTGTTCGAGAACCGCGAGCAAATCGAAATCAGCAAGCACTACGAGCGCATGCCCAAGGCCACGAACCTCGCCATTGAGGAGTTCATGGAAGGCAAAGTGACGTTCCGTCACCCCTCGGAAGAGGAACTGCCCAGCGACACGAAAGCTGAATAATTAGCCCCGCACGCATGCTGGCCAACCGCCGCATTCTGTTGGGCGTGAGCGGCAGCATTGCCGCCTACAAATCGGCCGCGCTGGTGCGGCTGCTCATCAAAGCCGAAGCCGAGGTGCAGGTTATCCTGACGCCCTCGGCTTCGGCTTTTGTGACGCCCCTTACCTTGGCCACGCTTTCTAAGCGACCGGTACTGCAGGGCTTTTTGCAGGATGAGAAATCCGGGGTGTGGCACAACCACGTGGACTTGGGCCTTTGGGCTGACGTGCTATTGGTAGCCCCAGCCAGTGCCAACACCCTGGGTGCTATGGCCAACGGCCTGTGCCCGAATCTGCTGGCGGCCGTTTACCTTTCGGCCCGCTGCCCGGTGCTGGTGGCACCCGCCATGGACCTCGATATGTACCAGCACCCAGCCACACAACGCAACCTTGCCCTGCTGCGCCAAGATGGCGTACACGTGCTCGATTCGCCAGCCGGCGAGCTGGCCAGCGGCCTCGTGGGCCCCGGCCGCATGCTGGAGCCCGAGCAGTTGCTGGCGGCAGTAGCCGGCCTGTTTCCTAACTCCTAAGCCCACCATGCGCGTTCTGCTAACGGCCGGTCCCACCTACGAGCCCATCGACCCGGTGCGCTTCATTGGTAACCACTCCACGGGAAAAATGGGCTATGCCCTGGCCGAAGCATTTGCCGAAGCCGGTTTTTCGGTCACGCTGGTGAGCGGCCCGTCGGCTTTAACGGTGGCGCACCCGTCTATTGAGCTGGTGCGTGTGCAAACGGCCGAGGAAATGTTCCGCGCCGCCGCCGCCGTGGCACCCGAAGCCCACGTATGGGTGTTTGCCGCCGCCGTAGCCGATTACCGCCCGCGCACCGTGGCGGCTGAGAAAATCAAGAAGCGCGACGACGGGGAAGACGTGCTGGTGCTGGAGCTGATAAAAAACGTAGACATTGCCGCCATGCTGGGGCAAACCAAGCGGGCTGAACAATTTTCGGTGGGTTTTGCGTTAGAGACACACGAGGAGCTGGCCCATGCCCAGGGCAAGCTGCGTCGTAAAAACTTTGATATGGTGGTGTTAAATTCGTTGCGCGACGCCGGCGCCGGTTTTCGCCACGATACCAACAAAATTACCCTGGTGGAGGCCGACCGCGTGACGCCATTCGACCTCAAACCCAAGGCCGATGTTGCCCGCGACATTGTTTCCGCCATTCTAGCCCGCCTCAATGCCCATGTTGCGTAATCGTTTGTTCTGTTGCTTGGCTGTACTGGCCGTTTTCCTCGGGTTTGCCATGCCCACCCGTGCGCAGGAGTTGCTCACGACGGTAGACGTGAAGGCCGAAAACGTGACCATTACCGACCCGCAGCTGCTGCGCCAGATGCAAACTGACATCACGCAGTTCATGAACCGGGCTTGGACCAACGACGTGTACAAGCCCGATGAGCGCATCCGCTGCCGGATGTACATTAGCATTCAGAGCATTCCGCAGAACGGGGTGTATGGCGCCACGGTGCGTATTTTCAGTACGCGCCCCGTGTACGGCACCAGCTACGAAACAAACCTGCTGAACTACGCTGAGGGCTGGACGTTCAGTTACCTGCCCGGGCAGCCGCTGAATTTTTCGGAAAACACCTACGTCAATAATCTCTCGTCCATCCTGAGCTTCTACGCCTTCGTCATCATCGGCATGGACCAGGATTCGTTTTCGCCGCTGGGTGGCTCGCGCACCTACGACCGCGCCCGCAATATCCTGCAGGTAGCCGCTACACAAGGCACCGACGGCGACGACGGCTGGAAAGACAACGGCAAGGCCAACCAGCGCAGCCGCTTTGCCCTGCTCAATGGCCTGCAGGACCCGCAGTTGGAGGCGTTGCGCACGGCGGTGTACAGCTACTACCGCCAAGGCCTCGATATTTTCATCCAGAAGCCCGAAGACGCCCGCGCCAGCATCTTAACCGCGCTTCAGGGCGTGCAGCAGGCCAACCAGCGCCGCCCCGGTTCCACGCTCATCCGCTCGTTCTTCGAAACCAAAGCCGATGAAATTGCCAACATTTACCGCAGCAGCAGCAAGCCCGAGCAAAAGCAGGCCGCGGTTGCCTTATTGCAGGAAGTAGATCCTACCAATACGGCCAAGTACCAAACCATTCTTCAGAAGCGTTAGAATACCAACTAGCCATAACAAAGAGTCCGCGCCTCAGCGCGGACTCTTTGTTTTTGTGTGCTCCCAAATTCCGAAAGCGGAGAATAGAGGAAAATGTGGTTTTTGAAATTTAGCAACGTGCTAAATTTTATTATCTGGGCTGAAGTTGGTTTCAAGCCGCTTTTAAGAGTGTATGTGCTAAATAGGTTGGGGTAGGGGGTTGCGTGTCTGCTAAATGATTTAGTAGGTTTGTAATCTGCTGACCTCTGGTTGCTTGACAGCCGCGGAGCTTGGCTTCCCTATCGTCTCACGCAACCATTGCCCTTATGCTGGTTGACCTTCGCATACAGAACTACGCCCTTATTGAGGCGCTAGAGCTGCGTCCCTCGGCGCTGCTCAACATTATTACCGGCGAAACCGGCGCCGGCAAGTCCATCATGCTGGGTGCTATTGGCCTGCTGTTGGGCAACCGCGCCGATTCCAAGCTGCTCTTCAACACTGACAAGAAATGCGTCATTGAAGGGCAGTTCGACATTTCGAATTACCAGCTACAGGACATCTTCGAGGCCGAAGACCTGGACTACGATGCCCAGTGCATCCTGCGGCGCGAAATCAGCCCTTCGGGGAAGTCCCGGGCGTTTGTAAACGACACCCCGGTAACGGTGGAAACGCTGCGTAAAATCGGGGCGAACCTGATGGACATTCACTCCCAGCACGACACGCTGCTGCTTGGGGACCCAGTGTTTCAGCTCAACCTCATCGACCTCTACGCCGGCCTAGTGCCCACGCGCACGCAGTACGGCAACGCCTTCCGCCAGTACCGCAAGCTGGCTGCTGACCTAAAGTCGTTGGAAGACCAGGTGGCGCAGGCTAATAAGGAACTGGATTACCACAGCTTCCTGCTTAGTGAGCTGGAAGAAGCCAAGCTCGATGGCGAAGACCAAGAAGCGCTGGAAGCCGAGATAAAGGAGCTGGAACATGCCGAAGAAATCAAGCTGAAACTGAGCGGCGCGTTGCAGGGCCTTTCGGAGGGCGAATACTGCGCTACTGGCAGCTTAAAAGAGGCATCTACCTTGCTGGGCCAGATTGCGGCGTATTCGGAAGCCGCCCGGCAGCTGAAGGAGCGGCTGGATTCCTGCCTGATTGAGCTACGCGACGTGGCCGATGAAGCCGAGCAAGCCGAGCAGCGCACCGAAGCCGACCCCGTGCGCCTCGACGAGCTGCAGCAGCGCCAGAATATCATCTTCAACCTGCAGCGCAAGCACCAGGTGCGCGACGTAACCGAGCTGCTGGCCGTACGCGACGAACTGCGAGAGAAAGTCGGCTCGGTGCTCAACCTCGACAAGGAAATCAGCCGCCTGCGCAAGGATGCCGAAGGCGCTTTGGCCACCGTGCAGAAGCGCGCCACGCATCTGTCGGAGCAGCGCCGCAAGGCTTTCCCGCTGTTCGAGCGGGAACTGGCTGACCTGCTAGCCGACTTGGGCATGCCCAACGCCCGCTTGGTGGTGCAACACCACACCGGCCAGCCCGCTACCAGCGGCACCGATGTAATTAGCCTGCTTTTCACGGCCAACAAAGGAGCTCAGCCGCAAACGCTGAGTAAGGCGGCTTCGGGCGGTGAATTCTCGCGCCTGATGCTGTGCGTGAAGTACCTGCTGGCCGATAAAACCGCCTTGCCCACCATCGTATTCGACGAAATTGATACCGGCATTTCCGGTGAAATTGCCGTGAAAGTGGGCCGGATGATGCAGCAAATGGCCAAGAAGCACCAACTCATTGCTATTTCGCACCTGCCGCAAATGGCGGCTTCGGGCCACGCCCACTTCTTCGTCTACAAAGAAGACCGCGCCGACCGCACCGTAAGCCGCATCCGGAAACTCAGCGAAGATGAGCGCATCCACGAAATAGCCCAGATGATTTCCGGCGCCCGCCCGAGCGAAAACGCCGTGCAAAGCGCCCGGGAGCTGCTGGCTCTGCGTGGCGAAAGCGACTTGGTGGCAGCGTAGTTTCAGAAGTCCGGTTTTTCCGTAGAACGTCGTTTACAGACCGTCATGCCGAGCGCAGCCGAGGAAGCTCGCGTGTTTGCTCAGATGTGTCAGGAGTCAGTACGCGAGATGCCTCGACTACGCTCGGCATGACGCGCTTGTATGGCAGAAAAAGCGGCTAGTCGGTACCTTCGGCGTGAAACCCTATTTTTGCTCGTCGCAAAGACCTTCCTCCGACTCGACCACTCATCTTTTATGGCCAACAATCTACTCGCCGGCAAGCGCGGCATCATCTTCGGCGCCCTTAACGAACAGTCCATTGCCTGGAAGGTAGCCCTGCGCTGCCACGAAGAAGGCGCCACGTTTGTGCTCAGCAATGCGCCGCTGGCCATGCGTATGGGCGAAATCAACAAGCTTTCGGAGCAGTGCAACGCGCCTATTATCGGGGCCGATGCCACGCTGGTAGAAGACCTGGAAAAGGTGTTCAGCGGCGCAGTAGAGCAGCTCGGCGGCAAAATCGACTTCGTGCTGCACTCCATTGGCATGAGCCCGAACATTCGCAAAGGCAAGCACTACGGCGAGCTGAACTACGACTGGTTCCAGAAGACGCTTGACATTTCGGCTTTGTCGTTCCACAAAATGCTGGCCGTGGCCGAGAAGCAGGACGCCCTAAACGAGTGGGGTTCGGTGGTGGCTTTGTCGTACATCGCTGCCCAGCGTGCCTTCCTCGATTACACCGATATGTCGCAGGCCAAGGCGGTGCTTGAAAGCATTGCCCGCAGCTACGGCCAGCGGCTGGGTACCTCGAAAAAAGTGCGCGTGAATACCATCAGCCAGTCGCCCACGAAAACCACGGCCGGCACCGGCATCAGCGGCTTCGATGCATTCTTCGAGTACGCCGACCGCCTCTCGCCGTTGGGCAACGCGCCCGCCGAAGCCTGCGCCGACTACTGCGTGAGCCTGTTCTCAGACCTGACGCGCTACGTGACCATGCAAAACCTCATGCACGACGGCGGCTTCAGCACCACCGGCATTTCAGAAGCCATGGTGGAAGCAATTACGGCAGCTACCAAGGAGGCATAGAGTTACTAAAACTGATTCAATAGAAAAGCCCGGCCGTGAGGTCGGGCTTTTTTGGGGCTTACAATAGAGTAAACAAGGGAAATGTTTTGTGAGAGAATTATATAAATAATAAATACCCGCATTGGCTGCGAATGGCTAAAAGCGTTTTCTGAGCAAAGAGGGAGTTTGCAGTTCCCAAATGCCTTCGCTGCCAAAGAGCCACAGTCTGCCGGCAGCATCGCAGCGCATGTAGTTTTTTCCAGGCAGCAACCGGATATTTCGCACCTGCCCGTTGGCGACGCGCATCAAGAAAGTCACAGGTCCTCCGAGTGTCTTGTCCTGCGCGTTTTCGTAAGTGCTGTGGTTCTCCGCAGTAACGTAGAGGCTGGTGTTGCAGGCGCATACGTCATATACATTATTCACAAAACCGATGGTCGCCTCGAGCTTCCAAGCTGTACCGGAGCGGGTCATCAGCCTGCCGTCTTCCATAAACTTGTACTGCCTGTTGTGAAAGAAACTTTCCACGTCCAAAGGACTATCACGGCTGGTGGTTTTGTCTAGTTCTGGACAGTATCTGACATACTGCCAGTTCTGTCCTAATTGATCCGCGGGAAAATAAAGCCGGCCGGCCCATGTCTTCAATTGAAGCGGCTCCTGAAACTGCCAGTTCTGGACTAATTTGTCGCCAGGGCGGTACACTCGGCCGCTCCAAGTCACTAATTGCAGTGGCTGTCCTGGTCGGGAATAAAAGTCAATGGGAAAGAACGTGTGCGGGTTAAAGGTCTGTTCCCGCCAAGTTTTGCCGAAATCCCGTGAAACGGATAGTCGGGCGTAGCTACGCTCATGGATGCCTTTCCAAAAATCCAAGCCCCACAACGTACCCTCGTGGTCAATGGTGAGGCGCCTGAGGAAGAGAAAATTAGGTTGCCATGGGTCATCATGTAACACTCGCCATCGGAAGCCTGAGGTCGTGGTACTAATTAGAATGCCTCCGTCCCATTTAGCAGCAACAAGTGTGTCTCCCGACACTGGCAGCAAATCACGCACAGCCGGGTTATTGCCGATTGGGGGCAGTCGGCGAATCCTGTCTCCTTCGGTATGCCACCAAGCAACTGCTTGCTCGTTTGGTTGCTGGACTTCACAGGCAAGTAGAATGTGAAGGCAGAGGAGGATAAATGCGTTTCGGGTTATTATTTGCAAAGCCCTAGTCGTATGTAACGGATGCACTACCGGAACGCAATAAACATATTGCCAAAGCGCAAATAGTAAAACGCCTTCGACCTCTAATAGCCCCGCGCTACATCCACCAGATTCTCCAGCGGCTCACCGTTGCGCAGGCGGCTTAAATTCAGCAGCAGCATGTCCACTTTGCCGGCGTCCTCGTTGGGTTGGCCGCCGCCGGAGTGCTGAGTGAGAAGCACGTTGGGTAAGCGCCAGAGTGGGTTTTCAGTTGGGATGGGCTCCACGGCGGTAACGTCGAGCACGGCGCCGTGTAAGTGGCCGTTTTGCAGGGCGGTAATGAGAGCCGGCTCGTCGGTGGTGTTACCGCGGCCGATGCTGGCGTACACGCTGCCGGGCTTCATGGCCCGGATGAGTTCGGCCGTGAAAAAGCCCTCGGCGGTGCCGGGCAGACAGTTCACTACCAAGTCGGTTTCGGGAAGCACGGCTTGCAGCTCTTCGGTGGAGTGCAGCTGCGCTTCGGGGTTGGTGCGGGCTAGCAATTGCACCTGGCACTGGAAACCAGAGAGCTGCTGACGCACGGCCAGCCCAATGTAGCCTGCGCCCAACACCACCACGCGTTTGTAGCGCATGAGCTGCATGGTGGCCCTAACGGGCGGCCCTACCCAGCGCTTTTCGGCTTGCAGCAAGGTTAACTCGGGCAGGTTGCGGTACAGGGCCAGAATGCCGGCCACTATGGTTTCGGCGCAGGGCCAGGCGAAGTAGTCGCCCATGTTGGCTACCGGAATAGGTAGATGTAACCCGGCGTACCGCTCGAAGCCCGACGAATCGATTTGCCAGAACTGCAGTGCCGGGAGCGGGCCGCCGCTAAACCACTCGGGCGGCGGGTTGCCGAGCACCGCGTTTGCCCTGCGAAAGGCGGCCAGTGAATCGGGTTTCGACAGCTCGTTGTGAAAGGTTACCTGTACATCGGGCGGCAGCTGGGCGCGTAAATGAGCGCGCAGCATTTCGCTCAGCGAGGTATAAACGTATAAGTGCATGGGCGCGCGAGGGGAAAGGTGCGGGCTAGGCTATACGCGTAGCACCAAATTCGGCACAAAGAAAGCCCGGGCCGCGGTAACACCGGGCGCTAGGCGGTGGTGATGCACCCGGTTACGGCTCCGGCAACGTTCCCGGCATCGATAGCGCAGAAAAAGACCGGGACGCAAGCCCCAATGCCGACCTTTTTGCGCTATCATTCCTTGGCCGAACCTGCGCGGCGCGTGGTTTTTATCAGTTACTCAGTTGCTTTTTCGCTTGCTTATGCCCCTTCGCCTGTTACTGCTCAGCGCCACTGCGCTACTGGTTTTGCTCTCGTGCGTAGGCGGTGCGCCGGGCGGCATTACGGTGTACCTCATCGGCGACTCTACCATGTCGGTTAAAGAGCGGAGGGCTTACCCCGAAACAGGCTGGGGCATGCCTTTTTCGGCATTTTTCGACGAAACAGTAACCGTGGACAACCGCGCCCAAAACGGCCGCAGCACCCGTACGTTCATTGCCGAAAACCGCTGGCAACCCGTAGCCGATGCCCTGAAACCGGGTGACTACGTCTTTATTCAGTTCGGCCACAACGACGAGGTGCCCACCAAACGCAGCTACACCACCGAAGCCGATTTTCGCGCCAACCTCACGCGGTTCGTGACCGAAACCCGCGCCAAAAAAGCCACGCCGGTGCTGCTCACCCCGGTGGCCCGGCGCAAGTTTGATGCCGCAGGCAAGGTAGAAGACACGCACGCGGTGTACGCCGCCATTGTGCGCCGCGTGGCGCAGGAGCAGCAAGTGCCGCTCATCGATTTAAGCCAAACCAGCCAAGCGCTGCTCCAGCAGTATGGGGTCGAAAACTCAAAGCTGCTGTTCAACCAGCTGGTCCCTGGGGAGCATCCGAACTACCCCGACGGCCGCGACGACAACACCCACTTCAGCGAGTTGGGCGCGCGCAAAATGGCGCAGCTGGTGCTGGCCGACATCCGGGCACTTAAGCTGGAATTAGCCAACCGCGTGGTGAAGGTGCAAAGCAAATCCACCGTGGATGCGCAGGCGCGGTAAAAGCGCATCAGCAACTCAAAACGTCATTTCTGGCATCAAAACGCTTTTTCATGCGACTACACTTTCTGCATAAAGCCGGGCTGCTGAGCTTGTTTGTGCTGCTGGCTTTTGCGGCCCCGGCGCCGCCCAAGAAGATTAAGCTCTACCTCATCGGCGACTCCACCATTGCCCAGAAGGTAAAGCAAACGTTTCCCGAAACTGGCTGGGGCATGCCGCTGCCCACGTTTTTCGATTCGACGGTGGTGGTGGACAACCGCGCTGTGAACGGCCGCAGCACCCGCACGTTTCTGGCGGAAAACCGCTGGCAGCCCGTAGTGGAGGCCTTGCAGCCCGACGACTACGTGTTCATTCAGTTTGGCCACAACGATGAGTCGGAAGCGCACCCCGACCGCTACACTTCCCCAGCCGATTACCGCAAGAACCTCGTCAAATTTGTAAGCGAAACGCGCGCTAAAAAGGCCAATCCGGTGCTCATTACGCCCGTCACGCGCCGCAAGTTTGACAAGGAAGGACGCATAATGGAAACCCACGTGGCGTACTCAGCAGCCACGATGGAGGTAGCCAAAACCCTCAAAGTACCGCTCATCGACCTCGACCGCATGAGCCGGGAATTGCTGCAGCAGTTCGGCGTGGAAAACTCCAAGCTGCTGTTTTTGCAGCTTGAGCCCGGCGACCATCCCAACTACCCCTTCGGCCGCAACGACAATACCCACTTCAGCGAATTAGGCGCCCGCAAAATGGCGCAGCTGGTGGTTAATGACATAAAAGCGCAGAAGCTGCCGCTGGCCGAACGCATGGCCAAACCGCTGCCTAAAAACGCCGTGCCGCCCGCTGCCACCGGCAAAGATGCTCAACCCACCACGCCGTGATAAACCGCCTCGTTTTCCTCTGCCTGAGCTGGCTGTTGCTGCTGCCGGCCTACGGCCAAAATGCTGCGCCCAAGCCCGATTTTGTGGTGGCCCAGGACGGCAGCGGGCAGTTTCGCACGGTGCAGGAGGCCTTTAACGCTGTGCCCGATTTTCGCAAAAAGGCCACCACCATTCTGGTGAAAAAGGGCGTGTACAAGGAGAAGCTGATTCTGGCCGGCTCGAAAAACCTGGTGCGGCTCATCGGCGAAGACCGCGACCAAACTATTCTCACTTACGACGATTACAACCAGAAGAAAAACATCTTCGGTGAAGACAAGGGCACCTCGGGCTCGGCTAGCTGCTACATCTACGGCGCCGATTTTACGGCCGAAAACCTCACGTTTCAGAACTCCTCGGGTCCGGTAGGCCAGGCCGTGGCCATGTGGGTAGCCGGCGACAAAGCCCGGTTCCGGAATTGCCGCTTCCTCGGGTTTCAGGACACGCTGTACACCTACGGCTACGGCAGCCGGCAGTATTACCAAGGCTGCTACATAGAGGGCACCGTGGACTTTATCTTCGGCTCGAGCACCGCGTGGTTTGAGGACTGCACCATTTTCTCCAAAAAAGGCGGCTCGTTTGTTACGGCCGCTTCCACGCCCGATACCACCCGCTTCGGTTACGTGTTTCGCAACTGCCGCCTCGTGGGCGATGCGCCAGCCAGCAGCTGTTACTTGGGCCGTCCGTGGCGCCCATACGCCAAAACCGTGTTCATGAACTGCGACTTGGGCCCGCACATCAAGCCCGAAGGCTGGGACCATTGGGAAAAGGAAACCAACAAGCAGACCGCCCGCTACGCCGAGTATCAAAACCGAGGCAAGGGCTTTCAACCCAAGCAGCGCGTGCCCTGGTCGCGCCAGCTTACGGCCGCCGAAGCACAGCAATACTCCCTAAAAACGGTGTTCCACGGCTGGGACCCCACGCTAGATTAACTCCCGCTGACAAGCGCCAGTAAATACCCAAAAAGGACAGCTCGTGTTCAGGCCCGCAGCCACCGCTGCATGTGTGGGAAACTGGCGGTGGTTGTCAGGTCCATCCAGGCCAGCAAGGGCAAGCCCAGGTAGCGGCCGCTTTCGAATTCCTCGATGAGCCAAGCACTCTGGCCTTTGTAGCCGGCCGGGTGAAAAATCACCTCTGGCGGCAATTGCAGCGCGCGGCAGGCGGCATACGTCCAGCAGAGCACAGCCAACTCTTCGCCTTCCTTCTCGGGTTGGCCCTCGGTAACGTTGCCCCCAAGCAGCGGCCGCTCCGCGGCGGGCGTTACGGCCAGGTGGCCGGCTTCGTGCAGAATGTCGCCGGGGTATAGCAGCCGCTGCCGGTCTACTACCAGCCGACCCCGGTCAATGAGCAGGCCGGGCAGGAAAGTCGGTTGGTCTTTCAACGATGCTTCCTGCACTTCCAGGCCTATTTCGCGCACGAAAGCGAGGAGCGGATCGACCTGGGCGGCGGGTGCGGGGGCAGCGGAAGGGGGAAGCATGGCTGACTTAATACAAGCTGGAAAAACGCGGATACCGATCCGCAAAATCACCGGGCGCCACGTAGGTGCCCGTTATGCGGTAAGCGCCCATGTCGTAGTCGATGGCCGATGTGCGGACGCGCGGAGTGCGCCTCTCATCGGCGGGTAA
Source organism: Hymenobacter koreensis (assembly GCF_039541855.1). Lineage (NCBI taxonomy): Bacteria > Pseudomonadati > Bacteroidota > Cytophagia > Cytophagales > Hymenobacteraceae > Hymenobacter > Hymenobacter koreensis. The sequence continues at coordinate 426,431 of NZ_BAABHA010000001.1, forward strand.
CCCGTATTTGCGCGCATATGCTTCGTCGGCCACGTACATCAACGTTTCCCCCGACCACTGGGAACGGTCGATGGGTTCGGTCAGCAAATCGGGGCTTTGCAGAACGTTGTCTTGTGTTTGCCGGCCCTGAACCGACGCGCAAACATAAGCCCCCGGGCTTTGCCGGCTCACCGTTAGGCCTGCCGCGCCAGCGCCACAATATCGGGTACCTCCAGCACCCGTTTGGGGTAACCGCGGCGCACCACGTTAATCATAGCCAGAGCCTGTTCCCGGAGGGTAGAAACGTGTTTGGGCAACACGCGACGCAGCACCGGATAAAGCCAGGTAACAGCCGAGGCCCAGCGGGGCACATTGCGCAGGCCCGGTGTAGGGTGCATGTAGCCCGGCCGAAACATGTACGCCCCACCGCCAAAAGGAAGGCGCAGCAGCTCGTTTTCGGTGCGGCCCTTTACCCGCGCCCACATCTGGCGGCCCTGCTCGGTGCCGTCGGTGCCGTCGCCCGATACGTAGCAGAACGTTAGCCCGGCATTCTGCCGCAGCAGGGTTTCGGCCACGTGCAGCGTTAGGTCGTGGGTAACGCGGGTGTAGTCGGCCTCCGACATGCCCACCGATGAGGTGCCGAGGCAGAAAAAACAGGCGTTGTAGCCAGCCAACTGCGTTTCAATGGTGCTGAGGTCGTGGAAATTGGCGTGCAATAGCTCCCGCACCTTGGCATGCTTAACCCCTGTGGGCTTGCGGGTGAGTACCAGCACCTGCTCCACATCGGGGAGGGAGAGGCATTCGTGGAGTACGCCTTCGCCTACCATTCCGGTGGCGCCGGTTACTATGGCTCTGATTTTCATGGGTAGTGGAGTTAAGTTCCGAGGTAGACGCACCAGCCCTCCACTTACCTTATTCACCGGGCCGAAACGGCTGTATGCACCTGCAAAGCTGCTTATTGCTTCAGGAGCGGAAGCTCTTTGGTTTGCACCACCAGGGTATCGGTAGCGCCAAGCTGCCCCAGCACGGCGGAGTTAAATACGCCCCACACGTTTATTCCGGAGTTAGAGGCCATTCCGCCCGGGTAAGTAACCTTATGCAGGAAGGAAAGCAACGGAATGCGCAGCTGGCCGTCGGCGGTGCGGTTAATGGGGTAGCGCACCGCTCCTTTGCAGGGCGAGATAAACCCCGAGGCCGGGGGTACCGGCCGGCAGCGGCCGGCAACTTTGTACTGATTGATGTTCTGAACCACTAGCACGGGGTTTGGTGCCTGCGAATACGCTATGGAGTCGCGGCCCACCAGCACGATGCGGTCGGAGGTCTTTTCTTCCAGGCGGGCTTCAATAGCGGTTCCCTGTGGTGCCTGAAATACAATACTCGCCGTCTTGTCGTCGCGGAAGGAGAGCAGCGAATTGCTCGAAAGGGTTTGCGACGTGCCGAATACGAAACCCGTGTTGTTGAGTCGGGCCAGAAACTGCTGAATTACCTGCGGATTGGTAACCGGTCCCTGGCGGGTGTAAAGAATGGGCGCAGTTACGGTGAGCGGATTTTGGGTTTGGTAGTCGCCCTTTAGCACATACTCTTTTTCCGATTCCGACTTGCCACAGCCTGCAAGCACGGCGCTTAAGCTTAAAGACAATAGACAAGCAATAGAAGAGAAGCGCATAGAAATTCAGAGCAAAAGAAACCGGGGAGGTAGTTCAGCAAATATAGGCGCCTACAGGCCAGTTTCTTTCGGCTCAGGAAGTAGCGCTACCCCACCCTCCGCCCCGCCGCGCATCGTATCTGTGCTGGAATAACGCGGCAGTCGGCTGAGGTCGGACCGCCGGCCACCCAGCCAACTATTGCCACTTCAGCCGGCAATAGTTGGCTGGGTGGTCGGAAACGCGCCAGCTGCCGGGAATGGTTTGCACCGATCGAATGTGGAAGCGGCGGGTGGAAATGTAAATGCGGTCGATGTCGGCGCCCCCGTTGAAGTTGGTAGAGGCCAGCACGTCGGTGTAATCGGTGGGCAACAGCTCGGGTACCTGGCGCATGTTGAAGTCTCCCAGAACAAGTTGGGTTTCGGCGGCCCGCTCGCGGAAGTACGCCGCCGCATTGGGGGCCGCCGGCGCCGAGGGCTGGAAGTGCAATGAATATACCCGCACCCGTTTGGGGCCTACGCGCAGCTCGGCCGATAGAATACTGCGCCGCTGCCACACGCTCACGTACTCGTTCTCGCGGTTTTCGATGCTCTCGATGGGGAAGCGGGAGAGAATAGCGTTGCCCCATTCGCCACGGGCGGGCTTAACACCAGTCGGCTCGTTAAAGCCATGTGCTCCAAACGCGTAGTTCATGTGCAACCGGGCGGCCAGCTGCTCCAGCAGGTCCGGCGTGTCTACGTTCGAGCGGTTACGCGGCACTTCCTGCAGGCAAATGATATCGGGCTGCACACTGCTCAGAAGGCGGGCAAGGCTGTCGATATGGGCCGACGAGCCGCCGCGCTGGGTTTTATCCCAGGGGTCCTGTCCGGCCCGAAAACCGAGTTGAATGTTGTAGGTAACGCAGGTCAGCAGGCTATCGGGCTGGGCCGCCGGAACCGGGTTCTGGAAGTAAGCCGTGCGGGTCTTGTAGTCGGGAAACAGTTTTTTACAGCCCACCAGCGCAAGCACTACGAAAAGACTCAGGCTGCGAAAAGGCATTCGGGTAAGCAGGAAGGGTGGCACCGGTATCCAAAGGTAGCCGCCGGACCAGGCTTCGCAGCGCGGGCTCGGGCTACGCGTACCTACTACGTATCGGGCGGAAGCTCAGAACCCCACTTTACCCACGCGTAAGCGTGTTTGGCCCGCTTAGAAATTCAGCTGGGCCTGCAGGCGCAGCAGGCCGCCGCGCTGGCGGTTGTTCTGCCGCTGGAAATCCTCAAAGCGCCGCGACGACAGCGTGTACATCGTTACCAGCTCGAAGTTGCGGAGGGGCTGCCACTCCAGGCCCAGCTCGGCTTCGCGCACGGTGTAGCTGCGGGCGTCGCGTTCGTGTTTTTTGCCACCGTCGTAATACTGGAGGCGCAGAAAAGGGTAAAACTGCTGCTGCTGGTATTGTATCCGGTAGTTCAGCAGCACGTAGCCGCCGTTCAGGCTTTGGGTTTCAATGCTGTCGGTGGCGGGGTTAAACTCGGGGCCCCGGCCTATGTTGTACTCGGCCAGCACGCCAAAGGGCTGTGGGTACAGCACAAAAGAGGCCGCGAGGCGCTGGTCGGGGTAGCTCAGGCCGGGGCGGTGCTTCACGCCGTCGGAGAGCTGCTCCCGGGTTACCACGAAGTTGCCGCTGTAGGCCTGTAGCGAGGGCTCGATGATTTGCTTTCCCAGGGCCATGGGGTAGGAAACACGGGCCACCACGTGTTGCTGGTCGTTTTGGTCCGGGCGGTTCGTGGTTTGGCCGTTGAACACGCCCAGGCCCAGCACGCCGTAGTCGCCGGAGCCTTTCAGGCCGTCCCGCACCAGCTTGCCGAAGAGCTGGCGGGTGGCCGTGGGGGCCCAGTATAACATGGCACCCAGGTCCCGCTCGTTGGCAAGAGAGCTGTTCAGGGCATCGGCGCGGTCCAGGGGCAGGCGGTTCTGGCTCGACTGCATGTTCTCGAAGCCGTAGGGAATTTTGCTTTGGCCAATGCGCACCCGCAGCTGGCTGGCTCGGTCGAGGCCCAGGTCGAGGTAGGCGTCGCGGAGCTGGGCAAAGTTCTGCAACGTGTTGCCGCCATTTGGGGCGCTGGCAAAATCGGGCTGGATGTAGAAATAAACCCGCTCGTGGAGCTGACCGGAGAAAATAATGCGCACGCGGCGCAACGAAAATCCGCCGTTACGTCCCCACGACCGGTCGCACTGCTCGCACTGCAAATCGGGGTTGGTTTCGAGCAGCCGGTTGTAGCGTACCTGCGCGTAGCCCCGAATGTTGAAGGTTTCGAACCACTTTTTGGCCGAAGGAGCCTGGTCCAGGGTGTCAGTTTCTTGCCCGAAAGCAGGCCCGGCAGCCAAAAGCAGCAGGCAGATTAACAGTTTCTTCATGAAAAGGTAATGCTGGCACAAAGTGCGATATTACCTATGTCCTTAATGTGAACCATGTGTTAAGAGAATATTGCCAATTAAAGGCCCGGAGTTGCCTGCTGCTGCGCCGGGTGCGTTACGGTTGGCTTCTTAGCCAGGCTTGCGCGTCGTCGAGCTTGTCGAACAGGTAAATGTCCAGCTGATTGCCGATGCGCATCTGCAGGTCCTCGATGGAAAGCTGCCCAAAAATATCCGGCGACACCACCTGCCCGATGGAGCGCAGACCCTCGGCCATGATGAGGGGCGTCCAGACCTGCTGAATCCAGTCGTTGGCCTCGGTGAACGTGCCCACCAAGTCGCGGTGGTCGTTAAGCAGCTTGGGGCAAGGCTGCTGCCGCAGCATGTCCAAGTACCACAAGCCGCCGTCCATCACGGTGCCAATGGTTTGGCGCCCGTGCCAGTGCGCGTGAATCCAGTTGTCGGTGGTGTTGCGCTCTACTGTGAGGTATACGCTGCCGTCACCACGCTTCAGCGAAGTAATCATGCACTAATTGGTAGGAAATGAATGTGGGCCCGGGAAGCGAACTGCCCACGCCCGTAACGTGGCCGGGCCGGTATTGTTCGGCACCGACAAACGCCACCGACTTACTGGATGTTGCGGCAGAGCTGGGGTTTTGCGGATGAACAGACAGGCTGCGGTGGCCGCCCTTATTACCTGCCAGTGTTATTTAGCGGCCCGCGAAAAGGGCTGGTGGTGCCTTCGCATAACAGGCGTTGCGGCATGTGTGGTTAAGCCTCTTCGGCTAAAACGTCGGCCTGCGTGGCGGCCTCGTAGGTGTCGGCGTACTTAAAATCATCGAGCCAATAGGCCGAACCGACAACGGATAACACCAGGGTATTGGCGTCCTGCTGCACTTTGAGGGCTTGCCAAATGATGTGCTCCGCTTCCGGAAAGGCAGTGCCGGCCAGTTGCTCGCCAAAGAGGCGCTTGAGCAGGGTATTATCGGGCATGCCCTGGGCCAACAGGCGCAGCAACGGCGCCTCGGGGCGGTCGAGCAGCAACGCCAGACCTTCGGCATCTTCGGCCGTTAGCTTTACCTGGAACTGCACGGCCTCGGCGCGGGGGAATTTGCCGTTGTAGGCTTCGTGCAGCAGCTGCGTGGCTTTGAAGAAACCTTCGTGCTGCTCTAACTGCGGGTTTTCCTCCCACAGCTTTTCCGTGAGCATTTGGTGGGCCAGGTTCTCTATTTGGCCGGCCGTGTGTTGCTCAGTAAACAGGTAACCTAGCACCAACTGGGCCGCTTCGGTGGGCTCCAGGTCGGTGAGGGCCATCAGGCACATGGCTTTCAGCTCGGCGGGAGCAATTTGCGCGGTGCCGTCGAAGTTCATCAGGTTCAGCAGCGCGGTGTAGTCCTGGTTTTGCCAGGAGTTCGGCAATTCGCTAAGGGTATCGAAGGATAGGCGCTCTACGGTGAAGTTTTTCATGGGTGGGTGGTACGGCCGGGCGACCAATAGTGGCCTGCGGATACTGCGTAAGCAGCAAGGCCCTCCGCTGCAGGGGTGTACGGCGGCGGGAGGGAAACACGCATCGGGATAGAAGAATAAGGGAAGGGAAAAGAAGCCGGACTGGGTCTACATTGCGCCAGCTCCACGTTCCCAAAGGGCCGCCTGTCCAGGTAGGCTATCCTCAACGCTCCTTCTTTCTTCAGCCGTGACCACACCCGATATTATCCGTTTGCTTCAGCTAGTACCCCATCCCGAAGGCGGCTACTACCGCGAAACCTACCGCTCCAGCCAGACCATAGGCGCTGCCGGGTCCGAAACCCGAAACGTGAGCACGGCCATTTACTACTTGCTGGAAGGGCAAGACAAGTCGCATTTTCACCGCATTAAGTCCGATGAGCTGTGGTTTTTCCACCAAGGCCAGCCCTTGGAAATCATCCTGCTTCTCGACGGGCAAGCCACCATAGTCACGCTCGGCAATGACTTCGCGGCGGCAGAGGTACCCCAAGCCACTATTCCGGCCAATACGTGGTTTGCCGCCCGTGTTAAGCACGGCACCGGCTACGCGCTAGTCAGCTGCACCGTGGCTCCTGGGTTTGATTTCGCCGATTTCGAGCTGGCTAACCGAGAGGGGCTGACGGTGGAGTTTCCGCAGTTGGCGGGGTTGGTTGGGGAGTTAACGAGGTAGAGGATTGTTGAGCTACTTGTGAATCAGTAGTTGCAAGCGTGTCAGCTCGACGTAGGAATACTGCTGCAAGGAGTTGCTGATGGCCGGCCAATGCTGTTGATACAGCATCAGTAAGTCGTTGGTAGTTAGGTTGCCGGTCGAGACGAGGAGTAACTTATAAGGCTTTCCATGCAGTAAAAGGTGTTCACGAAATCGGCGTTCTTGCTGATAACCACGCGCTGCTCCTGCACCGACAGGTTACTAATGGCGCCGTCAGTAGTGTTGTTGGCCTCAGGCAGTTCCAGCGTGTGCAGACAGTCGCAGCCGGCTTCAGTAGCAGCCACCGGGCCAGTCGCTTCGGCAACTGGGCCTCGTGAGCAACCGGAGCGGCAACCAGCTGCTCACGAGGCCAGCCGGTAGGCGGTGCGCACCTTCAGCACTTCGGCCGCGTAGGCCTGGCAGGCGCGCAGGTCTTCGGTTTCTAAGTCTTCGTAGTCAGCCAGGATTTCGGCCTCCGTCATGCCGGAAGCCAGTAGTTCCAGCACGTGCTGCACGGGGTAGCGCATGCCCCGCACCGTTGGTTGCCCGTGGCAGATGTTGGGGTCGATGGTGATGCGGGCGAGGAGGTCGTCGGGCATAGGGTGAAGATAAGGTTTGGGAAATTGTAGTACCGACTTGCCGCTGAGGGACGGTAGAGAAGGCGCAGCGCAGCCTTCCCAATCAGGGAGGCTGGTCACGAGTTACGGTGCGCTAAACTCGCGCCAAATAGATAGATAATTATGCCCAGAGTACTGGATTACTGGTTTCCACCGATGCCTGCAATACCCTTTCTAAAGCGTTGAGAATATAAGCATGCTGTGTGGTAGCCAGTACTGGCGCTACGTCAACACGGAAAGAGAGTGTTCCAGCAGGTGTCTCGTCGCCGGGAAGCATTAAAGTGTCAGGTGCCAGATACGCACGGTCGGTGGCAATGTCTGTGAGCAAGCAAGCTCCAGAAGTAAGCTGTATTTGTACGAAGTGCATGGACTTAAACACCACATTGCTGCGCGGGGCGAAAAAACGTCGGCGCGAGTCCTCGAACAAAAAAAAGCCGTCGGCATGCAAGGCATAGTGTGGTCCGCGTGGGGTGAACCGGAAAACAGCTACTTCTTGGCTGCATGTTTCGGCAATGAGTTTACCTGACTTTTCCTCTATTAGCCGCACATTGGTTTCCTGCGTTGGCTCCAGCCTAAGCCGGTGAACTTCCGCCAAGCCCGCTGTGGCATAAGCAGCCGGAAAGCTTTCAGCTTCGGAGTTGGGTAAATATGTAGCTAGGAGCGGATACCTAAGCGGAGCATCAATTTCAGCTAAAAAGCGCTGAAAACTTCCCATACCCGAACTATTCTGCAGGTGAGCATAGGTATATTCCATGTTTTCATGAGCACAGGCCGCATGTTCCCACTGATCGAACTCCAAAAACCACGCATCACGAATGGTTTTAGGTAAGTTCAGGTCATCTACATCAAGGTAGACCCAGCCTGTTTCATCAACGCGCAAATATTCTTGATGAGGTGCGGGAATGGTCTTCCCTTCTCGGTAACAATTGCATTTAACAATAGCAGCGTAGCCCATAAACTTTGATCAAGCCACTAAAGTTACCTCACGCCGCCGTGTCGCCCACGTCATCCTCATCGTCCACCATCACCCGGGCTAACTTCTCGATGTTCAAGCTGCGCGCCGAGGCATCGAAAATCTCGCGGTAGGTGCCGCGCAGGTCGTAGAGCTGCTCGTGGGTGCCGCTTTCCACCATGCGGCCCTGCTTCATCACGTAAATGCAGTCGGAGTCCACAATCTGGGCAAGACTGTGGGAGATGATGACCACCGTGCGGCCCTGCTTGATGGCCTCGAGGGAGTTCTTGATTTGCTCGGTGGCAATGGCGTCGAGGGAGGCGGTGGGCTCGTCGAGGAAAATGATGGGCGGATTTTTCAGGAACAGCCGGGCAATGGCAATGCGCTGCTGCTGCCCGCCCGAAAGCTGCTGGGCATCGGAGGCGTAGCCCTTGGGCAGCTGCATGATCTGATCGTGCAAATAGGCCTGCTTGGCCGCGTGCTGAATCTGCTCGAAGGTGGCGTCCATTACGCCGTAGCGGATGTTTTCTTCGATGGTGCCCTTGAAGATGTGGTTTTTTTGGAGCACCAGCCCAATGCGCTGGCGCAGGGCCTGGGTGTCGTACTCGGCCAGGGGGCGGCCGTCGAGCAGCATCTGGCCGCGGTCGGGCTCGTAGAACTTGCAGAGCAAGTTGATGACGGTGCTTTTGCCGGCGCCGCTCAGGCCCACCAAAGCGGTGGTTTTGCCTTCTTCAACGGTCAGGCACACGTCGTGCAGGGCCTGGGTGCCGCTGGGATAGGTAAAATCGACGTTGCAAATCTCGAAGGTGCCGCGTACCTGATCGGGCTGAATGCGGCCGGTTTTCTCGCGGGCGTCGCGGGCGTCGAGAATGTCGAAGAAGCCCTCGGAGTAGGTGAGGGCCTCGTTCATTTCGTCGTAGATACGGTGCAACTGCCGAATGGGCGCCGACACGTTGTTGAACAGCAGAATGTGGAACATAATGGCCCCGATGCTGATCTGCCGATCCAGCACCAGGTAAGCCGTGAGAATGATGATGAACACCACGCCCACTTGCTCGGTGAAGGTTTTGAGGCCGTCGTAGCGGAAGTTGGTTTTGCGGGTTTCCAGCTGCGCGGTTTGTAGGTTCTGCTGCAGCTGGGCCTGTTTCTGCTCCTCGTAGTCTTCGCGCACGAAGCTCTTGATGACCACGGCCGAGTCGATGATGTTTACCAAGCCCTGGCTTTTTTGCTCGCGCAGGCTGCGCAGCGCCCGACGGGTGCCGTTGAGGCGGTCGGCCTGCCGGTAGCTGATCCAGAAGTACACCGGCAGCACCGCCAGCGCCACCAGGCCCACGTACAGGTTGGCCGTGAACATGACCACCAAGGCCACAAGGGCGTTGGCAAACAGCGGCAGAATGTCGATAAAGAAGTTCTGCACCAGCTTCATCAGGCTTTCCACGCCGCGGTCGATGCGGGTTTGCAGCTTGCCGGTTTGGTTGCCGCTATCGGAGTAAAAGCCGAGCTGGTAGGAGAGAATTTTGCGCACCGCGTCCTGGGCCAGGGTGCTGGAAACGTTGATGCGGATTTTCTCGCCGTAGTACTTCTGCCCGAAGGTGATGAATGTGTTAACCACTTCCTTGCCCAGCAGCAGCGCACTCACCAGCAGGAGCATGTCGGCGCCCTGGGCCAGGCCGAGGCCGCGGTTCAGCAGGTTCTGCACCGTATCCACAGTGTAGCGCAGCACAAACGGGTTTACCTGGGCCGCCAAGGACCCCACCAGCGTCAGCAGCAACGTGCCAATGACGAGCGAGCGGTAGGGCAGGACGTAGGGGTACAGGCGTTTGATGATTTCCCAGAGACTCATGCGGCAGCGGCTACGGTGTGGGTGGTAGCCGGTTAGACGTTGAGCGTGGGGGCGGAGTTATGAATGTGCACGTATTGGACCGTATACCGTTAATCACGACGCTTGCGCCTCGTTCTCGTCTGAATCTTTCGCTGCAAATCATTGGCGTACTTGCTACCGTTTAGTCGGTTCGAATAAGAACAGGGGGTAATAAACAGCCCCTTTTTCTCCTCGTGCAAAAACAATATGCTCTTTTCACCCAGGGCAAAATGCATTGAGCACGACGAGTAGTCCGACTGTAACTCAATGGTGTCGTTTGCTACAAATTTGCCCTTAAAGCTTTCCAGCACGCGAAGCCGGACATTAAAGCCGCGGGTTGAGTCCTGATTTGAGATTCGCAACCAATGCCGGTATGCCCGTCCTTCAGGAGTTCTGGCGTCTAGTATTTCAACTACTTCTGCTGTAAGTAAATAAGAAGTGTTCTTTATGTGATGTTCGACAGGCATCATCAGGCAGTCGCAAGCGAGGGTAGTAAAAGTGCTGAGGATAAATAAAGCGAGTAATAGTAACGGCTTCATGCTGCTGGCTGGAAAAGCGAAAGAGGACTGGGTGGGAGGTAGTTCAAAGTTTACCGCCAAGTCGAATTGGTGACCAAGTAAATAAAGCACCAGTTGCCATTCTCAGCAGCCCGTTGGGGTAGTACACGGTAGAGATGCTTCGGCAAGCCCGGCATGACCTAAATCTAAAATCCAAACAAGCTCTTATCCAAAAAGTCTAACCTACTGCTGCGGTTCGGTTTGCGCTGCCAGCGCGTTCAGACGCGGCTGTAGTAGCCACACCCCAACTATCGAAAACCAGAGTAGAAAAAACTCGACCAGATAGTCGCTCAGGTGCGCTTCTCGTTGCAACTCCACCGATTTGTACGTCTTAGCAGCGAAGCGAAGACCGTAGAAAACGCCAGCCATAGATAGAAGGTGCATCAGCACCATGGCGCTGATGATAGCGGTTTTTGGCAAGCCAGCTTCTCCTATGTTACCCCGATAGAAAATGTATGCCACCCCAAATACCAAAAGAACAGCATACAGCAGGGGCACCGAGAATAAGAGCTTGAAGCGCCCCAAATTCAGGCCTGCGCTGGATGGGGCTAAGGAATGCAGCTGCGTGGCTATGGCCCATATCCAGCCAAACGTACCCAGTGTGAACAGCAGCATAGCTATTGGGAAGGCGAATAGCATCAACTTTATGTCGATGAGTACTACCAGGTTCATCAGAAAAACAGTGCCCCAGGTGAGTAGGAAAAGTTGCCAATGTTTGAGGTGTAGCAGAAAGCGCATAGCGAACAGGTAGTGAAAGGGTATCAGCTTTGACCCGCGCCGCAACGCCAGACCAAAAACGTCGTCAATTTCTCGTTTCTTCGGCAGCATTCAATCTTCGCCTTCTCTTCTCCGTTATGCAAAAACTGCTTTACCTGGCCGTGGCGTACGGCCTTACCGCTACCGCGCCAGCGCTGGCCCAACAGGCCGAAAAAGTCGATCAGGCAATAATTGCCAAGATCAAGGACGAAGGCCTGAACCGCTCCCAGGTGATGAAAACGGCCTTTTACCTCACTGATGTGTGCGGCCCGCGCCTGGCCAATTCGGAAGGCCTGAACCGCGCCAACGACTGGACGCAAAAGCAGATGGCCATTTGGGGCCTCACCAACTCCAAGATTGAGCCCTGGGGCGACTTCGGCCGCGGCTGGGACATCGAGAAGTCGTACGTGGCCATGACGGCGCCGTACTACCACGCCATGATCGGCGCGCCCAAAGCCTGGACGCCCGGCACCAACGGCGCCCTGAAAAAGCAGGTGGTGCTGGTGAAAGCCGCCACCGAAGCCGACCTCGCCAAGTACAAAGGCCAGCTGCGCGACAAAATTGTGCTGACGGAAGTAGCCTCCGAGCCCAAAACCACCTTCACCGCCGACGCCAGCCGCTACACCGACGAGGAGCTGCAGAAAATGGCTACCCCCGCCGAAGCGCGACCCGCCACCACTGCCAACGATGAAGCCCGCAACGCCTACCGTGCCCGCCTGGCCCTGCGCACCAAAATGAGCGAAATGTTCATGCAGGAAGGCGCAGCGGCAGTGCTCAGCACCCGCGGCGGCTCGCACGGCACGTTCTTCACCTCCAACGGCGCCCCGTACGCCGCCGATGCCAAGCCCGTGCTGCCCGAGATTGAAATGTCGCCGGAAGACCAGCTGCGGCTGATTCGCTTGGTGGAAGCCGGCATTCCGGTGGAAGTGGAAATGGAAACCCGCACCAAATTCCAAACCCAGGACCTGAAGGGCTACAACGTGGTGGCCGAAATTCCCGGCACCGACCGCAAGCTGAAAAGCGAAGTGGTCATGCTCGGCGCCCACCTCGACTCCTGGCACGCCGCCACCGGCGCCACCGACAACGCCGCCGGCTGCGCCGTGATGATGGAAGCCGCTCGCATTCTGAAGGCCCTCGACGTGAAGCCGCGCCGCACCATTCGGGTGGCCCTGTGGAGCGCCGAGGAGCAGGGCCTGCACGGCTCGCGCAACTACGTGAAAAACCACTTCGCCGACCCCGCCACCATGAAACTGCTGCCCGAGCACGAAAAGCTCGCGGCCTACTTCAACCTCGATAACGGTTCGGGCAAAATCCGCGGCATTTACGCCCAGGGCAACGAGCAGGTGCAGCCCATCTTCGCCGCCTGGCTCAAGCCCTTCGCCGACATGGGCGCCACCACCGTTACGCCCCGCAACACCGGCGGCACCGACCACCTCGCCTTCGACGCCGTGGGCCTGCCCGGTTTCCAGTTCATTCAGGACGGCCTCGACTACAACACCCGCACCCACCACACCAACATGGACACCTACGAGCGTTTGCAAGCCGACGACCTCAAGCAGGCCTCGGTAATCGTGGCCTCGTTCGTGTACCACGCTGCCATGCGCGACCAGAAGCTGCCGCGCAAAGCTTTGCCCCAGCCACCTACCGCACCTAAGTCGTAGGTTTGGCTGGTTCGTACAACTCAAAACGCCCCGCTGGTATTGAGCCAGCAGGGCGTTTTGAGTTGTACGAACCAGCATTTACTTTACCCCCAACGATTCCAAGTAAGCTATCATATCCGCGTGCTTTTGATCTTGGGCAGCTTTCAGCGCGGTGTTGCCTTGCCCGTCGTTGGCGTCGGGTTTGGCGCCTTTTTCCACCAACAGCTGGGCTAAAGGCACGTTGCCGTTGTGAGCAGCCCACATCAGGGGTGTCATTTTGAAGCCGTCGACGGCGTTAACATCCGCGCCGTGGTTGAGGAGCAGCGTGGCCACATCGGTGTAGTTCTTCATCGTGGCCTGCATTAGGGTGGTGATGAAGAAAGCGTTGTTCATGCGGAACGTGTAGTTCACGTTGGCACCTTCTTCAATCAACTTGGCGACCTTGCTCACTTGGTTCTTGCTGACGGCTTCGTACAGTTTTTGGTCGCGCGACTGTGCAGACGCCGTGGTACCCGCGAACAAAAGCAATGCGGCCAGCAAGGTAAATATTGGCTTCATGCAAAAAGTATGGTGAACGGTGGTTGAGTGGTTACGGAAGGCGCCACCTGCGGCACGGCCAGAAAGCCTTCGAAAGCAGGCAGCGACACGCGCCTACGAATAGCAAACTACCCTTTTCGCTCCGTTTTCTTCAGAAACTTGAGCAGCGCCGGGAAGTAGTGCTGCGGGTCGTCCCACATGGCGTAGTGCGAACCTTCCGGGCAGATGTACTTCTGGCTTTTCGGTATCTGCCGCTGCATATAGTCGATGTCGGCGGTGGGAATGAAATCGTAGCGTGAGCCGATGACCAGCGTGGGCGTTTTGATGGAGGCCAGGCGGGTGCTAAAGTCCCACGCCACCATGAAGGGCAGGAAGTTCACGGCGTATTTGCGGACGATGTGCGCCTGACTGCGGGTGAAGGTGGGCGGCTCCGGCGTCAGGCGCATCATGTGCAGCTGGCGAAATTCCGTGTACACAGCCGGGGTAATGAGCGGCGACAAGGCTTTCAGCCCCATGGTATCGAGGCCAGCAATGGTTTTGCCTTCTTTGGCCGCGTGGCGCCGAATGATGTCGGCAAATTGGGCGTAGCGGTTCTTGTTGAATACCGTGGCCTTGTAGCCGATGTTCGAAGTAATAAGACCTTTCAGGTGCTGCGGGTACTTGCTGGCGTACTCCAAGGCCAACATGCCGCCCCAGGAGTGACCCAGCAGGTAAAACTGGTCGAGCCCCAGGCCTTGGCGAACCTGCTCCACTTCGCCCACAAAGCGGTTGATGTCCCACACAGCCTTGTCGGCTGTTTCGTCGGAGTGGTAAGAGTTCAGTTGGTCGTAGTAATAGATTTCGATGCCTTCCTTGGTCAAGTATTCGGGAAAGTTCTCGAAGTACTCGTGGGTGTTGCCGGGGCCGCCGTGCAGCAGCAGCAGCTTGATCTTGCCTTCGCCCACTTTCTGCGTCCACACGCGGTACTTGCCATCCACAGTAATCATTTTCACGCCTGGTGCCTGCATTTTGGCGGCGTAGCTGCTGTCTTTGGCCTGGGCTGCGACCAGCCACGGAAGCAACAGCAATAGAAAGGAAAGGACTGCCTGGCGGAGCTTCACGAAGCGCATCGAAATCAGGGTTAGGTATTGATGTAACTAGCAAGGGCACGCAGGCCCAATTATGCAATTCTCGGGAGGAGTGAGGTTAGAAATGCGACTGACCAGCCACCCCACTCGATCTTACTTGTCGGTGCGCGGCTCCACTATGCCGAGCCTTTCGGTAACCCAGTTTTTACTTACCGGCACCGTTACCACAACCTCTGTTTCGGGTGTGCCTTGCCTGCGCCGCGCGGCCAGCCGTTGCAGCTTGTCCTGGTTTTCGTCTTTGGTTACGAGAATGGTGCCGTAGTCCCGTATGGCCACCACCAGCTTGGGCATTTTCAAACGTACCTCCACCGGCTGGGTGGCAGCCGGCTTGGGCACGCTTACCGGCTTGGTCTGGGCCTGACTGCTCAGTGCCGCGAGCAGGCAAACGGATAGTGGAATAAGGTATCGGCTAAACGGCATCGAAGGGGAATAACTACCCAAAGATGCAGGTATAAACGAAGTTTCCCCACTCCCAAAGCCATTAGAACGGTTCTGAAAGTGGGGAAGCCTCGATTTACAGCGGTTTAGCTTAGCTTATCCTTAAACAAGCGCAGCGTGCGGCCCCAGGCCAGTTTGGCAGCCGCTTCGTTGTAGCGCGCCGGCGACGAGTCGTTGTTAAAAGCGTGGTTAACGCCCTCGTACACATATTGCTCGTACTTCACGCCGGCTGCTTTCAGGGCCTGTTCCCAGGCTACCATGCCCGCGTTTACGCGCTCATCGAGTCCGGCGTAGTGCAGCATCAGGTGGGCTTTGATGTTGGCGGCGTCTTCGGCTTTGGGCTGGGTGCCGTAATAGCCTACCGCGGCGTTTAGCTTAGGGTCGGCTACGGCCAGCTTGTTGGCCATGGCGCCGCCCCAGCAGAAGCCCACGCAGCCGGTTTTGCCGTTCGAGTCGGGGCGGGTACGCAGGTACTCGAAGGCGCGCAGGTAGTTGTTCAGGTTTTGCTGCGGATCCAGCTTGCCGATGAGCGTCCGGCCTTCGTCTTCGTTAGCCGGCGTGCCGCCAAATACCGATAGCGCATCGACGCCCAGCGCCAGATAGCCGGCCTTGGCTACTCGCCGCGTTACATCTTTGATGTGCGGCGTGAGGCCGCGGTTTTCGTGAATTACCACCACCGCGCCACGCTTTTTCTTGCCTTTGGGGTGCACCAGCAGCCCTTTCATGGTTACGCCTGCTTCGCCGGCCCAGGTTACTTCTTCACTCACCAGGTTTTTGTCATCGTCGGGCACGGTGGCGGCTTCGGCGTAACCGGAGTCCAGGACGTTCAGCGCCGACATGGCCAGGGCCATGCCGCCGGTGAGCTTCACCAGCCGCTCCATGAATTCTTTGCGGGTAAGCGGTTTGTGGGTGTACTCGTCGAAGAGGTTGATGATGCGCTGATCCATGGACGGGAAAAAGGAAACAGAGAGAAAAATACCGGCGGTCCGGCGGCTTGGCAAAAGGGGCAGGAGCGTGCGGTTTATTCGGCCTCGCGGTTCACGGTATCAATGGAGAAGGCCGGCACGCAAACCGACCAATACTCGCATTCTTGGTCGAACGGGTTGGAGTAGCGCACCCGCGCACCGGCCTTGATCAGCAGCGACTCGCCCGCACCCAACTCCACCACGTCACCATCTATTTCGAACCGTTTGCGGCCGCGCACCACTATGGTTACCTCGTCGAAGGCCGGGTTTTGGTGCGGCTCGCTCCAGTGCGGCGGCGCCACCATGTGGGCCACGCTGTACTCGCCGGTTTGGGTGCTGGCCAGCCCAATGTGTTCTTCAATGAGTTTGCCGTCGGTGGTGGGAACCACAAAAGGGGCCTGCTGGCGGAAGTATCGTTTGGTGGACATAGAGGCGTTAGTTGGTTTTGGTGGGGCATTCGCCTTGGGTGGTTCGGGTTACGCCGGCATTGGCGGCCGCGCAGGGGTTGCTGTAGGTTTTGCCGTCGCAGCCGCACACAGGGTTGTATTCCATGGTGCAAATACCATTCGGGTTGATTTTGTTGGGGTCAATGCAGCCGCTATCGGCAGTTGCGGTCGAGTCGGTGGGCTGTTGGCAGCTGCCGGTAAGCAGCAAAGCCAGGAAAAATAAGCCGTTTGAAAGTCGAGAAGAAGACATGGCTAATGCAGGAAGAAGGGTGGAAACGAAAAGTACGGCGAAACCCTAAATGCAGCCAGCCCGGTCGCCTGTTCGGCCGCTAAAGGATATAGTAGCGCTAATAATTTGTGGTTATATGGTGGAAGCACTATCTTTTTGCCGGGCAATACAACCTGGTCTGTATGCTTCCGTATAGGCAGAGCAAACTGGCCTGCGGAGCTTCCGGAGCCGGTTCTTGACTTCCTCTGACTTTTCCTTCACCTACACTTTCTACCTCATGTCTTATAACGAAGACAACAACTCGGGCAAGATCCTGCTGGCCGTTCTGGCCGGCGCCAGCGCTGGCATTGTAGCCGGCCTGCTTATGGCACCAGATAAAGGCAGCGCTACCCGCGGCAACCTGAAAAACTACGCCGGCAAATACGGCGACCAGTTCGGTGAGCAACTCACTAAGCTGGGCCAGCAGTTCGATACCTCCTTTAAAGGTGTGGTAGAGAAGCTGGAAGAGCTGGGCGTAACCGGCGCCGGCAGCAGCCTGAACATGAAAGGCGACTGGAACACCACCAAAGGCAAACTGAAGCAGCAATACGGCCAGCTCACCGACGAAGATCTGACCTACACCGAAGGCCAGGGCGACGAGCTGGTGGGCCGCCTGCAAGAGAAGCTGGGCAAAGGCAAGCGCGAAATTGTGCGCATGCTGAACGAACTGTAGGCCCGGCCTGCCGTTTGCCTTGCGCTAATGCGTAGTAAAAGCCCGCTGCCGCTCCGGCAGCGGGCTTTTTTTGTACAACCTTCCCCAACGTTTCGCGTTAGGAATCTACCGGCCCTTGGGCCTGATCATTGTTCCTTCCCCAACCTCAACATCCCTGCTTCCTTATGAAAGACAACAGCGGCAAAGTAATTCTCGCCCTGCTGGCCGGCGCCAGCGCAGGTATCGTAGCTGGACTGCTCATGGCTCCCGACGCGGGCACTGCCACGCGCGACAGCCTTGGCAAGTCGCTCGGTAAATTCGGCGACGACCTAAACAAACTGTTGCAGGACGGCCTCGCGAAGTTCGACGCCATGAAAGGCGGCCAGGGCGGTCAAGGCGGCTCTAACGCCGACCGCGAAGGTGCTGAAAGCGCCCTAAGCGGTATGGGTGGATCGGGGGCTGGTAGCCGCGGAAGCAGCGGTGGCCGCTCTGGCGGCGGTACTTCGGGCGGCAGCGCTTCCGGCGGTGGTTCGTCGTCGGGTAGTGGTGCGGGTGCCTCCGGTGGCGGTAGCACGGCAGGTGGTTCTTCGTCCTCTTCGGGCGGTGGTTCTACCAGCGGCGGTTCCGGCAGCAGTGCAGGTCGTAGCTCTACTTCCGGCAGCGGCTCGGGCACCAGCGGCGCTGGTGGCTCAGGCAGCGGCTCCTCTACTTCAGGTTCGGGTGGCGCTGGTGGCGCTTCCACGGCCAGCACGTCGCGCAGCACCGGTGGTGCTGGCGGAGCCGGTGGCACCGAGGGCGGCAGCGGCGTAGGCAGCTAGCTAAAAGAATTTTTAACGGCGCCGTAACCCTGCGGTAACAGCCGCCGTTAAAGACAGTATAAAGTCAGTTTGAATAGAAAGCTGGATAGACTTCTTAAAGTAAAATTGCCGATTAGTAGAGCTTCTGACAGGATTGGTTCTAAAACCTGACAGCAAAATCGTACTAGTCCATCGCACACTTCTTTAGGTAGTACCGGCCGGAATGGTAAGCTGATTTTATAAAGAAAGCCTCCCGCACATATTATTGGTGCGGGAGGCTTTCGATTTTTACAGCTCTTCTGCACCGTATCCAAAGACGCGGCCCGTCAGGTACTTACCTGACGGGCCGCGTGCGTTAAAACTATTGGGAAAGGTTACTTAGCTTCTTCCTGCGTTTCGGACTTAGCCGTTTCCTGCTTTTCCGGCTTCATCTGCGGGAAAAACAGCACGTCCTGAATGGAGTTCGAGTTGGTCATGATCATCGACAGGCGGTCGATACCGATACCCAGGCCCGCCGTGGGCGGCATGCCGTACTCCAAAGCACGCAGGAAGTCTTCGTCGAGCACCATGGCTTCCACGTCGCCGCGCTTGCCCAACTCCAATTGGTCCTCGAAACGCTGGCGCTGGTCGATTGGGTCGTTCAGCTCGGAGAAGGCGTTGCAGATTTCCTTGCCGTTGCACACTGCCTCGAAACGCTCCACCAAACCCGGCTTCGAGCGGTGCTTTTTCGCCAGCGGGGACATTTCGACCGGGTAATCGGTGATGAACGTGGGCTGAATCAGCTTCGGCTCCACGTGCTCCCCAAAAATTTCGTCGATGATTTTGGCCTTGCCCATGGTGGGGTCCAGCTTCACGTGCAGCTGGGCTGCCGCTTCGCGCATCTGAGCCTCGTCCATTTCCGAAATGTCCACTCCCGTGTACTCCTTAATGGCTTCGTACATGGTGTAGCGTTTCCAGGGGCGCTGGAAGTTGATGAGGTTGTCGCCTACCTGTACTTCGGTTTTGTCGTGCAGGGCAATGGCCACACGCTCCACCATTTCCTCCACCAAGTCCATCATCCAGTTGTAGTCTTTGTAGGCTACGTACAGCTCCATCTGGGTGAATTCCGGGTTGTGAAAGCGCGACATGCCTTCGTTGCGGAAGTCCTTTGAGAATTCGTACACGCCGTCGAAACCACCCACGATGAGGCGCTTCAGGTATAACTCGTTGGCAATGCGCAGGTACAGCGTCATGTCCAGCGTGTTGTGGTGCGTGGTGAAGGGGCGCGCAGCGGCACCGCCGTACAGCGGCTGCAGAATGGGCGTTTCCACCTCCAGGTAGCCACGGTCGTTCAGGTAGTTGCGCATGGCCTGCACCAGCTGCGTGCGCTTCACGAAGGTGTCGCGCACGTGGGGGTTCACCACCAAGTCCACGTAGCGCTGGCGGTAGCGGAACTCGGGGTCGGTTACCTCGTCGTAGCGCACTTTGTTGCCCTGCTCGTCGGTGGTTTCGCGTACTACCGGCAGCGGACGCAAAGCCTTCGAAAGCAGCGTAAAGCCCGTAACGTGGATGGAAGTTTCGCCCACCATTGTTTTGAACACGTGGCCCTTCACGCCGATGAAGTCGCCTAAGTCGAGCAGCTTCTTGAATACCGTGTTGTAGAGCTCCTTGTCCTCGCCGGGGCAAATTTCGTCGCGGTTTATGTAGAGCTGAATGCGGCCCGAGGCGTCCTGCAATTCGGCAAACGAGGCCTTGCCCTTGATGCGCACCGACATGAGGCGGCCGGCCAGGCTCACGTCCTGGAAGTTGTTCAGCTCGGGGTGGTAGTTGTCGTGAATTTCCTTGGCGTAGAAATTCACATCGAACAGCTCGGAAGGGTAGGGCTCGATGCCCAGTTGCTGAAGCTCGTCCAGCTTCTGACGACGGATAAGCTCCTGTTCGCTGAGGTGATGCATAAGGCGGGGTTGAGGCGGCCGTTGCGGCCGGCAAAGTCAAGCTGCAAAGATAGACCGCGGATGGGCAATGATGGTAGCTGCCTAACAAGAGCAGCTTCATTGTGTTGCTGGGCCCAAAACAAAAAACGCTGGCCCAGTGGACCAGCGTTTACGTGTATATGCAGTTGTGTCTAGTATAAGCAGTGCGGTTAAGCAGCCATGCCCATCTGCGGCGTTTCCGTCAGCACCGGCTCAATGCGGTTGCGCAGGCGCTCGGTCACAAAGCTATTCTGCAAGTGCTGGGGCAGGTTAGCCACCAGCTCCTGGTAGCGCTGCAGGCCCAGAGCCTTGGCCACGTAGGTCTCGTGAATGCCGTTCAGGTAGCTCACAATGTCCAGCAGCGACTGGTGGAACAGGTTGAAGTCGATGTCGGCTTCCACGTAACGCTCAATCTCACGGCTGGTCTGCGAAATGCGCAGGCGGCCCAGCAGGTCGAAAATGGTGGTGTAACCGAGGCGCCACGTAATCTGCTGCCAGTGTTGCGCCGTCCACTTATCGAGCAGTTTGCCCGTCTTTTGGCTGCGCAGGGCCGTGTTAGGGTTGGCCTGCACTTGCTGACGCACGCCTACAGCCTTCTGCTTGCGGGTGGTGCGCAGGAACTGCCCAATCTGGGCCTGGGCATCAATAGCCTTGCCGGCAATCTGCAGCCCGGCCTTGTAACCAGCCAGCGGCAAACGGTGGATGCTGAAGTCTCCATACGAGCCAGCAGCGTAAAACGACACCGGGCGAGGGTAGGCATTGCGTACCACTAAGCGACCTACTTCGCGGCGAATAAGCGAAGGATTGTTGGTACGCACACCGGTCGTGTACAGGAAGGCTTGTAAGCCCGCCGTAACGGCATGGTACGCCTGCGGGAACGTCCAGTGCAGCGCGTGGCGCAGGTAGTCTTCGTTGCCGAGCTCGGCAGTAGCGCGCAAGGCATACTCAGTGCTCCAGCAGTTAATCAGCATCTTCTCCACCGCAGCCAGGTCGGCCTCGGTTAGCTCAGCCTGGTGGGCCCGGAAAAAAGGAAGGTGCTGCAGGCCCCCAGCGGCATCATCCGCCTCGCGAATATGGTAGCTCAGGGCGAAGAAGTAGTTGAGGAACACCTGAGCCGGGATGGACTTGCGCCATGCCTCATCGTGCTGGGGCGTGGCCTCGTCGGCAGCTTGCAGGTGCAGGATGTTATCGTTCAGAAGTTCGTTCGTCATATTCATACATGCACAACGCATTGGGTAGCGTTTGAGTGCCAAAATACTAAAAAAATTAGAGCTAAATTTTGTAGTTTTTAACGTTGATAATCAAGTGGTTATTTAGTGAATGAATAAAATGGTTAGGAGAGATAATGCGTTCTTGAAAGTTGCCCGCTGATGATGCTGTAAATGCCGTTTTTGAGAGCATATCCCAGACCACAACAGGTCCAAAAAAGCCCCTGTACCATGGGGTACAGGGGCTTTTTTGGACCTGTTAAGAAGTTCTAACGCTTGGTCACGCCCGAGTTAAGTTGGTCGTTCACCACGGCTACTGCTTCGCGCAGGTTAATGTCTTTCACCAAGTTCTTGGTAAGACGACGTACGCGGTTCTGCTTAACGGTATCCGACTGCACCGCGCGCAAGTCAGCGGGCAGCGGAGCAATGTTCAGGGCAGAGGCGGTCTTCTGCGACTCCTCGTAGCGCTTCGACTCGGCCTTGGCCTGCTCTTGCTCGGCGCGGAATTTGGCGAGGTTCAACGATACCATGGTGTCATCCTTACGCTTGCGCATGCGAGCCACAATGTCCTGTACCGTTTTAAAGCTGGGGCTGGCGGCAACGCGGGCTGCGCTGGCAGTACGCAGCTTGTCGATAGACGGCGGCTGGTTCCAGGCACGGTAGCGGGCCGGGCTGATTTCGTCCCACTTCAACGGGTAATCGGTGTCTTTTTCGCCTTGGTCGAGGTAGCTGTCGGCGCCGGGCAGCAGGATATCGGGCGTTACGCCTTTAAACTGCGTGGAGCCACCGTTAATGCGGTAGAACTTCTGAGTCGTCAGCTTCAGCGAGCCGAACGGCTTGATAGCGTTAAACTCAGCGGGCAGAGCATCATCGAGGTTGAAAATGCGCTGTACCGTGCCTTTGCCGTAGGTGCTGGTAGAGCCCATTACCACGCCGCGCTTGTAGTCCTGCACGGCAGCAGCCAGAATTTCCGAGGCCGAAGCGCTGTACTTGTTTACTAGTACCACCAAGGGGCCGCCGTATTGCACACGCGGGTCACGGTCGTTCATTACCTGGGCTGCGCCCTGGGGCGAGCGTACCTGCACCACGGGGCCATTGTCAATGAAGAGGCCCACCATGTCTACGGCATCCGACAAAGAGCCGCCGCCGTTGTTGCGCAAGTCGAGAATGACGCCCTGCACGTTTTCCTGCTTGAGTTTCTCCAACTCTTTCTTCACGTCGTCGGCCGAGCTACGGCCGCCGTTGTCGTTAAAGTCAGCATAGAAAGCAGGCAGGTGAATGTAACCCACCTTCTTGCCGCCGTTGTCGATGGTAGCCGACTGAGCGAATTTCTCTTCCAAAATCACCACGTCGCGCACGATGGGAATAACCTGCATGCTGCCGTCGGCTTTCTTCACCGTGAGGCGAACTTCTGTGCCTTTGGGGCCACGGATGTAGGTAATGGCCTTATCAAGACGCATGCCTTCGATGGAAATCGGTTCGGCAGGGCCCTGGGCCACCCGCTGAATAATGTCGCCTACTTTCAACTGGCCCTGGCGGTAAGAAGCCGAACCAGGTACGATGTCGGCCACCTTGATCTGACCGTCTTTCTGCTGCAACGTGGCGCCAATTCCCTCGAAGCGGCCGGTCATTTCAATGTCGAACGACTCCTTGTCGCGCGGGGCGAAGTACTCCGTGTGGGGGTCGTAGGTATTGGCAATGGTGTTAGCCCACAGGGCCAACCGGTCGTTATCGTCGTTTTGCAACAGGTCGTTAAACTGCTCATCGAAGTTCTTCAGCACGCGCTTACGAGCCTCGGCTTCCATTTCGGTAGCCGAAAGGGCAGGCGTAGCTGCTTTCTTCGGGTCACGCTTGGTTTGTTCCTCCTGAATTTCAGACAGGCGAATCAGCGTCTGATACTTCACGTACTTGCGCCACTCTTCGCGCTGGGCAGCCGCATCGGCCGGAAACTGAGCTTTATCGGGGTCGGTCTGAAACGACTCTTCGGCGGTAAAGTCCATCGGCTTGCTAAGCAAGTCGCGGTACAGGGCCTGCACGTCTTTGGAACGCTGCTTGGTAAGCTGCGAAGCCAAATCCACGAACTCATGCGAACCGCGGCGTACCTGGTCGTCAATATCGGTTTGGTACTTGCGCAACTGGGCTACATCCGACTGCAAGAGAAATTTCTTGGCGTAGTCGATGCGCTTCAGGTACAGGTCGAACACCCGGCGCGAGAAGTTATCATCAATCTGCTCAGGCTGGTAGTGAGCTGCGCTCAAGCCCTGTAACATGGCTTTGATGAGTACCTCTTCCTTTTGCGGAACGATGGCGTCGTGGCCGCGGTAGAGCTTGTATGAAGCCAGTACGAACACAGCCGCGACAACGGCAGCGTACAGACCTATGCGAAAGCGGGAAAATAGCATGAGAAAGCAGCAAAAAAGTGTCTGAACAAACATACGCAAAAGCCGCCCGCAGGGGTGAAAGGGCCGGAACAAGTTGCGCCGCTTTTCTTCTTAACGATGTCGGGATGCCAATAAGTGCCCTAGTTTAGGTACCGGCCTATATAGAAACAAAAAAGCCTCCCCGGTTGCGGGGAGGCTTTTTTAACTAAACTAAAAAGAAGGCTAGTAGTAGATACGGTCACCGTTGTTGCGACGGAATTCGTCTTGCAGGTGACGAGCGTCTTCGTCGTTGCGGGGGCGTACGCCCATTACAATGCCGCCGTTCTTAATGTCGTGCTCGTATTCAGCAGCACGCTCTTCGGGAATGCCCGAGCCTACCAAGGCGCCTACCAGGCCACCTGTCAGACCACCGGCACCAGCGCCAGCCAGCGCAGCAGCCAGAGGACCAGCTACAATCAGGCCCAGGCCTGGCAGTGCTACCGACGTACCGATGGCGGCAATGGCGCCAATTACGGCACCAGCCGTGCCACCAATGGCTGAACCTACACCAGCGCCTTCCATGGCTTTGTTGCCAAGGTCAGAATCAGGCGTATGGTCGCCGAAGTGCGTTTTGCGGGTGTCGTCAGACATCAGCACGTTCACATCGTCCTTGGTGTAACCGCGCGACGACAGCGAGCTATAAGCACGCTCGGCCGAGTCACGGTCGCGGAAGGTCGAGGTCAGGTAGCCGCCCGAGGACGAGCCGCCTTGCGTATTAGCGCTGCCGTACTGCGAACCGGTAGTAGAGCCCATGTTGCTGTTGCCCATCGACGAGCCCGAGTTCGACATGTTCGAGGAATTCATATCAGTTCCCGAGTTTACCGGGGTGCCCGACGACGTGTTGCTGCTCGAGTTGATACCCGTGCTGCCCATTGAGCCGCTACCGGAATGCTGCGTAGAGCCGTAGCCAGCGCCAGCACCCGTGCCTTGCGTGTTAGGATTCATGCTCGAGCCAGTGCCGGGGGTGTTGCCCATGTTGGAGGTGTTGTCGGTATTCATGAGGTTGTGGTGTATGTGAAGGGAAGGATGAGAGAAACAAACGGAAATCCGTCACCAGCCGAGTAGCCGATGCGGGCCCCGTTAGCACCCTTAACGAGTGGTTTCCGGTCGGGGTTACAACCGACCGTGTCTAAATCCAACTTTCACGTACCAACCTCCTGGGTTGACCGCCTACAATGCTGCAGTATTACGAGAAGCTGTTGAAGTTCTCGTCGTTGCGCCAGAAGGCACGGCATTCCTGCCGTAGAGAGGGCAAGAACTCTGGGTTTTGCTTTAGCTCGCGCCACGTGCCCATGCCCATCCGTTCACAAAGCTTAAAGAACGAGTCGCCCTGTCCTTTAGAACCTTCCACTTTCACCAAGCAGCTGAGAATGGGACGACCAGCGGCGTGTTCGGTATCGGAAATCTCGGCCAGAATTTCGTTGAGCCGCGATTTTTCGTGCGATACGTCAAGGTTGAGACCCAACTCGGCTTCCTGCACCAAGGTGAGGTAGCTGACCGTGCCGGTCTGGTTGCGGGAAATGTTAATCAGGTAGCGTCGAATTCGCGCGTTCATCGGGGGTGAGCGAGTAGGGAAGCAGAAACGGGCTCGGAAAATACAAAAAAAGACCCGCCGCGCCGGAAAATATCCAACGCGGCGGAACGTTGCGCCAAAATTGTGCCGGCTCTAGCGGCCGGATTGCTTGCGGCGCTGCATCTCCCGCTGAATGAGCATAAACTCGCGGCTGCTCTGTCCCGAAATAGCGGTATTCTCGTCGGCGCGGCGGAGCAGGTATGGCATAACCGCCTCTACGGGGCCGTAAGGGACGTATTTGGCGGTATTGTAGCCGGCGTGCGCGAGGTTGTAGCTGAGGTTGTCGCTCATGCCGTAGAGTTGCGCGAACCACATTCGCTCGTCGCCGGGAGCTATGTCGTGCTCGGCCATGAGTTCGGCCAGCAGGCGCGAAGAATCTTCGTTGTGGGTGCCCGCGCAAATGGCAAGGCGGTCAATGTGCTCCACGGAAAAGCGCAGGGCCTCGTTGTACAGGTCGTCGGTGGCTTGCTTACTGGGGTTGATGGGATTCTGGTAACCGCGCTGCGTAGCCGTGCGCGCTTCCTTCTCCATGTAGGCGCCGCGCACCAGCTTGGCGCCTACGTAGTAGCCTTCGGCCACACCCAGCTCGTAATCGTGGCGTAGGCCGTCGAGACGGTCGTGGCGGTAGAGCTGGTAGGTGTTCCACACAATGGCCCGCTCGCGGTTGTAGCGGCGCATCATGTCGCGGGCCAGGTCATCGATGGTGGTTTGGAACCAGCTTTCCTCGGCGTCCACAAATACGCGTACCTGCTTCTCGTGGGCACGGCGGCAAATGGCGTCTACGCGCTCCAGGGCGCGGTCGTAGCTGGTTTGCTCGGCGGCCGTCAGGGCTTTGCCGGCCTGTACTTTTTCCAGCAGGGCGCTATCGGCCACACCGGTTACTTTAAACACCGAAAACGGAATGTGGGGGTTGCCGGCGGCCAAGTCAATGGTGCGGAGCAACTCGTCGCGGGTATGGTCGAAGCTCTTTTCGCTGCCTTCGCCCTCTACCGAATAGTCCAGGATGGTGCCGATTTTATAACGGCCCAGCTCGGCAATTACCGGCTTGCACTCGGCAATGGTTTCGCCGCCGCAGAATTGCTGGAAGATGGTGTACTTAACGGCCGTTTTAGTACCGGGCAGGCCCCAGCCCAACGCCTTCTTCATTAAGCCGCCGCCAAAGCTTACCAGCGACTTGTTGTTCATGGCCGCAAACAGGGCGTACATGCGCCGCAATTCGGCATCGGACTTAGAGGCAAACGCAATGGCGGTATTGTCGAAGGAAACGACGGGCTTTGTTTGGGGAACGGGCATGCAGAGCGGTAGATTTGGAGCAGCGAAGATAGCCACGAAACAACGTTTCGGGGGAGGTAGTTACATCACGGGCTGCTTATCTGACCAGCTTCGCATTCTTTCTTTCGCGGTTGCCATTTTCGGCTGCAAAGGCCGCTTCCCCATTCCATGGAAATCGATACCTACTTCACGCGCATGTTGGCCCACAAAGGCCAGCCGCTGCTGTTTGCCGGTCCGTGCTCGGCCGAAACCGAAGAACAAGTGCTGGCCACCGCCCGCGGGTTGCAGGGCGTAGGCGTCGATTTGTTCCGGGCCGGTATCTGGAAGCCGCGCACACGCCCGGGTTCGTTTGAGGGTATTGGTACGGAAGGGTTGCGCTGGCTACAGCGAGTTAAGGCGGAATATGGCCTGCCCGTAACGGTGGAAGTGGCCACGCCGCGCCACGTGGAAGAATGCCTGGCACACGGCATCGATGTACTCTGGATTGGGGCCCGCACCACCGTAAACCCCTTTGCGGTGCAGGAGCTGGCCGAAGCCCTGGGCGGAACCGGTGTGCCGGTAATGGTGAAGAACCCGGTGAATCCCGACCTCGCGCTGTGGGCCGGCGCCCTGGAACGCCTCGACCGTGCCGGCGTGCGTGACCTGGCCGCCATTCACCGCGGCTTCAGCACCGGAGCGCCTTCGCGCTACCGCAACGCGCCCACCTGGGGCATTCCTATTGAGCTGAAAACGCGCTTTCCCGAAATTCCGCTCATCTGCGACCCCAGCCATATTACCGGTCGCCGCGACTTGCTGATGCCCGTGGCTCAAAAAGCCCTCGACCTAGACTACGACGGCTTGATGCTGGAAACGCACCCCGACCCGGATAACGCCTGGAGCGACGCCGCGCAGCAGGTAACGCCGCAGCGCCTCGCAGAAATGGTGCACGAACTCAAGCACCGCTACCGTACCACCGACAACGCCGATTACCTCAACAAAGCCGAAGAACTGCGCCAGAAAATGGACGTGGCCGATCAGGATATTATTGAGGCGCTGGCGCGGCGCATGGCCCTGGTGGAGGAACTAGCTGAGTATAAAAAGCAGAACAACGTAAAAATTCTGCAGCTGGACCGCTGGAACGAGATTTACACGAGCCGTCCGGAATGGGCCAACCGACTACGGGTAAACGATAAGTTTGTGGCCGAGCTCTACAAACTCATTCACATCGAAAGCATCCGCAAGCAAACCGAAATCATGCAGCGGCCCGAGTAGTTCGGGGCTTATTCGCGTTAGCGTGAGTTGGTGCGGGAATACGTGTAGCGGGGCGCATCGAAGCACAAGCCGTAGTCAATGACCAGCACGTCGCCGGAAAGGGTATAGGTAGCGCCCGGCGTTAAACTGGTCCAACTGAAGGTGATGACCGGGGCGTTGGTTTCGCAGGCGGCAGCTCCGGTGCTGAGCTCATAGGTACCGGTTTGCACTACCTGCCCGTTTAGGTAGCGGGTGGCATTGCCGGCGGCGTCGAGCTCCAGCGCTTCGTTAGGCACGGGCGCATTGGCTGGGCAGTAGCATTCCAGCTTGGTAACGGTCCAGTACCCCGCCACGCCCGAGACTTGCGGCTTGGTATCGTCGTCGGTTTGGCAGCTGCTGGCCAGTAGCGCGCTCAAAAGCAAGGTATAAAGGGCAGAAGCTTTCATTGGTATAAAAAAAAGGAAGTGAAATCGATAAAACCGGCGGCTCTAACGGCGTTGGTAGTACTCAATACAACCATCGAGCGGCGCGCAGCCGTCGAGCACCAGCCGGCTGCCTTTTTTCTCGTAGCCCCGCTCCCAGACGTGAGTGCGAAACGTGAGCCGCATGGTTTCCGCTTGCCCGCCGCAGGCTTGTTTCTGCAGAATTTCATACCGAGCCGTGTCCTTCGGCTGGTCGTTCACGAAGAAGTAAGCTTTGTCGGCGGCAAACAGCACGCTTTCCCGGCGGCCGGTAGATTCTACGGTGTGCGGGCCGCTCATCCCGCAAGAGCTGGATACCCAGACCCAGCGGCCCTCCAGCCCAAATTCCGGTTCCGGCGCGTGGCAGTCGTCCTGGCAGGCCGTTAGGGCAAGCAGCCCAGCGGCAGCCAGTAGCGAGGAAAATGAAAACAGCGTACGAAAAGGACGCATCGTAAGTCAGAAGAAGGGTAAGAGAACAGTTCTTAGCGGGAGTACTGGTGCAACTGACCGTCGGCCGCCTCGTCGCGCAGGGTGAGTAGCGAGCCACTGATAAAAGCCGACTGATCCAAACCGCTGCCGTACTTGACGATAATGGCGTTCTGCCGGTCGATAACCGACGTGCCTCGGCTTACCGAATAGGTGTCGGTGGCCACCAGGCGGCCGTTGCGGTAGCGGCGAACCTGACCGTCAGCCCCAAACTCCAGCTGCTGCTGGTCGCCGGTGCCAGCAGGCGTAAGCACCTGCCCCGTAAAACCGCCCGAGGTTTGGCTCCAAGTCCAGCTGTCCTGCAATAACGGCCCTGCCGTGGGTTCCAGGGTGTCGGTTTCCTTGGAGCAGCCTGTTAACAAGGCTGCAGCCAGTAAAAGCGGTAAAGTAAGACGCCGAAACATGTAGAATTTCGTGAGGAGGTATATCCACACGATTCCCTCCTTGCCCACGTGGTTGCAGGCCTGCCGCTAAAATATTTCTACGCCCGGGTATTCATTCTGTGCGGGAAGTAGCCGGGGAAGACGAAGGTGGCCAGCCCGCTCCTGCAGCCAGTTGCGCTAATGCCGTTTCCACGTGGGTAACCTGGGCATCGGGGGTGAAAGGCGCGCTAACCCAAAGCAGCCAGGCTTGTTGCTGAGCAGTCGGCAGCGCCTGGTAAGCGCGGCAAGCGGCGGGAGCATCGGCCAAGCAGTCGAGCCAGTCGGCTTCGGTAATGCTGGGCGGTTCAGCGTCGGTGAACAGGCGCACGTGCACGGTGTCGCCGGCCTGCTTGCCCAGCTGGCGGCGCAGGGCGGCGTTAACGGGCAAAAAACGGCGGCCCTGGCCCATGGGCATTACGTGCATGGGCGGCAGCTGCACGTTGTCGAGCTGGCCGGTAACTTTAAGCACGCCGAAATGTTGACCCCGTTGCGGTGGCAGTGGCGGCAAGGGCGCGAAAGTCCAGCCACCTTTGCCGGCAAATTTCTCGAGGGTTACCTCGCAATCCACCAGCGGGGTTTTCGGCACGTCAGCAGTCATGATAGAGGCACGTTACGCCGCTAAAAATAGCCGGTAAAGACGCTTGCTGCGTTAGGTAAAGGTGCCGTTGTGGCACAAACGCTCCCGAAAGCAGAACTTAGCGCCCGTGAATAACTCCTCCATCCACATCGGCTCCGACGCTTTGCCGGCTTTGGCTCAGCTGCTGCAGCGGCCCGGCACCACGCACGTAGCCGTGCTGGCCGATACCAACACCGCGCGCCTGTGCTACCCGCGCCTGCAGCCGCTGCTGCCTGACAACCATTTGCTGATTGAAATTTCAGCTGGCGAGGAACACAAAACCCTCTCTACCTGCGAACGGGTGTGGGCCGAGCTAACCGAGCACCGCTTCGACCGCCACAGCGTGCTGGTGTGCCTGGGCGGCGGCGTGGTAACCGACCTCGGCGGCTTTTGTGCGGCGCTTTACAAGCGCGGCATTCGGTGTGCCGTAGTTCCCACCACGCTGCTGGCGCAGGTAGACGCGGGCATTGGCGGCAAAACCGGCGTCGATTTTCAAGGGTTCAAAAACCATTTGGGCGTGTTTCAACTGCCCGAAGCCGTGTGCATCGAGCCCGAATTCCTAACCACCCTCGACCCACGCGAACTGCGTGCCGGTTACGCTGAGGTAGTAAAGCATTGGCTCATTGCCGACGCCGACGCGTTTATGCAGGGCCGCAACTACGGCTTGTTCGTGGACGATTGGGCAGCCGTGGTGCGCGAGTCGGTGGCGGTAAAGCAGGAAATTGTAGCACAGGACCCGTTGGAACGCGGGCCACGCAAGCTGCTCAACTTCGGGCATACCGTGGGCCACGCGCTAGAAAGCTACCTGCTGGGCCAGGCCGGCCGCGCTATTTTGCACGGCGAGGCCATTGCCGCCGGTATGGTGTGCGAGGCGTGGCTGTCGGTGCAGAAAGGGCTGCTAACAGAAAGCGAGCTGGACAAAATCGAAACCTTCCTGTTTTCGGTTTACGACAAGGTGCAGTTCGTGACCCTGGAAACCGAAGCCATTGCCGAACTCGCCCGCCAGGACAAGAAAAACCAAGGCGACACCATTAACTGCACGCTGCTGGAAGCCATTGGCCGCGGCGTGTACGATCAACCCGTAACCGTGGCCGAACTGGCCGATTCGCTGCGCTACTACCACCGCCTGTGACCTACCCCGATTCGTTTACCCTGCACTGGACCGGTGGCCCGCTCTGCGGCACGGCGCAACTGCCCGCCTCCAAAAGCGAAAGCAACCGCGTGCTGATTTTGCAGGCCCTGGCCGGTGGCGGCACGCTCGAAAACCTCTCCGAGGCCAACGACACCCAGCTGATGCGTCGCCTCTTGGCCGATGCAGACGCCACCGAGATTAATGCCGAAGACGCCGGCACCGTTATGCGGTTTCTTACCGCCTACCTGGCCGTTACGGGCCGTAATGTAACCCTCACCGGTACGCCTCGCATGCTGGAACGCCCCATCGGTATTCTGGTGGACGCGTTGCGGCAACTGGGAGCCGTAATCGACTACGAGGGCCGCGAAGGCTACCCGCCGCTGCGGCTGCGCGGCTGGCAACCCGTGGAGTCGGCGCCGCTGCAGGTGCGCGGCGACGTGAGCAGCCAGTTCATTTCGGCCCTCATGATGATTGGCCCGCTGGTGCCCGGCGGCTTGCATTTGCAGCTCACCGGCCACATCGGCTCGCGCCCTTATATTCAGATGACGGCCGAGCTCATGCGCCATTTCGGCGCCGAAGTGGAAGTGCACGAACGCGACGTGCGCGTCAGCGAGCGGCCTTACCTGCCGGCCGATTACCACGTGGAGTCCGATTGGTCGGCGGCCAGTTACTGGTACAGCCTGGTGGCGCTGGCGCCCACCGGTTCGCAGGTGCGGCTGCCGGGGCTGCGGCGCCAGTCCCTGCAGGGCGACCAGGTTGTGCGACACCTGATGGAGTCGTTGGGCGTGCGCACCGAGTTCGAAGACGAAGGGGTAACGCTGTACCAAATGCCTGCCGAAAGCCGCTCTTCCCGCGTGGCCATGAACTTCACCGATTGCCCCGACCTGGCCCAAACCATTGCCGTGGCTGCCGCGGCTACCGGCGTGGTGGTGGACATGACCGGTCTGGAAAGCCTGCGCATCAAGGAAACCGACCGCATTGCCGCCCTGCAAACAGAGCTGGCCAAGTTTGGGGCCGCCCTAAAACCGACCGTCGACGACGTGTTTCAGGTAACGGCCAACGATTTTGAGGTGCGCGAGCAGCACGTGGCTACTTACCACGACCACCGCATGGCTATGGCGTTTGCTCCGTTGGCATTTCGGGGCCGTCTCACCGTCGAAAAGCCCGTTGTGGTGCGCAAGTCGTACCCGTTTTTCTGGGAAGAGCTACGGCAGGCCGGCTTTGATCTGCAGTAAAGGCGCTTGTTTTACAACTCTTGCCGCAGCTTTTGCAGGTAAGCCGGTGTATGCTGTAAGCGGCTGCCGTACCAGCTAAACAACTCGCCGTCCACAATCTGAATGCGGGCCTGCGGGCATATTTGCTGGAATTCAGCCACGTGCTTTTCTCCGAAAGGGTAGGGCTCGGAGGAAAGCAAAATCACGTCGGGTTGAGCGGCGGCTAGTTCTTCGGCGCTGATTTCAGGGTAGCGGGTGCAGTCGGCAAAAGCATTGGTGAAGCCCGCCCGCCGCAGAATATCGTCGATGAAAGTGCCGGGCGCAGCTATCATGTACGGCTTGCGCCAAATAAAATAGGCGGCCGAAAGGCGGGGCTCGGCGGGCGTTAGTTGAGCGAAGGAAGCGGCAATGGTTTCGCTCAGGGCATCGGCTTTGGTTTTGGCGCCGGTAATCAGGCCAAGCTGCCGCATCATGCGCAGGGAATCGTCCAGCGTGAAAATGTCGCTCATCCATACCGGGTAGCGGGCTGCCAACTGCTCGATGCCTTCCTGGTAGTTTTCTTCTTTGTTGCCGATGATTAAATCGGGCTTTAGCGCCTCTATTTTATCGAAGTGGAAGTTCTTGGTGCCGCCTACCACGGTGGCTTGCTCCCGTGCTTCGGCCGGATGAATGCAGAACTTGGTAACGCCCACCACCCGTTTGCCCAAGCCCAGATCGAACAGCAGCTCGGTTTGCGACGGCACCAGCGACACAATGCGCTGCGGCGGAAACGGCACGGCCACGCGCCGGTCCATTTGGTCGGTTACGGTGAGCGGGGGAAAAACGGGCGGTAGCTGCATGGCCTATACCAAGCGGTAATTGCGGTACTCGAAAAAGCGTTTGCCGGTGAGCTTTTCCACCCAGTGCAGCACGCGGTTTTTTAGCTTGAAACGCTTGCGCGTCACGTCAATGTCAACCTTCCAGTTTTGACGCGCTACGCGCTCCTGCATCACCTTGGGGTGCGTGCCCTGAAACAGCTGCAGCGAGTCGTAATCGTCGAAGTTGAATGCTTCGGCGGCGGCCAGCGGGTGCTCTTCGGGGGCTTTGTCTTCGGCCCACAGCTGGTCTAGGTTCTTGATTTTAGTGAGCATTTGCTGGGGGCTTTTCACCCAGCCGTAATGGTATACGGCGGCATTAGCTGGCTTCACGCGCAGCTTTTCGCCGTTGCGCCGGAAACCTTGCGCGTCGCGGTACGAACGAATGGCCGGGTCGTTGCGCACTAGGCGCACCTCTCGGCGGTACCAGCGGCGACTGTCGCCCACGTAATCGAAGGTGCCGTAAAAGTGCGTGTAATCGAATAGCAGCCCGTCCACCTCTGGGTCGTGCAGGTACTGCTTGGCCGCTTGCCGAATGGCGGCGTGGTACTGCTCGTGCACCACCTCGTCGGCCTGAATGTAAAAGGCCCAGTCGGCATCGGGGCTGATTTCCCGGAAAGCTTTGTCGGTTTCCACGGCCAGTACGGCGCCGCCCTGCCTCAGCGCCGGGTCCCACACCGAGTGTACGATGCGGATTTTAGGCGAGTTGATGCTGCGAATCAGGCCTTCGGTATCGTCGTCGCTGGCGCCCACGCTCACCACCATTTCATCAACGACGGGCAGGATGGAGCGAATGGCTTCCACCACGGGGTAGTCGTTGATAACGGCATTGCGAATGATGGTGAAGCCGGAAATGAACATGCGGGTGTGATGGGTAAGCGAATTAGAGGTAACAAAAGAACGTCATTCCGAGCGAAGCCGAGGAATCTCGCGTGCTGACGGCGAATAGTAAATCCAGAGGAAAAGATACTATCCAGCTAAACACGCGAGATTCCTCGGCTTCGCTCGGAATGACGTTCTATCAGAGCCGTAGTGGCTTACTTGAAGTAGCGGAAATCGTGCTGGTCTTCGATGCGCAGCAACGACTCGTAAATCAGCTCAATAACGTTTAGTACGTCGGCCTCAGCCACGGTTTCCACGGTGGTGTGCATATACTTCAGCGGCAGCGAAATCAGGGCCGAAGCCACGCCTGCGTTCGAGTAAGCAAAGGCATCGGTGTCGGTGCCGGTGGCGCGGGTAGCAGCCGCGCGCTGAAACGGAATTCCCTTTTCCTGAGCCGCCGCAATAATCAGGTCGCGCAGGTTGTTTTGCACGGCCGGACCGTAGGTAATTACCGGGCCCTTGCCGCAGTGAATGTCGCCGGCGGTTTTCTTCTCGTACATCGGCGACTGAGTGTCGTGGGTCACGTCGGTCACGATGGCCACGTTGGGCTTGATGCGGTGGGCCACCATTTCAGCGCCGCGCAAGCCAATTTCCTCCTGTACCGCGTTTACAATGTACAAGCCGAAAGGCAGCGTTTTGCCTTCTTCCTTGAGCTTGCGCGCTACTTCGGCAATCATAAAGCCGCCCACGCGGTTGTCGAGCGCGCGGCCCACTAGGTACTTCTCGTTGAGCTGCATCAGCTCGTCTTCAAACGTCACCACGGAGCCCACGTGAATGCCCATTTCCTCTACTTCTTTGGCCGAAGCGGCGCCGCAGTCGAGGAATATGGTTTCGATGGTGGGTGCCTTGTCCTGCTCCGTTTTGCGCACGTGGATAGCGGGCCAACCAAATACGGCCCGCACCGGACCCTTGGCGGTGTGAATAATTACGCGCTTCGAGGGGGCAATTAGTGCATCGGAGCCGCCGTTACGGCGCAGGTATAGGTACCCTTCCTTCGTGATGTAATTCACAAACCAGCTAATCTCGTCGGCGTGTGCTTCAATGACGACTTTGTACTCCGCCTCCGGATTTACCACGCCTACCACCGTGCCGTAAGTGTCCACGAAATATTCGTCGATGTACGGCCGTACGTAGTCTAGCCACACTTTCTGGCCTTCTTTTTCGA
Source organism: Hymenobacter koreensis (assembly GCF_039541855.1). Lineage (NCBI taxonomy): Bacteria > Pseudomonadati > Bacteroidota > Cytophagia > Cytophagales > Hymenobacteraceae > Hymenobacter > Hymenobacter koreensis. The sequence continues at coordinate 461,135 of NZ_BAABHA010000001.1, forward strand.
AGCCGGTAGGAGAGTGGGTATTGAGGTATTTCTCGAGGAAATCGAAGCTCTCTTTGCGCATAGCGGGGAGGAGTAAGCGGCGGGCTGAGGGAAAACGGAAGAAGTACGAAAAGCGCGGCCTCGTGGATGGAAAAACCAGCTCAGGCGCTGGCAGACGTTGCGGTTCGGAGGGCTATTCGACGTAAAAGCGGTGCTGCCAGAGTGAGCAGCACCGCTTTTGCACGGATTTAAGTAAGGAAAATTACAGCGGAATGTTACCGTGTTTTTTGCGAGGCAACTGCGCTACTTTGTTTTCGAGCATCTTAAAAGCCCGGATGAGCTTCTGACGCGTTTGCGAGGGCAGAATCACCTCGTCTACGAAGCCACGGTGGGCGGCGCGGTAAGGCGTGGCAAACTTGCGCTGGTACTCGTCTACTTTTTCCTGCAGCTTGGCCTCAGGGTCGTCGGCGGCGGCTATTTCGCGCTTGAAAATGATTTCGGCAGCGCCTTTGGCACCCATTACCGCAATTTCGGCGGTGGGCCAAGCGTAGTTCATATCGGCGCCGATGTGCTTGGAGTTCATCACATCGTACGCCCCGCCGTAGGCCTTGCGGGTAATAACGGTGATGCGCGGCACGGTGGCTTCGCAGAAGGCGTAGAGTAGCTTGGCGCCGTTGGTGATGATGCCGCGCCATTCCTGGTCGGTGCCGGGTAAGAAACCGGGCACGTCCTCGAGCACCAGCAACGGAATGTTGAACGAGTCACAGAAGCGTACGAAGCGGGCCGCTTTGGTGGAGGCGTTGATGTCGAGCACACCCGCCAGAATAGCAGGCTGGTTGCCCACAATGCCGATACTGCGGCCACCCAAACGCGCAAAACCTACCACGATGTTCTCGGCGTAGTTCTGGTGCACCTCCATGAAGGAGTCGGCGTCGATTATGCCGGTAATGACCTCGCGGATGTCGTAAGGCTGGTTGGGATTAGCCGGAATAATGCTGTCCAGCTCGGCGCGCAGCTCGTCACCCTGGGGCTCGTAGGGGAGCATGGGGGCGGTGTCTTCGCAATTCTGCGGCAGGTAGCTCAGCAGCTGCTTTAGCTGTTGAATGATAGCCACCTCGTTGGGCGCCGTGAAGTGCGTCACGCCGCTCTTGGTACTGTGGGTGCTGGCGCCGCCCAGCTCTTCGCTGGTCACGGTTTCATGAGTAACCGTTTTCACCACATTGGGGCCGGTCACAAACATGTAGCTCGTGTTTTCCACCATCAGGATGAAATCGGTAATGGCCGGTGAGTACACCGCGCCGCCCGCGCAGGGGCCCATGATGGCCGAAATCTGCGGCACCACGCCCGAGGCCAAGGTGTTCTTGTAGAAGATGTCGGCGTAGCCGCCCAAGCTTACCACACCTTCCTGAATGCGGGCCCCGCCCGAGTCGTTCAGGCCGATTACTGGCGCGCCGTTCTTCATGGCCAGGTCCATGATCTTCACAATTTTCTCGGCGTGCGTCTCGGAAAGCGAACCGCCCAGCACCGTGAAATCCTGCGAGAAAACGTAGGTCAGGCGGCCGTTGATGGTGCCGTAACCCGTCACCACGCCGTCGCCGAGGTAGTATTCCTTGTCCAAGCCGAAGTCCTTGGAGCGGTGCATCACAAACTTGCCGATTTCCTCGAAGGAGCCCGGGTCCATCAGTAGGTCGAGCCGTTCGCGGGCCGTGAGCTTGCCCTTTTTGTGTTGGGCGTCGATGCGGTCCTGGCCACCGCCCAGCAGCGCCTCGGCGTTCTTTTTAGCCAGGATTTCGAGGGCACTCAGCGTCGGGTCGGCGTGCGGATCGGACATACGGGGCAGGAGAGGGGAAAAGTCAGTGAAACGGGAGCCAAAGGTAACCCGCGGGCACAAAAAAGCCGAACCCGTTTTTGAGGGGAGTTGATCAAGTAGAATCCAGACGTATCTGGTTGCTGACGCAATCAAGAGTTACTAAGAGCCTGTTTGGGAATTAAGGAAACCGATTCAAGCAGAGCGTGACGTTGGCCCACAGAATCCAGGCCGCGTGGCTCTCGGGCGTGTACTCGTAGTCCATGACGAGCCGTCGGAAGAAGTTCAGCCAGGCGAACGTGCGCTCCACCACCCAGCGGCAGCCCACCGGGACGAAGCCGCGGGTGGACGGCGGGCGGCTGCTCACTTCGTGGCGCAAGCCACGCGCCAGCAGCCCCTCGGTGAAGCGGCCGCGGTAGGCACGGTCCGTCACGACCGTGGTCAGGCGCGGGCCCCAGTGCCGGCGTTCGAGCAACAAGGCACAGGCGCCGCGGCTGTCGTGCAGGTTGGCCGCGTGCGTGCGGCAGGCCCAGATGCGGCCTTGCCGGTCCACCAGCAGCTGCCGTTTGCGCCCGTTCACGCACTTGCCGCCGTCCGTGCCGCGGTGCTCGGCGATGCGCGGGGCCAGCTTGACGCTCTGGCTGTCCAGGCACAAGACCGCCGGCGCGGCCGGCTGCCCGTGCGCCTGGCGGTCCGCCTCGTTCAGCGTCCGGTTCAGCCGCTGCAGCGTGCCGTCGTGTTGCCAGCGGCGGAAGTAGTAATACACCGCCGGCCAGGGCGGAAACGCCGCCGGCAGGCTGCGCCACTGGCAGCCCGTGCGGCACAGGTACCGCAACGCGTCCACCACACGCCGCAGGCACAAGCGCCGCTTGCGTTGCAGCGGCAGCAGGCAGCGCATAACTTGCCACTGCGAGTCAGTGAGGGGTTGATAGCCGTCAACCATGATGCAGACCGGAGCCTAGGAACTCCGCCTGCAACTTACTGGCTCGTTTTTCTTTAGCCCCCAACCAATTCCCAAACACGCTCTAACTTGAGCCGAATCAAGTAGATGTATAGTAGCAATGCATCTAGAAATAATCAAGTTTGATAAAATGCTTATTCATGGAAACAGTCATTGAGTTTGTCGTTGATCTTTCAGGAAGTATGAAGGATAAGATTGAATTGACAAAGCAGATGTTGCTGTCAGATATCGTCCCTTCTCTTGATTATTCTTCTAGAATTGGCATCAAGTCGTTTTCAGCAGTAAAAGACATGCCGCCTGTTGTACAGGAGCTGCCTCTTCAGATAACTGATAAAGAGGCTATTATTGCCGTGATTAATAAATTGTTATTTAAAAATGGAGGAACTCCAATATCCGATGCTATAAGACAATCTATAGGAACTCTGAAAGAGTATGCTGCAAGTAATAAGAAAATTATTCTTGTAACAGATGGGCAAGAAGATAAAGGCGGTGATTATATTTCCGAGTGTAAGAAAGCACAAACTGAAGGTATAAATTGTGAAATACATGTTATCGGTATCGGGCTAGACCAGGTAGCACGAGCAAAAGCACAAGAAATTTCTAAGCTGACAAGAGGCACATATAGCGACATTCCTTATAAAGGTGGGGATGTATACAACAAGACAATTATCAGTACAGGGCTTTCTCCTTTCTACTCCGCTAACTTGAGAATTGTATCCAAGCCACAGATTATTGAGGTTGCAAAGCCTGTAAGCCAAATTCAGGAAATTTCTAAGCTAGTAGGTGAAAAAACAGAGCCAAATGTTTTAGAGAGTATAAGTGTTGGAAATAAAGTAAAGAAAGAAGAGAGTAATATAGTTTTAAGTGAAATAGTTCGAGAGATAAGGCAAGTTCGTGTAGAGTTAAATCAACTTAGAGAAGAAAAGGAACAAGTTGCAGATGTGATTGAAGATGCGGAATTAAACGAGAGTATTCGTTTAATTTCAGAAAAATATTTGTTTGATCTTTTAAAAAATAAATATCCTAATAGAGTAAAATGGTTGAATGAAAATGGTGAATCTAATCAGGATCATGATTTTGAGATTTTGGAAGAAGACGGAACAATAGAATACTATATTGAGTGTAAAGGAACTGCTAAGCAGAAGCAGAGTTTTCTTGTTACAAAAAACGAATGGAAATTATTTTTAAATAATACGAAGAACTATCAAATTTATTTTATTCAAAATACTTTCTCTAACCCGTCACATATTTTTATTAATAATGTATTGGATTGGTTGCTTAAAGGTAAGTTGTTGCCTTATCTCAAAACCCGTAGTATCATAAAAGAAGATAGAGTTGCTCTGACAATTGCAGATTCTCAATTCGTATAAAGAAATAACAGTCAAAAAAACGGCCGGCTGCTTGCGCAACCGGCCGTTCTGCTTTCAATCAATTAGCGGATCTTACTCGCCTTTGCCTTCCTTGCCCTCAGGAGCTTCGGGCTTGTCAGCCGGCCGCTCGTCGCTGGCGAGGGTAGAAGCTTCTTCGCTCTTGCGCGAGGTGAACGTCAGCTCCTCCTTGCCTTCCTCGTGCGTGGCTTCAATTACGTCGCCTTGCGTGAGTTGGGCCTTCAGGATTTCCTCAGCAATCGGGTCCTCGATGAACTTCTGGATGGCGCGGTTCAGCGGACGGGCACCGTATTTCGGGTCGTAGCCTTTCTCAGCCACGAAGGTCTTGGCGGCTTCCGTCAGCTCGATTTTGTAGCCCAGTGCCTGGATGCGGCTGCGCAGCTTCGAGAGCGAAATGTCGATGATCTTGAAGATATCCTCTTTCTGCAGGCCGTTGAACACAATCACGTCGTCCAAACGGTTCAGGAACTCCGGCGAGAAGGTCTTGCGCAGGGCATTCGTGATGGTGCTCTTCGTGAGGTCATCGATGCTGTCCTGCCGTGCCTTCGTGCCGAAGCCGATGCCCACGCCAAAGTCAGCCAAATCACGCGCCCCGATGTTCGAGGTCATGATGATGATGGTGTTGCGGAAGTCCACCTTACGGCCGAGGCCGTCGGTCAGAATACCGTCGTCGAGCACCTGCAGGAGCAGGTTGTACACGTCCGGGTGCGCCTTCTCAATCTCGTCGAGCAGGATAACCGAGTACGGCTTGCGGCGGATTTTCTCCGTCAGCTGACCGCCCTCTTCGTAGCCCACGTAGCCGGGAGGCGCGCCCACCAGGCGCGATACGCTGAACTTCTCCATGTACTCCGACATGTCGATACGCACGAGCGAATCTTCCTTGTCGAAGAGGTAGGTAGCCAGCACCTTGGCCAGCTCCGTCTTACCTACACCCGTCGGGCCCAGGAACACGAACGAGCCGATGGGCTTCTTCGGGTCTTTCAGACCAACGCGGGTACGCTGGATAGCCTTCACGAGCTGGGCAATGGCCTTGTCCTGACCAATTACCTTGCCCTTCAGCTCCTCGCCCATGCTGAGCAGCTTGGCGCTTTCGTTTTGGGCTACGCGGCTCACCGGAATGCCGGTCATCATGGCAATTACTTCGGCCACGTTTTCCTCCTTCACGGTGTAGCGCTTCTTCTTGGTCTCGTCCTCCCAGTTCTTCTTGGCGGTTTCGAGCTGTTCCAGAAGCTTTTTCTCCTTGTCGCGAAGCTGGGCGGCTTCCTCGTATTTCTGCGACTTCACCACGCGGTTTTTCTCGCCCTTGATATTCTCGATGCTCTCCTCGAGCTTCAGGATATCCTCGGGCACCACGATGTTGTTGATGTGCACGCGGGCGCCGGCCTCGTCGAGAATGTCGATGGCCTTATCGGGCAGGAACCGGTCCGACATGTAGCGGTCCGACAGCTTTACGCAGGCCTCGATGGCCTTGTCGGTGTACACCACGTGGTGGTGGTCCTGGTACTTATCTTTGATGTTGTGCAGAATCTCGATGGTTTCCTCCGGCGTGGTGGGGTCCACCATTACCATTTGGAAACGACGAGCCAGGGCGCCGTCCTTCTCGATGTACTGACGGTACTCATCGAGCGTAGTGGCACCGATGCATTGAATCTCGCCGCGGGCCAAAGCCGGCTTGAACATGTTCGAAGCGTCGAGCGAACCGCTGGCACCGCCGGCGCCCACAATGGTGTGTAGCTCGTCGATGAACAGAATCACGTCGGGCGACTTTTCCAGCTCGTTCATCACGGCCTTCATGCGCTCCTCGAACTGGCCACGGTACTTGGTACCGGCTACCAGCGAGGCCAAGTCCAGCGTTACCACCCGCTTGTTGAAGAGCACGCGCGATACTTTCTTCTGCACGATGCGCAGGGCGAGGCCTTCGGCAATAGCCGTTTTACCTACGCCGGGCTCACCGATGAGAATCGGGTTGTTCTTTTTGCGGCGCGACAGGATTTGAGCTACGCGCTCAATTTCCTTCTCGCGGCCCACAATGGGGTCGAGTTTGTCGTCTTCGGCCAGCTTGGTTAGGTCGCGTCCGAAGTTGTCGAGGACGGGCGTGCGCGATTTTTCACCGGGTTTCTTGGCGGTTCCCGACGACGATTTGGACGAGCCAAACAGTTTGTCGTTGTCGTCGTCGTCGGTGTCGGAGGGGCCCGAAGTGGGGTTTTGGCTGGTGCTACCGGTTCCGTGGTAGTCTAGCGAGTCGCGTACGGCTTCGTAGTTCACGTTGAACTTGCTCAGGATTTGGGAAGATATGTTGTCTTCATCGCGCAGAATCGACAGCAGCAGGTGTTCGGTGCCGATGATTTCGCTCTTGAAGATTTTGGCTTCGAGATACGTAATCTTCAGCACCTTTTCCGTTTGCTTCGTGAGCGGGATGCTGCCCGTTATACTGATTCCTTGGGTGGCAGTGTTACGAGTATGTTGTTCGAGGGCGTATTTCAGCTCCTCTACCGACACGCCCAACTTCTTGAGCAGGGCTATTGCCGTGCCTTCGCCCTCGCGAATCATGCCCAGCAACAAGTGCTCGGTACCAATATAGTCGTGGCCAAGGCGGATAGCCTCTTCCCGGGAGAGGGAAATGACTTCCTTGACGCGGTTTGAGAATTTCGCTTCCATGCAGATAAGGTGAGAAAGAATCCGGTGTCGCGCAAGGGCGGCAGAGTGAGTTACCGGATGTCAGTAATTAAACCGGCCGTTTGGGTCAAAGGTTCGGAGCCTGGTTCGCCCCCGGCGCTGGTGGCGGGCACGAGGTACGTGCCGGCCGCCGGACCCACCGCGAACAAGAGGTCCAGCACGCTTAAACCGGGTACAAACCCCGCGCCAAAGCACTGCCGATACTCCTGCCGCAGCCCGGCACCTGACGCGGTGTCAGGCAGAGCTTTGGGAGTAAGCCAATCCCGCCGATCCGTAAGCACCTGGGCCGGGTAGCTAGCGTGCCACTCAGCGGTAAATGCAACGGGAAGCGTGAGGCGCAGGCACCGCAACAAAAGGTGTAAAACAGCCAGATTCAGATCAAAGAGCCGGTCTGGCTTACGTACGTAAATGTCGTGCAAGTAGTCGGCATAAAACTCGAAATACGAGCTGTTGCCGTAAGCTGTCTGCAAAGTGCGCCAGTGGCGGTGCACCCAATTTTGGCGGTAATCGATTTCCAGTTGGTCGATGGGCGCTTTTTCGGAGCGGTTGCCATCGATTACCGGCACCGTAAGCGGCTGCACGCCCTGCGCCGTAAGAATGAGGCAGCGGTTGCGGTACGTCTGCTTTCGGTAGTTTTCGTGCCGCTCTAATAACAACGACTCGGCCGAGAGAAGTTCAGCGAAAAACGCCGCGGGCGGGCAGTACGACAGCTCAAACAGAACGGTGGACACGGCGGTAGACATAATGGCGGAACGGAAGCGAAGCTCAGCGGCGCTGACGCTGGGCAGCGTCAGCAGTAGCCCGCAAGCAAGCTTCAGGAAAGGTGATGCGAAGTACGCGCGGATTTCATAAAAATTGTTCGGCAGGGGAGAAGCCGACACTTCGGCCGCTTATTTGCGTTGTACTCGCAAAATAATCTGTCATCGTTGCTTTGGTGCTTATGCGCGTTCGTCTGCTGTTGCCGCTTTTTTTGATGTTGTTATTGGCCGGTGCCGCATCGGCCGCCGCCCCGCAGCTGGTGCTTGATGTAGCCCGCTTCCGCACCTTAGCTGCTGGTAATACCTACGAGGTGGAGCTGTACGCCACCGTGCCTGGCAACGGCCTCACGTACATCAAACGCGCACCCGGCAGCTACCAGGCCGCCGCCGTGCTTACCCTGCAAATCCTGAAGCCCGACGGCAAGCCCGCCTACTCCGAGGTCATAACGCTGAAGCCGCCCGTTCTCAGCGACACCACCATTGCCATTAAAAATCCGCAGAGCTTCCTCAAGCGCATTACGCTGCCAGCCGGCCAGTACGCAGTGCGCGGCGAACTGCGCGACTTGTACCGCAAAAGCACCGCGCCCACGCAGGTGGTACAGCCACTGGTGCTCGATTTTCCGGCCAACGCGCCCGCGCTCAGCGACATTGTGTTCCTGACCAAAGCCGCCAGCCAAACCACCGGTCAAAGCAACTTCATTCGGGGCAACCACTTGCTTAGCCGCACGCCCAACGGCGCCTACGCCCGCGGTGCCGAGCAGCTGTACTTCTACCTCGAAATGTACCAGGCTCCGGCCGGCCAGCCATTGAAGCTGCATTACCACATCGAGTCGGAAGAAGGTGCCGCAGCCGATGCCGATGCCCGCATTGATCAGGCGAAATCCGGCCGCCCAACGCCTGTAGTAGGCGAACTGCCTCTCGGTCCCTTGCCGCCCGGTGATTATAGCCTGACGGTGGAAGTGCGCAACGCCGCCGGTAAAGTGCTGGCCACGCGCACGGCCAAGCTCAGCCGCGGCACGCAGGATTACGCCCCCGAGGGTGCATCTTTGCCCCGATGAGAGGAGCGCTGACCCCCGGCCGGCCCTATGCCTGGTATTACTTGCCCCTGAACTGGCTGTTGCTGGGCCTGGCCCATTTGCCGCTGCCGGTGCTGCACCGCATAGCCGACGTGTTTTACCTGCTCATGCGCTACGTGCTGCGCTACCGCAGCCGGGTGGTACTGGAAAACCTGCGCCGCTCGTTCCCGGAGCGCACCGAAGCCGAGATACAGCAGTTCAGCGCCGATTTCTACCGGCACTTTGCTGACGTAATCGTGGAGATATTGAAGCTGGCGGCCATTAGCCCGGCGGAAATGGCGCGGCGCGTGCAGATCAAGAATGCCGAGCTATTTACCAACCAGTTTGCGGCCGGCCGGACGGTGCTGGCGCTAGGCTCGCACATTGGTAACTGGGAGTGGATATTGCCCACCGGAGCGGTGTATTTCCCCGGCAAGGCCGACGGCGTGTACAAGCCGCTGCGCAACGCCTTTTTCGAGGATTTTATGCTGCGGCTGCGCACGCGCACAGGTTCGCACCTCATTCCCATGCGCGACACCCTGCGCGATATGCTGCGGCGCCGCGGCCAGCCCCGGTCGTTGTCGATGCTCAGCGACCAAAGCCCCGCCAGCCCCGAACACACGTACTGGACCACCTTCCTTCACCAGGAAACCGCCTTTTACACCGGCGCCGATAAGCTGGCTGCGCAGTTTAAATGCCCCGTGCTGTACGTGAACATTGTGCGCTTGCGGCGGGGCTACTACGAAATTGTGGCGGAACAACTCCACGACGGCGACGCTCCCCTCGACAAAGACGGCCACGCCATTACCGAGGCTTTTGCCCGCTGCGTAGAGCGCGACATCCAGGCCAAGCCCGCCGACTATTTATGGTCGCACCGACGCTGGAAGCTGAAACGCCACGCATAGAAAAAGGCCGCCTGAGTACAGGCGGCCTTTTTCTATGCGTGGCGTTTTTTACAAGTACTGTTCAATGTCGCCGGCGCCGGCCCGAATAACGTCGAAGTCCTCGGTCGTGCAGTCGACTACGGTGCTGGCTACGTTATTGCCGTAACCGCCGTCGATGACGAGGTCTACGAGCACGCGGTACTTCTCGTAAATCAGTTCGGGGTCGGTGCTGTACTCAATAATCTGGTCTTCATCGTGAATGGAAGTACTCACGATGGGGTTGCCAAGTTCCCTCACCAGCGCCATGGAAATAGGGTTGTCGGGAATGCGGATGCCTACCGTTTTACGTTTTACGCCGCCGTACTTCGGCGCCTTGGCGCTGGCTTCGAATATGAACGTGAACGGACCGGGCAGAGCCTTTTTCAGCACTTTGTACACCGGCGTGGTAATGCCGTTGGCGTAGTCGCTGATGTGCGACAGATCGGAGCAGATGAAGGAAAGGTTGGCTTTGTCGGGCTTCAGACCCCGAATACGGCACAGCTTCTCTACGGCTTTGGTATTGGTAATGTCGCAGCCCAGGCCGTAAATGGTATCGGTGGGGTAAATAATTACGCCGCCGTTGCGCAACACGTCCACGGCTTGCTGAATACGGTTTTGGGGTGGATTTTCGGGGTGTATGCGCAGTAGCTGGGCTTGGGCCATGGGGTTTGCGAGTTAATGGTAACAGGAAAGGGCGCGGTAGTTACGCAATAGGTGTATGACGCGCAAGCCCCGCAGCTTGTTACGTAAGGAGCTGAAGCAAGGCAAGTCTATAGCCGGGCTGATAAAACAACAAACCCCGACCAGAAGGCCGGGGTTTGCGCAAACTTATACTGCGGAAATGCCCAGTACTTAGTTTTTGGTGAAGCGGCTCGTGGTGCTGCCTTCCGAGGTGGTGAGGCGCAGCATGTACACGCCACCCTGCAGGTTGGCAACGTTGATTTTCTGCTCGGTGCCCGAGAGGCTGCCGGTCATTACAACCTGGCCCAGCTGGCTCAATACTTCGTACTTGGCGTTGCGGCCTTCCGTACCTACCGAAACGTTCAACTCGCGTGCTACCGGGTTCGGGAACAGGTTGAGCGTGGTGTTAAGGGTGTTGTTGCGGGTGGCCAAAGCCGTGTTGCCGGTCGAAATAGCAAAATTGTCAATGGATAGCAGTGCATCAGAGCCAAAATTGTCAGCATCGTTCCAACGTATCCACATAGTAGTGTTGTTGGGCCAGTTCAATGTAATTGTACCGGCAATAGGCATTGAGTTAGTTGGCAAGTTGCCATCAAGTGGAGCTGCAGTAGTCGATGTAATAGCAATTTCGTTCAGATCCAGCGAGGTTACTGCTGTCCAAGTACCAGTATTCAGGCTAGTAGCATTGAGGCTGTACTCAAAAACCGTGGCTTCGTTCACAGTATTGTTGCTGCCTGTGCGCCATTGCTCCATACGAGCGGCAATGTTTACGCGCGTTACAGCAGCTCCCGTTTGGTTAGAAAAAACAGCTCCGAAGGCAGGGGCCGTGGAGCCCGAAGCCAACGAACCTAAAGCACGATCAGCGGCGCCGTCGGCACCTGCGTTGTACACTGCCCCGGATTGACTGCCAGCCAAGACTACTATCGGGCTTAGCGTTTCGTTAGGGGTTCCGCTTCCGGCAAAGCGTATTCCCGTCCAGCCGTTTGGATAGGTAGTGCCAGCGGCGCCCATCACATCGAAATTCTCGCGGTAAACGGCCGTGCCGCTGGCAATGTTAATGGGGGTCTGAGCTTGGGCGACCGAAGCACCTACGCTCATCAGGAAGGCCATAGCAGCTGCGCTACGGAAAGCAAAACGCGTGTATGAGTGAAGCATGGGTAAAAGGAAAAGGGTTGTCAAAGGGGAGAAGGCCGTACTTTTGGCTCGTCAAATCTACCGGAAACGCCGTATCTGCCCAAATAGTTACGCCGGCATCTGGCAAGAATAAGTTTCTGTTAAGCTTCCTCGAATGCCAACCCCCGCTGAATACCGCGCCCGCGCTACCCGTCGTCGTAACCGTTTAGCCTATCCGTTAGGCGTTTTTGGCCTGCTGCTGGTTACGTTTTCTTACTACGCCTACCAGATTTTCTTTACGCCGAACGTGGAAACCAAAGGCCGCCCCACCTACGTGGTAGTACGGCCCGGCCAGAGCTACAAGTCTGTGATGGACAGCATCGACGCCACCGGCGTTATCGTCGACAAGCTCTCGTTCCGCTTCGTGGCCAAGCTCATGAAGTACGACCAGCTGGTGAAGCCCGGCCGCTTCGAGCTAAAGGAGGGCTACACCAACCGTCAACAGATCAACGACCTGCGCCGTGGCATTCAGGCCCCGCTCAAGCTTACGTTCCAGAACATCCGGCTGCGCCGCGACCTGGCCGGTAAGCTCAGCCAGTCGTTTGCCGCCCGCCCGCAGGAGTTCGATTCCCTGCTCAGCAGCAACGCCTACGCCAAGTCGCTGGGGTTTGAGGACACCACGGGCCTGCTCACGATGTTCATCCCGAACACTTACGAGCTGTACTACACCACCCCGCCTCAGAAGGTACTCAAGCGCCTCAAGGATGAATACGAGAAGTTCTGGACGCCTGCCCGCGACGCCAAAGCCAAAGCCCAGGGCCTGAGCCGCACCGAGGTGAGCACCTTGGCCAGCATAGTAGAGGCCGAGCAGCAGCAGCACGCCGACGAGCGGCCCCGCGTAGCCGGCGTGTATCTGAACCGCCTCAAGCGTGGCATGAAGCTGCAAGCCGACCCCACCGTGGTGTACGCCAACGGCGACTTCGGCATTCGGCGCGTTTTGAATGTGCACTTGCAGAAAGACTCGCCCTACAACACCTACAAGTACGCCGGCTTGCCGCCCGGCCCCATTAACCTGCCCAGCATTGCCAGCATCGATGCCGTGCTGAACCCCGAGCAGCACAACTACATCTACTTCTGCGCCAAGGAGGATTTCAGCGGCTACCACGCCTTCGCCACCAACGAGCGGGACCACATTCTGAACGCCCGCCGCTACCAGGCTGCGCTGACGCGCTCGGGTATTATGAAGTAGAACTAACGTGCGGCGCTTCGCTGATCTGAAAATGTGCTGATGTGATAATGCTTGTTCCCGCTAGCACATCAGCACGTTCACCCTCATTTCGCACACTATCTAGAATGTACCAATCCGATACCCACATCCGCGTCCGCTACGCCGAAACCGACCAAATGGGCTACGTGTACCACGGTAACTTTGCCGCGTACTTCGAGGTGGCCCGCACCGAGGCGTTTCGGCAACTCGGCATCAGCTACCGCGAAATGGAGGCCGAAGGTGTAGGCATGCCGGTAGGGGAGCTGCGCATCAAATTCAAACGCCCCGCCCGCTACGACGACCTGCTGCGCGTACGCATGATGCTGCGCGAAATGCCGCAGGGCTCCCGCGTGCTGTTTGAGTATGAGATTTACAACGAAGCCGACGAGCTGCTCACAGAGGGCTCTACGCTCATGGTGTTTGTAAGCAGCCACAACGGCCGCCCCACGGCCATTCCGCCGCACGTGCTTAGCGGCATAGCACCGTACTTTGCCGCCGATGCCGCTGCCCCCGCCGCCTCGGCGGGGTAACCACCGGCACGCTTTGCGTTCCGTACATGTTCATTACGCATTGATATTCGGCCGTTAATCGAATGAACCTGCCCAACCGTTACCAGCGCGTTATCCAGGCCCGGCGCACCCGCACGTACCGCCGGTTTATCATGTGGCTGAGCGGAATTCGACTGCAGGGGGGGCGCGTGTCGCTCTACGACGTGGTGGATGCTATGCTGCAGCAGCTTAAGCTGGACTCGCTCACCAAGCGGGCCTCGTACATGGCTTTTAACTTCACGGTGGCGCTGTTTCCCACCATCATCTTCCTGTTCACGCTCATTCCCTACATTCCGGTGCCGGGCCTGAACCAGGATATCCTGCAGTTTCTGGGCGACATCATGCCCCGCGAGATGTACGCCGCCACCCGCGAAACCATCGAGGACATCGTGAACATTCCGCACGGCGGCTTGCTCTCCTTCGGTTTTGCCACGGCTTTGGTGCTCAGCTCGAACGGCATCATGGCCCTGCTCGACGCCTTCGACAAAAAGCACTCTATTTTCCGGCGCCGCAGCTACTTGCGCAAGCGCGTTATTGCCACGGTACTTACCGTGGGATTAGCCATGGCCCTGCTGGTATCGGTGGTAGCCTTGCTGTTTGGCACCTACATCGTGGATGCGCTGGTGTACTACGAAATCGTGCCCGAGCGGCTAACGGGTTTTCTGCTCGGCTTGCTCAAGTATGGGTCGGTGGTGGGGCTGTTCCTGTTCGGTACCTGCGCCATTTATTACTACGTGCCGGCCGTGCACAGTCGGTGGCCGTTTTTATCCATTGGGGCTGTGGTGGCCACGGTTCTTATTCTGCTCGTTTCGGGCCTGTTTGCGCTGTACATCCGCATATTCGACAGCTACAACAACTTTTACGGCTCCATTGGCACGCTGGTGGGCTTCATGGTGTGGCTGGATTTCGTGTGTATGACCCTGATTCTGGGCTTCGAGGTGAACATTAGCATGGATGATGTAAGCGGCAGGGGAAAACGCAAGCGGGCCGCGGCCGCAGAGCAGAAAGCGGCCCGTGCTCATTAGCCCCTGATGCTCACCCCGAAAGCACCCACGAGGCGCACTGGCGGAAAAAATTTCGGTCGAAACGTTGCCTAAACTCGCCAGTCCTGCTAGTTTTGCCGTCCCAATCCACTCGTTTGGGTCCCAGAGAGGTGGCAGAGTGGTCGAATGCGACGGATTCGAAATCCGTTATACCTGCAAGGGTATCGGGGGTTCGAATCCCCCCCTCTCTGCGTTTTCAATTAGAAATTGAGAATGAAAAATTAAAAATTGGCCGTTGAACGCCGGCATTTTTAATTTTTCATTCTCAATTTCTAATTACTACTAGAGGAGTGGCAGAGTGGTCGATTGCGGCGGTCTTGAAAACCGTTGAGGGTTAAACCTCCGGGGGTTCGAATCCCTCCTCCTCTGCAGCAAACCGCGCTTCCTTTCAGGAGCGCGGTTTTTGCTTTTTAGCGGTGTATACTTGTGGGTTGCTGGCAGGTACTGAGCAGTAGTTTTTAAAATCCTTGCGCCCACAGCGGCTTGGGTAATGATAACCAGCGGGTTTTGCCCTGTTGCAAGGAGCTGCCACCGGCCTGTTTTGCCCGAAACAGCCTCAACCTACCCCGCATGCGCATCATCATTTTTGGTATTGGCAGTCAGGCCGAACTGGCCTACTATCTGTTCACCCACGACAGCCCGCACGAGGTGGTAGGGTTTTGCCTCGACCGTGCTTTTCTGCCGGCCGACATGACCACGTTTTGCCACTTGCCCGTGGTAGCGGCCGAAGACCTGAGCGAGCTGTTTCCGGCGAGTACCCACCAGCTGCACATTGCTCTGGGCCGCAACAACGCCCGCGCTGCCGCCTCCGCCCGCATGCAAGATCAGGGGTACCAGTGCGCGAGTTACGTATGCTCGAAAGCTCAGGTATGGAAAGACCTGGTGCTGGGCAAAAACGCGTTTGTGGACCAGGGTACGCGCATCCACCCCTTTGTGACCATCGGCGATAATGCCGTGCTGGTGGGCGCCAGCATTGGTCATCATGCCACGGTGGGGCACAACGTACTGGCCTCGCTGGCTTACATCGGGGCAAAATCCACCATCGGCGATGGTTGCTACCTCGGCATGAACTGCGTTATCCGCGAAGGCATTCGGCTGGGCAAAAACAACATCATCGGGGCTGGCGCCTGCATTACCGAGGATACCGAGGACAACGCGGTTTTCTCGGCGCCCCGCAGCCGCAAACGAACGGTGGACCCCGCCCGCGTGGCTTTCTTTCGAAAGTAGTCTCGCTTTTGGGCCCCGGTATGGTGCTGCACGGCAGGTTCACCGACTCCGCGCCCGTACAAGTACCACTGGGTTGGTGCAGCCCTGCGGTTGTTTTCTTGTCGGTACTCGCCGCCCGCCTCCGGCCGCCGTTTGTGCCGGGTGCTCCATTGGGCGGGTGGCTGATGTAGCTTCGATGGCATGAAAAGGGTTTTGCTAAGCGGCGTACTGCTTCTGGTGGGGGCGGTAGGGGCCTTGGGTCAGCAGGTTCGGGTGGTGAAGCTGCCAGCCCTGCAGCAGCTACTGGCGCGCCCCTCCGACACAACCTACGTGGTGAATTTCTGGGCTACGTGGTGCGCACCCTGCGTGGAAGAGTTGCCTAACTTTGAACAGCTGCGCACGCGCCATGCCCGCGACAAAGTGAAGGTGGTGCTCGTGAGCTTGGATTTCGCCTCCAAACTCGATACCAAAGTGCGGCCGTTTGTGCAGCGCCAGGGGTTGCGCTCGACGGTGTGGCTGCTGAACGAAACCGATCAGAACGCCTTCATCGATAAAGTCGACCCCAGCTGGTCGGGGGCATTGCCGTTTACGCTCATCTTCAACAACCGCCAGCAGCGGCGCCAGGCGTTTGAGAAACCCCTGACCCTGACCGAGCTGGAAAGCGCACTCAAACTGGTTAAACCGTGATTCAAGCCCCAGCCCGGGGCCGTCTTTTCACCTCACTTTACTTCTGTTTGCCATGAAAAAGCCCCTGTTTCTGGTGGTACTGCTGGCCGTGGTGGCCACGCTGAGCAGTTTTCTTTTTGCCGAAGGCGGTTACCAGGTAGGTGACAAAGCCGCCGATTTCAAGCTGAAGAACGTAGACGGCAAACTCGTCTCGTTGGCCGGCAACAGCGCCGCCAAAGGCTATATTGTGGTGTTTACCTGCAATACCTGCCCCTATGCGAAGGCCTACGAAGACCGGATTATAGCCCTGCACCAGAAGTACGCGCCGCAGGGCTACCCCGTGGTGGCCATTAACCCCAACGACCCGCAAATAGCCCCCGGCGACTCGTACGCCGAAATGCAAAAGCAGGCCAGCAGCAAGAAATACCCCTTCGCCTACGTGTTCGACGAAAGCCAGGAAGTAGCCCGTACCTACGGCGCCACGCGCACACCGCATGTGTACGTGCTGCAGCGCACCGGCGCCGCCGATTTCAAGGTGGCCTACATTGGGGCCATCGATAACAACACCGAAGACGCCAAAGCGGCCACCGCCAAATACGTGGAGCAGGCCCTTGCCGACCTGATGGCTGGCAAGGCGGCTACCACCAGCGCCACCAAGGCCGTAGGATGCACCATCAAATGGAAAAAGAAGGCATAACCACTGGTTATCGGCCACGTTACACAGGCCCGCCCGCTTCGGTTTACCCGAGGCGGGCGTTTTGCTTGCTGAACTTTCCGAGCTATTGGCAGCCCCTGCCGCCCGGTTGCAGACTACAGCGGCAATCCGGGGTTTCTTTCGGAGTTTTACGCGCTCATTCCAAACGCCAACTTCTATGCGCACTTCCCGTTTTCTCGTGGTAGCCTTTTTGCTGAGCAGCGGCCTGTTCACGGCCTGCAACAGCAAACCCGCTAACGACGAGGCCGCCGTTCCGCCGCCCACCGAGGCCACCGCCGACTCGACCATCATTGAACAGCCCGCCGACGAGGTGTCGCGGCCGGGTACCGATGGCGGCACCGGCGACCAGACCAACACCGGCAGCACCACGTACGTGTGTCCCATGCAGTGCGAAGGCAGCCAGAGCAAGCAGGCCGGCAAGTGCCCCAAATGCGGCATGGACCTGGAAAAAGCTGCGTAAAGCCGCTGCATCACTGGGAATTGTGCACCAGCGGTGTAGCAATGTTACACTGGCTTTCGGCAACGATTACGCTGTGCGAAGGGTATACCCAGGAATGGTTCAACCCAATTCCTGATACCCATGCACAACCAAAATCAAGCCCTGCTGCAGGCCCTCAACGATTGCGTAGCCGCCTGCGAACATTGCGCCACTGCCTGCCTGCAGGAAAGCCACGTGCAAATGATGGCCCGCTGCATTGCCCTCGACCGCGACTGTGCCGACGTTTGTGCCCTCACGGCTCGTTTGCTGGCCCGGGGTTCCGAGCACGCCCGGCACCTGATGCGCGAATGCGCCGAAATCTGCAAGGCCTGCGGCGACGAGTGCGCCCAGCACCAGCACCAGCATTGCCAGGAGTGCGCGGCCGCCTGCCGCCGCTGCGAAGAGGCCTGCCGCGCCGCCGCGTAGCCCCGCTCCCTGGTCAGCGCCGCAGATGGGGAATATTCACGAAACGTAATCCATACCGGGCCTACATTTGTTAGTAGATGCAGCAAAGCCCAAGCACGCTTTGCCGACTAACACCATGCAAACCCTGCGTTTCAAAACCAACATCAACTGCGGCGGCTGCGTGAAAGCCGTTACGCCTTTTCTTAACGATGCCGTGGGCCTGGAAGGCTGGGAGGTAGACACCGCCTCGCCCGACAAAACCCTGACTGTGCAGGCCGACGACGTAACGGCCGAGGACGTAATAGCGGCCGTGCAGGAGGCCGGGTTCAGCATAAAGCTGGCCCGGGCCGTACCCGCGTAGTACGTGACATCATAGGCTGAAAAAGCAGCGGGCGCCCCCAATCAGGAGGCGCCCGCTGCTTTTTAAAGGCGGTGTAAAGCGGCTTATTTGCGGCGGTGCTTGTCCCACCAGATGTAGCCCCCAAACAGCAGCAAGCCCACGCCCGATACCCACAGCAGCCCCGTTTTCAGCCGGTCGCTGTCCTGGCCCAGGTAGGCCAGCAGGCCGATGAGCGGCATCACGGCCACGGCGGTAATACCAATGAAACGGAAGTAGCCCATGCGCGCCACCCCGGCCACAAAGCTGATGGCGTCGTTGGAAATAATGGGCGTGAGGCGGGCCACCGCCACGGCGCCCAGGCCGTAGTCTTCCACAAAGCCGGTGACTTTCTCCTCGTTTTTCTGGCCCAGCAGTTTGCTGACGAAGGCGCTACCCAGGCCACGCCCAATCCAGTAGCCCACGCTGGAAGCGGTGAGCACGCCTATCCAGGCCAGCAAAGAGCCCCAGATGGGCCCGTAAGCCAACACCGATACCAGAATGAGCAGGGCGTTGTTGATGACGATAAGAAACATTTGGGCCACCATGGTAACCACCACCAGCACGGGGCCCCAGTAGCCGAATTGCTGAATCCAGGCGGCTACTTTGTCCTGTTCGCCGGTGCGCAGTACTGCCCACGCCTCCTGCACGCCTTCCTGAAACGCGGGCCAGAGGAAGTAAGCGCCGACCAGCGGCGCAAGCATGCCAATCGATAGATACAGAGGCAGGTGGCTGCCGGACGATTTTTGAGTCATAACGGGGAATGTAGCTGCCTAGCCTACGGCAACGCGGGCCGCTGGTTTGCCGTTGGCGCAAAGTGGAGCCTCTACGGTTCCGCTGCCGCACATGCTTCGTATTCTTCTGGTGTTGCTGCTGGCAGCGCCTCTATCCGCTTCGGGCTTCTCGGTGCTCACGCACATGGCCAACATCGACTCGACCTGGGCCCCCTGCCTGCTGCCCACCCTGCAGCAGCGGTTTCCCAACGCTACCAATGAGCAGCTGGCCGAGGCCAAAGGCTACGCGTATGGCGGGGCTATTATCCAAGACATGGGGTTTTACCCTTTCGGCTCGGTGCTGTTCACCAACCTCACCCACTACGTGCGCTCCGGCGACTTTGTACGCGCCCTACTCGACGAGGCCCAGAACCGCAACGAGTACGCCTTTGCCCTGGGTGCCCTGGCCCACTACACCGCCGACACAAACGGCCACCCCGAGGGCACCAACGTAGCCATGGCTTCGGTATACCCCGATTTGAAAGCCGAGTTCGGCCCCGTTATTACCTACGACCAGGCACCCAAGCAGCACACCCAGCTGGAGTTTGCCTTCGATGTGGTGCAGGTGGCGGCCGGCCGCTACCGCTCCGACGACTACCACCGCGCCATTGGCTTTCAGGTGAGCAAGGAGGTGCTGGAGCGCGCCTTCCTGAAAACCTACGGCCTGAAGCTGGGTCAGGTCATTGCCAACGTCGACCTGAGCATCGGCTCGTACCGCTTCGTCATCAGCCAGCTTATTCCCACCGCTACCCGCGCCGCGTGGCGGGCCAAGCGCGCCGACATCCTCAAGCTCAGCCCCAGCGCCCGCCGCCGCGACTTTGTGTACGAGTACTACCCGCGCCAGTACCGCCGCGAGTTTGGCGGCGCCTACCAAAAGCCCGGCCTGGGCGCCCGGCTGCTGAGCGGGTTTATCCGCCTCATGCCCAAAGTGGGGCCGCTGAAACCCTATGCCTTCAGGGTACCCACGCCCGAGGCGCAGGCCCTGTTTCGGAGCAGTTTCCGCACCACCCTGAAACGCTACTGCGCCCAGGTAGAGCAGCAAACCCTGCCGCAGCCGCCCCGCCTCGCCAATACCGATTTCGATACCGGCAAGCCCACCAAGGCCGGCGAGTACCCTCTGGCCGACGAAACCTACGGGCAGTGGCTGCGCCAGCTGGCCGACAACAAGTTCGAAGCCCTGGCGCCGGCCGTACGCCAGAACATCCTCGCGTTTTACGACGGCCCGCCCAAGCCGCCCACCGCCGAAGACGAGAAAGAGCAGCGCACCCAGGCCCAAACCCAGCAGGCCCTGCAGCAGCTGCGCAGCCTGCCCACCCCGTAGTTTCCGGGTGTGAAGACGAAGAGTATGGCCTGCTAGTGGAGGCGTCCCCGGATTCCGCGGGGCACAAGGGGCTACTGGCGCTTGCTCAGCAGCCATTGCACCGCCGGGCCCTCGTCGATGAAGGTCTCGAGGCGGTAGGGCTGCGTGGGGGCCTGGGCCTGGGCTGTGGCGGCCTGCAGGGCGGGGTTAGTGACTATTTGCTCGGCGCGCACGGGGGAGAGCAGATAGGCCACGTACAGCGTGGCCGGCGCCAGGCCGGCGGCGGCCTCCGGCAGCAGGTGCTGGGCCACCCAGGTAGAAGGAATAGCGTCTATCTCGGTGCGGCGGCGCACATCCACCAGCCAGTACGCCGCCTGGCAAGCCAGCGCCATGTCCAGGGCCTGCCGAAACCCCGCCTGCAGCTCCGGAAACGAAACCGACCGCAGCCAGCGCACCGTCAGTACCCGCAGGTCGGGGCGGTAGGAGAGGTCCAGGTAATCGAGGCCGGAAGCGGCGGGGGCAGTACTCATGTGCTAAAGGTACGGGAGTAGACGCGCGAACCGCCTAGGGCAGGGCCAGCCAGCTCACACTCACGGCTGTGCCCCAGCCCACGTTGGCGTCGGAGCGCGACACAACTACCGTAAAGCCCGTGCTGGTGACGTTGCGCACCACCGCCGTCATGCCCAGGTTGGCGTTGGGCACGGCCCCGTTGGCGTCCAGGCGCGGGGTGCACAGCACCACGCTCGGCGGGCTGCTGAAGGGCGTGGGGAAGGTGACGGTGCGCGCTTCGTAGGCGTTGCCGCTGGTGCCCACGCTGACCAGCCCGCTTTGCTGGGCTCTGGTGCTTAGGTTGCCGTTGGCGTCAGCCGTTACCAGGCGCGTGCCCGTGCCGCCGAGGCCCTCCAGGCGCACGGTGCTGCTGCCGCCGGCCACGTGCAGGGTGGCGGCCGGAGCGGCCGTGCCCAGGCCCAGGTTGCCGCTGTTGTCGAGACGCAGGCCCTCGCTCTCGCCGTCGTTGCTGAGCCATTGGTTGTTCAGGCGCAGGTTTTCGCGGGCCGTATGGTCGCCCAGGTTGTCGCTGGCGGGTAGGTTGGTGAAGTTGGCCGCGTCGAGCGCCGGGGCCGGGAGGCTGTTCAGGGGCGTGAGGGTGAGGCTGCCGGGGCCGGCGATGGGAGCCGCCGAGTAGGTAACGCTTCCTAGCAGCGCGGCCGGGCTAACCCACGACGAGCCCCCGCCGCCGCCGCCGCTGCCGGAGCCACACACATCCAAACAACTAACGCCGCCCCCGCCGCCGCCGTAGTAGCCGCCGCCGCCGCCGCCGCCGTTGAAGGGGGTGCCGGCCCCGACACTGGAGACATGGGGGGCGCCACCCTGGCCCAGCGTACCGGGCAAGCCGACGCCGCCGCCGCTGCCCCCGGCGCTTTGGGTGGCCCCGCCGCCGCCCAACAACCCATTCGACAGGCTCCCGCCCGCGCCGCCATTGCCGCCGCCGGCCTGTCCGCCGGCCCCGCCAACCTGGCCGCTGCTACCGCCGCTGCCAGCTGCCACCAGCAAGGCGTTGCGACTGGGGAGCAGGTCGTCGGTACGGCCGGTGGAGGCGGCCCGGCGCAAGTCGGTGGCCCCACCGCCGCCGCCCACCTTCGCTCCGCTGGCTCCGCCGTTATAGCCCCCGTCTATGGTGCCTAGGTTGGCCCGGGCGCCCGCGCCGCCGACTCGCACGGTGAGCACCTCGCCGGGACGCACCCGCACCACCGCTTGCACCCGCCCCCCGGCTACGCCTACCGAGCCGGCCACGGCTTGCCCGCCGCCGGCCCCGCCGCTGGCGTCTACCCGCAGCAGGCTTACGCCGGCCGGCACGGTATAGGTTTGCTCGCCGCCAGTGTAGGCGAAGGTGCGGGCCGGATGGGTGGTGCTGGGGGTGTCGTAGCCCGCGGAGTTGCCGGCCAGCAGCTCTACCCAGCCCCCGTCGGCTGCGCCAGCAAACAGGTTGTAGCGCCCGGTGCTGGTGTTGAACACGAGCAGACCCGGCGCCGGCGCCGCCAGCGCGTCGCGCTGGGCCTGGCTCAAGCGCGGGGGCAGCAGGCCCTTGTCGGTAGAGGAAACGTCCAGGGCGGCCGAGGCATTGGGGGTGGTGGTGCCAATACCCACCGACTGGGCGGCGGCGCGAAAACCACCGGCGCTAAGTATGAGCACGGCTGGGGCCAGCAGGCGTAAAAAGTGGTTCATAGCACAGAGTAAAGCGAGGAACAATCCCCGTAAAGTTCCGGCAAATATTCAGGCCGTGCAATATGCGTCGCTTCTGTAAAACCCGGCCGTATGCCGCATCTTACGCCCGCTTACTCCCGCGTTATTACACACTACTAGCACCTGCCACCTGTTCACCTCAACCGGCACGACTGTGGCCCGGCGGCCGCCGCGTACCGGGCCGCAAGTCAGTGCTTCGGCTACTCCACTACGAGGCGTGCGACTTGAGCACCGACCCGCACCAAGTACGGGTCGGCGGCCAGCCCACGCAGGTCGAGTTGGGTGGTGCCGGCCGGGTAGCGGCGCATTACACTGCCCTGCAGGCTCAGCAGCTGCACCTCGGCCGTGGCCAGGGTGCCCGGCAATTCCGCCGTGGCGCGGGCCGGGTTGGGGTAGAGCTGCAGGGCGGCGGCCGCGCTGCCGGCCACGAAACGCGCCGCCGAGCGGGTTTCTACCCCGTCGGTGTCCTGCTGCACGAGGCGGTAGTAGGCGGCGCCGGCCCCGGGTAGGGCAAAGGCGTAGGTATGCGGGGAGCTGCTGGTGCCCTGGCAGGGTACGAAACCCACCTGCTGCCAGCGCCGTCCGTCGGGGCTCTGCTCCACGGCGAAGCCGGCGTTGTTGCGCTCCTGGGCCGTTTGTCAGCGCAGGCGCACCTGCTGCCCATCTCGCCCGGCCGTGAACGAAACCAGCGCCACCGGCAGCGGCAGGGCGGAGAGAAGCGGGCTCACGCGGTCGAAGCGGTTCGCGTCTGTGGTGGTGCCGTCGCCGAGCTGGCCGATGGAGTTGCTGCCCCAGGCCCAGAGCGTGCCGTCGGCGCGCACGGCCAGGGTGTGGGAGCTGCCCGTGCTTACCTGCGCCCAATTGGTGGCTGTGCCTACCTGGGCGGGCACGGCCACCGATTGGGTGCCGGTGCCCAGGGTGCCGCTACCGTTGAAGCCCCAGGCCCAGAGGGTGCCGTTTGGGTGGATGCTCAGGGAATGGGTTTCGCCCGCGTCGAAGGTGGCGGGCAGTACCTGGGCCGTGGCGGAGTAGGCCAGCAGGCACAGGCCGGCAAACAGCCCCTACAGGGGCCGGAGCAGATAGCGGTGAATCATAAGGTGTGGTGAAAAGGGTGCGGCTAAGCGGGTAAAATTCAGGCCAAAAGAGTTGCGCTCCTATGGCGAACCGGGGTTGCGAGTGTATTGTTTTTTGCTAATATTTGAGCCGTTTACACTGCGCTATCCGCTTGGCCCGGGCCCCCTTACACACCGCTAGTGCCCGCCCCGGCCGCCTGTTCTCATCCTCCATTCTTACCCCGCTTACCCGTTATGTACGAAGAACGGTACGACAACCATTTCCGGCGCCTGCAAGCCTCGCGCGACGCCTTTGCCAGCTTTGCCGACTACACCCTGGAGGCCCTGCGCCCCACGGCCGTGGCCAAGCTGCTGCGCGACGAGCGCCCCGCCCTGCAAGCCGCCCTCGACGCCTTCCGCGGCGGCCTCACCGAGCGCGCCACCGGCAGCGGCCAGCGCCAGAGCGGCACCCAAACCGAGGACCAGGCCTTCGACGCCCTCAAAAAACTGGTGCAGGCCACCGACAAGAAGCTGCTGCAACCCCGCTTTTACGACCAGCCCGCCGAGCAGGCCCTGTTTTACCCCGAGAAGCTCAGCGGCCTCACCCAGGCCCCCAAGGCCCAGCGCCTCACCCGCTTCACGGCCTACGTAGAGCGGCTGGAAACCCACCCCGAGGCCACCCTGCAAGCCGCCGGCCAGCAGGCCCGTGCCCTGCTCACGGCCTACACCGCCGCCACGGCCAGCAAAAACCAGGGCGCCAAGGCCGTGAAGGACACCTTCTCGGCCCTCGGCCCCGACGCCCAGGCCCTGGCCGACGCCCTGTGGGCCGTGTACTGCGCCGCCCTCTACGTACACCGCCAGGAGCCCGGCCTGGCCCGCGCCTACTTCGCTTACGACCGGCTGCCCAACCGCAGCCCGGCCCAGCAGCGCGCCAGGAAGGCGGCTGCGTCCGCCGTGCCAGCCGCCGGGTAGTCAGCCAAAGGCCTCGGCACATGGCCTTCACCGGTGAAGAGCGCCTGCCAAGACCTCAGCACATGGCCTTCACCGGTGAAGAACGCCTCCCAAGGCCTCGGCATAGCGTCTTCACCGGTGAAGAAGGTTTCCCAAGCCCTTCGGATGTGGTCTTCACCGGTGAAGGATGCTTCCCAAGCCCTCGGGATAGGGCCTTCATCGGTGAAGACTGTATCCCGAGGGCTTGACCTCAGTAAAAAGCCTCCCCTTACGCAAGGGGAGGCTTTTTGCTGAGGGTATCACGAGTTAGGCGGTGTGGCGGGGCGGGGGCGGCGGGTGAGGCGCCAGCCCAGCCACGCGCCGGCCGCGGGCGCCAGCACCATACTGGCCAGGCCGGTGGGGTCGATAGTGGAGAGCAGGCGCAGCAGCCAGCCCGCCCCAAACCAGCTGACTACGCAGGCCAGCGCCAGCACCGGCCCGCCGTGGGCCAGGTAGCGCGGCTGCCAGTAGCGGAGCGCCTGCAAAGTGGCCCAGCCCACACTTAAAGGCAGCCCCAGGCCCAGCAGCAGCACGCCCACCACCATGCCAAGGGCGCCGCTGCCGGGTGCGTTGAGGTTGTAGCCAGGCAGAGAGCCGGAGAGGGCGGCGGCTACCGCTCCGCCCAGCAGCAGGGCCGCGGCCAATCCAAAAAGTACGTGGCGGGTGCGCAAAACGGGCATGGGCGAAACAAGTAGGGGACGCGGGAGGAAACAGGAGAAAGGTAGCTCCTCGCCCCGACAAATTGCTTGTCCGGAACGCTTGGGGCGGTGCGGCTGCGCGCCGCCGGGCAGCCGCAGGAGGGCGCCGGTTCAGCGGCTTTTTACTGGGGCGTTGGTTTTGCTATCGGGCGTCAGCACGCGAGATGTCTCGGCTGCGCTCGACATGACGTTCTTTTAGCAGGGCGGTTTCGGTGCTCGACAGGACGGGCTATTAGCAGGACGGTCTTGACGCTCGACAGGACGGCCTTTACATGCTCGAGCTTGCTGCCGGGCACCGCCGGCAGCGGGGGGAAAGGCGACGCCCGCGGAGCAAGGAGCCCGGCAGATGTGCGGGGGGCGGGTTACTCCACCTGCGTCACGGTGTACGTCAGGCGCACGTTGGTGAGCGTTACGTTCTGACTGCTGTTCATCTCGGCCTCCACGAAGTAGCTAAACTGGCTGTTGTCGATGGCCATGTTAACGGCGGTGCTCACCGTCTGGAAGCCGTTCTGATTGGCGGTAATGCTGGCGTAGGGCGTGTTGGAACCCGCGTAGTTGGTGGTGCCGTTGACGCCCCGAATCCGCACCAGGCGGGCTATGATGGGAGTGCTGCCGCCGTCGTTTTTGTACCCCTGCAGCTCCAGGTTGGTCACGGTAGCGCCCTGGGGCAGGTGCACCGGGGCCAGTACCCGGCCGTTGCCCGAGCCGCTCAGGTAAATTTCGGCCGATTGGCCGGAGGTGGTGTTGAACGACACGGGCTGATGAGTCGCCGGGTTGGCCGCCATGAAATCGAACGGCGCGACCATGTAATACTGCGTCTTGGCCGTGGCGTACGCGTAACTCTCCGCGGCCGGCACGCTCACCCCGTTGCTGACCTGCAGCTGTCCTTCCTGGGTAAGCGTCATGAGGGTACTGGCCACCGTGGAGTTGGCGTTGTAGCTCACCCACTGGAACCGCTTGCTGGCTACGGCAGGCACCCCAAAGGTTAGCGCGTTGGATTCCATGAAAACGCCCCAGCGCCCAATGCCCTGGTAGTTGCCGGAGGTGAAGGCGTCCCAGGACCGGGTGATGAGCGGGCGGTCGGCCGCGGCCAGGATAACGCCCAGGGTGCCGTCGGCGGCGATGTTGCCGGCCACGTGCAGCTGCTGCTGGGCGCTGGTGCGCCCAATGGCCACCCGGCCGTCGGCCAGCACGCGCAGGCGCTCCGCGCCGGCGGTGCCCAGGCGCAGGGTTTGGTTCACGTCGGCCTGTTGACTGAAGCCGGCCAAATCGATAAAGCTCTTGGTGGCGGCGTTGGTGCCGCCGCCGGCCGAGAGGCGCAGGTAGCCGTCGTCGGCGGTGGCGGCGGGCGTGCTGCCGCCGGCCAGCCCGTAGGCGCCGATTTCGCCGGCAATGCGGGCCGTGCCCACGGCCGGCCGGGCGGCGTTGTTGCCGATGGCCGGCGCCAGCATCAGCGCGCCCTGGCCCAGGTCGAGGCGGGCATTGGGGGCGGGCACGCCCAGGCCCACGTTGCCGGTGTTATCGAGGCGCAGGCCGGTGCTCTGGCCGTCGTTGCTGAGCCAATTGCCGTTCAGGCTCAGGTTCCGGGTGGCGGTATGGTTGCCCAGGTTGTCGCCCGAGCCAGCCGTGGGAATGCGGTTCCACTGGCCGCCGAAGTAGTACCAGAAGCCGGGCTCGGGGCCGTCGGTCTGGAACACCATCAGGCCGGCGGGCAGGCCCGCGCCCATGGCCGTGCGCTGGGCCTCGGTGAGGCGCGGGATAAGCAGGCCCTTGTCGGTGGCCTGGATGTCGAGGGCGGCCTTCGCATCGGGGGTACTGGTGCCGATACCTACCGAGCCGGTCTGGGCGTGCGTAACCGAGCTGGCAACCAGCAGCGAACCGACCAGCAAAAGCGGGTAGAATGTTTTCATAGGGTAGCGTAAATGGGGCGCTTATAGGGGGGGGGCTCCACGCGGAACCCGTAGGCAAAATAAACTCATCGAATACTTCAGTACCAGAATATTGTTGTTTTTCTATGGCGAGTTGGGCGGCGGCGCCACGGGCTACCCGGCTGCTGCAGCCGGGTAGCCCGTGGGAATAGCCAGCCGGTAGTTGAGCGGCTAAACCGAATTTAAGGCCCTCACCTCGGCACCCGGCCGGCACCCGGCCACCCAAACACGAACGCTCCCGGCAGCGCGGTGGGTTGCGCTACCGGGAGCGGTAGGGTGGGGTTGGGCTAACGTGTTAGGGACCGTACAGCCGCGCCGGCCTTACTTCGCTTGCGGGGCTTGTTGCACCAGCTCGCCGCTGAGCTGGCGCAGCGTGGTTTCGGCCTGCTTGGCGTTAAAGCGTGCATCGAGCAGGCGGTTTTCGGCGTCAATCTGGTTGCGTTGGGCTTCTCGCAGGGCCAGCGGCGTGAGCAGGCCTAGGCGGTAGCGCTCCAGGGTAATGGCCACGTTCTGGCGGGCCAGCTGAATGTTGGCTTCTTCCAGATCAAGGGTTTGCAGGCGGTTCTGGTACTGCAAATAGGCTTGCTCGGCCTGGGAGTTAAGGTCGAGCTGGGTTTGCTCGAGCTGGAGCTGGCTCTGCTCGATGTTGATGCGGGCGTTCTGCTCGAGGCGGCGGCGGTTAAAACCATCAAAAATGGGCACGGTAGCCACCACGCCGTAGTTAAAGCCCTGCGTGCGGCCGGTGTTGGTAACCAGTGCGCTGCCGAAGAAGGCGGCGCCGTTTACGTTGCGGTTCAGGCCGTAGCCGCTGGTGAGGCCCACCTGCGGAAAGCGGCTGGCCGTTACCAGACGGCGGTCGTAGTTGGCCACGTCCACACCCAGGCGGGCTACCTGCAGCTGCGGGTTGCGCTGCACAATGCCGGTTACCACGGCGTCTTTGCGCAGGTCGCGGTTTACCACAATGGAGTCGGCGGGGGCCAGGTCGGTTTCCGGTTTGCGGGCCAGCAGGTTGTTCAGGTTTACCTTGGCCGTGGCCAGGGCTTCCTGCTGCTGAATGAGCGCGGCGCGGTCGGCGTTAAAGTCTACCTGGGCCGTGAGCAGCTCCACCTTGGCCGCCACGCCCACATTCACGCGGGCCTGCGTGAGGTCGATGCGGGCCTGCCCGATCTTCAGGGCCTCCTCGAACGCCCGGATGCGGCCCGACTCGCGCACCACGGCGAAATAGGCATCGGTGATGTTGGCCACCGTTTGCTCCACGGTGTTGCGCGTAATCTGTTGCTGCTGCAGCTCAAGGGTCCGCAGTCGGTCGTAGGCAATGAACATGCCCAGGCCGTCGAATACAGTCCAGGTCAGGGCCACGTTCGTGTTCAGCTGGTTGGAGCGGGCGCCGGTGGCAATACTCGGGTCGGGGCGGGCCGAGGACTCCTGCCGCACGTTGTTAATGGTGTAGTTGCGGGTGAAGTTGCCGTTCACCGTGGGCAGTTGCCCGGCGTTGCCGCGGGTTACGTTGTTGGTGGCAATGCGCTCATCGCGCTGGGCAATACGAATGCCGTAGTTGTTCTCCAGTCCCAACCGAATGGCCTCTTCCAGCGACAGGGCCGGGGCCGGCGCTACTGTAGCAGGTTTGGCGAGCTGGTCGCCGGGGTTGGGTTTAACGGGCCGTTGCTGCGCCAAGGCCAGGAGCGGGGCCAGCAGCAGCACGATAAAAGAGAAGGAGCGAAGCACTGGAATGATTTTCAGAGCGAGGGTTGATGAGGGCATTTCTGACGAACCGAATGCCGGTTCTCGCAGAGGTTCGCAGAGGCTCGCGCCAGGGTGCGCACCGTCCGTTCTTGCCTTGTTTATGGTCGATATTCACCCCCGCCCCGCCTTTGCAGGGCGGAACGGGGGGGGTAACGTTTACGCTAACGCCGGTTCTTGCACCGGCTTGTCGGGCACGGGGGCTTCGGCTTCAGGCTGCACGTGCTTGCGCTTTTTGGCCGACGCGAAGTACGAGTACATCACCGGCACAATGTACAGCGTGAGGGCCGTGGAGAAAATCAGGCCGCCCACTACCCCGATGCCCATGGCCCGGCGGCTGAGGGCACCTGCACCGGTGGCCAGGGCAATGGGCAGAATACCCAGAATGGCGCACAAGGACGTCATGAGAATGGGACGAAAACGAGTGGCGGCGGCCTCTAGCAGGGCCTGGCGGTATTCCACGCCCTGCTCCACGCGCTGGTTCGCAAATTCCACGATGAGGATACCGTTTTTCGTTACCAGACCGATGAGCATAATCACCCCGATTTGAGAGAAGATGTTCAGCGACTGGTTGAAGTACCACAGGCTGAGCAAGGCGCCGGCCAGGGCCAGCGGCACCGTTACCATGATAATGGCCGGGTCCTTAAAGCTCTCGAACTGGGCGGCCAGCGTGAGGTAGATGAGCAGCAGGGCGAGGCCAAAGGCGAAAATCAGCGACGAAGAGCTGTCCTGGAAGTCGCGGGAAGCGCCCGATAATTCGGTGGAGAAGGTTTCGTCCAGGTTTTGCTCGGCCAGCCGCTGCATGGCGGCAATGCCCTCACCGAGGGTTTTGCCTTTGGCCAACGACGCCGAGAACGTAGCCGAGTTGTAACGGTTAAAGCGGAACAGCTGCGGCGGCGTGCTGCTTTCGCTCAGGGTAATTACGTTGTCGAGCTGCACCTGCTCGCCGCGGTTGTTTTTCACCGACAGCAGGCGCACGTCCAGCGGCTGGTCGCGGTTTTCGCGCCGCACCTGCCCGATGATCTGGTACTGCTTGCCTTCGCGAATGAAGTAGCCATAGCGCTGCCCGCTGAGGCCCGCCTGCAAGGTTTGCGAAATGTCCTGCACCGACACGCCCAGGCTCTGGGCCTTCTCGCGGTCGATGTTGATGCGCAGCTCGGGCTTGTTGAACTTCAGGTTCACGTCCACGAACTGGAACGTAGGGTCGGCCTGGGCCGCGGCCAGAAACTTGGGCACCGCCGTGCGCAGCTTCTCAAAGTCCTGGGTTTGCACTACGAACTGCACCGGCAAGCCGCCGCCGCCGCCGCCGCCAATGCTTTGGTCCTGCGAAATGGAGGTACGGGCGGCCGTCAGCTTTTTCACGCCGGCGCTCAGGGCATCGGCTATTTCCGATTGTGGTTTTTCGCGCTTGTCGGCATCCACCAGCAGCACGCGGGCAATGCCCGTGTTGGTGCCGCCGCCGCCGCCAAAGCCCGGCGAGGTTACCGTAAACACGCTGGCCCGGTTTTCACCGGTGGAGTCCATTACCAGCTTGGTGAGCTGGGTAACGTAGCGGTCCATAAACTCGAACGAAGCGCCTTCCGGGGCCGTGGCGTTTACGTTCACGCGGCTGCGGTCTTCCACCGGAGCTAGCTCAGAGGGAATTGTTTTAAAGAAATAGTACGTGCCGGCCAGCGTACCCAGCACAATTACCCAGGCCCATACGCGGCTGCGTAGGAAGGAGTCGAGGCTGTTTTTGTAGCCGTTGGTGAGGGCCACGAAGAAGGGCTCGGTTTTGCGGTAAAACCAGCTGTGGCCATGCTCGCCCACCGGGCGCTTAAGCAGGCGGGAGCACATCATCGGTGTCAGCGTTAAGCTCACGAAGGCCGAAATCAGCACCGAGCCGGCCACCACAATGCCGAACTCGCGGAACAGGCGGCCCGTGATGCCCTCCAGGAACACCACCGGCAGAAACACCGCCGCCAGTACCACCGTGGTCGATACAATGGCGAAGAAGATTTCCTCGGAGCCCTTCTGGGCCGCTTCCATGGGTTCTTCGCCCGCCTCAATGCGCGAGTAAATGTTCTCCAGCACCACAATGGCGTCGTCGACCACCAGACCAATGGCCAGCACGATGGCCAGCATGGTTAGCACGTTGATGGAGAAGTTGAGCAGGTACATCACGAAGAAGATACCCACCAACGACACCGGAATGGCCACCACCGGAATGAGTGTGGAACGCCAGTCGCGCAGGAATAGGAAGATGATGACCACCACCAGCACAAAGGCCTCGAAAATGGTGTTCTTCACCTCGTCGAGCGAGTTGCGGATGAAGATGGAGTTGTCGAAGCCCGGCGCCAGTTTCAGGTCTTTGGGCAGATCGGCCTGGTACTGCTCAAGGCGCTTGTTGAACTCGTCGGCAATTTCAATCTGGTTCGAGCCCGGCTGCGGAATAACCGCCAGGCCCACCATGGGCACGCCGTTCACGCGAAACAGCGTCTGGTCGTTTTCGGGGTAGAGTTCGGCATAGCCCACGTCCGACATGCGGATGAGGGAGGTGGAGTCGCGGCGCAGAATCAGGTCGTTGAAGTCCTTCTCGCTCGACAGGCGGCCCATGGTGCGCAGCGTAAGCTGGGTGTTAGCCCCTTGCACGGCGCCCGAAGGCAGCTCCACGTTTTCGCGGGCCAGGGCCTGCTGCACTTCGCTCGGCGAAACGCGCAGCGCCGTGAGGCGCACGGGGTCCAACCACAGGCGCATGGAGTATTTCCGCTCGCCGTACACCCGCACTTCCGACACACCAGGAATGGTTTGCAGACGCTCTTTCAGGGTGTTGTTGGCGTAGTCGGTCAGCTCCAGCAAAGTGCGCTTGTCGGAGCTGAGGTAGGTCATTACAATCGGCTGTGAGTCGGCGTTGGCCTTCTGCACCGTAGGCGGGTCCAGGTCGCGCGGCAGGCGGCCCCCAACCCCCGATACCTTGTCGCGTACGTCGTTGGCAGCCGTTTCCAGATCGGCTTCCAGGTCGAACTCCACCGTAATGGTAGCGCGGCCGTCGCGCGAGGTGGAGGTCATGTTTTTAATCCCCTGGATACCGTTCAGGGCTTCTTCGAGCGGCTCGGTTACCTGGCCCTGAATTACATCGGCGGAAGCGCCGGTGTAGTTGGCCGACACCGTAATGATGGGCGGGTCAACACTGGGGTATTCGCGCACCGAGAGGTAGCGGTAGCCAATCACGCCGAAGAGCACGATGACCAGGCTCATCACGATGGCCAATACCGGGCGGCTGATACTGGTGGAGGATAAAGACATAGGTACTGCGGGAACAAAAATCCGACCTCCGAAATGGCCGAAATGCTTAGTTGCCTAAGCGGGTGTTTTTGCGTTGCTGACGTTGTGAAGCTGAAGCGGCTGGTGCACGTGGCCTGCCCAAACCGCTCCGGTCACCGCTAAAGCGGCAAGCTCCCCGGCCGCAAAGAGCCGGGGAGCTTGGAGGAGCCTATTGTGCCGGTTGGATTCTGATTTTATCCCCGGGTTTAACCTGCAGAATGCCGGTGCGCATAATGGTGTCGCCGGCGGCCAGGCCTTCGGTTATCTGCAGCAGTTTTTCCGAGCGTATGCCAATCTTCACGTTCTGTGGCTGGGCTTTGCCGTCCACCACCTTGTACACGCGGTAGCCACTGGCTTCCGGCGACACCGACTCCGTAGGAATCTGGATGGCTTCTTCCACCTGGCCAATGTTCAGGTTAACCCGCACAAAGGCGCCGGGGCGCAGCTCCTGCCTGCCGTTGGGGTACACCGCCCGCACCGACAACGTGCGCGAAGCCGGGTCGATCTGCGGGTTAATGGCGTATACCTTGGCTTCGTATTTCTTACTGTTGGCCTCGTCAAGTACAGTTACAGCGTCGCCCACTTTCACAGCGTTAGCGTAGCGGCCCGGCACGGCAAAATCAATTTTAACCGGCGTAATGCGCGAGAGCGTGGTCACGGGCGTGTTAGGCGTAACGTACCCACCCACCGATACCGAGCGCAGCCCCACCACGCCGCTAAACGGCGCTCGAATGTAGGCCTTGGCCAGGTTGGCTTGCAGCAGCTGCAAATCGGCCTGCGCGGTTAGCACCTGGTTGTTGCTTTGCTCGTACTCCTGCTGGCTGATGTATTCCTTTTCCAGCAAGGTGCGCTGGCGCTTTTCCTGGTCGCGGAACAGTTTCAGGTTGTATTGCAGGCGCTTGAGCTGGGCCTGTATTTCGTCGGCATTAATGCTAAGCAGCAATTGGCCTTTTTGCACCGGCTGGCCCTCCTTGAAGTTCAGGCTGGTAATGCGGCCGTTAATTTCGCTTCGCACCGTTACCTGCTCATCGGCCAGCACCGAGCCGGTGGCGGCAATGGCATCGGTGAGGCGAGTGGGCTTCACCACGTACACCTGCACGGGTAGGGGAGCCCCGCCGCCACCCGCGCCGCCCCGGCCTCCTCCGGGGCCGCCTTTGGCCGCCGGGCCTCCAGCGGCGGCGCCTTTTCCGCCGCCCTTGCCGCCTTCGGCGCTTTGGGAGGGGAAGTAGGTAATCTTAACAAAGGCCAGCACCGCTACCGTTAGCGCGGCCAGCAGCCACCACAGCCAGGCCCGACTCGGTTTTCGGTCGTATTCGTCGTAAACCTCGGGGGTGTTGGTCGTTGGCTCGGTCGTCTGAGGCATGAAGCGGGTGGGTAAAAAGCAAAAAATATCGGACCCAACGCCTTGCGCGGCAGGACCGATAGGCACAAACACCTGCGGGCTGAAAAAGGTTGGGCGGCCCGCAGGATTGCCTCGGTTTTGGGTGTCACGGACACAAAAAAAGCCTGCACGTTGCAGGCTTTTTTTAAAAATACGGGGCCCGGAAGCCTCCCGTTTACATAGCGCGCTGATTGATATAGCCTTTGGCCAGATCGTTCAGTTTGGTGTCGGCGAACTGCTCTTCCTGCAGGGTTTGCGCCAGCAGCGAAGCGGCCTCGGAGTGGCCCAGGCGCTCGGCAAAGTGCCGCGCCGTGCCGTAGCCCGAAATTTCGTAGTGCTCGATGCGCTGCGAAGCTGCGATAAGCGCGGCGTCTTTCACCTCGTCTTTAGCGTCTTCGCTAATGGTTTCCTTGCCTTCGGCCACCAAACCCTGCATGGCTTTGCAGGTGTGGCCATCGAGGCTAATGTTCAAGCCGCGGCCAATTTGCTCCAGACGAGCTACCTGGTTTTGGGTTTCCTGCAGGTGCATTTCAAAGGCCTGGCGCAGGCGTGGGTCACGGGCTTCGCCGGCCATCTGGGGCAGCGCCTTCACCAATTGGGTTTCAGCGCTGTACAAATCTTTCAGTTGCTCGGCAAAAAGGTCTTCGAGCGAGTTAAGCTTGCCTTCAAAGAATCCCATGGGTAGGTTGTTTTAGGTTGTGAGAAATGGAAATAGGAGCGGATTTGGGTAATGCGGCAATGGTGTGGGTGTACGGCTGGGGAGGAACGGGGTTCCTGACGAGCTTGGGCCTTTTTGCCATAAGCCGGCCGCGGAAGCCGCACAGGCACCCGCTCAAATGCGTACCTTGCGCGTTGCATGGCTCCCCGAACCACCCGTCGCGCATCCGCTTCTACGCCGCTGTTTCCGCCCGCGCCTCTGCCGCTGGCCGAGCTGCTCCGCCGCGTACGCGACACCCTCGCGCTGGCCTTCGACGACGCCTACTGGGTAACGGCCGAAATTGCCGAGCTAACGTTGCCGCGCTTTGGCGCCGGCCATTGCTACCTCACCCTCACCGACCCCGCGCCCGGCCCCGGTGGCAGCGAAATGCGCACCCAGGTGCGGGCCGCCATCTGGCGCAATCGTTTTGAGGTGTTGTTGCCGCATTTCGAGCAGCAAACCGGCCAAACCCTGCGGGCCGGTATGCGCGTGCTGGCCCGCTGCCACGTGCGCTTCCACGAGCAGTACGGCCTCAGCCTCGATATCATTGCCATCGACGCCAGCTACACCGTGGGCGAGCTGGCCCGGCAGCGCGCCGAAACCGTGGCCAAGCTGGAAGCCCAGGATTTGCTGCAGCGAAACAAGCGCCTGCCGCTTTCCCTGGCGCCGCAGCGCCTGGCCGTTATTTCGTCGGCTACGGCGGCGGGTTGGCAGGACTTTGTGCGCCAGCTGGAAGAAGCGCCGTACGCGTTTGAAGTGGCGCTGTTCCCCGCTACCATGCAGGGGCAGGATGCGCCCGCCAGTTTGCTGGCCGCGCTGGATATGGTGCGGCGGCAGCGACGCAACTTTGACGCGGTTATCATCATTCGGGGCGGCGGCTCGCGCACCGATTTGCTGTGCTTCGACGATTACGGCCTTTCGGCGGCCGTGGGCTCATTTCCGCTGCCCGTTATTACCGGTATTGGCCACGACAAGGACGAAGCCGTGGTGGACCTTACCGCGCACACGGCCCTGAAGACGCCCACGGCCGTGGCTATTTTTCTGGTGGAGCGACTGGCCCGGCTGGAAGCGGCACTTGATGGCTACGGCGCGCAAATTCACGAATTGGCGTTAGGCCAGCTCGGCCAGTACGGCGCTGTGCTGGCCCGCTTAGGGTGGCAATTGGTGCAGCTGGGCCAAAGCCAGCTCGGCAACGAGCAAACCATGTTGCGCCAACGCTTGCGCCGCGCTGTGGAAGTGCCCCAGCAAGCGTTGCAGCGCGAAGCCCGGCAGTTAAGCACCCAGCAGCAGCACCTGCGCCGTGCCGCGCGCCTTGCTACCGACCGGCAGCGGCAGCGCGTACGCCACCTAGGCCGGCTGGTACTGCGGCGCTTCCGGCGCCTGCATCAGTCCCGCCGCGAAGCCTTGCTGCGCCACCGCTACCAGCTGGAGCTGGCCACGGTGCGTGCCACTGCCCACCACGCCCTGGCCCTGGCTGCCGCTGTTACCCGCCACACCGCCTTCGACCCCCAAACCCTAGGCCGCCGCGGCTACGTACGTGCCGACGCCTTGCAGCCCATAACCTCCGACTCGCCGCCCGGCACCCTGCTCATGCTTCAGCTATCCGACGGGCCGCTGCCGGTGCAGGTAGTAAACATGGCCGCCAGCTTCGATTCGCATTCCTGAACCATGCCTGAACAACCCGCCGACCGCACCTACCGCGACGCCATTGCGGAGCTGGAAACCCTACTGCGCCGCCTCGAAACCGAAACCGTGGACGTGGACGAGCTAACCGCCAGCGCCCAGCGTGCCGCCGACCTCATTCGCTTCTGCAAGCAGCGCCTGCGCACCGCCGAGGCTACCCTCGACCGCGTTTTCGATGCCCTTGATGACGAGGACGACGAAGCAGCTACCACCTAGGAGTAGCGTCAACTCACCGACTGGTTTTGCTGTAAATACAGCCGTTTGTTTGGTCTTCTTTGTCCTGTTTATGCCCGATCCTGCGCCCGAATGGCTAGTCATTGCTTCCCGAGCGGTAAACCGTATCGGCGGCTTTGGCATTGCCATTCCCTTGCTGATCGGTTTGTGGCGTTGGAAATACTTAACCCCGCCGGCTAAGGCCCTGGTGTGGTATTTTGCGTTCTGGACGGTGGAGGCGCCCATCAATTTGTGGAGCCGCAAAGTGTTGCACACCAACATTTACCTCCATCACCTGGACGTGCTGGTAGAAACCTGGCTGTTGGGCTGGATGTACTACCGCGCCTTCGGCCTTGGCCGGCTACAGCGGTGGCTGCCGGTCATGGGTGTTGCCTTCACCCTGCTGGCCCTGGCCGATGCCACCGTGCTGGCTGGTCTCAACCAACCGAATGCCTATGCCCGACTGGGCCAAACGCTGCTTATGCTTTCGGTAATCATCCTCTATTTCGATCATTACATGCAGCGCATATCCGTTAATTACCATTCCTGGGACGATACCGTATTCCGGGTTAGTATCGGATTGGCCATTTACTACGCGGGCTCAATTACCGGATACATTTTCTTTAAGCTTACGGATGACCTCATGATAGTCCGTACGGCGGGCCTGCTTATCGACAGCCTGTTTCTGGTGGCATTGGTACTGATGACCTGGGCCATCAGCCGCGACCGGCGGGATGCAATTGACTCAATGCCACGTGCCCTAGCCAAAGCCGCCACATAGCCCGAAAACCAGAACTGGACTATTTCCTCGGTCAAGGAGGTGGAACTAACTTTCTTGGCAAAAGAGTACATTTTATATTCCTTCTTATATATTTGGCCGCTTCAATGCGAAGCGCAACTAGTCCGAGCTCATTCTACTTTTTCACACACCACATGTCATTTACCGGAACCGAAGGCAGTATCATTCCCCTTGAGGAAGGCGTAGAAATGACCGCACGTTACCGCAATGCGGGGCTGAATACAAGCAAAGGCGTGTTTTTTGGCAACGCCCTTTTACAAGAGCTTACGGCTCCGGGTACCGGTGCCACGGGCATCCGGTTTTACTTTGCCCTCGACGACAACGACAACATGACCTTGGTGCTGGTGGGCGTGGACGCCGAAGGAAAAGACCTGATCAGCAGAGTAGGAAACAAAGGCGAACTTTCGCCGCCGTGCAGCGACCTCAGCAGTCCGCTACAATAGGGTGCCGCTGGTATACACGCGGCCTTACAGTAGCGGCTGACCATGCCGGCCACGTAGGTTGTGTAATAAAACGAAACGTGCGCAGATTAGGCAAGCGCTACACGCCCGGGATAGGTTTTTAGCCAGATTATGCCAGCACTAGTTCCTGAATGGGTTTATTCCCTGAGCAAAGTTCTTCAACTTGTTAGCTCATACGGAGTAATCTTACCACTCCTACTTGGAGTGTGGCGCTGGCGCAACTTGTCGGGGCCTGCCCGGGCTGTGGTGTGGTATTTCCTGTTCTGGACGATAGAGGCGTTTGTCGACACCTGGACGCGAAAACAGCACCTCCCCAACGCGTATCTGTTTCACATCAGTGTTTGGGTGGAAACCCTGCTCCTGGGTTGGGCTTACCACCTGGCGCTACGCAACGAACGCCTGAAAAGCTGGCTTTTGCTGGCGCAGGCCGTGTTCACTGCGGTAGCCATAGCCGATGCCACTTTTTTGTCGGGCATTAACCAAATGAACCGCTACGCCCGGGTGTTGCAGGTAGTACTGATGCTCGTGTACGCCTTTGCTTACTTTGAACAGTGGGTGCGAGAACTACGCGTGCGCAGCCCCTGGAACGACTTTATGTTTGTGGTAAGCGTTGGCCTATCGGTGTACTACACGGGGTCCGTGATGGGGTACGTCACGTTGAAAAACGATCCGGAATTCTCGCGTCTCGTTGCTTATTCAACCGCTATTATCATTAACCTGGCGTACATTTTCGCTATGGTGCTGATAACGATAGGGCTGTGGCGCGATGCGAATCCGCAAGCAGAACCCTCGTTGCGGCGCGCCCTGCACTAAAAAGGCCCCGTGCGTCGGGAATGTGCCAACCCAGCGGCAAAGCCCCGATGACAGGAACACCGCGCAATTGATAGGTCGTGTGGTGCAGGCCCATGCCGCCCAAGCCGGGGAGTCAGGGTAAAATCCCGCCCACATTCCGGCTCGTGCGGTTATAAATTATTGGGGGGCGGGCGCAGAATCCAGCGTCATATGTATACTTTTATAAGCAGCGCCGGGATAAAATACCCCGCCGGGTGCTCAGTACGCTAGTTTGCTTCAAGCCCAGGCCCAAAAGCAAGTTGGAGGCTCGCTTCAGCGGGTTTTTTCTTTTCCACCACCACCATGAACTCCCTGCTCGCTTCCCTGCTGCTTGTAACGCCGGTGCTGCTGGTGTTGGCGCTGGGCATTGTGGGCTTTGTGCTGCGTTATCAGCGGCGGTTGCTGGCCCAGCAGGAGCAGCTGCGCTACGAGCGGGAACAGGCCCAGCACCAGTCGCTGGAAGCGGCCCTGCTGGCGCAGGAAGAAGAGCGCCGCCGCATTGCCGCCGATCTGCACGACGCCGTGGGCACCATGCTTTCCATTGTAAAGCTGCACCTGAGCGCGCTGCCCGATACCGCCGCCACCTACGAAATGACGGCCATGCTGGACCAAGCCATTTCCGAGGTGCGCCGCATTTCGCGCAACCTGCTGCCGGCCGTGCTCGAAAAATTCGGCCTCTCGTTTGCTGCCGAGGCCCTGTGCCGGGCTGCCGGGGGCGGTGCAGCCCGCGTGCTGCTTCACCAAACCGGAAACCCGCGTCGGCTGTTGCCCCACCACGAGCTAGCCGTATACCGCGTAGTGCAGGAACTGCTGGGCAATGGCCTGAAGCACGCCCAGGCCAGCCAGATCGAAATCATTTTAGACTTTGCCCCCGACCGGCTTTCCGTGGAATACTCCGACGACGGCGTGGGCTTTGAACTGGCTGCCACCGATGCCCTGCCACTGCCCGGCACCCGTACCGGGCTGGGTCTTACCAACCTGCGTAGCCGCGTGGCGCTGCTGCGCGGAACCATGCGTCACGAATCTGCCCCCGGGGCCGGCACCCGGGTTTGGGTTTCGTTCCCGGCTGCCTATCTTCCGGCCGGGCAAGCTGTTACCTCTGTTGCCGTAGCTATTGTTCAATGAGTACGTACCCGCCTGTCCGCTTGGCCATTGCCGACGACCACATCCTTTTTCGCAAAGGACTGCGGGCGTTGCTTGGCAGTTTTAGCGAAGTAGAAGTCCTGTTTGAAGCCGGCGACGGACAAGAACTGCTCGAGCGCCTCGACGGGCAGGACCCCCGGCCCGATGTAATTCTGATGGACCTGCAAATGCCGGTGCTCGATGGCCTGCAAACCACGCGTTTGCTCCGGGCGCAGTACCCGCGCATTCGGGTGGTCATCATTTCCATGCACGATGAGCCCGAGCTGATCGACAGCCTGAAAATGGAAGGAGCCCACGGCTACCTGCTCAAAAACGCCAGCCCCGAGGAGATGCGCAACGCCATCCGCGATGCGGCAGGGCACGCGCTGGCTTCGGCCAAGCAGTAGCGCGTCAGGCCACCGCAGTTAGGTTATTACCTATACGATAGGGCGGGGAATTAGGCCTCTGCAACAGCTAGTTAGTGTTTTTCATGGGTAAGCTATTAGCAGTTGTACTGGGTGCGTTGCTGGTTTGGGCAGCG
The DNA here is from genome assembly GCF_039541855.1 of Hymenobacter koreensis. Taxonomy (NCBI): domain Bacteria; kingdom Pseudomonadati; phylum Bacteroidota; class Cytophagia; order Cytophagales; family Hymenobacteraceae; genus Hymenobacter; species Hymenobacter koreensis. The sequence goes on from NZ_BAABHA010000001.1 coordinate 500,936, forward strand.
CCCGTGCATGGCCAGGTGCATGGCATAAGCCTGGCCGCCGAGAAGCTGTTACTGTTGCCCAGTCCGGTGGTTATAACCCAGGTGATTGATGCACGTCCTACCCCCGGCGCCGTGGGCTGGGTGCTGAAAGGCCCCGAAAATGCCCCCACCCGGGCCGACGTGGTTCGCGGTGTGGGACCCGAAATCAGCCGTTTGCTGAAACAATACCTCAAGCCTGAGCCCGGCGCCCGCGCTGTGGTACTGCGCCTCACGCAGCTGCAAATTGTGGAGCAGCCGCTTCGTTTGGGTGAATCCGCTACGGCCGAGGTGAGCATTCAGCTGTGGGCCGAGCAGCCGAACGGGTACGCTTACATGGGGCAAGCGGCCGCCACGCACGGCAGCAAGGCCATGAATGTAACCACCGAGCACGCCGGGAATATTACGCGGGCGCTGGAAAAATGCCTGTGGCATTTGCTGGTGCAGCCCTTGCCCGAAACCCTGCCCGCTCCGCAGCCGCTGGCCACGCTGCAGCAGCCTGAGTTGCGCCAGCCCCATACCCGGTTTGCCATCGAAACCGATACGGTATTACGCCCCGGGGTATACCGCGACTACTTGCAGTTCCGGAACAACATGCCCGAGCAGCTGGCCAGTGCCACGATAAGCAGCAACCAAACGCTTCGGGGCGACGATGTGGTAACCGCCAAGCCGTATTACCTCGACGACAAAGGCCACCGGACCGAGCCGATACGCAACGTTTGGGGGTTCTCCGACGGCAAGCAAGCCTTTGTGTACTTCTACGGCCAGTACTATGCCCTGGAACGTACGCCGCGCGCCTTCCGGTTTCGCGGGCCTTACCAGCTTAGCCCGGAAGAAGCCGCCGAACGTGCTGCCTTACTGGCCGGGTTTGGTTTGATGGGCGGCATTAAGGCCACGCAACGGACGCCCAGCACGGTGACGTACGAGGTAAACCTGCGCAACGGGCAGGTGGTAAAGCACGGCACTCAAGGTCTGAGCCTGGACCTGGTTCAAACCTCCACCGAGTCCACGAGCCTGGTTGTGTACTGCCGTTCCGAATCGGGCCCGGCGGTGGCCCTGGCCGTGAACGGCGAGCCGCTTGCCTCGGCGCTGGCGGCGGCGGGAGTTGTGGACATTCCCTGCACCGAGAGCGGGGCCGAAATTGTGCTGTGCGTGGGTTCCGCTCCTGATAATTGCCTACGTTTTGTACCCGAGCGCTCCACTACGAATTACGTGGAGGTTCGCTTTAACGGCACTGCGGCACCCAGTATGCGCCGCGTGCCGGGCAATTTGGGCGAAATGCACGTCCGCAAGCTGCTGGAAACCCAATAATTTGCGCGGCCCGTTCGGCACTGGTACTTTTAGATGTGGAATTGGAGCTTGCCGTGAAAAAGAGGCTCCGCTGTATTCTATTGTTTCTCCTCGTACGTGAAAAAACAACTACTGCTACTCGTTATGCTGGTGCTGGCTGCGGCTCCGGTATGGGCCCAAACGCACTTGGTGGACCTAACCGGCCAAACCCTCGCCACGCCGTTGCTGGGCGGCACCATTACTCAAATAATCGATGCTCGCCCCGACCATTCCACTATCGGGCAGGTGTACACGGGCCTAGACTACGTGCGTACCGAAGCCAATTTGAAGCGCAGCCTGGAAACCGAGTTCCTGAGCCTGTTGCGCACATTGCCGGTTTCCACCGGTAGCAGCACGTTTGCTCTCCGCGTGCACCAGCTGCACATCAGCGAGAATTTGGCCGGCTCGAAAAAAGCCACAGCTGAGTTGGTGGTTGATTTCCTGCTGCCGCAGGAGGCTAATCGGTTTCGGGTGGTGTTTCGCGCCAGCGGGCTGGCGGAGTCCGGCGGGCTGGACATAAATGGCAAGCACCCCCTGACAATTGCCAAGGCTTTGCAAAACTGCCTTATCCAGTTCAACACTACCGGAGCGGTTTCGCCATCGGATGCGCAAGTGCTTACGCTGGAGCAGGCCCAAACGCCCGAGCCCAACGCAGGGCCGCTGGTGCCTTATCCCATTACCTTAACCAAAGCCCCTAATCCGGGTCTGTACAGAACCTTCGATGATTTTCGAAACAACAACCCCGAAACCACGGGCGCCCGCCCGGTAATCATTTCGCGCACGCCGCGCGAGCGGGGCGAATGGGCCGGCATCGACGATGTGGAAGTGTTTTATCTAGGTGATAACAACGTACGGACTCCCGTGCGCGACGCCTGGGGCTATTGCGACGGTGAACGAACGTATGTGCTGCACCGTCGCCGCTTTTGTGCGCTTGAGCCCAACGGCAACCGGTTTACCTTTTACGGACCTTCCGCTGCCGACCGTGCTGCCGTGACTTCCAGCACCTTGGCCGCCGGTTTAATTGGAACTGCCATAGCCACGGCGGCCACCAGCGGCCACAAGCAGTTCTACCGCATGAGCTTGCTCACGGGCCACATCGAGGCCACGGCCGACGAAGAGTGGGCGGCCGATGCCCCCGACTCGACCAGCATTGTGGTGTACCGGCGCGCCGATGTTAAACAACCCTTGGCAGTACAGCTGAACGGCGGCGCCGTGGGGGATTTGCAGGAAAGCAGCTTCGTGGCCGTACCCTGGACCGATAAACGCAAACAAGCGCAGCTTTGCGTAGGCGGGGAAGCTGTGACCTGCTCGGCGTTTCAGCCCAGCTTTGCCGGCACCAACTACTTCGAATACCTGCCCAAAACGGCGAGCCGCTCAACGGCCGAGCTGAAGCCCGTGACGGTAAAAGAGGGTGAGTTTTACGTGAAGCGCCTGCGCCTGCAGCAGCGGCACCGCGAGGTCAAAGCCAAGAAAAGCTAAGCCGTTAGGCCTGCAGCTCAAGGCTGGGGTCCCAGAACTTGTCTTTGAAGTTCTGCACCTGATCCTCCTGCACCACTAACCCTTCGGCTTCCAGCGCCTCCTGCATGGCCGTGGGCGAGCCGAAAAACTGCTTGCCGGTAAGCATGCCGTTGCGGTTAATCACCCGGTGGCAGGGCACAAACTCGTCGCCGGAAAAGGTGTGGGCCGACTGCATTGCCCATCCCACAGTGCGGGCTGCTGAGCGGCTGCCGAGGTAGTGCGCAATGGCGCCGTAAGTGGTTACGCGGCCCGGCGGCACGAGGCGCACCACGGCGTACACGTCCTGGAAAAAGTTACGGTGTCGCTCGTTCACGTCTTTCATCGGGGGCAAGATACGGGGGCATTTGCTGAAGCCAAAGGGCTTCAAAACCTGCTAATGCAGGACCGCATCGGGCTTAGGTACCTTCACAGCGGGTGCGTGGCTCGTAATTCTGCCTTACCTTAACGGCAGCAATTCCCCCGTTCACCAATTTCCTTTCCCATGAAAAACCGCAACCGCGTGACGTTGGTCGTGGCGGCCTGGGCGTCCCTCGCTGTGTGGGGCTGCTCTGGTTCGAAGCCGACCACCACGGCAACTACTACCGCGCCTACCACCACGGCCGCGCCCGTTGAAGAAGCTGTTCAAAAAGGAACCGGCCTGAATGTCGCCAACATCGACAAATCGACGGACCCCTGCCAGGACTTCAACCAGTTCGCGTCCGGCAACTGGTACAAGAACAATCCCATTCCGGCCGCCGAAGTGCGCTGGGGCTCTTTCAACGAGCTTTCTGACAAGAACAACGCCGTAATGCGGCAGATCTTGGAAGAGGCCGCTGCTAACACCAGCGCCGCCAAAGGCACCAACGCCCAGAAAGTAGGCGACTACTACGCTTCGGCCATGGACACGGCAGCCATTGAGGCTGCTGGTATAAAGCCGCTGCAGCCCGAGTTGGCCCGCATCAGCGCGGTAAAGGACTTGAAAGGCCTGCAAAGCCAGATTGCCCGCGCCCAAATGCTGCAAACCGGCGCCCTGTTCAACGCCTACGTGGGCCAGGACGACAAGAAGAGCGACGAGTACGCCGTGAACCTGTACCAGGGCGGCCTTTCGCTGCCCGACCGCGACTACTACCTGAAGGACGACGCCCGCTCCAAGGGCATTCGGGCGGCGTACACCACGTACCTGACCAACACCTTCAAGATGTTGGGCGACAACGAGGCCACCGCGGCCAAAAACGCCGCCACGGTAATGCGCATCGAAACGCGCCTGGCCAAGGCCTCGAAGTCGCGCGTGGAACTGCGCGACCCGAACGCCAACTACAACAAGATGACGGTGGCCGACGCCAACAAGCGCTTCCCGAACCTGGGTTTGCCCGCCATGTTGCAGCAGCTGGGTCTGGGTTCCGCCAAATCGGTTATCGTAGGTCAGCCGGCCTTCTTCCAGGAAGCCAGCGCCGCCTTGAAGGCCGAGCCGCTGAACGACTGGAAAACGTACATGCGCTGGCACCTGACCTCGTCCGCGTCGTCGGCGCTGCCCAAGGCGTTTGGGGATGAGTCGTTCCGCTTCAGCCAGGTGCTGACGGGCGCTAAAAAGCAGCAGCCGCGCTGGAAGCGCATGAACCGCGCCACCGATGGGGCGCTGGGCGAAGCCTTCGGCCAGCTGTACGTAGACAAAGCCTTCACGCCGGCTACCAAGGCCAAGGCCATGGAAATGGTGCAGAACATCAAGGAGGCCATGGGCGAGCATATCCAGAACAGCGACTGGATGAGCGCCACCACCAAGACGGAGGCCATGAAGAAGCTGAACGCCTTTACGGTAAAAATCGGTTACCCCGACCAGTGGAAGGACTACTCCGCCCTGAACATCTCGCGCGAGTCGTACCTGAAAAACATGCTGGCCGCCCGCGAGTGGGCTTACAAAGACAACGTGAGCAAGTTCGGCAAGCCCATCGACCGGAAGGAGTGGGGCATGACGCCGCCCACGGTGAATGCCTACTACAACCCGTCGATGAACGAAATCGTGTTCCCGGCCGGCATCATGCAGCCGCCCTTCTTCGACCCCAACGCCGACGACGCCGTGAACTACGGCGGCATGGGCGCGGTAATCGGCCACGAAATCACCCACGGCTTCGACGACCAGGGCCGTCAGTACGACGCCCAAGGAAACCTGAAAGACTGGTGGACCAAGGAAGATGCTGAGAAGTTTGAAGCCCGCGCTGCCGTTGTTGGCAAGCAGTACGATGCCTTCTCGCCGCTGGACTCGGTATTCGTGAACGGCAAGCTCACCATGGGCGAAAACCTGGCCGACCTCGGTGGCCTGAGCATTGCCTACACCGCGCTGCAGAAGCAGCTGAAAAAGCAGTACCCGAACGGCAACGCGCCCAAGTACGACGGCTACACGCCCGAGCAGCGCTTCTTCCTGTCGTGGGCCCAAGTGTGGCGCACCAACGCCCGCCCGGAGTACCTGCGCCAGCAGGTAATGACGGATCCGCACAGCCCCGCGCAGTTCCGCACGAACGGCCCGCTGATGAACATGCCGCAGTTCTTTGAAGCCTTTGGCTGCAAGGAAAACGCCAAAATGGTACGTGCGCAAACCGAGCGCGCCAAGGTATGGTAAGCTGAGCTGAATCAGCAAAAAGGGCGGCCCGCACGTTGCGGGCCGCCCTTTTTTGTATTTGTTCTCGTTCTGTTGGGCTCGATTTCCGTTCAAAAGCGCAGCTTTGCCCGCGCCGTTTACCATTTCTTACTTCTGATGCAGAAAACCACTCTTGCCGCTCTGTTGCTGCTATCAGCCGCCTGCCAGCATAAAGATCCACAGCAGACGGCGGCCACTGCCAACACGCCGAACGAAACCGTGGCTGCTGCCCCACCCGATAGCACTACCCAATACTTAGCTAACCCCAAAGTGGGCGACGTGCTGGTGGTGCGCTTTCAGCCCGAGGGTGCGCCCCAGCAGCAGTTCTATTTCTATCAGGTTTTCCGCTTGGCAGGCGACACCGTGCTTACACGCCCTGCCCTAAAGCCGGCCGCAACCGCGGATGCCGACGTGCGCACCCTTGGTGTGTTTTCACCCGATGCGGTGCGGGCCTACACCCGGGCTGAGCTGCAGGAATACCGCCGTGAAGACCCGATGGACCCGCAGCACACGCGCTTGATAGGCGTGCGCCGCGGTGAGTAGCGTTACTTAATGACCTCCAGTTGCATGCCCACATCGTTCAGCGGCCAGCTGGACGGGTCTACTTTCTCCTGCGCAATTTTATCAACCACGTCTAAGCCCTCGGTTACCTCGCCAAATACCGTGTAGAGGCCATCCAGGGCCGGCGCGCCGCCTTGGGTTGCGTAAATTTGCAGCTGTTCGGCGGTGAGCGGACGACCAGCCACGGCTTTGGCCTGCGCGGGTTCCAGCTTGCGGCCGTGCACGAAATAGAAGTCGTGTGAGGAGGAGAGGCGGCCGGGGTTCTTCTCGTCGTCGAAGCGGGCCATGCCCAGGGCACCGGGCTTGTGGAAATACTGCGGCCGGATTTCCGGCGGAATATGGTATTTGCGCAGCATAATGGTACGCGTGTTGGAGTTGCCGCCCTGCACCACAAAGCCCTTCTCCACGCGGTAAAATACGGTTTGGTCGAAGTAACCTTTGTTGGCCAGCAGCAGGAAGTTGGCGCGGTGCAGCGGGGTGTCTTTGTAAAGCTTCACCCGAATGTTGCCGTGCCGCGTTTTCACCAGCACCTCGGTTTCGGGGTGTTCCTGGCCGTACTTGGTAAGCACCGCCACGCAGTTCGAGTCCGACATGCTCATCAAGTCCGGGCCGGGGCGGCCCGAGCCGTCTTCCATGGCGGCCAGTTCGGCGTCCTTGTCGGCCTCGGGGTTCGATTGGGTGCAGGCAGCCGTGAGCAGCGTGCCAACGGTTAGCACTGCCAGCAAGCCGGAAGAGAAACTACGCATAGCGCGATGTGAATAATGGTTGCAGCTGGCCCGTGGTCAGGCTGTTTTCTTATCCTGACTACGGACAACCCGTAACGAACAACCGATGACTTAAACCAAAAGCCCCGGTCTGCGGGCAGCAGCCGGGGCGTGAAGGTATGGGGAAGCGGGCTTTATTGGTCTCCGAAGGGGTTATTCGGGTCCTTCTCCTTCTTTTTCTTTTCCTTGGTTTTCTGTTTGCCGCCGTCTTCCTTTTTCTCTTTTACTTTCACCTTCTCCGTTTCTGGGGCGGTAGCAGCGGGTGCTGGGGCCGGAGCCGCTTCTACAACCGGAGCGGGGGCAGCACCATCGGCGGCGCCCACGGCGTCGGGTTTGGCTACTGCCTCTTGCTTTTGCATGGCCAAGAGCAGGTTTTGGTCGACCAGCTCGTTCTTCTTCCAAGCGGCTAGCTGGCCGTCGAGCACGCTTTTCTCCTCCTTGCTGAGCTTGCCAGGACGCATCATCTTGGTCAGATCGGGGCTGCCGGCATCTTTCCAGGCGGTGTACCACATAGAAGCCACCATGGTGGTAGCAAGCTTGATGCGGAAGGCCACCATACCGCCCACTTTCTTGTGGTATTCGTCGGCGAAGGCGTCGGAATAGGAGCGGCGCGTGTTGCCGTACTTGTGCGAGTAGGTATACTTCTTTTCAGGCGTAAACTTCTTGCTGATTTCGGTTTCGTAGTCAAACGTGGCGCCCAGGAAGCCGTACGATTCCTGCACCACCTGCCAAATGGATGTCAGCGGATCCTTGAGGTACTCGGCCTTCTCGCCGTCGAGCTTGTACTTGGAAATGTTGCGCTCCACCAGCTTGGATTCCCACAACGAGTGCAGGCCGTGCTGCTTGGTTAGCTGGCCGTCGTAGTTTTCGGTGGTGTGCAGCGGCACGTACGCGTCGGATACATAGTGACCCAAATCGGCCGACAGGGCAATGATGGCCGTGGTGTCGCCTTCCTTAAAGGCATTCGTGAGCTTTTCTTTCACGTCCAGCACCACCCACGGCACAGTGCCATACCTGTTGAGGGTGTCGGCGGTGTATTTGGCCACGGCTTTGTCCCACGCCTTGGGCATCAGCCCAAAGGGGTTGTCGCCGTAGTGGTCCATGTCGATGAAGTGCTTGGGCGCCTCGGTGGGGTCATCGTTGCGCCGCTCATCGGGAGCCGTAGAGAGGCGCACGATCTGGGCCATGTGCCGGAAATAGAACGGCTGCATAGATGCGGGTAGCTCGTACACAGCTACTTGGTGAATGGTGCGGTGGCCAAAAAAGCCCCAGCCGGGCGACAATGCCGGGCATAGCATCACCAGCATGAGGGATAGAAGCAGTTTTTTCATCGAAACAGAGCGAAGAGAAACGCCGAAAGCAACGGCCCCGAAAGTTCGGGAAAAAATCGATTGGTGGATGCGTTGGGTAACGGATAGCTGCACGGAAATTTCCTATTCTCAGCCACAGAAAAGAGTTTGTCGTTCATTTGTCTGCAGTATCCCGTTTCCGCATGAACGACATCTCGAAGAAGAAGCCCAGTTACCGCATCAGCCCGGGCCTGCGTCATTACTTGCAGCAGTACGACCGCGACACCACGCTGCCCGTTACCTACGCCGATTTGCGCCGCTCTTCCGGGGCCTTCCCGCTGCTCGACCGCACCGGTCGCGACACGCTGTGGGAAACCCTGCAGTACGAGCCCCACACCTTGCTGGAGCTGAGCCAGGGCCTGACGGAAGTGTACGCCCTGCTGAAAACCGACGGCGACCTGTCCTTTTCTGAGCACCTGCTGGCCGACCGCATCGACTACTGCCGCTTTGGTAATTCTAATCCGTTTCGGGTGCGCATCGTGAACCAGTTCAACGACAACTACGACTACTTCTACGTGAAGCGGGCCGACGCCTCCCGCGTGTACGGCCTGGAGCTGGAGCATTTGTTGTCGCCCAACTCCATTAACTTCCTCGTGCACGGCGATACGCTGATTGAAGAACACATTGCCGGAATTCCCGGCGACGATTTCATTCGCACCCGCCTCGACCGGCCGCACCTCAACCAAGTACGCATTGCCAAAGAGTTTGTGAAGTTTAACGAGCGGTGCTTCGCCCGCTTGCTCGGCGACATGCGCGCCTACAACTACGTCATCGACGTAACCCCCGACTTTGAGGACGAGCAGTACCGCGTGCGCGCCATAGATTTCGATCAGCAGAGCTACGAAGGGCACAAAAGCATGTACCTGCCGCAGTATTTCCCGGATAACCGTCCCGTGGTAGAGCTGGTGCGCAGCCTGCTGAAGACCGAAACCATTCGGCAGTACCAAACCGAGGAGCGCACCCTAATGGCCCGCCGCGCCCGCGCCGAGCGGTACCGCCTGAAAGACCTAGTGGACTGTATGCGCGAGGAAGAACTGGCCCCCGCCGATAAAATCGCGCAGCTCAAAAAAGAGCTGAACCTGCACCACCAAACCGCCGAGTTCGACCGGTGCGACTCCATGGGCGACGTAGTGCGCCAAAACCTGCGTTTAGTGCTTGGTCGCCGGAGCCATTAAATGCGCAAAGGGCACCGGGCAATACGTAGCTGCCCCGGTGCCCTTTGCGCGTATGTGTTTATGAACAGTCGTTTACCGGCCCAAGCCGATGTGCATGGCAATGGAAATTTCAATACCGCCGGGGCTGATGGTTTGCACCAGGTCGCGTAGGGGCTGCGAAGGTTGGGGCGTGTAGGGCGAGTACACCACCGGGTCGCCGGTGAGGCGGGCACCGTAGCCCAGCGTACCCGAAAGACCCACGTGGCCCGGCTGCCAACGGAAGCCACCGCGCAGGCTGAGTAGGCCGCTGGGCGTCATGCTGTAATTGGCCGTTTCGTTGTTGTAGGTGACGTCTACGTTGTCGACGCGGCCCGAGCGGGTAAGGTTCGCGCCCACGTAAGGGGTGAAGTTGCGCTCGGGACGGAAGTAGTAGCGGGTACCAATACCAATTTTGCCGCCAACACCGATGCCCGCACCCGCGTTTACGTCGAAGTTAGAGCCCAGCATGTGCGCATACTCAATGCCGAAGCCGTAGGGTGCCCCCCAGCCCAGCGAAATGGCCAGCGACGAGGTGCGAAAATTGGAGAGGTGCGGCAGCGGGGTTGGCCGGGCCGGGGTGTCCGACGTGGTAGCGGGAGGGAGGGGAGTAGCAACTCCTTGAGCAGCGGCTGAGCCGCTTGCCAGGGCCAGCAAGCCGGCCAGCATAGTATAGCGTAACATAAGCCAAATATGGGGGCTTTGCACGCAAAAGCAACGCAGTTTAACTGCCTTTAATTCGCCCCGTTGGGCTATCCTGGCGGCGGTCCAGCAATTCGTCGAGCTTGGCGTAAATAAAATCGGCCGCCCGGTCGCGAAACTTATCCGTCGGGCCGGTCAATACCTCGCGGTACTCGTGGGCTCGGCCTTCTATCATAACCGTCACGAAGATGCTGCCCGAAGGCTTGTCGGGCGTTTCGGAGGCGCCCGGCCCAAACAAACCGGTAATGGACACGCACACATCGGCGGGCAGATGCTTGTGCAGGCCTTCCACCATTTCGTTGGACACCTGCTGGCTCTCGGCCGAGTATTCTTCCAGGGTTTTTTTCTTGATGCCGAGCAGACGCTGCTTGGCTTCGGCGTGGTAGGTTACCACCGAGCCCAACAGCACGTTGCTCACGCCCTGCGCCGGAGCAAGTTGGGCCGCTACCCAGCCGCAGGTGCAGCTTTCGGCTAAGGCCAGGGTGAGTTTGTGCTGGATGAATTTCTTAACGAGCGCGTCGACGTTGACTGATTTCATGGGGGAGGAGCAGTGGGGACGTGCGGCATCAAAGCTTACTATGCCGGGCCGGTTAGAGTTTCGCCGTGGGGTATAAGCAATTGACTAGCAAGTTGATGCATTGCTGAATTAGCAAAGCGCACTGCGCAAATTACAAGGCAACGGCGGCCGTATTCAACAAAAAACGCTGCCCCTATTAAGGCAGCGTTTTTTGTTGAATACGGCCTTGAACTGTTCCTAAGTGTGCTTGTAAATTGTCATGCTTCAACAAGCTCAGCATAACGTAAACGACCGTTTTCGTAAACTAAACCATCCCTACCACGAATGCTTGAATAATGGTAGAACTCAAAGGTCAGCATCTAACAAAAAAGTGGTAGGCCAGTCGCTTCTTCAACTGGTGTGCACGGAGAAGGCATTAACTTTCCCTATATGCGCCTGCTCCGCCCTGTACCCTTCTTTTCATTGCCGACAACTGTATGGTTGCTGGCGCTATTCCTGCTCGCCTGTGAGCCTCAGCAGGGAGGCCATTCGATTAGAGAACCCAAGCCTGTAGCCCGCCCGGTTGTGAGCTATGCCGCTCAGTGGCCCGCGTACGGCTGCGGGGTATGGGCCCGGGAACTTACCGCCTCATTGTGCTCGGTGCTCGGAAAAAAAGGATGGCGGGAGTTTAATTCGCAGTACGGTTATGTGGTGTTGAAAATAACAATGCGCCGGGCGCCGACGGGTGACAACGTGGGCATACCCAAGGAAGCCACGATACTTCGAGCTACGCATCTTTTACCCGCTCAGTGGTCAAAAATTGAAGCAAGCTTAGTTAAGCAGGCGATGGGCCAAGTTTATGAAATGCCCCGCGGCAGCGGCCCTGCTTTGGAAATGGAATCTGTCACGCTACTCTATAATGCCAAGCGCTACACCCAATGCCCTCCATGCTTGCAGTAACTGCCAGTTGGAGAACAACAAGTCACGAAGCAGCAAGTGCAGTGGGAGCTTTTTTAACGTGCTGAGCTGGAGCAGGAATGAGGGAGTGACGCGGGCCGTTAAGACGCCGGATTCGCTTGCTTACGCCGCATCAGCAGCACCAGCAACCCCGCGCTCAGGGCAGCCAGCAGCCAAGTAGTGGTCTGCCAGAGGTAGCCGGGCGGCCCTCCCGCCGGGCGGGTGTCGAGTGTTGGAGCCGCTCTTCCCGCCGGAAGCCCATATGCGGACAATGTAGAAGCCTCGCGTGTGCCGGGCGCCGGGGTCGGCACGGTGCCCGGTCCAAACGCAGAATCCAACGCGGCAAGGTTCTTCCGAGCCCCCGCCAGTTCGATCAGGCTGTCGCAAAAGGAAACGGACGGCAAGTCCATGCTGGAGACGCCCCCGTGGTCTCTCGGCCCTCGAAGGTACACCAAGTACTCAATGCCCTCGCGCAGGCCGCGTGGCTTGCACTCATGCTCAAACGTCAGGGACAGGCGTTCGGTGTGGCGATGTAGCCCCAGCCAGTAGCGGCGCACCCGGAACTGGTGCACGCGCGGCGCGCCCCCGTAGGTGTCGTGCAGGGCCGTGTCGGTGTACATGCCCACATACCTGGCCGAAAAGATAAACCCACACGCGTCGAGGTAGGGGCTCGGAGGCAGGGAATGACAAAAGCATGAGGCATTGGCCGGGAGCCTGCCCAGCAACACCAGCAGGACCAGCAGCACCGTTAGCCTCGTCGCGTAGGCAGTGCGGGTCGGGAAAGTCGTTTGATTGTACCACATAGGTCCTATGTGCCTTCGCGGGTTAGGGTAATATAACAAAAGACTAAGCCTGGAACAGTTACCCATTAGCGTGTCAGGGGGCTAGCGCCGGGCACAGTGAGATAGGTCAGCACTGCTGATTGGATTTGACTCATTTACTCAAATAAACGCTCCTTTCCCTGAACCGTTGCTCACGAGTGGCTGCTGACCCAGCAAAGCGGCCCAGCGGTTCAGATTGAGTTCAGGAAACTCGTTCATTAATCAAAGTTCACGAAACTCGAATTGGACATGATTTTCGTGAACTTTGTTGGCGGTGTTTCTTCGGTCTTTGGCTGACTTATCAGACCATACCGATGCCACAAGGCTATTCCTGCCGGTACACCGTGCCCTGTTTCATCACGAAGCGCACCCGCTGCATGGCGTCAATGTCCTGCAGCGGGTCGCCGTCTACGGCCACCACGTCGGCCAGCTTGCCGGGCTCCAGGCTGCCTAGGTTTTCCGTTTGGCCCAGCAGCTCGGCGGCCGAAAGCGTGGCTGAACGCAGAGCTTCCAGCGCGGGCATGCCGGCTTCCACCATGTAGCGAAACTCCAGCGCATTCACGCCGTGGCGGTACACCGAGGCATCGGTGCCGAAGGCAATTTTAACGCCGGCCTTGTAAGCCCGCCCAAAGGTGCCCTGCAGCTTCGGCCCGATGGCCAGGGCTTTGGGAGTAACCAACGGCGGGTAGTAGTTGGGGATTTTGGCCGAGTCGGCTACTGATTTGCCGGCCGTAATGGTGGGCACATACCAGGTGCCGTACTTCTTCATCAGCTTCATGGTTTCGTCGTCCATGAGGGTGCCGTGCTCGATGCTGGTTACGCCCGCCCGAATGGCCCGTTTCATGCCCTCGGCGCCGTGCGCGTGGCAGGCTACCACCAGGCCCAAATCACGAGCGGTGGTCACCACAGCCCGGATTTCCTCCTCCGACATTTGAGCCGACGAGCCGTCTTTAGCTACTGAAAGCACCCCGCCGGTGGAGGCAATTTTAATGAGGTCGGAGCCGCGTTTGTACTGTTCGCGCACGGCCTGGCGGGCTTGTTCGGGGCTGTTGGCCACGCCGTCGGCGGGGCCGGGCACGCCCATCAGGTCCTGGCGGTAGCCGTTGGTGGGGTCCATGTGGCCGCCGGTGCCGCTAATGGCTTTGCCGGCCGTAAAAATGCGTGGCCCCACCACTTGGCCACGATTAATGGCATTGCGCAACGACACATTCACGCCCGAACCGCCTAAATCACGGACGGTGGTAAAGCCCGCCAGCAAGGTTTTTTGGGCGTGGGCGAGGGAGCCGAAGGCCACGTCGGCGGGGTTCAGGGTAAACTCGCGCAGAAAGTTGTCTTTGCTGGTTTCGCCTTCCAAGTGCACGTGGCAGTCGATTAGCCCCGGCATTACCGTGCGGCTCTTCAGGTCGATGACCTTGTCGGCGGGGCCGGCGGCGGTGTAGCCGGTTTGTACGGCCTGCACCCGCCCGTTCTCTACCACCAGGGTTCGTTCCGGTAACAGCTTGCCGGCACGCACGTCGAGCAGGCGGCCGCAATGGAGGTAGGTTTTCTGGGCCAGCAACGGCTGAGCGGCCAGGATCGATAACGCCAGCAGGAAAGGCGCACGAGCGGAAGTAAAAAGACGCATACGGTGAGGAAAAGAAGTCGGCGGGTGGGCCCCGCAAGGTAAGGCGCATCAGCTTTCGGCCAAATACCGTATGTTCGGCGTGCCGAATAGTTTAGAGCCCAACAGGCCCCGGCGCATTCACCCCAACCTCTTTCACTTCCTCCCATGGCCACCCAAGAAGCCTTCGAACAAGCCGCCCAGCGCGCCCAGCAACTGCCCAGCAAGCCCTCGAACACGATACTGCTGCAGCTTTACGCCCTCTACAAGCAAGCTACCGAAGGCGACATCAGCGGCGACCGGCCCGGGGGCTTCGATTTTAAAGCCATTGCCAAATACGATGCCTGGAGCAGCCTCAACGGCAAAAGCCAGGACGAAGCTCGCGACGAATACGTAGCCCTGGTGGATTCGCTGTTTCAGCAGAGCTAATCACGGATTACGGCGGATTCGACGGATTTCACGGATTTTGTGGACGCCCTAAACAAGCAGCCCGGCCACCCGGCCGGGCTGCTTGTTTAGCTACTATGCGTGTACTTCCGATCTGTATACTCTAGAAATGCAACTGGCCCGAAGCTGATGCTTCGGGCCGGTTAATCGTCTACAAAATCCGCGGAATCCGTCGAATCTGCACGAATCCGTGGTTAAACTTTTTTCGGCGGCAAGTCGAAGGCTACTGCGTTGTGCTCAAAATGGCCTTTGTGCGACCCGTCGCAGAAAGGCTTTTGCGACGACAGCCCGCATCGGCAGATGCTTACGAGAGTGCGTCCGCCCAAACCGTAAGGCTGGCCTTGAGCATCCACAATTTCGATGTCTTCGCCCTCAACGCGCAATGAGCCGTTGTTGTTGACGGTTAGTTTAATGGCCATACAAGGTGTTTTTGGTGACAGGTTAAAAAAGTGAAAGGCGGGTTACGGCTGCTCGCGGCAATAATTGCCGGTGCAGGTAATGGGGGTGTAAATGCCGGATAAAATGCGCCATTTGCCGTCCTCAAACCCCCACATCAGCCAGTAGCGGCCCGTAACCTGCGACTTGGCCGCAGCTTGCTTGTGGGTCCAGTTTTCGGTCCATTCGCCGGTTTCATAGGCCACCAGGGTTTGGTCGTTAACCTGCACCTGCAAGGTGCGGTTCATCCAGGTGAGGTCGGGGCGGGTGCGCCAGAGGCTGCGCATGGCGCGGCGCACGTCGGCGGTGGAGGTCCAGCAGCCGGCAGCCTCGCAGAGGTTAGCGCGTGAGCTGAACAGCGCGTACAGTGCCGTGGAGTCGCGGCCGTTAAAGGCGCGGTTCCAGGTTGCGCTTTGGGCCTGAATAGCCTCAATATGGCGTTGTTTGGGAATTTGAGCCAGGGTGGGAGCTACGCCAGCTGCCAGTAGCAGGAACAGGAAAATAACGAATGAGCGAAGCAGCACAGAAGGCGGAAAAGAAGGTGAGAAAGAAGGGGCCGATTAACTCAACGGTTTGCGCATCACGTAGTCGTTCATCCAGTACGGCCCAATGGGAATGTCCTCGGTGCGGTGCTGCTGAAAGCCGTGGCGTTCGTAAAAATGCAGCGCGGGATTGTGGCGGTTTACGTTCAGCTCCAGCCAGTGGCCGCCGGCGGCGCGGGCCGCTTGCTCCACGGCGTCAATTAGCTGATGCCCCATCCCCCGCCCTTGGTGCGAAGGAAGCAAGTATAGCTTGTGCAGCTTAAATACTCCAGGGTCCTCGGGACGGGCACTAAAAGAGGCATACCCAGCCGGGTAGCCCTCGGCGTGCAGCAGCAGAAAAGCATGGCCGTCGTCGGTCATTTGCCGCCGCAGCGAAGCCGGCGTGTAAATAACGCGGTACATGTAATCGATCTGCTCCTTGGATATGATAAAGCGGTACGTGGGCTCCCAGGTAGCTTCGGCCAGCTCAATGATTACTGGAATATCGGCCAGGGTGGCAGGCTGAATAGTTACCGCGGGGGCAGCCGCGTGAGGCGCAGAGAGGGGCGCGGAGTCGGACATAAGGCACAAGTGAGGGGACAATTTGGCGAAAAAACGAACGTTGGCGGGGCAGGTCCGGTGATTTTGGCTCGAAATTTCGAGTAAGCCTACCCAACCAGGCGGCAGCACGCCGCGTTTTACTGGCACCCACCCTTTTTCTTTGCTATGAAACGTCTCCTTTCGCCACTCGCTTTTGCCCTCCGCCAACGACTGTTTGTGCCCGTGGCATTAACGACGGCATTGCTGGCGCCCGTGGCCGCTTTGGCGCAAACCAAACCCGCTACGCCAGCTAAAACCACTACCCCGCCCGCTTCTAAGGATACCTCCGCTGCGAAACCCAAGCCTGCCGCTAAACCTGCTCCTAAGCAAAGCGGGACTATTTCCGAGTCGGTGCTGGCGCCGGTTGAGCGCGACCTGCGCGTGCTGGGCGGCTGGGTAAACGAAACCGTGAACCGCGCCGATGCTACCATCAAGCGCGAGCTACCACAGCTCAAAGCCGATTTCGACCGCCAGAGCAGCCGCATCGACCGGGCCGCCGACAGCCTCTCCAACCAGTCGAAACGCGAGTACGACGTGCTCAAGCGCCGATATAACTCCTGGGAAACCGAGCAGGAGCGCCTCGACGGGCAAGCTCGCCGGCCCGAAACGGCGCAGTCGGCCCAAACCCGCCTGCTGGGCGAGAACGTGAACCTTGCCCGCGCCCGGCCCACCGAGCTGCATGATTTATACGGCCGCTTTATCGATGCTGCCCGTGCCCAGCGCAAGGAGTGGACCAGCGACGATTGGGCTGCTGCCAGCGCCGTGCTTACGCGCCTTAATCAGCGCTACGAGCAAGTTCGGGAGCAAGTAGACCTGGAGGAACGCCTGCGCATCCGGTCGTGGCAGGGCGAGTTTCGCACCTTCGAAAAAGCCCGCGCCACCAAAGACGCCATGGCCAACTAAGCCGCCGAAGTAGATAAGAGCAGCCGGGTAGTGCGTTGCCGCAGCCAGCGCCAGGCGGGCGCCACGGCGTAAAACGTGCGCACTACCAAGGCTTCTTCCAGCAGCTCTTTTACCTGGGCGTTAGGCAGCGAAACCGGGGTGTCTGGATCGAGCACGTAGGCCAGAGCCTGCAGACCGTGGCCTTTAACCACCGGAATCCATTCGAATTCCAGCCAAATGGCAGCCTCGCCCCAGTCGCCGCTGGTGCCGCGCTTGTCGTTGAGAATCGATAAGGGGTGCAACTGCTCGTGCCAAACCAGGCTGGCTTCGGCCACGCGTACCACCAGGTCGGCGGTGAGGTGGCCGTGCCAGTGCACATACAGCACGCGTTCGTTTGGGAAGTAATTGAATTCGGCCACTGTGGCCCCAAATGCATCGTGAACTGTTTGCACTAATTCGGCCGTACGGTGCAGCATCGGGGTTGAACGGGGCATGGTCAAAGGCGGCTGTTGTATCTTTTAAGATACACGATTCTTGCCAGCGAGCCAAAAGATTGTCGGGGCATGGTTGGTTTGCGCTACTTTTGTAACCCTACTTTCGATTCGCTTCCCGCTCATGCACATCGCCATCGTCGGCAACATTGGAGCCGGCAAAACCACGCTGGCTCATAAACTGGCCCACCACTTCAACTGGGAAGTGTTTTTGGAGGACGTAGACGACAATCCGTACCTCAAGGATTTCTACGACGACATGCCCCGCTGGTCGTTTCACCTGCAGGTGTACTTCCTCAACAGCCGTTTCCGCCAAACCCAGCGCATCAAGGAAATGAAGCTGGAAGGCAAGGGCGTTATTCAGGACCGCACCATTTACGAGGATGCTCACATCTTCGCCGCTAACCTGCACGAGTCGGGCCTGATGGTGCCCCGCGACTTTCAGAACTACCTAAATCTGTTCCACTCCATGATCAGCATGGTGGACCCGCCCGACCTGTTGCTGTACCTCAAGGCCGATCTACCTAAACTCATCCAGCAGATTGAGAAGCGCGGCCGCGACTACGAAAACAACATGCGCATTGAGTACCTGCGCAACCTCAACGAGCACTACGAGCAGTGGATCAGCAACTACAAGGATGGTAAGCTGCTGATTGTGGACGTAAACGACCTGAATTACGTGGACCGCCCCGAAGACCTGGGCACCATCATCGAGAAAATCCAGGGCAAGCTTTTTGGCTTGTTTTAAAAGCTGATTTAGGTAACACGCAAAAGGAGAGGAAGTAACAGGTCTAACGGGCTTGTTACTTCTTCTCCTTTTGCGTGTTATCCATGATCCTGCATGGCGTGGTTCAGGTAACTAACCAAAGGCTGGGCCGCCCGCCAGGCAGCCACCACGCGGTCGGTAAAATCGGGGCGCAGTACCTCGGCGTCGGGGAAACTGCGCCACACAAAGTAGCTTTTCAGGCGCAGCCACTCGATGTCGGGGTCGGTGCGGTCGTAGCCCTTGGGTGCGGTTTTCAGGGCATTGCTGCGGTCGAGGCCAGTCGGGAAATGCTGAAGCAGGGTGGCATCCTGGCGTAGCGCGTGAAAGGCATCGGGGCCGTAGTGAATTTCCTGCCGGATACGGGCCAGCTGCGCGGGTTCGGGCAGCCAGCGGCCGGCGCCCACGTACGTTTCGCCACCCGGTTCCAGGGCCACGAAATAGCCCGCCCAGGGACTGTGGCGGCCGCCGCGCTTCAAGCCTGCGCCCATGTGCCGCTTGTACGGCTCGTCGCTCTGCTGAAACCGGTCGTTCTTGTTGATGCGGTAAACGACATCGGAGGTGCTCAGCGAGGCTAAATCAGGCTCGAATGCCTGGGCCCGCTGCAGCAAATCGGCTACCAGTCGGTTGGAAACGCCGCGGGCTCGTTGGTAATCGGCGCGGTGCGCATCCATCCACGGTTTGGAATTGTTGGCGCCCAATTGACGCAGAAAATCGAGGACAACGGCTAGTTCGGACACGGCAGAGCGAATGGCAAGGCAGAAATGCGAGCAAACGTACGGCCGGGCCGTGGCGTTGCACCTCCGCCATACTGCCCCTAAACACAACCGCAGCCGCTTCCCTAAAGAAACGGCTGCGGCCGGTTGATGCTGCGGGCCGGGGTTAGTGCCCGGGGTTGCGCTGAGCCGTGGCCGGCCGGGGGCCGCTGTCGTTCAAGGTCCAGTCGAAAGGCAGGTACACCACTTCGGCCGTTTCGGCAATGGGCGTGGTGGAGTAGCGGTTCAGGAAAGCCACCAGCGCGGCTTTCTGCCCAAACGCCGTAGCATGCCAGTCGAACAAGCTCGATACCTGTACCTGGGTGTTCGTGAGCCGGTTGCGCAGCGGATCGTTTACAAAGCGTTGCGTTTGCTGCGCAAGCTGCTGGTCCAGCACAGCGCCGTCGAAGGCCGTGGGCAGCAGGGCCGGACCGGAGTGCGCGCCGCGGTTTAGGGCGAAATGCAGACGCGGGTCGTTAGGCAATAGCTTAGGCAGGATGTCGCGCTCCAGCTGGTTTAAGGAGTACGTTTGGGTGCCTACCACCACTTCGGGTGCATCCCATACCGACAGCTTGCCGCCGATGGTTTTAACGCGCACCTCGCTGAGGCGTTCCACGGGGTAGTATTGCAGCGTGAGGTATACGCTGGTGGCGTTGTACACATTCAGCCAGTAGGCGGCTTGCTCGGCGCGCGGCCAAGTGGCTTGCGGCGGCATGCGCTTGATTTGCTGCAGGTAGCTCAGCAGGGCGTCTTCGTCGTCGAGCAGGCCCTGGTAATTCAGCGTCCCATCGGTGCGCACGTGGCGAGCCAGCAGCTCACTCCAGGCGGCGTGCAACGACGGGGCATTGACTGTAGTGCCCGCCGTGGCGGGTTGGCTACGCGTCAGAAGCCCAAGGGTAAAAGCCAGAAATAGGGAAACAGCAAGTATGCGTGCGTGCATTCGGTGCATGGTGGGGCTAATAGGGCAGGGCGCCAACCGAAGTCCGAAACGTACAAGGGCCGGAGGGCAGCCGGCCTAGTGTTTTTTGTATATCGAATTGGCTTAGCAAAGCTAGGCGGCTTGCAGCATAATACCAAGTAAATTGGACTGTCGACCGCCGTAAACTTCCAAGTAAAATGCTCTGCAGTAGATAGCCACCTATAAAAAGGGCTGGCAGGGCCACCGCCGTAAATTGAACTCTTGAACGATGGTATCCAACAGCGCGGCCCGTACCACCAGCACCACATTTTCGGGTTGGTAAGCGGCCTTACTCAGCACCCGGCCTAACGCCGGAGCCAGTCCCAGGCCGCGTAGTTCCAGCGGGCCTATTTCATCGATCAGCAGCCACCGGGTGGCCGGATGGGAGGCCGCACCAAGCAAGGTTTCGTTGGCCCAGGCAAAACCAGCGGCCGAGAAGCGGTGCGGGCCTACGCACTGGGCCTGCCAGTTGCCGGGGCGAGCAGCGGTGGGCCAGCGCAAGCCGGTGCGCACATCCTGGAACAGCCGGCCCACGCCAGGCACGGTAGGCATCAGCAGGCCTGCAACGCCCGGCTCGGTGGCTGCCCAAGCGCTTAGGCGGGTGGTTTTGCCGCTTCGGGTGGGGCCGCTGAGCAGGTGAATGATCATGATGCAGGAACTAGCGGCTCAGGCGCTTTGCCGCACCGGCTGCACAAACACGTTTACGGCCAAGGCGCGGCCAAACCAGCGCCAGCGCCGCCAGCCGCGGTGCCCCGCCGTTATGCGCCAGCACTGCGCTACCAAGCGGCGGGTGGTGGGCAACAAGCGTAGCGTGGCGGCTAAATCGGAGGCCCAGCGGCCGCGGGGGCGGCTAAGCCAGCGCCGCAGCACGCGCAACAACAGCGGCGCCACCAGCAAGGCCCAGCCGCCGTAAATAACTGCTGAGCGCAGCAGCAGCCCAATGAGCTTCGACTGATTGAGGCCCACGACGGGTGCCCAGCCCAGCGCGGCGGCCAGCCACAAAGCGGCGATGAACAGCCAGATAATCAGGAGCACGCGGCTCATACGCCAGCGCCGCGCAGGCGGCGGGGTATCCGCTTGGGCGGGCGTGTCCTCGTCGGTTTGGGGTTCATCGGGCTGCCAGAGCCAGGGGTAAAGCTGAGCCAAGTGTGGCAACTGGGCGGGTAAGCCGCCGGCCCACCAGCCCAACACTATACCCACCAAAGCGTGCAAGGCGAGGTAGCCGCCGGCCAGCAAAAGCGCGTAATTGGGTTGCTGTGCGGCCCAGGGGCCAAGCAAGCCTTGTACAAACTGGTTGAATGCTTCCGGTAACCCGTTGCCAAACACCAGCCATAGCATCAGAACGCGTTGCGCCGCCGATTCCAGCATGGTGAGCAACCCCAGTGCCATGCCGCGCAAACGCGGAAACGATGTGCCCCACGACAGCCATTCCCCAATCAGCCCCTGAAACGCTACCGCCACGTAGGCCGTGGGCGGGCTTTGCGGACTGAGCATGGCTTTCAGGGCCAATACCACCAGCATGCCGCGCAACACTATGCCGGGCCGCCGGGCGTAGTGCCCCAGCAGCCGCAGCAATACCACGGCCGCACCACCTACCACCAAACCCGTTACCGGCAACTTCAGGGCGTGCAGCACGCCGCCCAGCAGGGCTTCGCTTAAGGCCCACAGGGCTACCAGGCGCGGCACGAGCAAACGCGTGGAAACAGGAACAAAGGCCGAAGCAGTCAGCGACATAGCGGTGAAAGTAAGGGCTTGCGGCTGAATTCCCGGACCAGCTACGCGTTGTGGTAGGTAAGCACCTGCACGGCGTCGCCGGTGCGGAGGATGCCGCTGCCCGCGCCCACCACGTTCAGGCCGAACATTACCTTGTTGCCCACTTTGCGGTACTCCGAGAGCGTGCGCAACGGCTCAGCGCTGCGCTCGGCCGTGTGCTGGTCGGTGGTGGTAACCAGGCAGCGGGCGCAGGGTTTAACGCCTTCAAAGGCGGTGTTGCCAATTTGAAAGCCATGCCAGCTGTCCTCAACGTAGGGCGTAGCGCCGCTTACCACCAGGCTCGGCCGGAAGCGGTTCATGGGCACGGGCTGCGCGAGGCGCTGGTTCAGGTCGTCGAGGGAGGCTTGGCTGATGAGCAGGAAGGGGTACGCATCGGCGAAGCTAACGAGACCGGGCACGGCCGCGCCGTCTACGGGGCGCAGGGCTACATCGGGCATGTAGGTGAGGCGGCAGGGCTGGCCGAGGGCTTCGGTGAGCCATTGGTCTTGCTCGTTAGTGCCGCGGTAGGTAAACACCATATCATCCCACACGGTCACGAACTGGGTACGGTCGGGCTGGGCTTCGAAGGGCACCAGCAGCGGCAGCAGGTCGGGCCGGCGGGTGTGCCGGATGATAAAGCCGTTGTGCGCCGGCTCCAGGTGCAGCAACGCCATTTCGGGCGTGGTGCGCTGCGTCATAAACTGGCTGCGGGCATCCACAATCAGCCAGCGCCGGTCGTGGCGGAAGCCACGCGGCTGAACCTCGGCCTCGGTCACCCGGAAACCGCCCAGGGACTTAACAGGGTAGAGGTAGAGGTCGGCGAGGGAGAGGGTAGCAGCAGGCATAGGGCAAAATCAGGCAGCGAAGATAGCCCGCGGTGGTGGTGCCCCGGCTTTTCTTTTTTACTTACGGCTAAATCCCGCCGCGCCATGAACCCCGCACCCGCGCCTGCCGCCGAAAGCCATCCAACCACCACCGAAGCCTGCGTGAACTGCGCGCAACCCCTAGCTACTGGGCCATTCTGCCCGTACTGCGGCCAGGCCCGACCGCACCGGCTTTCCGTGGGGCACCTGCTGCACGAACTGGTTCACGTGTTTACCCACGCCGACAAAAGCATCTTTGCCTACGCCCGGCAAGTGCTGCTGCACCCCGGCCGGGTGGTGTCCGATTACTTAGCGGGCCGCCGCAAGCGCTACTTTAATCCGTTTCAGTTTTTGCTGCTGATGGCGGGTTTTGTTACCACCCTAAACCTCGTGCTGAAGTACTACGAAGGCACGGCTGCTAGCATTCAGGCGCAGTTCCGGGGCTATTTTTCGAACGAGCAAGTAGAACGGGTAGGCCAGTATTTTGAGCATGTGGGCAAGTACTACAACCTGTGGTGGCTGCTGCTGCTGTTGCCCCTGTTTGCGCTAATAACGTGGCTGGTGTATTACAAACGGCTGAATTACGCGGAGGCCTTTTTTGTGCAGGTGGTAACGGGAGCCGCGTTTCACCTGTGGTTTTTGGTGGCACTCTTCCCCATGCTGTGGCTTACGAACGGCAAACCCGGCACCTACTCCAGCATACTACAGAGCGTTTTGCTGCTGATTTACTTAGTGCTGGTAGGACGCCGGGGGCTGGGCCTTACCTGGGGCGGCGCGGTATGGCGAGCCGCTGCGGTGGTGGGAATAGGTATGGCGTTAAGCTGGCAGCTGAATGGGCTGTTGTTTCGGTGGTATGTGTTTTGGCGGTAGGCCGTTACGGCCATCCTTGCAGGTGCAGCATACGCGTTGTTCGGGTGCAGCTTAATGCAGCGGCCGCTTCTTGATTAAGCCGCCGTGGGTGTCCTTAATGCTGTGCATCAGCAGGAATGCCCGGTGGTCGATGGCCTCTACCTCGCTTTTGAGTCGGGTTACCTCCAGGCGGGTAACGGCGGTAAACACGATATCCATGTTCTGCTGCTGGTGGCCGTGGCCGCCGTACCCGCTGCGCCCCGCGTACAGGGTTACGCCGTGGCCCAGCTTTTCGGTAATCATGCTCCGAATAGCCTCGCTGTGCACCGAAATAATAGTGACGCCGGTGTATTCCTCCAGACCATCAATCATGAAATCGACGGTTTTGGCTGCCGAGAGGTAAGCCAGAATGGAGTACAAAGCCGTTTCAACCGACAAGAGGTAGGCGGCCACGGCAAAAATCAGCACGTTGATGAGCAGAATCACGTCGCCAACGCTCAAGGGAGTTTTGCGGCTGATGAAGACGGCCGTTATTTCGGTGCCGTCTAGTACGCCGCCGCCGCGGATGGTGAGGCCGATGCCCGCGCCCAGAAAGAAGCCGCCGAACACCGAAATCAGCAGCTTGTCCTGAGTGAGAACCGGGAAGGTAAACAGCCACAGCACCAACGCCAGGCCCAGAATGGCCAGCAAGGTTTTGATGGCCACCACGCGGTCGAGCTGCCGGTAGGCCAGCAGCACAAATGGCGCGTTAATCACGATAATGAGAATGGACAGCGGCCAGCCCGTAACCTCCGCCACCAGCAGCGACATGCCGGTTACACCCCCGTCGATGAAGTCGTTCGGCAGCAAAAAGCCCTTCAGGCCCAGGGCCGCCGAAAAAATTCCCGCCACTATGAGGGCCGCGTTAAGCAACTGGCCGCGCAGCAGCCGCAGGGCCCCGGGCCGCGGTGGTTGGCCGGACGCACCAGACGGCATTCCGTTGGGGAGTTGCGGGCGCACTAGGTTCTGGGTGGAAGGCTGCTGGGTAGGCATGGGCGCAGGGCGATGAATGAGCTTACAAGTACGCCAAAAAGCCCCTTTGGCTGCTTTTGTCTGGTCGGGACGGTGCCAGTGGAGCGAATGGCCGCCCGCAAAGCAGCCTGAAAATCAGGGTTTGCCAGGGCCAGGGTTTTTGGGTAAATAGCCCTATTAACGCCACCATACCAAGCGGTTCCGCCGCTTATTTGCTGCTTTATGTTCTCTTTTTTATCCTTTCGCGGGCGTTTGCGCCGCCGTAGCTATTTCTTTCTGAACCTGCTGGTGTCGCTGCCGCTGTATTTCCTCTCGCTCATTATTGACGAAACGGCGCCGCCAACGGCTTTTGTGCTGCTGTTGCTGCTGTTTGTTATCAGCATCGGGCAAAGCATCAAGCGGTTTCACGACATGAACCTGAGCGGCTGGCTAACCCTGTTGCTGGTGGTGCCTATCCTGAACGTGCTCCTGAGCATCGGGCTGACGTTTGTAGACGGCAGCCACGGCCCCAACCGCTTCGGCGCCGATGCCAAAGGCCGGGCGGCGTGGGCTCCAACGCAAACGGCCGCGACCCAAAGC
Source organism: Hymenobacter koreensis (assembly GCF_039541855.1). NCBI lineage: Bacteria > Pseudomonadati > Bacteroidota > Cytophagia > Cytophagales > Hymenobacteraceae > Hymenobacter > Hymenobacter koreensis. The sequence goes on from NZ_BAABHA010000001.1 coordinate 525,755, forward strand.
TGGACCGCGGCCGAAACTGCAGACTAACGGTGGCGGCTTACTTGCCCGAAGCCGCGCCGCCCTTGGCACTGCCCGTTTGGGCTTGCTGGGCTAATTCCACGGCGCGGTACAGGTTTACCACGCCGCCCGTGCTGGAAAGCGTGGTGAAATCCACGGTGCCTTTGCCGCCGGGCTTGCGCACCTTGGTGCGCACCGGCTCGGCCGATTGCATGATGATGCGCTTCAGATCGGTAGCCGAAAGCTGGGGGTAGTACGATTTCAGCACCGCTGCTACGCCCGCCACCGTGGGCGCGGCCATGCTGGTGCCGCTTTCGTTGCCATACTTGCTGCCGGGCATGGTGGAGTAAATGCCCACGCCGGGCGCAAAAACGTCCACACGCTTGCCGTAGTTCGAGAAGTCGGCTACCAGGCTTTCGTTGTTGGTGCTGGCCGAAGCGCCTACCGTCAGAAAATTCGGGTGGGCCGTGGTGGTTTTACCTTTCTGGAGCACTGGCGCTGGGTAGTGGGTAACCGCGTCAATGTCGTTGGACTCGTTGCCGGCCGCGTGCACCAGCAGCACGCCTTTACTGGCGGCGTAGGCAATGGCATCGTCCACGGCCTCGCGCTGGGGCGAGTAATACTTGCCGAAGCTCATGTTGATGATGCTGGCGCCGTTATCCACCGCGTAGCGAATGGCGTTGGCCACGTCCTTGTCGCGCTCGTCGCCGTTGGGCACGGCACGCAGCGCCATAATTTGCACCGGCGAACCAGCCACGCCCTGAATACCGAGGTTGTTCTGGCGGTCGGCGGCAATAATACCGGCTACGTGGGTACCGTGCAGGGCGTCGGGGCCGGTTACATCGGCGTTGCCGTAGTTGCGCTCCTTCACGTTATTCTCGTCGTCGCCCACGATGTTACGCGGGTTGAAATCGAGGTTCAGCGAGTAATCCAAGTGCTTTTTGGTTTCCACCGCGGCCTTCTGCATCTGGTCCACTACCGATTCCATATCGGGCTGGCCGGAGGCTTTCAGGCTGCCGTAGAGCTGCGAGGTGAGCTGCAGTAATTGGCGGTCGGTTACGGGCGGCTTGCGCAGCACGGCCGTGTCAAGACGCTGCACGCCCAGCACCTGCTTGAGCTGGCCGGTAATGCTTTGGAGCTGCTGGCTGAGCGGCCCCAGCTCTTTGTACTGCTGGGTTTCCTCGGCTACTTTCTTGTCGTAATCCTTTTTTACGCGCTGGTACAGGTCGTACTCGGCCTGCTTGGCCTTAGGTACCTGGGTGCGGGTTTTGCCTTCGTAAAGCGGCTTCAGGCGGGCTACGATGCGGGTTTCCTCGTAGGTATCCATGTCCACGTTCTTGCCGTCTTTGCCGCCCAAAAAGCTCCAGCCGTGCATGTCGTCCACGTAGCCGTTGCCGTCGTCGTCTTTGCCGTTGCCGGCAATTTCGCGGGGGTTTTTCCACAGCACGCTCTTTAAATCGGCGTGGGCGGTGTCCACGCCCGAGTCGATAACGGCCACCACTACGGCCGTGGGCACGCGGCCTTTCAGCAGCTCACTGTACGTGCGGTCGGTACTGATGCCCATCACGTTATTGGCCTTGGGGTCGAGGTGGGTCCACTGCGCAGCTGCGGGAGCAGCCGGCGCGGCGGTGCCTTGGGCGAACGATGCGGCGGGAAGTAAGAGAGCAAAACCAAGCGTGGCCAGCCACGGACGGGAGTGTAAACGCATGCAACGGGGCGCCAAAAAACGCGCTATTAGAAAAGATGGAGGTCGGAATATAGGCTAGGGACGGGCTTTACCGGAAACTGTTGCCCACCCAAAGGGTTTTTTACTCGCCTCCCTAAACCCATACCTTTACCTGCCTCGTTCCAATTTCGACTTTTCGAATGCGTATTCCTCGCCTCCGTGCCGCGCTGCTGGCTTTGCTGGTTGCACACGGTAACTTGTTCAGTGCCCAGGCGCAAGCCCCCAAAACCTACTCGTCTTCCGAAATTCTGCTGGGCCTGAAAAAGCTCAACGTCCTCGGCTCGGTGCTCTACATTGCCGCCCACCCCGACGACGAAAACACCCGCCTGATTTCCTACATGGCCAACGGCCGCCTGCTGGAAACCGGCTACCTCAGCTGCACCCGCGGCGACGGCGGCCAGAACCTCATCGGCCCGGAGCTGCGCGAACAGCTCGGCGTAATCCGCACCCAGGAGCTGCTGGCCGCCCGGCGCATCGATGGCGGCAAGCAGTTTTTCACCCGCGCCAACGACTTCGGCTTCAGCAAAACCGCCGAGGAAACCTTCACCATCTGGGACAAAGAACAGGTATTGGCCGACATGGTCTGGGTGATTCGCCAGCGCCGCCCCGACGTGCTCATCACCCGTTTCCCGCCCGATGCCCGCGCCGGCCACGGCCACCACACCGCTTCAGCCATCCTCGCCGCCGAAGCCTTCGACGCCGCCGGCGACCCAAAGCGTTTTCCCGAGCAGCTGAAATACGTGCAGCCCTGGCAGCCCAAGCGCCTGTTCTGGAACACCGGCTCCTTCTTCGTGAAGCCCGGCGAAAACATGGACGGCTACCTGAAACTCGATGCCGGCGGCTACAACCCTTTGCTGGGCCAGAGCTACGGCGAAATTGCCGCCCGCAGCCGCTCACAGCACCGTTCCCAAGGTTTCGGCTCGGCCGCTACGCGCGGTGAGGCGCTGGAGTATTTGCAGTTCACAAAAGGGGAGAAGGCCAGCAAAGACCCGTTTGAGGGCATTGACATGAGCTGGAGCCGCGTGAAAGGGGGGGCGGCCGTGGGGAAATTGGTGGAGGACGTGATTAAGAAATACGACCCAGCCAATCCATCGGCTTCGGTTACAGGGCTGCTGAAGGTGCGGGCGGCAATAGATAAAATGCCCGGAGCAGACTTCTGGAAAACGGAAAAAAGGGAGAAGATAGATGAGTTGGTGTATGCCTGCCTGGGGTTGAGTCTGACTGCTAATGCGTCAGAAGCTACAGCTACGCCCGGAAACCAGGTTAACTTATCCATCGAAGCGTTGAATCGTTCTTCGTTGCCAGTAACGCTCAAGTGGTTTGAAGCTCCTGCTATAGATGGGGAGTTGGCTGCTGTGGGCAACTCAGCGCGAAAAAGCTTGGATGAGGCGCTTGTAAATGGCAAACCCGTCGCTAAGCAGGTTACGATTACGGCACCTACTAAACTTTTTCCTTCTCAACCTTACTGGTTGCGGGAAACGGGGACTACCGGTATGTATCGCGTGCCCGATGTCGTAGAGAATTATACCTGGCCCGAACATCCACAACAGGCAAACCGGGTGGAGAGCTGGGAAGTGCTAGGCACTCCTGAGAACCCGCCCGTAAGTGAAGTACTATTTAAAGTGGAAGTAGCTGGCACAGCGCTTTATTACTCTAAGCCCGTCCAATACAAACGTACCGACCCTGTCTACGGCGAACTGTACCGCCCGCTAACCGTGGTACCACCGGTAGCCGTGAACATCATCGGCCAGGCCTACGTGTTTGCCGATAACCAGCCCAAAACCGTTCCTGTTAACCTGAAAGCCGGCCGCGCTGATGCCCGCGGCACCGTGGCGCTGCAAGTGCCTGCCGGCTGGAAAGTGGAGCCCGCCAGCATTCCGTTCGACATTAAGAACAGGGACGAGGAGCGCACCGTGAGCTTCCAGGTGCAGCCCGTAGGCAACCAGGAAAGCAGTACCCAGCTCCGCGCCGTGGCTACTGTGGATGGGCAGTCCTACACCCGCGGCATCCAGACCATCAACTACCCGCACATTCCGGTGCAAACGCTGTTCCCCGAGGCCGTGGCCCCGCTGGTGAAGCTCGACCTGAAGCGCCGCGCCGACAACATCGGCTACCTCATGGGCGCCGGCGACGAAGTGCCCGACGCCCTGCGCCAGCTCGGCTACAACGTAACCCTGCTCAAGCCCGAGGAGCTGACCGCCGACAAGCTCAAGCGCTACGACGCCGTGGTGCTGGGCGTGCGCGCCTACAACACCATCGACCGCCTCAAGTACCAGCAGAAAGAACTGCTCGAATACGTGGAACGCGGCGGCAACCTGGTGGTGCAGTACACCGTGAGCCGGGGCACCGTGCTGCCCGAAATCGGCCCGTACCCGCTTAAACTCAGCAACGACCGGGTAACCGTGGAAAACGCACCGGTACGCTTCCTCAAGCCCCAACACCCGCTGCTGAACACGCCCAACAAAATCACCAGCAAGGATTTTGAAGGCTGGCAGCAGGAGCAGGGCTTGTACTACCCCAGTGAGTGGGACCCCAAATACCAGCCCGTCATCAGCAGCAACGACCCCGGCGAGAAGCCCAAAGACAGCGCCATTCTCGTGGCCGATTACGGCAAAGGCCACTACATCTACACCGGCCTCTCGTTCTTCCGCGAGCTGCCCGCCGGCGTGCCCGGCGCCTACCGCCTCATCACCAACATGATTGAGCTGGGCAAGGACAAGGCGAATTAGCACGAACAAGCTCCCCTCCTCAGATGAGGAGGGGATGTTGCCGCTTTAGCGGCAACGGGGGGGTGACCGGCAGCCGCGCCGCGTGGTTCGTCCTCGGCCCCACTCGGTAAACGGGGGGCTAGGCCGGACAGGCCCGGCGTAAACAACGTCAGCAACGATTGTCAACCACCCCGGCCAAGCCTACGGCTTGGCGTCCCCTCCTCGTCTGAGGAGGGGAGTTTCGTTCTTTGCCGGCGCAGCCTCGCACAATTCTTGTTGTTCTTCGCATTCCATTTCCCGCTTTTCAATGCCCCTTCCCGCTCACCCGCCCACCGAAAACGACAACTCGCCGCCTTTGCTGCCTACCTGGCGGGGGTGGTACACGCTGGTTTTGGCCGCCCTGGCCGCCGAAATCTGCTTTTTCGTGTGGCTTAGCAACTGGTTGAGCGCATGAGCAACCTCGATTGGCTGGTGCTGGCCGGTACCCTGGCCCTTATTGTGGGCTACGGCACCTGGCGCACCCGCAAAGCCGGTAACACCCTCGATGGCTTCCTGCTGGGCGGGCGCAACACCCGCTGGTGGGGCGTGGGCCTGAGCATTATTGCTACCCAGGCCTCGGCCATTACGTTCCTGAGTACGCCCGGCCAGGCCTACGCCGACGGCATGCGGTTTATTCAGTTCTACTTTGGCCTGCCCGTGGCCATGGTCCTGATTTCCATAGTGGCCGTGCCCATTTACCAGCGCCTGCGGGTATTCACGGCCTACGAGTACCTGCAAACCCGCTTCGATGGGCGTACGCGCACCCTGGCGGCCAGCTTGTTTCTGCTGCAGCGCGGGCTGAGCAACGGGCTGTCGTTGTATGCGCCGGCGCTGGTGCTGTCGGCGGTGCTGGGCTGGAGTCCTTCGGTTACGGTAGTGCTGCTGGGTACGCTCATTATTGCCTATACCGTGAGCGGCGGCACCCGCGCCGTTACCATCACGCAGCAATGGCAGGTGGCCGTTATTTTCAGTGGCATGGCCACGGCCGGCTACCTGCTGGTGCATTACCTGCCGCCCCAGGTTGGCTTTTCCGATGCCATGCACGTGGCGGGCCGCATGGGCAAGCTGAACCTCGTCGACTTCAATTTCAGCTGGACCGACCGCTACAACTTCTGGACCGGCATGACCGGCGGCTTGTTCCTCGCCCTCTCGTACTTCGGCACCGACCAAAGCCAGGTGCAGCGCTACCTCTCGGGCCAAAGCATCACGCAAAGCCGCTTGGGCTTGCTTATGAACGGCCTCGTGAAAGTGCCCATGCAGTTCGGCATTCTGCTGATTGGGGTGCTGCTATTCGTGTTTTATCTGTTTCAGCCGGCTCCGCTCACTTTTAACCGCCCCGCTTACGAGAAGGTGATGAGCGGCCCCGCGTCAGCCGAAGCCCGTCAGCTGGAGCAAACCTATGCCTCCGTGCAAACTGCGCAGCACGCCGCCGCTACCGCCCTCGTAGCAGCCCAACGCGCTCAGAATCCGGTGGCTGAAAACCTGGCCCAGCAACGGCTGCAAACCACCCAGGCTGCATCAGCCGGGGTGCGTACCGCCTGGACCGAGCTCGTGCGCCGCACCGACCCCGGTGCCGACGCCAAGGACACCGATTACGTGTTCATCTCCTTTGTGCTGCGTTACCTCCCGCGCGGCCTCGTGGGCTTGCTGGTGGCCGTGGTACTGAGTGCCGCCATGAGTTCCGCTGCCGGCGGCCTTAACTCCTTGGGCTCTACCAGCGTCATCGATTTGTACCGGCCGGCCCTGGGTGGCCGCATTCGTTCCGAAGAGCATTTGGTAAAAGCCTCGCGCTGGCTCACCATTGGCTGGGGCGTGCTGGGCATTGGGTTTGCGCTGTTTGCGGCCCAAATGGAAAACCTTATTCAGGCCGTGAACATCTTGGGGTCTTTGTTCTACGGCACCATTTTGGGCATTTTCGCAGTGGCGTTTTTTCAGAAACACATCAACGGCCGGGCCGTGTTTTTGGCGGCGGTTATTACCCAGCTCGTGACGCTGGTCTTGTTCTGGACGACCACCATTGCCTACCTCTGGTACAATATCCTGGGCTGCTTTTTGGTGATGGGCATAGCCGAAATCATCGAGCGGAATGCACCCAAACCGGTCAAGCAGCTAGTGAGTTAAGGCCCTCTTTTCCGAGGCCTCACGGGATTCCTCCAGGGCACAGCCTCCGTGGGCCTCACCCCCCGCCCCCCTCTCCCGTGGAGAGGGGGAGCCACGCTAAACAACCTCAGCAACATCAGCAACGATTGCGGCAGCTGCGGCTAGCGCCTGCGCCACCGCTTGGAGCCGCGTTGTTAGAAAGCCCAAAACCGAAGCGGGGCCGCCGAGCTAAGCTCGGCGGCCCCGCAATCGTTGCTGAGGTTGCTGATGGCTGGCTCCCCCTCTCCCCTAGGAGAGGGGGCGGGGGGTGAGGCCCTTACTTGCCTTTCTTGGCTTCGGCAATCAGGTCTTCGTTCATCTTCACGTAGTCGGCGTTCTTGGCATCAAGCGCCAGCTTGCGCGACTGTTCGGCAGCTGCAGTAGCGCCTTTGTAGTCCTTCAGCTTCATCTTGATTTTAGCTTCAGTGTGCACGTTCCAGAACTTGGGCTCGTTGGCGTTGGCCTTCGAAATCCATTCGGCGGCTTGCTTCAGGTCCTTGTTGTTGTCGTAGTAGTACACGGCGGCAGCGGCCAGGTCGTTAGCCGAAGGCGAGGCGTTCTTCACGACTTTCTCGTCGATCTGGGCCATTACCTTGGGGTCTACGTCGGTGGCTACTTTGAGCTTCACGCCGGTGAATTCCCACATCATGTCCAGGTTGGCCGTGGCGGGGGTGAGGTCGGAGAAACCAATGGTGAAGGTTTCCACCTTGTTGCCCAGTTTGTAGGTCTTCACGTTTACGCGAGCCACGTCCTGGTCGTCCTTGAAGCCGTCAACGTCGGCGCCTTGCTTGGTGCTCTTGTTGAACACCACCAGCCACTCGGCCTTGTTGGGAATGGTGTAAATGCCGTACTCACCAGCCGGAATTTTCTTGCCCTCCACGGTCACGTCGTCGGAGAACTTGATGGTGGTGGTTTGGTTAGCACCCGTACGCCACCGCTTACCAATTGGCATGAGCGTGCCCATGGCCGTGCGGCCTTTCAGGCTGGGGCGCGAGTACGTAACGGTTACGTCGGTAAGACCCACGCGCTGCGTTACCGTGCTTTTGGGGCTGGCGGCCGGCGTGCTGATCTGGGCTTGGGCGGCCGGAGCCGAAAAGAAGAGGGCGGCTGCCAGGGCAGGAGCGGCCAGCAGCGAAGTCCGGTTCAACATGAAGGGAAATGGTAAAAGAGTGTGATTATGGGCGTAAAAGTACGGGTTTCGGCGGATGGGCACGAAGCGAACCTTTGCTTTCCGCAAGACAACCGGCAAGGGCCCCTCAGGTTCCCAAAGCTTGTCCGTTTACCAGCAGCCGCGCCAACGAATCGTGGTGGTGCAGCAGCCGGTGAAAGCGCATCAACGACAAGCCCGAATACTCGCCGTAAATCACAAAGCGCACCGACGTAGGGGAGTCACTCCAGCCGCGGCTGAAACGGGCATTGGCGTCCATGGCCTCGTAGAAAAGCGCCTTTACTGTTAGCACGTCGAGGTGATTTTCACTGAACGTGACGTGGAGGCGGGTTTGCACAACGCAACTAAAGAAGAAACGATAAACCTTACTTAATGTAAATGCCTTTACGATTTAACAGTTGCAGCAAGTCTGTCGTCTGGCTAGGCGGCACCAAACGGTTTATGTCTAAGTATAATGCGCCGTTGTCGCCAACAAATAGCAGCAACCAATTTCCATAATGCCACGCTCGGTGCACAGTAGACCAGTTTATTTCTGTACGGGCTACTTGATTTTCGCTTACAATAATGGCATCCGATAATTGGAAAGTAGTAGCAAACCGCGAGGTCAAACTAGCCGCAAACTGCTTGAGCACCATTATTTTCATCCGGCGTAGCAAGAACCAGGGCATAGACAACAAGCCTAGCAGCATTAAGCCAAGCAAGATAGGTGGATCCACATGGGTATCAGCATATTGCCAGTACGCCGCTGCAAATCGTAACACCACGAGCACGACTAGCCCCGCGTAGATTAGCAAACGACTGCGGGCCGCCCAGAACTTTTGACGGAGTAGAATAGAGTTGATTTGTACATAATCTTCCTTTGGAATTATAACCTCTTTAATTTCAATCATAGCTCTAATATAATTTGCTTCCTACGTCAGCTCAAACTGCAACTTCAGCAGATTGGCGTACAGGCCGTTCTCGTTGTCGCTCAGCTCCTCGTGCGAGCCTTGCTCCACAATGCGGCCGCCGTCGATAACCAGAATCTTATCGACCTTCCGAATGGTACTCAAACGGTGGGCAATGATGATGCTGGTGCGGTTCTGCATCAGCTCGTCCATGGCCTGTTGCACCAGCTTCTCGCTTTCCGAGTCGAGGGCCGAGGTGGCTTCGTCGAGCAGCAGAATGGCCGGGTTTTTCAGGATGGCGCGGGCAATGGCAATGCGCTGGCGTTGCCCGCCCGAAAGCTTAATTCCCCGCTCACCCACTATCGTTTCCAAGCCTTCGGGGAAGCTCTGGATAAACTGCCAAGCGTTGGCGCGGCGGGCGGCGTCGATGATGTCGGCCTCGGAGGCATCGGGGCGGCCGTAGAGAATGTTCTCGCGAATGGTGCCGCCAAAGAGCAGCGTTTCCTGCGGCACAATACCAATGTGCTGCCGGAGCTCAGTCAGGTCGAGTTGGTTGAGGTCGTGCCCATCGATGCGGATGTGGCCGCCGCTGAGCTCGTAGAAGTGCATAAGCAGCTGCACAATAGTGGATTTGCCCGCGCCCGAAGGCCCTACCAACGCCACTTTCTCGCCGGCTTCAATGCTGAAACTGATGTCTTTGAGTACCGCCAAATCGGGGCGCGTGGGGTAGTGGAACTGCACATTCTCGTACTCAATATCACCACGTAGCTGTACCGGAGCTTGGCCAGCCGGTTTAGCGCGGTGCACGGGCTCGGATTCTTCATCGAGGGTTTCCAGAATACGCTCCGAGGCGCCCAGGGTGCTTTGCACTTTGCCGTAAAGCTCACCCAATCCGCCTACCGAGGCGCCAATGAAAATGGTGTACAGAGCAAAGGAGGTCAGGTCGCCGATGGTCATTTGGCCCGCGGCTACTAGCGAAGCGGCCCGCCACAGCACCAGAATAATGCCGCCGAACAGGCCAATAATTACGAACGACACGAAGCCGCCGCGGTAGAGGTTGCTGCGTAGCGCGGCCCGCGTGGTAGCCATCAGCGAGTTGCCGTAGCGCAGGGTTTCAAACTGCTCGTTGGTAAACGCCTTCACCGAGTTAATGCCCTGCAGCGTCTCTTCCACAATCACGTTGGTTTTGGCCAGCTCGTCTTGGGTGGCTTTGGCCAGCACCCGAATTTTACGGCCGAACACCATGGCTACCACTACAATGGGCGGAAAAGTGAGCAGCATGAACAGCGACAGTTTCACCGACACCATCATGATAAAGGCAATGCCTACCACCAGCGTCATCACCTGCCGAAACAGCTCGGCCAGCGTCAGGGAAAACGAGTCCTGAATCTGGGCTACATCAGACGTAATGCGCGAGGTAATAGCGCCCACGCGGTTCTTCTCGAAGTACGGAATGGGCAGCGACACAAACTTGGCGTAGAGCGCCTGCCGAATGTCGCGCACAGTAAATTCGCTCACCTGCGTGAACAGCCAAATACGGCCGAACGAGAACAGACCCTGCAGCAGGATAACCCCAAACAGGCCCATGGCAATTTGGCTGATGCTGAGCGTGAAGCCATTGGGCAGCACAAAGGGCTTGCCGTTGGCGGCATCGGTGAGCTTGCCAATTACCCATGGAAAGCACATGGTGGTGGCGCTCGACAGCAGCAACAGCAGCAAGCCGATAAAAAACTTGACGCGGTAAGGCCGCACAAAGCGGAAAATCCGCAGCCCGTGCTGGATCGTCTCTTTGGTGAGTTTTGCTTTGGGTACGTCGGTGCCGGCGTTGCCGCTGGTATTCAATCCGCTTCTAGCTGCCATTATATCTCATGCGAAGAAGGGGGCAAGCACAACGGAAATGGCCCGTGGCTCAACCGCCTCCACTTCTTCAGTCGTCTCTACTCAAACTTTACTTTACTCTTCTCCACTTTCAGGTCCTGCGAGTACCCAAACGGAACGGGCAGCTGCACCGGCACGGCCACCGGCTGGCCTTTGCGCAATGCTGGCTTCCAGGCGGGCATGGCGGCAATAACCCGCAGGGCTTCGGCGTCGCATTCGGGCGAGAGGCCTTTTACCACTTTAGCCTCGGAAGCATGACCGTCGGTGCCCACGGTGAAGCCCACCAAAACTTGCCCGGAAAGCCCCTTGCTGCGGGCGGCTTCGGGGTACTGCACGTTTTCCTGGAAATACTGACCAAGAGCCTGAGCACCACCGGCGTATTGCGGAGCTACATCTGGGCGGTTGGCGGCGGGCTTGGCCTGCACCTGCATACGGCCGGGGCGCAGCACGGTAGGCTGTTTGGCCGCAGCTGGCGCGGGAGCCGGCGTGGTTTGGGCCGAAACGGCACCAGCAGCCAGCAGCAGAAACGCGAGTAAGGTGTATTTCACAGGACGAAGTGGGCTGGCCACGGGCGCGGGGCCCCGAATTGTTCAACTCGGGGGCCCGCGCCCGCGGCGGTGGGCAAAGGTACGCCCTAGCTAACCAATTCGGCCGCTGCGGGGTTCACCTGGGTGCCTACTTCTGCCGGGCGCGAAATAGCCAGCAGGCCGAGGTAGGTGAGCAGCCCGTTTACCAGCAGAATTTCGAAGCCGAATTCGTAGCCGCCCAGCCACGCTTTGGAGTTGGCGTTCAGAATGTAGCAGAACACGGGTGGCCATACGCACATCCAGGGCACGAGGCGGTCGGTGAGCTGGCGGTGGGTGAAAATGCCGAACGCGAACAGGCCCAACAGCGGACCGTAGGTGTAACCGGCCGCTTTGAACACGGCCGTAATCAGGCTCTGGTCGTTGAGGGCCCGGAAAATCAGGATGATAACTACCAGTACCACCGTGAACATGAAGTGCGTACGGTGGCGCATTTTGCTTTGCTGCTCCTCGGAGTACTTACTGATGTTGAGGAAGTCCACGCAGAAAGAAGTGGTGAGGGCCGTGAGGGCCGAGTCGGCGGAGGAGTAGGTTACCGCAATGATGCCCAAGATAAACACGATGCCCGCGAACAGCGAGAAGTGCTCGGTGGCCAGCAGCGGAAACACGTCGTCGCCGATGATTTTGCCGGCTGCGTTTACCGGAAGCTGAATGCCTTTCGCGGCTGCGTATTGGTAGAGCAGCACGCCCAACGAGAGGAACAGGATGTTCACCGGCACCAGAATGAGGGCAAACCAGAACATGTTCTTCTGCGCGTCGCCCAGGGAGCGGCAGCTCAGGTTCTTTTGCATCAAATCCTGATCGAGGCCGGTCATTACGATGGTAATGAACATGCCCGAGATAAACTGTGTCCAGAACTTGCGTGAATCCGTCCACTCCCAGAAGAAAATCTGCGACATCTCCGACTCGCGTACCGTGCTGATTACCTGCTGAAAGCCCAGGTTCAGCTCGGCCGAAATCAGGTAGATGCTGATGCCCACCGAAGTAAGCATGGCCAGCGTCTGGAAGGTGTCGGTCCAGAGAATGGTTTTCAGGCCGCCCCGGAAAGTGTAGAGGTAAATGAGCAGGATGCTCACGGCCACGGTAACGGCAAAGGGCACGCCCAAATCGTCGAACACGGCTACTTGCAGCACGCCGGCCACCACGTACAGGCGCAGGGCTGCCCCAATGGCGCGCGAAATGAGAAACAGCGCCGCTCCGGTTTTGTAGCTCCAGAACCCGAAACGCTGCTCCAGATAGGTGTAAATGGAAACCAGGTTCAGCTTGTAGTACAGCGGCAGCAGCACCATGCCAATAACCAGGTAGCCGACCAAATAGCCGAATACCACGGCCATGTAGCTCCAGGCTTTATCCTGCACCATGCCGGGCACCGAAATAAACGACACGCCCGACAGGGAGGTACCGATCATGGCGAAGGCCACCATGTACCACGGCACGTTGCGGTTGGCTACAAAAAAGCTGGCGCTGGTGGCCTTGCGCGAGGTGATAAGCGCAATGATGATGAGGATGGTGAAGTAGCCGGCAATCAGGCTCAGGACCAGCTTAGGAGACATAGGCAGGGGGAAAGAATGGGTAAAGATAACGTGCCGGTAATAGTTTAGCTGTAGCGGCTACTGAAACACAAGCAGCTGAAACAACGGCTTCGTAAATCTTGGCCAGCAAGCGAATACTCTGCAGGTAGTTCATGCAGGGAGGCTTGACCGGAAGTAGGTTACTATTTCTGGAATTCCCGGTTTACATTTCTGCTCAGGCCAAGCGTTGGACTCTTTTCTCAGCAGAAGTAAAAGCTTGCGCCCAGGCTTTATCCAGAACCACCCTTTTCAATTTACTACCATGTTAGACCTCGTCATTGATGCCCGCCAGGCATCCATCAGCAGCGGTTTCGATGTACGCCGTATTTTGCCGTTCCGACAGCGGCGCATGGTAGGGCCGTTTGTGTTTATGGACCACGCCGGGCCGGTGAATCTGCAGCCCGAACAGATGACCAACATGGACGTGCTGCCGCATCCGCACATCGGCCTATCTACGGTCAGCTACTTGTTCGGCGGTCAGGTAACACACCGCGACAGCCTCGGCGTGCAGCAAATCATTCGGCCCGGCGAAGTAAACTGGATGACGGCCGGCTCCGGCATTGCGCACTCCGAGCGGTTTGAGGACCCCGCCACCCTGGCCGGTGGGCAACTGGAAATGATTCAGACCTGGGTGGCCCTGCCCGAAGCCGACGAAGAAACCGCGCCCGCCTTTACCAACTACCAGCCGCACGAGTTGCCCGTTTTTACCGATACCGGCGTGTGGATGCGCCTGATTGCCGGCGACGCGTTCGGCCTGCGCAACGACGTGCGCACCCATTCGCCACTGTTCTACCTGCACGTGGTATTGCAGCCGGGCGCCCGTTTCGGTATGCCGCAGGGCCACAAGGAACGAGGCGCTTACGTGGCCAAAGGCAGCGTGGAAGTGGCCGGCCACGTGTACACGGCCGGGCAGCTCCTGGTTTTCACGCCCGGCGTCGACCCCATCATTCTGGCCCGCGAAGCCAGCACGCTCATGCTGCTCGGCGGCGAGCCGCTGGGCGAGCGGTTCATCTGGTGGAACTTTGTGTCGTCGCGGCGGGAACGGATAGACCAGGCCAAAGCCGACTGGGAAGCCGGCCGGATTCTGCTGCCGCCCAACGACAACGCGGAGTTTGTGCCGCTGCCGCAGGACAAGTCGCGGCCCGCTGGATCGGGTGGTGCGCAGCCGCAACCGCAGGCGCTTTCGTGATTTTCGGCGGCTGAATGCTAGCGCTTAGGCCTTCGGTTAGCGGCTCAGTTGCGCCAAAGCTCAACCAAAACCAGCCGATTTAGGGTGCGTACAGCAGGGGCGAAACACCAACCCTGCGCCATGCCTTTACACCGTTTGCTAGACCAGAAGCTGAGCAAGAAATACGAGCCTTCGACGCGGATTGACGACGTGTTTAAGGGCTACGACATTACTTTCCTGACGAATGAGCACGGGGAACCCGTAACGCTGTTTTTTGGCAAACGCCGGCCCGACGGAGCTATTGCCGGCGAGCGGTACACCCGTACTATCAAGCGCCAGCTGGATAGCCTGGAGGTAAAATCCAGTCACTGGGACCTGCGGGGCAAGGTTACCCGCGGCTAAGATCTTGACCGAGGTTTTCGCGCGCACCTTCAGAAGGTCATGCCTAGCATGACCAAACCTAACATTGACAACGAGCTGAAACCGGCGGTACCGTCGCTGGTTTCAGCTCGTTGTTTTTTACCAGAAACAAGGCGTCATCTTCTTGCCGTTTCCTAACGCATGTAGTAGCGCGCCATGCAATGCGAGTCAGAAAACCTTATTCCAGATCAGCTAAGGAAAGAGGCTGACCTACTGCAGGGGTGTGCAGCCGGGCACTCAGCCAGCCCTCGGCCGCAATTTGTTCCAGCAGCCGAATGGGTTCGGAAGCCGGCTCGTCGCTGAGGTCGAACGTGCCGAAGTGCATGGGCACGAGGTGGCCGGCGCGCAGCTGGTTGGTAGCCTTGGCCGTTTCGTTGGGATTCATGTGGCTCAAGCGCATCATAAATGCCGGCTTGTAGGCCCCAATGGGCATCAATACCACATCGAGAGGCCCGAATTGCTCTTCTATTTCGTAAAAGTGCGGGCCCTCGGCCGAGTCGCCGCAGAAGTAAACGGTGCGCCCGGTAGCCACCTCGCGAATCAGAAACGAGCCCCAGAGCACGGTGTTCAGGTCGCCGACGCCGCGGCGGTGCCAGTGGCGGGCGGGTAGGTAGAAAATTTCCAGCGCGGCATTCGGCCCCAGGTCGAACTGCTGCCACCAGCCGGCTTCCTGCACCGGTAGCTTCCCGGTTAAACCACGTAGCACCTTGCTGGCCCGCAGCGGCCCCAGTACCTGCGCCTGGGGGTTCTGGTTCGCCAGCAGCTTCAGCGACTTTTCGTCGAGATGGTCGCGGTGGCCGTGGGAGAGAAGGATATAATTGAGGTCGGTAAGGTCCTGGGGGGTACAGGGCAAGGGGTGACGGTGCCGCAGAAAAGGTGAGTCGAACAGGAGTGGGTCGAATAGTAGGGCTACGCCGCCCATGCGCAGCCAAAACGTGGCGTGGCCCAGCCAAATAAGAGTGTCATCGGGTTGTTGGCGCAATAGCTCGGCGCAAGGCTGCACGGCAGGCACCCAAGTGTCCTGCTTTTTTTCGTTGGCCTGTGGGTTTTTGGTGAGCAGCTTCCACCGGAAAACGTCTGAAAACTGCGGAGTGTACAGGGCGTCGCCGTTGGCAAACTGGTTGCCGAACATCAAGTTACCGGGGTAGTTGCGGCGGATGGTTGGCAGGGCGTCGTTGCGAACGTAATGGGACTTAGCAGGCATAGAAACAAAAGGTTGCGGCCGGGCACGCAGAAACAGATGGGCTAGTTACGCGCAAACAACTATTTTACATGCGTTTTTGCTTAACCTCATCCATTCTACCTCCTCAACCACCGTTTCTACATGGACGAACTTTTACCCGAAAACCCGGCAGAACAACCGCCTCAAATTCTGCTAACGGCCGAAGAAGCCTCCGCCATTCAGACGCGCTTCATGACGCAGGTATACGGCTGGATGGCCGGTGCCTTGGCCCTTACTGGTGGCATAGCCATGGTGGTGGGTGCATCAGCCGAATTGCAGGAACTCGTATTTGGCAACCGCTTCGTGTTCTGGGGCTTGTTGTTACTGGAAGTATTCGTGGTGGGCTGGTTGTCGGCGCGCATTTTTACCATGCCCATAAATCAGGCAATCGGAGCCTTCGCGGCATACTCCGTGCTGAACGGCCTAACACTGGGGCTGGTGTTTATGGTGTACACCACCGGCTCGTTGGCTTCCACGTTCTTCGTTACCGCCGGCACGTTCGGGGCCATGAGCCTCTACGGCTACTTCACCCGCACCGACCTCAGCAGCTGGGGTAACCTGCTGTTAATGGGGCTAATCGGGCTCATCATTGCCTCGGTGGTAAACCTGTTCTGGGCCAACGAAATGCTGTATTGGATTACCACCTACGTGGGCGTGCTGCTCTTCGTGGCCCTCACTGCTTACGACACCCAAAAGGTGAAGCAGTTCGCGTTTATCGGGCTCGAAGACCAGGAAATGGACCGCAAAGCCGCTTTGCTCGGTGCCCTCACGCTCTACCTGGATTTCGTAAACCTGTTCCTATACCTGCTGCGCCTGTTTGGCCGGCGGAAGTAGCAACACGATCTGATCAAAACAAGCAGCCCCGGCCATCAGCTGGGGCTGCTTGTTTTCATGAACCGATGAGCAGGATGCCGCCTGCGAAACGGCTTAATGAATTGAAACTACCCAACCTTTAGCTGAAACCACGTAGCAGCTAAACCGCTTTGCCCGCTCGGCCCACCAACCATGCTACCCCGGCTAGGCACAGTGCAAACCACGCCCACGGCAGCCGCAAATCCACCACCGACAGCACCCCGAACACCAACGTGCCTGCAAAGCTGGCCAGGCCCTGCACCGCTTGGTTCAGCCCGAAAATTTCGCCGCGGTCGGCATCGGTGGTGCGCTGGGCCAGCAGCCCTTCCAGCAGGCCTTGAATAAGGGAAAGCGTCAGGCAGTCGAAGGCGACGATGACGTAAACGGCCACCCGCGAGCTGCCCACCAAGCCGTAAGCCGCCAGCACCGGCACGCCCAGCAACGCCAGCCAGAAAATGGCCTTGCGCTGGTTAATGCGGTCTGCCACGTAGGTGTAAAACAGATAGTTAATAGCAATACTGGCCGTGCCGAACGACATGAAGAAGTAAGAAATGGCGCGGGCATCCATTTGCAAGGCGCTCAGGCTGGCAAAGGGTACGAAGTAGAAATAGTAGCCGATGCTGAGCGTGAACAACGCCTGCGTAAGTACCAGCCGCAGCAGCCCAGGATGGGTTTGGTTCTTGATTCGGAGCCGCTGCCAAAGGGTAGGCAGATTCACCGCTTCCAGCAAGGCAGCCCGTAGCTCAGGCCCGGTTACGCCAGTGCGCTGGGCGTGCGTTTCGCGCAGCCACAAGCTCAGGCCAATGTTTACAGCCGCCAGCACTACGGCAAAGCCGGCCACGTACGCGGCTTGGTGGCCTTCGGGAATGTGGTAAAACGTGAGCAGCAGCCCCGAGCACATGGGGCCCAGCACAAAGCCCAGGGAGATAATGGCGCCCTCAATGCCCAGATTTTTAAACAGCTTATCAGGCGGCGAAATGTCGGTTATGGCCGAGCGCACGGTGGTGTACATGCCGTTCGTGAGGCCATCGGAGGCACGGTTAGCCAAGTACAAGCCGGTGCGCACGGGCAGCAGCAGGCAGTTGGCCAGAAACGTACCAATGGCCGAGACGATGAAGATGGGCCGGCGGCCGTAGCCATCGGAAAGTTTGCCCAGCAGCGGGGCCGAAAACAGCTGCACGCCCAGGAAAATACCAGTACCCAACGACAACCACAGCTGCGGTTGCCGCAGCCCCCGCACGTATTCCGGCATGATTGGGCCGATGGCCGAGCCCACCACGACATCGAGGAAAATAACGGCGTAAATGAGCAGTATGCGCCGGTCGGGGAGGGGCATAATAGAGGTAATTCGAAGCTAAAGAAAGTGAAAAGCCGAGCTCAGGGCCCGGCTTTTCACTAAGCGGTAAAATGCGCCGCAGGTTTCGTCTCTACTTGGCCTTGCTGCTTAGCCACGCCGCCCGGAATGCCAGCTGCTCGGGCGTGGGCTGCTGACCAGCTTGCTCGGCGGGCACTATTTCCACTGTAGGGTCGGCGGTTAGCGGAATGCTCACGGTGCGCACTTGCCCACGCGAGCGGTATTCCAGGGGGACGGTGTCGCCCACTTTGTGCTTTTTGAGAATAGCCGCCAGGCTTTTCTCGTCCTTCAAGGGCTTGCCGTCCAGCTTCAGCAGCTCGTCGTCGCGGTCGAGGCCGGCTTGGTACAGCGGTGTGCCGAGCTGGGTGTTGTAGGTAATGAAGTAGCGGCCTTTGTCGAACGCTACCTGGCCGCGCTGGCCCAGGGCTGGCTCGTTGGGCTTGGCCACGCGCATTACCATGCCGGCCGGAGCCAGCAAATCGGCGAAGCGGTGCAGCTGGTGACCGTAAATGTGGTTGCGGAAAAAGCCTCCCGCAAAAGCCGTGTCGCCGCTTACCTGCCCTAAAATGCGCTGCAGATCGGGAATGCGGTAAGGCTGCGCCGGGGCGTAATCCTGCTGGGCCTTGCCGTGCTGCTGCCACACGGCGCGCATGAATGCGTCGAGGTCGGTTTTAAAGTTCTTGCGCAGCATCAGGTCCAAGGCTAAAGCATTAGCGCCCCCTACGTAGTAGTACGATTGATAAGTGTTGGCCCGGTTCGAAGGGTCGATGGACTTGGCCGCGTCCACGAAGGGCGCCTGCTGGCTCATGTACACCGCCGAATTGCGCTGGGCGCCCGGCGAGAGGATCATGGAATTCACCAAGCCGTTCAGTGCCTCCTGACAGTATTGCTGATCCGAGGAAAAGGCTCCGGAACGGCGCAGCAGCAGGTCGCCGTAGTACTGCGTAAAGCCTTCGGCAAACCAGAGCGAGTTGCTCATGTTGGCCCGCTCGAAATCGAACGGCTCCAGGTCGCGCGGGCGAATGCGCTCCACGTTCCAGGCGTGCACAAACTCGTGCGACACCGTGCCGAGGTTGTCCAGCGCGCCGGGGCCGCCGAGCGAGCGGGGCGCCGTGAGCGACGTGGAGTTGCGGTGCTCCATGCCATCGGAGCTAGCTTGGGGCAGGTAATTGGCAATGAAAGTGTAGCGCCCGAAATCAAACTGCGGCAGCTCGCCAAAAACCGCGCGGGCTTCCTTCACCACCTTCTTGGTTTGCTCCGT
The DNA here is from genome assembly GCF_039541855.1 of Hymenobacter koreensis. Classification (NCBI taxonomy): domain Bacteria; kingdom Pseudomonadati; phylum Bacteroidota; class Cytophagia; order Cytophagales; family Hymenobacteraceae; genus Hymenobacter; species Hymenobacter koreensis. The sequence continues at coordinate 544,729 of NZ_BAABHA010000001.1, forward strand.
GAAGCGGTCCAGCTCGGCATCGGTGCCGGGGTGCAGCACGGCCAGCTCAATGGTGCGGCCGTCTTCCTGCCAGGTACGCATTTGGTGCGCCCCCAGGGAGGTAGGCGAATCCATGAAATACTGGAAATGCGGCGCGCGCCACGCGTCGCCGCTGGCTTGCAGCTGCGAGGCTACTTTCCAGCCGGCTGGCATGTCGAAGCGTACTTCCACCGGGCGGTTGGTCAGCCCGCGAGCAAAGGCAAACGTGGCCGGAATGTTCAGGTGGGCGTGCTGGGCGTCGATGCCGGCGTAGGTACCATCGGTGCGGTCGGCGTACAGGGTGTAGCTGAAGCGCACGGTACCGTCGGGGCCGGGGGTTACGTCCCAGCCGTACGGGTCGGGCTGCGTTACGCGCAGGGCTTTGCCGCTGCCGTCGGTGGCCTTTACATCATACACGTTCTTGGCAAACTCGTGCAGGGCGTACCGTCCGGGCGAAGAACGGGCCATGCGCACTTGCAGCGGCTGGCCCGCGGGCACTTGGCTGAATGTTACTGTTACCTGCGCCTCGTGGTGTACGGCGTTCGGGAAACCAATGCGGTATTGCACGGGTGCCTGGGCCGTGGCGGCAAGCGGCGCGGTCAGCAAACTCAAACCCAGCAGCAGCCGGGCGGCGGTAGAACGAATCATGGCAGGGGAGAAGTAGCCGCCGAAAGTACGTTCCTCACCGCACACGCGAAAACCAGCAAGCAGTTATCGGGAGGCGGCGGCTTACTATTCCGCCGAGTACACCGCTGCTTCTACCAGCCCGCTGGCCCACTGTTGCCGCCAGCGTCGCGTTAGCCCAATTTCCTGCAGGGCCCCCGCAATATCCGGCAGCTCTCGACCCGATACGCCCGAGGCCCGACGAAAAAACTGATACATAAGCCACTGCAAACCCCGCTGCCACGGCCGTTGAGGTGGTGCGAAATCAGCCACCAACCATTGCGTTTTAGGTGTTGCGTGCTGTTGCAACCGGTGCAGAAGTTCTGCTAGCTCAGTCGGCGTGAACAAGTCGAACAGAAAAAAGGCCAGTATGGCATCAAAGCGCGCATCCGGCGGCAAGTCAGCCTCGGTACCGTGCACGAACTGCACCCGCGCCACCTGCTCGGGCGCCGATTGCCGCAGGTGTTGCTCGGCTCGGCGCAGCATGGCCGCCGAAGCTTCTACGTACACTACCTGTACCATGGGCCGAAGCGTTAGCAGCTCGGGCAATACCTGGCCCGTACCACCGCCAATGAAAAGCAGGCGTCCCGCGTCCGTGTTCGGCAGGCCGTGGCGCAGCACCGCTTGCTGCGCCCGCAGCAGTGTTCGGCCAAACACTAGCCGGGCCAGCGGGTCGTAAAAAGCGGCTGCAAAGTCGAAGTTGGGAACGGCCATTTGCGCAACCGGCAGTGGCCGGCGGCTAGCAAGGTAAGCCCGGCCCCCACATCCTTCGGGCCACGGTTGGCGTAGCTGAAGGCAAATCTTGCCCCGCGCCACTTCCTTGCATGAGCACTTACCTCCGCCGCATCCTTGCCGCTTTCGCCCTGTTCATCACCGAATTTGCCCTGATTCTGCTCGTGGGCACCGTGGGCGTGGTGGTGTTTCTGGCCCTGGGCCGGCAGGTGCTGGGTGACGGGCAACTCGATTTCGACGAAGCCGCCTTTACCTGGTCGCACTGGTTCCTGGGTGAAAACAACCGCGAGTGGGTTGATTTCATGACGTTTCTGGCCTCGCGCAACTTCATCAGCGGCGCGGCGCTGTCCATCATTGCCTACTTTCTCTTTATCCGCAAGCACCGCTGGTACTCGCTGAAAGTGCCCGTGGTAGCCTTGGGCAGCATTACGCTGAACCTGCTGCTCAAGAACTTTTACAACCGGCCCCGGCCGTTGCTGCCCTTAACCTCGGCCTCGGGCCTGAGCTTTCCCAGCGGCCACGCCATGATTTCGGCTTCGTTTTACGGCCTGCTGGTGTACCTGGTGTGGGAGCACGTGGAAAACCGCTCGTTGCGCTGGCTACTCACGGTGCTGCTGGTGGTGCTTATTCTGCTCATCGGACTTACGCGGGTGTACTTGCGCGTGCATTACGCCTCCGATGTGCTGGCGGGCTTCTCGGCTGGGGTGTTGTGGCTGCTCATTGCCCTGCCGGCCCTCAAGCGCCTGGAGCTTTTCACCAAGCGCCGTACCCGCACCACCGTACCCGTAGAGCCCACGCCCATAGAGAACTGAAATTTTAGGCTTGATAGTCAGCCCCGAACCGCTGTATTAACAAAAAATTACGCACCCGGCTTGACTCCTACGGGCCCAATGCACTACTTTTGTCCCACGTTTCGCTTCTCTGTAAGGAAAAGCAGCTCTGAAACGCTCCGCTGCGCTTGTGGCGAAATTGGTAGACGCGCTGTCTTCAGGCGGCAGTTCCGAAAGGTGTGAGAGTTCGAGTCTCTCCGAGCGCACAACAACTGAAAGCCGGTTCCGAAAGGGCCGGCTTTCGTGTTTTTGGCGAATTTGCGAGGCGCCCGGTGCTACCGAAAACCGTAAAGTCAGCGTTACTTGCTGCCCTATGAGCCGTCTGTCCCGCTTTCTGCTGCGCCTCACCGAAATCCTCACCGCCGAGCTGCTGCTTATCAGCGGCGCGCTGTTCGTGTCGTTCCTGGCGTTTCTGATCATCACCAAGCTGGTGTTCCTCGACGGTCCCGAGGCATTCGATACGCAGGTATTTGCCTGGTTCGATGCGCTGCGGGCCCGTTACCCCGGCCTTACGCCCTGGGTGCTGCGGCTCACGTTTTTCGGCTCGGCGCTGTGGTTCATTATTGCCGGCCTGGGGCTGCCCGGCTTGCTGTGGTGGCGTAAGCTGCGCCGCGAAGCCGTGGAAGTGCTGGCCACCGTCATCGGGGCTTCGTTGCTGAATCAACTGCTGAAAATGGGTTTTGGGCGCGTGCGGCCGCTAACGGCCCTGTTGCATCAGCCGGGCCTGAGCTTCCCCAGTGGCCACGCCATGATTGGGCTGGCGCTGTACGGCATGCTGGCCTGGCAGCTGTGGCGGCACGGGCACCACCCGGTGTGGGCGTCGCTGCTGCTGCTGTGGGGGCTGCTGGTGGGCCTCTCGCGCATTTACCTACACGTGCATTACCCCACCGATGTGCTGGCCGGCTTCGCGGCGGGCATCAGCTGGGTGGTGCTGGTTCGATTAACGGTGAAGTACCGCCTGCAACAGGCCAGGCAAAATCCGGAGTAGGTTATTCGCATTAATCAGGGTCAGACTGTGCTCGTCATCGAATGCTACCGAATTGACTATCCCGGTTGGTGCCAGAACGAAGGATCTGAACCACTTAGGCGGTCGGAAGAACAACCTCTGGGCCTGTATTTCGGGCCTGCTGATCCGGCGCTAAGCGGCCTTCGGGTACTGATTGCCAACGATGCCGAACAAATCGAAGTGCATCTGGATAGCCGTACCAATCTGCTCCGTGCCGAGCCGGACTATTTCGGCCAGCCTGCGCCCGTTGAAATTGACTCGCCATTGCACCAGCTGCTGGGCCAGCCGCTACTGCAGATTTTCCTGGGGGAATGCGCCGGTTTCTACGGCAACCTGCTCACTACCGCCATTCGGCTGGTATTCGAGCACGACACGCTGACCTTCTACAATGGGGCCGACGAGGGCTGTTACTTTCTGGGCTTAGAGAACAACTGGTGGGGGGATTATACCCAGCTCTACGAAGTAGAATGGCGAGACGCTTCACAGTGGCTTAAGCTGCTTGTAGCAGAATCACCGGGCATGCCTCACCAGTTGGTCTAGGGCTCAAACGTCCATTTTTACCTTCACGCGCAGGGCCAGCAGGCCCTTGGCGCCCTGCAATTCTTCCAGCTCCAGCTCTTCCACCTCGGGTTCCAGCAGGTGGCGGTCCTGGAGGTAATCGATGTACTCGTGGTACTCGGCGGCTTCGCGGGCCTGGGCGTACACCAGGGCAATGTGGCCGGGCTGGGTGAGCCGCTCGCCGGTGCCCAGCACGGTGGCTTTGTCGATGCGCTTCTTGATGATTTCGTAGCGAATGTTGTAGGCCCCGTCCACGTCGAACTGCCGCTCGTCGGCGCGAAAACGGATGCTCAGCGACTGGCTGTGAATGAGAATCAGCTGGGTGGTTTCCAGTTCCAGCGGCAGCGTGGGTTTGAGGCGGTGCGTGAGGCGCGTTATTTCGCAGGTCACCAGCAGCTGCCAGAGGCGCAGGTTCTTCAGAAAAATGAGGTCGAAGGGCTTGTCGTGCACCATGGAGGCGCCCACGTACACGTTGTACTCCACGCCGTCGGTTTTAAAGCGCTGAAAGTAGTGCGGGTACATCTGCTGGGCCTTGTGGTCTTCCTCGTCCAGAAAGTCGCTCACGGCGTCGTTCAGGCGGGTTATGCTTTCCTCGAAGGCTTTGCGGCGCTTGTACAGAATGCCCAGCTCGGGGTCGATGCTGTTCCAATATTCGCCGATAACGGGCCGAAGCTCGGGCGTGTGCTGGGCCATGTACTGAAACAGCGGTTCTACCTCGTTTTTCAGCGACTCGAAAATACTCACCTCGTCGCCCGACAAAATACCCTGCTTCAGCCGCCGCAGGTTTTTGGTAACGTAGAACTTCAGCTCGTCGAGAATGGGCAGGGCCTGAAACTCGGTGGCTTTTTTGAGCACGCGGTTGGCCAACGTAAGGTGTTCAACCAGGTCGCCTTGGATGGCTTCGTTTCGGGCCGTGCTGGAACCACGCACGTCTACCGAGCCGAAGAGCGGGTACACATCGTGGAACACAATGGGCTCGATTTCGGCGTTTTTGTTGCCTTCGTCCACCTTTTCCAGCAGGTTCAGGGCCGCATCGGTGAAGCGCCATTCCAGAGTGGGGTGAATGGCCGTAAACTTCTCTCGGATAACGGCTTGCACGCGGGTTTGCAGCTCTTCGGCGTTGCGTTTCACGGCCACGGCAAACAGCGGCTGAAACGCGGTAACCTTGTCGAGGTCAAACTGAGTCAGGTCGCCGGCTTTGGGCGAGCCGAGTTCCAGCAGGCCCACCGCATCGTCGCCGTAGGGCAGCAGGGCCAGAATAACCGACCGGATGCCGATGCCCAGCAACTGCTCGCGCAGGTCACTGGGAATGTCGGCGGTTTCCACGTCTTCGAGCACCAAGGGGCGGCGCTCCTGCAACAGCTGCTGGTAAATGCGCCGGAAGCCCGAGGTGGCGTGCTGGCGCTGCAGCTGCTTCATGAGAAACGAGTGGTTGATGCGCCGCCCGAAGTCCACGAAAGCCTTTTTCTTGTCGTCGTACGCCGCTATGCCCAATTGCAGCGCGGGGCGCCCGAACAGCACGCGCAGCTTTTCCTGAATTTGCTCCAAACGGTCGGCGGCTTGCAGCACGTCGCGCTCCAGCAAATCGTACTTCAGCTCCGAAAGGATTTCCTGGTTGGTTACATCCGTAAGATGCACCAGGTTAAAGCCTTCCAGGGCAAAGTTTTCAGGCGGCAGCATTTCGCGCCACAGGGCCATGTTGTGGGGGTTGCGCGCCAGCTGCTCGATTTGCGCGTGCGTCAGCTCAGGCCGCTCGCCCACCACGTGCACATCCAGAAACGCCGAGTTAAACACCACCGAGTAGTGCCGGTACAGCCCGATGTGGTAATCGGGAACGGTAAAAATGATGGTGCCCGCGTCGGGTAGGTCCACGCCGTAGAGCTTCTCCAGAATGAGGAAATACACCATGTGCACCATGTGGCGCTCCATGTCGGCCTGGTCGATGTTGAGCGGCTGCTTCACGCGGTGGTCGGCGCTGAGCAGGACCTGCGCAAACCGGGGCGTGTGGTAGAAGCTGTACCGCTGAAACGGCGGAATAGCCCCGATGATGTCGTCGTTGAACGAAGCCGGCGGGAACACGGCCACCATCAGCGACTCGATGAGCTGGCAGCAGTCTTCCTTTAAGGTATGCGGATCGAGCAGGGGGCCGCGCAGGCTGGGCTGGCGTTCCACCTCCTGCATAATGCCGCGTGCCAATAGCGCTAAGCCCGGGTTGGGGTCGGTGGTACGGGCCTGCCACCACGCAATAATGGGCTCGAGGCTGAGCGTGGTTTGAAAGAAGAAAGCAACGGGCTCGGGTGCCGTGTGGGAATCGGAAGGGCTGGGCATATGCGGAAAAGGAGCTCCGCCAAGGTAAAACGGCGGCGGCAAGTTGCTATACGCAGCCGGTGCGTCGCCGTTCGCCCAAACTACGGCCGCTGCAGCTTCACCGTTACGCGCTGGTCGTCGTTGGTTGGGTCGTACGCATCTACCTGCCGACCGTTGAGTAAGAACGACTTGCTGGTGTTGCGGTAGTACGTGCAGCAACCGTCGGCCTCCAGCTTGCCGTCTAATTGGATGGAGGTGATGGTGAACCGCTCCACCCGCCGGGCAGGACGCCGGCGGCCGGGCAACAGCAGCACGTAGCGGTAGTCGCTCAACTTGCGCCCGACCTGCGCCCCAAAAGGACTCGCGTTATCAATAACCAGCGGGGAATAAGCATCGGTGCGGGTCCGAATCAGCCGCAGCGTGTCGGGCTTGTTCACGCGCGGAGTATCCCGCAGCGCGTACCGCTCAATTACAATGGTGTCGATGTCGGCGGGCCGGAAGCCTTGGCTACCGGCGGTGGTATCGGCAAACTGGAAAAAAAGCGCGTCGGCGCGTTCGTCCTGGTAGTCGCAGCGAGCGGCGCCGCAGCAACCGGCAAACAACACGGCGCCCAGCAAAACAGCGAGTAAGGGACGAATCACGAAACAGACATTACCGGTACATAGAAAAGCCGCAAGCGCGTTGCAGCGGAAGCTTAACGCCGCCACCGTAAAAATAGTGGGGCCGCAGCTTTAAGCCGCGGCCCCACGGGTGATTAACGGAATTTGAGAGCCGGAACGCCCATACTTCCACCAGAGTTATTCCTTCGCAAAGCGGCGGGTTTCTTTCAGGTCTTTGCCGCTGATTTTGTAGTAGTAGGTGCCGCGGGGCAGGTCCGAAAGATTCACCTCGAGTGACTGTGGGCCTTTATTAAGCTTGCCGTCCTGCAAAGTGCGCAGTGTTTTGCCTTGCTCGTTCAGCAACTCCACTTTCACGTTGCCTTCCTTTTTCACCTCGTACTCCAGGCGTTGGGCACCAAAAGCAGGGTTGGGGTAAAGGGCAGCGCGGCCGCCGCGGTCCGCCGAGGCGGCTTTGCTTTCGATGGGAGCGGTCGGGTCCATCAAGAGGAAGCGAGTGGGAGCAAAAAACTTACGCACACCGCCGTGGCCGCCGCGGTGCTTACCGGCTTTGTTCTGCCACTGGGCCATCTTTTGCTTTTGCTCGGGCGTGGCGTTTTTCTGCGCCAGGGCCTGCATGTCGGCGGCCCACTGGGTGCGCTGGGGCTGTACTTCGGCAGCTAGCTGCTGAATGGGCGCCGCGTATTTCTGGGCTAGTTGGGCCACGTTCAGCATAATAGCGCGCTGCTCCGAGTGGAACTGCTGCATTTGCTGCTGTTGGGCGTCGGTCAGCTCTGGGCGCTGCCCTTTTTCGCCTTGTGGCGTGCCAGCCGGGCGCAGGCTTTGGTGGAAGGCCTTTTTTTTCTCGCGCACGGCTTTCAACTGGGCGCGGTAGCCGGCGAGTTGGGTTTTGTCGGCGGCGCTGAGTTGGGCTTCCAGTTTCTGGCGCTGCTGGCGTACCACGGGCAGTACGTTTTGCTGCACATAGGCGCGCAACTCGGGGTTTTTGCCGTGACCCCGGCCATGCCCGTTGCCGGGGCGTTCGAATTCAACCTCGCTCCAGGTTTGGGGCAGCGAGGCGCCTACGGCCGCAGCAGCCGGTAGTAAGGTGAAGGATAGGGCAACGGCTTTGAGAAAGGAGCTGGTTTTCATGTTTATGTGAGGAAGTGGGTGGTTACTTTCTGCTCACATAGATGCTGCTTCCTTGCTAAGGTTTAAGCAGTGAAAACAATTATGGGCTTACCCCCGACCAGCGGCTGGATGAGCTGGCACTCTAGGCCTTGGTGTTCCTAACTATGTGGTACAGTTTAACCGGCTCCGGGCAACTCAGCGGGAAGGGCGATGCGGAAGCTGAATGTATACGGGACCCCTAGACCCAAGCTGCTTTACTGCTGCGCTCCTGCTGGCATTGTGCGTTACTCCACCTGGCCCACGGTGTACGTAATACGAGTGCTGTAAAGCAGCATGTTGATGGCCTGGTTGGCGTCGTACGCACCTATGTAACTCAGCACGTATTGGTAGCGCTGGTTGTCGATGACCGGGCTGACAATGGTGTTGTCGGCCAGCGCCTGCAGCTGGCCGCTGTTGCTGCCGGTGGTTCTGGTGGTTTCCGCCATGACCTCTCCTGCGCCCTTGGGCACTTCGTAGCGCAGCAGCTGCACGTAGCCGTCACGGTCGGGGTCGATGTCGGTTATCCAGGTTTGCAGGCCGGTGACGGTGGCGCCGTCGGGCAATTGCACCTGCGCCTGCGCCTGCGCCTGACCGCCGCCGCCGGAGCGCAATGCGGCGGTGAGGGCGCCGGAGTTTTCGGTAGAATTCGCAAACGAAACCCAGCCCGGGCCATTAAACGCCGACGGCGACACCACCAGGTACTGCGTGCGCGGGGTGGCGTAAGCGTAGCGCTGGTCGTTGGGCGTCACAAAGCCCTGGCTGCTCTGGGTGCGGCCGGCCACGTCCAGGGCCTGCTGCGGATTGGTGAGGCCGATGCCCACCCGGCCGGGGCCGGTGATGCGCAGGCCTTCCACGGGCTGGCCGTTGTTCCAGCTGCGCAGCTGCAGGGCCAGGGTGCCCGAGTTGTCGGGGCGGCGGGCTTGCAGGAAAGCCACGCCAGAGTTGTTGTAGGGCGAAAGAAAGACGTGACCGGGCAAGTAGATGTTTTGCAGGGTGCCGTTTTGCGGATCGTCGGCTAGGTAAATATCGCCGGAGCCGTCCACGTCGAGCAGGCCGCGGGGCGTGCTGGTGCCGATGCCCACGCGCACGGCGTCGGTGCCGGTGCCGCCCAGCACCAAGGCGTTGCTGGCGTCTACTTTGGCGTTGTAGCCCAGAGCCACGGCCCGGTTGCGCTGGGTGGTGGTGCCCAAGCCGGCGCCGGCGCCCAGGAAGGTGTTGTTGGTGCCGGTGGTCAGGTTTACGCCGGCGTTGGCGCCCAGGGCCACGTTGTTGTTGCCGGCGGTGTTGCTGAATCCTGCGCCGATGCCCGCAAACAGGTTGTACTCCCCGCCCACGTTGTTGAAGCCGCTGGTGTGCCCTACGAAGGTGTTGAAGGAGCCGGTGGTGTTGCGTGCGCCGGTGCGGTAGCCGCTGAAGTAATTCTGCTGGCCCGAGGTGTTGAGGCCCCCGCTGATGTAGCCCGTAAAGTGGTTCTGGCTGCCGGTGGAGGTTTGGAGGCCGCTCAAATAGCCCACAAACTGGTTTTCGGTGCCCGTGGTCAAGGCCGCACCTGCGCTCTGCCCGATGAGCAGGTTCTGGCCGCTGCCCCCGCCCATGCGCAGGGCAAAACCCTGCAGATTCAGGTCTTGGGTGGCGGTGTGGTTGCCCAGGTTGTCGCCCGGGCCGCCGCTGCCGCTGGGCAGCGCCAGCCACTGCCCGTTGAAGAAATACCAGAAGCCAGGCTGCGTGCCGTCGGTTTGAAACACCAGCAGGCCGGCGGGCAGGCCCGTGCCCATGGCCAGGCGCTGGGCTTCGGTGAGACGCGGCACGAGCAGGCCTTTGTCGGTGCTACGGATGTCCAGCGCGGCTTTGGCGTCGGGCGTGGTGGTACCGATGCCTACCGAGCCGCCCGACTGGGCCCGGGCCGTGGCGGCGCTCAGCAGCAGGGCCGCACCGCATACATACCAGTCGAAACGCATCATACGCAGTGAAAAAAGTGAGCTGGAACAACCCGCAGGCTATTCCTGATATGTGAGCAGAATGCGCACCGGCCGGCTCAGGACCTGGCTGGAGGAGCTGCCCTGGCCGGCGCGCAGCACCACCCGGCCCACGTTGAGGTACGCGTGGTACAACTCGCCGGGGTTGTCGGTAAAGCTGGGCGGGGTGGTGTTGCCGTTGCCGCAGTCGGCCAGCACCTGCAGGGCTAGGATTTTGGCGTCCGTCAGGCCGTGGGCCACGAGCACCTGCTGGCCGGCCGTGGCCGGCAGCGTGGCCGTGAGCGTGCGGAACGCCAGCTTGGGCACGGTGCCGGTGGTCGGCGCGTTGTTGTCGCCGCTCACGCGCAGGTAGCCCACCACGTCGAGGCGGGCCTGGGGCGCGTCGGTGTTGATGCCCACGCGCACGGCGTCGGAATCGGTGCCGCCGAGCACCAGCGAGTTGCTTTGGCTGACCCGGGCGTTGTGGCCCACGGCGGCGGTGTTGCTCAGGGCCGCCGAGCGCGGCCCGGCCCCGGTGCCCACGGCGGTGTTAAACGAGCCGGTGTCGGAGCTGCCCCCCGCCAGACTGCCTACAAACACGTTGCCCGAACCAGTGGTGTTAGCTTCGCCCGCCTCGGCCCCCAGAAACGTGTTATCGTTGCCCGCGGTGTTCTGCCGGCCGGCCTCGTAGCCGCTAAAGTGGTTGTAGCTGCCGCCTGTGTTGGCACGCCCGGCCTGGTAGCCACTGAAGTGGTTGCGCGTGCCGATGGTGTTGGCGTACCCCGCCTGGTAGCCCACAAAGTGGTTCTCGTTGGCCGTGGTGTTGCCGCGGCCCGCTTCCTGCCCGCTGAAGTGGTTGCGCGTCCCGGTGGTGTTACCCGCTCCGGCCCAGGTGCCGCTGAAATAGTTGTCGGAACCCGTGTTGTTGAGCCGGCCCGCGTTGTAACCCACGAAGTGGTTTCCGCCTCCTGTGGTGTTGCTGAGCCCTGTAAAATGGCCGTCGAAGTAGTTATTGGAGCCGGAGGTGTTGTTTCGGCCGGCCGCGTAGCCGGCAAAGTGATTGAACATGCCGGTAGTATTGCTTTCCCCGGCCGAGGGGCCCGCGAAGTAGTTGTACGAGCCGGTGGTGTTGGAGGCGCCGGCCCGGTAGCCGCTAAAGTCGTTGTACGAACCCGTGGTGTTGCTTTCGCCGGCCCGGTGCCCCACAAAGTGGTTCAACTCGCCCGTGGTGTTGGCGCCCCCGGCCCCAAAACCGCTGAAGTGGTTGAAGGAGCCCGTGGTGTTGCTGCCGCCGGCTTGGTAGCCCACAAAATAGTTGTCGTTGCCGGTGGTGTTGTTGAGCCCGGCCAAGTGCCCCGCAAAGTGGTTGCGCACGCCGGTGGTGTTGCGGGCCCCGACCGAGTAGCCCACGAAAAAGTTGGCCGAGCCGGTGGTGTTGCGGGCCCCGGCCTGGTAGCCGATAAAGCTATTGAAGCTGCCGGTGGTGTTGCGGGTGCCGGCCTGAAACCCGCTGAAGTAGTTGCTTTCGCCGGTGGTGTTGTCGAAGCCAGCCTCGAAGCCCGTAAAGTGGTTGCCTGAGGCCGTGGTGTTGGCAGACCCCGCCCGGTAGCCGCTGAAGTAATTGTCGCGGCCGGTGGTGTTGGCGGCGCCCACGGCGTAACCCGCAAAATAATTGTTGGCGCCGGTGGTGTTGGCCGCACCGGTTCCCAGCCCCACAAAATGGTTGCGCGAGCCGGTGGTGGTCAGCGCGCCGCTGTTGACCCCCAGCATGGTGTTGAGCGTGCCGGTGGTCAGGGCTTGGCCGGCCCCGGCTCCGATGAGCACGTTGGCCGACGTGCCTCCCCCGATACGCAGCGCGTGGCTCTGCAAATCAAGGTCCTGGGTGGCCGTGTGGTTGCCCAGGTTGTCGGCCGGGCCGCCCAGCGGCAGCCACTGCGTGCCGGTGTAATAGTAGTAGCCGCTGGGCGCGGCTGGACTGGTGCTGGCGTCGGTTTGGTACACCAGCAAGCCGGCAGCCGCGTTGCTGATACCCGTGCGCTGCCCGTACGTAAGGCGCGGGGGCAGAAAGCCCTGCGGGCGGTTCACCGGATCGGCGGCGCGCACGTCCAACGCGGCCGAGGGCTCGGGTGCCGTGGTACCGATGCCCACCGAGCCTGACGTTTGGGCTTGGGCCGCTAATGCACCCATGAGTGCAGCCAGCAACGGAAGTAACGAATAGCGCATAAGGCAAGCAACTTGGTAAAGCATTGAAAACAAGCGGTTATTGGCAGGCGCAGTGGCCACGCACGCGCACCAGGCCCTGGGTTTCGGCCGTGTCTATGGCGGCGCGCAGCCACACGTCGAAAGCCACCAGGCGCAGGGCGTTAGTCACTACCACGGCGCCGGGCCGGCGCGCCAGCACGTAGGTGCGGCCGTTGGTGAGGGTAAGCGTGGCCGTTAGGGTGCCGCCGCGGTTGGCCAGGTCCTGGGCGCCTTCTTGCCGCTTTATTTTGTCGAGCAGGGTGAAGGTGCCGCCCGGATACGGCACCTCGTACACGTTGCCCAGGTTGCCCCGCACGCCCCGGCCGCCCGGCAATAACGGAGCGCGGCAGCGCGCAGTGGGAAACGTGCCGCGCACGTTCAGCCCCGGCCCGCTAATGGTTAGCTCCGCCGAGCCCGCGTCGGAACTCAGCACCAAGCCGACCGCCAGCAGGCCGCGTAACGGAGTCAGCAAGCCAATGAGCACCGCGGTACGGAGTTACTTGTAGTAGCCGCGCACCTGGAACAGCAGCCACAAAAACGCACCGCCCAGCAGCAGGCTAAACAACGAAAACGACAGCAGCCCCGCCGCCAGGCCCAGCAACTGCGCGTAGTAGGCCCACACCCAGCCGCGGCGCTTGCGCCCAAACAGCCCCGGTAGGGACAGTAAATCGAGCACCAAAATGACAGCCGACAGCCCCAGGGTTACCATGCCCACCAAGCCGCCGCTGAGGCCGCCCACAAAACCGAGCGGCGCCAGCACTGCGCCCAGGCCAAGTGCCAACAGCAGCACCGGCAGCAGCAGCACCATCAGGACCACCGTAATCCAGGGAAAATACCGCACGAAACCATCTTTCAGCCCCAGCGGGGCCGGGGGCAGCTTCTCCAGGAACAGCGGCGCCAGCTCTTTTTCCAGCAGCGCATCGTAAGGGCCGGTGTAGTCGGCGGGGGAGGGAGGAATATCAGAGCGCATGGGCGTGAGGGGGTGAAATCAAAACAAGGAAGTAGGCAGTAAGCCGGTGGGAGTAAGGCATTGGCCCAAAGCTACATGCGGTTACGGTCCGACAACGATGTTCTTGTCGGTGCCGAAGCGGCCTTCGTGCACGGTAATGCGGCCGCCGGTATCATTGGTGAAAGTGCCCGAATAGGTGCCGGCCACCGCTTTGCCTTTCTCGTCGAACTTGCTGACCGTGAGCGTGCCCGAGGCGCCGGGGTGGTAGGAGTCGTAGTAAGCGTTGTCGAGCTCGTTGAAGTTCAGCATCATGCGGGCCGGTTGCGACGGGCCCAGTTCAAAGGTGCCCGGCTCGTTGCCCGCGGTGGTCACGGTGGTGCCGTAGGTGCGGGTATACTCTTCGTTCGAGGCATTGATGGTAATCATGGCGTAGGCCGGCGCCCCATCCATGGCCGGGAAGAGCTGCGTGGAGCCCATGCCGTTCGGCAGCGAAATGACCGTGCGTTCCTTGAATTTGTCGCCCGATACGATGACACTGTTGTCGTGCACAATGGCAGCCGACGTGCTGGCCCCCGGGGCTGCCGTGGCCGTTACCGGCGCGTCGGCTGCGGCGGGTGCCGTGGCGGTTTCGGCCGGTTTATCAGTGCCCGACTGCGAGCAAGCCATCAGCCCAAGCAGCAGCAAGGAAGCGGAAATGTGTTTCATGAGTTGGGGGTAGATGCAGTGAATTGCGAAGCGTGAGAAGGTCAGTTGCCTACCCCGGGTGGGGTAAAGTAGCCAAGAGTGTCAGCCGCTTGTTGCAGCGCGGGCCTCGTGCCGACATTTAGGGTATTTGCAAGTTTCTATTTGTTGATTATATACAACAATATAGATACTTATACCGGCGCTCAACGCGGACTAACCAACTGGGCCACCTCGTCGGCCGTGACGAACAACCACCGTTGAGCCTGCTTGCCGGGCACGTGGTGACGCACGGTGGCGCTTTGCCAAGCATAGGTGCGGCACACAGCGTAGATTTCCTGGCGTTGGGGCACGCCGGCGCCGCCGTACACCACCGTTTTGCCGGGCACGGTGTAGCGGAAAATGCCGTTGTCGGCGGTGGGCGGCTGTTGCGGGAAAACGAGCGTCTGCTTGGCCTTGGGCACCGACAGAAAGTAGTAGGCGTCTTGCGGGGCTGCCGTGCGCACAAAACCCACTGGCAGCGGGCGGGGCTTGGCCTGCAGGGGCAAGTCGTGGCTGATTTTGAACTCGTAGACCTGCTGCCGCTCGTCGTTGTAGACCAACTGGTCTACCGTAGGAGCTTGTAAATTGTAGCGGTGCGGGTAAGGGTAGAGGGCGGCGCCTGGCGCGTCGGAGCGGTACTTGGCCAGGGGCGCACCGGGCGTGCCAAACGTTTCCCACAGCGGGCCGTCGGGTTGGTCGGGGCGGGCGGCCGGGGCAAAGGCTTGGGTGTAGGTTCGCAGGTGGGTATTGTTGGGTTGGCCGTAGCCGTTTTCCACTCGCAAAGGCTGGCCATAAAACAACAGTTTCAGGCCGGGGTCGGCGTTGGCGCGACATAGGGCTTCGGCGTAGTACACCTCGCGCACGACCGCGGCGCTGCCATCCTTGGGCTCGAAGGGCAGGCGACTGCGCACCGCCACCAGCACCAGGTCGTAGGGTCCGCCGCCGGCCAAGGCCGCCAGCTTGGTGAAATCGGTGGGGAAACTGGGCGCCGGAACCACGTTTACTTTGGGCGGCGTGGGCGCCGGCCGCGCGTTGCCCGGCGCAGGCAGCGGCGGTGGGCGGCGTTGGGCATTGGCTACACCCGACACGAGACTTAGCCCCAGCAGCAACGCAGTCCAGGTAGTAGGTCGGCGGGACCAACAAAGCAAAAGATCTAAACGAGTAACACGCATGGTGAACGAGCCCGAAGCGGCGCTGCTTATTTGATGAACGTGACGCGCCGAATTAGGCCGTTCTCCACTTCGTACACGGCCATTGCTTCCAGCGGCTTACCATCGGGCATGCCGGTCACGCGTTCGTGGTCGATTACGCGGTTACCGAAGACGCTGCGGTGCAGAATCTCACAGCGCAGCTTTGGGGCTGAGGCAAAAAACTGCGTATAAGCTGCTTGCAGCTTCGCACGCCCCGTTAGCTGCAACTGGGCCGGAAAGTCCAGCAGCTCCACGTTGTCGGCGTAAGTAGCAGCAAATGCAGCCGCGTCGCGGGCGTTGTAGGCTTTCAGCTGGCGTTCCACCACTTGCACCGGCGTCTCTGCTTTCACCGCTGCGGCAGGCGCTTGGGTTGTGGTTTGGCCTTGGGCCGAACCAAATGCCAGCATTAAGCAAATCAAGGTCAGGTATTTCATCTGGAAACTAAAATGGTTGCTAAGCCAGCCGGCCCGGCAAAAATGAAAAGTCATGGGTTTGAAAGCGTGCCCTGCGAGTGTTTCGAACCCGTGGTTTTGGGGTCAGCAGCAAGCTAGCTGGCCAACCGAAGTCGATAAACTCGAGGCAGGGCGTAAAGCCGAATCCGCTTGTGTTAAGCCTTAAGGCGGGGTAGCACCATCTGGGCCACTTTCAGGCAGCGGGCACGTTGCTCGGCAGGTGAGCTGCCGGTGGTTCGGACGGTGAGCATGCCACCCGGTAACTGCACAAACAGCTCCGATTCGATGCCCCAGAACGCCTCCTGGCCCAGGTCAGACACCAGTTCCGGTGTCATGTTGAGCATTTTCAATCCTTCTTTGCTGCTGGCGTAGGCCCGGTGGGAAGCCACGTCGCGGGTCCACTCCAGCGCAAGCGGCGTGGTGGTGGCACCTTGCGCGTCGGGGGCGGTTTGGTACAGGCACTTGCTCGTCACGTCGTTCTGGTTGGTTATGGGTTGCAAGGTGCCTGATACGCCCAAGGCGGTTCCGGCTTCGGCTGCCGACAGCAGTTGGCACGGCTCGTCGGGCTGAACGCCGGCGGTGGGGTCGGCCGCTTGGTCGGAGGCGGTGCTGGTGGCTGGTGATACATCGGTCGTGGCCGCATTGGCGTCAGCCGCAGCGGCGTTGGAGCCGGTTGTACCGGCGCTTTGCTCAGGCGTCTGAGTGGCCGAATCGGAGGAGCAGGCACTGAGCAGTGCGGCCGCCAAGCAGTAGCAGTACAGGTGTTTCATGGAGCAGAGAGGAAAGTGACAATGGAGAAGGGGCTCGGGCAAAGCAGGAGAGTGGTACATAGCAGCGTACTTGGCTTTGCAGAATGATGCTTGCCCCGCGCAGCTGTGCCGCTAAGATGCCGAGCAAGGAGAAACCTCGCGTTAGGGTAAAATGACAGCCAGCGCGTTAGTAACGCACGTCGGTCAGCTGACCCTGCAGCCGCACCGGCCGCGAGTCCGGGCCGTCGGGGTTGGTGGTGAACGTCACGTCGAGCTGGCCCGAAAAGACACGGCCGGCCCGGTCGAGGGTTTGCAGCGTAAACGTGCCCTTTGGCGCGGCCATGGGGGCTTCGCCGTAGTCTTGGTGCAAGCCGGCCTGCCGCGCGGCCGCGTCGAAAAGGGGCGGCCCCGAACCGCGGCGCCGGCTCCAGGCCAAGAACTCAGCCCGCAGCCCTTGGTCGAGCGGAATGGCAACGGGTACGTGCGCTATGATTTCGGGCGTCAGCGGAAGGCGCAATACTAGCTCGCTGAAGAACACGTCCTTTACTGGCGTGCCTGCCCGCACACGCAGCGTTACCTCCTCGTAGTCGCCCAGCAAACCGGGGCCCGATTGCGCCAGCAGGCTGTCGGCTACCCAAGGCTGACTGTCGGCGGTAAGTTGAACCGCGGCGCCAGCTTGGCGCTGCATGGGCGTGGGACCCGGTGGCACGTCCGCGGAGGGCGCGTCGTCCTGCGGGTCGCCGGAGGGCGCGGGCAAATGGCGGGCATCGGCTACGGACCGGCCGGCTTCGGTGTCGGGCAAAGCCGGCGTTTGAGCAGCCGGCTGGTCGTTGGAACCGCAAGCGGCAAGTAAGCTGCTTCCCACAACCATTACGAACCGGAGCTTCATTACCAGTTGCGTTTGTAGTGACCTTCCATGAATTGGAAGTACAAGAAGCCGTAGCGGTTGTACCAATCGGGCACGCCCAGTTGCGCTTCGCAGCGGCCAATAGCCTGCAGGTTGTCGCGCAGATTACCCATTAGCTCGCGGTATTTGCGGTCATACACGGGTTCGAAATTTTTCATCTCGTCCTGAATTTTTCGCTTCTCCTGAATCCAGGCTAAGCCGCTGGCGCTGCCCGGCACGGCCGTGGAGGCGGCGTCGCCGAGGGCTATGGACTTATCGGAAAATTCCTTGGTGCGCTTGCCAATCAGGCGCAGCTTTTCCAGCACGATGCGCGTTTTCTTCAGGTTTTCCTGGGCTTCGCCGTAGCAACTCGCGCACGCCGCATTGCCGGCGCAGGCCGAAGGCACTTGGGGCATGCCGTCGGGCATCAGAATGGGCTGGCTATCGGCGTCGCGGCCCGTGAGCGTCCGCCAGGAGTCCAGAAACTCGCGCGCGTTCAGCAGAATACCGCCGAAGGAGGTAAGCGTGGACGCCACGACTCCGCCCGCCGCGCCAGCTGCCGCATTGGCGGCGTCTAAACCTTGGTTACGCGCAAAGGCCTCCGCCGCCGCGCGCGCCGACACCGGCTGCAGCGGTTCCACCGGATCGGCCCAGGCAGATGTGCTCAGCAGGCTCAATAGCAGCACGGTGGCGCCGGTTTGGCCGCGGCGTTGCCCGCGCAGTACCAGCACCAACAACCCTCCTATAACCACCAACAGCCCCGCCACTATGGCCAGCCAAGCGGTGGTGCCCAAGCCGCCGGCGGCAGCACTGGGGGCGCTGGACGGGCCGCTTTGCATATCCGCCACGGGAGTGGGGGTGAAGGGGTTGGGTACGGGGGCTTCCACTTCGTCGCCCACCCAAACCACCGCGTAAAAGGGCACCGGCGCGCCGTCTTCGCCTTTCACCCAAATGCCCAGGTCGCCCTCGGTGCGGAAGCGCAGCTGCACCCGGCCGGAGTCGGCGCTGACTTCGCTGCGCTCGGCTTGCTGCCAGTTTTCCTTGAACAACTCTACGCGCACCCGCGCGTCTTTCTGCTCGGGAAAAACCGTTACCACCACGGGCTGCATTACGCCCAGGCCCCGCACCAGCATGCGCTGACCCTCGACGTTGGCCAGTCCACGCACGGTCGCGGTTTTGCCGTGGGGCAGGTCCGGGTCGGGGGCCAGGGCTAGGTCGGTGGGTTTGTTGGGGTCTTCGGCGGCCAGGTTCAGGCCCTGGGCCAACACCTGGGCTTGACAACTCAAGACCAGGAACAGCGCGAATAGCAGTTTTTTCATGAGGGCGGAAGCAGATTGGGCGGGTTACTTAACGAGCTGCACGTTGTCGAAGCGGCCGTCGGTGAGCTGCACGGTGCTGCCGGGCACGTCCTTCAGGTTTTTGCGCAGCTGACCCGTGCAGCTGAACGTCCCCGACACGGTGCGCGTGGCCGCGTCGTAGCGCGTGACGGTAAGCGTACCCTTCGACGACCAGTAGAAAAACTTACCGGCTTGGGCGTTATCGGGGGTGTAGATGACGCTGGTCGAAGCCATGGCGTCGCCCAAGGTCAGGCGCAGGGGCAGCTTGAGGTTATCGGGCAGGTAGAAGGCCAACGACACGTCGCCGGCGCCCAGGTTGGCGTGGATGTTGGCCGTGCCCATGGTGAGGTAGCGGCTGGTGGGCACCAAGCTGTAGGCTTTGCCGTTGAGCTTAAGGGCCACCGTGCCGCCGGCCGCCGGGGCCGCGGCTGGACGAAAGGCCAGCGTCGTCATCAGCCCCAGCAGCGCCACCAAGCCGACGAGTTTCAGGTAAAAATTGCGCATAGGTCGTTTGCAGGTAAATAGTTTAGGTAAGCCAACGCAACTCGGCCCAGCTGCGGCTAGCGCCCCATTTTGGTTACGGGCACGTTCTCGAACACGATGTCGTTAAGGGCGATGGTTTGCCCGTTGGCCAGCTTGGCCGTGCAGCCCGTGATGGTGCACGAGGCCGTGCCGCCCGCCGCGTTGAACTTGGTCACGGTGACGTTGCCGCCCCGGGCCCGAATGCGTTCTTGGCCCCACGTTCCTTTGGGAAAATAATCGACCTGGGCATACTTCTCCATCTCTTGCGCGCTCGTGACCGGGCGCGTGACCGGCAACTTGGCAAAATTGGCCGGGTAGATGCTGATGGAAATGCCGCCGACCGCACCGGCGTTGCCAAAAAACGACAGCGCGTTGCCCATCAGCATGGCCCGAGGAGCTTCGGTGCTGCTGGCGGCGGCTTTGCCGTTGATTTTGCAGCGGAAGGTGCCGCCCGTCAGTTGGGCCGGGGCGGCGCCCAAAGTCGCCAGCAGGAGCATCACCAGCAGTAACCCCCGGCCGTAAAGCAGGGCAGAGGAAAGTAGGGGTCGGATCATAATTACATTTTGTTGAAAGTGACGTCGAAGCGCCCGTCGGTGAGCTGCACCGTTTTAACCGTTGCCTTGGAGCCGGGCCCCCGCACCAACTGGCCGCTGAATGTGCCCGCAATGGTGCGCGCAGCGGCATTATAGCGCGTGATGGTAACCGTACCGGTGCTGCCGACGGAGGTGTACATGTTCATCGCGTCTTTAATGCCCTTGGGGTAGTAGAAGATCTTGGCGTATTTCTCCAGGCTGCCCCCGCTTGCCGACAAGGTCACGGGCAGTTTGGGAAAAGCCGCCGGCATAATCTCAACCGTCACGTAGCTGCCGTCGGCCATGTTGGCGCCTACGTTCAGCGCGTTCATCATCAGCAGGCAGTTGTTGGAACCGGGGTTGCCCGTCAGGGCTTTGCCGTCTACCTTGGCCCCAAACGTGCTGGGCGGCGCCGGCCAATTGTTGAAAGCCAGGAGGGCCGAAGTGCCCAGTTGCAGAAGTGCAATGGAAATCATGGTGCGCGTTAAGATTTTGGTTTTTTTGAGGAAGGAGACGGAGCGGCTTTAGCCGGCGTTTTCGGGGCAGGAGCGGGCGTTGTAGTGGGCGCCGCCGACACCGGCGCGGGCTGCCGCACAAACACAATGACCTGCTCCGTCCCATCGCGCATTTCCAGCTTGTCGGGGCCGAGCACGCGCACGGTGGCCGGGTTCTCGCCCATGCGGTTGAACAGGCGCGCCTGGAATGGGCTGCGGCCGAGGTAGATGGCTTCCCAGGTAGGTTCGTTTTCGCCTACGCAGTCGTCGCCGCGCAGCTTGGTGGCCTTGGCCAGAGTGCCCTGCTGCACTACACGCACGAGCTGGGGCGGGGTAGGGCCGCCGCAGGTGTAGCCGGTGGCCGTCCAGGTGCCGGTTAACGAGGCGGGAGCCAGCGGTTTAGCCGTGGTAGCGGGGCGCTGGCAGGAGATGGTAAGGAGCAACGCAGCTCCCAAGGCAAAACAGCTTAGGAGCGGTGTTCTACGAACTAAATAAGATAAAGCCATTGGTCGATGACACGATTCAAGGGCCTAATTATATAGGGTTTAAAAAGGGTAGTATTGTAAAAATCGGACACGCTCCTGCTTGACCATCTACCGCGCGTCGGCTTCGGGTTTTTTGGTTACGGTCGCCGAGCGGTCCAGCACGCGCGCCTCGGGGTCGTATTGGCGCGGAGTTTCGCCGGCGAAGTCGCGGTAGTCGCGAATCAAATGCGACTGATCGGTGTAGCCGAACTTCAGCACCGCATCGGCCCAGGTGGCGTTGGGCGCCTGTAGGTAGTTGTGGGCCGCCCGAAAACGCATCAGGCGGGCGAAGCTTTTGGGCGAAACGCCCACCTCGTGGGTGAAGCGGCGCAGCAGGGTGCGGGCCGATATGCCCAGGCGCTGCGCCAAATTTTCCACCTCTAGTTTGCCTGCGTGCTGCATTAGAAGCTGGGCTGCGGCGGCTCCCAGGCCAGGGGCTTGCCCGGAACGCTGGCGTACGTCTTCAAAAAAAGCGTCCGTTAAGTGGCAACGGGTGACAAAGTCTGGTGCTTTTTGAATGGCTTGCAAATAGGCCTCGGTGCCCGCGCCCGCGGCTGCGGACAGCTCCACGGTAGTGTTTTGCAGCGGCTTCATATCGATGCCCAGCAAATCATGCGCGCCAGCCGGCGAAAAATGCACCATAAACGTGTGCAAGTGGCCTCCGCAGGCTGTTCCACCGCTGCGGGTAAGCTGGCCGGTGAAAGCAGCCGGCGGCGCCGTTTGGCCAGCGGCAGGGCCATCCGTAATTCGAATGTGCCCACTTAACAATAGTGTAATAACGGGGACGCCGGGCGGAATTACCTGCGCGTGTATTTCTTCGCCGGGCGGCAAGGCGGCCTCAAAAGCACTGTAAGCGGTGATAAAAGGACGGAGTTCAACTGCAGGCTGCGCTGTTTGTGGCTGCGCCCACAGCAGTTCTCCGGCGGGAGAAGTGGGAGGTGTGGTCATAAGCTTAGCCTAGCTAATATAGGCGTTCTGGCATGTAAAGCTTATGACCAGCTACTCCTTATTTTGTTAGAATAGGGCACCTAATTTTAAACAGCGCAAGCTGCGTGGGAAAATGCAGTTGAGGAAAAAGCCTTGCAGGTTTACTCCTCCAGCGAAGCTTCCGCTGCTGCTTCTACATCGGGTTTGCCGGCTTCCAAGGGACCTGCCGTTAGCAACTCGGAGCCTAGCCGAACGGCGTCCACCTCAACTTTTAGCTTGATTTTGGCAATGGCCTGCCGAAGGGCTTCCATGTCGGCCAAGCGTGGAGCCTGGGTTTGGGAATACCCGTGGTACATGGCCACGCGGATGCTCGATTCGCCCGTTTCGGCGTAAGTGCCCAGAACTTTGCCCCGGGAGTTTACAATCTGCACCTCTGCTTTTACCGCCGTGCGGTACCATTCCAGCGGTACGCCCAGCAGGGCCGGGGTCATGAGCGTCATCAGCTGAAATGCTTGTAGCGCTTTGCCGGCGCGGTTATTGGCCACTTCGGTAATCTGAAGCCTGGCGTAACCAAAGCGAATTGTGTCCTCGGGCTCGGCCAAGTTCATGCGTACTTCCCGCTCAAACAACGTTTGCGCGTCGTCGGGCCAGGCTCCGTCGGAATTGTTGAGTGGTCCGTTATCCACTGAAACTTCCAGGGAAGGCAGCCGGCTCGACAGCGCCACCGACGAAGGTTGGAACATCACCTTTTCAGCCGATTTACAGCCACCAAGAAGGGCAGTAACCAGCAGCACAGGCAATAAAAAGCGTAATGCGTGTGTCATAAGGTGAAGCCCATACAGGATGGGAGCAAGGAGCTGGAAAAAGAGAATCGTGCCCCGCACGAAGCGGGGGAACAATTATAGGTATTTTAATAATTAATATGAAATATATTAAAACATACTTATGTGTATTTCTCCTTGATAATTACCCTGCTCAGTAGTTAGATAAACCTTCTTTATGGTAAACGACCAGCCCGCTAATAACCGCAGGCTGGTCGTTTAAAGTCAAGAGTAAATCACACCTTAATGGTGGAGTTCAGCGGGGGCTGCATCGGGCTGCACGTGGTAGTCCAGTACGGCTTCGCCCTGGTAGTTGTCGTCGAACTCGCCTTCCCAGCGGGCAATAACGGCCGAGGCCAGGCAGTTGCCGATAACGTTTACGGCCGTGCGGGCCATATCCATCAGCGCGTCGATACCGAGGATGATGAACACCGGCCAGGCGGGCAGATTAAACGAGGCCACCGTGGCCAGCAGAATTACCAACGACGCGCGGGGTACGCCGGCCACGCCTTTCGAGGTGAGCATGAGGGTGAACACCATTACCAGCTGCTGCCCCAGCGTAAGCTCAATGCCCGCCGCCTGGGCCACGAATACGGCTGCCAGTGAGAGGTACAGCGTGGTGCCATCGAGGTTAAACGAGTAGCCCGTGGGCATTACGAAGGCTACTACCCGGCGCGGTACGCCAATGCTTTCCATGGCCTCCATGGCCCGCGGCAGCGCCGCTTCCGAGGAGGTAGTGGCGAAGGCAATGCTCACCGGCTCGGCAATGGCCTTGATGAATTTCTTCAGCGGAATGCGCGCAATGAGTGCCACCGGCAGCAGAATCAAGATCATGAAGGCAATGAGCGCCGCGTACAACGTGAGCAGCAGCTGCGCTGCGTTAATGAGAGGAGCGAAGCCCATTTTGCCCACCGTGTAGGCAATGGCACCGCCTACGCCCAGCGGCGCGAAAAACATGACCACGTTCGTGAACTTGAACATGACCTCCGACAGGCTTTCCGACCATTCCAGCATGGGGCGGCGGTGCTTATCAGTTACCATGGCCAGGCCAATGGCGAAGATGATGGCAAACACCACCACTTGCAGCACCTGCCCTTCGGCAATGGATTTGGCAATGTTATCGGGGAAGATGTGCAGGATGATATCGGCTGCGGTTTGGGTGGGCGCAGCGGCTATGGTTTCCGTAACGTTGCCAGCACGGGCGGCGGCCAGTACCTCGGGGTCGAGGCGGCCGGCTTTGGTGAGGTTAATGGCCGCTAAGCCAATAAAGAGGGCAAACGTGGTAACCACCTCAAAGTACACGAGGGACTTTACGCCCATGCGGCCCACTTTCTTAAGGTCGGCGTGGCCGGCAATGCCGACTACTAGGGTAGCAAATACCAGCGGCGCAATAATGGTTTTAACGAGGCGCAGGAATACGTCGCTCAGCACCTTGAACTTCTGGGCCGTTTCGGGGAAATCGGCGCCTACTTCAGCGCCTACCAACATGCTCACCACAATCCAGAACGTGAGGGAGCGGCGTTGCGCGGCCCACGTAACCATGGCAGCCAGCGCCACCCAGCGGGCAGCCAGCGGAACGGCAGCCGGCAGCGCCAGAATGCCGTAATGAGACAGAGCGGTTAGCAGTGCGGCCACCAACAGCAGGGCCAGTGCCGACAAGGCCACGCGGTTCAACTTCATAGAGGGGAAAGTTCGGGTAATTTCCGGCGGGGTAGCCCGACGAAACTGAGCAAAGATAACCGTTTGCCCGGCAGCTGATTTTTCCGTCTCGATTTCCTACTTATGCGTCCTAATTACCCTCTAATGCTGAACTGGACCATCCAAACGCTGGAGTTACCCCTGCGCTTCACCTGGAAAATCTCCCGCAACGCCTCCGATACCAAAACCAATCTACTCATACGCGTGGCCGATGCCGTTGCGCCTCAAGTTGTTGGCTGGGGCGAAGCCGCTCCCAATGTGCGTTACGGCGAAACCCCGGAGCTGCTGCTAACCCAGTTTGAAAGCCTGCAAGCCGATTTAGCGCGGGTAAAAACGGTGGCTGAATTAACGGCCGTGCTGGAAGCTCATCAGCCCGCGCATGCTCTGCGTTTTGCCCTGGAATCGGCGTATGTGCACCGCGAAGCACTGCAACAGGGAAAATCGGTAGCGGAGTTACTGGGCTTGGCCCTGCCGGCTGCACAAGTGCCCACCGCCTTCACGCTGCCCATTATGGCGCCCGAAGCCGTAGCCGGGTTTGTGCACGAGCACGGCCTAGCGCGGTTCGCCCTCATCAAAGTGAAAGTGAATCAGGAAAGCGGCGTGGCACTGCTGCATGCCATAAACCAGGAATTACCCGGCCACCCGCTGCTGGTAGACGGCAACGAAGCCTGGCACGACGCCGACAGTCTACTGCAATTCGCGGAGCACGCCCGGCGCCTGCCCGGCCTGAATGTGCAGCTGCTGGAACAGCCCCTTCCCGCCGCCCTCACCGACGATTACCGCTACCTGCACAGCCGCTCGCCCTGGCCGCTCATTGCCGACGAATCGGTAACGGATGCGGCCGACTTTGCCGACATCGGCCGGCAGTTTCACATGGTGAACATGAAACTCATGAAAGCCGGCGGCTACCTGAACGGCGTGCGGCTGCTGCGCGAAGCCCAGGCCCACGGGCTGCGTACCATGATCGGCTGCATGGTGGAAACCTCGCTGGGCATTTGGTCGGCGTTGCAGCTTAGCTCGCTTGCGGAGGTGTGCGACCTGGATGGCCTGCTCATCGTGCGCAACGAACCCTTTGGGGTGGTAACCGAAGCGGAGGGCCAACTTATGGCGCAAACCAAGGTTCCGCAACCATCCTAAGCTACACGGACCAGCACCATTCAAAAACCGCAGCGGCGCCTCTACTACTGAAAGTTGAGGCGCCGCTGCGGTTTACACGGTGGTCATTACTTAACGGCCCGTAGCTGCTCGTCGAGGCTGCGAATCTGGCCGTCGAGCTGGCTGGTGTCGGGGGCTTTGGTATTGCCTTGGCTGAGCAGGGAAATTTTCTGGTTCAGCAGCTGAATTTTCTGGCCCATAAGTTCCATGCGCCGGTTCATGTCGGTGAGGCGCGTATCGAGGTCGTTGGTGGTGACTACGGAGCCGCGCTCCACGTATTCGCCAAATTTGGCATCGGCGGGGGCGGTGGTGCCGCGGGCCTCGGCGGCGCTTTGCGGTGTAGCGAACATAATGCCGCCATCGGCCTTCACGTAGTCGCCCTCCTTCAGGGTTGTGATTTTGCCGGTAGGCAACTCCACGATACCGCTTTTCACGTTCACCTTGGTGCCGTTGGGCAGCATCACGTTCTGGTTCAGGCCGGTGGTTTGGCCGTTGCGGCGCCGCACCACGCTGCCGTTCTGCATCACAAACTGGTCGCCGTTTTGCAGGTCGATGCGTTTGTTATCGGCGGCGCTGGCGGGAGTGGCTTTGCTTTGGGCTTGCAGGGCAGGAGCGGCAAGCAGGGCCACCGCAAACAATAGCAGGGAAGTCAGCTGTTTCATGGCGGATGAAGGTGGTCTGGTTTCTGCATCGTGCATACGGCAACCAGGCCCTTGTGGCTGCGACTCTGGAAAAAGTAAAAAATTATTGAACCAATGTTGTTACATTAAATGTATGTACATATATTTGCAGCATCATCCAGCTAATGATGAAGATCGAAGAAGAAATCCAACAGCACACCTTCAGAGGTCCACACCAGAAAGCCCTCATCAATTTGATGTTTACGGCCAACTGGATGGGGCTGCGCCAAGCCTGTGCCTTCCGCCCGTATGGCATTACGCCGCCTCAGTTTAATGTGCTGCGCATTTTGCGCGGCCAGCACCCCAAGCCCGCCACGGTAAACCTGCTCATTGAGCGCATGCTCGATAAAACCAGCAACGCCTCGCGCATTGTGGATAAGCTGGAGGCCAAGCAGCTGGTTACCCGCACCACCTGCCCCAGCAACCGGCGCGCCGTAGACATCCGCATTACCGACAGCGGCCTGGACTTGCTAAAACAGCTGGACGAAACCGTAGGCCAAGGTCACCTGGGCCTGCACAATCTAACCGAGGAGGAGGCCGCTCAGCTCAGCGCCTTGCTCGATAAAATTCGCGACTAAGGGCAGTTCTGCCCGTCTTTTTTTGCCTCTCAACTTTTCGTAGTTCCCTTACCCATCATGAAAAAAGTTCTCTTTTCGCTGCTCGCCGTAGGCGCTTTGTTCGCTGCTCCGGCCCAGGCTCAAAAAGTAGGCGAACCGCAAACCAAGGCGGTTAAAGCCACCAAAGGCGGCAACGCATACGCCGTACAGCCTCAGCTCAGCTCCTTGGGCTGGGTAGGTAAGAAAGTAGGCGGCCAGCACAACGGCACCATCGCGCTGAAAGACGGCCAGGTGCAGGTGAAAGGCAACCAGATTGTGGGTGGCACTTTCACCTTCGATATGGACGCCATTAAGGTGCAGGACATCGAAAACGCCGAATACAACGCCAAATTGGTAGGCCACTTGAAGAACGACGACTTCTTCAGCGCCGACAAATACCCGACCTCCACGTTTGTTATTACCAACGTGAAGTCGACCAAGGCTGATGCCAAAGGCAACAACGCTTTGGTAACGGGCAACCTGACCGTTAAAGGTAAAACCAACCCCGTAACCTTCCCCGCCAAAGTAGGCGTGAAAGACGGTGTAGCTGCAGCTTCGGGCGTAGCTACCATCGACCGCACCAAGTACGACGTGAAGTACGGCTCGACCCTGTTTGGCGCTGCTGCCGACAAGGCCATCGACAATGAATTCACGCTGAACTTCAACGTAGTAGCCAAGCAGCAGGCCCAGTAATTTCACCGAACCGCTGACCAGAAGTTAAACGGCCCCTCCCACCGCGGTGGAAGGGGCCGTTTTGCGTTTAATGGGGTAATTCTAACTCCGTAGGCAAGGGGTAACGGAGTTGGCGGTGTTTTTCGTGTTTGCGAAGCGTCGTCAGAATCTCGTCGAATTCGGGCTTGTACTCCAGCCACAGGTCTTCGTGCAGCTTGGGGATGAGCTTGGCCGTACGCAGCAGCAGGCGCACCGTAGCCACGTAAAACGCATACACGAATCCCTCGAAGTACTGACTGTACTCGTCTAGGATAAGCCGCAGGGTGTACATGTTCAGTTCCACTTCCAAGCGCTTGTCTTTGGTGATGCGTTTGGCGCGGGCGATTTCCTTGGCGGCCTTGCCCAGGTTGCGCGACAGGGCCCGGTTCATGACGCGGCCGTTGGCCTTTTCCAGCAGCGCGGCAATGCGCTCGGCGTGCTCGTCCTGCACGGTGCGCAGGTCCACGTCGGGCAGAATGTCGTAGCGCAGCAGGTCGTAGAGCTCAGCGTCGCGGCGCACGGCTTTCAGCAGCAGGTCTTCCTTCTCTTTATCGGAAAGCTGTTTCAGGGCGCGTTTAAAGTCGGCGGAAGGAGCGGGCATGAGAAACGGAATCGGAGGAAACGAATTGATGGCAATCATTGCCGTCATCCTGAGCGCAGCGAAGGACCTCACCACAGAAGAACAAGCTGTTCACGCGTGGTAAGGTCCTTCGCTGCGCTCAGGATGACGGTATTTATGCTCTTAAGGTTCTATTGCCCGCTGCTGGCACCTGTACCGGCCGGCGCTGCTTCCGGCTTCAGGTACATGTCCAGGTAGTTCGTGATTTTGGTGTAGAGGTGCACGCGGTCTTTGCCGCCTACGTTGTGCGGGTGGCCGGGGTACACGAAGTAATCGAGCTGCACGCCGTTATCAACGGCATTTTTGAGGTAAGAGAGACTGTGCTGCCACACCACCACGTCGTCAACGGTGCCGTGAATCATGAGCAGCGGGTCCTTCAGATTCTTCACGTGGTTCAGCAGGTTGGCTTGCTGGTAGCCCTCGGGGTTTTGCTGGGGCGTGTCCATGTACCGCTCGGTGTACATGATTTCGTACATGCGCCAGTCGATAACCGGGCCGCCGGCCACGCCTACTTTAAACGTGCCCTGCGGCGCACGCGTGAGCATGGTAGTGGTCATGAAACCGCCGTAGCTCCAGCCGTGCACGCCAATGCGGGCAGCATCCACGTAGGGCAGGCTTTTCAGGTAATCGACGCCTTTGAGCTGGTCGGCAAGCTCCGGGGTGCCCATTTGGCGGAACGTGGCTTGCTCGAAGGGCAGGCCGCGGTGGCCGGAACCGCGCGAGTCCACGGTGAACACCACGTAGCCTTTTTCGGCCATGTGCTGCATCCAGAGGTTGCCGCCACCCAGCCACGAATCGGTGACGAGCTGCACGTGCGGGCCGCCGTACACGTAAATCACGGCAGGGTATTTCTTGCTCGCATCGAAGCCCACGGGGGTAATCAGGCGGCAGTAAAGGTCGGTTTTGCCGTCGGCGGCTTTAATGGGAAACAGCTTCATCTGGCCCAGTGCGTAGCCTGCTACCGGGTTGGGCGCGTTCAGCAGTTGCTGTTTGGCTTTGCCGTCTTTGGTGCCGATGAGGCTGACCGTGCGTGGCGTGGTTTGGCTGCTGAACACGTCCAGCACGTACTCGCCCGAGGGGCTGAGGGTGCCCGCGTGGGTGCCGGTGTTTTGGGTGAGCTTGCGCGGCTTGCCACCGCCGAGGCCCACGCTGTACACCTGGCGTTGAATGGGGCTGTCCTGGTTGCTGGCGAAGTACGCCGTTTTGCCCTTGGCATCAAAGCCGAGTAGGTCGTTCACCAACCACTCGCCTTTGGTGAGCTGGCGCAGCAGCTTGCCGCTGGTGTTGTAGAGGTAAAGGTGGTTGTAACCGTCCCGCTCGCTCTGGTACACGAACTGGTCGGGTCGGCCGGGCACGAACTCCAGCGCATGCTGCGGCTCCACGTATTCGGCGTCGGTTTCCTCGAACAGCGTTTTCACGAACGCGCCGGTGGTGGCGTCGTACTGACGCAGCCACATGTGGTTCTGGTCGCGGTTGAGCACGGCTACGTACACCGATTTTTCATCTGGGCTCCAGCTGATGTTGGTCAGGTACTGCTCTTTCGGTTCGCCGGTTTGCAGGAACACCGTTTTGCCCGACGCCACGTCGTACACGCCTACGGTTACCTCGTGGCTTTTGTCGCCGGCCATGGGGTATTTAATGGGCGCGGCCTGGGCCGGGAACGGCGCAATGTTCACCAACGGGTAGTCGGAAACCATCGTTTGGTCCATGCGGTAATAGGCCAGCTTGTTGCCCTTGGGGCTCCAGAACGTGCCTTTGGTAATGCCGAACTCCGAGCGGTGGGCTGCTTGCCCGTTTACAATGCCGGGGTTGGCTTCGGTGGTCACGGCCACGTTTTCCTTGCCGGCCAGGCTGATGTACAGGTTCTGGTCTTTGGTGTAGGCCACGCGGGTTTTGGTGGGGTCCAGCTCCACGTTGTCGGCACCGGTTTGGTAGCCGAACAGTTTGGTGGCTTTGCCATCGGCGGTGCTGTAGCGGAACACCTCGCGGCTGGGCATGGTCACCACAAAGGCATCGGTGCTAACCCACTGCACGGCTGGGAAGGCCATGGCTTTTACGGCCGGGGCGCCGGCAGCTTGCAGGGCTTGGCTGAGGTTGGCCAGGCTCACCACCGGGCGCAGCTTGCCGTCGGCGCCGCCGCGCACCAGCTCGTCCTGGCCGTTTTCGGTGCGGGCAAAGCTGAACTCGTCTTTCGAGCCCGGAATCCAGGCGAGTTGCTTGAGCGAAGCGGGCTGCAGGCTACGGTTCAGGTAGGCGTCCTCCATGGTGAGGAGTTTCTGCTGCGCGGTGGCGGGCAAGCCCAGTAAGCCGAGCAGGATTAACGGCAGGGCCGCGCGCCGGGAGAAGCTGTGCATAGGGAAAACCGAGGGGTGAAGCGGAATCAGATTTTTCGAAAATTACGCCCAAATTTCCAGACCCGGCACCCGTACAAAACCCCCGTAACAGGCAACTATTCACGCGCGGCTATGGTTATACAGGGCCGCAAAGCAGGTTGCCGGAACGTCCCGGTTTTGTGCCCGACTATCCGTATTTTTACGCCATGAACACCAAGCCCCAGTTTGCGCCCGACGAAGACGTTCTTCTGCTGGAAGAAACCACCGACCTACGCGACTTGGTCGTGTACAACGACGACGTGAACACCTTCGACCACGTCATTCGCACCCTCATCGACGTGTGCGGGCACGAGCCGGAACAGGCCGAACAGTGCACCCTGCTCATTCATTACAAAGGCCAGTGCGCCGTGAAGCTCGGCACCTACGACGAGCTAACGCCCTTGTGCTCGGCCATCCACGACCGCGGCATCTCCGCCGACGTTGTTTAACTGAGTTGTTAGAACCAAGTTGTCAGTTGCCCGTTCCCAAACGGCTGGCTACGTTACTGACAACAGATACCTGACAACTGGTAACTCATTGCATGGAATTTCCCTCCAAACTGATTGAAAACGCAGTAGGCGAACTAGCGAAGCTGCCGGGTATCGGCCGCAAAACCGCGTTGCGCCTCGCGTTACACTTGCTGAAAGCCGAAACCGAAACCACCAGCTCGTTAGCGGAGGCGCTGGCCAAAATGCGCTTCGAAATCCGCTACTGCAACACCTGCTACAACATCTCCGACACCGAGGAATGCTCGATTTGCGCTAACCCTCTGCGCGACCGGGGCACCGTGTGCGTGGTGTCGGATATCCGCGACGTTATTGCCATCGAAAACACCGGCCAGTACCAGGGCGTGTACCACGTGCTGGGAGGCGTGATTTCGCCCATCGAAGGCATCGGCCCCGCCGATTTGCACATCGAGCCGCTCATGGACCGCATGAAAGGGGAGGAGAGTGAAGTGAAGGAGGTAATTCTGGCCATCAGCCCCACCATGGAAGGCGACACCACCGCGTTCTACCTCACGCGCCGTTTGCGCGAGTTTGCGGAGGTGCACATCAGCAGCATTGCCCGCGGCATTCCGGTGGGCGGCGAGCTGGAATACGCCGACGAAATTACCCTGGGCCGCTCCATTGTGGAGCGCCAGCGTCAGGCGCGGTAAGCGCATGTGCTTTTCTTTTGCTGCCGAACGGCTCCGTCTTCTCAGATGGAGCCGTTCGGCTTTTTGGGCGTCACCCATACGGCCGGGCCACGCTGTATGGGCTCCACGCTAATAATGCGGCCTTCACCCGCAGCATGCGGAAACAAGCCGAAGAGAATGGTTTTGCCTGGCTGAAGGTAGGGTTCCAGTGCCGGTATGAGCAGGGTAAGAATGCGCAATGTGTAGGGGGTAGCGGTATATACAGGCTCCTGAATCTGAAACTCTGAAAAAATTGAACCCGGCGACCCAGGCGCCCACAGCGACATGCGTAACGGCTGGATAATCGGGAAGCGCGGTTGATGTTGCGCTGTGGATGAAAAAGTGACTTCGGCAAGTAGGGTGACTTCTGTCATGGTGCAGCCGCGGCGGCCAAAAGATGTTTGTGGCTCGAGGCAGCCAGCTTGGTTCGGCACGCAATCTAAATCTTCCGTAGTTACAGCCGAAGCCGGCTCCCAACGGTTTCTTTCTTACCTCGACTTCCATCCGGTATGACCAAAACCGTCTTCATTGCCTCCGCCGAGCCGTACAGCGGCAAATCCCTCGTAGCCCTGGGGCTGGTGAACATGCTGCTCAGCAAAGCCCAGAAAGTCGGCTACTTCAAGCCCATCATCAACGCCGATGCCGCCGGCCAGCGCGATGTGCACATCAACACCGTGCTGCAGTACTTCAACCTGCCCATTGCCTACGAAGACACCTTCGCCTATACCGGCACCGAGGTGCTGCGCCTCATAGAAACCGACCGGCAAGGCGAGATGCTCGATACCGTTATTCGGCGCTACAAGCAGGTGGAAGACGCGCACGACTTCACGGTGGTAGAGGGCACCGATTTCGTGGGCCATGGCACCGCGTTCGAGTTCGACCTGAACGTGAGCATTGCCAAAAACCTGGGCGTGCCGGTGGTGCTGGTTATATCGGGCGAGGGCAAAACCACGGCCCAGTTGGTGGGCGCCGTGCTAACGGCGCTGCGCGGGTACGAGGCGCGGGAAGTGCCGGTGCTGACAGTAGTGGCCAACAAAGTGCAGCCCGACCAAGTAGCCGACGTGCAGGAACTGCTGCGCGCGCAATTGCCGGCGGGGCTTATTCTGTCGGTAATTCCCGAGGACAAGACGCTGCTGAACCCCACGATGAAGGAAATTCACGAAAACCTGGGCGGCAAGCTCTTGTTCGGCGAAGACCAGCTGGGCAGCCAGGTCGACAACTTCGTGACGGGAGCCATGAACGTGCCCAACTTCCTGAACTACCTCAAGGAAAACGTGGTCATCGTAACGCCCGGCGACCGGGGCGACATGATTATCTGCGCCATTCAGGCCAACCTTTCGGCTAGTTACCCCAAGGTGGCCGGCATTGTACTCACGGCCGGTTGGGAGCCGGAAGAGCCCATTTTGCGCCTGTTGCGCGGGCTGCAATCGGTGCTGCCCATTATTGCGGTGCCCACCGGGACGTTTGAAACCAGCGCCCGGCTCAGCGTTATCAAGTCGCGTATTTCGGCCGATAACCCTAAAAAAGTGCAGCTGGCCATTCGTACCTTCGAGCGGTACGTGGACGTGCCCGCGCTGGACCAGAAACTGGCCAGCTACCAGGCCGAGGGCATTACCCCGCACATGTTTCAGTACCGGCTGCTGCAGTGGGCCAAGCGCCAGCGCCGCCACATTGTGCTGCCCGAAGGCAACGACGACCGGATTCTGCGCGCCGCCGCCCAGCTCCTGCAGCAAGACATCGTGGACCTCACCATCCTGGGCAACCCCGCCGACATTGCCGCCTCCGCCAAACGCCTCGGCCTGAACCTGCCCTTGGGCCATTTGCGCGTCATCGACCCGGAATTTTCCGAGTACTACAACGACTACGTGCAGACGTTTTACGAGCTGCGCAAAAGCAAAGGCGTGAACCTCGACATGGCACGCGACCTGCTGCGCGACGTGTCGTACTTCGGCTCGATGATGGTGCACAAGGGCCACGCCGACGGCATGGTGTCGGGCGCCGTGCACACCACCCAGCACACCATTCGGCCGGCGCTGCAGTTCATCAAAACCAAGCCGGGTATCTCGCTCGTGTCGTCGGTGTTTTTCATGTGCCTGCCCGACCGCGTGGCCGTGTTCGGTGACTGCGCCGTAAACCCGAACCCCACCGCCGAACAGCTGGCCGAAATTGCCATTTCCTCGGCCGAAAGCGCCCAAAACTTCGGCGTGGAGCCCCGCATTGCCATGCTCTCGTACTCCTCGGGTACCTCCGGCGAAGGCGCCGAAGTGGAAAAAGTGCGTCGCGCCACCGAGCTGGTCCGCGAAAAACGACCCGACTTGAAAGTAGACGGCCCCATTCAGTACGACGCGGCCGTGGACCCCATTGTGGGCCGCCAGAAGCTGCCCGGCTCGGAAGTAGCCGGCCAGGCCAGCGTCCTCATCTTCCCCGATTTGAACACCGGCAATAACACCTACAAGGCCGTGCAGCGCGAAACCGGCGCGCTGGCCATCGGCCCGGTGCTGCAAGGGCTGAACAAGCCGGTGAACGATTTGAGCCGCGGCTGTACCGTGGATGATGTATTTAACACGGTGGTAATTACGGCTATTCAAAGCCAGACTGGGTAATTGCCTGGAGCAAGGAGCATTAGTGGTAATTCAGGTAAAGCGCAACACTCGCTAACAGCCAGTCTGCAGTTCGCTGCTAATTATTTGTGAATTAATCTTTTGCGGTAACATGATTAATTATGGCTGGTAAATTAGCAATAGGGGAAAACCAGCCATTTAATTCGTTTATTCTCACGCCAAATACGCCTTTTGAGGATAGTGCCGTAACATAATCTATGGCTCTGTGGGTGTCCATAGATATGATCATGACGCTTCCCTTGTCATCAACAAATCCACCGTCTTTTACAGACTGTCCAAATTCCTGAGCTTTCTGCCTGTCCGTGAATACAAAAACCCACGGCTGGTTGTCGAGGACTCCTATAAACGGTCTTCGGTCTTCTAATTTCTCGGTGTGCTTCGTTATGAAGTGCCACTGCGGAAGATTTAGGGCCGCCTTCCATAAAGTGGCTAGGTCCTCTTTGTCGCCACTGGTTTTGGCTTTTTGCAAAAGCGAGTCAATGTCGTTGTTGGTTAATTGATCCATTTGGCTTTGGGAATAATGCTGATGAATCCTGTTCAGAGCCGTTATAAAGCGCCAACAAGAACAAAGCTTTCTGAATTTGTCCGCTCCGTATCACAAGCAGGCAAGCATGTAAGAAAGCACATGGTACGAACCACTGCCATACATAGTTGATGCGCTGCAACAACGGCTAAGGGGTGGTTGTGCCGGGCAATTTGCTCCTGAACTACCGTATACTCGTGAACGGTAGTAGTTTTCGGCTGGCAGATGTCGCGGCAATAGGCTACAGCAAACCTCAACGCATGAACATATTCGTCGTCAACTCCGGCAGCTCGTCCATCAAGTACCAGCTTTTCCGCTGGCCCGCCGAGCAGCCCGTGTGCAGTGGCCTGATTGAGCGCATCGGCCTGCCCGATTCCGTTATTAGC
Source organism: Hymenobacter koreensis (assembly GCF_039541855.1). Taxonomy (NCBI): domain Bacteria; kingdom Pseudomonadati; phylum Bacteroidota; class Cytophagia; order Cytophagales; family Hymenobacteraceae; genus Hymenobacter; species Hymenobacter koreensis. Next base: position 579,486 of record NZ_BAABHA010000001.1, read on the forward strand.
CACACCGTGTTCAGCGCCCCTGCGGAGCCGCAGAAACTGCAGCGTATTCTGGAGTTACCCGACCACGCCGCCGGTCTGCGCGAGGTGGTGAACCTGCTCACGGAAGGTGAAGCACGCGTTATACAGGACCCGAACGACATCGACGTTATCGGCCACCGCGTGGTGCACGGCGGCGAGGAATTTGCGGCCACCACGCTGGTTACGCCGGCGGTGAAGGCCAAAATCAAGAGCCTGTTTGCGCTGGCGCCGCTACATAATCCGGCCAATTACCTCGGCATTGAAGTGGCCGAGCAGCTGTTTCCGCGGGCCAAGCAAGTGGCGGTGTTCGATACGGCCTTCCACCAAACCCTGCCCGCGCACGCCTACCGTTACGCCCTGCCCGCTGCGCTCTACCACGAGCACGGCATTCGGGCCTACGGCTTTCACGGCACCAGCCACAAGTACGTGGCCGAGCAGGCCGCCGCCTACTTGCTCAACCCCGCCGCCCGCATCATTACCGTGCACCTGGGCAACGGCAGCAGTATCACGGCCGTGCAGGGCGGCCGCTCCGTGGAAACCAGTATGGGCCTGGGCCCCATGGGCGGGCTGGTAATGGGCACCCGTTCCGGCGACATCGACCCCTCCATCATCTTTCACCTCATTAACCAGCTGGGCTACTCCCCGGAGCAGGTGCATACCCTGCTCAACAAGCAAAGCGGCATGCTGGGCCTCACCGGCTTCAGCGACATGCGCGACGTAGGCCAGGCCGTGGCCAACGGCGACGCGGAAGCCACCCTGGCGCTGCACCTCTACGGCTACCGCATCCGCAAGTACATCGGGGCCTACGCGGCCGTGCTCGGCGGGCTGGATGCCGTGGTGTTTACCGCCGGGGTAGGGGAGAACGATGCCGAGGTGCGCCGCCTGGCCTGCGACGGGTTGGCGTTTCTGGGCATCTGTCTCGATGAAGCCCGCAACCAAAAGCGCAGCCGCAGCCTAAGGGAAATAAACGAGCCGGCCGCGCCTGTGAAAGTGCTGGTCATTCCTACCAACGAAGAGCTGGAAATTGCCCGGCAGTGCGTGGCGTTGCTGACGGCCTCACCCCCCGGCCCCCTCTCCTAGGGGAGAGGGGGAGCCTGAAGTCAGCAACTTCAGCAACGATTTCGTTCAACGACGCGGGGCCGGCAAGCTTAGCTTGCCGGCCCCGCCCGGTGCCGCGCCGCTTGGGTTGTTATGGAGGTCGTTCTGATAGCCGTTCAATAATAGGATTTCTACGACTCCAAGTCGTAGGAACACGCGGCACCGCGCCGCCGTGGCTCCCCTCTCCACGGGAGAGGGGCCGGGGGTGAGGCTACAGAAGCCGGGGGGTGAGGCAAACTCTGCTTAACTTTCGCGGCCCCTCGCGCTCCTAAGTCCTGTTTGTGTCTGCTGCTGTCAAGCTTTCCGTCGTTATTGTCAACTACAACGTCTGCTACTTCCTGGAGCAAACGTTGTTGTCGGTGCGGCGGGCGGTGGAGAAGCTGGGTGCCCCGGTGGAAGTGTGGGTGGTCGATAACAACTCCGTCGACGGCTCGGTGGCCATGGTGCGGGAGCGTTTCCCGGAGGTAAAGCTCATTGCCAACCGCGACAACCCCGGTTTCTCGAAGGCCAACAACCAGGCCATTCGGGAATCGAAAGGCGAGCATGTGCTGCTCTTGAACCCCGACACCGTGGTGGAGGAAGACACCTTCCGCCTCTGTTGCGAGTTCATGGATGCGCATCCCGAGTGCGGCGGCTTGGGCGTGAAAATGCTCGACGGCCAGGGCAAGTTTCTGCCCGAAAGCAAGCGCGGCCTGCCCACGCCCTGGGTGGCCTTCTACAAGGTATTTGGGTTGGCGGCGCTGTTTCCCAAGTCACGCACGTTTGGCCGTTACCACCTCGGCTTCCTCGACAAAGACCAGACCCACGAAATAGAGGTGCTCAGCGGCGCTTTCATGCTCATGCGCCGCAAGGCACTCGACCAGGTCGGGCTGCTCGACGAAGACTACTTCATGTACGGCGAGGACATCGACCTCTCGTACCGGCTCACCCAGGGTGGCTGGAAAAACTACTACTTCCCCGGCACCCGCATCATTCATTATAAGGGCGAAAGCACCAAGCGCACCAGCGTGAACTACGTGTTCGTGTTTTACCGCGCCATGGTCATTTTCGCCCGCAAACACTTCGCGCCGCAGCGCGCGGGCTGGTTTGCGCTGCTCATCAACTGCGCCATCTGGTTTCGGGCGGGCGTAGCGGTGGTGCGGCGCTTCTGGGACCAAGCCTGGCCGGTGTTGCTCGATGCCCTCATCATTTACGTGGGCATGTTCTTCCTGAAAGGGTATTGGGAAGACAACCACAAGTACGTGCCCACCGATTACCCGCCGCAGTACATGCTGGTGGCCGTGCCGGCGTACATTTTTATCTGGCTGACCAGTGCGTGGCTGAGCGGAGGATACGACGAGCCACCCAAAACCTCGCGCCTCGTGCGCGGCGTGGCCGTGGGCACGGTGCTCATTTCAGCCGTCAGCAACTTTCTCGACGCCTGGCGTTTCTCCAAGGCCCTCATTGTGCTGGGTGGCGGCTGGGCCATTGTGGCCATGATTATGCGCCGCCTGTTCACGCACTTCCTGCGTTACCGCGACCTGAACCTTACCGAGCGACGCCAGAAAAACATTGCCATCGTTGGCTCACCCGCCGAAAGCCGCCGCGTGCGCCAGCTTTTGGAGCAGGCCGCCGTGCAGGCCCGCATCATCGGCTACGTAAGTCCGAACCCGGTGCCTACCCCCGACGACGACCAGCTGGGCGAAGTGCGCCAACTCGACGAAATCCTGCGCATTTACGCCATCGACGAGCTGATTTTCTGCGGCAAAGACCTGTCCGCCAACCGCATCATTTCCCTGATGGTGGACGAGCAGCAGCGCTTTCCGCACGTGGCCTTCAAAATTCTGCCCGAAGACAGCCAGTACATCATCGGCAGCTCCTCCAAAGACTCGCCCGGCGACTATTACGCGCTGGACATCGAGCTAAACCTCTACAAGCCGCAGCAGCGCCGCAACAAGCGCATCCTGGATTTCTTCCTGAGCCTGGGCCTGCTGCTGGCCGCCCCGCTGCTTATTTGGGGCGTACGCCAAAAAGCCGGTTACCTGCGCAACGCCCTGCAAGTGCTGCTGGGCCGCCGCACCTGGGTGGGCCTGCGCCACGCCTCGGCTCCGGAACGCGCCCCCCGCGCCGTTCTTTCCCCCGCCGACCACGTGGAAACCGGTACGCCGCTCACCGAGGCCACGCGCCGCCGCTTGGAAGTGCTCTACGCCAAGGATTACGAGCCGGCTACCGATTTGGCGCTGGTGCTGCGCAATCTGCGGCGGTTGGGGCAGGAGTAGACGGAGCTTCTTCCGGCCGCATCTGCGTACTTTTGTAGTCTTTCCCTACTGTTCCCCATCCCAGCCTGTTTCCCCATATGTCTACCGCTACCGCGCCGGCCACGTTGGTCCTTTCCGACCGCCTGAATGCCATGCAGGAGTCCCAAACCATCGGCATGGCCAAAAAGGCCCGCGAGCTGGCAGCTCAGGGCGTCGATGTTATCAGCCTAAGCTTTGGCGAACCTGATTTCCAGACTCCCCAATACATCAAGGACGCCGCCAAAAAAGCCATCGACGACGGCTACACGCTTTACACGCCCGTACCCGGCTACCCCGAGCTGCGTCAGGCCATTGCCGACAAGCTGAAGCGCGAGAACAACCTCGACTACAAGCCCGAAAACATTGTGGTAAGCACGGGCGCCAAGCAGGCGCTGGCCAACACCGTGATGAGCCTCGTGAACCCCGGCGACGAAGTTATCGTGTTTGCGCCCTACTGGGTGAGCTACGAGGAAATGGTGAAGCTGGCCGAGGGCGTGACCGTCACGCTCATGGGCTCCCTCGAAAACGATTACAAAGTGACGGCCGCCGAGGTGGAAGCCGCCATTACGCCGCGCACCAAGCTCATCATGTACTCCTCGCCCTGCAACCCCACCGGCGCGGTGTTCTCGCGCGAGGAGCTGGGCGCCATTGCCGAGGTAGTGGCCCGCCACCCGCAGGTGTACGTGCTGGCCGACGAGATTTACGAGTACATCAACTTCGTGGGGGAACACGTGAGCATGGCGCAGTTCGAGGCCATTAAGGACCGCGTGATTACCGTGAACGGCTTCTCCAAGGGCTACGCCATGACGGGCTGGCGCGTGGGCTACATTGCCGCCTGCAAGGAAATTGCCGTGGCCTGCGAGAAAATGCAAAGCCAAATTACCTCCGGTACCTGCTCCATTGCCCAGCGCGCCGCCCTGGCTGCCCTGCAAGGTGGCCGCTCCTCCGCCGACGAAATGGTGGAAGCCTACCGCCGCCGCCGCGACTTGGTGCTGGACATTGTGAAGGACATTCCGGGCATGAAAACGCCCAAACCCAGCGGCGCCTTCTATGTGTTCCCCGACGTGTCGGCCTTCTTCGGAAAGACTACGCCGCACGGCAACACCATCGAAAACGCCTGCGACCTGGCCATGTACCTGCTTAACGACGGCCACGTAGCCGCCGTGGATGGCGCTGCGTTCGGAGCCCCGCAGTGCCTGCGCTTCAGCACCGCCGCCGCCGATGAAAAGCTGGCCGAAGCCTTCCGCCGCATCAAGGTGAGCTTGGCGAAGCTGGCGTAACCTAAGCAGCGGAAGCAAAGGACTTCTGCATCTTCCCGTCATCCTGAGCGCAGCGAAGGACCTTCTCGCATCTGAACGTGAATTGTCGTTACGACTTGTTCTTGCTTGAGAAGGTCCTTCGCTGCGCTCAGGATGACAAACGGCTTTGGTCATTGACGCAGATTACACTACTAGAATCTTCTTCCCGCCCCTGCCATGACCCAGCCCTCCGACGACCATCTGCGTTTTCCCATTGGCCGCGTGCAGCTGCCCGAGCAGCCGCTAACCGCCGCCGAACGCGCCCGCTACATCCAACAGATTACCGAATTGCCAGCGGAGCTAACGGCTGCCGCACGCGCGGCTGGCGGCGTGAAACTGGAACAACCCTACCGCTCCGGCGGCTGGAACGGCCGGCAGGTAATTCACCACTTGGCCGACATGCACCCGCTGCTTTATGCGCGTTTCCGGCAAGCCCTGACGGAAGAAAACCCTACGGTGCCGGTGTACCAAGAACAGGCGTGGAGTGACTTGCCCGACGTAGCTGCCACGCCTGTCACGGTGTCGCTGGCGCTGCTGGAAAGCCTGCACACACGCTGGGTGCTGTTGCTTCAACACCTGAGCGACGCGCAATGGCAGCGCACATTTTACCACCCGCGGCTGCAGCGCACGTTTACGCTCGATCAGGCCCTGGCCCAGTACGCCTGGCACGGCCGGCACCACATCGGGCACATTAAGCTGCTAGGGGTGATGTAAGTAAAGATTAGTTGTCAGGGTGAGTTGTTCGTTGTCAGTATTCGAGCGCAGCCGTTCCCGCGAACTGCCAACTCGCAACTGACAACTCAAAGCTACCTTTGCAGCCTTTCCCGCTCAGAACCCTGCAATGCCCGCTGCCACGCCCGCCTCGCTGCCCGAACTCTTCGCCGCTTTCAACAACCTGACCGTGCTTATCGTGGGCGACGTGATGGTGGACGCCTACGTGTGGGGCCGCGCCGGCCGCCTCTCGCCCGAAGCGCCCGTGCCCATTGTGAACGTAACGCGCACCGAGCAACGCCTCGGCGGCGCCGCCAACGTGGCCCTGAACATTCAGGCCCTAGGCGCCACGCCGTTGCTGTGCGCCGTAATCGGCAGCGACGGCGGCGGCGACCAACTGCTGCACGAAATGCACCAGCGCCAGCTTTCCGCCGACGGCCTCGTGCGCAGCGACGAGCGGCCTACCACCGTGAAACAGCGCATTCTGGCCCACGGGCAGCAACTCTTGCGCATCGATGCAGAAGTGGAGACCGACCTGAGCGCCACCGAAGACGCGGCCCTGTCGGAAAGCTACGAGCAGTTGCTCGACCGCGCCGACGTGGTCATTTTCGAGGATTACGATAAGGGCGTGCTCAATGCCGACCGTATTGCCCGCTTCATTGCCCTGGCCCGCGAGCGGGGAATTCCCACCGTCGTCGACCCGAAAAAGCGCAACTTCCTAGCCTACCGCGGCTGCACGCTGTTCAAGCCTAACCTGAAGGAACTACGCGAAGGCCTGAAGCTGGAATTTGCCGATGGCGACAACGCCGGCCTTGAGCACGCCGTGCAGCTGCTGCGCACGCATTTGTCGCCCGATATGGTGCTGGTGACGCTATCGGAACGTGGCGTTTTCTGCGCCGCCGCTACCGGCCCCATCTACCTGCCCGCCCACGTACGCGCCATTTCCGATGTATCGGGCGCCGGCGACACCGTTATCAGCATTGCCGCTTTGTGCGTAGCCCTGAACTTGGCTCCAGCCGACATGGCCGAACTGGCCAACCTAGGCGGTGGCCTCGTCTGCGAGCAAGTAGGCGTGGTGCCCATTGAGAAGCAGCGGCTGCTGGAAGAAGCCGAAGCCGCGGAAGTGCTGGCTTAGTTGCCTGACTTCCTGCTGAACGTAGAACAGCTAAAACAAAACTGTCATCCTGCGCAACGCGAAGGACCTTCTCACCACTGAACGATTGTCGTAACCACGACTTGTTTAGAAGTAAGAAGGTCCTTCGCGTTGCGCAGGATGACAGACTACTTTATAGGCAGACGGATTTACGCCAAATCCTGTCGCATGCGCAAGCTGTGTTCTTTCACTGTTTCGATAAACACCTTAACCCGCTCGGGGTTGGTGTCGGGGTACACGCCGTGGCCGAGGTTGGCAATGTGGTGCTGCGGGCCGAAGCGTTCCAGCATGGCAATGGTAGCCGCACGCACTTGCTCGGGTGAGCCGTAGAGGGCGCAGGGGTCGAGGTTGCCTTGCAGGGTTTTGTTGCCCACGAGCGGGCGCACCGTGCGTGGGTCCTCGTTCCAATCCAGCCCAATGGTGCGGCAGGGCATTTGGGCGAAGTCGGAATACGCGAAGAAAGCGCCTTTGGCAAACACCGTTACGGGCGTGTCGGCGGGCATGGCCGCACAGATTTCGGCGATGTAGCGGGCCGAAAACTCCTGGTAGTGTTGCGGGTTCAGAATGCCAGCCCAGGAATCGAACACCTGCACCAGGTTAGCCCCGGCTTCAATTTGCGCCTGCAGGTAGGCAATGGTGGTATCGGTGATTTTGCGCAGCAGGCGGTGAGCCAGCTCGGGGTCTTGGAACAGCAGGCGGCGCGCTTTGCTGAACGTTTTAGAGCCATGGCCTTCCACCATGTAGGCCAGAATGGTCCAGGGGGCACCGGCAAAACCGATGAGCGGCACGCGGCCACCTAGGGCACGCTTGGTGACTTTAATGGCATCGAGCACGTAGCCGAGGTGCTCGTGTGGGTCGGCCACGCGCAGGCGGTCCACATCGGCCGCCGATTGCACGGTTTGCGGAAACAGCGGGCCGCGGGCTTCCACCATTTCGTAGGTCAAGCCCATGGCTTCGGGCACCACCAGAATGTCGGAGAAGATGATGGCCGCGTCTACGTCCAGCGCGTCGATGGGCTGAATGGTTACTTCGGCAGCCAGATCGGGGGTTTCCACGAGCTCCTTAAACCCGCTCAGTTTGGCGCGCAGGGCGCGGTATTCGGGCAGAATGCGGCCGGCCTGGCGCATGAGCCACACGGGCGTCCGTTCGGTTTGTTCGCCGCGCGCGGCGCGGAGCAGGAGGTCGTTCTTGAGCATGGGTAACGGGCTAGAGGCGGCAAAGATAGCCTGTCGGGATCAGCCCATCTGCGTTTTGTATTCGATACCTCAAGGGATAAGACTGTTGAACTGCTGTATCTCCGCGTTCCATACATACAGTTGCCCTTGGTCGATATAGGCGAAGCGGTTTACGGTGCTGCAGTAAAAAAATGATTTAGGCTGTAGTTGGTAAGTTCGGTAGAGGGCTTTTGCATCTACATCCTCGCCTTCAATAGAAATGCCAGCCAAATTGCCGAAAAGCGTCATTATAGCTACCGGTTGGTTTCTGTCTAACACAAAAGCCATAAACTGACTGCGGTCCATTTTCAGGTCATTGCACGCTACTACGTGTTGCCCTACCCTTTCAATAACCATTATTGGAATCGGAACCAGAACCGCATTTCTCTTGGCTTCGCGTTTGGTAACAAAAATGACATTCCCGGTTTGCGCTACAGAAGGCATCTGCCAGAAGCCCTTGCGAAAAAACTCGCGGTCAATAACCTGAGCCGCCTGTTCCAAATCGTAGTTAAGGCATGTAGCCTGCAGTAGAGAAACGGCTAAGCCAACAGTTAGAGTGTAGTTCATAGGAGAAGATGAACTATATAATCCCTACCGCGTCAGCCCCGGAAACAGCGCCACAATGGCCGTAGCCAGGAAATTCACCCCAATGGCCAACGTCAGAAAACCCATGATGCGCGCCAGCGCCGCCATGCCCGGCCGGCCCAGAAAACGCGTGAGCCGCAACGACGACATCAGAATTAAATAGCTGGCCAGTGCTACCAGCACGAAGCCCAGCAGCGTGAGGCCCATGGCCAGAAACGACGGCCGCTCGGTAAACAGACCGATGCACACGGCCATGGAGCCAGGCCCCGAAAGCATGGGCATGGCCAGGGGCGTAAACGAAATATCGTCTTTGTGCATGCTTTCCTCTAGTGCGGCGTCTGAAATTTTGGCGCGGTTGCCGCCGGGCGTAAGCAAATCGAAGGCGGAGCGCATGAGCAGAATGCCGCCCGCAATGCGCAGGTGGTGAATGTTAATGCCGAAGAAGTTCAGGATATACTGCCCCGCGAAAAACGACACCGCCAGCACGCCCACCATATACATACACGCCCGCAGCGCCGTGGCGGCCCGACCGGTTGCGGTGTCGTGCTCGGTGAGGGTAAGAAACACCGGCATGGCCCCAAAAGGGTTAACGACGGAGAACAGTGTGGTGAACGTGGCGAGCAGAATTTCCATGCGCGAACGGTAGGGGAGCGGGCCAAAGGTAGCGGCCTGTGGCATACGGCGTGCCCTCAAAATAGCTATGTTTGACGACTGCGCCGTATGCTACTCTAGAGTTGCCTACGTTCGATTGCCTCATTTTCACTCATGACTACTCCTCCCCCCGTTCCCTCCGCGCCGGAAACCGCCACGCCAATTGTCGGCATAATCATGGGCGGGCAGTCCGATTTGCGCGTGATGAACGCCGCCGCCGACATGCTGCGCCAGTTTCAGGTACCTTACGAACTCACCCTGGTGTCGCCGCACCGCACGCCACACCGGCTGGTGGAATACGCCGAAACAGCCCGCAAGCGCGGCCTGCGCGTGATTATTGCCGGTGGGGGCGGGGCTGCGCATCTGCCCGGCATGGTGGCCGCTTTCACCACCATTCCTGTTATTGGCGTGCCCATTAACGTGCCCACGTCCATTGGCGGGCTCGATTCCATCCTGTCGATGCTGCAAATGCCCACCGGCGTGCCCGTAGCCACCGTAGCGGTAGATGGGGCCGCCAATGCCGCCGTGCTGGCCGTGCAAATGCTGGCGCTGGGCAACGCCCGCCTCGCCGATGCGCTGGAGAAATACCGCGGAGCCCTGCGCGACAAAGTAATGCGAACCGTAGACGAGCTGCGTAAAGGCGGCCTCGACGACATATAAGAAGCCGTGAATTCTGAGCAGGGTGCAATTGGCTAACTGCTATATAGGCAATCGGCGCCGTCCGGTGCAACTAACTCGGCGGGGTGTAGTACAAGTCTTCAACATCCCCTCTCTTCCTCTAAGCCCCTCGTGCACACTTTGCTTTCCGTTTCATTTGCGCAGTTGGCTGTCGGCCTTGTAGCTGTACTGGGCGTTGCGGGTATAGTGGCTACTTTGCTGCCGCTACTGCGCCACACGGCGTGGTGGATTCGTGTTTTTGATTTCCCGCGCCTGCAAATTGTGGGCATCATGAGCTTGGTGCTACCAGTGGCTCTGGTACTGGGCTTCTGGAACCGCGGTTGGGATTCCCGTGGGGTAGTAATTGCGCTGGCCGCCGCCATCGTGTACCAGCTGGTGCGCATTCTGCCGTATACGCCCTTCGTGCGGAAGCAGGTAGGCGACAGTACCGCTGCTGGCCACCGCGGCCACGTGAGCCTGCTCATGATGAACGTGTTGCAGTACAACAAGCGGGCTGATCTGGCCATGAAGGTCATTCAGGAAGCCGACCCCGATATCATTCTAGCCGTGGAAACCGACACGTGGTGGCTCGACCAGCTGCGCCCGCTGCAGCATACCCACCACTATTTCTGCCACGAACCCCTCGACAATACCTACGGGCTGCTGTTTTTCTCGCGCCTGCCCCTGCACGACTGCCGAATCAAGTACCTGCTCGACGACGACGTGCCCTCCATTCATACCCAGGTGGAGCTGCCCGGCGGCTCGCGTATGCGCCTGTACGGGCTGCACCCCAAGCCACCAGCGCCGCAGGAGGCCAAAACCAGCACCAAACGCGACGCCGAGCTGCTCATGGTGGGCAAGGAAATCGACCGCAACGACGAGCCCACCGTGGTATTCGGCGACATGAACGACGTGGCCTGGTCGCACACGTCTGAGCTGTTCCGGCGCGTGAGCGGGCTGATGGATCCGCGCGTGGGCCGCGGCCTGCTGCCCACTTTCCACGCCGAGCACCGCCTCATGCGCTGGCCCCTCGACCACGTGTTCGTGTCGCCGCACTTCAAGGTCGACGACATGCAGCGGCTGCCCTACGTCGGCTCCGACCACTTTCCCATCTACATCAAGCTCAGCTACGAACCCCACGACAAGCACATACAAGAAGCCAACGTGGAAGAAGCCGACGCGGAAGACCACGCGGAGGCACTGGAAAAAATTAAAGATGGTTTTGAAGAAGAAACAGAGGATGAGCGCGAAGAAGCCAACCACCCGGCTCCGCACAAAAAACTGATTACTTAAACCCTCCAGAATCCATAAAAAAGCCTCCCTGGGAAACCGGGGAGGCTTTTTTATGAACGGTAGTCACGTTTACTCCACCACCACGCGGCGCGTTATCGGCGCGTGGTTCGGGGCTTCCACCACCAGCAGGTAGGTGCCAGTAGCCAGGCCCGTTGTGGAAACGGTTGTCTGGGTGCCGCTGAAGCCTTGCGTGCTCAGGGTGCGGCCCAGTACGTCGCGCAGCGTTAAGGTGCCCCGCGTAACGGGCTGGCTCAGGGCCACGTTCAGCCGGGCCTGTTGCGCCGCGGGGTTAGGCCACACGCTGAATTGCAGCGCGCTGGCGCTGGTCGTGGATGTGGGGCGCTGGGGCTCAAAGCGCAGGGAGAAGCGCGTGGTAAGAAGGCCGGCCGCGCTGGTCGTGAACGAGTAATTCGGCTGCTGCTGCAGGTTAATGTCCTGGCCGGTTTGGGCATCGTGTAAGTACACGCTGGCCGTGGTCAGGTTCAGCAGCTCGGCCGCCACAAAGGTGAACGTGCCGGCTTGTGGCACCGCAATGCCCAGCGGCACCACCGTTTGGCCTGTGAGCAGGGGCAGGCCGTTGATGCTCAGCTCGGTAGTTTCGGTCAACGAAAACAGCGTGGGAGCACCGCCGCTGTTGTGCTGAATCTTCAGCGCGTCGTACTGCGCATCGAAGCCCGGCGTGGCGCCGGCCTCAAAGTACACGTAGGAGTCGTCTTTCAGGGCCGCCGTGGCGCCGCGCAGCGTAAGGTGCACCAGCGGGCGGTTGCCACTGCGCTGGAACACGGGGTTCTGGTAGCTGGTCACCCGCTGGGAGTTACGGAAGTTGAGCGAGCCGCTGGTCTGGCCCGCACTCACCCGCACAAAAAAGCCCTGGCCCAGCGGCAGAATGGGGTTACCGCCCACGCCGTTAACGTAGCTGCGGTAGTTGCCGCCGTACTGGCTGGTGCTTTCGAAAATGTAGATGGCCGCATCCAGGTTCGAACGGTCGGCCGCGGCTACCAGCGAGTAGTCGAGCGGGGCGGGGTAGGGGTTACCCACCAACTGCCAGCCCGCGTCGGCGGCGGTGGCGCCGCTGTTACGGGTCAGTATTTGAGCCAGGGTGCCGTTGTTCAGCGCGCCGGTGAAGCTCAGCGTCTGGCCGGCGGGCATGTTCACGGTGTAGGCTTTGCCCACCGTTAGCGCATCGGTGGTGCCGGCGGGCGAAGCCCAGCCCTTATCGAAAGCCGACAGGTTGCTGGTGGCCGAGGCCAGCCGGCTCTGGTCGTAGCCAAAAACGGTGGGGAAGGGCGAGACCTGCGTGGGCGTGGCCGAGCTGTTGTAGGCCGCATTCACCGTGGGCGAGAAGCCCGCCGTGCTCAGGCTGTTCACCGTGGCGTTGCCCGTGGGGGCCGATACGTGGCGGTAGCCGGGGCCGGCGTTCAGGTCGGGCGTGATGTAGCGCTGCGCCGTAGCCGTGCCCTGCACCAAGCCGCCGTTGTTCACCACCAGGGCCGTATTGTTGGCGTCAGATTCCAGCACGAAGGGGTTGCTCTGGGTTACCAACGTTCCGTTAAGCGTTACCAAGCGCCGGGCCGAGGCCCCGACGGAGGTGGAGAGCAGCACTCCGTTGGCGTTGACGGTCAGGTTCCAGAACCGTACCCGGCTGTTACCCAAAATGTTCGAGCCATTAGCCTGAGCCGTGCTGCCCAGCACCACGGTGCCGCCAGTGGGCACGAAGCTGCCGTTGTTGGTCAGGTTGGCGTGCACTTCAAGCGTACCGCCGGTTTGGCTGAGCGTGGCGCCGCTGCCGATGGTCAGGCTTCTGGTCAGCGCTGTGCCGGCCGAAATCAGCGGCATGCTGGCGGCGGCGCCGGGAATAGCGGCGTCGAGCGTGGCGGTGGGTACGCCGTTTGTCCAGTTGGCGGCCGTAAACCAGTCGGTGCTCACGTTGCCGGTCCAGGTAGTGCTGGTAACGGGTACCGTGTAGGTAAGCGAGTACGCTGCGGAAGCCGCGTTGCCGTTGCCGGCACCGTCCTGGGCCGCTCCGGCCAAAATACTGACCGTGGTAGCGGTGCCGGGCGTGGTGGGCGTTACCTGGAAGGTGTAGGTGGTAGCAGTGCTGGCGGTTGGGCCGCTGCTCACCGTGCCATTGCTCACGCTAATGCCACTGACTGCGAAGCCCGATACGTTTTCGCTGAACGTTGCCGAGAAAACAAAGGGCGTGGTTAAGGTAGAGCTGCCCGAAGCACCGGTTGTGCTGCTGAGGGCTACCGTCGGGGCCGTGGTATCCACCGTGAAGGTGTTGGTGTTGCTGTCGGGGCTGGTGTTGCCCACCGCGTCGGTGGCGCGGGCGCGCACCGTGTGGCTGCCGCTGGTCAGGGCCGTGGGCTGCGTAAAGCTCCAGGCGCCGGCTCCCGTGGCCGTGGTGGTACCAATGCTGCTGCCGTCCACCAGCACCGTCACCGTCGAGCCAGCTTGGGCTGTGCCACCGTAAAGAGGCGTGTTATCGTTGGTCTGGCTGCCGTTAGCCGGCTGCGCCACCAGCGGTGCGGGCGGCGGCGTGGTGTCAACGGTAAACGTGTTGGTGTTGCTGTTCGGGCTGATGGTGGCGCCGCTGCTCTGGGCCGTGGCGTAGGCCGTGTGCGGGCCGTCGGTGAGGGCCGACACTGCCGTCAGCGTCCAGTTGCCGTCCGCAGCGGCCGTCGTAGTGCCAATACTGCTGCCGTCCACGAACACCGTTACGGTGCTGCTGGCCGGGGCCGTACCGCTGTATGTCGGGGTGTTGTCACTGGTCAGGCTGCCGTTGGCCGGCGTTAGCAGCACCGGCGCGGCCGTTGCGGGCGTGGCGGCAGTCGAGAAGGCGGCCGTGGCGGCCGTGGAAGTAGTGCCGCCGGCGCAGTTGCTGACGATGTTGACCGAGTAAGCAGTGCCCGGCGTCAGGCCCGACAGCGTAACCGGACCAGCCGTGACGTTTTGGGTGCTGCTGGCCGGCGTGGTCGTCACGGTGTAGCCCGTGGCCGTGGCGCTCGGCGTGAAGCTCACCGACGCCGTGGTCTGCGTGATGCTGTTCACCGCCAGCGCAGTGGGCGCATTGCAGCTCGGGGCTACCGGGCCCGTCACGCAAATGGTGAAGTTGCCGTTGGCGGGCTGCGGAGTGCCCGCGTCCGTGTAGGCGTAATATCGAGCAAAATACCGCGTCCCGGCCGTCAGTCCATTAACGGTAATGCTTTCGCCACCTGCCACGTTTGCATCGCGGCAACCCAAAGACGTAAGACTGCCGCAGCTGCCCGAAAACAGCTGCAGTACACCATCGAAGGCGCTGTTGGTGGTTACCGTGTGGGTAGGGCCGGTAGCGGTAAACGAATACCACACGTCCAGCGCCGAGGTACCGGTGGCGCCATTGCACGTGGAAGGGCCCTGCGACTGGGTGGCGCCCGTTACGGTGCCGCTAGTGGTAACGCAGCTAATGGCCGATACCAGGTTAATGGCCGTGGCGCATTCGTCGTTGGCCACTCGCGTGGCAAAGGCGAGCGTGCCGGGCGCCGACGTTACCCCGTCCGGACAGTTACCCACAATGCTCACCGTGTAGTTGGTAGCGCCGGTTAGCCCCGAGAGCGTGACGGGCGACGCCGTGATGGTTTGCGTGGTGGTGGCCGGGAACGTTGTTACCGTGTAGCTGCTGGAGGTGCCGTTTGGCGTAAAGCTGATGACGGCCGAGTTGGCCGTGATGCTGCCGGCAGCCAGGTTAGTTGGGGCGTTGCAGGGCGGTGGGGCGGCAGTCGAGAAGGCGGCCGTGGCGGCCGTGGAAGTAGTGCCGCCGGCGCAGTTGCTGACGATGTTGACCGAGTAAGCAGTGCCCGGCGTCAGGCCCGACAGCGTAACCGGACCAGCCGTGACGTTTTGGGTGCTGCTGGCCGGCGTGGTCGTCACAGTGTAGCCCGTAGCCGAGGCCGAGGCCGTGAAGCTCACCGACGCCGTGGTCTGCGTAATGCTGCCTACGCTCAGGCCAGTGGGCGCGGCGCAGGCCGTGGGAGCCGTAATGCTGAAGTTAGCATTCGAAATATCGAAGAAGTAATTATCGGCGGCCGCCACCATAATGCGGGCCGTGCTGGTGGCTACGCTGGGCACGGTAACCGAAACCGAACCGTCGTTCGCGGTGCCGCTGACCAGGGTGGTGGGGTAAGTCAGGCCGCCGTCGGTGGAAAGCAGGATGTTAACGGTGGCACAGTTCACGCCGTTGGCGCTGGTGCCCGCCACGTTCCAGGTAACCGTTTGGGCGCTGCCGCCGGTCCAGGTAACGGCCGTATTCGGCGCCGTTACCAGGAACGGCCCGGCGGCGCTGGTTACGCTCAGGTTTACGTCGGTGCTGTAATCTACGCCGCCCACCACGCCGGCTGCGCCGTTGTGCTGGTCGCGCACGGTGCAGCGAAACCGCATGGAGCGCGTTACCGTGGGCAGCCGCTCGGCCGTGCTCGAGGTGTTGCTAACCAAGTTGCTCAGCCGCGGAAAATAGCGCGTGGGAGAGGTGCTGGGTGTGAAAGAGCGAAACAAGGGCACGTTTGAGTTGGCTACCTGCGGGGTGCTAAGCGCAGCAAAAGGCCCCCCGTTCATTTGCTCCCAATTGTAAGTCAGCACATCGTTCTGGGCGTCGGTGGCGCTGGCCGTCAGGCGGAAGGGCGTGCCAATGGGCAGGGTTCTGGTCGTGGGCACGGTTACCAGGGGGGCGGTATTGCCGGTGGCCGTGGAGGTGCCGCAGCTGGTGGTGGCAATGAAGGTCAGAATTTCCTGAAACGAGCCCGAGTGGAAATACGCATCGGAGTTGGCCTGCAGGTCGTCGGGGGCGCAGATACCGGCGTAAGCCATGATGGTGCTGCCCGAGCCCGGCTCGAAAGCGGTGCTGGTGTTGCCGTTGCCGGCGCAGGCGCCCTGGTTCGTGTTAAAGCTGTGGTCGGCGCCAAACTGGTGCCCGATTTCGTGGGCCACGTAGTCGATGTCGAACGCGTCGCCCACCGGGGAGCCGCTGCCGGTTACGCCGCGGGCTTTGTTGGAGGCGTTGCACACCACGCCCAGGCCGGCCAGGCCGCCCGAGTTGGTGCCGAACACGTGCCCGATGTCGAAGTTGGCCGTGCCGATGAGGCTGGTGATGTTGGTCTGGGCCTCGTTAATCATCGCGCCCGGGTTGCCGTTGGAGTACGGGTCGGTGGCGGCGTTGGTGTAAATGATGTTGGCGTTATTGCCCACCAGCTGCAGGCGCACGGCCACTTCCTTCTCGTACACGCCCACCACGCGGTTCACCGTAGTCACGATGCCGGATAAGGCCAGGGCTACGGTGCCACCCCTAAAAGCGGTGTACTCTCCGGTAGCGGCCACCGCCAGGCGGTAGGTACGCAGCGAGGTGCCCGCCGCAATTTCGGCCGCGGCCGGTCCGGTGCTGACCGCCACGCGTTGCCGGGCCTGGGCTTGTTCGGTAGGAGTCGATTTAAACTGGCACACCGGCGCCGCACCCAGCGCAGTCCGGTTCATGTCGCGCCGGTAAAAGCTGAGGTAATGCCGCGAGTCGGTGCGGGAGCTGGGGTCGATGTAGACCGTGCCCGTTTGCGCCGATAAAATTTGCGCGTGAAAACCCCGCGGCGTCACGTCCAGGCGTACGCTCGCCGTAGGATCGTCCAGGCCCACTCCGCGGTAGGTTTTTATTTGCGGGAACTGGGCGGCCAGCGCCGGTGCCATCAGCGCCGTTTCCACCACCGCAAAACGGCTGCTGCTGCCATCGGGCAGGGGCAGGGCCACTACCAGCGGTGCCGCGCCGGGGCGGCTTTCGGTGGGCGCAGCCGTTAGAGCTGCACGCAAGCCGGCCAAATCAAGCACGAGCGGGCGGCTACTCAGCAGGGCCGCGCCAAGTGCCGTGCGGCTGGCCGTGGCCTCGTCCTGGAAATACGGCGCCGCGGCACGCCCCTGGGCCTGGGCCGCCGAATGCAGCCATCCGGTACAGGCCACACCACACACAACAGCCAAGAGCCGGGAGTATAATTTTCTCATAAAATCAAGGAAAAAGTCTGACTGAAAGATAGGTTATAGGCTATATATATTAGCCTTTTTGTGTTAAGGAATTGAAATATTTTCTGCCGAGCTGCAGTACAGGCCATGCTCCTGCCGCGCGTTGCGGAGCCCAAATCCCATTCTGATCCGACATGACAGCCGGGCCTGAAAACATCAATCGGCGTAGAGAAAGGCCATTTGGCGGGCGTTTACGGCGGGCGGCACCCGGCGCATTACAGCGTTGCGGAGCCACACGAGCAAGGGGTTTTCCAGTTGGGCCGCCCAGCCCAGCTGCCACGACTGGGTAACGATGCGCGTCGTGCGTGGGCGGCGTCGTTCATCGAATAGCCGAAACGCATCCGTTACCGATGGGCGCTCGGCCAGGCAGCGGGGAAGCGAGGCGGCGTCCTCTACGGCTTGTCCCGCGCCCTGGCCCATATTGGGCGTGGTGGCGTGGGCGGCGTCGCCGAGCAGCAGCACCCGGCCGTAGGCAAAGGTGCGCAGCGGTTGCAGGTCGATGATGTCGCCCCACAGCAGATGGTCGTCGTGGGTTAGGGCCAGAAGCTCCGGAATAGGGGAGTGGTAATCCGCAAACCGGCGCTGCACGTCGGCCAGCCGCCAGGCGCGGTAGTCCGGGTTATTGGGCGTGGAGCTGTTTACGCAGGCAAACCAGTATACCTGGCCATTGCCCAGCGGTACGTAGCCAAAACGCCCGGCCGGCCCCCAGCTTTCGGTGGAATGCCCGGCCGGCAAATTCAGCACCGACGCATCCAGCACGCCGCGCCAGCAGGTGTAGCCCGCGTACCGGGGCACGCTGCCGGGTACCAGCTGCCGCCGTACCCCCGACCGAATACCGTCGGCCCCGATAAGCGCATCGGCCGTGGCGGTGGTGCCGTTGGTGAAATAGGCTGTAACGCGGCCCTGCTGTTCCTCAAACCGATCGAAGGCATGGCCGAGGTGCAGAGTGCCGGACGGTAACTGCGCCAGCAGCAAGCGTTGCAGATCGGCGCGGTGAATAGCCAGGTTGTCGTAGCCCAGGCGCTCGGTAAAGGGCGTGGTGTCCACAGTATTAAGCACGCGGCCCCGCTCATCGAGCAGCCCAATGCGGCGCACGGGGTAGCCGGCGGCGTGCGCAGCGCGGTGCAGCTCGGGGCTAAGGCGGTCGAGGGCGCGCATGGCGTTGGCGCCCAGCACCACACCCGCGCCAATTTCGCGCAGCTCCGCAGCGGCTTCAAACACCTGAACCTCATGACCCTGCCCAAGCAGCCCTACGGCCGTAGCCAAACCGGCAATACCGCCGCCCATTATCAGAAACTCCATAGATGCCAATAGCCAGGCGTTGCCAGCGAATAAGAAGGTTGAAATCTGTTTTGAGGCGGCAACTTACCAAAGGATAGGCCTAGCCAATAAACAGGCTGATCAATAATTGTATATTCATTATATTCATCTGCATTCTGTTGTAATGTTCCCGAAACAGGACGCCCTCGCGGGTGCGCTTCCCTAATTGGGAGGCGCCCGACTGAACTAACAGCGACGAGGAAGTGGTTCGAACGGGAGACAAGACAGCGCCCTGCAACTTATTTCCGCTTATGCATTTCCCCCTTACCCTTTTGCTGACCGGCTGGCTGGCGGGCTCGTCGGTTACGACGGAAACCGACCAGGTTTTTAAGGCCGATATGCTGCCCGCCAAAGCCGCCCGCCCTATGGCTTTCGTGCCGGCCGGTTGGCTGCTGGAGCGCCAGGTAGCCGGCGACCTGAACGCCGACAAACGACCCGACCAAGTGCTGCTGCTGGTGGAACGCCCTTCCGATGCACCCGATGCCAAGCGCGAACGGGCCGTGGTGGTGCTGTTGGCCGAACCCGCCGGGTTTCGTCGCGTGGGTGCAGCCGGCGCCGTGGTGCCGTGTGTGGGCTGCGCCGAAACGTCGGTAGGTGCCGACGGGGTGCCCGAAATGGCTATCAGCAAGGGTCAGCTGAGCATTCGGCACATTGCCGGCAATGCCCAAACCGTGGACATGACGCTGTATTTCCGCTTCGAGCCCACCGCCAGCCGGGTACGGCTCGTGGCCCAGCACCACGTGAAAAGCAACCGCAAAGGCATTGATACCACGGTGCGCCACTCCGATTTTTTAACCGGACAGCAGGTGACGGAACGTATTTATGCCGACCCCAACGATAAAGGCGGTACACGCCAGCTCACCTCGCGCAAAGAAGCGAAAGTGCCCACCACGCCCCGTTTTCTGGAAGACTTGAAGCTCGGCGAAATAAGCTTGTAGCGGCCGCTTGCGTAACCGTTATGTATAAAAAGGCCGGCCCTTGCGCCGGCCTTTTTGCGTGCTGGCAGTTTGCGGCGGTACCTTTGAGGACTTATGGCATCACCGCGTTTGTTCTCGTTTTATTGCGCTGCATTCTTAGCAGCCGGCTCGTTTGCCGCGCAGGCGCAATCCAAGGCAATTAGTGCCCAGCAGCTGCCGCTGACGGCCGCCAAACTGGCCGATTTCGTGCCCAAGGGCTGGCGCATAGAGCAGCGACTCGGCGCTGATATTAACGCCGACCAGCAGCCCGATTCGGTTTTGGCCCTGATTCAGACGGCGCAATACACCGGCAAAAACGGCGTGCCCACCCGCGACCGGGCCCTGGTAGTGGCCCTTGCACAACCCGAGGGAATGTGGCGCCGAGCCGGTTTCACGGCGCAATTGCTGTACTGTACCAGCTGTTTTCTTTCCTCCGGCAGCGCACCCGCGCTAACGCTGAGTGAGCAAGGCGTGCTGGAAGTGGCCCACGGAGACTTCGACGGGGACGTGGGCTCGTCCAGCACCGTGCAGTTCAAGTTTGAGCCGCAAACCGGCCGCCTGCGTCTCATAAACGAAGAGGTTACGCGCCATTACAGTCGCTCAAAAGAGAAGTCCATCAGCACCGATCTGCTGACGGGCAACGAAACCACCACCACCGAGGAGTCGAAAGACGAGGACGAGGAACCGCGCGTGAAAACCCAAACGCGAACCTTGAAGCTGCCGAAGTATTACCTCGAAGATTACAAGGAAGGCCGCACGTTGCTGCATAAGTTTTAGCGGCTCACCTCAACGCTAGTAGCGTTGAAACTTTAAACGGTTAAACAAAAAAGGCCCGGAGCGTACGCTCCGGGCCTTTTTACTTATCGACGGGCTGGAATTACTTCTTGCCGTCTACTTCTTCGTAGTCCACGTCGGTCACGTTGTCGTGGCCGGCGCCTTGCGGCTGGCCCTGGCCGTTTCCGCCGGGCTGGCCGCCCTGGAAACCGTCGCCGCCGGGGTAGCCCTGGGGCTGGCCTTCGGCACCGCCGCCACCCTGGGCGTACATTTCCTGCGAGGCTGCTTGCCACGCCGCGTTGATGGCCGCCATGGCGGTGTCAATCTGGCCGAGGTCTTTGCTTTCGTGGGCTTTGCGCAGGTCGGCAAGGGCCGCTTCAATGGCCGATTTGTTGCCGGCGCTCAGCTTCTCACCGTACTCGTTGAGTTGCTTTTCGGTCTGGAAAATCATCGAGTCGGCGTCGTTCACCTTCTTAATGCGCTCCACTTCGGCCTTGTCGGCTTCGGCGTTGGCCTGGGCTTCCTGGCGCATCCGCTCGATGTCCTGCTCGGAAAGGCCCGAGGAAGCTTCGATGCGGATTTTCTGCTCCTTGCCGGTGCCTTTGTCTTTGGCCGTCACGTGCAGAATGCCGTTGGCGTCAATGTCGAAGGTCACTTCAATTTGCGGTACGCCGCGCGGTGCGGGCGGAATGCTGTCGAGGTGGAACTTGCCGATGGTGCGGTTCTGCGACGCCATCGGACGCTCGCCCTGCAGCACGTGAATTTCTACCGAAGGCTGGTTGTCGGAAGCCGTGGAGAAGGTCTCCGATTTCTTGGTCGGGATGGTGGTGTTCGACTCGATGAGCTTGGTCATCACGCCGCCCATCGTCTCGATACCGAGGCTCAGCGGGGTTACGTCGAGCAGCAGCACGTCCTTCACCTCGCCGGTGAGTACACCACCCTGAATGGCAGCGCCAATGGCCACCACTTCGTCGGGGTTCACGCCTTTCGAGGGCTTCTTGCCGAAGAACTTCTCAACCTCTTCCTGGATGCGCGGAATGCGGGTTGAGCCACCTACCAGGATGACGTCGTTGATGTCGGAAGGCGACAAACCGGCGTCTTGCAGGGCCTTTTTCACCGGCTCCATCGAACGACGGATCAGCGAATCGGCGAGCTGCTCGAACTTGGCGCGGCTCAGTTTTACCACCAAGTGCTTAGGACCGGTGTTGGTAGCCGTGATGTAGGGCAGGTTAATCTCGGTTTCGTTCGACGACGAAAGCTCGATTTTAGCCTTTTCAGCGGCTTCCTTCAAGCGCTGCAGGGCCATGGGGTCCTGACGCAGGTCCATGCTTTCCTGCTGCTGAAAGGTCTCGGCCAAGAAGTTGATGATAACCTGGTCGAAGTCGTCGCCCCCGAGGTGGGTGTCGCCGTTGGTGCTCAGTACCTCAAACACGCCGTTGTCGAGCTCGAGGATGGAAATATCGAACGTACCACCGCCGAGGTCATACACGGCTACTTTGTGGTTCGAGTGGTCTTTATCGAGGCCGTAGGCCAGGGCGGCGGCCGTGGGCTCGTTGATGATGCGTTTCACATCGAGGCCCGCAATGGCGCCGGCTTCTTTGGTGGCCTGGCGCTGGGCGTCGTTGAAGTAAGCCGGTACGGTAATAACGGCTTCGGTTACGGGCTGACCGAGGTAGTCTTCGGCGGTCTGCTTCATTTTCTGAAGCACCATGGCCGAAATTTCCTGCGGGGTGTACTGCCGGTCGCCGATTTTCACGCCGACGGTGTTGTTCGAGCCGCTGCCCAGGGCGTAGGATACGTGCTTGGCTTCTTCGGAAACCTCCGAGAAGTTGCGGCCCATAAAGCGCTTGATCGAAGAAATAGTATTGGTGGGGTTGGTAATGGCCTGGCGCTTCGCCGGGTCACCAACCTTCCGCTCGCCCTTGCCATTGTCGAGAAACGCGACGATAGACGGCGTGGTGCGGCGGCCTTCGCTGTTGGGAATTACAACGGGTTCGTTGCCTTCCATCACGGCCACGCACGAGTTGGTCGTGCCGAGGTCAATACCAATGATTTTGCCCATGAGTATGTTCGTAGGTAGAGTGAAGTGTCTTGTAGTTGAGGTGGCAGCTTTTAGCGGCCGCGAAGGGTTTACAAGACGCGTACCAGCAACCCAAACGCCGTTTTTTGCTGCCAGAATGTCACCGCAAGCGCGGACTTGCGGCGAAGTTTCTGCCGGAAGCGGTTTGTACGGAATTGGGAGTGAGACAGATATTCAGACCCTGACGGAAGTCCCCGGCGTAGGAGCCTGTGCAGGGGCATTGAGTTGTTGGTGACGTTACGACGTCTACGCAGCGGGTACCAGCACGGGGCAGTATGAGTTGCGAAACAGTGCCAAGTCATTTCATTTGGTAGGGGAAGTTACTTTTGCCCGCATGCACCCTTTGCACGCCTACCTGCTTCGTTTCGTGCCAAGCCTCACCGAGGCCGAATGGGCTGCATTGGCAGCCGCGTTGCGAACTGAACGACTGGCGCGTGGAGAGTATTTCGTGCAGGCCGGGCAGTACCGGCCGCAAGTAGCGCTGGTGCTCAGCGGCGCGCTGCGGCTCTTCTACCCACGCCCCGACGGCGAAGAGCGCACCACCTATTTCTTCTTCGAAAATCACTTGTTGGCCGACTACCCCGGTTGCCTCACCTGCCGGCCCAGCCAACTCAGCATTCAGGCTCTCACCGAGGCTGAATTGGTGGTGTTCGACTACGCTGTGCTGCGCGACCTGTACGACCAGTTTCCGGCGTACGAGCGGTTTGGGCGCCTCGTGGCGGAATACCACCTGCTGGGCACCGATGCGCGTTTGGTGGAACAACTGCTGCTGTCGCCCGAGGAGCGGTACCGGGCGCTGCTGGCGTCGGGCAAAACCAAAATTCTGGAGCGCATTCCGCAGCACTTGGTGGCCAACTACTTGGGCATTACGCCGGTGTCGCTGAGCCGCATCCGGGCGCGGGTGGCGCGGGGAGGTTAGGGCTGGTCTTTTTTTTAGCTTTTGTTATCGTCGGCCGGTGGTCGGCAGCCGGATCTTTGGGGTGTTGTTTCTGTTTCACCTCACAGGTTGCTGACGCCATGAAAACTACCCTGAAAATCGAGGAATTGGCCGAGTTGCTGCTCGCCGTAGTGGTCTTTTCGCAGCTGCCCTACGCCTGGTGGGTGCTGCCCGCCGTGTTCCTGCTGCCCGACCTGAGCGCCTTGGGCTACCTGGCTGGCCCGCGTCTGGGCGCACTGAGCTACAACCTGTTTCACCACAAAGTCCTGGCTGTGGCGTGCGGCGTGGTTGGCTGGTTGTTGGGCATGCCTGTGGTCATGCTAGCCGGTACCGTGCTCTTCGCCCACGCCGCCTTCGACCGCCTGCTGGGTTACGGCCTGAAATACCCAACCAGCTTTCAGGATACGCACTTGGGGCGCATCGGGCAGGGTAGATTGCCGGCGGGCCAAGTTGCTTAACCGCTTACCCGGGCCTTTGGCGCGTGCCTCTTATTTCTTTTTGCGGCACGCGGGCGGGGACGGTATTTTTCTCTGTAGAACGCTCTGCTGCCCGCCTAAACGGCCGCCGCATCAGCCGCCGGCTAGGCTTTGGTAGCCGCAAACTCATTTGCCGCGGCGCGGCGGCTTGGCAGAAGGCGAAGCCGGGCGCCCCGACGAAGGCCGGCCGGCACCAGGACCGCCGGTTTTTCCTGTGCTCCGGGGCGCAATGCCACCGGGTTTGCCGCCACGCGGTGCGCCGCTGGCCGATCGGCCACCCCGGGTTGCACCTGCCGGGCCATCGGCCTGCCGGCCGCCTGAGCGGCCGGTGCCGGTGCCGCTGGTTTGGCGCTTGGGTCCGCGGCTCGGGCCCGATTTTTCAAAAGCTCTGCGGGCCCGGGCAGCTTTTTCAGCGGCTAGCTTTTCCTCAAAGTTGGGGTCGTACTTCTGGGTGGGCTTGCGGCGGGCGTTGGCGGGGCCTTCGTTTTCGGGCGTGTCGGCCACGGCCATTTTCAGCTCCTGCACTTCGGCGGGCGTGAGGTCACGCCATTTGCCGGGCGCTAGTTTCTCTAGTGTGAGGTCGGCCAGTTTTGCCCGAATGAGTCGCAGGGTGGGGAAACCTACGGCGGCGGTCATTTTGCGTACCTGCCGGTTCATGCCTTCGGCGATGGTCAGCTCAAGCCAACTGGTGGGAATGGCGGCGCGGAAGCGCACGGGCTTGCTTCGTTCCCAGAGCTGCTCGGGCTGTTCGGGCAGCATTTCCACTTTGGCCGGGGCCGTAAACCCGTCGCTGATTTGTACGCCGCGGCGCAGCTGTTCCAGCGCTTCTTCGGTGGGAATACCTTCCACTTGCACCCAGTAGGTTTTGGGCACCTTGTAGCGCGGCTCGGCAATGCGGAACTGCAGTTGCTTGTCGTCGGTAAGTAGCATCAGGCCCTCGGAGTCGTAGTCGAGGCGGCCGACGGGGTAGACGTTTGGCACCTGTACCAGCTCCTTGAGCGTGGCCCGGCCTTTCTCGTCGGTGAACTGGGGCAGGACTTCGAAAGGCTTGTTGACGAGAATGTAGCGCATGGGGTGTTTTTTAGAGGCCGTATTCGTTCCACAGTACGACTTCCTTCGTGATTGAATCGAAGTCGCCGGCCAGTACAAAGTTCCACCCTAATTCGATAGCACGAACAGACCACGCCATTTCGTTAATGGCTTCCGGCGTAAATCCAGACTCTGTTGCAACCCATTCATTGAACTTTCGGCCCTGTGTGAGTAGGTCACTAACAGCGTGAACCAGTACTCGATCAATGACTTGCGCTTTGTCTGCATAAGCAGTTGCCTCTGGCGTTCCACTGTTTAAGTACTTGTTAATGACTTCATAACACTCCAGTATATTGTCGGCCAGCGGCTTTACCGGACGAAAGACTTTTTTGTCGCTGATGAGGTAGAGCGCGTGCAAAAATTCCTTATCCGTATGCTTCTCTTTGGGCAAGCCTGAGTGGCGCAGGAGTTGTTCGAGGGCGGTGGGGTAGTCCATAGTTGCTTGTTCTGTCATCTGCTTCTCCATTACCTTTTTGTTCTGTCATCCTGAGCAAAGCGAAGGACCTTATCAGGCTTGTGAAATCAGTTTACGGGACCAAAAATTCACGCTGCGGATTGAGGGTGTCGATCAGCGCATCCTTCTTGGTCCGCGTCCAGCCTTTCAGTTCTTTCTCGCGGGAAATGGCTGCCATAGCATTCTGGTGAGCCTCGAAGTAAAGCAGATTATAGCAGAAGTAGCGCCCCGCGAATGTTTGCGCCTGACCGCGGTTTTCGTAGTGCTGCGCTAAGCGGGTGGCTAAATTGTTCGTCACCCCAATGTATAGAACGGTCTTGGCGGGGTTGGTGGTGATGTAGACGTAGTAGGCCACCGTATTAAAGAAAGTAGGCTTAATATAAGTGTTTGTTCAAGTGTGATAAGGTCCTTCGCTTTGCTCAGGATGACAGAATGGGCAGATGGGATGTGTAGACTGACAACAGCGCATTGCGGCTAAATACTGCCTGAGTACCGCCGAATAACCCATTCCGCCGTGGCCAGCGCCATAATCAACGCGAACAGCCACCATTCGTCAATGAGGTTCTTTTCCTCTTCCTGCGTGTGCAAAACCGGCTTGAACTTGGCCTGCAACAAGCGCTGCTCCAGTTGCTGCAGCTGCTGCGGGTAATAGAGCTGCCCGCTGGTGCGCTGTGCGAGTTGGAAGAGCGTGTTGTGGTCGGCGCGGGAGGCGGTGGCCTCTAATTGCTGATCCTGCACCAGTACCTCGCCACGGTCTTCCTGGGGCTGACCGGCTACGGTGGCGCGGGCGGTGTAGCGGTAGAGGCCGCCGGGCAACTGGCCCAGGTGCAGCACGCCGCCGTCCTGGCGGTTGGTGAAGGAGAAGGAGCGGGGGCGGTTCTGCTCGTCGGTGAGGGTGAGGCTGATTTGCTGGCCGTACACGCGCTCAAACACCGCGTTGTAGGTTTCGGCGCCGAAAGTCACGTCGTCCTGGGTACTGAAAGCGTCCTGCGTGGGGTACACATCGAGGCGTTTGCGGCGGCTGTCTTGGGTGAGCAGCTGCAGCAGGCGCGTGAACAGGCGGTCGTAGGTGTCGGCGCGGTCGTCGTGGGTGGCGGCTTCCTGCAGGCGCCACTGCCAGCTGCCATCGGTGAGCAGGGTGGCCTGGCGCTGCCCGGCCGTTCCGCTTACTACCAGCAGGGGCTTGGTGGTGCGGCTGCGGCCGGCTTGCTGGTACAAAATAACCTCGCCCCCGCCGCCCAGGCGAGCGTCGTTAACCGACACAGCAGTTGGCGGATACTCACCCAGCCGGGCCACGGCATCGGGCTCCAAGGTGAAACGGGTAAAGCTGCTGTTTACGGCGGGCGTTGCTTCGGCGTTCTGGCTGCCCGACGTTACGCGCAAACCGGTGCCAAGGGCGTTGTAGGCGCTGAAATCAGACTGCGAGCCAAGGACGTACAAAGCCGGCAGATTGCGGCTTCGTACGTATTGGAGCACGTCGCGCGCGGCATTGGTACGGCTGGGTAATTGGTGCAAAATGGCCACGTCGTAGTCCTGGTCGGCGCGCAGTGGAGCGAGGCCGGGCACTGCCAAGGTCACGTCAAAGTTGTCGTTGCCGAGCAGGGCGGCGTTCAGGGCCTTTAGATCGGGGTGGGGGGCGGCACCGGCCAGCAGCACGCGCAGGCGGCCTTTTACGATGTCGATGTAGGCGTTGCGGTTGTTGTTGAGCACGGTAAACTCGCCGGGCTGCTGCTCCACCAGCACCTCATAGCGGTGCTTGCCGGGCGCGGCGGCCGTGAGCAGAAACGTGGTGCGCTGCAGGCGGCGGTTGGGTGCCAGGGTCACCTTCTGGCGGGCCAGCACGCGGCCGTTTTCACGCAGCACCACCGAGGCCGTGCCGCTCGTGAAGCCGTCGTAGCCAATTTCGGCTTCTACCGGAAAACGGTTGCCGCTAAAGGCCACGCGGTTGTAGCGCAGGTCGGTTACGCGCAAGTCCCGGCGTGGAATAGTGTCGCCGAGGGCCAGCGGGAAAATGGGGTGCGTGAATTCGGCGAAAACCGGCGGGCGGCCTTCGTTGGCGAGGCCATCGGAGGCTAGTACTACGGCGGCGAGGTTGCGGCCTTCGTAGCCGGTTTGCAGGTCGGTGAGGAGGCGGTCGAGGTTGGTGGCGGGCTGCTGGAAGCGGGTTTGGGCGAGGCGGGCCGGCGCGGCCGTATCCAGGGTGCGTACGGCCACGTCGTAGCCGGCGTCGCGCAGGCGGGCCGTCATGGCATCGAGGCCGG
Organism: Hymenobacter koreensis; assembly: GCF_039541855.1. Classification (NCBI taxonomy): domain Bacteria; kingdom Pseudomonadati; phylum Bacteroidota; class Cytophagia; order Cytophagales; family Hymenobacteraceae; genus Hymenobacter; species Hymenobacter koreensis. Next base: position 606,820 of record NZ_BAABHA010000001.1, read on the forward strand.
CCAGGGTTTGGCGCAGCGCGGCCGTATCGGGCGAGAACAGCGGCACCGACTGCGAGTCGTCCACGGCCAGCACCACTACCGGGGCTTCGGTGGTGGTGGTGGTTCGGCGCAGCACGGGGCCCAGCAACAGCCAGCACAGCAGGCTTACCAACGTAAAGCGCAACGCAGCGAGGCCGTAGTTAACGGGCTTGCTCCACGGGGCTTTTTTGGAGTAGAGCAGGGCCGCATAGCCCGCACCTACCAGCAGGCACAGCAGAATAAGCCAGGGAGAAGAGGCAGAGAAGATCAAAGACAGCTTAAACAGTCAGATGGAGCACAAAGAACCCGTGTGCAAGCTAAACAGTTGCGTGCGGGTGGGCGCTTCGCTAATAAGGAAAGCGAAGGTAGATGGTTGCAGGCATTGACCTTATTGTGTGACGACCGTCACTAATTCTTCGCTTTCCAGCATGCGTACCGGCGAAATTACTTTTTCGGTCAGCGGCAACCGCTTCCCGTATCGTTCGGACATTTTCTGCTGCACGGCCGGGTGGCTGAGGTCGAACTCGCGCAGGGTTTGCAATTGGCCGATTTCGCGGCCGGTGGCCTGCTTGTACATCTGCGGCGGCCCAGATCATCAAATCCAGTTGGCAGAGCTGCCGATTCAAACGCCACGATATTGGGTGCAGCGGTAGATGTACCTTTTAGGTTATAAGTACGTTAGTAAATTTCAGATCGTTTTTGAGTAAATTAATACGACAGGCAGAATTATGCCAATAACCCAAAATAAAAAATTAAACACGCCGTCTTTCATTAATCTGATATTCATAGACCAAAAACTATCATGGGGGTTGTATTCAAATAACCTGATAAAGCAGTATTGCATAATTTTATATATTATAACCGACAGCAAAGGTATTTTTAATAGTAATACTGATTTCGAGTGTGGCAGAAGATTTTCTTTGTCTATTATGGTGGCAACTGTGAAGAAAATAACGTCGCATGTTACGATCATAAATAACTTTGTTTTTTCATCAAACCAGTGTCTCCAGTAAAGAAGTATTATTTGAGTATTTATTCCGATAAATGCGAATAGTAAATCAATCATATGGTTCTGGTATTAGTTTGTTAAATGACGATGCCAAGCGGTGAATAAAAAACATCATGCCGAGCGCAGCCGAGGTATCTCGCTTGCTTAACCGGATAATAAAGTAACTATCTAGCATCAGCACGCGAGATGCCTCGGCTCCGCTCGGCATGACGTTCGGTTTGCAGAGCGGCGCTGCCGTATTACGTCAGCATGCCGCCATCTACCTGCAGCACTTGGCCGGTGATGTAAGCCGAGTTATCCGAGGCCAGGAAGGCAGTGGCTTTGGCCACATCATCAGGAGTACCACCGCGCTTGAGCGGAATGGCCTTGCGCCACTCGTCTACCTGCTTGGGGTCGAGGGCGTCGGTCATTTCGGTTTCAATGAAGCCGGGCGCAATGGCGTTGCAGCGGATGTTGCGCGAACCCAGCTCCAGCGCAACCGACTTGGTGAAGCCAATAATGCCCGACTTGGAAGCGGCGTAGTTGGCCTGGCCGGCGTTTCCTTTAATGCCTACTACCGAGGTCATGTTGATGATGCTGCCCGATTTGGCGCGCATCATGGGCTTGGTGGCGGCTTTGGTGAGGTTGAATACCGATTTCAGGTTCACGTTCAGCACCGAGTCCCACTGCTCCTCGCTCATGCGCATCAGCAGGCCGTCTTTGGTAATGCCGGCGTTGTTCACCAGAATATCCAGCTTGCCGAACTCAGCAACCACGTCGTCGATGAGCTTTTCGGCCTGGGCGTAATCGGAGGCGTCGGAGCGGTAGCCCTTTACCTTGGTGCCGTGTTCGGCCAGCTCCTGTTCGAGCTGCTGGCCTTTCTCCACGCTGGAAAGGTAGGTGAAGGCCACTTGGGCACCGAGTTGGGCGAAATGCTGGGCAATGGCCCGGCCAATTCCTTTGGAAGCGCCCGTAATCAGGGCCACTTTTCCGTCGAGCTGTTTGGTCATAAGGGCGAAGATAAAGGAAGGCCCCGTTTGGGCCCGCATGCGCTGGTACCGGGATGCAACCTTTCGATGTTTAGGCCGACTCAAACTAAACGGTGTGTCTGGGCGTTAGCCACTGGTTCGTAGCTGTTCTTTGCGCCGGACCACCCGTCACCGTATGCATCGTTCGATTCCACCACGAATTACCCTCTTCCTGTTTTTCCTGCTGTTGCCCGTGGCCGTGTGGGCGCAGGCGACCTACAAGCTACGCGGTACCGTACGCGGTACCGACGGAACGGGCCTGCCCGGCGCTAACGTGGCTGTATCGCGGCTGGGCCTGGGCACGGCCACCCAGCCCGACGGCAGCTTTGAGCTGGACTTGCCTGCGGGCCGCCATCAGGTACTGGTGTCGTTTATCGGCTACCAAACCACCACCCAGGAAGTAAACCTGCGCCAGCAAGACCAGCGGCTCGATGTGGTATTGCCCACGGCCGGCAACGAGCTGGGCGAGGTGGTAATCGAAGGCTCGGGCACCTTGGAGCAGAAGCTGAACACCACCCAAATGGGCGTGGAGCGCCTCACGGCCCGCGAGGCCAAGCTGCTGCCCGCCTTGTTCGGCGAAGTGGACATCCTGAAAACCCTGCAGCTGAAGCCCGGCGTGCAAAACGGCGGCGAAGGCACCAGCGGCCTGTTCGTGCGCGGCGGCTCGTCCGACCAAAACCTCATTCTGCTCGACGACGCGGTGGTGTACAACCCCAACCACCTGTTCGGCCTGTTCAGCACTTTTAACTCCGATGTGGTGCAGTCCGTAGACCTGTATAAATCGGGGTTTCCGGCGCAGTACGGCGGGCGGCTCTCGTCGGTGATTGACGTGAAAAGCCGTGAAGGCAACGCCGAGCGGTTTGGCGTTAGCGGCGGCCTCGGACTCATTTCCTCGCGCCTGGCGGTGGAAGGCCCCATTGTGAAAGACAAGGGCGCGTTTATTCTGGCCGGGCGCCGCACTTATTTCGATGTGTTTACGCGGCAGATCAACCGCCTCAACAAAGACACCGAGGACTACAACCCCATTCCCGACTACTATTTCTACGACCTCAACCTGAAGGCCAACTACAAGCTCGGCCAGAAGGACCAGGTGTTTTTGAGCGGTTACTTCGGCAACGACGTGTTCGGCTTTAACTCTACCAACGGCTTCAACTTTGATTTTAAGTGGGGCAACCGCACCGGCACCGTGCGCTGGAGCCACGAGTTTTCGCCCAAGCTCTTCACCAATACCTCCGTCACCGGCTCGCGCTACGTCTACGACATCACCAACAAGCTCGACCAGTTCAGCTTTGGCCTAAGCAGCAACATCCGCGACTGGACCCTGCGCTCCGATTGGGAGTGGCGCCCCGCCGATAGGCATGTGGTGCGCTTCGGGGCCAGTGGTACGCTGCACCGCTTTGGCGTGGGTAGCTTGCGGGCCCGCGCCGAGGACAACTCGCTGAACATCGGACAGGATATCAGCTACGATGGGCAGGAGGGAGGCATTTACGCCTCCGATAACTTCACCGTGTCCGACAAATTCGCGGTGGATTACGGCCTGCGTTTGTCCGGCTTCCGGTCCGGCTCGAACGAGTACGGCGGGGTAGAGCCGCGCCTGGCCACGCGCTACAGCCTCACACCCAACCTGGCTGTTAAGGCCAGCTACGCGCTCATGTACCAATACGTGCACCTGGTGTCGAATTCGGGCGCCTCGCTGCCTACGGATATCTGGTACCCCTCGCGCCTCTCGGCCCGGCCGCAACGCTCGCAGCAGGTTTCCACGGGCGTAAGCTGGCTGCTGTTCGATGGCAAGCTGCTGTTCACTAACGAGGTGTACTACAAGTGGGCACAGCGTCAGATTGACTTCCGCGACGGCGCCCAGCTGTTCGTTAACCCCGACCTCGACTCGGAATTCCTCTACGGCACCGGCCAGGCCTATGGCAACGAGGTGTACCTGGAAAAGAAAAACGGCCGCACCACCGGCTGGATCGGCTACACGCTGGCCTGGACCAACCGCGAGTTTGCGCCCCAGCGCGGCGGACCGGGCATTAACCAGGGCCGCACATTTTACCCCACCTACGACCGTCGCCACAACCTTACCGCGGTGCTTATGCACCAGCTCACCGACCGCGTGAGCCTCACGGGTTCCTTCGTATTCACCTCGGGCAACCCTACCACCTTGCCCGCGGCCCGCATTGCGGTGCAGGACGTGGCCGGCACCGACCTGGAAATCGTGCCCGTGTACCCCGACCGCAACTCCTACCGCCTGCCCAGCTACCACCGCCTCGATTTGGGCGTGGTGTACAAGCTCCGCCCGCGCCCCTGGGCCCGCGAGTCGGACCTGACGCTGAGCGTTTACAACGCCTACAGCCGCCGCAACCCTTATTTTATCTTCTTCGACGAGGTGAAGAACGAAGACACCGACCAGGTGCTAAGCTACCGTGCCCGCCTGGTGTCGCTGTTCCCCATCATTCCCTCCATCACCTACAACTTCAAATTCTAATGCCCATGCCAAGCTTTCGAACCAGCCTGCGAGGCCTGCTGCTGGCCGCCAGCGTCGCGTTGGCTTCGGGCTGCGACCTGCAGCAGGATATTGATGTGGACCTGCCGGAGTTTCCGCCCCAGCTGGTGGTGGAGTGCTACCTCGAGCCGGGCCAGGTGCCGCAGCTCACCGTGAGCGAAACCGTGCCTTACCTGAGCGCCCCCACGCCAGCCGTGCCCGCCGACGTAACAGCCGTGCTGACCGGGCCCAGCGGTCAGCGGGAAACCCTGCGCTTTGCTCCCGGCCAGAACGCCACCACCAAAAAGTTCTTTACCCACACCGGGCGGCGGGCCCTCCCCATCCGGCCCGGCGACACCTGGCAGCTGGAAGTAACCGACACCAAGGGCCGCCGCGTAACCGGCACGGCCACCATGCCGGCCATCGTGCCCATCGACACCCTGGAATGGCGGTTCAACAACGAGCCTGCGCCGCGGCGCAAAGCCTTGGTGCTGATGACGTTTCAGGATCCGCCCGGCACCGCCGATTTCTACCGCTTCCAGATTCACCGGAATGCGCTGTCCGACTCCCTGCGCGCCCTCGACCGCGAGTTTGAGGACCAACTCTTCGATGGCCAGCGCATTCCCATGGGCACCAGCTACGAATTTTCGCCCAACGATACGCTGCTGGTTACTTTCTACCACGTCGATAAGCCGTACTACACTTTCCTGCGCTCCATCGACGACGCGCAGGATGCCAACGGCAACCCCTTTGGGCAGCCCGCGCAAATCCAGAGCACCGTGCAGGGCGGCATTGGCGTGTTTGCCATTCTCAGCTACCAGCGCCGGAAAATTATTCTGCGTTAAGCTGCTGCAAATAAGCTGCGTGGGTTACTCTTTGTAAACAGCCCGACCTAAAACCGAAAGCCCGGTTTCACCGCAAGTGAAACCGGGCTTTCGGTTTTAAATCAGCCGTGCTACTCTGCCGTCAGCACGGCTTTGATGAGGGCGGTGAGGCGCGGTTCGGCCTCGGCGGCGGCGGCCAGAATGTGCTGAATGTTCACCGGCTTGAGGTTACCGGGGCTGGCCAGATCAGTAATCACGGATACGGCCAGCACCGGCAAATCCATGTGGCGGGCGGCAATAACTTCGGGCACAGTGCTCATGCCCACGGCATCGGAGCCAATGGTGCGCAGGTAGCGGTACTCGGCCGGGCTTTCCAGCATGGGGCCGGGCAGGCTGGCGTACACGCCGCGGCGTACGCGGTTGGCAAAGCCCAGCTGCGCGGCGGCGGCTTCGGCGCGGGCCAGCAGGGCGTGGCTGTAGGGCTCGAACATGTCCGGAAAGCGCGGGCCCAGCTCGTCTAGGTTCGGGCCCACGAGTGGGTTGGTGGGCTGCAGGTTAATGTGGTCGTCGATGAGCATCAGGTCGCTGATGCCGAAATCGGGGTTCAGCCCGCCGGCGGCGTTGCTCACCAGTAGCTGCGTAATGCCCAGCAGCTTCAGCACCCGCACCGGAAACACCACTTGCTGCATGCTGTAGCCTTCGTAGAAGTGAAAGCGACCTTGCAGCACGGCTACTTTTTTGCCTCCCAGCTCGCCCAGAATCAGGCGGCCGGCGTGGCTTTCCACCGTCGAGAGCGGGAAGTGCGGAATGTCGGCGTAGCTCAGGCTGTGCTGCACCGCTACCTCCTGCACCAAGGCGCCCAGGCCGGTGCCAAGGATAATGCCGTAGTCGGGCTGGAAGGAATCGGTGCGTTGCTGAATGAAGGCGGCAGCTTCATGGAGCTGCTGGAGTTGCTGGGCGGCGGGGAGGTTCATGTGTGCAAAGAAAGCAATAGCAATTCTGTGATGTTTGCAGAGAGCTTAGATAGGATTAGAGGTTTATTTTTAAAGTGTACATTGGATTCGGTTTAAAAAAATAACACTATGAAAACGGTATACAATGTTTTGCTTTTTATTGGTGTATTTACGGCGTTAAGTGCCTGTAAAAAAGATACTAACAAGCCAGAAGACGAGGACGGGGACCCCAAGCCGGTGGCTGCTTTCGCCTGCATAGGGCCTTTCGGCGAACAGGATTCAACGCGTTTTACAAACTCTTCGTCGAATGCCGTTAGCTACCTCTGGAACTTCGGCGACGGCACCACTTCCACCGCACGCACGCCGGCTCACGTATTTCGCCGGGCGGGACGCTACACCGTCAAGTTGAAAGCCAGCGGTGCCGGTGGGGTCGACTCCTCTGCTACCGATGTGGTTATTCTGGCTAAGCCACTGGTGTCTTTTTGGAACATGGGCCCCTCTAGCGCTGGGGACTCTATGCATTTCCAGAACCGGACCATTGGGGGTACCAGCTACCTCTGGGACTTTGGCGACGGTGGTACGTCAACGAGGTTTTCGGCGGCTCATCGATACCAGCGGGCTGGGCGGTACACTGTTAGGCTACGGGCTACCGGCAGCGGCGGCTCGGCGGAAAATACGATGGCGGTGAATGTGTTCACGCCTCCCAGAGGGTACACGTGCAATTGCAAGGTATATACGAGCGCGAGAGCAGGAAATTCCAGCGTCGTTCGCCTGCCGGATGAGGATATCGTGATTGGTGGTTCCAGAAACGGCCGGATTGAGTTCAAAAACGTTAGTTACGACTCCATTAATGAAATTGTCATTGGGGGCGTTAGTCAAGTCTACTATCGGTCTACTGTCTATGCCGCTTCTATGGGTGGCGATGCCAAGCACTACCCAAAAGGCGACAGCATTAACGTTTCCTACTACAGCGGAGGCATTGCAGGAGGTGGAAGCCAGGTGTTATACAAATGTAAAATACGTTAAGCTCAGCGCCTACTTAAGCCGAGAGGCCCCACCCGCAGCCATTTGCGGGTGGGGCCTCTCGGCTTAAGTAGGCGCTGCTGCCCTACTGAATGGATAGTTCGTACGGCAGGCGGGCCTGCACACCCTGCATCTGGGTAACGGCGCGGTACTGCTGGTAAATGGGAAACAGCGGGCCGAGCTGGCTTTTCATAGCGCGGGCTTCGGCTTCCTCCGAGCTGCCGAACATCGAGAGCAGGCTTTCGAAGGCCGACTTGCGGCGGGGCAAATTCTGCACGCGGTAGTCGTCCTGCTTCAGGCCGGCACGGCGGGCGGCAATGGCCAGAGCGTCGTCGTAGCTGCCGAGCACGTCCACGAGGCCGCGCTCTTTGGCTTCGATGCCCGACCACACCCGGCCCGAGGCCAGGCGGCGCAGGCGCTCCACTGGCATGTTGCGGCCCTTGGCGGCTTTGCTGGTGAAATCGGCGTAGGTGCGCTCCACTTCGCGCTGCAGGGTTTGCTGCTCAAAAGGCGTGAGGCGGCGCGTTACGGTAGGCACATCGGAAAACTTGCCGGTGGTTACGCGGTCCACGGTAATGCCGAGCTTATCGGAGAGCAAGGGGCCGAGGTTGGGCAGCACGCCGAATACGCCAATGGAGCCGGTGATGGTGTTGGGGTGGGCCACAATGGTGTCGCAGCCCATGGCAATGTAGTAGCCGCCCGAAGCCGCCACGTCCGACATAGAGGCAATAACCGGTTTCTTGGCCGCCCGGGCCAGCATTACCTCGCGGTAAATAACATCCGAAGCCAGGGCCGAGCCGCCGGGCGAGTTGATGCGCAGCACGATGGCCTTCACCTTGTCGTCGAGGCGGGCTTTGCGGATAGTCTCGGCGAACTTGGTACCGCCGATGCTTTCCTCGCCGCCTTTGCCGCCCACAATGTCGCCCTCGGCGTAAATCACGGCAATGCGGTTGCCGCTGGTGTTGTCGTCGTCCTTATCGGCCTTTTCGTAGGTGCTCAGGCTTACCAGGCTGGGCTTCTTGTTTTTCTCCAGCTTCAGCTTGCCGCGCAAATAGTCCAGCACTTCGTCGTAGTAGCCGAGCTTGGTAACCAAACCCAGGCGCTGGGCGTCGTCGGCGTTGTGCACCGACATGGAGTCCTGAATGGTTTTCAGCCGACCCAACGGCAGCTTGCGGGCCGCGGCAATCTGCTGCACGGTGTGGTCGTTAATCGAGTTCAGGAATGACACCGTCTGGTAGCGGGCCGAGTCGGAGAAACTCTCGCGGAAGTACGGCTCCACGGCGCTCTTGAACGAGCCCACGCGGAAAATGAACGGCTCCACGCCCAACTTATCGAACAAGCGCTTGTAGAAAAACACCTCCGAAGACAGGCCGTTGAATTCCAGTAACCCCTGCGGGTGCAGGTAAATTTCGTCGGCTACCGACGAGAGGTAGTAGCTTTTCTCGGAGCCCGTTTCGTGGTAGGCCACAATGAACTTGCCCGACTTTTTGAAGTCGATCAGCGCGTTGCGCACTTCTTCAAGTGAAGCCATGCCGCCCTGCACCACGTCCAGGTTCAGCAGAATGCCGCGAATGTCGTCATCCTTCTTGGCCCGGCGAATCACTTCTTTTAGGTTCAGCAGGCCGATGGAGGAATTGCCGGCCCCGAAAGGCGTGAATTCGGCGTCCTGCTTGCGCTCCGTAATGGGCCGGTCCAGCTTCAGCTCCAGCACCGAGTTGCTGGCCACCGTAACCTCATCGGAAGTGCTGGTAACGGCGGCTACGAAAGCCAGCGTCAATAAAAAGCTGACCGCCCCAAACAGGAACAGGCCCGTAATGGTGGCCAGCACGTATTTAAAAAAGGTTCTCATCAGTAAAAAGAAGGAGGTAACTGCGACGAAGAAACAAAACTAGGCGGGTTTTAGTGGCAGCCTACACTTTGCCCCGGCAGGTGCAGACGGCCGCAAAACCACATTCGAAAGTACAGCCGGTTCGCCATCAATAAGAGGCTTAATCAACGAACAGGCGCTCTGCCGGTGTGAAAGCCGACTTACAGACCCGTACCGGTGTATTGGCGTTTCGGCCAACGCGGGCGGAAACCGGTACTACACTCCCTAATACCCGTACTTCTCGCCCCACCAGTGGCGCAGGCGCTCCTGAATTTTGGCTTCGGCGGCGTTGTCGCCGGGGGTGTAAAAACGGCGGCCGCTCAGGGCTTCGGGCATGAATTCCTGGTAAGCGAAGTTGCCGGGCAAATCGTGGGAATACTGGTATTCGTCGCCGTAACCAAGCTGTTTCATAAGGCGCGTGGGGGCGTTGCGCAGCGGAATGGGCACCGGCTGCACGCCTTGCTGCTTGACCAGGGCCCGTGCCTCGCGAATGGCTTTGTAAGAGGCGTTGCTTTTAGGCGAAGTGGCCAAATACACCACGCATTGCCCCAGAATAATATCCGATTCGGGCATGCCGATAACCGTAACGGCCTGAAACGTGCTTTGGGCCAGCAGCAGGGCGTTGGGGTTGGCGTTGCCCACATCTTCGGAGGCTAGAATGAGCAGTCGGCGGGCAATGAATTTGGGGTCTTCGCCGCCTTCCAGCATCACGGCCAAGTAGTAAAGCGCCGCGTTCGGGTCGGAGCCCCGAATGCTTTTGATAAAGGCCGAAATGACGTCGTAGTGCATTTCGCCGCCTTTGTCGTAGCGGGCCAGGTTTTGCTGGGCCAGTTGCTGCACCAGCTCGTCGGTAATGGTAACAGTACCGGTTTCCGGGTCGGCCGGGGCCGATTCCACCACGATTTCGAGCAGGTTGAGCAGCTTGCGCGCGTCGCCGCCCGAAATGCGCAGTAGCGCGTCGTAACTACCCACTTGCACCGGCCGGCGGCGCAGGGCTTCGTCGGTGGCCAGGGCGCGGTCTACCAAGCCCGTAAGGTCTTCCTTGCTCAGGCCTTCCAGCACGTACACCTGCGCCCGGCTCAGAATAGCCGGAATAACCTCGAACGACGGGTTTTCGGTAGTGGCCCCGATGAGCGTAACAATGCCCTGCTCCACGGCACCCAGCAAGGCATCCTGCTGCGACTTGCTGAAGCGGTGAATCTCGTCGATGAACAGCAGCGTGCCGCGCCGGGATTTGGCCTGCTGAATCACGTCACGCACGTCTTTCACGCCCGCGTTTATGGCGCTTAAGGCTACAAACGGCAATTTCAGCTCCGAGGCCATGAGGTGGGCCAGCGTGGTTTTGCCCACGCCCGGCGGCCCCCACAGAATCAGCGACGGAATGCGGCCGGCGCTCAGGTAACGCCGTAACACGCCCTGCGGCCCGATGAGGTGCTGCTGGCCCACGTACTCGGCCAGGGTGCGGGGGCGCAGGCGCTCGGCCAGGGGGGCGCCGGGGCGGGGTTGGTCGGCGGGCGGATCGAAAAGAGAAGCCATGGAGTAAGGGAAATGCCGGGGTACCGGAGGCACGAACATAGGTTCGCGTTATCCAGCGGGTAGTATCAAACGCCGGCGTTGTTCGGCCGGATAAAGGTTGCCTCCGAATACGCGAACAACAACCGAAGGTGGGCGGGGCCAAAGTTCGCGCTGCAGCGGCACTACCTTTGCGCCCGATGAAGAATTCCCTGTGGGTGCACGCGGCTCTGTTTCTGGTGTCGCTGATTTACGCGGCCAACTACAGCATTTCCAAGGACGTAATGCCGCGCTACATTGGGCCTTACGGCATTGTGGTGCTGCGCATTGTGGGCGCCGCCGTGGTGTTCGAGCTGTTGCGCCGCCGTTTTGCAGGCGAGGCCATCGTAGGCCGCGCCGATAACGTGCGGGCTATTTTGTGCGGCATTTCGGGTATTGGCGTCAATCAGTTGCTGTTTTTTGGCGGGCTGAATCTGACCACGCCCATAAACGCCTCGCTCATTCAAACCATTGCGCCCGTGGTGGTGCTGCTGGCCTCGGTGGTGCTGCTCGGCGACCGAATTACGCTGCGCCGCGCGGGCGGTATTCTGCTGGCCGGCACCGGCGCCGCGCTCATTATCCTGGGGCGCGGGAGTACGCCCGCCGCTACCGGCCCCGATGTTACACTGGGCAATATTATGATTCTGCTGAACGCCACGTTTTTCGGCGTGTACCTGGTGCTGGTAATGCCGCTGATGCGTAAGTACCACGCGTTTACGGTGCTGGCGCGCATTTTCCTGGTAGGCGCCGTCATTGCCGTGCCCTTCGGCTGGCAGCAGGTGCAAGCCGCCGACTACGCCAGCTTCCCGCCGCTTATTTGGGTGGCCATTGCATACATGGTTATCATGCTCACCATTGTGGCCTATCTGCTCAACAACTGGGCCCTGAAATACGCCTCGCCGGCCTTGCTGGGCGCCTACATTTACCTGCAGCCCGCGCTGGCTGTACTCATTGCCGTAAGCCTGGACAAAGACACGCTTACCTGGGGAAAAGCCCTCCAAGCGGCCCTCATTTTCAGCGGCGTGTTTTTAGTGAGCCGTAAGCCCAAGGAAAAGACGGTGATAGGAGAGGAAGTACCGCTGGAGCCGGTGCAAGATTAGTGCGCTGGCAGTCCAGCAGGTGCATTTATTAAGCCGGTTCCTATGTAACTGTTCTCAGCATTGGGGGACGAAGGCACATTGCTATAGCTTTGTGTACCACTTGGGTTTATTCTTATTCCTTTTTCTCATGCGTGTTACGTTCTTCTTTCTTCTTTTATCCACTCTCAACTCGTTTGGGCAGACCAAAGACCATGTGGCCGTTTCCGGTACCAAAGTCAGCCTAATTCCGCCCATCGGATTCAGCTCCGCCGCCAAGTTTAGCGGTTTTGAGCAAGCCAGCACCGGGGCTTCCATTCTTGTTGCGGAACTGCCTTCGCCCTACCAACAAACAGCGGCTGGGTTTACAAAAAGCAACCTGGCCAGCCGGGGAATGACGCTTTTGCAGCAGGAGCAGGTAAAGCTTGGCGGCACGCCGGCTACGTTGTTCAGCATAACGCAACAAGCCAACGGCATTACCTACCTGAAACAAATCCTTGCTTTTGGCGACCCTGCCAAGACGGTGCTGGTTACCGCTACTTACCCGGAACAAAGTCGGCAAATAGAAGGCCCCATCAAGGCGGCCCTTTTGTCGAGCGTTTACAACGCAAAGCAGCAGAGTAAGGCGCTGCCGGAAGCCAACAAATTCGCGGTCAATGTCAGCGGCACAAAATTCAAGTTCGCCCAGAGCCTGGCCGGAAGCATGCTGCTGTACACACCCGACGGTAAGGTGCCTTCCCAAGCCAAAGACAAGGCCTTATTCATGGTTGGTAACTCGTTATCCAGTGTCGCGGTAACCGACAGAAAACAATACAGCATCGAGCGGTTGAAAAAGCTGCCGGAAGGTCAAACCAACCAAGTGCGCACCATTAACGCGGTTACCATTAATGGGCTCAGCGGTTACGAAATAGTGGCCGATGGCAAAGGGCCGAATAACGAGACCCAATTGGTGTACCAAACCATCTTATTCGAGAGCAATGGCGGCTATTACATCATTGTGGGGTTAACCGACAATAATTTTGATACGCATTTGCCCTTGTTCAAGGCTATTGCTAACACATTCAAGCGCGGGTAAAGCTGCGTAAGCATGGGTTGATCAAACCGATCTTAGCGTTTAAAAAGGAACACTAGCGCTGTGTTCTACATCGGCGCGCCAAAGTTGGGCGACCCGTCTTCATTCCAGGTAAACGGCTTCGCCCGAATTTGCCGGGCCCAGCCGGCTTGGCTGCGCCGGGCTGCGTGGTACACGATGTAGTCTTGCCCCATAACCTGCACAAAGGAAGCGTGGCCGGGCCCGAAAATGGTGTCGGTTTTTGAGAAAACGGGCTGCGGCTCCTTGCGCCAGGAGGCAGGGTCGAGTACATCCCCGCCGAGGTAAGTGAGCTGGCCCAGGCAGTAATCGTCGGTCCAGCTGCCGCTGGCCGAATAGATAATGAAGACGCGGCCGTTTCGCACCAGCGCCTGCGGGCCTTCGTTTACGTACGGGTAGCCGTGCTTTTCCCAGGCGTACTCGGGCCGCGAAATACATACACGGTCGGAGGCAATGGTCCAGGGGTTACGCATGCGGGCGATGTACAGGTTCTGGCTCACGTTGCTGAACCCTTCCCAGCCCGACCAAATGAAATACAGCTCGCCGTTATCCATAGGCAGCACCGAGCCGTCGATGGCCCACCGGTCGGTAGGAATGGTGAGTTTGCCCTTGAACTCGTACGCGCCCTGCGCGTCGGCTGAAGTGCTTTGCAGGGTGTAAAGGCGTTCCTCGCCGTTTCGGGCGTTGTAGAGCGCGAAGTACACGTACCAGCGGCCCTCAATCCACTGCAGCTCGGGCGCCCATATTTCCACGTACTCGGGTGTATCGGGCTGGTTTCCCGGCCACACTTCCACCAGCTCGGCCGTGGCCATGTCGGTGAGGTGGGAAAACCGCGCCACCAGAATCTTGCGCTTCGGCCGGTCCACGGTGCAGTAGTAAAGTTGGCCTTCGTGCGCAATAACCCAAGGGTCTTCGCCGTCGGGCACCAGTACGTGGGTTTGGTCGCCGCTGGGCGGCAGCGCCCGCGCGGCACGGGTCCGCTCGTTGATTTCGGCCACCGTCATGGGCGCTAGCTGCGCTTCCTGGTAGATATGGTCGTCGGGCATACAGGGCATAAACTAACATGTTAGAACCTAAGCTCCCCTCCTTATTTTCAACCGAAGGTCGGCGTAGCCAAGGAGGGGTGGCCGTAGGCCGGGGTGGTATAGCTAGAGAAGGCTAGAGATGTGCAACGATTGTCAACCACCCCTAACCCCTCCTCAACTGAAGAGGGGAACTAGTTTTAACTTCTGGGTTAAAGCCGGCTTAGGCCTCGCCCATCATCAGGCCTTCAATGGTATGGGCTTGCATAATGGGCTCTAACCGGTCGACTACGCGGCAGGTGAGGTGCTGTTTCAGGCTTTCGGGCAGCGCGGCGTAGTAGGCAGGGGTGAATTGCAGGTCGTGGCGCTCGGCGTTGGTAGCGGTGGGCGCGTCCACACCCAGCACCAAGGCGGGGCGGGATGTAGAGGAGCGGTTGGCGGTGCCGCGGTGAATGGTGAGGGCCGAGCGGGCCGAGATGTCGCCCATCTGCGGCAGTTTGCGCTGGGCCCGCTGCTCGTAGCGCGGACTGTTGCTTTTGGGCGGAAACATGCCGTGCTCGAAATCAACGGGCAAATCCCACTGCGTGCCGGGCGCTATTTCGAAGGGCCCCATGTCGTCGGTCACGTCCACGGTAGTCAGGTTGAAAGCCAGGGAGTTCAGTCGCCGCCCGATAATGGTATCGTCGGGAGCGGGAAAGTCGCGGTGCCAGGGCTGGTTCATGGCGCCGGGGTTAGGCACATCGAAACCAATTTCCACGATTTTGTAATCGGGACCCAGCACGGCCTCACACACGGTGGTAACCCACGGATGCGTGGCCAGCTCCACAAAACCGCGGATACTCTCGGGGTGAATTTCCACGTAATGCCGCTTGGGGCCGCGGCCGAGGGCGCCGCCGGGGCGCTGCAGAGCCTCTTCATAAAGCCGGGCAATGTCCTCGCCCAGCTGCCGGGCCCACTCGCGGCTGAAGGCGCCCTTCAGGCCGATGATGCCCTCGCCGTACAGGCCGCCCATAATCTGGGCAATGTCGTAGCGGGCCTGGGTGGGGTCGTTTACCTGCGCGGTTTCCATGCTGCGTTGCGGTTTAGTAGGGGGTGAGCCGCGCACCGAAGCTGTTTGGGGCCCGCAAAAGCAGGCTGGTAAACCGGTGGCTGCTTAAGGCTTAACGAATCTGCCAGCCGTTTGGTGGCAGCTATTGCCCTTGCGCGCCGCAGAAGACGGCACCAATACTGTGCAACGACCTGCTTATCATTAACTTCATCTACCGTACCCAGACTCGCACCAACGCAGGCATTTAACGCTACGGTTCGCGGGAGGAGGAACTGCCAGCCGTTGAAGGGGAAGTAGTTTGACCCCCGCCGCTGTTTGGTTCGCAGAGGAAACTAGAGCAATGCCCAAAGCAGTAGTGTACCTTAGAGCATTTCAATAATAGAAAAGGATGAGTGAAATGCCAGAAGAATGGGCATATACGGATGACATGTCCGTTCCGCTACAACCCGGACAACGCATTGAAGAAATTGTGGGCTTCGTTATTCAACAAGCACTTAGCGGAACGAGTGACGATGAAAATGAGGTCAAGCTAGTTTCCACGTTTAGCCTTTCTCCAGATGATGCATGGCTAGTGCGTGACCGGGTATTCGGAGGAATTGTTCGGGCAGCTACAGGTAATAAAGCCAATCAGCCCAGTCCAAAAAAAGACCCTTTTGCATACGCCAGCTTTCAGCAGGCTTTGCAGAATCCATCAATTATTGCTGCTATTTATCCACAGTTTGCTCAACCTGCAGTCAACTCGATGCGCGAGGATTCAGCATCGGAGCAACCAAAGACGCGGCCTTGGTGGAAATTTTGGTAGCGACTATCAGCGCCTGTTGCAGGTGAGAAGAAGATAACCGGTAAAGGCACTACAGTTTTGCCAGCTTCAACGTCAGTCGCGGTTGGAAGCTGCTGGTCCCGCTGCTCAGGTTTTCACTGGAACTGACGCTGGTACTTAACGATTACCATTCGCGGAAAGAGGAGTAGTTCTTCGGTCGCTACCCCGGCTACTGCCAGCTTTCCACATACCAAAACAGCCCGCCGGAACGTCGTTCCGGCGGGCTGTTTTGGTATGTGGAAAGCCGTGAAGCTTACAGGTGAATCACCTCACCGTAAGCCGCCGCGGCCGCTTCCATAATGGCTTCCGACATGGTGGGGTGGGGGTGTACCGACTTGATAATCTCGTGGCCGGTGGTTTCGAGCTTGCGCGCCACCACGGCTTCGGCAATCATTTCGGTTACGTTGGCGCCAATCATGTGCGCGCCCAGCCACTCGCCGTACTTCTTGTCGAAGATGACCTTCACGAAACCGTCTTTGGTGCCGCCGGCCGAGGCTTTGCCCGAGGCCGAGAAGGGGAATTTGCCCACCAGAATGTCGTAGCCCTGTTTCTTGGCTTCTTCTTCGGTGAGGCCTACCGAGGCAATTTCGGGCTGGCAGTAGGTACAGCCGGGAATGTTCTGGTAGTTCAGCGGCTCGGGGTGGTGGCCGGCAATGCTTTCCACGCAAATAATGCCCTCGGCCGAGGCCACGTGGGCCAGCGCCGCGCCGGGTACAATATCACCGATGGCGTAAATGCCCGGCACGTTCGTGCGGTACATCTCGTCCACGATAATGCGGCCCTTCTCCACCGTAATGCCCAGTTCTTCCAGGCCCAGGTTTTCGAGGTTGGTTTGCACGCCCACGGCGCTCAGTACCACGTCGGCGTCCAGGTTCTGTTCGCCTTTGGCCGTTTTAATGGTCACTTTGCAGCCTGCACCCGCGGTGTCCACCTTGGTTACTTCGGCGCTGGTAAGAATATCGATGCCGGCTTTCTTAAAGGAACGCTCCAGCTGCTTCGATACTTCTTCGTCCTCCACCGGCACAATGCGCGGCATGAACTCCACGATGGTCACCTTCGTGCCCATGGTAGCATAGAAGTAGGCAAACTCAACGCCGATGGCGCCCGAACCTACCACCACCATGCTTTTGGGCTGCTCGGGTAGCACCATGGCTTGGCGGTAGCCAATGATTTTCTTGCCGTCGATGGGCAGGTTGGGCAGCTCACGGGCGCGGGCGCCGGTGGCCAGAATGATATGCTTGGCCTGCACGGTCTCCTTCGAGCCGTCGGCTTTGGTTACGTCCACCTCGCCGGGCTTCAGCACCTTGGCCGTGCCCATGATGGCGTCGATCTTGTTCTTCTTGAACAGGAAGTTGATGCCTTTGCTCATGCCATCGGCCACGCCGCGGCTGCGCTGCACCACTTTCGTGAAGTCGTAGCCCACGTTGTCGGCCGAGAGGCCGTACTCCTGCGGGTGCTTCAGGTAATCGAATACCTGGGCCGATTTCAGCAGGGCTTTGGTGGGAATACAGCCCCAGTTGAGGCAGATGCCGCCTAGCGACTCGCGTTCTACTACGCCCACTTTCAGGCCGAGCTGCGAAGCGCGAATAGCGGCTACGTAGCCGCCCGGGCCCGAGCCAATCACGACCACGTCGTATTGCAATGCCATAGGAAATTGTCTTGGAGAAAAATGTCGGATGAGGGTCCGGACGAAGCCCAGCGGCAGCGGCCCGACGAGCAAAGATAGACACCGCAGCGAACCGGCCCAACCAACGTCACTTAAGTAAGCGGGGGCCGTATACACGCGCGGGCCGCTATTGGCCTTTGCCGCTTTTGCTGGCTTTTCCTCCCCCGATCATGAAACCCACTTTACGCTTTCTGTCGCCCGTACTGGGCTTATTTACCATATTCCTAACGGCGGAATGCTCCACCACGCGCGAGAACGAGTCGCCGAGCATGGCCGCCCGCGCCCGCATGACGGAGTCCCAGGCCGCTGCCGCCGCCGATCCGGCGCAGCCCGCCACCACTCCCGCGGCTACTCCGGTGGTTTCGGAAGCTGCCGCGCCGGTTCCGGCTGCGCCCACTGCTCCGGCAGCCGTAGAGCCCGCCGCGCGCCGCACGGCAGCCGATTTCAAAGCCGACATTCGCGCAGCCGATGCCACGCTTAAAACTACGCCGCGTAACGCCGATGCCCTGGTGGCCCGGGGCCGCGCCAAAGCCCAGCTCAAGGATTACAAGGAAGCCATTGCCGACTTTAATCTGGCCCTGCGGGTGAAGCCCACCAACCCCGATGCCTACTACAACCGTGGCCTGGCCCGCATTCGAACCCGCGAGTACAACGCCGCCATTAGCGACTTTGGCAAATCCTTACGCTACCGACCCGAGGACAAGGAAGCCTTTTTTGGGCGCGGCGTAGCGAAAATGGAGCTGGGTAACTTCAAGGGGGCGCTGCCCGATTTTACCAAGGCTATTTCGCTCGATGAAAATTACGCCGATGCGCTGGAGTACCGCGGCATTTGCTACGCTTCGTTGAACAAGCCCGAGCAGGCCCGCGAAGACCTGGAAAAAGCGGCAAAGCTGAACCCGGACGCGACCAAGAGCCTACGTAAGTACGCCGGGCGCTAAGTCACTCCCGCACGCAAAAAGGCGGCTCCTTTAGTAGCAGGAGCCGCCTTTTTGCGTTCAGGTAAGTAGTGCTTTGCTTAAGCAGCAGGGCTTTCCAGGTAGCCGGCCAGCACTTGGTTAAGCTGGTGCTCGGGCACCACGCCCGACTGCCGCCACACCTGCTTCCCCTTTTGGAACAGAATGAGCGTAGGAATGCCCTGCACGTGGTATTGCTGCGCCGCGGCCTGGTTGCGGTCAACGTCTATTTTTATCACTTTCAGCTTGCCTTGGTGACGGGCCGCTATCTGCTGCAAAATGGGCGCCATGGTTCGGCAGGGGCCACACCAGTCGGCATAAAAGTCCACCAGCACGGGCATGCCAGGGCTGCTGATGAGTTCGGAGAAGGATTTCTTGGCCATAGCGGGGGCTAAAATGGGTAGAACATGCTTCATACGCATCAACCTGCGTGGGTGGTCAAAAAAAAGCCGTTCGGTGCCTGGGCACCGAACGGCTTCGCGGCGGGGTGGCGCCGGTTTACTTGCCTTTCTCAACCACGGTAACGTCGTTGGTTACGGCCGTCATTTCGAAGCGGCCGCCCACAACCTTCTTGCCGCTAACCTGGCACTGCCACACGTAGCGGCCCGGCGAAGCTTTGGCGGCTTCCCCGGAATCCGTTTTAAAATACTCAGCTTCGGTGGCCAGCGACGGAAAAATGACGTCGATGCCGTTTTGGCCCTTTTCCACCTCTTTCACCAGCGAGTATTCCTTGCCAGTAGTTTGGTTGGTGACGATAAACTTAGCCGTGTACGAGCCCAACTGCCCAAATTTGTCGAGCACCCCCAGCTTTACGTACGGGTCGGTGGAAACCAGCCAGGTTTGGGCCTGGGAACGGGTGGGCGCCATCAACAGCACGAGCAGAAAGCCCGCTACGCCAATCATGCGCTTCAATGTAATGTGAGTAGAGTTTTGCATGCGGATGCAGTGAGGGTGAGGGAGTAGTTTGGAAAAACGAGGGTGGGGTGGGTAGCGCGCCGCGCGCAACTGTGGCCATTTGGTGTGTGAAAGCGGTTGCCGGGTAGCAGCCAAAGAAGTTAAAGAACAGGTAAAGGCCTGAGCTATAACTTCTGCTCAATCAAATATAGCATTTAGGAAAGCGCAATAGAAAGCAGCAAAGGAAAATTTTACGCCGAGCCGCTTTTAACCAATACCGAGCCAACATCCTGAGCCATATGACTTCCGTATGCACGGAGCGTGTCTCCGCGTCGTAAAAACACGTTGCCGGCCGCGGCCGCGCCACCCGAGTCTGTGTGCGAGCTGTGTCAGCGGCAGGTATTGGCCGTGTCGCGACATCATTTGGTGCCTCGCCAGGAGGGCGGCCGTTACGGCCCTACCGCCAATTTGTGCCAGCCCTGCCACAGCACCGTACACTTGCTGCTTACCAACAAAGAGCTGGCCCGCCGGTACGCCTCGGTAGAAGCGTTGCGCGGGGCGGAAGAGTTGCAGAAATACCTGCACTGGATTCGGCGCAACCGGGTAGAGCGCATTTCCAACCGCCGCAAAAAGCGCTGAGCCGGGCTGGGCCGCTTATTTTGCCGCCGCATGTCTGAGCTTTCATTCCTCCCTTTTGCCCAAGCCCGCCGCCGCGCCGCCGAAACAGTGGTTGTGGACAGCCTACTGCCGGGCGCTAGTCTCACGCTGGCTCACTGGCGCGGTGCCCCCACGCCCGTTGCCCTGTGCGACGATACCAGTGCCGGCTCGGTGCTGCGGGCTTTGCGCCAAACCGGCGCCATCCCTGCCGCAGCCCGTTACGTTACCGCCAACCACTTCGATATCGACGGCTTTATTGGCGTGTGGAGCCTGCTGAACCCCGAGCAAGCCCGGCAACACGAAGAGCTGCTGCACCTTGTGGCTACGCTCGGGGACTTCCGCGAGCTGGACTGGAGCCACCCTTTGGCCACTACCGCCCTGAAGCTCGCCTGCTGGCTGAACGCCAAAGAGCAGGAGCTGTTCTACCCGCCATTTGGGGCCCCGGTGCTGCGCCGCCGCGAAGACGAGGCCTCGGCCGAGAAATTTGCCTGGTTTCTGCCCGCTTTCGGGGCCGTTCTCGAAAACCCCAATGCGGAGGCTGCAACCTGGGCGCCCGCCTACGAGCGAGTGGAACAGGCCTTTGTCGTGGTGCAAAGCCCCCAAACGCAGCTGCACCGCTACCCCGAAATCGGCTTGCTGGTGGTGCACACGCTTGAGCCATTGCCGTATTATGCCCTCTTCGGCCCCACCGCTGGCTACGATATGGTGCTAAGCTGTTATGCCGGGCAGCGCTACGAATTCGAGTACAAATACACGACCTGGATTGATCTGGAGTCGCGCCCCACGCGGCCGCGCCTGCCGCTCCATGCGCTGGCGGCTTCGTTAAACGCAGCCGAAACAGCCCCGCACCGCTGGACCTTCGAGGCCGTTACCGATACCGGCCCGTTGCTGCGTCTGGCAGGCAAAACCTTGAGCAAAGTGCAGCGGTACGCCGACCCCGACCAGCGCCCGATCCACGCTTCTACCATCAGCCCCGAAGCCGTGGAGCAGGAAGTGGTGCAGTTTTTTCGGCAGCGCTACGCGCACATCGAGCCCCTTAAGGACTGGACCTGGGAGCAGATTCGGGCTGCTGGCGCGGCTGTGGCAACGTTAGCGTAACCGCTTCTGGCGGCATTGAGCAGCACGGCTCGAAGTCGTGCTGCTATTATCGTTTACACCTCCGTGCCAAAACCAACGACACGGAGCGTGCTGATGCCGCCAGCGCCCCGGCGCACGTGTATTTGGGTGCTGACGCGCTCCTTCAGGGCCTCTACGTGGGAGATAATGCCAATCATCTTGCCCGAACCCTGCAGCGTTTCCAGCGCCGACAAGGCCACGTCCAATGTGTCCGGGTCGAGCGTGCCGAAGCCTTCGTCGATGAAGAGCGTGTCAATCTGCGTCTTGCGGCCGGCCAGTTCAGATAGGCCCAGCGCCAGCGCCAGGCTCACCAGGAAACTCTCGCCGCCCGAAAGTGAATTCATGGAGCGCGACGCGCCCGCCTGGTATTCGTCCACTATGAGCAGGTCGAGGTGCTCCTCGGGGTTGCGCTGAATGCGGTACCGGTCGTTGAGGCGGCCCAGGTGTCGGTTGGCTAGCTCCACCAGGCGCGCCAGCGTGAGTCCCTGGGCAAACTCACTGAATTTCTTGCCATCGGCGGAGCCAATAAGCTCGGCCAGGCGGCGCCAGCGGCGGGCTTCCTGCTGCTGCCGCTCAAGGTCGGCGGCGAGCTGGGCGTGGCGCTCCTGGCCGGCGCGGTGGTCATGCAGGCGCTGCTGGCGCTGACCCAACTGCTGGTTGAGGGCGGCCAATTGCTCATCGGCAGTCTGGAGTTGCTGTTGCACCACGGGGGCTGGCTCGGCCGTGAGGGCGCGGGCCTGTTCGGTTTGGTGCTGCTGACTAAGCTCCGTTAAAGCGTGCTGGGCAGTGGCTACGGCGCGCTCGTGGGCTTGCAGCTGCTCGGCGAGGCGGTGCACCTCGGTATCGGGCAGCAGGCGCGAGGCCAGGGCCGCGGCGTCGGCGGGTAGGCCGGCGGCTTGCAGGCTGGCCAGCAGGGTAGCGTGGCTTAGGTCGCGTTGTTGCTGTTGGCGTGTGGTTTCGTCGGTTTTGGCTTGGAGCTGCGCTTCCAGCGTAGCCAGCGCAGCTTCTTGCTCGCACACGGCTTTGTCCTGCTGCTCGTAAGCCTCGGCGGCGCGGCGCACGGCAGCAGTTAGCTGTTCGCGCATTTGGGCTACGTCGGTTCCGGCAAAAAGTGCCTGACGCTGCTGCCGTTGCGTATCCAGCCGTTCTTTCTGGTTGATCAGCTCTTGCTTACGGTCCGACAACCATTTCTGGCTTTCGGCTTTTTGCGCTTCCAAGCCGCTTATGCGACCGTTCAGCGCGCCCAACTGCTTTTCGGCCTCCGCCCGGGCCTGCTTTTTCTGCTCGAAATCAGCCCCGATGCGCTTGAGCTGCTCCACCAGCGCCGGGCCGTTCTCGCCGGTAAAGGCCAAGCCAAATGAGCTCAGCAGGCTGCCAATCATTTCGCGGATTTTGGGCGCGCGTTCCTGGGCATCGTTCAGCCGCAAGGTGAGCTGCGCCAGCTCTTGCCCGAAGGCCAGCTGCTGCGCCGCGGCCTGCTGGTGTTGCCCTTGAGCCTTCACCAACGACACTTCCAGCTCGTGCTGCTGTTGCTGCAGTTCGCGCAACTGCTGGCCCACGGCGCGCACCAGTTTGGGCGCGGCTTCCTCGTCGGCTTCGGTGAGCGACGCCAACGATAGGGTGGCGGGGGCACTGCCAGCCGTGCCGCCGGCGTGTTCGAGCAGACTGGTGAGGCTTTGCACGCGGTTCAGGCGGGCGTTGAGGGCGCGCACTTGCTGGGCCAGGTTTTCGGCCCGCTCCTGGTCTTGCTGCAAGGATTCAGTGCTAATGCCCAGCACGCCAGCGGCGTAGGGGTGTTCGGTGGCGCCGCACAGCGGGCACGGCTCACCGGTCACCAACTGCTGCCGGGCTTCCTCGTGGGTAAGAATAAGCTGGTGCGCCTGGGTAAGGCGACGCAAATCGTCGAGGCGCTGCTCCTCGGCGGCGTTTTCGCGCTGCAGCACGGCGGTGTGGTGCAGTAGCCGGTGCAGCCATTGGTCGCGCTCGGCAGCAGCAGCCGTGTGCTGGCGGCGTACTTCCTGAAGGCGTTGCTCGGCCGTGGAGGCGTCGGTTCGGCCGCGTTGGGCAGCTTCGGCAACCTGGTTTATGCGCTGGCGCAGGTCGGTTTCGGCTTTCAGCAGCTGGCCCAGCTCACTTTGCACATGGTCCCAGTCCTGCAGGTGGCCGGTGAGGTCGGGGAGGGCGTCGGCCAACTCGGTGAGGCGGCCGTGCTGTTGCAGCCAGTCGCTCAGCTCCGTTACCTGCTGGTTGAAGACGCGAACCTGCTCGGCGGCGGCGTCGAGGTCGGCCTGAAACTGCTTGTGCTGCAGCAGGCGCTGGTCGTATTCGGTGCGCTCCTTGCGCAGTTGCTCTTCGGCCTGCAGCACGAGGGCGTCGAGCTTTTCGGCTTCAATAAGCTTGGGCTCCTGCTCACGTTGGGTTTGCTGGGCCGCTTCGTGCTGTTGTTTGGCCTGGCTGCGCGCTTGGCGGCCGGTTTCCACAACGCCATGCAAAGTGGGCTGGCGTTGCTGCAGTTGGGCGGTTTCTGTGCGCAGGCGCTGAAGCTGTTCGTCGGTTTGCTGCACCAGGGCCCAGGGCGTACGGAAGGGCAGCGCCTCCTGGTGCGCCGTAAGCCGCTGCCGCACCGGCGACAACGCCTCGGCGTGGGCAGTAAGTTGTTCCAATGTGCTGATGGCACGCTGGCGGCGCTGGCTTAATTCGTCGAGCTGCCGCAGCCATGCGTGGGCTTCACTCAGCCGCTGGCGGTGCGCGGTGGCCGTGGCGGCCTGCTGGCTCAGGGTTTCTGCCTCGGCCGTTAAAGTGGTTAGCTCTTCCTCCGAAAGCAGGGTAACTCCGGCCAAGCCGGTGCGCAGCGCATCGGTTTTCTTGTCCTCTTCTTTCGCCTTTTCGAAGGCAAAGCGCGAAATGTCAGAGTACTTGCGCGTGTCGGTAATCTTCTCCAGCAGCTGGGCCCGCTCGCCGGGGCTCGACTTCAGGAACTTGGTGAATTCGCCCTGAGCCAGCAGCACCGAGCGCAGAAACTGCCGGTATTCCAGCCCGCTCAGCTCGGCCACCCGTGCCGGCACCTTGGACTTATAGCCTTCGATGATGACGCCTTCGCCGCCGGCTTCCTGCAGCTCACTCAAACTCATGGAGGAATCCTGCAGGGCGCCTTCGGCCTTGCGGCGGGCGCGGTGCTGGCCCCACCGGGCGCGGTAGAGCTTGCCGTTCACGCCAAATTCCACCTCGGCCCAACTCTCGCCTGTGCCCTGGCTCATTACCTGGGCTACCTCGCCGTCGTGGCGGGGCACCTGGCCGTAGAGGGCCAGCGTAATGGCGTCGAGAATAGTGGTTTTGCCCGCGCCAGTGGGGCCGGTAATGGCAAACAGCCCCGCGTCCGAAAGCGGCGCGTTGCTGAAGTCAATCTCGTGCTGCCCGCGCAGTGAGTTGAGATTAAAGAACCGGACGCGGAGGATTTTCATAGGGGCCTCACCCCCCGGCCCCCTCTCCAAAGGGAGAGGGGGAGCCTGACGACTGCGGGAGGTATGTTATTTAGAAATGAATTCGGTAACCGGAAATAGGGCGCGGGGCCTAATGAAGCGGGGAAAGGTGGTTGCGGATGGAAGTTACAACCTCTGCCGTAGTGTGAAGGACTTGCTCGTTGGAAAAACGGATGACCGAGTAGCCCAGCGCGTACAGGTCTTGGCTGCGGTTTTCGTCGTAAGCCGCTTGTTCGGCTGCCACATGGTAGCCGCCGTCAACTTCAACCACCAATTTCGGTACGAGTGCGACGAAATCCGCAATGTATCGGTCGATGACGTGCTGACGTCGGAACCGAACACCTAGCTGGCCGCCCCGCAGATGCTGCCAGAGCATGTTTTCCGCCGAAGTGGGCTCACGGCGCATGCGGGTGGCAGATGCTTTAGACAAATTGTACTGCACCCGATCTGCCGTGGACCAGGCAAAATTCTCTGTTTCGCGCTGATTTTCGTCGTTTGGAAGCCCCATATCCATTTTGTGCACAAGTTAAAAGGGAAGGGAGTCAGGCTCCCCCTCTCCCTTTGGAGAGGGGGCCGGGGGGTGAGGCTTCGTGCATCAACTCAGTCAACTCATCAAAGGTGCGCAGCAGCTCCGGGCGGTCATCTTCGGGCTCGTTTTCCAGACGGCGCTCAAATACCTCGCGCTCTGTGAAATCGTGCAGACTGCGGGTAAGCGGCTCGGGCTCGTCGCCGAGAGGGCGCAGCGTGACCAGGCGCAGGTGCCGCCGCGAGAGTACCTCCAGCTGCTTACGGTCCAGCATCTCAATCACCTTCAGCAGTTGCTCGGCTACTTCCAGCTGCGAGAGTTCGGAGCGCACTTCCACATCGACCCAAGCCGGCAGGGGCAAGCCTGCGTTGTCGTAGGCCAGCAGGTCTGCCGAAACCTCCTCTAACGAGCCGTGGAAACGGGCCAGGCGGCGCGCGGTGGGCACTTCAATGGGCTCAATGCCGACTGCACCGTTTTGGAAATCCAGCAGCAGCACCTGCTTGGTGTCCTGCACTTCGGAAAACGACAGCGGAATAGGGGAGCCGCTGTATCGAATATGCTCGCGCCCGCCCACGCGCTGCGGGCGGTGCAAGTGGCCCAGCGCCACGTAATCGAAGCAGGCCGGGAAGTGGTCGGCGGTTACCTGACCGAGGTTGCCCACGTGAATGGTGCGTTCGGAATCGGAGGCGGTGCCGCCGGCGGCGTAAAGGTGGCCAGTGGCCAGCACGGGGCGGCCGGCGGCTTTGTGCTGCCACACCCGCTCGGTTTCGGCCACGCGGGCGTAGTGGTCGGCAATGCCCTGGCGGATGCGCTGCTCGCGGTCCTCGGCGGATTCGCCGGGCACGGAGAGGCGCACGTCCCGGTCGCGCAGGAAGGGCACGGCGCACACCAGCAGGCCGGGCTGACCGTGGGCATCGTCGAGCAGCAGAATCTGGTCATCGAAGCACTCGGGCACGCAACCCACCACGTGCACACGCAGGTGGCGCAGCAGGCGGGCGGGGGCGTTTAGAGTGGCAGGGGAGTCGTGGTTGCCGCCCACAATCACCACGTCGCGGCAATCGGTTTGGCGCAGGCTTACCAGAAACGAGTAGTAGAGCTCCAGCGCGGTGCTGGAAGGCGAGCCGGTGTCGAACACGTCGCCGGCTACCACCAGCACCTCCACCTGCCGTTCGCGCACGGTTTGCACCAGCCAATCCAAGAACAGGCGGTGCTCGTCGGTGCGCTCGTGGCCGCTGATGAAGCGTTGGCCCAAGTGCCAGTCGGCGGTATGGAGGACTCTCATGCGGTAGGTAGTGGCAAAGCGAATTTCAAAATTAACGCTTGTCGCGCCGATTTTCTCTTCAATATTGCGGGCTGAAGCCAAGAATAGTATAAAGTAAATTCGCTTACAATACTCATTTTGTAAACTAACTTACTTGTTTGGCTGACACAGTTTTACCAACTTCTGAGTTTCCGGCTTTCAAAGGGTACCCCAGCTAACTTTTATAAGCAAAAGCCCTCGACCATATTTGGCCGAGGGCTTTTGCTTATTAGACTTAACTACCGCAGTCGTTAATGCACCGCCTGCTTCTGAAATTCCATTACGGCTTCGCTGAGGTCGTACACGGTAGCGCCGGGCAAGGCCGCTTGCAGAATGCTGCTGCCAGCGGCCGAGCGGTAACCACCAGCGCAGTGCACCAGCACGGGCTTGTCGGTGGGTACTTCGTGGGCCCGCTCGCGCAGCTCGGGCAAAGGAATCAGCAGGGCGTTATCGAACAAGAGTTGCTTGGCCTCGGCGCGGTTGCGAATGTCCACGATGGTGAACTGCTCGGGACGCTGGCGAACCTGCTCCACATCGAAGGCGGGGCTGGTGGCGGGCAAGGCGTTGGGCGTTAGCAAGGCACCCTTGATGTTGGTTTCGTAGCCAATTTTAGCGGCCTTGCGAATAACGGTATCGAGGGCAATCTGCGAATCGGCCACGAGGTAAAACGGTTCCTGCGGACCTACTACCGAGCCCAGCCAGGTTTCGAATTTGCCGCCGTCCATGAGGTTAATGGCACCGGGCAGGTGGCCTTGGCGGAACTCGTCGGCGGGGCGGGTGTCGATGACCAGCGCGCCGGCTTCGGGCTCACCGCCCACCAGCAGGCGCGGTATGGCCCGAATGGAGTCTTCGAGGGCCGGGGCACCTTGCTTGTTCAGCTGCACATCGCGGCCGAAGTACTTGGGCACGAAGGGCTGGTCTTCGAGCAGCACGCGCACGAACTCCTCGCGCGACATGGGCTGAAGGGCGTAGTTGGTTTTCAGCTCCTTGGCAATGGTGCTGTCGAGGTCGGTAGACGTGGTTTTGCCGCACAACGAGCCGGGGCCGTGCGCTGGGTACACCTTGGTGGCGCCGGGCAACGGCATGAGCTTATTGCGGGTGCTGTCGTACATGAGGCCGGCCAGTTCCTCGCGCTTGTGGCCGCCCACGGCCTCGTCTTCGCGCAAATCGGGGCGGCCTACGTCGCCCACAAACAGGGTGTCGCCGGTGAAAATGGCGCGGGTATTGGCAAACTCGTCCAGCAGCAGAATGCAGATGGAGTCGGGCGAGTGGCCGGGGGTGTTAATGGCGTGCAGCTCGATGCTGCCGAGGCTAATGCGGTTGCCTTCGTCGAAGGGTTGGTGGGGGTAAAGGGCCCGTACCAACTTGCTCACGTAAATAGTTGCCCCGGTTTCCTGCGCTATTTCCAGGTGCGACGACACAAAGTCGGCGTGCGGGTGGGTTTCGATAACGGCCACGATACGCGCGTCTTGCTCGTCGGCGAAATCGTAGTAGGGCTGCGGGTCGCGGCCGGGGTCGATGACAACCATTTGCCGGTCACTCAGCACGGCGTAGCTGGCGTGGGCCAAGCCTTTGTCGTAAAACTGGTGTATTCGGTAAGGTTGTGAGGAAGGCAGGGGACTCATGAGGGTGTTATAAGGTGACAAATGCCGGCCCGGCCAATGCGCCGAAGCCGACCAGTGCTGAGCCGCTTGCATCAAGCACCGCGCCGTTTGAGGGTAAACTGACAGGGTGGCTGCCTGTGTACCGCTATAAAACCGACGTTGTCAAATATAACAATCCACTTAGGCTATGGGGCAGAAAACAGGTTAATTTTCAGCTACTAACCAAGTAAGTGCCTGTTGTATAGTATGTTGTTTTGCTCGGCCTGTGGAGCTGTATAAATAGAGAGGCCGGGCCGTAAAGTTGCCGGGTGATGTTCCAGGCAAAGGAGGGAAGCACGATGTGTGGCGGAGATTCAGCAAGCAAAAAGGGCCGCTTCCAAATGGGAAGCGGCCCCTTTGAAAGAAGCACATCAACTTAGCTGGCTTTGATCTTCGTTTTGCTTTTCATCGTCTTCTTTTCGGCCTTTACCTCGGCTTTGCGGTCTTCCATGCGGTCCATACGCTCGTCGCGCTGGGCGGCGTACTTGGTGTACTGCTCGGCCGTGAGGGCAGTTTTCAACTGCTCATCGGTGCGGGTCATAACGGCTTTCATTTGCTGCCCCATGGCCTGACGGTCGGTGGAGCCGGGCGTCATTTGGCCACGCAGGCTTTGCATTTCGGTTGCCTGGGCCAGGAAAATGGCGCGCACTTTGGGCTGCTGGTCGGCGCTGAGGCCCAGCTGCTTGGTGAGGCGCTGGGTTTGCATGTCGGCGCGCTGCTCGGGCGTGCGGTCGGCGTGTTTGCCTTGGCCGCCACGAGCTTCTTTGCGGGCATTGGGAGCAAGTTGGTCCTGGGCTTGGGCGGCGGTAAAGCTGAGGGCGGTTACCGTCAGCAACAAAAGCATCTTTTTCATGATAGTGGAGTCTGTGGGAGGATTTGCCAGCTTGGATGCACAAACTGCCCTCGGGTTTAAACCGGGTTGGTAGGAATGCGATAAAAGCCGGACAAATGGCAAAAAACCTGCCTCATGCCGGATTCTGCCTATATTCGGCCCCGGCGTACTGCGTCACTACCTCACCACACCATTCTCGCCTTTATTCTCTCACTTTTCCTCCATGGCAGACATTTTCGCCAAAAAACCGCTTGCCCAACTTCTGGGCGAAGCAAATTCCTCCGGCCACGGCACGCTTAAACGCACGCTGGGCGCCCTAAACCTCATGGCCCTGGGCATCGGCGCCATTATTGGGGCAGGCTTGTTCGTGCGCACGGCCGCAGCTGCCGCGCAAACCTCTGGCCCCGGTGTTACGCTGGCCTTCGTTGTGGCCGCTATTGGTTGTGCTTTTGCCGGCCTGTGCTACGCCGAGTTTGCCGCCATGATTCCCATTGCCGGCTCGGCCTACACCTACGCCTACACCACCATGGGCGAGTTTGTGGCCTGGGTTATCGGCTGGGCCCTGATTATGGAATACGCCCTGGGAGCGGCCACCGTGGCCATTGCCTGGAGCGAATACCTGAATAAGCTCTTAGAGGTCTTTGGTACCAGTATACCCTATAGTTTAAGTCACTCGCCCTTCGAAAGCTCGGTGGTAGATGGCGTAACGCAGACGGGTATTATTAACCTACCGGCCTTGCTGGTTATCGTAGCTTTGTCGCTGCTGCTGATCAAGGGCACGCAGGAATCGGCCATGTTTAACGCCATCATCGTGGTAGTGAAAGTGGCCATTGTGCTGATTTTCATTGCCGTGGGTTGGCAGTTCATCGATCCGGCTAACCACACGCCGTACCTGATTCCCGACAACGCCGAGCCCGTGAAGAATGCGGCCGGTACCGTAGTGCGGGAATACACCGGCTGGAACAAGCACGGCTGGGGCGGTATTTTGGGCGGCGCCGGTATCGTGTTCTTCGCCTTTATTGGTTTCGATGCCGTGAGCACCGCCGCGCAGGAAGCCAAGAACCCCAAGCGCGACATGCCCATCGGTATCCTCGGTTCGTTGGCCATCTGCACGGTTCTGTACATCCTCTTCGGTCACGTACTGACGGGCGTGGCCAACTGGCGCGAATTTGCCGACCCAGCTTTGGGTGGCGAGGCCTCGGTAACGTACGCTATTTCGGCACACATGCCCGGCTTTGAGTGGCTGGCAACGGCCGTAACGGTGGCTATTCTGGCAGGTTTCTCCTCGGTAATCCTGGTAATGCTTATGGGCCAGAGCCGCGTGTTCTTCTCGATGGCTAACGACGGCTTGATGCCGAAGGCCTTCTCGGAACTGCACCCCAAATTCCGCACGCCTTACAAATCGAACTTGGCACTGCTAGTATTCGTGGGCGCTTTTGCCGCTTTCGTACCGGGCTCTTTGGCCGGCGACTTAACCTCGTTTGGTACCCTGCTGGCGTTTGTGCTGGTATCGGCCGGTGTGTGGATCATGCGCCGCTCCGACCCCGGCCAGCACCGTCCGTTCCGGGCGCCGCTCTCGTCGCCTTCGTTCCCCTTCGTGCCGCTGATGGGCATGCTAGTGTGCACGGCCATGATTGTGGGCCTCGACGCCGACACCCTTAAACTGGCCGTGGGCTGGATGGTGATTGGCTTCATTGTGTACTTCATCTACGGCAAGCGCAACAGCAAGCTGCAGCAAGGCATCGTGGTTATTCCGGCCGAAATGGAGGAGCAAGCCTTCATCGAACCCGATAAGCACAACCTGTAAGCGTTACCGCTTCGCATATTGAAAACGCCCCGCTGGCCATGCCTGCGGGGCGTTTTTCGTTCGGCCGCCTTGAGTGTTGCGGGCGTGTATATGTTGCCGGATGCCAGAAACCCATAGTGGGTGCCCTGCATACTGCCTGTTAAGCGGCAGGTTTTACCTCGCTCTTCAGCTTGAGTACCCGGTCGCCGTTCTCCTGCACAATCACGAAGGCGGGGTTTTCAGGGGTGCCGTTACGGGTAATGGTAGCTCCTTTCAGCTGGCGCGAAACCGATTCTTTGTGCACTTCCGCAATTTTCCCGGTAGCCGTGCCGGTGCCGTATTTCCAAACAACGAGGGTGCCTTTGCGCATAAGAAACAACTGGAATAAGCGTGGAGCGGGCAGGAAAAGCACTGTTTCTACGGAAACGAAGCTCGTGGGGTAGCAAATGGCTCGTTTATAACGACCAAACCAGGCCTTAAGCAGCGGTTACGGATGGTAAATCCATACCTCGAAGCCCGTTCCGTTTCACTGCCTATTTCGGTATTTCAGCCAAGGAGTGCAGACTGCCAGATACTTGTGTTTCTTGTTTAAATAAAATTAAATAATGATAACACAATAGATTGCCTATTGAAATGCCGTATCTTACCTTTCGTTGCTAGCGGCACTCTTATCAGCCATTGCGTGGCTCAATCCTGCGAAAGGGGCGCTGCTAGTGTGTTGCATCGCCCCCGTTTGTCGCTATGAACCAAACAGCTATTCAGGTATTGCTCATCGACGACCACCCCATGGTAGTGGAGGGCATTAAGACCTTGCTTCGGCATGAGTCCGGGGTGCAAGTTGTAGGGCAGGCCAGCTCCGATGCCGACGCTTTGCGTTGCCTGCACGCATTACCTCACGTACAGGTTGTTTTGCTGGGCTTGAACCAGCCGGGGCCTGCGGGGCCGGAGCTTATCCGGTCGTTACGTGCCGTTGCTCCGCAAGCGCGGGTTCTGGCCCTCTCGGTTTTTCACGACCCCCGCTTTGTTACCGAAGTGCTGGAAGCCGGGGGAGCAGGTTATATACTGAAGAGCAGCAGCCGGGAAGAGTTGATCGACGCCATTCGAAGTGTAGCAGATGGGCGAACGTACTTCAGCCCCGAAATAGGTGCGACGCTGCTGCAAAATCTGCATTTCCCCGCTGCAAACGCCGACGTACGCGAGGTGCGGCCCGTGGAGCTGACTACCCGGGAAAAGCAGATCCTTCAGCTTATTGCCCAGGAGTATTCCAACTCACTTATTGCCGAAACCCTGTTCATCAGCGAGCGAACAGTAGAAACCCACCGGAAGAACATCCTTACCAAAACCAACTCCAAATCAGTAGTCGGGCTGATCCAGTACGCCTTCCGAAACAAGCTCATCCGGTAGCAGCGAACGTTAAAACCCTGGAGAGCCACCCAGCAAATAGTGGGTGGCTTTTTTTCTTTTATGGCTTCGGGATTAGCTGTGGTTTGAAAAGTGCTCAAGCGAAGAGCCAGACCACACAAATGGAAGCCAGTAGGTGCTGGCTCTGATAACTTAATCCGTGCTGGTACGGAGGGAAAAATTACGGGACGCTACGGATATCATATCTGTAAATTATTCCTTTATCTTAGCATCGTTCAAGAAAATAATATTAAGTTTACATAGTTGCTTTTAGCCCGGCCGGCCAAAAACACCGCTTGCGCATACCTAACCTCTTTTCCACCAACCACTTCAGTGAAAACAGCTATGGCTTCTAAGATCCTCTCCTTCATTTGCCATGTGCCCGGTGTTATTCCCGGTGCCTATCCCTCCGTGCCAACCGCCAACACCAGCAGCACGGCGCCCCGCTCCAGCCACGTTGACCGACACGCCGACATGCACGGCAATGGTCACTTTACGGCTATTTATGAAAACGAGAAATTCGTTCGGTTTAAGTACATCGCGAATCCTGCCTAAGTTAGAATCAGCTACCTATCCATTACGGGGCCGCCCATTGGGCTGCCTTACCCCGACATCAAAGCGCCGCTCTCCAGCTTATTGGGGAAGCGGCGCTTTTGCTTCGGGGTTCCAGCACCGGACTTTCGGCTAACTTGCGCCCCAGACTATTCGCGCCGTGTGCATGGTGTTTCGTTTCGATTGGCGTTGGGCCTGTTTGGTAGTAATGGCAATGCTGGCCCCCGTGGCCACAGGGTGGGCGCAGCAATTGCCCACCATACAGGAAGGGGTGTGGCACGGAGTGGTGGCCCGCAGTAGCGGGCGGGCACTCGATATATTAGGTGCTTCCGCCGAAAACGGCGCCCCAGCCGTGCAATGGGAATTTACCCAGGCCCATAGTCAGCAATGGCGCTTTGTGCGCGTAACGGCTGGCGGCGAGTGGTTCCGCATTGAAGTACGCCACAACGGCAAGTGCCTAACGGTGGAGAAACCCACCGAAAATGCGCCGGTGGTACAGCGCCCGTTCAGCGGGGGCGTGTACCAGCAGTGGAAGCTGGTACCGGCGGGGCCCGCCGGCAGCATGCAGCTGGTAAACAAAGGCAATGAATTTTGCCTGGCTGCCTCCGCCGCCGACAAGAACAACGGCGTAACCATAGTGGCCCAACGCTACCAGGGCCGGGCCACGCAGCAGTGGCGGGTGTTCCCGTTGCAGTTGCGCCTCGTCGATAACCCGCAGGCCTACGGCAAGCCCGCGCCGCTGAACGCGGCCGTAAACACCCCCGCCAACGAACTGCACCCAGTGCTTACCGCCGATGGCAAAACGATGTATTTTGTACGGACGCGTTTTGCCGGCAACCTGGAAGGCGCGACCGAGTCGGGCGATATTTGGGTGAGCCAAACGGCCGACAACGGCCAGACCTGGAGCACCGCCACCCGCCTCGACGCCCTGAACACGCCCCAGCACAACGGCGTACAGGCCGTTATAGGTGACGACGCCCTGCTGATTCGCGGCCAGTACCAACCGCGCGACGGCGGCTCACGTGACGAAGGTGTATCCCGGGCGGTGCGCACGGCCAAGGGTTGGAGCAAGCCCGAGCCCTTAGTTATTACCAATTACTACTCCACCGGCACCAGCACCACCTTTTACGCTACCCCCGATCAAAAAGCCTTGCTTCTGAGTCTGGAGCGTGCCGACGGGCTCGGCGGCAACGATTTGTACGTGAGCCTGCCCGCTGGTAACGGTGGTTGGGGCGAACCGCGCAACCTGGGAACAACGGTAAACTCGCCCGGCTTTGAGTTTGCACCCTGGCTAACCCCCGACGGCAAAACTCTCTACTTTGCCTCTTATGGACACGCCGGTTACGGTGGTGCCGATGTTTTCGTGAGCCAGCGCCTCGACGACTCCTGGGCCAAATGGAGCGAGCCGCGCAACTTGGGTCCCCAAATCAACGGTGCTGGCTTCGATGCATACCTGCAGCTTAGCCCCGATGGCAAGCAGGCATACTTTGCCACGTCGCGCACCCTGAACGGCCCGGCCGACATCGTGCGCACACCTACTGATGTGGTAGCCCCGCCCGACACCGCGGCTCCTGCAACGCCGGCGCCCATTACTGCTGCTTCCCCCCGCGGTTTTGTACAAGGCCGGGTGCTGGACGCCCGCACCCGCAAACCGGTGGCGGCCGAAGTAAAAGCCCAGCGCTTGGGCGGCGACATTGTTTTTAACGCCACCGGTCGTACCGAAGCTTCCGGCGGGTCGTTCCAGTTTTCCCTGGTTCCGGGCCGCTACCGGGTAGCCGCTACCGCCGGCGGTTTTCTCACCGCTACCGACACTATTACGGTAACCGACCGGCTGACTTTCGATTTGCTGGTGACACCCGCGGCCGTAGGGGCGCGTTTGGAGTTGCCCACGCTCATTTTTGCCCAGGGGAAGTCGAATCTGCTGCCGGCTTCTTACGCCGAGCTGAACCGCTTGGCCCGCACGCTCACCGATAACCCCACGGTGCGTATTCGGCTGGAAGGACACACCGACAACGTGGGACCCGCCGACAAAAACCAGCAGCTTTCTGAAGAGCGCGTAGCTGAGGTACGCCGCTACTTGGTAACCCGCGGCGTGGCCGAAGAGCGTATTGCCACCGTTGGCTACGGGGGCTCGAAACCGCGCGTGAGCAACGACCGGGAGGAAACCCGTAAGCTAAACCGCCGGGTAGAATTCACCATTACCAAGTAAATGAAGCTGTAGTTGCGTAGCTACAGGCCGCGTTGTAAGTTGGGCACCTAACCAGCCATTTCGGGCCCATGACCGCTACCATTCTGCGCCAAATCGTGTTGCCCGATCTACCCTCGGCCTCTGGAATCGAGGTGTTGGGTGAGGTGGCCTACGTTATCGGCGACGACTCGCCGCTGCTATATTGCCTGGACGCCGCAACCCTAAAGCCAAACGCGCCCATTAGGCTGTTCGAAACCGCGCATTTCGGCACCGGGCGCATTCCCAAAAACCTGAAGCCCGATCTGGAATGCCTCACCGCTGCTTCCGATGCCGGCCAAAACGGACTGCTCATTATGGGTTCGGGTGCCACGGCTGCCCGGGAAATAGGGTTTTGGGTTGATTTGCCCAAACACCATGGTGCCGAAGCGGAAGTACATCCGCTGTCCTTGTCGGTGCTGTATGCCGCGTTTCGTAAAGCTTTGCCTGGCGCTTTGGTGCTGAACCTGGAATCGGCGGCGGCCACCGCCACGGAGTTGTTTTTGTTGCAGCGCAGCGTGGGTACAGCAGCTGGCAACCTGCTTTTTCGCGGCTCCCTCGCCGGTACCCTAAACCTGCTCCGGCACCGTTCGCACGTAGTGCCCGCGTTTCGGCCGCAGCTTTACCAACTGCCCAGCATCGAGGGCAAGCCCGCTGGTTTTTCGGGCGCTTCGGTTTACAAAAACAAGTTGTTCGTCACGGCTTCGGTAGAGGATACCGTGGATGCTGTGGCCGACGGAGCCGTGCTGGGGAGCTTTGTGGGCATCATTGACCCCCAGGATACCAGCACGAAAGCCCTGCCGGTTCAAATGGCGCAGCTGCAACTGCCCAACGGTCAGCCTTACCGCGGCAAGGTAGAAGGCGTAGCAGTTCGCCGCGAAGTAAGCCCCCACCACTACGAGCTTCTGCTGGTAACCGACGACGATGCGGGCGGATCGACGGCCGTGGTGGTAGAGCTTTCTATGCCCTGAGCATCAGGAGCCGGATTACGCCGGTGCCGGCCTGGTGTTTATGCCTGACGTGAGGGAAATTCAACCAACACGGATAGCGCATACTTACGCGTCATGTCGTGCAGAAGGGGTTAATGCCGCGCCGTGTCTTTAGCACCGAAGTCAACGAAAGCTGTGCCTTCCCGCGTCAGGTAAGCCCAATTTGGCGGCGGCAAATAGTAGCAGCGCTGTTGTCTTTGTGGGTTTCGCTTCTCATTTTTACTATCTACCACTTACATATTGTGATGCCCCATACCGCCACCGATAAAGAAATCCTGTTCGACGAAACGGCGCAGGCACTTCAACAGCAGGGGTTTACTATTGCTAGCCAGGATCAACTGCGGCCGTGGGGCGGCTTCTTTGTGATTCAGGAAGACCAGGCCCAACAGTTCGCCGACACCTACTTCGATGGGCTGTCGGTGGAGCAATTGCGCATTTCGGGCAAGCTGAGCCCGAAATTGTTGCTCGTGGCCCCGCACCAGCGCCTTTCGTGGCAGTACCACCACCGCCGCGCCGAAATCTGGCGCGTGGTGCAGGGGCCGGTGGCTATTGTCACCAGCCCCACCGACGCAGAGGGGGAACCGAAAATTTACGGCCCTGGTCAGCAGGTTACCATGCAGCAAGGCGAGCGGCACCGCCTCATTGGCCTCGACGACTGGGGCGTGGTGGCCGAAATCTGGCAGCATACCGAGGCCAATAACCCTTCCAACGAAGAGGATATTGTGCGAATACAGGACGATTTCGGCCGTTAAAAACAGCCCAAGAGTCAGTAAAAAGCCACGGGCGCGCAACAGCTGTTGCGCGCCCGTGGCTTTTTACTGATTAATGTAAGCTTACCGCTGTAATGCCGCTGGCAATGCGGCCAGCACCTGGCGCAAGCCTAGTTCGGCATCGGCGCCAAGGTGCAGCCGCAGCGTGCGGCGGTTGTAGTCGTGCAGGGCCTGCAGGTCGCCGGCCGCCTGGGCGTTCTTGAACGTGCCGAAGCTGTAGGAGCGGCCGGGCAGCTGAATGTCCTGCGGGTGGTCGACGGTGAGTTGTACGAACAAACCTGTATCGGGGCCGCCTTTGTGGTACTGGCCGGTGGAGTGCAGGAAGCGTGGTCCGTAGCCCGAGGTAGTGGCCAGGTGCAACTGCTCCTGTACCTGGCGACGCAGTTCCTGCAGGCTGTCGTTTACAGCAGGAGTTTCGGTGAGGTAGGCCTGGATGTTCAGGAAGTTGCCGGGCTGGGCCTGCGCGAAAAAGGCCCGCAGTACGTCAGTAGCGTCGTTTCCGCTCACGGCGGTATAGTATGCCACGCCATTCTCAGTAACCTTGGGCGCTTCGCCCTGGGGCAACTGGCCCTGCTCCTGCACCACTTTCATGAGGCTGTCGGTGGCGGTTTTGGCGGCCTGCACGTTGGGCTGGTCGAAGGGGTTAATGCCGAACACGGCGCTGGCCACGGCCGTGGCTACTTCCCAACGGAAAAACTCCTGACCCAGGTCCAGCGGGTCGTTCATCAGGATTTGAATAACCGGATGGCCGGCCTGTTGCAGCGCAGCCACTTTGGCACGGTTGGCTTCGTCGGGCTGGCCTTGGTAACCTACGTACACGAACACGCGGTCCTGGCCGTACACGGCCGGCTCGCGCACTGGTTCGCCGGCCACGGGTAAAATGCCTTTGCCTTCCTTGCCGGTGCTTTCGGCAATGAGCTGCTCCAGCCACAAGCCTAAGTCATTAAGCGACCCGGGCACCACCAGCGTGAGCTTGTCGCGGCCGGCTTCGGCCAGCACGCCCAGCGCCACGCCTAGCTCCAGGCCTGGGTTTTGCTCCACGGCGCCGTAGGCCCCGCAGGCGCGCATCATGCCAATGGCCCGCGTTAGCATCTCCTCAATAGAAATGCCATAGAGTGCGGCTGGCACCAGCCCGAAGTAGGAGAGGGCCGAGAAGCGGCCGCCTACCTCGGCGAAGTTCAGGAAAATGCGGCGGTAGCCCTGGGCCTGCGCTGCGGCCACGAACGCCGAGCCGGGGTCGGTTATGGCCACAAAATTCTCGCCGGCTTTGTCGCCCTTCAGCTCCCGCAGGCGGTGGTAGAAATAGTCGCCGAAAGCCAGCGGCTCGGCCGTGGTGCCCGATTTACTGGCCACAATGAAGAGCGTATCGGCCAGCGGCACTGCTTCCTCAATTTGGCGCACGGTGCCAGGGTCGGTGGTGTCGAGCACCGACATGGGCAGACCGTCGGCGCTGCGCTCAAAGGATTCTTTGAACACAATGGGGGCCATGGTGCTGCCGCCCATACCCATTACCACCACGTGCTTGAAGCCAGCTGCTTTCACTTCCTGCACAAACTGCTCTATTTCGGGTACGGCCTGCTGCATGGTTTCGGCCACGCGTAGCCACCCCATAAAGCTGCGCACGCTCTGCTGCGCTTTTTCGTCCTGCACCCACAGCGAGGCATCTTTTTGCCAGAAACTTTCGGTGAAATTCCGGGTGTTAAATTCCTGAATTTTAGCGTCGATGGCCGCCTGGTATTGGCCTGCCTGTAGCGTCATTTTCGGGATGAGCGCGGTTGGCTTGGACTGAGAAGAGTCAGAGAATGAATTCATAGTAATGCCAAAAAGTCTTGGAAGTAGGGGCCCATACGGGCCGCCGGGGCCGTTGTTTGGGGCGGTAAGTTAAGACCGTGTCGGAAAGACCTCGCAGCCGTGGAGGCGCAAAGCAACGTTTTTCGCGCGGAAAATGACCGGTCTGGCGTGGAAACGATGCCGGAGGCCTGGCGCAGGGCAGCTAAAGCCAGACCAAGTTCGAGCCGGGTTTGCGGTTCTTGTCAAGGGCACGATCTAGGTTATCGAATTGGATAGGCAAAGCTTTCTACTGTGTAGGAGGCTGATCGTTAATGCTGTGGCCGAAGTAGGTAAACCCTTCGTGGCTGTTGGGAGTTTAGAATTCTTGCGGCGGCCTAGGGTGGCCGCTGCCCACATCTTTGCTTCCTTCCGCATGTCCACTACTCCTAAAACCTGGTTTATTACCGGCGTTAGCACCGGTTTTGGTGCTTCTTTGGCCGAACTGCTGCTCGAACGCGGCGACACCGTGGCCGCTACCTTCCGCCAGCAGCCGCAAGCCGATGATTTCACCCGCAAAGCCGGTGGTCAGGGTCGCGGCTTTGTGTGCGATGTTACCAACGAAGCCCAGGTAAAACAAGCTATTGCCGATGCCATCGGGGCGTTTGGCCACCTCGATGTGGTGGTGAACAACGCGGGCTATGGCTCCTTGGGCAGCATCGAGGAAATCGATGCGGCGGAGGTGCAGCGTCAGTTCGACGTAAATGTGTTTGGGCCCTTGCACGTGCTGCGGGCCGTTTTGCCCCACTTGCGGGAGCGGCGCAGCGGCCACATCATCAACATCACCAGCATTGGGGGGCTAAAGACGTTTCCGGGCGTGGGCGTGTACAACGCCAGCAAGTTTGCCCTCGAAGCCATTGGCGAGAGTCTGGCGCAGCAAGTGGGGCCGTTGGGTATTAAAGTGACCAACATCGAGCCGAGCGGCTTCCGCACCGACTGGGCTGGACGCTCGGCCAGCTTCGTTGACACCCACATCGACGACTACAAAGCCACCGTGGGCGAAAACCTAAAGGGTATCCAGAGCTATAGTGGCCGCCAGCCCGGCGACCCACGCCGCGCCGCCGAAATCATGTACGACCTCGTGCGCCAAGAAAACCCACCCTTGCACTTGCCGCTGGGTAAAGCCGCCGTGAAGGGTGCCCGCGAAAAGTTTACCGCGCTGGTAACGGAACTGGAAGGCGTAGCCGAAACCGGAAATTCAGCTGATTTTCCTGCCTAATTACGTTGCCCGAGTCTCACAAAACAAAGGCGTTCGGCCCAATGCTCTACCGAGGATTGCACTGGGCCGAACGCCTTTAAGTTACCCGATGGGTTTATGACTGGGGCTGCATAACAGCCAGCAACTTCGTCACTTGGGCGGTTAGGGCAGCGGGGTCATCGGTTTGTAGCAGGCGAGAGTCAATACCTACGCAGCTGGCCCCGGCCTGCATCCATTGGGCTACACTCTCGGGAGTGGGCTGAATGCCGCCGGTGGCCATAAACCGCACCTGCGGTAACGGCCCGCGAATGGCCTGGAGGTAGTCGGGCCCCATAACGCTGGCCGGAAAGAGCTTAGCGAAGGCTGCCCCGAGTTGGGTAGCCGCGTATACTTCGTTGGGGGTAAGTACGCCGGGCAACCAAGCTAAGTCGTGGCGCTGGCATACCCGGGCCACATCGGCGCTTATTACGGGCTGCACAATGTAATCGGCGCCGGCGGCTATAAACCGCTCGGCTTCTTCCACCGTGTAAATGGTGCCGGCACCCAACATAAGATCTGGGTACTCCGCTTCCACAAATTGCTGTAAATCGGCAAAAATTTCGAAGGCGTTTGGCCCGCGGTTGGTAAACTCGAACAGGCGCACGCCACCTTCGTAACAGGCCTGCAGCACCCGCCGGGCATACGGTTCTTCGGCGTGGTAAAAAACGGGAATCAGCGGACTGCGCAGGCCTTGAGCCACGGCATCGGCGCGGGTAAAACGAGCCATAGAAGAAAGGAAATTAACGAGCAAAACCAGCGCCCTGGACGAGCGGGGCTAGGGATTGATACGGCAGTTAGGGTGAAGAGTCCACTGTTGCTCATGAGCTGTTCGGTTATCACCCGCCAGCGAAGTTTCAGGTGAGCTGTCGAAATGAGGTCAACTGATTGCAAGGACCTGTTAGCCCTAGTGAGTTGGGCTATACTCGGTGCAGCTGTAGCACCCCTGGTACTTCCGCGGAAGTGGGCAGCTCGCCGGTGCGGGCAAATTCTGCCCACAGCTGCCGTACTTCCCGGCCGGCTTGGTGGACTTCGGCCCAGCTTGCGTCGCCAAGCAGGGGCACTGCCGACCACGTTTTCTGCGTCCCAAACAGCAATGGCAAGTCAATGGTATGGGCTGCCCCAAATGCACTGCCGCGGGGGCGGTACGTCACTGTAAAGAGATAAGCGCGTCCGCCGGCCCGCGCATGCCGGCGGGCAAAAGCGGCTGCCGGATCCACGTAGATGCGCCGCGAACCAGCCGCCACCAGCTTGCGGGTTAACGAGGGCCCGAGCAACGGCAGGCGCTCAAGCCAACGGAACTTCGGGTCGATGACGGCAAAAAAGCGCAACTCTTCGGCCGTGGCGCCAATAAGCACGTCTATGGCTGGAGCCGCAGCGCGCCAGGCTTGGGCAATAGCCTTTTCCGGAGGTAATGGGTAAGCGCCGTATTGCGTGCCAAAGGGCATACCAGCCTTCAGGCCCGACCAGCGGGCCGCCCGCCAAGCCGTTGCTTCGTAGCCCAGCACGTCCTCGTGACTAGCGTCGGCAGGAATGGAATTCACGGCTGCCGCCATGGCCCGCGTCATGCGGGCGCGGTTGGGAGCCAGGCCAAGCGGGGCGCTGTGCAGAATAAGCCGCCGAAACAGGCCCGCAGCGTCTTCGGCTACCAGCAGGTGCGCGGCAGCGTCGCCACCGGAAGAGTGCCCCAGCAAGGTTACGCAAGCCGGGTTTCCGCCGAAAGCAGTTATGTTGCGTTGCACCCAGCGCAAGGCCCCCATCAGATCAAGCAAGCCTAGGTTCGGCGGGGTATCTGAGCGGCCCAGGAAGCCAAACAAGCCTAGGCGGTAGGTAACGGCTACCACTACTACCCGTTGTTCTGTCACAAACGTCGTAGGGTCATAAAAGGCCAAGTCGCCAGCGCCACTCACGTAAGAGCCACCGTGTACCCACACGATAACAGGCAAATTATCCTGCGACTGGGCGTCGGCCGGCGTCGTAACGGTCAGTCGCAGGCAGTCCTCGTCGTAGGTCCGGCCGGCCAATGCCGGGCCAAGGGCTTGACTCAGCAGCGAATCGACCACCTGCGGGCACACTGGACCGGGCGCAGTAGCCTGCAAAGGCACCTCGGAAGCCGGTTCATCCACCGGAGGCTGAAAGCGGGCGGCACGTGCATACCGTATGCCGCTGGCACGTACCACAGCCCCGTCGCGCTGACCGATAATAGTGCCTGCGGGCGTGTGAAAGTGAGGAGAAGCCGTAGGCATGCCAAAAAAGAACAACGTAAGCTGAGCCCGCGCCAGCCCAGCGGGGTTCAAAAGTGGCTTAAACGTGTAGTCCTGTTGTGTCGTTGAGCAAAAAGAGTCTTGCCTTTATGGTTTATACTAGGGTGTGTGGACAATCGGCGACCTTTAGGTCGTGCGACGTTATGAACTCAAAGATGCGGATTGGGCACGCTTAGTGCCGTTGTTGCCGGGTAAAGTCGGGGACGCGGGCCGCCCGGCTGCTGACAACCGGCTGTTTGTCAATGCCGTGCTGTGGATTGCGCGCAGCGGTGCGCCCTGGCGCGATTTG
>NZ_BAABHA010000002.1:0-1308965 GCF_039541855.1 Hymenobacter koreensis
ACCCGCCGCGGAGCACCCCGCTTTGCTCCTCCTTTCCCGCCTCCGACCGAAGCGGGCTGCAAAGGTAGGAAAAGCCGGAGAAAAAAGAACAGCAAGAGCAAAAAATCTCGAGCTTTCTTTTGCTTCCACTGAAGAAGGCCACAAAGATAATGAGCCTTTTTAGTAGTAAGCAAAAGCCTAGCAACTTTTCCTCAACACTTCCTCACTTGAGGAAATCCACCAGCCGTTTGCTGTAGCGGGATGACAAAGGTAAGGGCCGCTTGTGTATTTGCAAGCGGCCCTTGACAGAAAAATGATTGGGCGTATCAGTTCATGTGAAGTGTACTCACCCGATCGGGCCCTATACTAACTATGGTTACG
Organism: Hymenobacter koreensis; assembly: GCF_039541855.1. Taxonomy (NCBI): domain Bacteria; kingdom Pseudomonadati; phylum Bacteroidota; class Cytophagia; order Cytophagales; family Hymenobacteraceae; genus Hymenobacter; species Hymenobacter koreensis. Next base: position 361 of record NZ_BAABHA010000002.1, read on the forward strand.
GGCACTTTCAGTTGTTCTTCAAGGAATTGCACGTAAGTTCTTACTTCTCCGGGCAGGCCAGAAGCTAACATTACATTGTCCAAAGAAACTTGCCAGCCGGGAAGAGTAATGTACTCGGGTGCTAATTGCTCTAGTTCACCAAGATCTGGAAGCTGCTCGGTTAGAGTGCCGTCGGCCCGCTTGTAGTGGGTGCAGACCCGGATTTCATCGAAGTCGGAAAGGACGTCGGCTTTCATCAGGTGTAGCTCGGTCACACCATTTAGCATGATGGCGTAACGCAGGGCCGGCAGATCGATCCAACCGCAACGGCGGGGACGACCGGTGGTTGAGCCGAACTCGCGACCCGCCTGGCGGATCTTCTCCCCTACTTCGTCGTGAAGCTCGGTGGGGAAAGGACCGCTGCCTACCCGGGTACAGTAGGCTTTGCTGATGCCGTACACCTTATCTATATGCTTGGGCGCAATGCCAAGCCCCGTACAAGCGCCGGCTACGATGGTGCTGGACGATGTAACGTAGGGATAGGTACCGAAGTCGATATCGAGCAAGGAGCCTTGGGCGCCTTCGGCCAGAATGCGCTTACCTTGGTTCAGCAAGTCATTTAGTAGGTACTCCGTATCGACGAGGCGGAGTTGGCGGAGGTCTTCGACGGCATCGAAAAAGGCCGCTTCTTCGGCGTCGATATCCAAATCGCGCTGATGAAAGTTGGCGAGCTGGCGGTGGCGCTCTACTGTTTGCTGGTACCGCTCCCGGAAGTTGGCGTGCAGGATGTCGCCTACGCGCAGGCCGGTACGACCTACTTTATCCTGGTACGTAGGGCCGATGCCTTTCAGGGTGGAACCGATGCGGCTGCCTCCACGAGCTTCTTCCCAAATGCGGTCTAGAGCGCGGTGCGAGGGAAGAATGAGCTGGGCCTTTCGCGAGATGTAAAGGTTGGCCGTGCCGTCGACGCCACGGGCGGTGAGCTTGCGCAACTCCTCGCGAAAGACAACGGGGTCGAGGACGACGCCGTTGCCGACTACATTAATGATATGCGGGTGAAAGATACCCGACGGTACCTGGTGCAACACGTGCTTAGTCCCGTTAAAGGTAAGCGTGTGACCGGCATTCGGCCCGCCCTGGAAGCGAGCAACGACGTCGTACGTGGGGGCAAGCACGTCGACGATTTTTCCTTTCCCTTCGTCTCCCCACTGTAGCCCAACAAGTACGTCTACTGGCATCTAGTTAGCGCTTTTAAGGAGGCTAGTGGCGGCGGTTTCGTCGTCGGCGATGGTGAAGATGGACGTGAGCTTGGTTAAGGCCAGCATCTTCCGTGGGTGCTCGGCGGGGTTGATGAGCACCAACTCGCCGCCGCGGCTACGGAACTTGGTCAGCAGCGAGACGAGCACGCCAATGCCGGAGCTGTTAACGTACCGAACATTGGAGAGGTCGACGGAGCAGAGGGTGACGGAATCGTCGCCGAGGTGCTGATCAACGGTTTGGAGAAGGGACTGAGAATCGGGGCTGCCGATCAGGTCGCCGGTGAGGCGGACCGAGAGGATGCCGTCGTGGACGGTGGCGTCAGTTTTCATTCAGTAATGGTACGAGCGGCTTTGGCGCGGCAGTCGCCGCAAATGCCGTAAAGATTCAAGGAGTGGTGCAAGATATGGAAGTTCAATAACTCCCCGACCATGGTTTGGATGCCGTGGATACGGGGGTCGCAGAACTCCACTACTTTATGGCATTCGGTGCAAATGACGTGGTCGTGCTGACGGTAGCCGTAAGACTTCTCGTACTGCGCAAGATTTCGCCCAAACTGGTGTTTGCTGACGAGGTGATGCTCCACCAGCAGATCGAGCGTGTTGTATACGGTGGCACGGCTTACCTGCACTCCGCGGTCTTTCATGCCGGCGTAGAGTTCTTCCACGTCGAAATGACCAGTGCGGGAGTAGATTTCTTCCAGAATAGCGTAGCGCTCCGACGTTTTGCGCAGGCCTTTGCTTTCCAAATACGCGGTGAAGATCTTTTTGACCTCTTCGTACTTCTCGGGGTCGAGCATTTTGTGCTGCTATATATACTAAGGTGTACTACACTTGAACTCGGACATACCAACCAGTCAGCTTGACTTCTGGTTTCTTAGGAACTGAACCGTTCTACCGACAGCACACCGCGCACTTTGCTGAGGCGGTGGATGAGTTTATCGAGGTGAGCGGTATCGTTTACAAACACCATAATCTGGCCTTCGAACATGCCGTCGTCGGAATCAATGGTGATGGAGCGCATGTTTACCTTGAGGCTGTTGCTGATGATTTTGGTGACGTCGTTCACCAGCCCCACGCGGTCGGAGCCTTTGATGCGCAAACCGGCCAGGAAGGCCAATTCCAGCTGATCGGTCCATTTCGCACGCACCACGCGGTTGCCGAAGCTCGACATGAGTTCCACGGCTTTGGGGCAGGAGGTGCGGTGAATATCGATGTTGTCGTCGGTTTCGAAACCGAACACATCGTCGCCGGGAATGGGGTTGCAGCAGGTAGCAATGGTGTACTGAATCTTGGCGGTGTTTTCGCCAATCACCAGCATATCGGGCCGCACGCCCCGCAATTTCTGCACTTCCGCGTCGAAAGCCTTGGGCTCCAGCATGGAAGGAAGCTTGGGCACCGGCACCGTGGGGTCGAATAGACTTTCCTTGATTTCACGTCCATCGACCTGCCCAATGGCAATGCGGTAGTAGAACTCGTGGGCATTGTGCACATTAAAATGCGCAAGCAAGCGGTTCACGTTGTCGGGATTCAACTCCACACCCAACAACTCAAGCCTTTTTTCCACCAAGTAGCGTCCGTCTTCCGCTTTGGCGCGTTTCTCGTCGCGCAAAAAGTCCCGAATTTTGCTTTTGGCCTTGGAGGTAGTGACGTATTTCAGCCATTCCTCGGTGGGCTTTTGCTTCTGCGAGGTCAGTATTTCGACTTGGTCGCCGTTGCGGAGGCGGTAGCTGAGCGGTTCCAGCTTTTGGTTGACCTTGGCCCCAAGGCACTGCATGCCAATGTGCGTGTGAATTTCGAATGCGAAGTCGAGCGTGGTAGCACCGTCGGGCAGGATAATAAGCTTGCCTTTGGGCGTAAACACGTAGACTTCCTTTACAAATAGGTTTTGGCGGAACTCGTCCATGAACTCCAGCGCATTGGAGTTATTGGTTTCGAGCATCTCGCGCACCTTGTTAATCCACGTTTCCAAGGTCGACTCGGGCTGAACGGCGCCGGTGTCTTTGTACTTCCAATGCGCGGCGTAGCCCTTCTCGGCAATGTCGTCCATGCGCTTGGAGCGAATCTGCACCTCCACCCACTGGCCGGGGCTCGACATGACAGTGGTGTGCAGCGACTCGTAGCCGTTGGCTTTGGGCGTGCTCACCCAGTCGCGTAGGCGGTCGGGGTTGGGCTGGTAGAAGTCCGTTACAATGGAGTACACGCGCCAACAGGCGGCTTTTTCCTGCTCGGGCGGTACGTTCAGGATGATACGAATGGCAAACAGATCGTAAACTTCCTCGAAGGGAATGTTCTGCTTGCGCATCTTCCGTAATATAGAGTAGATGCTTTTGGGCCGGCCCTTGATTTCAAAGCCGAACCCTTGGCGGTGCAGCTCCTCATCAATAGGAGCCACAAATTCCTTGATAAAGCGGTTCCGGGCGCTGCGGCTCTGGCGCACCTTGTTCACGAGCTCGTTGTACGTCTCGGTGTCGGTGTACTTCAGGTGCAGATCTTCCAGCTCGCTCTTAATGGCGTACAAGCCCAAACGGTGGGCCAGCGGCGCGTAGAGGTAAATGGTTTCGGAGGCAATTTTGAGCTGCTTGTGCCGCGGCATCGAGTCGAGCGTCCGCATGTTGTGCAGTCGGTCGGCGATTTTGATGAGGATAACGCGCACGTCCTCGCTCAGCGTGAGCAGCATTTTGCGGAAGTTCTCCGCCTGCTCGCTCGTGCCGTACTCGAACACGCCGGAAATCTTGGTGAGGCCGTCCACAATCTGGGCTACGCGCGGGCCGAACTCGCGCTCCACGTCGGAAATCTCCCAGTTGGTATCCTCTACCACGTCGTGCAGCAGGGCGGCCACAATGCTGGTGGTGCCCAAGCCAATTTCCTCTACCGCAATTTGGGCTACGGCCAGCGGATGCAGAATGTACGGCTCGCCGGATTTGCGGCGCATGTCCTTATGCGCATCCAGCGAGGTATTAAAAGCCTTCTTAATGAGCTTGGCGTCGCCGTCTTTCAGGTAGGGCTTGGCCGTGCGCAGCAGGCGGCGGTAATGACGCAGGATTTCCTGGCGTTCTACTTCGGGGTCAATTAAGGTAGCCATCGGCAAAAGGGCACTACCACGAAGGCAGCATACGAAGGTACGGAGGAAACCGCAGGCCTTGCCTCTCTCCTACTTTTAAAGGGTGGGACTTCTCGGCTAATCTCAAGCCTAAATAGAACGGGCTTATTCATGCGGTTCCTGCTCTTATAACTCCTAAAAGACACCATACGTTGCTAAAGAGACAGAGGCATTTGATATTCCGCCGTGCTTCCGTAGCTTTGCGCCCCCGAGGCAGCCGGCCTCGTACTGCGGATGTGGCGAAATTGGTAGACGTGCCAGACTTAGGATCTGGTGCCGCAAGGCGTGTGGGTTCGAGTCCCTCCATCCGCACCAATGGCCTGCCTTTTTAGGCAGGTGCTCATACAAACCTCTAGCGAAGCCCTCAACTACCCGGCGACGGCGCGTTGGGGGTTTGCTATTCCCGGCCTTTTGGCTTTTCTCACGTTACCCTTAACCTCCGACTCGTTTTGGACATTACCCTCGACAAGAAAGACGACCAGCAGAGCGCCCTGCTGACCGTGCGCCTCACGGAAGCTGACTACTCGGAAGCAGTAGAAAAGCAAATCAAAGACCTCTCGAAAAAGGCGCAGATTAAGGGCTTCCGCCCCGGCAAGGTACCCGCCGGGCTGGTGCGCAAAATGTACGGCAAGGGTGTATTGGTAGACGAAATCAACCGTTTGCTGCAATCCAACGTCGATACGTACATCAAGGAAAACAACCTGCGCATTCTGGGCGAACCGCTGCCGGTGCCGTCGGATGTGAACTTCGATACCCAAAAGGAGTTCGAATTTCAGTTTGAGCTGGGCCTGCTGCCCGAGTTTGAGCTGCCCGTAGAGAACCTGGAAGTAGACCGCCCCGCCGTGGAGCTGGACGAAAACACGCTCAACGAAACCTACGAGCAGATTGGCATGCAATTCGGCGAGAACACCACGCCGGAAACCTCGGAGGCAGGCGACTACCTCTCTGGCCAGCTGACGCAGGAAACCACCGAGTTTTCGCAGAAGGTAATGCTGCCGACTAACAAGGTGAAGAGCGGTGCCGATAAGTTTGTGGGACTGAAGGCCGGTGACAAAGTGTCGTTCGATCTGAAGGAAATTTTCGGTGGCGACATCACGGCGGTAGCCAACTTCACGGGCATCTCGAAGGAGCTGGCGGCCGGTGTAGAAGGCGAATACACGCTGGAAATCGAGAAAATCAACCGCTCGAGCAAGGCTGAATACAACCAAGAGCTGTTCGACAAAGTGTTCGGCAAAGACGCTGTGACGACGAAGGAAGACTTTGACGCCAAGGTGCGCGAAACCATTCAGGAGAACTACAACCGCGAGTCGGATGGTCTGCTGAATCGTCGGATGATCGACAAGCTGGTGGAAAGCACCACCATCGAGCTGCCGAAGGAGTTCTTCAAGAAGTGGCTGGTGGTGGCTAACAAAGGCCAGCTGACCGCCGAGCAGGTAGAAGAGCACTTCTCGGACTACGAGAAGGAATTGAAGTGGTCGATGATCCGCAACAAAGTGGTTGAGGAGCAGGGCCTGAAGGTGTCGAACGACGAAATCGTGGACCGCACCATGACCAAGATCATGGCCCAGTTCAACCTGCCTGAGGTATCGGACGAGCTGCGCGAATCGGTTCGCGGCTTTGCCGACAACTACCTGCGCCAGGAGAACGGCAAAAACTACGTGCAGGAGTACGAAGCCATTCTGGCAGAGAAAGTACTCGACAACCTGCGCGGCCGGATTGTTGTTAAAGATCAGCCGATGACGGCCGAGGACTTCCGGAACCAAGCCAGCGCGTAATTTGCGCCTGGGGTTGGTTCCCTACAAAAAAGCCCTTACTTCGTCGGAGTAAGGGCTTTTTTGCGTCCTTACCACGGCGTTGCCCGTTTAATTCGTCTCAACCAATCCTCTCTCCTACCTCAGTCAGTCACATGCTGAACAAACAGGAATTCCGCAAATTTGCCGTTAAAGGCCAGGGCCTGAACGGCCTGGGCGTCGACCAGTACCTGCACCACGTCGAAGGCCAGAGCCGCCATTTCGTCACGGGCATGACGCGCTCCGTGATTGAGGAGCGCCCCACGCGCTTCGCCGAAATCGACGTGTTTTCCCGCCTGATCATGGACCGTATCGTGTTCCTGGGCACGCCCGTCGACGATTACATTGCCAACATCATCACGGCTCAGCTGCTCTTCCTCGAGTCGGCCGACGCCAAGAAGGACATCCTGCTCTACATCAACTCGCCCGGCGGCTCGGTGTACGCCGGCCTGGGCATTTACGACACCATGCAGTACGTGGGGCCCGACGTGGCCACCATCTGCACCGGCCTGGCCGCCTCCATGGGGGCGGTATTGCTGGCTGGCGGTGCCAAAAACAAGCGTTCGGCCCTGCCCCACGCCCGCGTCATGATTCACCAGCCCTCGGGTGGTGCCCAAGGCCAGTCGTCGGACATCGAAATTACGGCCCGCGAAATTCTGAAGCTCAAGAAAGAGCTGTACGATATTCTCGCCCTGCACACGGGTAAAACCTACCAGGAGGTGCACGATAACTCCGACCGTGACTACTGGATGCGCGCCGACGAAGCCAAAGAATACGGCATCATCGACGAGGTATTGGAGCGCCACAACTTGGAGAAGTAATTCCCGGAAGAAGTCGGAGTTTTAACTGCCTCCGCATGCAACCGTCTCATACTGAATTGCAACTTCAGTGTGAGACGGTTGTTCTTTTTATAGAAGCCCGGTCTTTCGGCACTTTTCCGTGTACGGGGGGCGTTGGCGTTTTCGTACCTTTGAGGCCGCGGGAATTTTTCCACCGGCGAATTACCCCTTGAATTCCGACCCTTCGACAATGGCAGATATCACCTGCTCGTTTTGCGGCAAAAGCAAGCGCGAGGTTTCCATCATGATTTCCGGCATCAACGCGCACATTTGTGAGCGTTGTGTTGGGCAGGCGCAGCAAATTTTGAACGAGGAGAATAAGATTCGCTCAAATACCAAGACGCCAAAATTTAACCTCGTAAAGCCGCGGGAAATGAAGGACTACCTCGACCAGTACGTGGTAGGCCAAGACGAAGCGAAGAAAGTATTGAGCGTGGCGGTGTACAACCACTACAAGCGCCTGATGCAGAAACCCACTACCAAAGACGAGGTGACGATTGAAAAATCGAACATCATTATGGTGGGCGAAACCGGCACCGGCAAAACCTTTTTGGCCAAAATGCTGGCCTCGGTGCTGCAAGTACCCTTCTGTATTGCCGACGCTACCGTGCTAACCGAAGCCGGCTACGTGGGCGAAGACGTGGAAAGTATTCTGACGCGCCTGCTGCAAGCCGCCGACTACAACGTGGAAGCGGCCGAGCGCGGCATTGTGTACATCGACGAAGTAGACAAGATTGCCCGCAAGAGCGACAACCCCAGCATAACTCGTGACGTGAGCGGCGAAGGCGTGCAGCAGGCCATGCTGAAGCTGCTGGAAGGCACCACGGTAAACGTACCGCCCCACGGCGGCCGCAAGCACCCCGAGCAGAAGATGATTACGGTAAACACTGAAAACATCCTGTTCATCTGCGGCGGCGCGTTCGTGGGCATTGAGCGCATCATCAAGAGCCGTTTGAACACCAAGCCGCTGGGCTTTGCCAAAACGCTGCTCGAGGATAAAGTGGACACCAACAACTTCCTGCGCTACATCACGGCCCAGGATTTAAAGCAGTTTGGCTTGATTCCCGAATTGATTGGCCGCCTGCCCGTGCTGACGCACCTGAACCCGCTGGACAAGGAAACCTTGCGCCTGATACTGACGGAGCCGAAAAACTCCATCCTGAAGCAGTACAACCGTTTGTTTGAGATGGAAGGCATCGAGCTTTCGTTCTCCGACGCCGCTTTGGACTACATCGTAGACAAAGCCGACGAGTACCGCCTTGGTGCCCGCGGGCTGCGTAGCATCTGCGAAAGTATCATGACCGACGCCATGTTCGATATGCCTTCGGCTACGGACGTAACGGAGCTAATTATTGATCTGGAGTACGCACGCGAGAAGTTCGAGAAGTCACCGCTGAAGCAGTTACGTGCTGCATAATCCCATATTTATTGAAACAAAAAGCCCCGCTGGATTCGTCCAGCGGGGCTTTTTGTTTCAATAAATATTCCAGTCTATTTTTTCTGTAAGTAGCCTACCATCAGTTCAGCCGCTTTTTCGGCTGCGTTGCTGCGGCCCAGCTTCTCGCGGATTTCGGCGTAGCCCGCTTTTACCTTGCCGATGTATTCCTCGTTGTCGAGTACGCGCTGCAACTCTGTAACGAGGTTACGGGCGGTGAATTCGCCCTGGATCAGCTCCTTCACCACTTCGCGGCCGGCAATGAGGTTGACGAGCGAGATGAACGGCACCTTGATTACGGCCTTGCCGATGCGGTAAGAAATGGCGCTGGTGCGGTAGCACACCACCTGCGGCACGTCGAAGAGGGCGGTTTCGAGGGTAGCGGTGCCGCTGGTTACCAGAGCTGCCTTGGCATGGCGTAGCAGGTCGTAGGTCTGCTCGAAAATGATGCGCACGTTGTTACGCTCGAAGTGGGCGTAGTAGCCCGCATCGAGGTTTTTCACGCCGGCTACCACAAACTGGTAATCGAAGAATGGCGGCAGAATCCGCAGCATTTCGAAGAGCATTTCCTCGATTTCCTGCTTGCGGGAACCGGGCAGCACCGCAATAATGGGCTTGTCGGGGTCGAGGTTGTTGCGGTGGTGGAAGTCGTCGGTGGGTTCGTGCTCGTACACGGCATCGGCAGTGGGGTTGCCGATGTAGTCTACATCGTAGCCGAAACGCTGGTAGAACTCCTTCTCGAAAGGTAAGATGACGAACATCTTATCGACCAAAGCCTTGATTTTGTGCACGCGGCCTTGGTTCCAAGCCCAGATTTTGGGCGAGATGTAATAAAAAACCTTCAGGCCTTTCTCCTTGGCAAACTTGGCCACGCGCATGTTAAAGCCGGCGTAGTCGACCAGAATCAGCACATCGGGCTGGTAGGCCAGCAAATCCTGCTGACATTCCTTCAGGAAGCCCCGAAACCGGAAGATGCTGGTGGCAGCCTCCACGAAACCCATAATGGCCATTTCTTGGTAATGGTGTACCAGCGTGCTGCCTTCGGCCTGCATCAGGTCGCCGCCCCAGCAGCGGAACTCGGCCTGGGTGTCTTGCTGCTTGAGGGCACGCATGAGCCGGGCGGCGTGGAAGTCTCCGGACCGTTCGCCGGCAATGAGGTAGTATTTCACGTGGTGGAATTCTGAATTATGAATTCTGAATTATAAATACCGGCCTCGCCGAGTGGCATGCGCAGCGTTTGGAATTCAGTATTCAGAATTGGTTACTCGCCGTAATATTCGACGAAGTTGCGAGGCGTTTCGTAAATCTTGACGCAATGGAGCTGCGCGGTGGTAATGGCCGGCAGTTCGCGCTGCAGAATTTCCCAGAAAGCCATCGATAGGTTCTCGGTGCTGGCCAGCTTGCCGGCCATGAAGGGCACGTCGAGATTGAGGTTCTTGTGGTCGACGTGGTCGACGATATGCTCGCGGATGAGCGTGCTGAGGGCTTTCAGATCGACCACAAAGCCGGTTTCGGGATCGGGCAAGCCCTTTACCGTTACAATGAGGTCGTAATTATGGCCGTGCCAGTTGGCATTGGCACAAGGCCCGAACACTTCTTTGTTACGCTCGTCGCTCCACGCGGGGTTGTGCAACTTGTGCGCAGCGTTAAAGTGTTCCTGGCGGCTGATGTAAATCATGCTGTTGTTTGCTTGTCAACGGGCAGTTGCTGAAGCGCTGATTGGCTGGTTTGCAGTGAAGCCAAGCCATTTATAAAAAGCGGCCGCTTCTTGACTGTCTGCGGGTTAACGCATTCAATCGGCGGCCTTCGGCAATTATCCCTTTTTCCGCAGCAAATATACAAAGAACGGTACGCCGAACAGGGCTGTGATAAGCCCCACAGGCAGGCCAGCCGGCGGCAGTAGCCAGCGCGCCAGCAAGTCGCAAGCCAGCAGGAAGGTACCACCGAGCAGGGCACAAAACGCTACGTTCAGCCGTCCGGTAACCCCCAGCAAACCACGCGTTACATGCGGCACAATAAGTCCCACAAAACCCAATGGCCCGCACAAAGCCACGACGCCCGCCGTAATTCCCGACGAGGCCAGTAGCAGCAGCCAACGCGTGCGGCCTACATCGAGCCCCAGCGTAGCAGCCCGCTCCTCGCCTAACAATAGCACGTCGAGATGCCGGCGCAGCAGCCAAGCAGCCACCATGCCCAGCAATACGGCCACGGCAGGACCACCCAGCAACGGCCAGCCGGCGCGTTCCAAACTGCCCAAGCCCCAGGAAAGCGCGGCCCGAAGTTGCGAATCGGTTTGAGCCCGAAACGTGATGAGGCCGCCCAGCGCATTGAGCAACGACGACATGGCCACGCCCGCCAGCAACAACTGCGTGGGAATTAGCCGACCTTGCCGCGTACCAATTCCGATAACCAACAGCGTAGCTCCCACGGCCCCGGCCAGGCAACCGATGGGCACCACCCAGGGGGTAATGGCGCTGGCCGTGGGCAACAAAATATTCATGACCAGCGCCCCCAACGAAGCTCCGGAAGCAGTGCTGAGCAGGTACGGATCGGCCAGCGGGTTGTTTACCATGGCCTGCATGAGGTAGCCGCTCAGGGCCAGACCGCCACCGGCCAGCAACGCCAGCAGCAGCCGCGGCAAACGCAGTTCAATGAGCACGACGTGCACGGAATTGGTGGCGTCGTAATGGCGGAGGGCTTGCCAGAACGTGCTGTAATCGGCGCCGGCTACGCTGCCTACGCGCAGCCCAACCAGCAGCAAAACGGCAGCGGTGAGGCCTAGCAACAGGAACAGGAGTGGCGCCCGGCTGCTCATGAGGCAGGGTGCAGCAAGCGGTACAGTTCGCGCACCGACTCCACCACACGCGGGCTCGGCCGGTCCATTAAGTCGCCGGTTACCCGGAATACCCGGCGCGACTGGTACGCCCCGATACGACGCAGCTCGGGGTACATGCGGAAGAAGGTGCTGTCCATTTGCCCAAAGCGGCCACCGATGAGCACGTCGGGGTTCAGTTTAAGAATGTATTCGCGGCTGAGGACCGGGTACGGCTGGGGGAAGTCTTCAGTAAGGGCGTTCAGCCCGCCCGCTAAGCGAATTTTATCGGTAAACACAGTATTGTGGCCGAATGCGTAAATGGGGTCGGGGGAAATAACGACCAAGGTGCGCGGGCGCGGGCCCGAGGTATCGGCGGCAATGGTGGCCAGCTGCTGCGCCAGAGAATCGGTGAGGTGCCGGGCTTGTGGCTCGCGGCCCAGCAGCCGCCCCAAGTCATTCAGGCCCCGGAAAATGTCCTGCACCTTCCGGTAGCGTTGGTAATACACCGGAATGCCGAGCTCCTGCAGCCGGGCCGCATCGGAGGGACTGGTGATGCCCTCCACGGTAAACACCACATCGGGGCGCAGGCTCACAAGCGTCTCAAAATCCAGCGGATAGCTGTTTACCACCGGCTTGCGGAGCACGGCGGCCGGGTAGTCGCATACCTGGGTGCGCCCCACAATGGTGGCGGTATCGGCCACGGCGTAGAGCATTTCAGTCATCGACGCGGCCAAGGACATGATGCGTTTGGGCGGCGCATTGAAGGTAACGCTGCGGCCGAGGTCGTCCTGCACGGTTACGACCCGAGGCGCCTGACTTTTCTGGGCCGAATCGGAGGATTGCGAGCAGGACCCAAGCAGCCCTAGCGCGCCGCATAGCAGAAAATAGAATCGTTGCATGGCGGGCAAAGGTAGAGGGCGGCCGGTAATGGCGCGGCTTGGCTACAATCGGCTTCTGAACCATAGCGGCTGCAAAAAAATACGCCTTGTGCACCGGCCACCGAGAAACTGCGTACTTCGCACCACAGAACCCAACTCTGAGCATATGATAATCGTGACGGGCGCAGCGGGCTTTATTGGCAGCTGCATGGTGAGCCGGCTGAACGCCGATGGCTTTAACGACGTGGTGGTGGTCGACAACTTCTCGGAAGAGCGGAAGCTGATCAACCTGAAAGGCAAGCACCTGCGCGAGTACGTTGACCGCCACGAGTTTTTCGACTGGCTCGACCAGCACCACGAGCAGGTAGAGTTCATTTTTCACCTGGGGGCCCGCACCGATACCGCCGAGCAGGATAAAGCCATTTTCGACCTGCTGAACCTGAATTACTCCAAGCAAATGTGGCAGGCCTGCGTGCGTTACCACATTCCGCTGGTGTATGCTTCCTCGGCCGCCACTTACGGCTCGGGCAGCCTGGGCTACTCCGACGACGAAGTACTGCTGCCCCTGCTGCGCCCGCTCAACCCCTACGGCGACTCGAAAAACGACTTCGATAACTGGGCCGTGCAGCAGGAGGAGAAACCGTTTTTCTGGGCCGGACTGAAGTTTTTTAACGTGTACGGGCCGAACGAATACCATAAGGGCCGCATGGCCTCGGTGATATTCCACACCTTTCAGCAGGTACAGCGAACGGGCTCCATGGAGCTATTCCGCTCCCATAACCCCGATTTTGCCGACGGCGAGCAGAAGCGTGACTTTATTTACGTGCGCGACTTGGTAGATGTGTGCATGTTTCTGATGCACCACCGCCGCAACTCCGGCATTTACAATCTGGGCACCGGCGAGGCCCGCACTTTCCTCGATCTGGCCCTGAACACCTTTGCCGCGCTCGACAAAACAGCGGACATCAAGTTCAAGGACACACCCGAAGACATCCGCGACACCTACCAATATTTCACGCAGGCCGACATGCAGAAGCTGCGCAGCATTGGTTACACCCGGCCGTTTACCCGTCTCGAAGACGGAATTGCCGAATACGTGCGCGACTTTTTAGTGCCGGGTGCGTATCTGTAGCCCGGATTAGCCGCCGAGCACCGCTTGAGGCTGGCATTGTCCGAAATTTTGTTTTTTACCGGACGAAAAGCCTCACCGGCCCGCGCAAGGGCCTTAGTGCCTTGTATGACGCGCCGAAGCATCGTAATTATTGGGGGAGGAGTAGCGGGCAGCTTGCTGGCCCTGCACCTTACGCGCCTGCCCGGCGGCCCCTGGCCGCTCGATGTGGTGCTGGTGGAGCCCCGAGCTGCGCCCGGCCCCGGCACCGCTTACAGCACCGAGCGCCCCGAATGGCTGCTGAACGTGCGCAGTACCGGTCTGAGCGCCTTCAACGACGAGCCGAACCACTTTGCCGACTGGCTCGCGGCCAACCACATTCCCACGTGCCCGCAGGGCTTTTGCCCGCGGCAGGTTTTCGGGCGCTATGTAAGCGAGCTAACCGCAGCGGTCCTGCAGCATCCCGCGCCGAATGGCGTGCGCGTGGAATGGCGCCAACAGCGCGCCATCGGTACGGACCTGAAGTTAGCTGACGGCGCTAGCGTGACCTTAGCCGATGGCACTTCGCTGCCAGCTGATGCCGTGGTGCTGGCCCTGGGAAATTTCCCCCCGGCTTCGCCTACCAAACCCGATACCGAGTACCGCAACCATCCGAACTATCACGGCAACCCATGGGCCCCCAACGCACTGCGCTCCATCGGTCCTAACGACTCGGTGTTGCTGATTGGGACGGGACTAACGGCGGTTGATGTGTTGATGGCGCTGCACACCGATGGCCACCGCGGGGCTATTACAGCCGTGTCGCGCCACGGGCACTGGCCTGTTACCCACCTGCAAGCACCGGCCCGCCCCTACCCCAATTATTATGCTACCGATGTAGCTCACCTGCGCAGCGTAACCCAAGTGCTGAGTGCGGTGCGCCGCCGTGTGGCATCGGCTGCCGCCGAAGGTTATGATTGGCGGTCGGTGCTGGACGCCCTACGCCCCGATTTAGGCCGGATTTGGGCCGCCTGGCCACTAGTGGAGCAACAACGGTTCATGCGGCATTTAGCGGCCATGTGGTCGGTGCGGCGCCACCGCAACCCACCGCAAAATGCCGCCACGCTAGCCGAGTTGCTCCAATCGGGCCGGCTTACAGTGCAGAAGGGTCGGGTACGCCACATCGAACCGCGCGGAGCCGAGGCCTTGGCGGTGCAGCTGCGCCACAACCACGACCACACCTGGCTCACCGCGAACCACGTGGTGCTATGCACCGGCCCGCTCATGGATTATCAGCAACTCGCCGACCCACTGGTGGCCAGCCTGCGGCAATCCGGCCATCTGGTGCCGGATAACATGCGTCTGGGTATTTGCACCGACGAGCACGGCGCCCTGTTAAACCAAACCGGCACGCCTTCAAACGTGCTCTTTACGCTGGGCCCAAGCATGCGCCCCATGTGGTTTGAATCGACGGCGGTGCCGGAGTTGCGGAACCAAGCCGCTACGCTGGCCGAGCTATTGGCGAATCGACTTACTACCTCCGCTGGTTAATTCAGCTGGACACGGTATACGGTGCTTGAAAACGGCAACGGCAGCCGAAGCTGCCGTTGGGTTTATTCGTATGAAAATCGACGTGCACTAAGCCGCCATGCCGGAGTAAAAGGGCCGGATTTCGGCCTCGGAAACACCTTCGGGCATGGAGCGGCGCAGGGCGCGCATGAGCAGGTACTTATATTTCTCAGCGTCGGCCAAAGCCGATTCCACGGCGTGCAGGGCGTCATCATAGGTCACCACGGGCACTTGCTCGGCCTCTTCGCCCGTCGGATACGTCAGGTAAAGAACCGGTACGTTGAGGTATTCAGCGGGAGTTTTCATCGGTTGCAGTCGTTGATGTTGTCGTTCTGATGTAGAACAGAAAACCACATGCCCGCATTCCATTTTCGCTACCTAAAACACAAAATAAAACCACTGAAAATCAACTACTTACAATGAATTTAACTCGTTGATTTTCAGCCTCAAAAGCAGCAGACAGTGGCTTGCTATTTACTGCTTTTTTTGGCCGGCAAATCTTCTCCACTAGGCTTATATCTCGAGTACGAGCTTACCGAACTGCTCCCCATTATCCATGCGGCGCATGGCTTGCTCTCCTTCTGCCAGGGGCAGAACCGAATCGATAACGGGCAGCATACGGGTACGCTCTACCAGGGCCAGCAGTTCGGTGAAGTCTTGGGCAGTACCCATGGTGGAACCCAGCAGGCTGAGCTGCTTCCAGAAAACCCGGGCTGGCGGAACATTGGTCATGGCGCCGGCAGTACCGCCGTAAAACACAATGCGCCCACCAGGAGCCGCTGCTTCCACCAGCTGCGCCACACCAGGCCCAGCGGCGCTGTCGATAATGACGTCGAATCCGCCGCCTACCTGCTTGGCTAGCTCAGTACCCCATTTTTCCTGCCGGTAGCTGATGCCGCCCCGCGCACCCAATTGCTGGGCCCGCTCTATTTTGTCGGGCGTGCCGGAGGTAACCCACACCTCGGCGCCCGCGGCCAGAGCCAGCTGCATGGCCAGCAGAGCTACCCCGCCGCCAATGCCGCTAATAAGCACTTTCTCGCCGGCCTGCAGGCCTCCGCGGGTAAACAGCGCCCGGTAGGCCGTTACGCCGCCCAACGGGAGAGCCGCAGCCTGTGCCGGACTTAGGTGACCAGGATAAGCGTGCACGTTTGCGGCGGGCACGCACACGTACTCGGCGAAGGTACCGTCGCGGGGCAGGCCCAAAATATTGAAAGCACGGCCCTGGGCTTTGGGATTATTGCCCCAGTCGAAACCGGGGTCGATGAGAACGGGCTGGTTTTGCCAACGGTTTTCTACGCCTTCACCTACCGCAGCCACGGTACCGGCACCGTCGGAGCCCAGGGTGATGGGGAAACGCAGGCCGGCGTACTGCCCTTTTTGAATCCAGACGTCGCGGTGGTTGAGCGCGGCTGCCTGCAATTTAATCAACACCTCCCCTGCTTGCGGCTGAGGTGTGGGCACGTCGCGCAACTGCAGGGGCTGGTCAATGCCATCGAGAACAAGTGCTTTCATAAACACAAAAAGCCGCTGTGGGCGGCCATTACGATTTTTTTCATTAGTAAACACACATACAGTAAACCCATTTACCAAAAGCACGTTTACGATTTTGCGGCCGCCATTTGGCACCGTAGCGCAACCTAGTAAAAATCCGATGCCACTCCCAGCTGATCCGCTATTCACCTTCGAAGGTCCCGATGAAAACCCGGGTTTTTTATTGGCCCAAGCCACTGCCCATTGGCACCGCCAGCTTGCCACCGTGCTAACGCCGCTGAACCTTTCGCCCACACAATTTCTGCTACTGGCGGCGGTGCAGCGCCTCAGTCAAAACGAGGGTGCCGTTACCCAAGCGGCAGTGGCCCAGCACGCCCGCACCGATAAAATGACCACCAGCAAAACTGTACGGGCCCTGGAAGAGAAGGGAATGCTCATGCGCCCGGCCCACGAGCAGGACGCCCGCGCCCGTAGCCTCACCCTCACTCCGGTAGGCCTAAAGGCCGTGGTACGTGCCGCCTGGGCCGTGGAGGAATTCGATCAGAACTTCTTCGGGGCCGACGCCGGCAAGCTGGTGCAGACGTGGCGCGCTTTGTTGCCGCGTACGGCTGACGCTAATCAGGCCAACGAGTAGCATTTTCACACCGGTGCAGCACGTGCCCGGGGTCAGCCTCTCTTAATCTTAGGCTCCTTCTTCGGAGCGAATGGCCACTTGGGGCGCTTGAAAACCGCTGGGGCTTTAGCCTTAGCTGCGTTCCTCCTGGCTTGTGCAAAACTTAACGCAGCCCTGGTTTTTTATTGATCCAGAAAACGGGCTTTAAGATCGGGAGTGGGCATCCAGCAACTCTCCTGCTTGCCGAACCAGCGGTAGCGGTTACGGGCCACGAAGCGGTAGGCGGCATCGCGCAAGAAACGGGGCAATACCATGCCGGCGGCCAGCCAGCTCCACAGGCCGGGTAGGTGCCGCATAATGCGCAAAATGGCCGTGGAATGCGTGTACACCTGGCCGTTCTCCACCAGCACCACGGAATCGGGATTGGCCGGATCGGGATTAATGCCGCTAGGAGCTAGCCGCTGACCAGCTTCCGATTGCAAGGAGGCAAACTTAAAACGGCCGGTCGGGTCACGCTCAATAATGAACTGCACCAGCCCGTGGCAAAGGTTGCACACGCCGTCGAAGAGGATGATGGAGGGGACTGGGGTCATGGCATAAACAGGAGTAGCCGACCCATACGAAACCGGCACCGCGCGGTTAGGTTTTGGGCAGATTGCCGGGCAAAACACGCCTTTTGCGGGTGATTCTGTGCGTTATAAGAACCTCCACTACGTATTCCACGCACTATATTCAGTAAAAAACATTGATTAATACCGTGGCACAAAATTAACCAAGCGCGTATAAAACGGTCGGGCTAAAGCTCCGATCCTACAACCAAAGCACCCTGTATATGAAGTACACACGAATGATAGGCTTGTCGAGCGCGTTTTGTGCCCTGCTGGCCCTGGGCGCCTGCGGAGGCAGCGGCAACTCTAATGATGTTTCCGGCATGGGTTCCGATGGCACCAACTCGGTGGGCAATGACAACGCCGCAGCGACGGACGGCAGCACCGGCATGGCGAGTGACACAATGAGCAGCGGCAGTGGAACCGGCAGTGGCATGGGCACGAGTGGTGCAGGAACCACGGCTGGTGCATCGACCAACGGCACCACGGGCTCGACGGGCACTACTTCCGGGGTTGGCGGCGCCACCACCAACGAAGCAACCACTGGCGGTACCACCGGCAGTCGGTAGCCGCCGAACGCCTCTGGCAATAGAAATACAACCCAAAGGGCCGCCACCTACGTGGCGACCCTTTTTGATCAAAAATGCCGCTTCAACCTGCTCATCAGCGTATAAGCGTTTTTTGGATTTCCTTGCTCCACCGCCCCTTTCTACCCTCAACCATTCACCTTTCCAGCTATGAAAAAGCACCCTTTTGCCCCGCTGTCGTTTTTCTCCGTTGCTGCCTTGAGCGCCGCATTGGTTCTTTCGGCCTGTAACCGGGAGGCTTCTTCGGGAGCCACTACCTCGGGCTCAACCTCGGGCACCACGTCTTCGTCGTCGGACATGAACAGCACCTCGGGCTCAACTTCGGGCATGAGCACTTCGGGTACTACTTCGGGCTATGGTACCACCAGCGGCTCTACGGCCGGCTCTACTACATCGTACGGTACCACTTCGGGCTCTACAACCACGGGCACAACGTCGGGCACGAGCACTTCGGGTTCGACCACCACAGGAACGACTTCCGGCACTACCAGCGGCTCGAGCACCATGGGCACTACGTCGGGGTCGACTACCATGGGCAGCACTTCGGGCAGCACCAGCGGTACTACTTCCGGCACTACGTCGGGCACTACCATGGGCAGCACCAGCGGATCGGGTACTACCTCGGGCTCAACTACGGGCTCCAGAACCACCAGCACCACGGGTAGCACTACGCGTGGCACCACCACCAGCGGTACCACTACCGGCGGTACCACCAGCGGCACTACAGGCGGTACCACCACACGCTAACGACTGTGGCGGCTCCGTTTCAGCCATTTGTACAGCCACAAGGGCAACCTCCAGCATCGGAGGTTGCCCTTTCTGTGCATTCATCCGGCATCCAGGTGCTTACGCAGCTAGCAGCGGTGCTGCGGCGGCCGTTTGTGCTGGATGTACGGGCCATGGCGCTGTTGCGCATGGCTGTAGCCGTCATTTTGCTGACCGATTTAGCCATTCGCAGCACCGACCTCGAGGCTCACTACACCAACCTGGGAGTACTGCCGCTGCACGTGCTGTTTGAGCGGGCCTGGAATCCATACCAATTCTCACTGCACACCAGCAGTGGAATATGGGAAATTCAGGCGCTGCTGTTTCTGTTGGCGGCCGCGCTGGCCGTAGGGCTGCTGCTGGGCTGGCGCACCCGCTGGATGACCGTAGGCTCGTGGCTCATGCTGGTGTCGTTGCAAAACCGCAACCCCATGATTGCCCAGGGCGG
Organism: Hymenobacter koreensis; assembly: GCF_039541855.1. NCBI lineage: Bacteria > Pseudomonadati > Bacteroidota > Cytophagia > Cytophagales > Hymenobacteraceae > Hymenobacter > Hymenobacter koreensis. The sequence continues at coordinate 19,624 of NZ_BAABHA010000002.1, forward strand.
CGACGATTTACTGCGCATGCTGCTGTTCTGGGGCATTTTTTTACCGTGGGGCCGGGTCTGGTCAGCTGATGCCCAGGGACAACCGGCGCTGCGGCAATACAGCCATTTTAGCGTGGCCACGGTTGCGTTTGTGGTGCAAATTGCACTGGTGTACGTGTGCACCGCCTTCCTGAAAAACGCTCCGGAATGGACCACCGAAGGCACGGCTATTTACTATGCTCTCAGCCTCGACCAAGTGCTAATGCCGGTCGGCCGCCTGCTGTACCCGCATTACGAACTGATGCGCTGGCTCACCCACCTCACGTACTACACCGAGCTGCTGCTGCCGGTGCTGCTGTTTATTCCGGTAGCTACTAACTTTTTCCGGCTGGTATTCGTGGTGGTGATGTTCGGTTTCCACATCGGCATCAGTCTTACGCTGTTTGTAGGCTTGTTTTTTCTGATCAGCTTCGCTGCGCTGGTGGGCCTGCTGCCTACACCGGCTATGAACTGGCTGGGCACAAAGTTTGGACCGGGGGTGCGGCGCGTGGCGGCGTACCTGCGGGAATGGGGGCAGCGGCTGCCGGGCTGGCTGGTACCGCTGCAGGTGCAAATGCAAGTGCAGTGGCATCCGCGCATTCCGGCGCACCCGCAATTTCGCCTGCTACCGGTCCTGCGCAACACCGTGCTGCTGGTGTTGCTGGCCTATACCGTGTGGTGGAACCTCGACGGCATTGTGACGCCGCGCTACACCATGCACCAGCCGCTACGCTGGTTTGGTTACCTGTTTCGCACCGATCAACACTGGGGCATGTTTGCGCCGGCCGTATTCAAAGACGACGGTTGGTACATTCTGGAGGGCCGCACCAACGACGGCCGCCTCGTGGACCTTTACCGCGGCGGCCGGCCGGTTACTTATGCCAAACCGGCCTCGGTAATGGCCCTGCACAAGAACGACCGGTGGCGCAAGTACTCCGAGAACTACCTGTTTATCGACAATGAATGGATGCGGCCGTACTACTGTAATTACATGCGGCGCATTTGGGAAAAAGACCCCAGCCACAAACCCCTGCGCCACCTCGATGTGGTCTACATGAAAGAAGTTTCTCTGCCCAACTACCAGGTGGAAGGTCCTACCCGGCAGGTGCTATGCGGCTGCGAACCATAAGCTCGAACACCTATTCTCCTGATTTTCGCTCCTCAACCCCCTTTCCTGCTATGACCGACAAAACCAACCTTCTCACGCCGCGCCCCACCCGCGCCTCTACCCCCGAGCTGCAGTTTGTGGCACCCGGCGTGTGGGGCCTGCGCAACGTGTTTGTGAACCTGTATTTCGTACGTCAGCAACCCAACAGCGGCTCCTGGGTGCTTATCGATGCCGGGCTACCGGGTGCAGCCGGTAAAATCCGGCACACGGCTGAAACTCTCTTCGGGGCCAATTTCCCGCCGGCCTCCATTCTGATGACGCACGGCCACTTTGACCACGCCGGCGCCCTGGAAACTTTGGCCGAATCCTGGGATGTGCCCGTGTACGCACACCCCCTGGAAATGCCTTACCTCACCGGTCGCTCCTCCTACCCCCCACCCGACCCCACTGTGGGCGGCGGAGCCATGGCAGCTTTGTCGTTTTTGTACCCCAAAAGTCCCTATAACCTCGGCAACCGAGTACAGGTGCTGCCCGCCGACGGCTCGGTGCCCGATTTGCCGGGCTGGCGCTGGTTGCACACGCCCGGTCACACGCCCGGTCACGTATCGTTTTTCCGCGAGCAAGACCGACTGCTGATTGTTGGCGACGCGTTTTGCACGGTGAAGCAGGAGTCGGCCATGGCCGTGTGGGAGCAGGAACAGGAGGTGCACGGGCCGCCCAAGTATTTCACCTGCGACTGGCACCAGGCGCGCCGCTCGGTGGAGCTTTTGGCTGGCCTGAAACCGGCGGTGGCAGCTACCGGGCACGGCATTCCCATGCGCGGTGCAGCCCTAGAAAAAGAGCTTGATGAACTTGCCCGGCACTTCGATGAGCTGGCGGTTCCCGCGCACGGTCGCTACGTGCCGCAGCCCGCCGTAGCAAACGAAGAAGGTGTAGTAACTGTGCCACCACCCGTTTTCGATGCCACCAACCCATGGCTGATTGGGGCGGCCACGGCCGCCGTGGGCCTAGCCGCTGCTGTGGTATACACGCAGCGCCGTAGCCGCTCGAATGGCACCAAGGCCCGCTACCGCCATTTGCAGCAGCGCAATCAGAACTCGATGGCCAGCAGTCAGCACGCCGTAGACGACCCGTTCGTACCCGACACCAACCCGCGGTATAGTTCTGACACAACGCTGTAACGGCAGCTTAAGCCTACAAGCCGGGCACTGCTCACCTGAAGCTAGGTGAGCAGTGCCCGGCTTGTCTTTTTAAATTTCCTCGCAAGCTTATAAAGTTACTCTGCCGGCATTAGACTGGGTCGGCATCGGGACCGAGCAGCAGGTCGCAGTACCAAAAGCCGGCTGCGAAAGGATCGGGCTGGGAGCGGTAACAGTCGTCCTTATCGGTGGAGGTGGCGTTGCCGGCGGGCTGGTACACGCGGCGCACCTTTTCGCTGCGCACTACCGGAATGGGCCGGCTGAAATACGGTGCGTCGTACACAAAGCTGTGGTACTCGCCGTTTTCGCCGCAGGCGTCAACTCCCGGCGGCAAGTCCCGCAGGAAGTCGCGGTCCAGCTCGCGGCCGCAAAAACTGGCGTCGAGGTGCTGCTCGTTGGTGCACACCACCACGGCCCGAAACCCGAGGTCGAAGAATTCGGCCAGCAGTTCTGCGGCGGGTTTGTGCCAAATAGGAAACGCGGCTTCCAGCCCCTGTTGGGTGAGTTGCTGCTCGCGGTAAGCGCGCAGGTCCTGTAGGTGCAGGTCGCCAAAAACCGACACCGTTACGTCGGCTTGCTGCTGCAAGGAGTGTAGCGAGGCCGCCATGCGCTGCTCGTATTCCGCCATCGAGGGCATTTCGGGCAGCCAAAGCGGCTGCAAGGGCAGCCCAATGCGTGCGGCCTGGGCGTGCAGCAGCTCGGGCCGCACGCCGTGCATGGCCACGCGCTGGTAATGCTCGTTGAGAGTGGTGAGCAGATGCGTAACCCGCAGCTGAGGGTTGCGGCGGGCGTGGTACAGGCAGAGGGCAGAATCTTTGCCTCCGCTCCAATGCTGAACGGCGTTTTTCAACGGGAATAACGAAGAAGTACACCGCAAATATGCTCCTGCGCAGGCAAAGAACTTGAGCTTCCTACCGCATCGTGGAGTAACCGTTAGCTGCTGCTGGGTAAGTATGCTTGATTCGGCTTCAGCCATAAACCGCCCGAAACGCGTATACCCCTCACGCTTCTACCATCACGCACCCAAACACTGTTTTTATTATGTCCCGATCTACCCGCGCGCTGTGGACGGCCGTGCTGCTGCTTCCCCTCATTGCCTGCGACCGTAACGCAAGCCCCGGCCTCGACACGATTAACGACGACTCTTTTGCCGAGGCCCCCCGCGCCAACCGCACCGACACCGACCGCGACAGTATTTCCGGCGGCGACGAGGCGTACGAGCCCGTAGGCACCACTTCGGGGGCGCGCTCTACTGCCGAAGCCGTTAGCTCGCAGCCCGGCGGCGACCCAAATACCTCCAAATACACCGAAACCGGCACCACCGACGGCACTTCCACCACCAGTGGCCGCAGCCTGACTCGGGAGAATACCACCGCCGGTGCCCAAGCCATTACCTCCGGCGACGGCACCACCGCCGGCAGCGGCAAAGCCCAGGGCCCCGGCCAAACCACTAGCGGCCGTGGTACGCTTAACAACGTACCGCGCGAAACCACAACCAACAACGCCCAGCGCGGCACCATGAATGGCCCGGGCCAAGGCACGCAAAACAACCAGAACAACAACCAAAACCAGACCGACTAACCGCTACCGGCGGCTCGTTCTACCAGCTCCGGCCCCCACGGCCGGAGCTTTTTTTGGGTCGTAGCCCGAGCCTTTAGCTCTTCGGCTGGGGCCCCTGCCCGGCGCGGGCGTAGGCAAACTCCGCCAGCGGCGTCACGCGGTGGTAGGCATCGAGGCCGGAAATGCAGGCGGCATCGGTAGCCGGCAGGTTCAGGGTGCCATCGGGGTTCAGAGCCGCTTCGGGAAGGTACACGTGGGCCACTTCGCCGATGAGCAGCACGGTGCCATTGCGCTCAATGGGCAGTTCGTCCACCAAACGCAGGCCAATACTAATGGGGCTTTCGGCTACGTAGGGCGCCGGAAAATTATGGCGGTAGCTGGCAGTAAAACCGCACTGCGCAAACTCCGACTCTTCTCGGGCAAAGTTAGCCGAGGTGTAGTGGGCCTCACCTACCAAACTGGCCGGCACGTGGTTGATGGTGAAGCAGCCCGTGGCCCGGATGTTTTCGTAAGTGTGGCGCGGCACGGTGGTGGGCCGGGTAACCATGCCCAGCAGGGCTGGGTCGGAGCCGAGGTGCAACACCGAGCTGAAAATGGCCAGGTTGGTGGCCCCATCCGGGGCAGCAGTACCAATGAGGTTGGCTGGTTTATAGCCCGGCAGCCCGTTTACCAGGTTTAGGCGAAACAGCTTATCGAAGGCCTTGATATCGGCGGCAGTAATGTGGCGCATGGCGTGAGGTTAAATAACGGTACAGGGACCGGGAAGCCGCTGTTTTGTTCAGTTGGAAATCAATGCTGCGCACGGTATTGGGCGTGAAGCGCCTTGGCTGTAACCCCAAAGGCTAACCGCGCTTTAATCTCTCAACGCCCTCTTAATCAATCAACAAATCAGAAAGTCGAATCCATAGAGAGTTCTTGACAGGATTATGGTTTTCTAATCCGTAATCATCTAAGCTGCGCTCAAACAACACCAGTACCCTTCCATCGAAATTCTCATTCGCATCAATGGCTTTTCCACTTTCGCCTATTAGTTGCCAGTAGTTTTCCCGTGCATCTACATCTGGATCAGCCACTAGTGTCCCCAGAAAAGACATCATTCTCACCCTTACTTCCTTCATGATATTCCGGCTTTACCGTTGTTCTACAGTATAAATACGGTGTTTAACCCGCAAGATTTCGACTCCACTTTACCCAGCGAATTCGCACGTCTTGGAAATATTTCAGGAAATCCAACCACGCTCTTATTCACAGGCCATCAGTATAGATCCGTGTTTTTAATTCCGGATACGCAAAAAAGCCTTTCGGGCGGCCATAAGCTGGCTTTCCGAAAGGCTTTTCCGTGCTACGTAGTTACTACTGTTTGGCGGCCCAGGCGTCCATTTTACGCTCCAGCACGGCCAGCGGCATTACCCCGTCTTTCAGCAGCTCGTCGTGAAAGTTGCTGATGTTAAACTTGGTGCCCAGTTGTTGCTCGTACTTGCGGCGTAGCTCCTGAATTTTCAGAGCGCCGGTTTTGTACGACAATGCCTGGCCGGGTATGGCCATGTACCGCTCAATTTCAGCCGTGGCGCCCTGCTCGCTGATGGCCTCGTTATCCATCATGTACTTGATGGCTTGTTCGCGGGTCATGTTGCGGGAGTGCATGCCGGTATCCACCACCAAACGAATGGCGCGGTGAATCTCGTCGCCGAGGGCACCCATGTACTGGTAGGGGTCGGTGTAAAGGCCGAGCTCCTTGCCCAGGCTTTCGGTATACAAAGCCCATCCTTCGCCCATGGCGCCGTACCACGCAAACCGGCGGAACTTGGGCAGGCTCTCGTTTTCCTGCTGCAGCGAAATTTGGTAATGGTGGCCGGGAATGGCTTCGTGCAGGAACAGCGACTCCATGCCCGAGGTGGTGTTAAACGTTTTGGCGTCGAGAATGGGCACGTAGAAAATGCCCGGGCGCGAGCCGTCGGGGCTGCCCTGGTTGTATTCGGCCGACGCGGAAGCGGCCCGGAACGCCTCGGTCTGGCGAATCTCGAACGGCGTTTTGGGTGTGCGCCCGAACATCTTCTTCAGGTTCGGATCAATCTTCGTTTGAATAGCCCGGAACGCGCTCAACACCTGCTCGGGTGTTTTGTAGGGCATGAACTTCTTGTCGTTCTTCAAGTAGGTGAAAAACGCGTTCAAGTCACCTTTAAAGCCTACGGAGTTCTTCACGCGCTCCATTTCGGTGCGAATGCGCTTCACCTCGGCCAGGCCGGTTTGGTAAATCTCGTCGGGGGTTTTGTCGGTGGTGGTCCAGCTCTTTACGTAGTAGCGGTAAATTTCTGGGCCGCCGGGTACAGCGGCAATGCCGGTACTAGGGCGCGCTTTCGGCAGATACTCGGTTTGCAGGAACTGGCCCAGGCGGCGGTACGTGGGCACCAGTTCGTTCATGATGGCCGTTTTGTAGGCTTCCGTCAGGCGTTTCTTATCGGCCTCGGCCATGCCCGCCGGAAACTTGTTGATGGGGCCATAGAACAAGCTCTTCGTGGGGTCCGTCACCACCAAGTCGTTCATCTGGGGAATCATTTTCTGGACCAGCGGACGAGGCAGCACCACCCCAGCGCGCATGCCGCGGCGCATGTTGCTGATGGCCGTATCGGCCCACACCGAAAAGCCGCGTACCCGGCCCAGCCAGTTGTCGTAATCCTCGGCAGTTTTAAAGGGCTGAATACCCTCGCCCGAGCCGTATTGGCCCATGCTGATGGGCAGGCCCCAGAACTGCTGGTAGGGTATCATCCACGTGTTCAGCTTCAGGCCTTCCAGCTTGCTTTGCAAGTCGTACTGAAAGATGTCGTAGCTAATCTTGTCGTTGTCGGAAAGCGTTGAGCGGTCGAAACGCTGAAGCTGATCCAGGTACTTCTGGTAGTACTGCTGCAGGCCCTGGCGGAAAGCCTGGGTTTGGTCGTTGGGCAGTTGGTCGTTGTAGCGGTTGTCGCCCTGGGCGGTGGCTTCCAGCGGGAATAGCTTGCTGTTTTCTTCCCAATACGCCTCAAACACGCCCGACAGGTTTTGGGCCGGGGCGGCTTCGGCGGTGGCACTGGTTTTCGCGTCGGAATTCGCTTCGGTTTGGGCAGACTGCGAGCAGCTCACCAGCAGAGTCGCAGCCAGCGCACCGGCCGCGAGGGTTCGTTTTTTCATGGAACGGGAAAGAGTAAGGGCGTTGCTGTGCCGCTAAAACTAGCAGGTTTAAGCGTGGAAGAACAATGCTATTGTTCCGAAAGCTGCATGCCTGTGCGGCGCGGCACAAAAAAGCCCGCCCGATGGGTATCGGGCGGGCTTTTGCAAGGCGTTTGGCGCCAAACGCTTCGGTTATTCAAGCATCATGAACTTGCGGCTCACGGTACCTTCGGTGGTAATGGCCTGCACAATGTACACGCCGTTACCGGTGCGCTGCAGCGGAATCTGACGAACAAAGGAGCCGGTGTTGTCTTCGTTAATGTTTTCGGTGTAAAGCACGCGGCCCATGCTGTCCATTACCCGCAGGGCTTTGCACGGGGCGCTGGCCTGCATTTCCACGTTCAGCTGCCCGTTACGGCCGTAGGCCTGCAGTTCGTTGCTGGTGATGCGGCCGGCCTGCACCGCTAATACAGCCGAGTGGGTAAAGGTACCGTCGCGGTCGATCTGCTTGAGGCGGTAGTAGCTGGTGCCCCCTACCGGGCGACGGTCGGCAAAGGTGTAGTTACGGCGGCTGCTCGATTCACCAGCGGCTTCTACCGTGGAAATGGTTTCGAAGGCTTTGCCATCGGCCGAACGCTCTACGTTAAACGAGGCCGAGTTTTTCTCCTGCGCGGTAGCCCAGTTCAGCAGCACCTGCTGGTCGGCGTAACGAGCGGTAAAGCTGATCAGCTCCACGGGCAGCGGGGCGCGGCAGCCGTTTACCGTAATGGCTTCCTGAACGCGGGTGTTGCACTCCAGGCGGCTATCTTCGGGGTCGGTCGAGCAGTTAGAAACGGGGTTACCTTCTACGCACACCCGCAGGCCGGGGCCAAACAAGCCGTTCAACGAACCGTTGCCCTGGGTGAGCACGCAACCACTGATGCTGAGCGTACCCGTACCAATGAGGCTGGGGTTGCCCTGGCGCACCACCAAGTTGCCATCCACGTCTACCACGGCGCCAGCTTCCACCTCAATGTTCGACTGGTTGGCCAACGAAAGGTTACAAGCCGTGCGCAGCACGCCGCTGCTGGCTACGTCCACATCGGCTTTGTAAAAGCTGGCAGTGGTTACCTGCAAAAGACCGTTTACTTCGAGGCGCACCTCATCGGCACCTTGCTGCTGACCGAAGGCCAGCGCGCGGCCTGCTTGATCTTCCACCAGCGAAGCGCCGGCGTTGATAACCAACCGGCCCTGGTTGCCGGCTACGGAGTAGTTACGGTCGAGGCGCACGGCCGAGGCAATAACTACGATGCTGTTGTTGTCGTCCTGTCCGTTGCGCTGCACGCGGTTGGTGGGTGTCATGAAGCCGCCATGGTTGCCGGTAACCACCCACGTGTTTGGGTCGCTCCAGTTACCGCCCCCAGGCTTGGAGGTGTAGGTGGCCTGGGCCTGTACCGAAGACATGCCGCAGAAACCGAATACGAAAATTAGGACGAAAGAAAGTAGCGTGGTTTTCATGGAAGTAGTCGTTTGGAAAAACATTTAATGCAAATGCTGGCTTTTCTTACGATTACTTATAAATTGCGGACGAGCCATTCGGCCTTAAAACCGAATAGCTTATATTTATGTATATAATTATTATATTATTTGACTTTCTTCACTAGCTGAAGTCCAAACTCGATCAGTGTCGTTTAAAAACAGTATTAAATTGAACTATAACAAGTGGCTTTAGCCATATATTCGCCATTATTTTCTTTCTAGGCCGCTGCATTTTTTTTCTCGAAGGGTACTTCATTCCCTTGCTGGTGCTGTGGTGAAGTCTGTACTGGTGGTGCAACTTTCCTGCGAAAACGCAATAAATGCACCCGCTTGAGGCTTAAAACACCTTCCAAATTGGCTGCTCAACGGAGGTTCTGGCTACGCACCGCTACTCCTGTTTTAGCACTTGAACCAGCTTTTACCAGCGCGTAACCACGCCGGTTAGCTCATCACTTTCGGCCTCAATACCGAGTGGCCAGGCTGATACCAAGTCTGCAGCCGCGGGCCCGCTGCCCGCCCACACTCCAGCCCTGTTTCGCCAGACCAACTCCAGCCTTACTGCCCTTGCAGGTTGAACTGGTTCATTTCGCTACGGATACGCAGCTACGGGCCGCTCCACTGTTGCGCGGTGGGTCCAGTCGGCACCTGCGGGCACAGCACCAACCCGTGGCTGGTTACCACCGGTGCGCACGATGTGTCACAAGCTGATAGTTAGCTGCTCCAAACGCGGTAAACAGCCATGTGAGCTTCGGGGCAAGCACCGGTTACCAACTCTTAGCTCAGGATTTCTTCTTGTGGTCTTTCAAGTAAACCTTGGCTTCCCGGTATTCAATGGCTTTGCGGTCTTCCCACTTGTCTTCCACCACGGCATAATAACGCGCCGCCGTTGCCGGGTCTTTCTCCTTGTCGGCTATGCGGGCCAGGTTCAGGTGAGCGTAGAGGTAGAAACCGGTGCTGGTTTCGCCGGTGGCTTCGGCAAACACGATGCTGCGCTGGTAATACTCTTTGGCGCGGGCCAGGTCTTCGTACTTACGGTGCATGAGCGAGCCGAGAAAGTACGTGGCGTATTTACCGCTGATGCTTTCGTAGCCGGGGTACCCGCGGTTGAGCTTGTCGAGGATTTCGCGGCTTACCCGCTCGCACTCGTTGAAGTTGCCGAGGTTGTAGGAAACCAGGGCGTAAAAGCGCTGGAAGAAGCCATTATCGGGGTAGCGGTTAGCGAGGTATTGCGCCATGGGCAGGGCCTCGGCCGGCTTTTCCTCGGTGTTCATGTAAATTTTCATCAGGAACACCCTTGCCTCATTGCCGGTGTAAAACCCGTTGTCGGCCACGCTTTTGAGCTGCTTCAGGCCCAGTTCGCGGTTACCCCTGGGAAAGAACAGCAGCACGGGGCGCAGCAACGGGTAATTGTCGCTGATCCAGGGCGCGTAGTAGTTCATGAGGGCCTGCCCGAAAAGGAACTCGGGGCTGAGGCCGTTGGCTTCCTGGCTTTTCTCGAGGTAAGCCAGCGCCCGTTTGCTGCTGACGGTGGCCTTGCGCCAGTCTTTACGCTCGGCGTGCAGGCGGGCGTCGAACCCGTAGGCGGCCGAAAGGAAAAAACAGGCCTCGTAGTTGCGGTTATCGAGGCGGTACTGGGCCTCGCCTTTGGTAATGGCCGAGTCCATGTAGGCAAAGAAGACTTTGTCGTACTGCCGACTGTTGATGTTGCTGGGCATGATTTTCCACCACTGGCTCAGGCCCAGCAAAAAGTAAGGCATGGGGTGGTTGGGGTAGCGCCGCTTCAGGGACCGAAATTGCTTTTCGGCCTTGTCGTACTTGAAGTTGTAAAGGTTCTGCACCGCTCCGTCGAGCTCCAACTGAATGTCCTTGTCGAGCAACAGCCAGCCCTTGGTATCGGCGGCCTGGGGGGCTACGTCTACGTTATCGAGCTGAATGTTACGAATGGGCGCCGCCTTCCGGGTGGTATCGGGCTGTTGGGCGTAGGCCCGGCCCGGAAAGATCAGGCTCAGGGAAATTCCCCACAGGAACAGCAAAAGGTAGCGCAAGTGGCAGATCATGTATCGTTCAGCTAGAGAAACAAGACGCTGTTTGTCACTGGTTTGTTGCCAACGGGTTAGAACCGATTGAACAATAACCTTAAACATAGAGGTTCAGATTTTCACGGCGGCCGTTTTGCCCAAAGCAACAATAGGCTTGTACCACGGGTTTAACGGCATTCTGCGCGGCAACGTGTGCTCTACCGTCAGCACCGGCCGCTGCCCGAAATTTCCGGTACGGCGGCTTGCGTCCACCGGCCGTATGCGTTTACTACTTCTTCTTTCCTCTTACTCATGCAAGATCTAACCAACAAAGTGGCCCTAGTAACCGGGGCCGGAAAAGGCATTGGCCGCGCTGTAGCCCTAGCTCTGGCGGCCGAAGGCGTACACGTGGGCCTGCTGGCCCGCACCGAAGAGCAGCTGCGCGAAGTAGCCGCCGCGGTAACAGCCCTGGGCGTGAAAGCCGCCGTGGTTACGGCCGACGTGGCCGATATGTCGGCCGTTACTGACGCCGTGGAGCAGGTGCGGCAGCAGCTTGGCCCCATTGATATTCTTATCAACAACGCCGGCACCGCCGCGTTCGGTAAGTTTCTGGAGTTGGAGCCCGCCGTCTGGGAAAACATCATTCGGGTGAACCTGATGGGCACGTACTACGCCACGCGGGCCGTACTGCCCGGCATGATAGAGCGGCAAACCGGCGACATCATCAACATTAGCTCCACGGCAGGTAAAACCGGGGCGGCCGTTACCAGCGCCTACAGCGCCTCGAAGTTTGCCGTGCTGGGACTCACCGAGTCGTTGATGCAGGAAGTGCGCAAGCACAACATTCGCGTGTCGGCGCTTACGCCCAGCACCGTGGCCACGCCCTTAGCCGCCGAGCTGAAGCTCACCGACGGCAACCCCGAGAAAGTAATGCAGCCCGAGGATCTGGCCGAACTGATTATTGCCCAGCTGAAGCTTAACCGCCGCGTGTTTCTGAAGGAAGCCGGTTTGTGGAGCACGAACCCCTAGTTCCTGGCCAAGGAGTTGGGTAGGGCTGCAGGCTCAGCAGTAATGAAGGTAGTAGACCGGAAGCAGTGCCGATAAATACGGAGCAAATTCAGTAGTTGCGCGCCTCATTTTCAGGGCTGAACGTGTATACCTAACCTCAACGGTTCCGTATACGACCCAGCCCGCGGCTTTTGCGGCGCGGGTACTACGCTCTATCCCTCTTTTCCATGACCAAAAACATCCCTCAACCCATTACTGCCGCACCGCAGGGCTTGCCCCCGGCCCGGCCCAACGACCCACTTCGCTCGCCTCGCCCGCGCAAGGCCCACCAGCCCGGCCACGGCGAGGAAGCCCCGGCTCCCGAACGCAGCCAGCCCGCCTTTGCGGCCGGCCGCTGGTGCTAACTCCTGCTAGTTGATATTAGCCAGGTAGCAAAACAGGTTCCCGGGTTACCAACCCACTTACTATGCAAGCCATAACAGGCGGCCGCCCACCCGGCAACACGCTAGTTCTTCAAAGCCCGGCCTCATGGCCGGGCTTTTTTTGTTATCGGCCCTGGGCAACGGCAGACTGGGTTACCTCAAACGTAAAACGGCAATTACCGGATAGGCCCGTATTGGCTAGTCCCTGAATCAAAACCACGTATTTACCGGCCTCGTCACTCGTGTAAAAATCCACTTGCTGAGTTGTACTGGCAGCAGTTATTACTGCCGGATTCCAGTAGAGCAGTTGCCGCAAGTCTGGCAGGCGGCTTTGCATTTGCTGCTCCGTCTCGTAGCGCGGGGCATAGAACTCTCGTTCTTGTTGTAAGCCCTCATACGCCTGCATCAAAGCCCGTGGGTCGGGTACTTGGCCGGCCATGTCGCCTTGGTAGGAGACGTAGCTAACGAGCCCGTTGAACATCAGGCCGTGATGCAGGTATCGGCCCGTTAATACCTCCAGTCTCTGCACTTTCAGCGGATCGGTTTTCATCACCACATTGGTATCGAAAAAAGGTACGCCGTCGATCAGCACTATCGGGTCATCGTTGAAAAACGCCCGGTTAACTGGGTCGGCTACCATAAAATGAAACCCATCTTTCCGGATGCGAACCTGCACACCGGGTACGTACTCGCGCATTACTTCTTCCATCACCTTGAACCTCGTGAAATCATCGAGTCGGTACCGTTCGTTAGGCTGGCCGAAGAAAGCGGTGCTCTCAGTGGCGGAAGACGGCGATATGCCTCGCTGCGGCCGGAGGTAGGCGTTCTGGATTTGCATGCGCAAATGGCGTTGCGTCAGATCCGGTCGGTATTGTTCGGTCATCTGCCACGCTCCAGGCCATGGCCGGGCGTACTCGGTTGAGAAAGGGTTAATGATATCGAAGCGATACGTGCTGTCGCGTCGGGTATTGGTTTGCAGCACGATTTGCTTGGGACCGTAAAAATTTCGGGTTTCAAACCCAATAGTTCCATCGGGCTTGCTGACGGCGCTATACAAATTCACCGCCCGGCCAGGCGAAGCCAAAAACGCAGCTATGCCTGCCGCAGGCACGCCCGAGTCTTTCAGCACCCGGCCCTGAATAAGATGACCGTTCAGTTCCGCCACGTGCATTGGCGGGGCAACGTTGGCCAGGATCTTTTCCCAACTGAACCGGCGCCAACCTTGCGTAAGCATGAGGTTGTCGGCAGCTTCGCGGGTTTGCTCGTCTTCGCTTTGCAGGTAGTAGCTGGGGTTTTCGACTAAGCCTCGCAAGTCGGAAGTAAGCCAGAGGTAGCTGCCGATGTCGGGTGGCGAAGCAGCGTCCAGCGAGTCCAATCGGTACACCGCCACGGAGAGGTGGGCAGGAGCAGCCGGGCCAAGCATACCGGCGGCACTCACGTTCAGTCTTACCTTCTCACGGGTGCTGTACCGCGCTTTGTCAGTCGCAGCGGTAATTACCAGCTGATTTTGAGGCCGCCGGAAGTATAGCCGTTCACACACGGGCCGCTGCTGCCCATTGAAAAGCGTGAAATGCAAAATTCCCTCCGGCAAGCTGGTGCGCTGTAGCACTAGTTGCCCCCGTCCTTCAGCCAGTTGTATGCTTTTGGCCACTACAACTTGTTGCCCGGCGTGCCCCAGCACGTACACTTCCTCGTTGGTTGCGTCAGACGTATTAGCGGCGATAGTCAAGCGCAACTCCGAAGGGTTGGGCTGATCTGCGCTTAGCACGTACCCATGCTCGTACACTGCCGGCGCACGGCGGGTAAGCGTTTCTTGGTTGGGCAGCTTCACAACAGCCGTGTAGCCGTTACCTACTGTTGTAGGCGTGAAAGTAAACCGGCCCATACCAAACCTTAGCGTTTTGAACCGCGCCACTACTTGTCCTTGCGCGTCCAGCAAAGTTCCTTCAGCAGGCAGCCCGCGGCCATCTTTGCCGGTTATTTTGAATGCTACCGTAGCCGGAAGCCCCCGCACCAGGTTCCCGCCTTCAGGAAAGAACTGCACATCGACTGCCGCCGAATCGGCGGGTGCTGCGGGTAGGGTTGCCGCGAACGTGTTGACCACCGCCACGCTGCTGTGGTAGTAATATTCGGGGCCGAAGTTCTTCATCCAGTTCGTGTAGGCCCGCAGTGTGTACTTGCCCGAGGGCAACGTAGCCGGCAACTGAAGAGAACCGTACCCCATGGCATTCCGAAGCTCAATTTTAGCCTGCAGCACCGGGGTTTGTTTGCCGTCGAGCAATTCTACGTAGGCCACTTTGCTCAGTGGTATCGGCTTGTGGCGCGTTCCTATGGCGGCGTACAGTTTAAACCACAGTTGGTCGCCGCTTACGTACTGGCTGCGGTCTATGTGCATAAACAGCTTTTCGTGAACGTCACGCTTGGCGTATTGTTCAAATGCCTTGTGAATGCCAGGCGCAGCCGGTTCCTGGGCCTGAGCGGGCGAAACAGCCCCCAGAGCCACGAGCGCAGCAATCCAGCAACCTCGCAACTTCCAGCTGCCCGAACCCGACAGTGCCGAGGCTACCTGTTGATTGATTTTCATGCCGATGCTAAAAAGGCCAGAATAGCGGGCGTACGTTGGTGCCGCGCAGGCGGCAATCCACGCATATGGGCGTTCCGGCAATAGCAAAAACGGGGCTTCCATCTGTAGCCTGTAGAACATCAACCGGGATGTAGCCCGATGCTAGGCCGGAAAAGCCCCCGGCACCATTCGCCATAATGGTGTCAGTGGTGCAATTTGTGTATTCAGTGTCCTCGGGGCGGAAGTCCAGGCCAAGCTCGGGCTTGGCAATAAAGAGGCGTTTCTCGGTTACTGAGTGGGCTCCGACGAAGCCCAACGCTACTGCGCCCGGCTCGGAAAGGCAGCGGATATTGCCTTGCACCTGAGCAGGTAGCGGGTCGAAGAGCGTGCCCAGATTTTCGGTCGAATTGCGCAGCTGTTCCCAGTAAGCGTACTCTTCGGGCGTCTGCGCGTACTGACGTACCAAGATGCTGTAGCGGTAGCGTAGCTTGATTGAGTTGAAAGGCAATTCTAGGAGCGTGAAATTGGACACCACGTCCTCGGCCAGGCGGGTGGTGTTAGTCAGCCGAATACTAGCGTTGCTCTGTGTGCGCCAGCACCGCCAGATGTTGTCGCGCCGCCGCCGCACCTGGCCATTTACGTACTCCCACTGCGAGAAGTATGCCGAGGTAAACTCCCATGTCTCATCGGCGCTCCAGCGGTAATAGCGGGTTTGGTTGCTCGCGTCGCGGGAACTGATGTTGATTTCCAGGCCCTGTTCGTTGCGCCTCCAAGTCAAGGCCTCTATCTCGGGCGTGGTTTTGACGGGCACGTATTCTGAGGCGTAGATACGGCCCGCACGCGTGACCATGTGCAGCCGGTAGCGCCGGTCCGCGTTCAGGCGCAACGCGGCCGATTCGTAGATGCCGGACATGCCTTCGGTCAGCGGGTATCGCACCCCACCCTCCTGCTCGATATGCAAGCGCGCGCCTGCCTCAACAGGCGGTGCCCCTTGCGTGCGCAGGCCGAGCGTCCGGCTGAGCCGAATCTTGCTCACGCCCTGACTGTTGATGAAGCCGTCGACCACCAGCAAGTCCGTGGCAGCCTCCTCTACCTCCGGTTCAAACGGCTCAATGCAGCCGCTCAGCACCAGCATCAGCATCCACGCCAGCGCTTTGCTCCAGATCAAGAAGTATTGCTTGCAGTTCATATCAGAACTTGAAGTTGTATGTGATGGTCGGAATCGGCCGACCGAAAACGGACAGCTTATACCCCCGAATGACGCCGCCCTCGGCTCGGTAGTAAATCGAAAACGGGTTGCGGCGGCCCGTCAGGTTGTACACGCCTACGGTCCAGGAGCTATGAGCTAGCTTTTTCACTTTATGATTACCCTCGATGTTCAGGGCCAGATCGGCGCGGTAGTAATCCGGAACTCGGTAGGCATTGCGGTCAGAATAAAGCACGCGCATGGAGTTGCCCACGTAGTACCGGGCCAAGGGCAGCGTGATGGGCCGGCCGGTACTGTAAGTCAAGTTCAGCGAAGTGCTGAAACGGCGGCTGAAGCGGTAGTTGCCCACCATCGTCGCGTCGTGTGGCTTGTCGAAATTGCTGGGGTAGTACTGCCCGCCATTGATCATCTCAGAGGTTGTGCCACTGTTCACGCGCACCAGCGAGCGGGAATATGTGTAGCTCAGCCAGCCGTTGAGCTTGCCGGTGGTCTTACGCAACATTACTTCCGCGCCGTAAGCCTTGCCCTCGGCGTTTACGAGGTCGGTTTCGATGTGGCGATTAAGCACCAGCTGGGCACCGCCTTTGTAGTCGACGAAGTCTTTCAGGTCTTTGTAGTACACCTCCACCGACGTCTCGATGACATTGTTGCGGAAGTTGCGGTAGAAGCCCAGCGCTACCTGGTCGCCCAGCTGCGGACGAATATGCGTGTCGCTCAGCTTCCAAACATCCGTTGGCGACATGGAGGCCGTGTTGGAAAGCATGTGGATGTACTGCCGCGTGCGGTTGTAGCTGGCCTTTACCGATGCGTTGTCGGTTAAGGCATATTTCACCGAAGCCCGGTACTCTGGGCCACCGTATGTAGCCTGTACCTGCCCGTTGCCATAGCGCACGGTATCAACAACGGTGGCTTCGGAGCGAGGGCCGCCGGGTGCGTAGCGCCGCACGTCGCCGGGCCCAAGTGCGTGGTAGAAGGAATAGCGCAAGCCCAGGGCCACCGACAGGCGAGGCGTGAGGTCGATGCGGTCGGAAAGATAAACCGCGCTTTCCAGGCCCTGCTCGCGGCTCAGCACCTCCCGCTTGATTAGCGACTCATCCCCAACGGGGAGCAGACTGCCGGGCTCGATGCGGTAACGCACCGTGCTGAGACCAAACTCCAAAGAATTCTTGGGGTTGAGGTAGTAGTTAAAATCGAGTTGCGCGTTAGCCTGATTCAGGCCAAAACCAAGCACGGAGGCATTTACCGGGTTTTTCTCACTGCTAATATCATAGGCGTAATGGCTGTAGGCTGCCGTTGCTACGCCGTAGAACCGGTTGTTGAAGATGTGCTTCCACTTCATGCTCGCGTTCCGATTTACGTAACCGTAGGTTGTATCGGAAGCCAGTTTAAACTTGTCGCGACTGACGTAGCCCGTCAGGAACAAGGTATTTTGGGCGTTTAGCTCGCTGCTGGCGTGCCCGCTCAAATCATAAAACGAGGCGGAGCTTTCGCGGAAGCTACCGTTGGGCAACCGGTGCAAAATCCAGTCGGAGTACGATGAGCGTCCGCTAACAATAAACGATGCCTTATCGGCCACAATGGGGCCTTCCAGCGTCAGGCGGCTGGTGAGCGGCCCGATGCCTCCTGTGGCCTCAAACTTTTTCCGATTGCCTTCGCGGGTGGCAATGTCCAGCACCGACGAGAGGCGGCCGCCGTACTTGGCCGGGATGGCACTCTTGTAGAGTTCCACCGATTTGAGCATGTCGGGGTTAAAGGCCGTAAAGAAGCCAAACAAGTGCGCCGGGTTGTATACCGTTGCGTCGTTGAAGAGGATCAGGTTCTGATCGGTAGCCCCGCCGCGCACGTTCAGGCCGGTACTACCCTCCCCCACCGACTTCACGCCCGGCAGCGTGAGCACCACGCGTAGCAGATCGGCTTCGCCAAAGGCAGTGGGCACTTGTCGGATGGTTTTGATGTCTAGCCTTTCCAAGCCCATTTGCATCCCGGACACGTTCCGGTCCTTCTCGGCTTCAATTATGACTTCCCTCAGCGGGGTAACGTCTTCCTCCACCTCAATCTCCAGCTTGCCATCGTTGTGCAGCAGCACGGTGCGTTTGGTATTCTTGACCCCAATGCCGCGCACCAACACCACGTGGCGGCCTAGCGGCAATGTGAGCGAGTAATAGCCAAACTGATCGGTGGCGGCTCCTACGGCCGGCGACTCCACGTACACAGTGACTCCGGTTACGGGCTCTCCGGTTTTGCTGTCGCGTACATGGCCGGCCACGGTAGCTTTGCCGCTGCTGTTAGCCCCTCGTCCAATTTCATAGACTTGGCTATCGGGGGGGCGGCGGGTTTTAGGCCGATTGAGGCCGTCGAGCGGGTCATCATTGGTAGCAACGGAGACGTTACCCTCCGGCCTGAAAAATGCCGCAGGCAGTTCCGTCTGAATGGCTCGGCCGGTGGTGATGAACACGCGCAGATCGGCATCGATGGCGTAGTAAAGCCCGCTTTGTCCGAACACGGTCGTCAGCACGGCCGGCAACGGCTGCCGGTCGGCCACGAGGGTTACCCGAATGCTGTCCACGGTAGCAGGCTCGAAGTAAAAGCGATAGGGCGTTTGGCTTTCCACCGCGCGTGCAAACTGCTCGAATGTGACGCCGTTGAACTGCCCGCTAATCAGCGGCGGGTTGCCTTGTTGCTGCGCTAATGCCAGCCGTGCACTACCGAGCAGGAGCCATATCCACAGCCAGTGCCATACTGTTCCTCGGCGCTTAACGCCGGTGTTTGTATTGTCTGTCAGCCTCATTGTTACCGTGCACTAGCTTTGGCCAAACCGGTGTAGTACACGGCTAGATGAAAGGCGGCAATGGCCCGTCCTTGTGAATTGAATTTGAGGTTGTGTTCCTTGATGTAGTTTTTCAACTCCTGCCGGTAGTCACCGAACGCGGCTAGTACTGAGCTTTTGCTGGTTATGGGATGATACGTTCCGTTCTTAAGCAGATAATAAGAGTCCACATTTCGGAAGTCAATTCGGGTCACCTCACGCCCAACTATTTTTTGACTCAACTTAGTACGCCTGGCCAGCACCTGCAGCTTGTCGTTATTTGCGAAAAGCAGTTCATAGAAGCCAGTACGCAGGTTGTTGCTAGCCGCAGTATCTGGCACTACCACCCGCACGAAATGGCGTCCATTAATAGTAAAACGGCTAACCTTTTCACCGACTAAGGCGAACTTGGTTGCGTCACCATAATTACTGGTTACCAGCACATCATACCGAATGTCGTAGAGCAGCGGCACGTCAGCAAAGTAGTACCCATCGTACTCCACGTTCCCCATCACCTCTTTGGCATCAATAAAGAACGGATGCGTTGGGTTGGTGGGGGGTACGTAGCTTAGATACTGCGGCCCGTTATAGAGGGCAATGCTGGCACCTAGTTTGCCGCTGTAGTGCTGGCGAACATACTGGACGGCTTCGGCCAACAGGCTGGAATCGGCGGGTAGAGCTTGCGCCGCTGCGCGGTTGCCAAGCGCCATCATTGGCAATAGCACACAACCAGTAAGTAAACGTTTATTCATGTGTAGCTATTACAAACCCATTCATCAATTGGAATCTTTGATTGCCGCAGGGCGGCCTGGCAAGCAGAACAGTGCGCAAAGTAGCCTTGTTATCCAGAACCAAACAGCTCCGGGGCGTAAACCTCACCAAAGAGAACCATCTGCAATTTAGGGTTGCTTTTCCTGCAATAGTTTGTCTTGTATGTATCGTGCCGTTACCTGGTAAGCTTACCACCCAGTTATGGCGGAGGGAATTGCGTTACCGTATTCCGACGAAAACGACTTCCTATATCATTAAAAAATTTGGTCTAGCAATCAGGATGCCCGCTGCGGCCTGCGCAACGCTCCAAACGGAGCCAAGCTGGTGGCCTTGCCCAAGCACAACCTCGACCGAACCGCATACCACACGCCCTAACAGGCGGCTGCCCACCCTCGGCGCGCCAGTTCTGCAAAGCCCGGCCTCATGGCCGGGCTTTTTGTTTGCGCTGAGGCGTTTAGCGGCGCCCGTTGCCGAAGGCGCTAACCTCTGTCGTTAGTGCCCGTACCTGTGCACGGTATTACCCCATTCATGCACCACCTCATTTACGTTAGCACCGCCGCCCAGCCGTTATCGGCCGAGGAGTTGCAGGCTATTTTGCTGCACGCCCGCCATAAAAACGCTCGTTACCACATTACCGGCGTTATGCTTTACCACGAAGGGCGCATTATGCAGCTGCTGGAAGGCGAGGAAGCAGCCGTGCGCTACCTCTATGCCCAAATTGAGCAGGACCCGCGCCACGTGGGCGTGGTAAAGCTGGCCGACGAAGCCATTCCGGCGCGCAACTTTGCGCAGTGGCACATGGCTTACTGGGAAGTAACCGCCACCGATTTTGCTTACGCTGCCGGCTACATTCCGCTGCAGGAGTGGGCGCCACCGCCCGGCCGTCTCAGCGAACAGGACACCTTGCTTCTTGAAGCATTGCGGGCATTTGTGCTGCCGGAAATGGTGTAAGTAGCTGTTTGTGTTTTGCCCAAGGAGCTACCAGCCTTTTGCTGAGCGAACCGCAGGCCGCCGTTATGCCTGATCGAAGCGTAGAACTCGAGTATGCTCTGAGGAGCAGCAGGCCTAATTTCCACCGCTGTGTACACTTAAAGGAAAAGCGAAGACTGCGCCCCTCGGAAATAGAAATTAAGTGTAATGGGCAGCAGATATATCCATAAATTAATATTTAAAATAATTTTAATTACATTAATCATTCTTTAATTCACAATCCTTGCTTACTTTCCCTTACGCTTACAGTCGTTTGTTCGACTCACTGTTGCTCTCGTTCCCTGCCGCCAATACTTCCCGCTACTACCTGCTTATGCTATGGCTGCTTCCATCCACCCATCTGCTGTTTTGCCCTGCTCCGACGCCACCCGGAATAATGAGTTTCTGCTAAGCGTTTGTGTGCCTACCTATCACAGACCTCAATTGTTGGCGCGTGCCTTAAAATCCATTGGCCCCTTACCACCCGAGGTGGAGGTAGTAATATCCGATAACTCCACCAACGACTTAAGCGGGGAGGTAACCCAACTGGTTATGGACGAACAGCCAACTCAACGCTGGCGCTATTTCCACAACCCGCCAGGCGGTACCCTCATTGGCAACTGGAATGCCTGCGTGGAACGTGCCAGGGGGCATTACGTGCTCATGCTGCACGATGACGACTACCTTTTGCCCGGTGCTATAAGCAAACTCGTAAGCACGCTGCAGGCCGCACGGTCCCGGTACGAAGCGGTACTGTTTGGGGTACAGGTGGTAAACGAACACGAACGCGTGCAGCACCGGCAAACCGTGTCTACGGCCCATTTCCTTCACCGCAGCTTAGCAACTCAAAAACTACTCACGAATTCCTCCTTCGTGCGCATGCCAGCTATGGTTGTAAGCCGGCGGGCATACGTGGAGGCCGGCATGCTCGATCCGGTGCAAGATGGCACCGGCGACCTGGACATTTGGCTGCGCGTGTGCTCTAAGCACGGCCTGTACCGGGTACCCATTACCACGGCAGCCTATACGGTGCACAATGGCGCGGTAACGGCCGGCATGTTTCAGGCCCAAACCATCAGCCAGCTGCTTCGCATTTTTAACCGTGCGGCCGAGCAGCAGCTGTTGTCGCCGCCGGAGCTGGAAACAGCCAGGGCCCGTTTTTTCCACCAGTTTGTACTAGCTGGAACGCTGCGCTCCATGCGCAACCGCAACCTTAAGCGTGCCCGCCAGGTACTCGATCTGTTGAAACATCCGGAGTTGAGCCATTTAGGCCTGTCGCTGCGCTGGTTACCGCTGCGCCTGTGCTTCTTTGTGCTTACGCGTTTTGTGCAGGACGAGTAGACCAAATTTACAGCTCAGCAGCCTGGTATTTAAGAACAGCCTATCAGCATTGGCACGGCTACTTAAGAGGCTGTTGGCAGCGGTTAGAAGTCGTTAAAGCGCATGAAGTTCAGTAGCAGCAACGCGCTGCCATGGAGCTGCTATGGTTTATTACCGTGGAGTGGCAATCAACCGCTTGGGTAATCCAAAGCTGGCAGCTGTTCGGTGCCTTGAACCACCGATGCCTTGCGAGGCGGCGAAGGACACATGGC
Organism: Hymenobacter koreensis; assembly: GCF_039541855.1. NCBI lineage: Bacteria > Pseudomonadati > Bacteroidota > Cytophagia > Cytophagales > Hymenobacteraceae > Hymenobacter > Hymenobacter koreensis. The sequence continues at coordinate 41,530 of NZ_BAABHA010000002.1, forward strand.
ACATTCGCGTTAAATTCGCACCGTACCACTCCCCACCCTGCTTTGCGTTTCCCCAAGCTCCTGTTGTTGCTGCTGTTGCTATGTGGGCCCTTGCTGGCCCCGGCACAGCGCCGTAAGCCGGCCCGTTCCGTGCCCAAAGCCGTTAAGGCTAAACCAACGCCACCCAAAGCGAAGAAGCCGGCCGCAGCAGCCGTTAAACCGGCCAAAACAATTAACACCCCTCCGCCCTTCACCAAGTACCTGAACTCGCCCTGGGTCGATTCGGTGATGAAGACGCTTACGCCCGACCAGCGCGTGGCGCAGCTGTTCATGGTGGCCGCGTACTCCAACCGCAAGCGCATCGACGAAGACTCCGTGTCGCGACTGGTGCAGCAGTACGGCGTGGGTGGGCTTATCTTCTTCCAGGGCGGCCCCGTACGGCAGGCCAAGCTGCTAAACCGCTACCAAGCGCAGGCCAAAGTACCGTTGCTGGTGGCCATGGACGCCGAATACGGCCTGGGCATGCGCCTCGACAGCACCGTGCGTCTGCCTTACCAGATGGCCATGGGCGGCATTCGGGATAATTCCCTGATTTACGACATGGGCCAGGAGCTGGCGCGGCAGTTCAAGCGCATTGGCATGCACGTAAACTTCGCGCCGGTGGTCGATGTAAACAACAATGCCAATAACCCCGTTATCGGCAACCGCTCGTGGGGTGAGAACCGCGAAAACGTAGTCGAGAAAAGCTACCAGTACATGCAGGGCATGCAGGACGCGGGCATTTTGGCTGTGGCCAAGCACTTCCCCGGCCACGGCGACACCGACGCCGATTCGCACCTCGACTTGCCCCTGATACGCGTAGATAAGCGCCGGCTCGATACCCTGGAGCTGGTGCCGTTCCGCTCACTCATGCGCCGTGGCTTGGGCGGCGTAATGATTGCCCACCTCAACATTCCGGCCCTCGATACCACCGGCACGCCCTCTACCCTTTCGAAGCCAATTGTTACCGACCTCGTGAAGAATGGCTTGGGCTACGACGGCGTTATTTTCACCGACGCCATGAACATGAAGGGCGTACTGAAAATATACCCGCCCGGCGAAGCGGACCTGCGCGCCATTATAGCGGGAAACGACATCCTGGAATTCTCGAAGAACATTCCGCTGGCGCTGAAAATGATTCGCGCCGCCATCGACAGCGGCCAGGTCAAGCAGGCCGACATCGACCAGCGTTGCCGCAAGGTGCTGGCCCTAAAACAATGGGCAGGCCTAAACAAGTACCGCCCCATTGAGCTGCGCAACCTCTACCAGGACCTAAACACCCCGCATGGCCTGTACCTAAACCAGCGCCTGCAGGAGTTGAGCACCACGGTGCTGCGCAACCAGCGCAACCTCCTGCCCCTGCAGCGCCTCGATACGCTGCGCATTGCGGCCATTAGCATCGGCACCAAAGACACCACGGCTTTCCAGCGCATGGTGGGCGACTACGCTCCCGCCGGCTATTTCTCCATGCCCGCCACACCGTCAATGGATGAGCTGGCCAAGCTTCGCGAGCAGCTGAAAGGCTACAACATGCTGCTCATTGGCATTCAAAGCCTGGGACGCCTGCCCGCCACCAATTTTAACGTGACGGCCGAAACCAACGTGCTGCTACGCGAGCTGGCCGTACTGAAGAAGAAGATGGTGGTAACCGTGTTTGGCGACGCTTACGCCGTGGCCAAAGTGCGCGACATCAATGCTGCCGACGCCATTATTCTGGGGTACCAGGAAGGCAAAAACGCACAGGAGCTGGCCGCGCAGGTTATTTTCGGTGGCGTGGGCGCCTCAGGCAAGTTATCGGTAACGGTGAGCCCGCAGTATGGCTACGGCTACGGGTTGACAACCAAAGGCGGCATGCGCCTGCGCTACGCTTACCCCGAAGCCGTGGGCATGAGCAACAACCTGGAATCCCGCGTCGATTCGCTGATGAACCAGGCGCTGGCGGCCCAGGCTTTCCCCGGCGGTGAAGTGCTCATTGCCCGTCGCGGCACGGTGGTATTGCGCAAAAGCTACGGTGCCCATAACTACGGCCCGGGCGCCCGCCCCGTGCGCAGCACCGACCTCTACGACCTGGCTTCGGTAACCAAAGTAGCCGCTGCCACGCCGGCCCTCATGAAGCTGCAGGACCAAGGCAAGTTCAGCCCCGACCAAACGCTGGGCACCCACTTCGACTTCCTGAAAGGCACCAACAAACAAGACCTGAAGCTGCGCGACGTCCTCACCCACCAGGCCCGCCTGAAAGCCTGGATTCCGTTTTGGCAGAACTACACCCAACCCAAAGGTCTGTTTGCGCGCTTGTTCGCCAAGTACCCGCACGACCCCATCAAGACCAAGCCCGGCGAAGTGCTGCCCATGAGCCGCCGCTTTTTCCGGCCCGATTCGTCGGCACGGTTTCCGCTGCAGGCGGCTAACGGCCTGTGGGCTCGCAAAGACTTCCCGGAACGCATTTACAAGACCATTGGCGAGTCGCCGCTGAACGAGAAGCCGGGTTACGTGTACTCCGATTTGTCGTTTATCATGTACCCGTATCTGGTGCAGAAAGCTTCGGGCAAGAGCATTGGCAAATTTGTGGAGGATGAAATCTACCGCCCGTTGGGCGCCAGCACACTCGGCTACAACCCCACCAACCGCTTTCCGCTCAGCCGCATTGCCCCCACCGAGTACGACTCCTTGTTCCGCAAGCAGCAGCTGCACGGCACTGTGCACGACGAAGGCGCGGCCTTGCTCGGCGGCCTTTCCGGCCATGCCGGTTTGTTCGGCAACGCCAACGACCTGGCTAAAGTAGTGCAGATGTACGCCTGGAACGGCAAGTACGGCGGCCAGCAAATTCTGAAGGCCGAAACCGTGCAGGAGTACACCAAATGCCAGTTTTGCCCCGATAACCGCCGCGCCCTCGGCTTCGACCGGCCCGCGGCAAACCCGTCGGTGAATTCGGCGAAAAACGCCAGTCAGCTCAGCTTCGGGCACACTGGCTACACCGGCACTTATTTCTGGGTCGATCCGCAGTACGATGTAATGGTCATTTTCTTGTCGAACCGCGTGAACCCCACGCGCCGCAACAACAAAATCAGCGACTTGAGCGTGCGCAGCCACCTCTTGCAGCTCGCCATTGATGCGGTGCAATCGGAGCGTCCGAAGGTGGAAACCACGGTGGAGGAATAGGCCGAACGGCATCACATATAATGCACCTGGCGGGCGGCTCAGCAATGGGCCGCCCGCTTTGTTTGCAGCCGTAGTGCCTTTTTCAGGCAGGCAACTCTTTGGTGGCTAAGCTCATCTTTGGTTTGCTCACATGCTTATGCGGTTTACAAGCGCCGTGAGTTTGCCGAGGTTTGCATTGTCGACGCCCCGCTACTGCCGCGTTGTTTCTGCCTGTTTCCCATGACGTTACTCCTACCCTTTCTGCGAAAGTTGATCATCCTGCTGAGCACGACTGCCAGTCTTGTGCTGAGCGGCTGCGGCAACGGCTTCTTCCCGGAAATGGACGACAAAGAACTGCCGCACTACAAGCTAGCCGCCACGGAGCAAGCCTGGGTAACGCCTTACCAAGTGGGCACCGAATGGCGCTTCCGCAACGCTGCGGGCTACGTGCGTCGGTACCAGGTGAAAGGCTTTTCCGACCGGGTGCTGCCGGGCATTCCCACGAACTCGTTCAGCGTGCAGTATTACCAGCAGGAAGCCGGCGCCCGCCTCGAACGCGTGGATTCCGCTTTCTACCAACGCCCCGACGGTTACAAGCACGCGGCTACGTTTACCATTAGCGCCGCTGCTGATTTTCAGAACCAGCCACTCCCCCTTACCGCCCGGCTGGAGTGGGGCTTAGCTAAGCTACCGCTCCCAATTGCCGAAGTAAACAGCCGCCAAACTCTGCCCACCGGTGTGCTGCTCCTGCCCGAAGCCGTCTTTGCCGGGCGCACCCACCAGAACGTTCTGGTGTATCCCAATCTGCAAGCGCAACCGGGCGAAAAGCTCGAGGCCTGGATGGTCACCTCGATTTACTACACCAAGGAACTGGGCGTAGTGCGGTTTGTGGAAGCGAATGGAACTGTGTGGGACCGGGAATGAGCCCAAAAACAAAAAGTGAATTGAGTGAAAAAGGTGAGAAGCTGGCGGTTCCGTTTGGGGCCGCCCGCTCTGCTTTTGGGCCAATGTCGAACGCTATTGGAACGGGTCAATTGCCGATGGTTTCCGGATTTTTGCGTTTTGCGCCAGCTACCATCACACCTTGATGATGATGCGCCGGGCGTACATTCCCCACAGTACAACCAGCCAGATAAGCACGCAGGCTAAAGCGCCGGCCAGGGAAGCGTCGCGCGGATCGGAGAAGTAAGGCACGAAAAACTGCTGGTAGAGCAGCGTTTTTACGCTAACGGGAGTGCCGTTTGGCCCGGCGACTTTCCAGGTATTCAGCCCCCGCGCCAGCAGCCCCGACAGGAAAAACACGGTAATGGCATTTACGCCATACACCAAGAAAGGCTTGGTCCAGCGGCGCCAGCCCTGCACGTCGCACAGCCAGTACAGGGTAGCCAAACCAGCCACGGCCATGCCGCCGGTATAGAGCACGTACGAGCTGGTCCAGAGGCTTTTGTTGACTGGAAACCAGCTGTTCCAGATTAGCCCCAGCACAATCAGTAACACGGCATCCACCATCAGCCATACCACTTTCTCAGCCGGCGCTATGTTTGGGCGGCGCAGCCACTGGCCCGTAAGTACGCCCAGCAGTCCGGTGCCAATAGCGGGTAAAGTCCCCAGCAAGCCTTCCGGGTCCCACGTGCGGGAACTGGCCCACAGGTGGTTTTCACCCAGCACGGTGCGGTCGAGCCAGGCCCCGAAGTCTTTGCCCGGCAGCAGCACGGCCTCGGTGGCGCCGGGAGCCGGCACCAGTTGTTCGAGCAGGTTGTAGCCGATGAGCAAGCTTGCCAATAGCCACAATTGCGTCCGCCAGCTGGTGGTCAGAAACACTGTGCCGCAGGCAATGAACACCAAGCCGATGCGCTGGAGTACACCCGGCAAGCGCAGCGTGGCCAGGTCCCACTTCAGAAAGTAAGCCATGAACAGGCCCAACCCGATAAGCACCGCACCGCGCCGCACCACCCGCCACAGCACCGGGCCCAGGGGTTCGGCGCGACGCTTTACGCCGTCCAGCGCGTACACGCACGACACCCCTACGATGAACAGGAAGAAGGGAAATATCAGGTCAGTGGGGGTGCAGCCGTGCCACTCGGCGTGTTCTAGCGGCGCGTAAATATGGCCCCAGTCGCCGGGGTTATTCACCAGAATCATGGCCATGACGGTGATGCCCCGAAAGACATCGAGCGACACCAACCGGCCCGGCTGCGAGGCCTCGGCCAAGGGCAGCGTGTGGGTGGTTTCAACGGCAGCCTGGGTAGTACTTTGCATAAGGTAAAGAACGCAAAAAGCTCCCCTCCTTTTGCAGGCAGGGGAGTTTTCCGAGTCCTGTTTGCGTGCTTTAAATCACCGGATCGGGGGGAGTTGCGGTGTTATTTTCACGTTCAGAGCGCGGATAGGGAAAGAAGTTGCGGTTGCGTTCAGCCCCCGGGGTACCGGCACCGGGGCGGCCAAAGCGGCGGTTATCTTCCAAACGAAAGCCCTGGAAGGCCAACTCCACCTGCCGGTTGCGGTAGATGTCGAACAGAATGGCTTCCTGGGTAATGGGGCCCGCGTATGGCCCCAAATTGGCGCCGGGAGGAGCCGTGGGGAAGGCTGCGCTGCCAGCAGTAGTGGCCGCGGCAGTGCTGGTGCGCACCCGGTTCAGCTCTGTTACGGCATTGGCTAAGTCGTTTTTACGGGCGTAGGCTTCGGCCCGAATCAGCAGCATTTCACCCGGCACGTATACCGGAATGGGCGCGGCACTGGCCGTGTAAAAGCCGGTGCCGCGGTTTTGGGTGGCCGTGGGGTTGGCGCGGGTGTAAAACGGAATGCGCCGGTCGCCGGCTTCGGGTGCCAGGGCGCCGGTCAGGCCCAGGTTCACGTCGAATGGCTCAAACACGTTGCGGTTACCAAAGGCTACTTCAAACAGCGGGTTGCGGGCCAGCTCATCAAAGTTGAATACTGATCGGCTGGTCAGGTCCACCCGGCCGGCAGCGGCAATGGCTTTGTCGTAGTCGCCGGCAAAGAGGCTGTAGCGGGCAATGAGGGCCTGCACCGTATTCGGCAGGTTGATGCCCCCAATGATTTTGTTGGTAAAGTCAGCCGAAACGGGCGTTTGGGCGAGTTGGGTAGCTGCGGCCTCCAGTTGCGTCACGGCCGATTGCAACGCCACCGTCCGGGAAACGAAGGGCGCGTTGGCCTCTGTGGTGATGGGCAGTTGCTCGAAATACTGCGCCAATGTACCGATGGCCAGCGCCCGAAAAATGCTGGCATAGGCCACAATGCCACTGCGCGTGCCGGGGTCGGCGGCGTTGTTGGCGTTGGCCAGCACCAGGTCGGCGTTGGCGCGCACCAGCTGGCACTGGGTCCAGAGGTTGCGCACCACCCCGTTAATGTTGGTGACGTTGCCGGCGCCCAGGCTCACGTTGAATTCCTCGATGTTGCCTTGGTTGATGATGAGCAACTCGCGGGTGGTCAGCCCCCCGGCGGCCACCGTGTTGTAGAGCGGGCTGAGGGCCCCGCCCGTGGTGAAGCGCGACTGCAGCCCGTTGCACACGGCAATGAGGCCGTCGGCGTTGGTGAGCACCTGCACGTCGCTGGCGGTGCTGGGGTTCAGGTATTCTTTGTCGCAGCCGCTCATCGTCGTCGACAGCACGGCCAGCAAAAGGAGTATCTTTTTCATGTTATAACAGCGGTTAGAAAATGGACGACCGAACTAAAAGCTGGCCGCTAGCCGCAGCTGGAAAGTGCGCGGAATGGGCACGTTGCCGAAGTCCACGGCCCGCAGCAAATCCGACGAGCCGCCCGCGCTGGTTTCGGGGTCGAAACCCTTGTAATCGTCCCAGGAGTAGAGGTTGCGGCCAATCAGCGACACGGTCAGGTCCCGGATACGCGGGGTAAACGAGGGCAGCGTGTAGCTCAGCGCGGCCTCGCGCAGCTTTACAAACGAGCCGTCGTCGATGCGAAATTCCTGGGTGTTATACACGGCGAAAATGTAGCCGCGCGGCAGCTCACCCCGCAGTTCCTGCTCGGCCAACTCGCCCAGGCCCACGCCTTGGCGGGTGCGGTAGTCGGCGTTAAACACGTCTACGCCCTGCACGGCATCAAAGAGCACCCGCAGGCTGAGCTTTTTGTAGGTAAAGCCGGAACTCAGTGAGCCGGTCCAATCGGGGTTGGGGTCGCCGATGACTACGTTGGCCACGCTGGTGCCGGGGCCGTAGCCAGGCTGGCCATCGGCGCCGCGGGCTGGCGTAAAACCTATTTCGCCGTTACCCTGCCCCAGGGCGCGCTCGTCCTGCGGGAAGCCTTGTGGGGTAAGCAGTAGGGAGCCGTCGGGGTTGCGGGCGTAGGCCGAGCCGTAGAACACGCCGGCCGGCTGGCCGTTGATCAGGTACACGGGCGCGCCCGCCACGTTGTCGATGAGAATGGCAGCCGAGCCTTCCAGGTCCACCACCTTGTTGCGGTTGCGGCTGTAAATGGCCGTCACGTCCCAGGTAAAATCGGCGGTTCTAACCGGCGTGGCGCTCAGCTGCACCTCCACACCCCGGTTGCGCAGCCGGGCCACGTTCTCCACAATGGTGGAGCCGCCCCGCGACGGGGCAATGGAGCGGTCCACCACCAGGTCGGTGGTGTTTTGGTTGTACACCGAGACACCCAGCCCAATCCGGTCGTTGAGAAAACCCAGGTCGGCGCCGGCTTCCACTTCCCGCACGCGCTCCGGCCGCACCCGCGGGTTAGCCAGCCGCGAGCCGGGCAAAAAGGTGTTGCGGCCCTGAAACCCAACGGGCACAAACTGGTAGAACCGGTCGTAGGAGTTGATGGCCGTGAGGCCGCCGGCCTCGCCGTAGCTGGCCCGCAGCTTCAGCGAGCTGAACGACTTGGCCAGGCCGCCGCTTTGCCAGAAGCCCAGATCCGATACCACCAACGAGCCGCTCAGCTTGGGGTAGTACTGGTTGGTTTCGGAGGGCGAGAACTTGGAGGACCGGTCGCGGCGGATGGCACCGGTGAGGAACGCCAGGTTGCGGAAACCCACGGTGGCCTGCCCAAAAATGCCGCTCAAATCAAACTGGTCCAGCTCGTACACCGAGGCCACCGTGTTGCTGGCCGACCCGCTGACGGTGGTAATAAACGGTGCTTGGCTTTGGCCTTGGGTGCGCACCAGCTCTCCGCGCAGGTATTGGTAGCTATAACCGGCCAGCAACGTGAGCTTGAAACTCTCCGAAAGCTGCCGGTCGTAGCCCAGGTTCACATCGGAGTTTAGCTGGAGCACGTTGTTGTTGCCGTTGGCGGCAAAGCCGTTGGGGAAACGCGCCAGCGGCAGGCCCGCCACGGCTTGGTATGGGTACGGCCGGATGTAGTTCTGGCCCGCCTGCGAGTAGGTGTCCACGCCCAGAATGTAATCGAGCGAGACGCCCTTAACCGGCGTCAAGTTCAGCTGCAGATCGGCAATGGTGCGGTTGATGCGCTGCGTGAACTTCATGTCCTCGATGGTGGACAAAGGGTTTACGCGGGTGGGCTCCACAGCCAGCAGGTTGCCGTTAGCGTCGCGGCGGTTGATGTCGTAGATGTTGTTGGTGATGTTAATGGAGTTGACGGGGCTGTAGAACACGTTGCCGTTAGCCTTTTCCTCGGCAAAGCTGTTGTTGTAGGCCACACCCACCGAGGCGCGGGCCCAGCTTACGAGGCGCTGGTCTACGCGGGCCCGTACGTTGTAGCGGGTGAAATCGGTGCCCTCAATAATGCCCTGGTTTTTCAGATACCCTACCGACACCAGGTACTGCGTGCCCTCGGAGCCGCCGGTAATGGAGGCGCCGTTGTCGGTGCCGTAGCCGGTGCGGAAAATGTCCTTGAAGTAGTCGTAGCGCTGCACGTCCACGAGGTTGGTGGCCAGCCGGGCGGTGGCGCCGGCGCGGGTAATGGGCGTGGTGGTTACGTTGGGGTTGGCCGCCAGCTGCTGGGCCGTGGGCACCCCAATGGTGTAGAGGCGCAAATCGGCAAAGCCAAACTGCTTGCCGTAGGTGTTGATTGGCACCGATTTGCGCAGCTCGTTCACGTTAAAGCTGGTGTACACCGATACCCGCGGGGCACCGGCCTGCCCGCGCTTGGTGGTAATAAGCACCACGCCGTTAGAGGCCCGCGAACCGTACTGCGCGGCCGCGGCAGCCCCGTTAATCACGTTAATGCTGGCAATGTCGTTGGGGTTGAGGTCGGCGAGGCGGTTCTGCCCGGGGTTGGCCGCCGAGCCGATGGCGTTGTCGGCGGCCGCGGCCAGCTGCGAGACGTTGGTGCTGGCGTTGCTCACAATCACGCCGTCTACCACGTACAGCGGGTCGGAGGAGCCGCGCAGCGAGTGAATACCGCGCAGCCGCACCGACATGGAGCCGGACGGGTCGCCGGAGTTCTGCACAATTTGGGCGCCGGGCAGCTTGCCCTGCAGGGCCGTGAGGGCTCCGCCCGTACCGCTTTGCACCAAATCCTGCGCCGTTACAGTACTAATGGCATTGCCCAGCTCGCGCTTGTTCACGCTAATGGTGGAGCCGATAACTACCACGTCGTCGAGGTTTTGCCGGGCTTCGCTCAACGTTACGTCGGTGGTAACGCTGCCGCTACTACCTAGTGTTACCGAGCGGGTTTGGGTTTTGAAGCCAATAGTGGTAAACGACAGGGAGTAAGTGCCCGGAGGCAGCTGGACCGTGAGGCTGTAGTTGCCCTCGCCGTTAGAGGCAGTGCCCAGCGTTGTGCCAACTATAAGGATGGTGGTGCCGGGTATGCCCTGTCCCCGCTCGTCGGTAACGCGACCCTGCAGGGTAAACGGCGCGCGGTTTCCCGTGTCTTGTGCCGCTAGTCGCAGCCCTACGCCAAAAGTCAGGCACGCCCACAATAGGGTCAGCCTCGCAAAGAAGTACGTGTTGCGCATAGTAGAAGTGGGGAATGTGAAAGTGGAAGAGAGTGGCAATACCCCGTTAATATATATTATTTTTAATTAGAATAATGCAAATTAATTGCCCTCTATTCCTACTCCTTGCAGTTATGCTTGGTGCTGGCCCGCAGACGTAAGTCCAAAGGCTGAAAGCTCACCTTTAGCACAGGCTTGTTAGCCTTTTGTAGCATTCAAATTGCTCCCTATAATGCTCGGGCTGCTTAGCAAAAAAGACCATCCGACTCTCATCCAAAACACACGGGTTCTGGCGAGAGGCGGACGGTCTTTTTCGTTATCGGCTCCTCCTGCGGAAGCGCTGCTTTACGGCACTTTAAGTGCTAATACTGCCAGCGCACGAAGGCTTCTATGCCCTCGTATTCGGGCAGCCCTAGCTGGTCGTAGATTTTGGCCGTGGTGCGGTTGCGCTCCTCGGCGCGCTGCCAGAACTCACGTTGGTCGGCGCCGGGAAATAGTGGCCGGTCCTTCTGGCTCTGGTGCTTGAAAATGGCGCGGCGCTTGCGCGTCAGCTCTTCGGGCGAGATGGGCACGGCCATTTCAATCTGGTCGATATCCCACTCCTGCCAGGCGCCGCGGTAGAGCCACACCCAGCAGTTTTGCAGCCACGCGGTGTTGGCGGCTTTCAGGCGCTGCACAGCCTGCATAATGGCCGACAGGCACACGCGGTGCGTGCCGTGCGGGTCACTTAGGTCGCCGGCGGCGTAAATCTGGTGGGGCTGAATGCGGTTCAGCAAATCCATGGTGAGCTGAATATCTTCTTCGCCGAGGGGCTTTTTGCGTACGCGGCCGGTTTCGTAGAACGGCAAATCCATGAAGTGCGCGTTGGCATCGGGCACGCCGGCCAGGCGGCAGGCACTCTTGGCTTCGCCGCGCCGGATGAGGCCTTTTATTTGCTGCACCTCATCGGAATCGACTTGGCCGGGGGCTTTGTTTTTCAGAAAGTCGGCGACGCGGTGGTAGAGGTTTTCGGCCGGCTGCTCACCCGAAAGTCGGAAGGCTTCGTCGTAATCGGCCACGAACTCGGCGAAGCGAATGGCCTCGTCGTCGAACACGGCAATGTTGCCGGAAGTCTGGTAGGCCACGTGTACTTCATGGCCCTGATCGACGAGGCGCAGCAGCGTGCCGCCCATACTGATAACGTCGTCGTCGGGATGGGGCGAAAAGATCAACACGCGCTTGGGGAAGGGCTCGGCGCGCTCGGGGCGGTAGGTATCGTCGGCATTGGGTTTGCCGCCGGGCCAGCCGGTAATGGTGTGCTGTAGCTGGTTAAATACCCGGATGTTAATGCTGTACGCCGGGCCCGATTCGGCCAGCAAATCCGACAAGCCGTTTTCGTTGTACTCGTTGTCGGTGAGCTTGAGAATGGGCTTTTGCAGGTTGCGGGCCAGCCAGGTCACGGCTTTGCGCACGGTAGCTTCATCCTGCCAATTACTGGGCAGGCCGGCCAGCCACGGGGTTTTGCGTTGCGTTAGTTCGGCACCGGCCGCGTCGTCTAGCACTACTTGCACGGCGGGGTGGCGCTGCAAATACGTGGCGGGCACGGTGTCGGTCGGTTCGCCTTCCACCATGCGTTTTACCACGGCCGCCTTTCCTTCACCCCAGGCCAGGAGCACAATCTTTTTGGCTTCGAGAATAGAGCCTACGCCCATGGTGAGGGCGCGGCGCGGCACGTTTTCCTCGCCGTAAAAATCGGAGGCCGCGTCGGTTCGCGTGATGTGGTCGAGGGTAATGATGCGGGTGCGCGAGGAGGCTCCCGAGCCCGGTTCGTTAAAGCCAATGTGGCCGGTGCGGCCAATGCCCAGCAACTGCAGCTCGATGCCGCCGGCCTCGCGAATTTGCTCCTCGTAACGGCGGCAGTAGTCGGCTACCTGCTCCTGCGGCACGGTGCCGTCGGGAATGTGCACGTTTTCGGGCCGGATGTCCACGTGGTCGAACAGGTACTCGTGCATGAAGCGCACGTAACTCTGCAAGGAGTCGGGCGCCATGGGGTAGTACTCGTCGAGGTTAAACGACACCACGTTCCGGAAGCTCAGGCCTTCTTCGCGGTGCAGGCGCACCAGCTCTTCGTACACCCGCGTGGGCGACGAGCCCGTGGCCAGGCCCAGCACGCAGTTGCGGCCTTCGGCGGCACGCTGCCGGATTAGGTCAGCTATCTGCCGGGCTACGGCGGCGGACGCTTGTTCGGAATCGGTGTAAACGCTGACGGGCAGCTTCTCGGATTGCGTGGGCGTGAGCATGGCGGGGAAGGGTTGGTGCGCGCCGAAATGTAACGGCTTTCTGTGCGGAGCGCAATGGCGCGCCTTCCGCCATTTCAATTCCCTATCTTGACTCGACAGCCCGATAACATTAGCTTTAATTCCGCCCCGGCCTGATAACGCCTACGCAGGCAGCCTGCCGGAAACCAGCGGATTCATCGAATGCGTGCCCACCCAGCGGCTTTTCGTTGTATGCCAGTTACTTGTAGAATCAATATCTGGCCAGACTGGCCCTGGGCATTGCGCTAACCGCGTGCGGCTATATAGCCGCACGCGGTTTGTTTTTTCCTGACTTTCCACTCCATTTCCCCACTCTCATGAAAAAACTTTTATGGTCTTTCGTGCTACCCGGCCTCGCGCTGGCGCAGCATGCGCAGGCCCAAACCCGCCCGGTGAGCGGCACCGTAACCGCCACCGCCGACCGCACGCCCCTGCCCGGCGTGAACGTGGTGGTAAAGGGCTCTACCATTGGCACCCAAACGGATTCCGAAGGGCGGTTTACGCTGCAGGCCGCACCCGGCTCTACCTTGGTGTTTAGCTTCATTGGCTACAACTCCGTGGAGCGCCCCGTTAGCGCCGACGGCAGCATTGACGTGGCCCTGGAAGCGGCTACCACTACCCTGCAGGAAGTTAAAATCACAACGGCTTATGGCATTCAGCAGGAACGCCGACAGATTAACTACGGCGCCCAACAGGTAACCAGCAAAGACATCATCGAGTCGCGTCAACCCAACATTGTGAATGCCTTGCAGGGCAAGGTGGCGGGCGTGCAGGTAACGAGTTCGGGTGGCGCCCCGGGCGAAGGTGCAGCCATCGTTATTCGGGGCGGTAACTCGCTCGACGGCGACAACCAGCCGCTGTTCGTGATAGACGGCATCATCATCGACAACTCTTCGTTCGTGGAGTCAACGGCCCCTGGTGGCGGCTCGGGTTTCAACGGCCTGCTGGGCCGGTCGGTGGCCTCGCCCAACCGGGCCGGCGACATTAACCCCGAGGACATTGAGAGCATGACGGTGCTGAAGGGGCCAGCCGCGGCGGCCCTGTACGGCCTGCGCGCCGCGAACGGAGCCGTTATCATCACCACGAAGAAGGGCAAAGCCGGCGCCGTCAGCATCGACTACCGCACGCAATTTTCAGTGGACGAGGTAAGCCGGCTGCCCAAGCTGCAAAGCACCTACAAGCAAGGTACCCTGGGCGTTTTCGACCCTACCACCCGCCTCTCGTGGGGGCCGCAATTCGCACCGGGCGAAACTGCATATGATAACCTGGGCGAGTTCTACCAGAAATCCTACGCCGTGCAGAACTACCTAACTATGTCGGGCGGCACCGAAAAAGGCTCTTTCCTGCTCTCCGCTTCGCACCTGGACCAGCGCGGCGTAGTACCGAACTCTGACTTCGACAAAGCCACCGTGCGCATGGCCGGCACGTTTCAGTTTTCCCCCAAGCTGCGCGGCCAAGCCTCGGCCCAATACCTGAACTCCGGCGGCCGCCGCGCCTTGCAGGGGCCCGGTTTGTTTGGCGGCTCGGGCGGCTACCTGGTGAGCCTGCTCACGTGGCCGCGCAACGACGACGCCCGCAACTACCTGAACCCCGACGGCACCCGTCGGCGCCTCATCGGCGGGGTGGGCACCTCCGACCCCGACAACCCCTATTTTACGGTGGAGCGCAACCCCGTTACGGACCGCACGAACCGCATCATCGGCAACGCCCAGCTCTCCTACGAACCCGTTAAGTGGGCCACCCTGAGCTATAACCTGGGCACCGACGTGTACAGCGAGCAGGTTCGCTCCGTTCGCTCCATTGGCACCTCGCAGCCGGGCAACCAGGACGGCGGCCTTTCGGAGACGACCACGCTCGTGCGCTTGCTTAACTCCAACTTCACGGCCCTGTTCAACCACCAGTTTAACGAGAACATCAGCGGCTCGCTGCTGCTGGGCAATACGGTGGAGCAGGGTCGCCGCGAAGCCACCGACATCATTGGCCTGGTGTTTCGCTCGCCCAATTTTTCGTCCATCAACAACACCGTAAACCGGGGTGCGCTGACCAATAACTCGTTGCGCCGCTTGGTGGGCAATTTCGCCCGCGTTAACCTGGATCTGTTTCGGCAGATAACCCTGGAAGTAAGCGCCCGCTACGACATGTCGTCTACGCTGCCGCGGCCGGAGAAAGGCAAGAACTTTGGCCGGGGCTTCCTGTACGGCTCGGCCACGGCCGGCTACGAATTCACCCGCACGCTGGGTCTGGACAACAACCCCATTTTAAACTACGGCAAGCTGCGCGTAGCCGTGGCCGAAGTGGGTAAAGACACCGGGCCTTACCGCGTGGAGTCGCCCCTGGCACAAAGCACCTACATCGGCCAAGGCTTCCGTCTGGGTTTTTTCGGCTCGAACGCCCAGCTGAAGCCCGAGCGCACCCGCTCTTACGAGGTTGGCGTGGACTTGCAGTTCCTGAAGGGGCGCCTGGGCCTCGACGCCGGCTACTACCACGCCGAAACCCGCGACCAGCTGATTGCACCACGGGTAAGCCAGGCCTCGGGCTTTATTCTGCAGTACATCAACGGCGGCACAGTGGTAAACAAGGGCGTGGAAATTGCGCTGTCAGGCAAGCCTTTGCAGCTCGACAACGGCTTTACGTGGGAAATACTGGCCAATTTCTTCCACAACGAGAACCGCGCCAAGGAACTGCCCAGCTTCCTTACGGAAGTAAACCAGTCGGATTCCTGGGTGATTGACGTGGCCCGCGGCAGCGCCTTCCCCAACCGCCCCATCACCTCCATCGGCGTTATCGACTACCAACGCGTAACGGACGTCAACTCGCCGGACTTCGGCAAGGTAATCATCAGCCCTACTACCGGCTTCCCTTCCGTGGTGGCCGGTACGTTCGTGTACGCCGGCGACCGGGCACCCGACTTCACCACTCAGGTTACCAATACGGTAAGCTACAAAGGGCTGTCGTTGGCTTTCCTGCTGGACTTCCGCAAAGGGGGTAAGGTGGTAAACGGCAACGAATGGGTAGCGGTGCGCAATGGCTTGAGTGAGAAAACGCTGGACCGCTACAAAACCGTTGTTATCGACGGGGTGGTACGCGGCGCCGACGGCTCTTACTCGCCCAACACCCGCCCGGTGGAACTCACCCAGGGATACTACATCAACCAATACGCTGGCACGGGATGGGCTTTTGTGGAGGACGGGTCCTGGACGCGCCTGCGCTATGCCACCCTGGCCTACCGCCTGCCTAAAGAGTGGCTGGGCACTTCCATTTTCAAAGGTGCTGAGTTGAGCGTGACCGGCCGCAACCTGCTGCTCTTCACGAAATACTCGGGTGCCGACCCGGAAACGGCTTCGGCCGGGGCCGGCGTGCGCGGCGGCGGTTCGGGGGGCTTCGACTACGGTAGCACCCCATCTACTCGCGGTGTAGACATGGCCCTGCGAGTCAATTTTTAATCAATAGTCAGATGGCTAAATGATCAAATGGCTGATTGTTCAGGGTTCCATCAGAACGACCAGCCATTTAGCAATCCAGCCATTTAACAGTCCAATTCCATGAAAAAATACCTTCTCATCCTGGGCTTGCTGCTGGGCGGTGGTGCGCTGACGTCGTGCGAGGATTTCCTCGACGTGAACACCGACCCCAACAACCCGGTTGCCTCTACCCCCAACTTCCTGCTGCCGGGCGGCATTTCGCAAGCCTTTCAGCAGCAGATGTTCACCTCGCTGACCACGGCCTATATCACCCAGCACGCGGTGCGGCGGGCGCCCGCCTCCAGTACCGACCAGTACTACTTCACAACGGGCAACAGCACCAACACCTTCAACTACTTCTACTTCTACTCTGCCGGCAACCTGCGGGCCACTATTGCCGCGGCCGAGGCCGAAGGCTCGCCGCACTACGTGGGCGCTGCCAAAATAATGCTGGCCATGGGGCTGGCCCACGCCACCGATATGCTGGGCGATGTGCCGTACAGCGAGGCTTTTCAGGGCGCGCAGAACTACACGCCCAAGTACGACCCGCAGGAGCAGATTTACCAAACCATTTTTCGTCTGCTCGACGAAGGGGTGGCGGAGCTGGAAAAACCTGCCTCGGCTAACCTACGCCCCTTGTACGTAACCGTGCCCAGCCCCAGCGGCGACATCCTCTACCGCGGCGACACGCAAAAATGGATTCGGTTGGCCAACGCCCTGCGGGCCCGCCAGCTCAACCACCTCACCAAAAAAGCCAGCTACAATCCGCAGGCAGTGCTGGCCGCCGTAACCGCCGGCTTCCAGAGCTCCGCCGACGACGCCCAACTGCAGTTTGAAGTAGCAGTACCGCCCGTAGGCGGCAGTACCAACATCTTCGGTACTACCCGTGCCAACTTCGGCACGGCCACGTATTCGCTGAACCTGATTCGCTACCTGAACGGCAATGCGGCCAATGCCACCTACCCCGGCGTGGTGGATCCGCGTTACCCCGTGCTGGCCACCGGCGTAAGCGTGGGCACTAACCCCGGCGTATCGGGTGGCACGCCCATTGCCCAAACCGGTAACGCATCCGACTTTTACTCCAGCTGGTACGCGCGCGACCTGGGCTATTTCGAGGTTATTACTTTCCACGAGCTGAAGTTTATTGAGGCTGAAGCGGCGTTTAAAGCCGGCAACCGGGCCCGCGCCTTCACGGCGTACCGGCAGGGCATCGAAGCCCATATTCGCAAACTAAGCGGCGGCGGCACCTTCGCCTCCCAGGGCCTGACCGTGACGTTTCCGCTTATCACCCAGGCACAAATCGACGCCTACCTAAACAGCGCCGCCGTAGCTCAAAGCCCCGCCGACTTAACGGAGCGACGGATTATGGAGCAGAAGTACATTGCCCTGTTCCTGAACCCGGAAGCGTGGTCGGATATGCGCCGCTACGACTTCCGCTCCGACATTTACGTGAACCTGGCTTACCCCGCCGGCGCTAATCCTGTCCTAAACCCCACGCCGGCCGACCCGGCCTCCCGGAAGTTCCCGCGGCGCCTGGCGCCCCCCCAAACCGAGACGCTTTACAACCCGCAGGCTGTGGCAGCCGCAGGTGGCAACGACCCCGCCTATGTAACCATTCCGGTGTGGTGGGATCAGCCGTAGGCTACGGGCGCGCTCTTTTTTCTTTTCCCTCTGATTTTCTTCCCCATGAAAATACTCACTCTTTCCCGGCTCCGCTTCCGTGCCTGGACGGTACTGCTGGCCGCTGCCGGTTTCAGCCTAATGGCTTGCGAAGACGAGTTGGAACCACCCTACCAAGTGGTAGATGAAGGTGGTTTTGCCACCATTGGCTCGCCGCCCGCCGGCCTGCAAACCAAGTACGCTCCCGGCGAGATGGTTGCCCTGGTGGTGGGCTTCAATGCCAATGACCGCGTCCGCGACTTCACCGTGTTTCAGGTTATCGGCCGCACCGACTCAGCCGTGGTGGCCACTGTGCCGCTAGGCACCACCATTTTTCAGCCGGCGGCCGGCCTGACGGCCCAAATCATTCCTTACAAGGTCCCGGATAATTTGGCTAATAAGACGGCGGTTCGCGTGGACGTTACCACCACATTTGAAAACGGGGCCACGCGTTTGCGCCGCTTTACTTACAATGTGGCGGCGGCTCCCACCCTGCGCTTCGGCACCACGGCCTCGCCCACGGCTATTACCGTTTTCCGCAACAACCTGGCGGCCACCGCCCAAACGGAAGGCGACATCGTCGGGTACAACCTGGTGCTTAACGAGGGCGGCATTGCCACGTTACCGACTCCGCCCGCCACCACCACGGCCACGCTGTTCAAAAACGTGGACAGCCTGACCACCTTTTACCGCATCGGCGCCGGCGCGCCGGTGCGCGCCGGCGTGATTCGCAACCCCAGCACCGGAGCCGCCAACGCGCGCACCGTGGACGTAACCGTGCCCAACGGCTCACGTGGGCAGACCGTTACCTTCTCCTTTACGGCTTACTCCGGCCCTTACACGGCTACCGTAACCGCTGCCCCCGTTGGCGTGGTGGCCCCAACCGTTTTCTCGCGGGTACGCACGGGCCGCGTTACGGCAGGCTCTAACTCCCCGCAAGACTCGGCTTCCTTCGACCTGCGCCTAGGCACCAACGTGGCTAACAGCGCCGCCGCTGCCACCAAAGACGTGTACGCCTATGTAACGACCACCAGCACCGGCGCCAACGCCGTGGGTTTGCGGGCCGAGAACACCACGGTGTTCTATCGTATTCCAGCGGCGCAGGCTGCGGCGGGCTACTACAACACGGCAACGGCCAACGCGGTGGGTACGCTGATGTTTCAGAACACGGCTTCGCTGAGTGGCAACCCTGGCGTAGTGGCGCCCGGCGACGTGTTTGCCGTGCGCGTGCGCGGTGCCGAGCCCATGCTGCTGCGCGTAGTGGGCACACGCCTAAGCACGGCGGGCTCAACGGCCCGCATTACGTTTGAGTACCGCGCCTTCTAAAGCCCTAAGCTCAACACCGAAAAAGGCCGCCTGGAAGCTTCCAGGCGGCCTTTATTCGTTGAAAGAACTTCATATAGACTACCGCCCAAACAAACGGCCGAAGAAGCCGCGCTTCTTCTTTTTCGTAACGACTTTGACTTTGGTAGTGCCAGCGGTAGTGGCCGGACGAGTTACCGCGGGGCGCCCCGGATTGGGCGCTGTGGTTACCGGTGGGGTAACGGCCGGAGCGGTGGCAGCAGGTTTCTCAACATCAGCCTTAGCTAGCACCGGACCACCCGCCGAGCCGAGCGTACTCACGTTCAGCGGGCGGCTTTCGTTGTGCAGGCGGTCGAGGGCGGTGAGGTAGTAGGCGTACTCGGTGCCGGGGCGGGCGGTGGTGTCCACGTAGGCGTGCTCCATGCGTGTGAGGCGCGGCTGAATGGCCAGAATGCGCGCGGGGTTATCGGGCGTGGGCTGCTCGCCGCGGGCGAAGCGGTAAATGACGAAGGAACGGGCAGAGTCGCCGTCGGCTGCGGCCGGGCCAGAGCGCCACGCCAGGGTTACCACCGAACCGGTGCGGGTCAGCATCAGGCGTTCGGGGGCGCGGGGTGGCACGGCGTCTTTCCACGGCATGGTGGGCAGCAGCGCCGGGTAGTTAAACAGGTTCAGGCGCAACGAATCGGTGGTGTGCAGAGGATTGGCCACTACCGATTTTGCGCTGAAAAACACGCTGCCGCTCACATCGGTGGGGTACGAGCGGTTCAGGCGCACTTGCTTGGGCAGTTCGCGTGGGTTGCGCCAGGTGGTATCGGAGCGGGTGCTTTCCAGCATGCGGTAGGCGCCTTGACCAATGTACAAGTGCCGTTCGAAGCGGTTACGGGACCACCACTCCAGCAACACGGGATACTGAGCCACGCGCAGATTGGAGCTCCAGTAGAGCTGCGGCAACACGTAATCGACCCAGCCTTGCCGCAGCCACTCGCGGGCATCGGCGTAGAGGCCGCTGTATCCTTGGAAAGCGTTGGTGGCCGAGCCCTCGGGGTGGCTGGCTTGGTTCATCCAGACGCCAAAGGGCGAAATGCCAAATTTCACCCAGCGTTTCGTGCTTTCGATGGAGTCGTGCACTTGTTGCACCAACTGGTTTACGTTGCGGCGGCGCCAATCGGGCAAGCTCAGCTGGTCGGGGTTGTACTGGGCGAAGGCCTGGGCGTCCTGAATGGTTTTGCCGGGCTCGGGGTACGGGTAAAAGTAGTCGTCGAAGTGCACGCCGTCGATGTCGTAGCGGCGCACCACGTCCTGAATAACGCGGGTTATGTAGCTGCGTACTTCGGGCAAACCGGGGTTGTAGAGCAGCTTGCCGCTGTAGCGCAAAAACCACTCGGGGTGCTGGCGGTACGGGTGATTGGGCGCCAACCGGCTCGTTACCGAGTCCATGGAGGCGCGGTAGGGATTAAACCAGGCGTGGAATTCCATGCCGCGCTGGTGGGCTTCGCTAATGAGAAAAGGCAGCGGGTCCCAGCCCGGGTCTTTGCCCTGCTTGCCGCTCAGCCACTTGCTCCAAGGCTCTATGTCGCTCTTGTAAAAGGCATCGGAAGCGGGCCGTACCTGCACAAACACGGCGTTTATGCCGGCGCGCTTCTCGGCATCGAGCAAACGGATGTATTCCTTGCGCTGCTGCTCGGGCGTGAGGTCGCGCCGCGAAGGCCAGTCGATATTCTCGACGGTAGCAATCCAGACGCCCCGCAGCTCGCGCTTGGGCGGCGCCGAGGGAATGGGCGTGGTAATTACCGAGGACCCACCCGACGAGCGGGCCGAATTTGGCGCGCCCATCTGGGCCAGGGAAACAAAGGGGGAAAGCAGCGCCACGGCGGCGCAAAGCAGGAATCGACGCATCAGAAACAACAAGCGGCCCGCCATCAACAGCGAACCTTACCACACACGAGGCTGCAAATTACGCACAACCCCGTCGGGCTTCAGCCTTTTAAAGCCGCAAAAGGCAAATCGAGCAGCGGATAATTGGCCCAGCTGGCGTGGTCGAAGTGCCACCACTCGGCGGGGTAATTCACGAAACCATGCCGGCTTAAGGCTCGGTGCAAAGCAGCCCGGTTACGCAGCACATCTGCCGGAAGGTTGGTATAGTCGGAATGTGCCTGGGGGCTGAGGTCGTCGAAAACGGTGGGCATTGGCAACTCCTGCCCGGTGTGCAGGTCCACGAGCGTGGCGTCGACGGAGCAGCCGCGGTTGTGGCGCGAGCCGCGCCAAGGCGGAGCGGCGTAGGTTTCGTTGGGCACTGCCTCAAACATGCGCACAGTTACGCTGTAAGGCCGGTAAGCATCCAGCACTTTCAAGCCAAAACCCAGGCCGTTTAATTCTGCCTGCGCGTCTTGCAAAGCTTCGGCGACCGGGCGGCGCAGATAGGCAGTAGCTTCGGTGTACAACTGCTGGCCGAAGAAGTTCTCCGGCGTGGCGTAGCGGACGTCAACGACCAAACCCGGAATGAAATCGGCTAGATTCACCAGCTCCTGCGCGGGGTCGTGGGCTACCTGCTGTCGGTACTGAGCAGCATCCGTTAGCACCGGCAGGCCGTGAGCATTCGGCGCTATTTCGCCGTGGCTGTTCATGGGGCAGCCTGCTCGTTTTTAGCCGACCAATACCCATTTATTTGCTGCGTGCGGGCCGGCGAGGTGCGGCGCAGCTCGTACTCGTATACCAACTGGCCGAGGCGGCACAGGAAGGGAAAACCCACGCTGTCGTACTCGTATTTATCGTCGTTCAGTACGCCATCCGCATTGGTGTACACCACGGCCGAGAGCATGAACTCCACGCCGCGCACCGAGTCCACGATGCAGGCGTTGTCGATCAGGAAGCCGTACGCCTGCCCGATTTTGTTGTAAACGCGCACGCCCTCGGGCAGCGGCGCCGGCGGGCCACCTGCCAGCAAAAACTTGGCGTAGTTATCGGGGTAGTCCTGCGGGTTGTACTTTGGAAACTGGCTTAGGCGCGGCGGCAAGCTCAGATACTTGCGCAGAAAGGCATAGTCGGCGGGCAGTAGTTCGAACCGCTGATTGGCGGGCACGAACTCCGGAAATAGCAGCGCCCGCAGCACCTGTTGCTGCTCGTTAAGCGGGAAGAAGTTCTTGACGCCAAAATTCATGGGCTTCTGCACCAGCTTGTCGTTTTCGAAGTAGGCGTTGCCCACGTCAATTCCTTTCAGCGTTAGCGGGGAAGGCCACAAATGGTCCGTCTTGAACTGGGCGCTCAACCGGTACGGCACCGAATGGCCGGCGCTGTCCAGGAAAAAGACGAACGGATTGGTTTGGCCCGAGGCGGGCGCTTTGTCGCCTACCGAGAGGCGGTGGACGATGCGGGTGCTGCCAAGCTGCCGACGGCCGAGCAAAGCCTGCAAATTATTGTAACCGATAAACTCATACAGCCGGTTAAAGGCGTCGTTGTCGCTCACCAACAACACCTTGCGGATGTATTGACCGATAGTGGGCTTGTTACCGAAAGCGGTGCTATCCGTCCGCACGGTGGTCTGGCCTGCATAAGCCGAATCGATTTGCAGCGGGGTCTCGCGGGTGGGCGGCGCGTAGCCTTTCGGCCAGGTTTGCGGAGGCCGTCCCCCGTTAATCAGTTCCAGCGCCAGGGCTGCCACGGGCAGCTTCACGGTGCTGGCTGGGTAGAAATATTCGTTCGGTTTAAGCCGGTACGCATAGCTTTTAAACGACGGCCGGCCCTGCGCATCGCGCTGAATCTGAGTGTACAGAATTTGAACGCGGTGCCCTGCAGCATCGGCCAGCACGCGGCGCACCACGGCGCTGGTGTCGCGGCGCAGCAGCTGTTTCAGCGGGTTGCCGAACTGCCCCTGCACCGTTAGTGGCAGGTTCAATCCGAGCAGTAGAAGCACAAAAAACCGGTTCATCACGCCGGAAGATACTCCCTGCGGTGATGAACCGGTTTCAAAAGGGCGCGAAATACTACTTCGCGTCGCGGTTATCGGCGTCGTCAATGGTGCCGCCGTCGTTGGCCGAGCTGGGGGCTGAGCCCGCGTTGCTGTACTCGGAGTTGTAAGCCGTGGTGTTCTTGGTTTGATTGGCTTTTTCCTGGTCCTGGCCGCCGCCTTGGTTGCGTTGGGAGGCCGAAGGCTGGTCGCCACGGTTGCTGCTGCCCTTGGCGTTTTCGCCGGAAGCAGCTTGCTGATTCCGGTTGCCGGAATCGTCGGACTGGTTCTTATTGGAATTGCTCATGGCGTATCGGGCTTATTGGTTGTTATCGAGGGTACCGGGGTCTACATTTTCGGCGCCCTGACGCGCCCGTGAGCCGGCACTGGGCATACCGCCTTTCTGCTTGGTATTCTGTTCGGCATCTTCGCGGGCCTCCTCTTTCAGCGGGAACTGGTTCTGGCCGCTGTTGGCTACGCCCACGCGGTTTGCGCCGCTGCTCTCGGAATTGGTAGGATTGGCCTTAACGTCTTTGGGTTGCTTGCTCATGATTGAAAGGTGGTTAGGTGAATGGTGTGGTAGGGTAAAAGTGCGGCAAGGCAGCGACCGGAACCGCTGCCGGGGGTAATTCAATCGGCTTTTACAGCCCGGTTACGGCCCCCGGCTGACCCGCCGAGGTGCCCGTACCAGCAGAGGTGGTGCTGCCGCCCACGTCGCCCTCGGCGGCGTTGCCGGGCGTGTCGTACTCGGTGCCGCGGCTAACGCTGCGGCCCTTGGTTTCGCGGCCGCCCACGTTGCCACCGCTGCCGGAGTTATCGTCGGCGTTTTCGCCGGTTTGCAGGTTCAGCCGGTCGCCCATGCCGTAGCGGCCCTGCGGGTCGCGTTCCTGCTCGCTCGGCGGCTGGCCCGAGGCCGTGGCTTTGGCTTCGTATTCACGGCCGGCTTCGCGGGCATTCATTTCCTGGTTGTATGGCTCTTGGTCGATGGGGTCTTGTTCCATGATGCGGTATCGTCTAATGGTACCTTACCCTATACGACCAGCCGGAAGCGCGGTTCGGCGGGTTGCCAAGTTGTCGGGTACGGGCAGCTTGGCAAGCTTGTGGAGGTCCGCGCCGGTATGGAACCCGGTTCGTCGCCCCTGGCCGAAGCATTTGCCCGCAAAACCGATGCGGAGCTGCTCTACCTCACGCAGCACCCGCAGCAGTTTGCGCCACCGCTAGTGGAAGCCGCCTGGGCCGAGCTGCGTAAGCGCGGGCAGGTTCCCGGCCGGGAAACGCACGCATTGCCGCAGCCTGCGGCCCCGCCTAAGCTGCTTAGCAGCATGGCCGTCACCCTGAGTCTGGCCGGCCTGAACCTGCTGGTCTACATAATGATGTGGGTAACCGGCGTCGACCCCATTTCCCCCAGCGGTGCCGACCTCATAGCCTGGGGCTCGAATTACTCGCCGCTGGTGTGGGCTGGGCAGTGGTGGCGGCTGCTCACCAGTTGCGCGCTGCACGGCGGCCTGGCACACTTGCTGCTGAACACCTACGCGCTGCTGTTCATTGGTACGGTGCTGGAGCCGCTGGCCGGCCGGAAACGCCTGTTGCTAGCCTACGCCCTAAGCGGTGTGGGCGGGGCGCTGGCCAGTTTGTGGTGGCACACGCAGGGCGTGAACAGCGTGGGCGCTTCCGGCGCCATTTTCGGGCTGTACGGCTTTATGCTGGCCTTTGCCGCGCGGGGCAGCAGCCGCCTTAGTCGCTCCGAGCGCAGCGCCCTGCTGGTCCACACGCTCTACATTGTGGGCGGCAACTTTGCCGTGGCCGCCATGCCCGGCATCGACCACGCGGCGCACGTGGGCGGGCTGGTTACGGGCTTGTTGCTGGGAGGCTTTATCGGCTTGAAACGCGCTCAGTAGCGGTTATCACCCAAAGATGTGAGCGAACAATGCTACGGCGCGCTCTAGCTTTGCAACCGTCTTCTAAAGGCACGCGCCTTCTCTCCGCAACAAACTTTACCTCTCACCCCAACATGAAAAAGTTACTACTTTCCCTGTTGACTTTTAGCCTGAGCTTCGCAGGCTTCGCGCAGCAAATTCCCAACGGCAATTTCGAAACCTGGGAAATGCGCAACGGGTTGGAAGCCCCGCGTAACTGGATCAACACCGATGAATTCCTGCGGGCCTTCGCTCCTATTCCCATACCAGTTGCCATTAATACGGTCACCAAAAGCACCGACGCCCGCAGTGGTTCCTTTGCAGCTCGGCTGGAAAATAAAAATATATCCTTCGGCGGTTTGCCGATTGGGGT
Organism: Hymenobacter koreensis; assembly: GCF_039541855.1. Lineage (NCBI taxonomy): Bacteria > Pseudomonadati > Bacteroidota > Cytophagia > Cytophagales > Hymenobacteraceae > Hymenobacter > Hymenobacter koreensis. Next base: position 66,502 of record NZ_BAABHA010000002.1, read on the forward strand.
AGCTCCAGGTATCATGATTTTAGGTACCCGCGTTAACTCCAACTCGTTAGGAGGGTTGCCTTTTACGGGCCGGCCCGCAGCGCTCCAGTTTTCGCATAAGCTTACCGGCCCCAATGCCGTGAACGACTCGGCTTCGGTACAGGTAATTCTGACGCGCACCCAAAACGGCCAGGTTATTCCTATTGCCGGCGCCGACTACCTGTTTACCCAAACCGCTGCCAATTTTACCCAGCTCACCATTCCGCTGGACTATGACTCGAACCTCGCTCCCGACTCCATCCAGATTTTCATCACCTCGGGCGATGCCGAAGACATTACCGCTGGTACCACGCTCATCATTGATGACATAACCATGGTAGGCACGGCCTTGTCTAGCCGCGACAAAGTAGCCGGCGCTTCGGCCCTCACTGTGTACCCCAACCCCAGCACCGACGGCCTGTTCACGCTCGGCGCCGCTCAGGAGCCCGCGCTGCTGAAATCGGCCCTTACCGTGACCGATGCCACCGGCCGCAAGGTGCTTACCCAGCCGGCTGCTTCCACGGTAGCGAACGGCGTGCGCACCCTCGATTTGCGCGGCCGCCCGGCCGGCGTGTACACGCTGCAGCTCACCACGCCCGAAGGCCCGGTGACGCGCCGCCTGGTGGTGCGCTAAGGCGTACCTGCCTCTCCACGCTCATGGCGTAGAGTCCTTCTTCCTTCTGCTTACCTTACCGCCCGGCCCAACAGCCGGGCGGTTTTGTTGTTGGTGAGTGCCGCAACTCCACCAACGCTGGCTGTTGCGGGCGCGTATTGCCTGAGCTTAGCCCAACCCACCGTGTCCGACGCCCTGCCTTCTTCCTCTTCCCATGCCTCCGCGAAATCGGATTCGCCGCGTTGGCAGCGCGTACTGAGCATTTTGCGCCGTACGGTAACGGTTCCGGCCGAAGGCATCGGCTACCTGTTTCAAACCGGCCGCAGCTACCGGCATTTCCTGCTGCCGGCCCTGAACGGTGCCATCGGCGACCAGCTGGAGGCCTCGGGCCACCGCCGCACCATTCGCATGAGCTTCCGGCAAAACGGCCGCGACGTAGCCGTGCCCGACCTGGTGTTTCCCGACGGCGGGCCGCGCCGCACGGTCGTCTTCGTGCACGGCCTTATGGGCGACGAGTACATTTGGCAGCAAGGACCGCCCGACGTGCCGCGCTACGGCCCCCAGCTGGCCCGCGAGGCCGATGTAAACTGCCTGTACCTGCGCTACAACACCGGCCGGCACATTTCCGAAAACGGCCGCGACTTCAGCCGCCTGCTCACCGAGCTGGTGCACACCTGGCCTGACCATGTAACCGATCTGGTACTAGTGGGCCACTCCATGGGTGGACTCGTGATTCGCTCGGCCGGGTATTACGGCACAGCACCACAGGCCGGGTCGGCTGTAACAGACGGCTTAAATCAGGAAGAGGATCATCCCATTCATCAACAGGAAAGCCAGCCGGCGCCCTGGGTTACGCGGGTGCGCAGCGTGTTTTTACTGGGTGTGCCCAACGAGGGCTCGTTCCTGGAGCAAAACAGCTTCCTTACGGCCCTGCTGCTGCGCAAGCTCAACCTGCGTCCCACGCGCTACGTGGCCAACATCATCGACCAACGCTCCAACGGCATCCGCGACTTGCGCCACGCCCGCCTCGTAGACGAGGACTGGCAAAGCCCCCACGCCGACGACCTGCTGCCCCCGCGTACGCCCGTGCCGCCGCTGCCGGGTGTGCAGTACCATGTGCTGGCCGGCTCGCTGCTGAAAAACGCCGAGTCCATTCTGGCCCGCTACTTCGGCGACGGGCTGGTAGGCGGCGGCAGCGCCACGGGCAGCGTTTTCGGACCGCGCACCACGTTTCAGGGGCAAGTACACGTGCGGGTTTTCGGGCGGCAGCACCACGGCACGCTGCTGGCCAACACGGAAGTATACGCCTACCTACGTGAACATCTGTAAGCGAAAAAACGGCCTCCACTTTTTAGTAGAGGCCGTTTTTATTAACTGAATCGAGACTTCAGCTAGGCGGGGTTTACTACCAGCTCGGTGAAGCCAGCCGGCACAATCACCTGCGGCAGCTTCAGGCCTTTCGAGTACGAATCGACCAGGGCAACACCTACGCTCACACCATCGGACAGGGCCGTGAGGCAGGTGGTAGGCAGATGTACAGCGCGCCAGGTCGGTAAGCACCCGTTCGCCCGCGTACTGTATTACGGGGTAGTGCGGGATAACCGCACCGGCTTTTACGTACAGCGGAATGCGCTCCGGCCTGGCGTCAGTCAGACCCGAGGTAGAGCATCAGACCCAGGTTGCTGGTGAAGTAGCCCGGGCGCCAAGGGTTGGGACCGTCGAACAGCCGCTGGTTCAGCCCCGCATCAGCCACAAGATCGAGTTGGCCAGCGAGGCGGTACCGGGCGCTCAGGCCGTACGTAAACTGCACTTCCGTAACGTTCTGGTTGATGACGTTTACAATACGGGGCTGGGTGCCGATGGCGTCTTCCACGTCGTGAAATCGGTAGCGGGCGCGCAGCAGCGCGGGCCCGCCAACGAGGTCGAACTGCAGCCGGTGTCCGGGCTGGCGCGTGAGGGTGTAGCGGGCCCACACGGGCAGGGCAAACAGGTCGCGGCGGTCGTCGGCCCATGTGGATTGGGTGGCCGTTTGCGTCAACTGCCGGGGCGTGGTGTAGCGGCGGTAGCTGGCGCTGGCCTGCAGGCGCAGGCGCCGGGAAAGCCCGTATCCCGCCCCCACCTGCACCGACGCCAACCCGACGGTTTCAAACCCCAACTCGGAGTAGCGCACCCGGTAGGCCTGAGCCGTGAGTTGCAGCTTCACGTCCCACTTTGGCGGCACGGGCAGGGCCTCGGTCATCTCAATGCGCCGCTGGGCGAAAACGGGGCTAGCCGCGGTCCACAGTACCAGGAGCAAAAGCAGGTGTTTCATGGCGTACAGAGAGGGTGCGTACCGGCCGCTTGGCTCAACGGCCACCAACGCGGAAGCGGTAGCGCAGGCCGACGTTGGCGGTGTAGAACTGCAGATTCGAGTTGAAAATAGCGCCCTTCACCCGCCGGTTCAGCGCCAGGTCGGTTACCGCCTCAAAGCGCTTGCCCAACCGGTTGCGCATGCTCACCCCGATGTTGAAGAACTCGTCCGACAGATGCTCTTGCTGCCACACCCACTGTTGCTCTTGCCCTGGTGGCGCCTCCAATGCCACATAGAACTGGTGCTGGTCGCGCAAAAAGGTGGCGCCGGCCACTGCATCAAACTGCGTGCGCCGCGTGGTACGGCGCGTAAGTGTATACCTTCCCCAAACTGGAACGCTCCACCTTCTGTTCATGTCTAATCCGCCCTGCTCTGAGCGGTAAGCCACGCTAATCTGAACACCAACTCTTCGGCTAATCTGATAACCGGCGCCTGCTTGAAGCGGCAGCAAGGAAATCTGATTATTGCCTGTAATTGGATAAACTACCCCATAGCGCTGCACTGTGGCTTGCAGGCGGATATCCCAGCGTAGCGGCTTTTCTTGAGAATTGCTTTGCGGCGCCTCGTTTTGCGCTAGCAGGGGGACGCCACTCAGCACCAAGCTTGTAATTAGCAGATGCTTTCTCATCTACCTGCTTTTTAATACGAAGTAGATGTAGTCCCCGCCGGCCCCCTCGTTGCGGTCTACACCCTCAGGGGCTTGCACGCCATCCACTTTCACCCACCCTGCAGGAGGGGTAATATTTGGACTGTTGCCCGCAATTACGCCCACCTCAATGGGACGTCCGCTGTATCGATGGTCCTTGCCTTGATAGCTCGCGATGAAGCGCCCCCCGGAACCATCATTCAGGTCCGGTTGAATCCAATCGTCAAAATTCGTTGGGCTAGGCGCCCAATTTGGAACAGAAAATCGGGGCCAGTTTTGAAAATCAGCTCCGGACCGCGCTGATTTCGAATAAATTGCCCGTACCGGGCCAATCACATACCGGCCGCTGCCAACGGCAAAGCCATCGGTATTTACTTGGTCTTTTTTGACTTCGTCGCCGTACTGCACCTTAGTCGGGTCCCGCGTGAACGTCAAATAAATGTACTGCCCGCCGGCGCCCTTGTTCAAATCCACCGGGATGATGGTGTACCCCGGCAGGGCCGTCAGATTTGCACTGGAGCCCTTCACAATTTTCAGATCCAGTATGTCGCCCTGGGGGTTACCAGGGCCACTAAAGGAGGCCTGCCCTTCACTTGTGCGGAAAGCCGATACCGTGGCGGGAACCGGGGGCTGGTACCCTCCTCCACCCGGACAGGGAAGATCCCCGCAGTCCAGGTCGTCGGTGGGGCCGCTGGTGGTATAAATCAAGTCGCCGGAAGGCTCCCGCACCAGCCACATGCGCCGCTGGCGGGCATCTATTTTGGGCCACGTGGCGGGGGGGTTAGCCTTGTTACCGCGCACGGCTCCCTTGCGCCAATACTGGCCCAGTGGGTCTTGCTTACGTCCGGTTTCCACGGCTTCCACCCAACGCAACCACGCCTGCTCCCCCTCCGCGGCGGTTACGGCGTTGTGCACATACTGCCCCGCGGCCGGCCGTGGACTTACTTCGGGCTGCGCCGCTTTCTCGCATCCCGTCAGAAGCCCCCCCCCCCAGCATAGCAGCTAGAAGAGTCAATGAGTGACGTTTATTGTACATAACAACAGAAAAAAATGAAACAAAACCGGCAGCCGGATGCCGCCGCGGAAAAAACAACAGGCCTGCCGCTAACAGGTGCGGCAGCTTAACTTAATAAACAGGTGTGTGGGAAAAGGGGCGCGTTGTCGGTGCCTGACCGACAACGCATTTTAGGCAGAAGCGGCCGGTGGTGCAAGTTGAAAGCGAAATTATTTCTACTTGCTGTTTCCCAGCGAAGAAAAGAGCCCGCCGATATTACCCCGCGAGCTTTTGGCCAAGTAGCACAACGGCCGGTTTGCTCAAGCGCCGCCTCGGCTTCAATACCCAGCACCACGGCACGCTGCTGGCCAACACGGAGGTGTATGCCTATCTGCGGGAGCATCTGTAAGCAAAAAAACGGCCTCCACTTTTCAGCGGAGGCCGTTTTTGTTACCTGAATCGAGACTTCAGCTAGGCGGGGTTTACGACCAGCTCGGTGAAGTTTGCCGGTACAATCACCTGCGGCAGCTTCAGGCCTTTCGAGTACGAATCAACTATGGCCACCTCTACGCTTACGCCATCGACCAAGGCTGTGAGGCTGCTGCCAGCGGGCAGGCCGTGCAGCACTACGCGGCAAGTTTGCCAAGTGGGCTGGTAGTCGCCTTCGGTTTGCTGCTGCAGCTTGAGGTCTTCAGCGGTGCCCTCCACGGTGTAGCGGCGCACGGTAGCTTGGCCGTTTTCGTAGCCGTAACCGTCGCCACCGTCGTCGTACAACGTGCTGGTTTCCTGGCCTTCTTTGTGGTACACGTGTAGCGTTAGCTCGGTAAGCTCCCGCTCGCCCACGTACTGCATTACGGGGTAGTGCGGGATAACCGCGCCGGCCTTCACATACAGCGGAATACGCTCCAGCGTGGCAGCGGCCCACACTTCGGCACCGCCTTCGCGCAGCTCATCGGTCCAGTAGTAATACCACTGGCCTTTGGGCAGGTACATCCAGCGGCCGTCTACGCCGGCCTGGGTTACGGGGCACACCAGCAGGTGGTCACCCACGCCAAACTCGGCCATGCGCTGGTAGGTTTCCAGGTCGCTCTGGTCGAGGTACGAGAGGGGACGCAGAATAGGCGTGCCGGCCTGCACGTACTGCCAGAAAGCGGTGTACATGTAGGGCAGCAGCTTGTAGCGCAGCTCAATGAAGCGCTTGGCCAGCAGGGCATATTCTTCGCCGAATGACCAGGGCTCCTGGTCGCCGTGGTCACCGGAGGAGTGGGTGCGGAAGAACGGGTGGAAGGCTGCCAGCGCCACCCAGCGGGCGTATAGCTCGCCGTCGGGGGTGTTGATGAAGCCGCCCACATCGGAGCCTACGAAGGAGAAACCCGAGATGCTCAGGCGCTGGCACTGGATGTTGGCCAGCCACAGATGCTCCCAGGAGGCCACGTTGTCGCCGGTCCAGCCGGAGGAGAAACGCTGTCCGCCCGAGTAAGTGCTGCGCGTAATGGTGAAAGGCCGGTTGGGGTAGCTGAACTGCTTCACGCCATTATTGGTGGCGCGGGCCATTTGCATGCCGTACACGTTGTGGGCTTTGGCGTGCGAGCAAGGGTTGCCGTCGTAATCGAAGCGCACGTCGTTCGGGAACGTGCCTTTCTCGAACACGGCCGGCTCGTTCATGTCGTTCCACACGCCGCGCACGCCCACTTCCTGGATGAGGCCTTTGAACAGGCCAGCCCACCATTCGCGCACGTCGGGGCGGGTGAAATCGGGGAAGTTGCAGAGGCCGGGCCACACAGAGCCCTTCATCAGCGGACCGTCGGCGCGACGGCAGAAATAGCCGTTTTCCAGGCCCTGCTGGTACACGTCGTACTCCGGGTCGATTTTGATGCCGGGGTCGATGATTACTACCGTCTTAAACCCATCGTCGGCTAGCTCGCGCACCATTTTGGCGGGCTCGGGAAAGTGCTCCTTGCTCCAGGTGAAGCAGCGGTAGCCTTCCATGTAGTCGATGTCGAGGTACAGCGCGTCGCAGGGAATCTGGCGCTTGCGGAACTCGGCCCCGATGCCGCGGAACAGCTTTTCGGGGTAGTAGCTCCACTTGCACTGGTGGTAGCCCAGGGCCCAAAGCGGGGGCAGCTCGGGCGTGCCGGTGAGCAGGGTATAATCCTGGCTGACTTCGGTGAGCGAGGGGCCGTAAATGAAGTAGAAGTTCATTTCGCCGCCGTGCGACCAGAAGCTGGTGACGTCGGCGCGCTCGGCCGCGAAGTCGAAGTAGCTCTTGAAGGAATTGTCGAAGAAGATGCCGTAGGCCAGCTTTTGGTGCAGCGCCAAGAAGAACGGAATGTTCTTATAGAGCGGGTCGGAGCCCTTTACGTAGCCGTAGGTGTCGGAGCCCCAGTTGCAGAAGCGCTGCCCGCGCAGGTTCATGTTGGCAGGTTTGTCGCCGAGGCCAAAGTAGTGTACGCCGGGCTGCACCTGCTGGCTCATCTTCACGATGTCGTTGCCGGTCTCGTAGTCGTACTCCCAGTGGAAGCCTTTCTCGTACTCGCAAAGCACCGCGCCCGAGCGGTTCAGCAGCCGCACGTGCAGGTTATCCTTGCCGATGGTGCAAATGACGCGGCCGGTGGTAAGTCGGTAATGGTCGTCTTTCTCCACGAACTCCAGCTGGGTGAGCGGCTGCCGCGCGGGCACATTGCCGTCGAAGGCGTAGCTGAAGTCGGGGGCAAACTGGCCGTCGGTGGCATACCGAAAGCGGAGGATTTTATCGTTGATGGCCTGCACGCGCAGGGCCACGCCGTTTTGGCAGGTGAAAAGAAATTCAGCGGCGGCCTCGTTGGCGTCGCAGCGGATTACCTGATCGGGAAAAAACTCGTGCTTGGCTTTTTCGGCCAAGTCGTTGATCATGTAATTGAGTTCCTGAATCGACTCGTCCATGGTAGCTCAGGTTCAGGGGGATGGAAGGTCAAACGAAAGCCCGTCGGCTGGGACGGGCTAAATTAAGTCCGCAAGTTAACCACGAAATCCAATGAATATATTCGAACCTAAATAGCAGTCCACGTCGGTTCCAATGCATATTGCAAGCTATGGCTACTTCCTCTACGTCTGTTGCGCTGGTTCTGGGCTGGGACGAAGCGGCCGAGGCGCTACCCACGGCGCAGGCCCTGGCCCCACGCACTCAGGTTCAGCTTTGGCTTCCTCAGCCGCTTGCCGCCGATGCCACACTAGGCGCGGTAGCAATTGAAGTGCTGGACGGCACCGGAGCCGCGCCCCGCTCCCGCCCGGCTGCTTCCCGTCAGGCGCCGGCTGCTCCGTACCTCGGCGCAAGTTCCCCGGCCGGTAGCTCGCAGCCCGTACGGGTACCTGCGGCACCGTATCTGGGTTCTGGCCTGCCCCCAACTCCATCCTACGCTGCCCCGCAACCGGCACTAACGGCTTCCCCGGCTTCGCTTCCGGCCGAGGCCATTTCCCTCGTGGGCGCTGCCGAAGCGGGTACCGAACCCGGCATTAAGGAGGCTGCCGAGCTGAGCAGCGACTTACCCACCCGCCGCCACGAACTACCAGCGGGCCTGCCTGCCGATGATGCGGAACCCGCCCGCACTACGGCCGAAACGGCCGAGTTATCGACCGAGCAGTCCGAGTTATTGGCCGAACAGCCCGTGCCGAGTGGCATGGCAGCCTCGGTATTCGATATGCTGCCCGGCAATGCTACCGATCAGCTGAACTACCGCATTATTCAGTACGCCCGCCACGCCGTGCGCCGTGCCCTGCAAATGCAGTTTGAGGTGATTGTGGCCGTGGAATGGCCTACGTGGCTGGCCGCCGTAGAAATTCGGCAGCAAACCCGCCGTACGCTGGTGCTGCGTGTGGGCGCTTCGTCTATTACAGAACACAGCGCCGCTGCCGACCGCGGCTGGATTGCCGAGTTGGAACGCCTGGCGCTGCGCCACGCCGATGTGTTGCTGGTGCCCGATGATGCTACCGCCCAACGCCTAACGGCGCAATACCACATTTCCGCCGGCCGTTTCCGCGTGCTACCTCCCAATGCAACGCCTGATTTCACGGCTGCACTGGTCCTCGACGCTCAGCTCGCCGGGCTTGGCTAACTTTGCGGGCTACTCCCCTTCTTTTATCGCATGAACACTCCTGCCTCTACCGCTTTCGAGCCCGAACATACTTTTGAAGCCGTCCTCGAACTCGACAGCGAACATGGCGGCGTGTTTATCATCGTGCCGTTCAGCGTGCCCGAGGTGTACGGCACCCGCGCTCAGCTGAAAGTGCAAGCCACCATCGACGGGTTTCCGTACCGCGGCAGCCTTGCGCCCATGGGCGACGGGCAGCACCTGCTTATTATTACCCGGCAGGTGCGCAACGCCATTGAGAAAACCTGGGGCCACACCGTAACCGTGGCACTGGCCAAAGACGTGAACCCGCGCGTGGCGGAAGTATCCGACGACTTCGCCAAGGCCATGACCAACGCCGGTGCGCGGCAAAAATTCGACGACCTTTCTTACACGCACCAAAAGGAATTCACCCGCTGGATTGAAGCCGCCAAGAACACCGAAACGCGCTACGAGCGAATGAAAAAGGCGGTAGAAATGATTTTAGCGGGCAAGAAACGCAGTTAGGAACCACACTGCCAAACGGCGCGAGTGGCGCGGAACCGGGCGGGGCCGGCAAGCTAAGCTTGCCGGCCCCGCGTCGTTGAACGGAATCGTTGCTGACGTCCGCTTCTCCCGCTTGGTTAGCCGCCTTTGCGTTTGGAGGGCGTGAGGTCCAGCACTTGGGCCGTGCGGCTGGGCAGGTACAAGCTCAGGAACGGGGTACCGTGCTCGTCGGGCTGCGTAAAGTGTTGAATGCTGGTACCAATGCGGTCGAAGCCGCCGAAGGCAGCACTGTCGGAATTGAGCACCGGCGTGTAGACCCCGGCCGTGCCAGCGAAGAACCGGTAGTCGGGCAGGCTGCGTTCGGGGTGAAAGTTGAAGGCGAAGATGAGGCCGCCGCGCTCAAAGCAGAGCACTTTGTTGTCGTCGTCGAGGTGGAGCAGGCGGGCCGGGCCGGCGTTCAGGAAGTGCGCACGGCGCTCCAGACCAATCATGGCTTGGTCAAATTGCAACCAGGCGTGAAAGTAGAGGTCGGGGTTATCGGCCAGGCTCCATTGCCGGCGGGCGTAGTGGTGGCTCCACTGGTTGCCTTCGCGGGGGAAGTCCACCCATTCGGGGTGACCAAACTCATTGCCAATAAAGTTCATGTAAGCCTCGCCGCCCGCGCCCAGCGTAACCAGCCGAATGAGCTTGTGCAGAGCTATGGCACGTCCGGTTTCGAGGTCGGGTGTGGCGGTGCGTTGCATGCCGGAGTAAATGCGGGCATCGAGTAGCCAGTGGGCCAGGGTTTTGTCGCCTACCAGAGCTTGGTCGTGCGACTCGCAGTAGGCCACGGTTTTCTCACCGGCGCGGCGGTTGGTCAGCTCGTGCCACAGGCCGCCGAGGCTCCAGTCTTCGTCGCGCTGGTGCTTGAGCTGCCGAATCCAGTAATCGGGCAAGCCCATGGCGAGGCGGTAGCCAAACCCCAGGCCGCCCTCGGCCACGGGCCGGGCCAAACCGGGCATGCCGCTCATGTCCTCGGCAATAAGCAAGGCCGATTTCTTGATGTCGCGCACCAGTGAAGTGGCCAGCTGCAGGTACAGCACCGCATCGTCGTCCACCTCAGGCCCAAAGTATTGGTCGTACGCGCCGAAGCCCACACCTTCGCCGTGGTGGTGGTAGAGCATGGACGTAACGCCATCGAAGCGGAAGCCGTCGAAGTGAAACTCTTCGAGCCAGTAGCGCAGGTTGCTGAGCAGAAACTGTTGCACCTCGGGCCGGCCGTAATCAAAGAGCAGCGAATCCCAACCGGGGTGCTGCCCACGCGGGCCGGGGTGGAAGTACAGGGCGCCAGAGCCGTCGTAGTTGCCGAGGCCTTCCGCTTCGTTTTTCACGCTGTGGGAGTGCACTACGTCCATTACCACGGCTAGGCCGCGGCGGTGCGCTTCGTTCACCAAGTATTTCAGGTCTTCGGGCGTACCAAAGCGGGCCGAGGGCGCGAAGAAATTGGCTACGTGGTACCCAAACGAGCCGTAGTACGGGTGCTCGGCCACGGCCATCAGCTGCACTACGTTGTAGCCTTCTTGCTGAATGCGGGGCAGAACGAGGTCGGCAAACTCCCGCCAGGAGCCCACGCGCCCTTCTTCCAGCGCCATGCCCACGTGGGCCTCGTAAATGAGCGGCTCCTTCACGAAGTTGTTTACCCGAAACTGCTGATCGGTCCAGGAAAAGGCTGCTTCGGGACGCCACACCTGGGCGGCGAAGTCCTTGGTGTATTCGTCCTGCACGGTGCGGCGCACGGTGGCGGGCAGCCGGTCGCGGTGGCCGTTGGCGGCGTGCACGTGCACTTTGTAGCGCGAGCCGTGCACGAGATTGGGGAAAGTTTTTTCGGCCAAAAACACTTCCCACACGCCGTCGGGCCGGCGGGTGAGCGGGGTGTAGCTTCGGTCCCACTGGTTAAAGTCGCCGGTCAGGAACAGGGCTTGGGCGGCGGGGGCCCACTCCCGGAACCAGTAGCCGCGGCGGCGGGCATCGTAGTGCAGGCCGAGCTGCTGGTGGCGGCAGGCGTAGCGCGTGAGCGAGCCGCATTCGGCCTCAATTTCCCGCAGGCGCTGGTGCAAACGGTCGAGGCGGCGCTGAAGAACGTCGGCGTAGGGGGCTAACCAGGGGTCTTGCTGCACCAGCGGCAACAAAGCGGAAGCAGCTGGCGAAGCAGTGGCGGAGGCAACGGTTTCCATCGGTGTAGGGGCAGTTGGGTTCGGGCAAAGCTAACAGCTTGGGCGAGGTAGCAGCGGCACGGCCGAACAGAGCGTGGGGGTTTCGCGGCGGCCCGGGCTGCGTATCTTGGTGGCTGATGCTCGTCCCAATGTACTCTTCCCGCTTCATTTGCATCGGTCTGGCTGCGTTCCTGGCGTGTGCTTCACCGGCCAATCAGCCGCACAGCAGCTCGAAAACCAATACGGCGGCCACGCCCCCGATTACCGCGGCGCCCGTTGCCGCGGCCCACGCCATGGTAGTTAGCGCCCACCCCGAGGCTACGCGCATCGGGCTGGACGTATTGCGCCGGGGCGGTAATGCCTACGATGCCACCGTGGCCGTGCAGTTTGCACTGGCCGTGTGCCTGCCGGTGGCAGGAAACATTGGCGGCGGCGGCTTTGTGGTGTATCGGGGAGCTGATGGCAGCGTGGGCGCCCTCGATTTCCGCGAAACGGCCCCGGCGGCGGCCTCGCGGGATATGTACCTCGATGCGCAGGGCAACGTGGTGCCCAACCTCAGCACCACCGGGCACCGGGCCGTGGGTGTGCCAGGCTCGGTGGCGGGCATGTGGGAGCTGCACCAGAAGCTGGGGAAGCTGCCGTGGCAGGAACTGGTAGAGCCCGCCCGGAACCTGGCTTTCGAGCTGCGGCTTACGGCCAAAGAGGCGGAGGGCCTGAACGGCCAGCGCGAAGCTTTCAAGCGGCTGAACCCCGATGGCACCGTGTACCTGCGCCCCGATGGCCATAGCGACGACCTAGGCGCCGGCACAGCGTGGCGGCCCTGGCAAGCCGGCGACGTACTCCGCAATCTGCCCTTGGCTCGTACCCTGGATTTGATTCAGAAGCAAGGCCGCGTGGGCTTCTACCAAGGCCGCACTGCCGAGTTGCTGCTGGCCGAAATGCGGCGCGGCCACGGCCTCATCACGCAGCAGGACCTCGATGCCTATCAGCCTAAGTGGCGCACGCCCCTGCGCGGCCGCTACCGCCAGTACGAAATCATTGGCATGCCCCCGCCCTCGTCCGGCGGCGTGGCGCTGCTGCAACTGCTGCAGATGCTGGAGCCCTACGATTTGCGCAAACTCGGCTGGCATTCGGCCGAAGCGGTGCACCTGATTACCGAAGCCCAGCGGCGCGTGTACGCCGACCGCGCCACCTACCTCGGCGACCCGGATTTTGGGCGCGTGCCGGTAAACGAGCTGCTCGATGCGGCTTACCTGAAGCAGCGCATGCAGGGCGTAACGCCCGCCGGCATGGCCACACCCTCGGCGCAGATGCAGGCCGGCGCCGGGTTGCCCGGCTACGAATCGGACCAGACGACGCACTACAGCATTGTGGATGCGCAGGGCAATGCCGTGAGCTGCACCACCACGCTCAACGGTTCTTACGGCAGCAAAGTGGTGGTAGCCGGCGCGGGCTTTCTGCTGAACAACGAAATGGATGATTTCAGCGCCAAAGCCGGCGTGCCGAACATGTACGGCGTGATTGGCGGCACGGCCAACGCCATCCGGCCCGGCAAGCGCATGCTCTCGTCGATGACGCCGACCATCATGACCGAAAAAGGCCAGCTGCGGCTGGTGGTGGGTACGCCGGGCGGCAGCACCATCATTACCTCGGTGCTGCAAGCCGTGCTGAACGTGCTCGATTACAGCCTCAGCCCCCAGCAGGCCGTGGCCGCGCCGCGCCTGCACCACCAGTGGCTGCCCGACCACATCGACGTGGAAGCCGGCGCCCTCACGCCCGCCGCCGAAACCGAGCTACAACGCCGCGGCCACCGCCTGAACCCGCGCAGCCCCTGGGGCCGCATCGACCTGATTGAGCGCCGCCCGAACGGCCAGCTGGAGGGCGGCGCCGACCCGCGCGGCGACGATACGGCAGCGGGGTATTAAGTTGCGTTGTTTATTTAGCTTGCTCAGCGTTTCCGTGCCTGTTTAGCCGGGGTCTGACACAAGCTAAACCAATCCTGATTCGTCGCGCCCGCGCGCCATCTGCTTTCCCGCTATGCCTTTCCGCTTTCGCCAGCTGCCGCTTGTCTGGATGTTCTTTACCGCTCTTCCGGCCCTGGCCCAGCGCGAAGGTGACCGGCCACCGGCGCAGGACCCGTTCACGCGCCCCGTGGCGCCGGTACGTGCTACGGCCGGCAACTACCAGAGTCACTCGTATCAGAACAACATCCTGACGATTAAAAGCACCAACGGCGCCACCTTGCGCGTGCGGCCTTGGGCTGAAAGCGTGGTGAAGGTGGAGTATTTTCCGCCCGGTCAACCCGTGCGGCCCGATTCGTCGGTGAGTGTGGTGCAGGCTCCCTCCCGTGCTTTTCCCAATAGCTGCAGCATCGGCTGCACCGGCCAGAAAACAGCCGCTATCAACCGCCGGACGAATAACTCCACTTTTTACTGCGCAGGCATTTCAGAGTCCAGCTCGCATTTCACCTGGAGTATTGGCTGTCCGGGCGAAATTGTCATCCAGAAAAAACCGCTGCGCATCAGCTACCAGCGCGACGGCGAAGCCTTGGTTTCGGAGGCTACGGGACCGTTTCAGCAAGTGGCAACCAGCAGCACCACACCCAGCGGCACCGGCGTATCCTTTCGCCTGAGTCCCGATGAACGCCTTTATGGCACCGGCTCCCGCGCCCTGCCTCTGGACCGGCGCGGCCGCAAGCTCACGCTCTACAACGAAGCCCATTACAGCTACCAAAACGGCGAGTCTACGCTGAACGTGACCTTGCCCACCGTAGTGAGCAGCCGCGGCTACATGCTGTTTTTCGACCACCACACGGCCGGAACCCTCGACCTCGGCGCTACCGACAAAAACACCCTTGAATACCGCGGCGAAGGCCTGAACAACCTCGCCTACTTCATTATTGCCGGTGATTCTTACGCCGAAATCCTGAACCGGTATACCGTCCTCACCGGCCGGCAGCCGTTGCCGCCGCGTTGGGGCATGGGCCTGATCCAAAGCCGCTTCGGCTACAAAACCGAGCAGGAAATGTACCAGGTGGCCGGCCGCATGCGCCGCGCCGGCTTCCCGCTCGATGCCTTGGTGCTCGACCTCTACTGGTTTGGCGGCATCAAGCAGCAGGGCGACTTCCGCTGGGTACCCCAGAACTTCCCCGACCCTAAACGCATGATGCGCCGCCTGGATTCGGCCGGCGTAAAAACCATTCTCATATCGGAGCCCTACGTGATGCGCACCTCGCGCAACGACTCGCTGGTGCGCACCCAGGGCTACGTGGGCCGGGGCCTGAATGGCAAGCCCTATACCGTGGAATCGTTTTGGGCCGGGCCGGCCACGCTGGTCGATATGTTTCGGCCGAAAGCCCGCCAGTGGATGTGGCAGCAGTACGACCGGCTGAAGCAGGACGGCGTGGGCGGCTGGTGGAGCGACCTGGGCGAACCGGAAAACCAACCCGCTGACATGGTCTACGACCTGGGCCCCACCCGGCGCATTCACAACGCGTACGGCCAGGCCTGGTCTACCATCCTCAGCGAGAATTACGCGAGGCAGTACCCGCAGGAGCGCCTGTTTAACCTCGCCCGCTCGGGCTGGGCCGGCATGCAGCGCAATTCGGTGTTCCCGTGGTCGGGCGACGTGAACCGGTCGTGGTCGGGTTACCAGGCGCAGGTGCCCATTATGCTGAGCATGGGTTTGGGTGGCGTGGGCTACATGCACTCCGATGCCGGCGGTTTCTGCGTGGGGCCCGTGGATGCGGAATTGTACACCCGCTGGCTGCAAATGGCGTCTCTCGGCCCCATTCTGCGCCCCCACGGCGAAGGTGTGCCGCCCGAGCCGTACTGGTACCCCGAGAAATACCAGCGCGTGGTGCGCGACTACACCCACCTGCGCTACCAGCTGCTGCCCTACCTCTACTCCCTGGCCTGGGAAAACAACCAAACCGGCACGCCGCTCACCCGGCCCATGAACTACGGCGACACCTATCTGCTGCCCGAGGCCGCGGAGCCCGCCGTAATGACCAAGGAAGAACGTGAAAACAGTTCGTTTAGCGGCGAATTTCACCCCACCTGGAATTGGAGCAACACCGATTACGAGCCTTGGAGAAATGATCCACGTCAGGTCAGCGCACAACAGAAACTAAAGGCCAGCAACGCGCCTCTAAACAACGTTAACGACCAGTTTTTCCTGGGCTCCAGCCTGCTGGTAGCGCCCGTGTTGCAGCCCGGCCAGCGGCGGCGTAACGTGGTGCTGCCCACTGGCAACTGGATTGACTTCTACACTCACGAAACCCTGCCCGGCGGCCGCACCGTAGGCCGCCCCGCGCCTCTGGAACGCCTGCCGCTGCTGGTGCGTGCCGGTGCTATTCTCCCAATGACGCGCTACGTTTCCAGCACCGCACAATACCGCCTCGACACCCTGCGCGTGCGCTACTACGCCGATTTCAGCGCGCCTCAATCGAGCTTCCAACTCTACGACGACGATGGCCGCTCTGCCCAGGTAGACCAAACGAAGGCCTTCCAGCTCATTTCCTTTGAGGGCAGCGCGAATGCCGAGCGCACCGAATTGCGCGTAGCCGTGCACGGCAAGGGCTACCCTGGCGTCCCCGCCCGCCGCACCGTGGAACTACGCATTCCACGCGTGGCCGCGGCACCGGCCTCAGTGCTGCTTAACAATGCCCCGTTAGAGGCCTCGGCATGGCAATACGAGGCGGCCACCCAGCACCTGCGCCTGCACTTTACCGTAGCAGAGCAGCCGGTAACTCTCTCCTTGCCCAATTTGCAGCTGAACACCGCGCCCGCTGCGCACACCGAGCCCGAAATTCTGACGCTGGAGGCCCCTGACAACCGCACGTTCGATAAGCGCGTGGAGCTGCGCTACACCTTGCACCAAGCTGGGCAACTCGGCCCGTTGCGCATTGTAGACAGCCGGGGGCAGCTGGTGCGTACTATTGCTCCTGCTACCGCCGTAGGCCCACACACGCTTACTTGGAATGCCACCAACGAGCAAGGCCAGGCTGTACCGGGCGGCGTGTACTGGGCCGAGCTAGCCGGGCAACGGCAACGGCTGGTGCTGCTGCGGTAACTAGTTACAAAGGCATTTTGTGCGTCCCGTTGTTTTGGCTTTGCGCCCTAACAGCGGGACGCACCGTTTAACCTACTTTACACCTGCTTCGTTTGGCTGCTCGTTATGAAGCAAAAAGTGCGCGAGTGGCTGCGCCGCTACCTTACGGCCGAAATCCTGTCGTTGCTCGCAACCATGGCCGGCGCGGCCCTGGCCCTGCAGCTCAGTGGTAGCCGCGTAACGGCGGCACTGACCGGCACCTGGGCCGGGAATGTATTGTACTTCGGGTACTTGCTACTGGCCGATGCGCTGCTGGCCCGGCGGGTGCGGCAGGCGCGCGGGCAGGACTACACCTGGCGCACGTTCGGGCAAAACCTGCGGGCTTTGTTCGTGGAGTTTGGCGTAGCCGAGCTGGCCGACAGCTTCCTGGTGCGCCCGGCGCTGATGTATTACCTGCCGCTGTGGCTGGGCAACTTCTCGCTGGGTATCCTCTTGGCCAAATTACTGGCCGATGTGACGTTTTACGTGCCGGCCATCATCAGTTACGAGCTCAGTAAAAAGCGTTTGCGGGACTTTCGCTAATCTTCCTTCGCTGCCGGATTTAACGCGTTTACCTTGGCGGAACCCCGGGCGGGTGGCTGGGGCCGCTTACCTTTCTACTTTCGTTTGCAGCTTCGTTCATGGTTTCTGCTCCTGCGCCAAGGCTGCTCACCGCACCCACGTACCTGCCGGCCTTAACCGGCATTCGGGCAGTGGCGGCGTACCTCGTGTACCTGCACCATTTCAACCCCTTCCCGCCCGATAGCGGCCACGGCCTCGTGCGCTTGCTGCACCGGGTGGCGGTGGAGCTGCACGTGGGCGTGCCGGTGTTTTTCGTGCTGAGCGGGTTTCTCATTACCCTGCGCTACTACGGCACGCAGCAGCCAGCGGGCCGGTGGTGGGGACGCTACCTGCGCAACCGCGCCGCCCGCATTTACCCGTTGTACTTCCTGCTCACTTGCCTCAGCTTTGCCGCCCTCTACCGCGCCCAGCACCGATTCGATTTAAGCGTGTGGTGGTACAACGTGACGTTTCTGCGCGGTTTTTTCGATGAATACAAGTTTACCGGCATCCGGCAGGGCTGGACGTTGACCGTGGAAGAATGTTTCTACCTGCTGGCGCCGCTCGTATTTGCCGTGGTTCAGCGCCAGCGCCGGGCACTGTGGCTGCTGCCGGTGCTGCTGCTGGGCGCGGGATTGGCCCTGGTGCTTGTGCTGGGCCCGCTACGTTACCACGGCCTGTTCGGCAATACGCCTTTTATGCTGCTGTACACGTTTTTCGGGCGGTCAACCGAGTTTTTTGTCGGTATACAGCTGGCCCTCTGGTACCGCAACGGTCAGCTTCGGGTGCCGGCTATGCGGCTCACGTATACGGCGGCCGGAGCGTTGGGGGCAGCGGCCGTAGTGGCTGGTTTGGTTGCGCTGCAGGGCGCACCGTACAGTTACGGCCAGCACCACCCGTTGGGTATCGTGCTCAATAACGTGGTGTTGCCCGGTGCCCTGGCGGTTGGATTTGCGGGTTTGCTAACCGAGGAAACCGGGTTTCGGCGTTTCCTGCGCACCGCTCCCATGCAAGTGCTGGGCAAAAGCTCTTACGCGTTTTACCTGGTGCATTTGGGCTTCGCGCAGGAAACGGTGCAAAACCGCCTAACCAGCCATCAACTGGGCCAATTTGTGGCGCTGAATGTACTGGCCGTGGGGTTGTACTACGGCCTGGAACAGCCGCTGCAGCGGAGGCTTCGTGCTCCTGCCGCGCCGTAACTGCCTGCGCGAATGTGTTCAGTTCAGCGGGTACTCAAACCAGCACTCGGCTTCGTGGTCGGTGGGGAGTGTTTGCCGGAAACCGGTACGCCGGAGCACCGCCATGGAGGTGGTATTGTCGGGATGGGTGTGGGCCACAATGCGCCGCACGCTGGGGTGCCAGGCCACGCGGGCCAGCAGCGCCCGCACAAACTCGGTGGCAAACCCCTGCCCTTGCCACTGCTTGGCTATGGAGTAGCCAATCTCTACGGTGCCGCTGGCATCGGGCGGGCCGCAATAGCCGCCGCAACCCACTAGTTTGGGCGGCGTGGACCCGTGCAGGGCGTACCAGCCGTACCAGCCAGCGGCTTCTGAACCGCCGGTTTCCAGCTTTTCCAAAAAATACCGGGCCGAGTCCAGGTCGTAGTCACCCAAGGGCCAATCGTCGGGCAGGTCGGCGTTCAGGTAAGCGCTTAACGCGCACGGAACGGCTAGTTCGGCCTGCAAAGAGGGTGGCGTTGCCGCAACCAAGCGCAGCCGTGGGGTTTGAATAAGTTGGGCAAGCATTGGGGTGGTACTGGGGGCTCCTGCATACGCAGCTTTCTGGGGAATAGCCGTAAGTTTCGGCATGTATCGGCGAAACGCTTTTCTGATGACCGGACTGTTGCTAACACTGGCGGCTTGCCAGTCGCGCACAAGCCCACCGGCTTGCCCGGCGCCACCGCCGGCCTTCACCATTAGGCACCCTGAGTGGGCAAAACAAGCCAGCATTTACGAGGTGAACATTCGGCAGTACACGCCCGAAGGCACCTTTCGGGCATTTGAGCGGCACCTGCCCCGCCTCGACAGCATGGGTGTGGGCATTTTGTGGCTGATGCCGGTGCACCCCATCGGCCAAGAAAAGCGCAAGGGCACGCTCGGCAGCTACTATTCCGTGCAGGATTACCGGGCCGTAAATCCCGAAATGGGCTCCATGGACGATTTACGCCACCTGGTAGACGCTGCCCACTCCCACGGCATGCACGTGATTCTGGACTGGGTGGCCAACCATACCAGTTGGGACAGTAAGCTGGTGCAGGAGCACCCCGAGTGGTTTACCCGCAACGCGCAAGGCCAATTTGTGCCGCCAGTGGCCGATTGGCAGGACGTCATCGACCTCGATTTCTCCAAGCCCGAACTGCGCCGCTACATGACCGAAAGCATGGCCTACTGGGTGCGGGAAGCCGGTGTAGACGGTTTCCGCGCCGACGTAGCCGGCCTGGTGCCCACCGATTTTTGGAACGACACGCGCCGGGAGCTGGAGAAAATCAAACCCGTGTTTCTGCTGGCGGAATGGGACGAGCTGCACGACCCACCCTTTCTGCAGCCCGGCGAGTTCAACCCCAACAGCCGCCTGCTCGAAAAAGCCTTCGATGCCACCTACGCCCTGCGCCTGCGGTACCTGCTCGACAGCATTGCCCGCGGCCAGCAGCCCGTAGCCGCCCTCGACGGTTACCTGCAAGCCGAACGCGCCAAGTACCCCGCCGGGGTGTACCTGATGAATTTCACCTCCAGCCACGACATTAACAGCTGGAGCGGCACCGAGTACGAACGCCTTGGGGCCAACGTGCTGCCGCAAGCGGTGCTGGCGGCCCTGCTGCCGGGCATTCCCATGGTGTACAGCGGTCAGGAAGCCGCTCTCAACAAACGCCTCAAGTTCTTCGACAAAGACCCCATTCCCTGGAACGGGTACCCGCTGCAAAGCTTCTATACCACCCTGCTGCAACTCAAAAAGCGCAACCCCGCCCTGGCCAACGGCGACGCCTGCGCCGAGTTCACGCGCCTGCCCACGCCCGCCTCGGCCTACGCTTTTGTGCGGCGCAGCGGTGCCAACCAGGTGCTGGTAGCCGTGAACATGGGCCCGGAGCCGCTGGATATAGCCATACCCCAAGCCTGGCGCGGCGCCTACCACGATGTGTTTGCCAACCAGCCCTACATGCTTGCGCCGGGCGCCTCCTTGCCCGTGGACGCGCACGGCTACCGGGTACTGGAGAAACCCTCAGAGCCGGTTCAATAGCTGTTTTTCAAGCGCGTTTCTGAAGGCTGCGCTGCCTTATTTCGACTACCGCAGCCGGTTATTGCCGGCCCGGGCCGTAGAGTACTTGGCCATTGCGGGCGCCGGTGTGCTGCCCGTTGCGCACCGTGAGGCGACCATTTACCAACACGTAGTGCATACCGGTGCTGTACTGGTGCGGTTGCGCGTAGGTGGAACGGTCCTGCACCGTGGCCGGGTCGAACACCACAATGTCGGCGGCCATGCCGGGGCGCAGCAGGCCGCGGTCGAGCAGGCCAAAGGTTTGCGCGGGCAGGGACGTCATGCGGCGCACGGCTTCCTCCAGGCTCAGCACTTGCAATTCGCGCACGTAGCGGCCCAGCACGCGGGCGTTGGAGCCGTATCCGCGCGGGTGCGGCACACCTTGCTGCCATACCCGAATGCTGGCATCGGAGGCCACCATGTTAAAGGGGTAGCGCATGATTTGCTGCACGTCGGCTTCGCTCATGCCGTGAAACACCATGCCCGCGTCGTACTGCAAGGCTAAGTCCACGATGGTGGTGGCCTCGGCGCGGGCAGAATGGCGGCGGCCCATGCGCTGGTTAATTTGCTCGATGCTCAAGCCGTTATAGGCGGGCTCGGGCGGGAAGTTGGCCACCACGGCATAGGCAAAATGCTTCTGCTTGCGGGCCCGCAGCCGCCGCACCAGGCTGGCTTCCACGGTCGTGCGCACGCCGGGGCGGCGCAAACGGGCACGCAGGGAGTCGCGGCCGTCGGCCTGCACGTCGTCGGGCAGCAGGGTGGTTAGCGAGGTGGAGCTGGCGGTGTAAGGGTATTGGTCGATGGTTACTTCTTGGCCGCTGCGACGGGCATCGGTTATCAGGCCCAGAATTTCCGACGTGCGGCCCCAGTTGCGCGGCCCGCCCAACTTGAGGTGCGAAATTTCCACCGGCAAACCGGCTTCCCGACCGATTTGCAGGGCCTCCTGGATGGCCTGCGCCACACTGTCGCTTTCGCTGCGCATGTGGGTGGCGTAGAGGCCGTGGTAGCGGGCGGCCACGCGGGCCAGGCGCACCAGCTCGGGCGTGCGGGTGTAGGTACCGGGAATGTAAATCAGGCCCGTAGACAGGCCCACGGCCCCGGCCTGCATGGCCTCGGCCACCAAGGTTTCCATGCGCTGCAGCTCGGCTTCGGTGGGGGCGCGGTTGGCGCGGCCCAACACGGCCTTGCGCACGTCGCCGTGGCCAATGAGCGAGGCGGCGTTAACCGATAACCGCAGGCTGTCGAGGGTGGCGAAGTAGCGCCGCAAATCGAGCCGGGAGGAGCCGCAGTTGCCGGTAATCACGGTGGTTACGCCGTCGTACAGGAAATTGTCGGCGGTGGGTTGCCGCACTTCGTCGTCTTCGATGTGGGTGTGCACGTCGATGAAGCCGGGGGCCACCACCAGGCCGCGGGCATCGAGCACGGTGTCGGCGGGGTAGTTGGCGGGCAGGCGGCCCACGGCCACAATGCGGCCGCCGGCCACGGCTACGTCGCCGTGAAACCAGGAGTTACCGGTGCCGTCGAGCACGCGGCCGTTGCGGATGAGCACCGTTGCGCGCGGCCCTTGCCCTTGGGCCACTACGACGTGCGCCAGCGCCCAGAACAGCAGCAAAAGAAAACCGCGCGTTACAATGCCAGAAGCCATACCAACGGAAGATAGGCAGCGGCCCGCACTTGCGCCGCAGGTTGCCGCACCGCTACTTTTCCCGGCGGGTTTGGCACCTTGAAAGTCAGCCGAAACCCAACCCGAAAAACCCGAACCTGATTTGCTTGTTGCAACCACTCGTATCAGGTTTAACACAGTTCGGGCAAACGCTTGCGCCGCGAGGCCAAAACCCGGTTTGTGCCGCTTCTGTAACTCCTTCTACCCTACTCTTTCTCTCATGCAACACCGAGAACTGGGCCGCTCCGGCCTGCACATTGCCCCGCTCGTGCTGGGCGCTAACGTGTTCGGCTGGACCGCCGACGAAGCCACGTCCTTTCAGGTGCTCGACGCGTTTGTGGCGGGCGGCGGCAACGCCATCGATACCGCCGACGGCTACTCTGTGTGGGTGCCGGGCCACCAGGGCGGCGAGTCGGAAACCATCATCGGCAAGTGGCTGAAAAAGCGCGGCCGCCGCGATGATGTCATTATTGCTACCAAAGTCGGCTGGGAAATTACGCCTACCCAGAAAGGCCTTTCCAAAGACTACATTCTGCGCACCGTGGAAGGCTCGCTGAAACGCCTGCAAACCGATTACATCGACCTCTACCAGTCGCACAAAGACGACCCCACCGTTTCGGTACAGGAGCCGCTGGAAGCCTACGCCCAACTCATTAAAGATGGCAAAGTACGCGCCATCGGGGCATCCAACTTTTCGGCCGAGCGCCTCACCCAGGCCCTGCAGGCCAGCGAGCAACACGGACTGCCGCGCTACGAAACCCTGCAGCCGCTCTACAACCTCTACGACCGCGCCGACTTCGAACAACAGCTTCTGCCCGTGGTGCAGCAGTACGGCCTGGGCGTAATTCCCTACTACGGCTTGGCGGCCGGCTTCCTCACGGGCAAGTACCGCTCCGCTGCCGACTTGCAAAAAAGCGCCCGCGGCGGCGGTGTGGGCCAGAAATACCTGAACGAAAAAGGCCTGCGCATTCTGCAGGCTCTCGATGCGGTGGCCGCAACCCACAACGTCACGCCCGCCCAGGTAGCCCTGGCCTGGATTATGGCCCAGCCCGGCCTCACGGCGCCTATTGCCAGCGCCACCAGCGTCGGGCAGCTGCAGGAGCTGCTGCCGGCCCTGCAGCTGCACTTGCCCCCCTCCGACGTGGAGCAGCTTAACCAAGCCAGCACCTAAACCTGCCCTCGGGCAACAACCTTAAACCGAAGCGCCCCGCAGCTGGCTAACTACCAGTTGCGGGGCGCTTCGGTTGTAATTTGAGTGCAGCCGGCGGTGCTTAAGCTGTTATTCCTTCACTAGTTTGAAGGTAAGGCGCTGGGTGGCGTCGGTGTACAGCAGCAGGTAGTTGCCGCTGGCTAGCCGGCTTACGTTAAGGCGCGTTTCCTGGGTGCCGGGGCGGGCCGTGAACGAAGCGGCTTTGCGGCCATCAAACGTGTACAGGGTGATGCTGGCGTGGCGGTCGGCGGCGGGGTGCGCCACGGTAAACTGCTCACGCCCCGGGTTGGGGTACACCTGCAGGACCGCCAGGTTGGTTTTAGCTTCCGAGGTAGAAGACATAACCACGGCCACAATGCCGTTCAGGTAGTTTTCGAGGTTGGTGTAGCCGTTGCTGGCGCGCAGGCCGCGGTCGGCGTCGCTGTTGGGGTTCAGGCCGTTGGCCAGCTCCCAGGCGTCGGGCATCCCGTCACGGTCAGCGTCAGCGGGTGCGGGCAAGGAGTTCAGCACCGGCCAGGCCACCTGCGAGGTACTGTACGGCGTACCGTGCGGAAATCCGCCTTGCACGTCGATGAGGCGACCGGTGCGGTTGCGCACGTCGTTTACAATGCGTTGATCCAGGGCGTCGCGCACGGGCAGCACCACACCGGCATTCCGCAGCACGGCCTCGTAAGCATCGAGGGCGGTTTGCGGCGGAGGCGCTGCCATGGCAAACGGCACCGCTGCTTTCGCCAGGACCGTATCGGCACGGGTGCCACCGCTCATCACCACGCCCAGCCAGTTGCGGGCCGTTACCGCGGGGGAGCTATCCACGTAGTTGCCGGCGAGGTAAAACCTGCCGTAGGGCAGCACCGGCGCAGATGTTTGCTTGTACGGGTTTAACACCTCCGTGCGAATGGATACGCCACCCGACGTACCGGTGGGGGTGCTGGGGCCGTACTTGTAGTAGTTGTTTACCACATTGTAGTTGCCGCCTTCGCCCCCGTTCACGTTGTAAGAGGCCCAGTTGTAAATCACGTTGTTGCGGAAGTCCACGTTTTCCTGGCCCGCCGTGTAGGGCGCCAGGTTGCGGCTGCCGTCGAAGCGGGGCATGCGGCCGCGCATGTGGGCCAGCAGATTGTGGTGCATGGACGCGGCCCGCCCGCCCCAAATGCCGCCGTAGGCGTGGCGCTGGTAGTCGGTGTCGCCGGCCTCAAAGTGGTAGGAGTAGTCGAGCGGCTCGCTGATGAGGTTCCACTGCAGGGTGGTGCTGTCGCCGCGGTACACGGTGCAGGCTTCGTCCGACGACCAGCTCATGGTGCAGTGGTCGATCATGAGCTTGCGGCGGCCCAGTGCCCCAAAGGCGTCGCCGTTGCCGCTGCCGTCCACCCTGCCCAGGTTCTGGTTTTTGTCGCCGAGGCGGAAGCGAATAAACCGGATGATGACGTTATCGGCACTCACGCTCACGGGGTAATCGGCCAGGCAAATACCGTCGCCGGGCGCAGTTTGGCCCGCAATGGTGGTGTTGGCCCGGGTAATGCGCAGCTCGGAGGTCAGCCGGATGGTGCCCGACACCCGGAACACCACCGTGCGGTGCGTGGCCGGCTGGGTTACAGCATACCGAAAACTACCCGGCAGGTTGTCGTCGTTGAGATTGGTTACCTCGAATACCGTAGTGGGTGTGGCCGCGGTTCCGCGCCCACCCGAGGTGTATTTGCCAGCCCCTTCGGCGCCCGGAAACGAAATGAGCTGGGCTTGTGCCGGCGCACCTGTCGCTGCAGTCAGCAGAAGGAACCCGGCGGCCAGTCGCGACGGAGAAACTGCCCGTAGAAGCCGGGCAAAAGAGTAACGAATGCGCATAATCATCAGGGAATCGGCAGAGAAAAACCGGGTGGGTTGCGGTGAGCTACAGCCGTTTGCAAGGCGTGGCCACAGGTTCACCCCAGGTTAATACTACCTCTGCCGGGCCCCTAAAGCGCGGCCCGGCAGGATATTAATTTGTGCAAACGATGTCGGGAACGTTGTCAGACGCTTAACGCTCTACCTGTTTGGTGGCGTGTACCGAACAAAACAAAGCCGGGCGCCCCGTGAGGCACCCGGCTTTGCGGGTTTTCTGGCTGGCAACGGGGCTACCGTACGGCCAACACGCGCGACACCGTGGCGGTTACCGCGGCCCGGCTTTCCAACCGCTGGAATGCCTTAAACTGACTGGGCGTTAAAATGCGGGACATCGATTCCTCATACTGCTGTACGGCTTGCAACCGGGCGTCGGGCGACGCATTTTCATCGGAGCTTATGGCCAGATTCTGCAGTTCGGTGCGGGTGCATTCGCGCACGGCCCAAGCCTGGGTTTGCGACAGGTGCAGGGCGTCGGTGAGGTACAGGGTGAGGGTAAGCGAGCTTTGGTTAGCCATGCCACTGGCCGTGGCAGAAAGTGCCGGGGTACCGATGCTGCGGCCAAAGGAGGCTGCGCTAATACCAATTAACACAACAAGAAGCGAGGAGCGAAAGGCGGCAAGTTTCATGGTTGGCAAGTTTACGCGTGACTAAGGTGTGGGGCAGTTCTGAGGCGAAAAATCAATGGAGTGTGGGCGGCTAGCGGTGCTTGGCCAGCGGTAGAGGATCCAGGCGAACCGACACGCTGGTTTGCGCTTTGGGCTGGCGCAGGGAAATTTGCTGGTTTTCGTAGCCAGCATAACCGCAGCTAAGGGCAATGGGCGCGTTCGAGGGCAAGGTGAGGGAGAACTGCCCGGCGGCATTGGTCACGGCCAGCACGTCGCGGCTTTTGCCGGTTACCCACACCGTGGCTCCGGGCAACGGAGCGCCGGCGGCGTTGGTCACATTGCCGCTCACCGTCACGGCGAAATGCTCGTTCAGTATGTCGTGGCTGGGGGCCACCAGCGTGGTTTTAATGGGCGCTACCACCGGGGCAAACTTTCCCTTTTTTGCGGCGGCAGATTTGGCGGCCGCCGGCTTGGCCGTTGGGCGCTTCACGGCTGCTTTAGCACCCGGTACATTGGCACCGGTGGCGGGAGTATCGGAGGCCTGGGCCGCCCCGATCAAGGCAATGTGCAAAAACAAGGCGGCAACGAGTGATGAGAAACGCATAAAGGCAGGTGTGAAGTGGGCAGTAAAGTGAGCGGCAGGTCAGGGGCTGAAGGTGTATCAGTAACCCTGTTTAAATTGGTTGCTGGTAAGCAGGCGCGTTTTATCGGGCAAAATCCGCAGCTGGTCGAAAACCTTGCTGCTGAAGTCGATTCAAACATACTTTCGTATATTCTGCCAGTGCATTGGATTTTTCCTAAGATTCATTTTCACCATGTGAAAGCGCTGCGTAGCCATGCTAATGATTACTCCTGCTGCCTTTACCACACCCTACTCCACCGTATGTCCACTCGTTCCCCCTTGCGCTGCGTCGTCGTCGACGACAATGAAATCAACCGGCTAACCCTGGAACATTACGTTGGACTCACCGAAGACCTGGAACTGGTTGCGTCCCTGCCCGATGCCCGCGCCGCCCTCGACCTGGTGCGCAGTGCCTCTCCGCCCGTTGACGTATTGTTCCTGGACATTGAAATGCCGCACCTAAGCGGCCTCGACCTGGTGCGCTTACTGCCCACGCCTGCCCCGGAAGTCGTACTGGTTACCTCCCACCCCAACTTTGCCGTTGATGCCTTCGAGCTTCACGTAGCCGATTACCTGGTGAAGCCCGTGGAGTACGCCCGTTTTCTAAAAGCGACTGAACGCGTTGGCTCGCAACTCCGAAGCGCTTCGTCGGCTGCCACCACGGCAACCGCCGGTACCGACAGCACCGATCTGTTCGTGAAAGTGAACAACAAGCTGGTGCGGCTTGACTTCAACGACGTGTTGTTTATTGAGGCCATGTCCACGTACTCCATGCTGGTCACCGAGAAGCAGAAGCACATCGTGTACATCACCTTAAAAGCCTTGGAAGAGCGTTTGCCCTTCGCGCACTTTAAGCGTGTGCACCGCTCCTACATCGTGAACACCCAACGCATCGACTCGGTACAAGATAACATGCTGCAGTTGGGCAGCTACGAAGTTCCCGTGGGCAAGTCCTACGTGGAAGACTTCATGAAGCAGCTACGTGGGTTGTAAGTCCAGCCCACGTAAAACCTTACTCTCCGCAACAAGCAAGGGCCGACTGGATCATTCCAGTCGGCCCTTGCTTGTTGCCCAATACTGGGTTTGCAGCGCCGCTTTACTCGGCGGTTGGCAGCTCGTTGGGCAGGATTTTTAGAGCCCGCTCTACGGCACGCACCAACTGCTGGCAGGCGGCTTGCAGACGTACTTCCTGGCCTGCCTGCGGTACTTCCTCGCGCAGGTTTTCCAGCCGGGCCACCACGTCGTCGATGCCGCTGATGCGCAACGACACCAGGTTGGGCTTGATGTGATGCACGGTGCGGGCAACCAGCGGCCAGTCGCTGGCGGCGGCGGCGGCTTGCAGGGTAACCAGGCTGCTGGGAATGTTTGCCAAAAACGAACGCACGATTTTGGTTACGAAAGCCTCCTGCCCACGCGACATCACGCGCAGCGCGGTCAGGTCGTAGGCCGGGGCCGCAGCCGCGGCGAGCGTGCGCACGAGCACTCCGTAAAGCTCGGCTTCTTCAAAGGGCTTGGCCAAACACGCGTTCATGCCCGCGGCCAGGTACTGCTCGTTGTCTTCCTTGAAAGCGTTGGCCGTGAGGGCCACCACGGGCGTGGCGGCGCGCTCGGCATCGGGGTGCTGGCGCAAACGGGCCGTTGCTTCCATGCCGTTGAGCTTAGGCATCTGAATGTCCATCAGCACCACGTCGTAATGGCGTTCGTGAAAGCGTTCCACGCCCTGCAAACCGTTTTCGGCTTCGTCTACCTCCACGCCCCAGCCCTCAAGCAGCAGGCGAGCCACGTCGCGGTTGATTTCGTTGTCTTCCACCAGCAACACGCGTACGCCCCGCAGCTGGCCGTTATCAAGTTCGGTGGTGGTGAGGGGTACCGCGGGGCGGGCTACTTTGGGCAAGGTGAGGGTGAAGGCGAAAGTGCTTCCTACTCCTTGCTCGCTGCTTACCGTAAGCTCACCGCCCAGCTGCTCTACCAACGCCCGGCTGATGGTGAGGCCCAAACCGGTACCTCCGTGCTTGCGCGAGGTATCGGCATAAGCCTGGGTAAAGCTGTCGAAAATGCGCTCCAGGCGGTCGGGCGGAATGCCGGGTCCGGTGTCGCGCACGCTGAACTCCACGGTTAGGGCAGCCTCGGTTTCGCTGATCTGGCGCCCAATAATTTCAATAGTGCCGCCAGTAGGCGTGAACTTCACGGCATTAGCGGTGAGGTTAATCAGAATTTGATTGAGGCGCTGCGGGTCACCCAGCACCCACGGATAAGCGCAGGTTTGGCGCAAGGGCGTACCCAGCACCGTCAGGCCTTTTTGGGTGGCCTGCAAAACCAGCGGCTGAATGGACTGCCCCATGGAGTCGCAGAGGTTAAAGGGCACGCTCTCGAACTCCACCTTACCCGAGGATATTTTAGCCATGTCCAGCACGTCGTTGATAACGCCCAGCAAGTGCTTTCCCGAAGAACGAATAACGTCCAGAAACTGCGTCTGACGCGTATCGAGTTGGGTTTTGGCCAGCAGGTTAGCCGTGCCCAGCACGCCGTTCAGCGGGGTCCGGATTTCGTGACTCATGTTGGCGAGGAAGTTTTCCCGCGCCCGGGCAGCCGCCTCGGCAGCCTCCTTGGCCTGCTTCATTTCGCGCTCGGCCTGCACCCGCTCGGTAATTTCCTGCCCGTACGCCACCACGTAGGGCAGCTCGCCCGGCTCGTTTACCAGGTAGCTATTGAAGAGAATGTAATGTACCTGCCGGGCCGGATCGAGGAGCTTCATAACGCCGGTTTGCTCGCCTTTGTCGCGCATGCCGCGCAGGTATTCCTCTACCATCGCGTGCCGCTCGTCGTCAAAAGCTTCTGACAAATGCCGGCCCAGCATCTGATCCACTTCTATGCCCAGCACGCGGCTCAGGGCCGGATTAGCCGAGAGCAGGCGCCCATCGAGGTTATGGGTCCAGATGAGGGCGTGCGCGTAGTGCATCAGGTCGCGGTAGCGCTTTTCGCTGCGCGCCAGGGTTTCCTGGGCCTGCTTGAGGTCGGTAATGTCGGTGGAAACCGTGAGCACGTTCTTGGTACCGTCGGGGCGCCGCAGCACCCGCTTTACGGCGTGCAGACAGCGCACGGAACCGTCGCGCAGGGGAACGGTTACGTCCAGCACCTGCTCCTGACCGGTGGCCAGCACCTGTTGCTCGGCCGCCCGAATGAGCTGCTGGGATTCCTCGTGCTCGGGCGTGGGGGCGTGGGTGCTGAAGCGGGTTTTCTGGGCCAGCTCGTGATACGCTTTGTTGGCAAACTCCACCTGCTCGTCGGGAGTACACACGGTTACCAGACTGGAAAGGGTATCGAGCACCTGCTGGGTAAACTGCTGCTGCTCGCGTACTTTGGCTTCGCTGGCGCGTATTTTCGCTTCGGCCGCGGTACGCTCCGTAATATCAAGCAGGTACAGGTTAATGTATTGCTCGGCCAGGAAAGGCACCACGTAGGCCACAAACTGCCGGTTTCCGATGGTTAGCTCTAATTCCCGGGTTTCGCCCAGGCGCAGAGCCTCCGAGGCAAGAGCAAAAAACTGTCCGCGTACCTGCTCTTGGTTTTTTTCGTGCAGCTGAGCCCGCAGGCGCCACGCCTCGGGGTTGGCGTACAGCAGCTCGCCATCGGCAGCGTAACGCACAATGGGATACGGGCATTGCTCGGGCATGCTGGCTGCGGCCAACATGCCTTGCCGAATATCTTCCTGCGTAACATCGCGCAGGTATTCTACCTGGGCCCCGCAATCCAGCGTTACCCAGTGCTGCTCGAGTACCCGGCCGTTGGGCAGTTCCAGGCAGGCCGGGTGCAGGTTTGCCGGGGCGTGCCCGGGAACCACCGCGGCTGCTTCGGGCAGCTCTTGCCGAATGAGGTCGGTGAGGGCCGTAGCGGGGCGCCCATACCACAGGGCGGGGTCCTCCTCGAGGCCCAGCAGCTCGAAGTACTGCTGGCTAACGCTTCCGATTTCTCCGCTGGGTTCAATGCGCAGCGTGCCCACCGCCAGTTGTTTGGTAAGGGCTGCTAGCTGCTGTGTGGCATCGGCAGCGGCGTTGGTGGCTTGATTTAAGGCGTGGGTGAGTTCAGCGTTACGAGCCTCGGCCTGGCTCAGGGCAGCGTGTAATTCCGCGTAAGCGGCGGCAGAAGGAATAGACATTGGAAGGCAGGCGACTGGCAGACTAGCTAAAGTAGCTTAGCCGGGCAGGGCGGTGCCATTATTTTCGCTCAACGGCACATTCTTCTAGGTCAAAGTCATCATTCTCCATGTAAACCCGCGGCCGCTCCTCGGCAGTTGGCAGGAGCCGTTACCCCAGGGCTAGTGCGGGCTTAATTTGGGTATCTTTGACATGCCGCGTGTTCTTGTTCTTATGGTTGCCGCAGGCCCCGGCCTGCTTCGCGTTTTTACCGCTTTATGCACGCTTCAGCGCCGCTGCCCGATTACTTATTACTGTTTCGGCATTGGCCCGGTAACTACCTGCTGCTCTTACCCGACGCCACCGTTATCGACACCACCAACGCGCACGCGGCCGCGTCGTACAAAAGCCGGGAGGAAGTTGTGGGTCGGCCGCTTCTGGAGGTGTTCCCGGTAACCGACGCCGCCGAAGCCGCCGTGCTGCTGGCTTCACTGGCTTGGGTACGCCAAAACCTGGCACCGCATACCCTGCCCGTTCTGCGCTACCACTTGGAAAAACCGGCCGCCCAGGGCGGCGGCTTCGAGGAAATGTACTGGCAGGCCACCCACTTCCCCGTGCTCGACGAAGCCGGCCAGCTGCGCTACATTCTGCAGAAAACCGACGACGTAACCGCCCAGCACCGCCTCGAGCACCAAAACCAAGCGGCGCTAACCGAAAGCCAGGACCTGAACCGTTTCCTGCTGGAGGACCTGCCGGTAATGATTTGGCTTACCCAGCCCGACGGGCTGGCCACCTACCGCAACCCCCAGTGGCGGCGCTATACCGGCCGGTCCGAAGGGCCCGACAACGCCGTCGACTGGATTGAAGACCTGCACCCCGATGACCGGCAGCGCGTGGCGCAGGCCTGGCAGCAAGCCGTAGCCGCGGGCGCCACCTACGAAGTGGAATACCGCCTGCGCCGCTACGATGGCCAGTACCGCTGGCAGCTGGTGCGCGGCGTACCGCGCCGCAACGCCGCGGGCGAAATTCTGGCGTGGGCCGGCACGGCTACTGAAATCCACGACCAGAAACTCGCCCAACACAAAACCGAAGCCCGCGACGAACAGCTGCGGCAGATTTTGGGGCAGGTACCGGCCTTCATTGCCACCGTAAACGGGCCCGAGCACCGGTTCACGTTCTTCACACCCAGCTACAACGAACTGATGGGCGGCCGCGTCCAGCTGGGCTTGCCCGCCGCCGAGCTGTTGCCCGAAGTAGCCCAGCAAGGCTTTGTGGAGTTGCTGGAAACGGTATACCGCTCAAATACCCCGTACATAGGCCTGGAAACGCCGATTCACTTGCTGAACCCGGCCACTGGCACGCTGCAAGAGCACTACCTCGATTTTGTGTACCAGCCGCTTTCCAATGCCCAAGGCCAACCCGATGGCATAATGGCTTTTGGGGTAGAAGTAACCAAGCAGGTACGGGCCCGCCAGCAAGCCGAGGCCCTGCAGCTGGAAATGCAGCGCCGCGACGAGCAGTTGCGCATTCTGGCAGCCACCGTGCCTGTGTTCATTTCTACGCTGGACCTCGCCGGAGCCGTAACGTACATCAACGACTCGGCATTTGAGTACACGGGGGAGTCCCGTTCCGGTGCTGCGGCGGGCCTGTGGAACGCCATTCACCCCGACGACGTGGAAGCCCTGACCACTTCGCACGCCCTGGCCTTGGCATCATTGCGCCCCTGGCAAAGCCCGCCGTTCCGTTTCCGGCGCCACGACGGGCAATACCGCTGGTTCCTAACGCGGCAACAACCGTATTACGATGCCGACGGGCAGGTAGTGGGCTTTAGCGCGGCTACCGTTGAAATTCACGAGCAGCAAGAGTTACAGGCGCAGTTGCAGCAGAGCGAAGCGCATTTTCGCTTTCTGGCCGAAAGCGTACCCCAAATTATCTGGACGGCTACCGCCGATGGCCAGGTGGACTACTTTAACGAGCGGGTGCTGGAAGCCACCGGTTTGCGGCCCGACCAATGCCTTGGCAGCTCGGCTTGGGGTGCCCTCATTCACCCCGAAGACCAGCTGCGGACATTCGCGGTGTGGGAACAGGCCTACAGCTCGGGGCAGCGTTACGAAATCGAGTACCGGTTTATTACGCCTGCCGATGGCTACCGCTGGTACTTGGGCCGCGCCGAGCCCTTGCGGAACGAGGCCGGCGAAGTGGTGCGTTGGTTCGGCTCGTGCACCGACATTCACGATGTAAAACAGGCCCAGCAGCAACTGTTGCTGCAAAATGCTCAGCTCACCCAAACCACCCAAGCCCTCGACAATTTTGTGTACACGGCCTCGCACGACCTCAAGCAGCCGGTAAACAACATGGCCGGCATTTTTCAGGAGCTTATTCGTACGGCCCAGTTTCACGACCCCGAGACCGAGTTGCTCACGGGCATGTTTGAACGGGCGCTGCAACAAATTCACAGCACCATTCAGGACCTCACCGACGTGGTTCAGGTACAGCGCCACCACCAGCACTTGCAGACCGAGCCGGTGGAGCTGCGCCCTTTCATGCAGGAAGTAATTGGCAGCATGCAAAGCGAAGCCGACCGGCTGGGGGCTCTTTTCGAACTCGACTTCGACCAAGTGCCCACCCTGCTGTTCGTGCGGCCCAACCTGCAAAGCATCCTCTACAACCTGCTCTCGAACTCCCTGAAGTACGCCCACCCGGAACGCCCACCCCGCGTGCGCGTAAGCGCCCGCACCGCCCCGAACAGCGGAACCCTGCTGGTGTTCGAAGACAACGGCTTGGGCCTGGACCTGCCCCGTTACGGCCCGGAGCTGTTTCAGCTGTTCCGCCGCTTCCACGACCACGTGCCCGGCTCGGGAATGGGGCTGTATCTGGTGCAGCGCATTGTTCAACAGGCCGGTGGAAAGATTGAGGTCAGCAGCACGCCCGGGTTTGGCACCACGTTTCGCATTCTGCTGCCAGCCAACGAGCACGCTTGATGCGGGGCCTGCGTATTCTTCTAATCGGTGGTCAGGCTTTTTCTTTCACCAAACGCTCCAGCACGGGCAATGGCAGCTGACCCCGGCTAAGCACCAGCGCGTGGAAACGCCTGATGTCAAAGGCAGGCCCCTGTTTCCGGCGCAGCCACGCCTGCCATTCCAGCAGTTGCGCGGCACCCAGTTTGTAGCTAAGCGCCTGGCCCGGCCACGCGATGCAACGGTTTACTTCGCGCTCGGCAATGTCGTCGGCCCCCGGAATGTTGGCCCGCCAGTACGCCAGCGCCTGGGCCTTGGTCCAACCGTGGGCATGAATACCGGCATCGAGGGCTACCCGCACGGAGCGCACCAGGTCCCATTCCCATTTGCCCAACTCGCTGTACAGGTCCTGGTACAGACCAAGGTCGTGGCCGAGGTATTCTACGTAGGCGCTCCAGCCTTCGAAGTGGCCGTTGTAGAGAAATAGCCGCTTAAACTCGGGCAGCTGGGTTTGCCGGGCGGTAAGGCTGAACTGGTAATGGTGGCCCGGTACGGCTTCGTGCAGGAACGTCCACTCCATGGCCCGCAGATTGTGGCGCTGTTGGTAAAAGTTGAAATAGAACGTACCGCGGGTAGGTGCTGCCTCGCTCCCACCCGGCTCCTCGGGTATGTAGTAGCCCGGCGGCGTGGCCGGTCCCGAGTCGGCAATAACCCGAATGTTTACCCCGGGCACATCGGTATTCAGGAACAAGCGCGGCAGGCCGGCCAGGGCACGCTCGCGAATGGCGTTATAGCGCCGCAACACTTCCTGTTCGTCGGTTAGCACAAAGGCCGGGCTTTGGAGGTGGCGGTAAAAGCCCGCACTGTCGCGGCCATAGCCCAGGGCCTCACGCAGGCGGCGAATTTCACTCTGCACGCGCTTTACTTCGGCCTCACTGAAAGCCGTGAGCTGCTCGGGCGTGCGCTCCAGCGAGGTATAGCGCTGTACGTACAGCTGGTACCACGCGCGGGCATCGGGCAACGTGGCCAGGCCCGTAGCGGCGGCTTGGCGGTCGGGGCGGGCGCGCACGAACCGTTTTTCCAGCTCGGCCCGCCGCAGGTTAAAGGCCAGCTCAAAAGCCAGCTGGTCGTAGTCGTAGCGCGAATCGGGAGCGAGCTGCGGGCGGCGCAACCGGTTTAGCCGCTGCTGGTAGCTGAACAGCACCTGCTGGCGCCGCTGCAGCTCCTCCACCGAGGGAATCAGGCGGAGATTTTCCCGATAGTCAAGCTGAATGCCGCGAATGCCCAAGGCGCGGTAGTCGCGGGCGAAGTCGGTAAAAAGTACTTGCAGCCGAGCCTCGTCGGGATAAGCAACCGGCTGCTGAGCGGGTGCCTGGGCGTGCGTCAGCAACCACAGGATGCAGGTGGTAAGCAGGCAACGAAGTGGGTGGGGCATGGCGGGAACCGAGTGGCACGAGGTAGGCTACTGACCGCCAACTGCTGCCGGGGCTGCATGCCACTTGTTGGCAGCGGCCTTGTTCCGCCGCGCTGCCGGGCTTACACGAAATCGTAATGCAGCGTAATGGAACCACGCTGGCCGCGGGGACGCACAAACCAGCCGCTGCCACGCAGGCCGTCGAGCTCATGCGTGCCGGAGCCGGGCACCACGGAGAAATTGGCTTTGGCTACGCCGTCTTCCACAGTGCCGCTATGTTCGAGCACAAAGCTGCCGCTCCGGTCGCCTACCCTTCCCTCAATGTGCTCGAGGCCTACCGAGCTGGCCGAGCCGTCGGGGTGGTAAAACAGCAGTGCTTCCAGCCGGCCTTCGCCTTCAATATCGCCCCGCAACACCTGGGTGACGCACGCCCGCGCCAAGCTGGGTTTGCCAGCGTTTTCCTCCCGAAATTCTTCGGCCCAATCTTCTAACTCCAGCAGTCCTACGGCGCGTGCATTCATAACAAATGGTTGGTTAGTGCCTAGGGCTCAAATATACTATATACTAAAAACAACGGACAGATTTTACTAAAAAATTTAGCTAAAATCTTTACTCACAAACTGCCTCAGACCAGGACCGAATCGGTTACCTTGCCAATATCGTAGCTAACGGTCCGAATAAATATCAATTGTTCAGTAAGCTGCTGATCTTCTGCGGTTGGCACTGGTAATCCGGCAGCGGCGGCCGTTGCAGCGGGCACCACCGGCATCGTTTCAGCTGCTTCGGCGTCGAGCTTCTGCAGGCTGTGGCTTAGGGCGGCAATGGACTGTTGCACGGGTCGCAGCTGCTCGGGCGAGCGGGCGGGCCGGTTGGCCGCCGTTACGGCCGCGGTAAGGGTAGCAATGTTCGACGACAGGATGTGGTTCAGCACCACAAACTGCTGCACCTCTTCGCTGTTTCGCCGCTTGCTTTTGGGCTCAGACAACATGCGTTGAAAGGCCGCTGCCAGGTTAGCCGAACTCACGTAGACTTCCTTGCGTGCCAGTTTGTATTCGGTTAGCTCGCGGGGCTTGCCGGTTAAGTTATCAGCCAGTTGCTGCAGGTAGCGCAGGTTGGCTCGCACCACGTCGCGCATGTAGGTGCGCAGCTGGTCCGACTCCCAGGTGGGGAAAAGCAGGTAGCCCGCCGCCAGGGCAATAGAGCAGCCGATGAGCGTATCGATCAGGCGCTCTTGCAGCAGACTGCGGAACCCTATCCCCATGAGCCCGAACAGAATGAGAATGTAAGGCGTCATCAAGAACACCGACACGATGTAATTGCTGCGCTGAAAGCTAAATGCCCCGAGCATGAGCAGCACCATGAGGGCAAATTGAGCGTGGGTGTCCTGCACCAAGGAGAGGATGAGCACTCCAATAATACCGCCGCCTAGGGTGCCCATAATGCGCTGGTAGTTACGCTCCTTGGTCAGGCTGAACCCGGGCTTGAGCATGAATACGATGGTCATTACTATCCAGTAGCTATGTTCGCCCAGGCCCACAAACCGCGCAACCACGAAGCCAAACAAGCATACAATTCCCATGCGCACCGCGTGTTTGAACACCACCGATTTGGGCGAGAGGTTGTCGAGCAGCAGTTGCAGGGAAAGGTCTTGCCGAGTCACAAACCGCGAGTATTCCAGCTGGTCGGTGCTTTGGGTATAGGTGGGCGAGGCGGGGTCAAAGTAAGTGAGCAGGGCCTGTATTTCCTGCTGCATGTTGCGCAGGTTCACCAGCACTTTCTTGAGCACAATGGTGCTCAGGCCCAGCTCTTGGGCCGCCAGTGCATCTATGCGGGCTTTGAACGCCTCAAGCTGAGGGTTGAGGTCGAAACCGGCGGCGGCAAAGCGGCGGTTGGCGTGTACGGCCAGCCCAATGTCGTCGAGCTTCAAGGCCATGCGCTCGATGAGCGCCGCCACGTCGGTTAGCAGGCCGGTGTCCCCGAAGCGCTGATGCAGCGACTTGTAGTCGTAGTACGTGGCGGTAATGTGCTCGTAGAGGTCCACGGTTTCCACAAAGGCAAACACGAGGGCGCGGCCGGTGCCGGTGGTTTCTTCCACCAGCTGGCGGCTTTTAAAAAGGATTTGCCGCACGGCGTCCTGCTTCTCGTTTACCACCACTTGCTGGGCCACGAGGTTGCGGTACGCCTCGTCGAGGTTGGTACCGGTTTGGTAAAAGGCTGCCTTCAACCGCAAGAACTCGGCAATGGCGTGAATGCACTCGCCCAGGGCCCGTTGGGCCGGCCGGTAGGGCATCAGACGGTTGGCAATCAGGCTAAAAGCCAGGTACCAGAGGCCACCGCCGGTAAGCAGCGCCGAGTATTGCAGCACTTGTAACGGAGTAAGTGGCTGGTCCATGGTGAGAATCATCACCAGCAAGGCTGCCGAGCCCACGGCCCCGGCTCGGGCACCGTACACCATAAACAGGGTAAAAACGAAGCTAAACAGCAGCACTTCCAGCCCCATTATCACCGGATTCAGGCGCGCAAAGCCCGTAACCAAGGCCACGCCCAGCAGGCAAGCCACGCATACCAGCATGCCCACGCGGCGGTGGCGCAGCGGACCGGGCAAATCGGTTACGCTCACGCACAAAGCGCCCAGGGAAATAACGATGCCGGCTTCGGGCTGCCCGAGGTACAACAACAACAACGCAGGCACCAGCACCACCAGGGTGGTGCGCAGGCCATCGGCAAAATTCTGCCCGAAGAGAAAGTACTGTAGGCTGCTGGAACGAGAATTCATGGGTGACAAGGCACGGGGCACAGGTGGCGCCTCAAAGTCGGCTGATGTGCGATAGTACGGTTCTTTTACGCAGGGAGGAACGCCTTTTTTCTTTCTCCTGCTATTCCGGCCGTTGAACCGGGGCCGCCTTCCGGCCCGCGCCTGCGTATTTTGGCTGCTCCCGCTGCTCTTATTTCGCATGAAACCTGCCCGCCTGCCGGTACTCGCCCTCCATCAGTTTCCGCAGCCGCCGGCGCAGCAGGCGTACTACATCGAGCGGCTGGAAACGCACGTGGTTCGCTTTCCGCACGTAAACGAGCCCCACGCCCACGATTTTTACCTGCTGCTTTACATCACGCACGGCAGCGGCAGCCACACCGTGGACCTGGTTAGCTACGACTTGCGCCCGGGCAGCCTGTTTTTTGTAGCGCCGGGCCAAGTTCACCACTGGGTGCTTCAGCCCGATACCCAGGGCTACGTGGTGTTCTTCGACGCCGAGTTTTACCTGTTTCGCTACCCCGGCAACCGCCTCTACGAGTACCCGTTTTTTGCCCCGCAGCACGCCCCGGTCCTTTACCTGCTGAACACCACGGACGGAGCACCCACCAACGCCGATGCCGAAACAGAGCTGCGGCCGCTGCTGGCGCGCATGCACACCGAAACCCAAGCGGCGCACCCCAACACGGCTGAGGTAGTACGCTCTTACCTGCACCTGTGCCTGGAGCTGGCCACCCGCGCCTACCCGCCCGCCCCCGCCGCCGAAACCAAGCATGCCCTGCAACAAGTGCGCGAGTTTGGGACCTTGCTCAACCAGCACTACCGCACCAGGCGCACCGTGCAGGAATACGCCGATCTGCTGCACCTTACGCCCAACCACCTAAACGCCGTATGCCGGCGCACGCTCAACAAAACCGCCAGCGCGCTTATTCACGAGCGGGTGGTGGTGGAAGCCCAACGCCTGTTGCGGCATTCGGCGTTGTCGGTTGCCCAGGTGGCGTACGAGTTGGGGTTTGAAGACGCATCATACTTCACGCGCTACTTCCGCAAGTACACCGGCCGCACGCCCGAAGCGTTTCGGCAGCAGCCCTGATTTGTCCTGCACACGCCCGCATGTGGCCTGCTGCGTTGGGTACGCAAAGTCTACTTTTGCATTGGCTCCGGCCTGCCGGTCATTCACGGTAATGGAGCCAGGTCGGGTTTCTGCGTATACCGCCAGGAGGCCCATTTACCAGCCTTGCATTACCTATGTCTCGCATCCAATCCACTCCCCTGTCGCTGCTGGCGCTGCGCTGCCCCCGCTGCCACGAAGGACCCCTGTTTAAATCGTCGGCATTTAACCTGAGCAAGTTCACCGAAATGCCCGAGCACTGCCCGGTTTGCGGACAAACCTACGAGCCGGAGCCCGGGTTTTACTGGGGCGCCATGTTCATCAGCTACGCGTTTACGGTGGCCATTTTTGTTACGTCGGGCGTGCTGCTGTACTGGCTGGCCGGCGACCCGGCCCTGTGGGTATATATAGCCACCGTGAGCATTGCCGCCCTCCTCACCATGCCGCTGGTGCTGCGTTACTCGCGGGCCCTCATGCTTTACCTGTTCGGTGGCGTGCGCTACGAGCCCAACCGCGCCGCCGGCACTTCCCGCCCGTAGCGAAACGCGTTTTCACGCGAAACTGCCTGCTCTTTTTCTTCGGCTGAAGGAAAGAAGCGGGCGGTTTCGGTTTTCGGGACCGGCAACTATTTCTTCGTGCGGTCCTGGTACCTAAACTGATTTGTCAGGCCTGTGTAAGGCTGGCCGTCGAGTTCGGCGTAGGGGTAAATGAAGTAGTTGAGCGGGCCGGCCTGCTGGCGCGGAGCCAGCGTAAGGTCGCGGCCACGGGTAAACTCCACGCGGTTTTCGTCGTGGGCTCCGAAGAAGTACTCCCGCTGGGCGGGGTTCTTGGCCGCTTCGGAGGCATCGATGGGCACCCAGCCGGTGGCAGCGGTGTAGAACTCGGCCCAGCAGTGGTAACCTTTCACTTCGCCCTGGCCGCGCTCGGCGGGCAGCGGAAACCCTATGCTGAAGCGGGCCGGAATGCCCAAGGCGCGGCAGTAGCCAATGAACAAGGCGTGAAAATCGGTGCAGTTGCCGCGGCGTTCGTCGCAGGCGTAGTAGATGTCGCCCCGGCCCCAGCCCTGGCCCGTTTTGTCGTATTTCACGGTGGCCACCACGTGGTTGTAAATGGCGCGGGCTTTATCGAGCTCGGTTTGCGCTTTTGCCTCGGTCACCACCTGCCGTGCCCAGCGACGGATGCTGTCATCGAGAGGCACGAGGCCGTCGGCGGCCAGCCAGCGCTGCATGTTGGGGTCGAGGGGCTCGGTGGTGGCTTTGCGGGCGGTGGCATTACCGGCCGCTACGGCCGGGTTCAGGTGCTCCCGACGCGTTACCTGGAAACGCATGGCAACGGTGAAGCCCGCCGCTTGGGGCGCTTTCACTTTCAGGTGCAGCACGCGGTTGCCGTAGGGCGCGGCCAGCATTTCATAGGGCAGCGGCGAGTCAACCTCCAGCTCCCCGATTTCCTGCGACGGATCGGTATGGGGCACAGGCAGCCACACGTCCAGCTCGCGCGCAGTGGCGGGCAGGGCGGGCACCGTGGTTTGGTACTCGAAAGCAAAGCGGCGCACCCGGGGCGTACGCGCGGTTACATCGGTATTAGGAAGGGTGCTGGCCAGCATGGGCAACAACATAAGGGCGTAAATAGCCTTGCGCCAGCATGGCAGCCGCAGGAAAGAAACGGGAATCAGCAAAGCAGCAATAAGTAATGAAGCGCGGTAGTCGGCGGCCCCGCAAAGGTACATCCGCCCAAGTGCAACCGCCGTCGGGAGAAAACCGACCAGCCACAGCCCTAGCTAGCCGGGGCCGTTCTACCGTCCTTTCGGAAATTTACCAACGGCCGCGGGGCGGGGTTTTGCGGCCGCTTGCACGGGGCTGGCTACCACTACAAAGTCCAGCTGAAAATCGTTGCGGATGGCATGGTCGCCGAGGTTCTGAAAGAAGTTGGCCGAGTTAAACGTCACGCCAAATTGGGTGCGGTCGACGGTGGCCCGGCCGGCTACGCGCAGCTGCCCATTTACCATGCGGCTAACCTGCACCGGAAACTGCACAGGCTTGCCGATGCCTTTGAGCGTGAGCTGCCCGCGGGCGGTGGCGCCACTCACCTCGCGCAGCTCAAAAACGGCAATGGGGTGGCGTTCTGCATCGAAGAAATCGGCGCCGCGCAAGTGGCCTTGCAACTGCTCGTTATCGTGGGCAATGGTGCGCATGTCGAACTCGAAGCGGGCGGCGCGCAAGGTGAGGCCATCGGCTTCGATGCGGCCCTGAGCGAGGCGCAGGGTGCCGCTGGGGGCCCAGGTACCTACCTCGGCGTAACCGGTC
Organism: Hymenobacter koreensis; assembly: GCF_039541855.1. NCBI lineage: Bacteria > Pseudomonadati > Bacteroidota > Cytophagia > Cytophagales > Hymenobacteraceae > Hymenobacter > Hymenobacter koreensis. The sequence continues at coordinate 107,459 of NZ_BAABHA010000002.1, forward strand.
CAGGTGAGCTGGCTGGCCGAGGCGTCGGCCCGGTACACTTGCGGGGCGTTCCGGAAGGAGCTGGCAATCAGAATCAGTAGCAGAAAGAAAGTAGCTTTCATGGCAAGAGAGGCTTGAAATGTGAGTAGGTGAAACAGTGGTTAGCGGGCCGCTGCTGGAGCAGGCTGCACGTCGGCTTCGGTTTCGATGAGGCCCATGCCTTTATAGAGCCGGCCGGCTTTGTCGCGGGCCAGGATGTACCAGAGGGCGTCGCCGCCGTAGAGTTGCTGGGCGCTGCTGGCGGTGCGCCAGTTTTTGGCGAAGGTGTACGTGCGGCCCTGCCGCAGGAGGCCACCGGGGCAGTTGAAGAGCTGGGCGAATTCAGCGGGCGTTTCTACCATGTTGGCCTGCCAGCCTTGGTCGCTGTACCAAATGAAGCTGCCGCACTCCACGATGTCCAAGTCGGTCACGTCGGCGCGCACCATGGTGCTGTGCTTCCACACGTAGCCGCCGGGCTGGGCGGGGTTGGGCTCGGGGTAGTTGGGGTTGGGCGTGTGCCAAAGCGAGAGGCCCACGGGTACGCGGCGGAGCTTGTCGGGCAGCACGCGGCGGTGGTCGGACCACACGGTGGATTGCGCCTGGAGCGGCAGCGCAGCCAGGGCAAATAAGGCGGCGAGCAGGAGGTGTTTCATGGCCGAAGTCTGAGCGTTAGGTTCGGCTCAAAAGTGGCAGCTCACACAACCGCAAGCGCCCCGAATGCGGATTCGGGGCGTACCAAATCGTGATATGGCACTTGCTTCAGTACTTTTAGCGGGTTTTTCCTGCCCCTCCGCCCAGGTGCCGCTGGATTTTGCTGCGGCAAGGGTTGGCCCCTACTCTACTCGGTATTCGCTGGGGGCCACGCCGGTGAATTGCTTGAAGATGCGGTTGAAAGTGGTCTTCGAATTAAAGCCCGATTCGAAGGCTATGCCGAGCAAGGTGAGGCGGGCCACGTCGGCAGGATTGGCGAGGCGGCGCTTGACTTCTGCCACCCGGTAGCCGTTTACCGCATCGTTAAAAGACTTGCCGAAACCCTGGTTAACGGTAAACGAAATGAGGCGCGGCGCCAAGCCCGTGTGCGCCGACAGTTCGGCCAGCGTGAGCGTGGGGTTCAGGTAAAGCTTGTCGTCCTCGAAAGCACGACGCAGGCGCTCCAGCACCGCGGGGTCTACGGCCGCTGCCGGGCGCTCGGCGGTGGAGGCCTCAGCGCCCGGGACCAATGACGGCGCAGCACCAGCTTCGTGCTGAGGGCCGGCAGTTATGGGCTCGGCTGCCGGCTCAGTAGTTTCGTCGGCATCGGGCCCGAACTCCACGGCTTGCATATCGGCCTGGCGCAGGCCCACCACGCCGATGAGCAGCACCACACCGCCCAGCAGCCAAGTAGAGAAGTCGTACTTGTAATAGAGGTCGTAGAACTCGCGCAGCACCACTTCCACCAGCCACTGGGCGCTTACCAGGGCCAGCACCAGCAGCAAAACCCGGAGCCAGTGCAGGCGCAGCTGCGAAGTTTCGGAGAAATGCTCGGGTAGCCAGCGCCGGTAGCGGCGCAGCAGGCCCAGGCAAAGCACCAGGTACACCATGAGCGACACCCAGGTGCCGATGAACTCTACCCGGTACGTGACGGGCTGGTGCACGTGCTCCCAAAACCACATGCGGGTACTGTAGGGCGTGAAGCGTAACACCCAGTACAACGCGGCTTGCCCCAACACGGGCACAAAATGCCAGACATGCTGGCCCCGTAGCCGAAACCGGTGGTTCAGCAGGCTTTGCACGTAAAAGTACAGCAGCGGCCCAAACGCAAACGAGTAGTAAATGGGCGAAAAGTACAGCTCGGGGTTCTGGCCGTAGAGGTTGGCCTCGCGCCCCAGCCCATCGAGCACCCACAGAGCCATGCTTAACAGCAGCAGGGCCAGAAAGCGGTTGGGCAGACGGTTGAGCGGCGCCGTCCAGAGCAGAGCGGCGGCAAACACGGCCTGAGCCAGCACCGCAAACAGCAGCACGACATTAACGGTAAGCGTAACCTGCATAGAGTGGCGGGCGGCCGCGAAAATGGCGAGCCGGTGCTAAAAGTAAACAGCCGTTCTTTTGTTCCTCCCTACTCCTTGTCTCTTGCACGCAACTGCCTGGACCGGCAAGGCATGCGGCCGGTTCGTCGCCCACCTGAACCAGGCCCTGAGGCGCGCAACTGCCCCCAACGGCAAGCTCCACTATTGCGTTAAGTTGCGCATGGCGCGTGGTTCTGGCCGCATCAGCACCGCAACAGCTCTATTGTTTCATGCCTTCTGAAATCATCAGCCCGTTTGATTGGCAGCGCCTGCTCTGGTCCGATAACATGCCACCCGCCTTCCTGGGTGAAGTCGTTTTGCGTTGTGTAGTCACGTACCTGCTCATCCTGGGCACGCTGCGCATCACCGGCCGGCGACAGGTAAAGCAGCTTTCGTTGTTCGAGCTAAGCATCATTCTGGCCCTAGGCTCGGCCGCCGGCGACGCCATGTTTTACCCCGATGTGCCCAAGCTGCACATTGTAACCGTGTTTGTGGCCGTAGTAAGCCTGTACTTGCTGTTTAACCACCTCACCGAGTGGTACCCGCGCTTCAGCGACTGGCTGGAGGGCAAACCGGAATGCTTGATTACCGATGGGGTTATCGATTTGCAGGTACTTAAAAAGCAGAACCTTACTCACAAGGAGCTATTCGGTGAGCTGCGCCAGATGCAGGTAGAGCACCTGGGCCAGGTGCGGAAGCTTTACTTTGAGGCCACCGGCGAAATCAGCGTGTTTTTTTACCCCACCGATGAGCCGACGCGGCCGGGCCTGCCCATTTGGCCCGAGTTGCTGGCGCAGGCCCAGGCTACCCCACAACCGGCCGGCACCTACGCCTGCAGAGAATGCGGCCACGTAACCGAGTTAACCACCGGGCAGGTTCACGCCTGCGCGCAGTGCCGCCAGAACCACTGGCTCCGGGCCTGCACTGCGCCACGTACCAGCTAAGCTTAACCTTTTCCCGACGAGCTTCGTTAAGGGCCTCCTGAAAGCCGCTTCTTCCGAAGCGGGGTATTTACTCACCGAAAATGTTGCTCCCAATGAAGAAGCTTCTCGTTTTGGCCGCCTTGCTCGCTACGGGTGCCTATTCGGCTAGTGCTCAAACCAGCACCACCACTACCACCAAGCAAACCACCACCACGCCGGCCAGTACCACTACTCCGGCTGAGCTAGCCCCGGCCCCGGCGCCTGCTTCCACCACCACCGTGGAATCAACGACGACCACCGTGGAGCCCGCCACCACGGCAAAACCGGCACCGGCTGTACAGGTGATGCCTGAGGACACCAAAGTGAAGAACAAGCGCAAGAAGGCGAAAGTAAAAACCGACGACTAAGCGCGTAAGCGCAACCGCTTCTCCAGCTGGTTCGCTACCCAAACAAGCCGCCCGCACGCAAAAGAGAGTAGCCGTTGCTACCTCCCTGCGTGCGGGCGGCTTGTTTGTATACGCTTGTGTCGCGCCTATTGGCCCTGCACAGCCGCTACGCCGGCTTCGGCTACGGCGTGGTCGTCTTCCACGGTGCTGCCCGACACGCCAATGGCGCCGATAACGCGGCCGCTACCGTCGGTGATGGGAATGCCGCCGGGAAACGTAATCAAGCCACCGTTCGAGTGCTCAATGTGGTACAGCGAGCCGCCGGGCTGGGAGAGTTTGCCGATTTCGCCGGTTGGCATATCGAAGAAGCGCGCCGTTTTGGCCTTCTTGATGGATATATCGAGGGAGCCGAGCCAGGCATCGTCCATGCGGGCAAAGGCCGTCAGGTTAGCGCCGGCATCTACCACCGCAATGTTCATTTTCACGCCCATTTGCAGGGCTTTCTGGTGCGCGGCCTGCACGGCGGCCTGGGCTTGTTCGAGGGTAATTCCCATGGTGTTGTTTGCGGGGGTTAGTGAATGAATGGAATCTACTACTAACCCGCAGCCCCCGGAATTGATTGGCCCACGGCTGTAATTGCGACGCTAGAATTTGCTTTATAACCATTAGGTCCTCGGGCCAGCACATCTGCAAAAACACCACGCCCGGCATATAATACCACTTGCACTTCGCGTTTCCGGCCGATATTGCCCCCATGCCCGCCCCCACTCCACCGCTTCCGTACTTGGTTATCGACTTCGACAGCACTTTCACCCAGGTGGAAGGCCTCGACGAGCTGGCCGACATTGCCCTGCGCAACCACCCCGACCGCCAACGCATTGTGGCCGAAATAAAGGCCCTGACCGACGGCGGCATGGACGGCTCGGTGTCATTCAGCGAGTCGTTGCGGCGGCGGGTAGCGCTGCTGCCGGCCCGCCGCGAGCATCTGCAGGAGCTGGTGGCGCACCTGCACACCAAGGTTTCCGAGAGCATTCGGCGCAACCAAAGCTTCTTCCAGCAGCACGCCGACCGCGTGTACATCGTCAGCAGCGGGTTTCGGGAGTTTATTGAGCCGGTGGTGGCCGAGTTTGGCATTCCGCCCCGGCAGGTGCTGGCCAACACGTTTCGGTTTGATGAAGCCGGCAACATCATCGGTTTCGACGAAGACAATCCGCTGAGTCGCGACGGCGGCAAAATTCAGCAATTGCGCGAGCTGGGCCTGGAAGGCGCCGAAGTATTCGTGCTCGGCGACGGGTACACCGATTACCAGATTCGCGAAGCCGGCCTGGCCGACCGCTTTTACGCCTTCACCGAAAACGTAAGCCGCACCGCTGTGGTGGACCGCGCCGATGAAGTAGCGCCCACTTTCGATGAGTTTCTCTACCAGAACAAGTTGCCGATGACCCTGAGCTACCCCAAAAACCGCATCCGCGTACTGCTGCTCGAAAACCCCGATGCCCGCGCCGCCGAACTGTTCAAAGAAGAAGGTTACCAGGTAGAAACCGTGCCCGGCGGCCTCGACGAGGACGAGCTGGTGCAACGCATCGAGGGCGTAAGCATCCTCGGCATCCGCTCGAAAACCCAGGTTACGCCGCGGGTGCTGGAAGCCGCTAACCGCCTGATTGCCGTGGGCGCGTTCTGCATCGGCACCAACCAAATTGACCTGACGGGCTGCATGCTGAAGGGCGTGGCCGTGTTCAACGCGCCGTTCTCGAACACGCGCTCGGTAGTGGAGCTGGCCCTGGGCGAAATCATCACGCTGGCCCGCCGCATTCCCGAAAAAAACGCCCGCATGCACCGCGGCGAGTGGGACAAATCGGCCCGCGGAGCGTTCGAAATTCGGGGCAAAAAGCTGGGCATTGTGGGCTACGGCAACATCGGTTCGCAGCTGTCGGTAGTAGCCGAGGCCGTGGGCATGCAGGTGCTGTACTTCGATATTCAGGAGAAGCTGCAGCTGGGCAACGCCCGCAAAATGCGCACCCTCGATGAGCTGCTGCAGGAAGCCGACGTGGTTACGCTGCACGTAGACGGCCGCCCCGACAACCTAAACCTCATTGGCCCACGCGAACTGGCCCTGATGAAGCCCGGCGCCCTACTGCTGAACAACAGCCGCGGCCACGTGGTGGATGTAACGGCCCTTGCCAACGCCCTTCACAGCGGCCACCTCGGCGGCGCGGCGGTGGATGTGTTTCCCTACGAGCCCAAAACCAATGACGAGAGTTTCGAAAGCGAATTGCGCAGCCTGCCCAACGTGCTGCTCACGCCCCACATCGGCGGCAGCACCGCCGAGGCCCAGCGCAACATCGCCGAGTTCGTGCCCGAGCGCATCATCGGCTACGTGAATTCGGGCAACACCCAGCAGAGCGTGAACCTGCCTAACATTCAACTGCCCGCCCAGCAGCAGGCCCACCGCCTCATTCACATTCACCAGAACGTGCCGGGCGTGCTGGCCCGCATTAACAACGTGCTGGCGGCCCACCAGGTGAACATTCTCGGTCAGTACCTGAAAACCAACGAGCACATCGGCTACGTGATTACCGACGTGAACCGCGAGTACGACCAGGAAGTAATCAAGGCCCTGCGCGAGGTGGAACACACGATTAAGTTTCGGGTGCTGTATTAACGCTCAGTCCACTATGTTATCAATCCTTTGGACTCTTTTGCTGGTAACAAGCAGTAACCAGCCGGTAATTAAGCCATTAGCCCCAATACCTACATGGGCGCAGGTCCGCTGGCAGGCTATAAATCTGGATGGAGCGTTTAGTCGCGCGGCTTATGCCCAACCCGGTTTTCTGCAGGCCGATTTCAATGGCGATGGTCAGCGCGACATTGCAATACTCATCACCCGGAAACAGAATAGGAGCCAAGGGTTAGTAATCCTGCACCGGGGTCAAACTGCTTACCACGTGTTGGGCGCGGGTTCACCGTACATCACCGATATGCTTTATTCCAGTTTCGGATGGGTTACATACTGGAAGTTGTATATCAACACCAGCACGTTCGAAGTGCTGTTCGACAAATCGGGAGAAATGAATGGCGAGCGAAACGTCCGTCTCCGGCATCCTGCTATCGAAATAGGGAAGGAAGAAGTGGGTGGTGGTATGATTTATTGGAATGGAAAGAAGTACGTCTGGCTGCATCAAAGTTGCTAGATACCCAGCTGCAAAAGCTGTTGCCCACATCATTATGTGAAGGCGCGCCATACGTAATGCTAGCGGCGCCAAGTATTTTTGTCGGAAGTGCTTACCCGATATTAGCCGCGCTTTCCACTTAATGAAGTCTTACTTTTTGCTGGGCTTGCTTGGGCTTGCTAGTGCCGCCGAAGCCCAAACCGATTCGGTGCGCATCACCGCTCAGCGCACCTTGGTGCTGAAAACTTCTCCCATCGACCTGCTAATTCCGCACAAAACCACGCTGTGGCTGAGCGCCGAAAAGCGGTTGAGCAACAAGTTCAGCTGGCAGACCGACGTGGGCTACATCTTCCGCGACGACGCCCTGTTCGACTTCTCGGAAGTTGTTAATGCCTCGTTTCCCAGCACCGACCGCCAGGCGTTAAACTTCAACCTGAAAACCGAAATACGCCGCTACCTCTCCAAGCGCGACATTGGTATGCGTGGGGCTTATGCTGCCGCCCAGCTGTTTTACAAGCAGGTGAACTACAACAGCAACCAGGCCCCGGAATACGATTGGTACGAGGAAACCGACCTTCTAATGGTCACTTCCTATTGGCGTGCTGCCCGCCGCGGCCCCGAGGACAACTATAAAATCAAGCTGCAGGAAAAAGGTGGGCACCTGAAAATGGGCTACCAGCACATCTTCCGCAACCGCTTCACCTTCGACAGTTTTGTGGGCCTCGGCGTCCGGCACTTCAAAGAGTCGCAGGACATCGGCGAGCAAAACCCGGACTCCAGCTTCTCGGGTAACGGCTCGGTTATTCCTTCCCTGGCTTTCGGCTTCAAGCTAGGGTACGCTTTCTGATCAACTACCCTCACTATTCACGCAAAACCGGCGGCCCCTATTCAGGAGCCGCCGGTTTTTGCGTTTTACACTCAGCCACTTGGGCTGCCTGCACTCATTAATTGCTGGTAGTGGTGGCAGGGGCAGCTGCTTCGGCGGCGGGCTTACGAATAAACAACGACTGCTTGGTGGTAGCAGTGCCCACGGTTAGGTGCAGATAATAGTCGCCGGCGGGCAAGCCGGTGAATTCCAGGGTTTGGTGGTGCCCCCCGGCAGGCCGGCGGCGGTAGTCCGATACGCGCACGGCCGAACCGCGCTGGTCGTACAGCACCCAGCCCACGGGCGTGGGTTCGGGCAGCTGGTACGAGAGCTGCACCACACCGTTGCTGGGGTTGGGGTAGAGGCTCATTTTGTGCAGTCCCAGGCCCGGCCGGCCTACGGAAGCCGCCAGCGGGGGAAGCTCTTCTTCCTGCACGGCCTCCAGCTTCCACTGCTGGTTGGCGTTGCCGTTATAGCGCCACTGCTGCAAGCCGCCCTCAATCGAATCTTTGTCGGTGAGGGCCTTTTTGCTGTGTTTAGCCACCAGTTTGAAGTAGCCGTGCTCGGCGGGCTCAATGCGCCACACCTGGTTGTTGCCGCTGTAGTAGGTCCACAGGTTCAGGGGGGCGCCGTTGTTGGTGGCGCTGCCCAGTACTTCCAACACCTTGTTGTTGCCCGGTACCACCAAGCGGTAGAAACCGTTGCCAATGCTTTCGATGCGCCACTGCGGGGCCGCGTTACGGGCGGTTTTCACCGGGGCGGCCCCCACTACGGGCTGGTACGCGCGGCTGTTAGGGCGGCTAGGGTCTACCACTTCCAGCGGCTTGCGCGAGCTGCGCGAGGTGAGAATGTACACCGCCGCCTGCGACTCGGCGGGCAGCTCCACGGGCTTGCCGGGGGCTTCTTCTACCGCCGCCTGGGCCGTCTCGGGTTCGGTGGCGGCGGGCGCGGGCGTTGGCGTGGCGGGAGCCGGTTGGGCAACCGGTGCCGGCTGGGCGGCTACGGACGTCGGTTCGGCCGGTTTGGCCGCTACCGCCTTCGCCTGCTCTGGCTTGGGCGTGGCAGGTTTGGGGGTTTTCTTGCGGGGTTCCGGCTTGGGAGCGGCAGGCTGAGGAGTCGCGGCCACGGCTTTGGCCGGCTCTGCCGGGGTGGGCGTTGCCGGAGCTACCGGCGCGGGCGCTGCCGGGGCCGGAGTGGGCGCCGGGGTAGCCGCCGCTACCGGAGCCGGCGTAGCCGGTGCGCCCAGCGGGAAGAGGTAAGTTGTGGGAATAAGCTGCGCCGCCTGTCCGGGGGGCACCCACATCAACTGAAGCTGGGCGTCGCCTTCGGCGTCGGTGTACTCCAGGCGGATGGAGGTTTTTTCGCCCGCGGCCAAACCTACGCTGCCGCCGGCTACAAAGCCGCCTTTGCTGCCCTGCCAGGTATCGAGCACCTTTTTGCCGTTAATCCAGAGGCGCACTTCGTCGCCGGACTGGGCAATGAAGCGGTAGCTGCCTGTGCTGGGCGCAGCCAGCTGGCCTTCCCAGCGCACGGAGAAGTTATCGGCAGGCAAGCCGGCGGCGGGGGCGCCTTGCCCCCATTGAAAGTCAATGGCGGCGTCGACGCGGCGCAGGGCCGGCGCACCGGCCAGTGAGCCATTCGTGAAATAGCTACCGGAGAGGCCGTTGCCGGGCGTTTGAACGGGCAACTTGGCAACCGATACGCCAGCGGCTACCCGGCTCAGGCGAGCCTCGACCGGCAGCAGGGAAACAACCGGGGCGGCATCGGCCAACGTAGTGCCACCGGCCCCAAGGCCAGCAAGCAACGAGTAGAGTAGGAAGCTACGCACGGGACAAAAATTCGAAGTGATAGACCAAACGGCGGGCTGAATTTACAGTTTCTCCGCTAGCCAACCCAACCTCTAGCCGGTCCGCTTTCGAACACCGACGTTTTACCCAAGCAGTTCTTGCTATAGCCCAATTCTATTGTCTCTCAAGCTCCTCCATAATGTTGGACTTATGCGGTGCACTGCGTAGTATTGAAGATTATTAAGCCGGCGGCATCCGGATACTTCGCTATCGAATGACATTTTACACCCCCGGGCTGCACGTGCTGGCAACTTTCTCGGCCCCGGTGCAGCACCTGACCGATGCGGCCGCGTGCCGGCTTTTTTTCGATGAGCAAATTCAATACTTGGGCTTGGCCAAAGTGGGCGAAGCTTACCACACCTTTCCCAACAGCGGCTTTACGGCGGTGGTGGCTTTAACCGAGTCGCACCTGAGTATTCATACCTGGCCCGAGTACGGTCTGGCCACGTTCGATGTCTTTCTTTCGAACTACCAGCGCGACAACTCTGCCACGGTGCAACAGCTGTACGCGGCCACGCTGCGGTTTTTCGAAGCCCAGGAGCAAAGCAAAACCGAAGTACGCCGATGAGTACTGCCGCTCAGCCAGCGTTCCGGTCGGCGCAGTTTTACTGCCCGAAATGCGATGCTCCCATCACGTACTACGACCTCGACAACAGCGCTTACTACGCTTGCCCCGACTGCCGTACGTACTTTCAAAACCAGCATACCAGGCCACCCAAGCTTTTCGGCGAGTATGCTAAAGGGCCAGATTTTGTCCCCCAGCTACTCTCGTTGGGCGCTACCGGCACCTTGCCCGACGGCTTAACCTACCGCGTCATCGGCTATTCGGCCCGGCACGAGGCCAAGTCGGCGGTATACAAATGGGGCGAGTACCTGCTTTTCAGCCCGCCGGCCAGCTACGCCCAGCTGGCGGTGTTCGAAGGCCATTGGCTGCTCATCAAACCCACCGAGCAGCCGAATAATGTACTCAAAGCCAACACCGTAAACGCGCACGTGATGGACGCGGGTGTGCGCTTCGACATTTACAACCGCTACTCCCCACGCGTGCCCTATGCCGTGGGCGAGTTCGACTGGGACCTGCGGGCCGATGAAAAGCTTGACGTGGCCGAATTCATTGCGCCGCCGCTGATGCTGATTCAGGAGTACAGCCAGAGCACCAAAACCACCGAGTGGTACCGAGGTGAACACCTGGAGCCCGCGCAGGTAGCCGCGGCCTTCGGCCTCGATACGGAAGCGCTGCCGACCCGCGAGGGCGTGGGCGCCGTGCAGCCTGCGCCCGGCGAGTCGTACTGGCGGCCGCTGCTCAATTTCACACTCTTCATGGCTTTGCTGGTGGTGGCGGCGCAGCTTTTCGTCGGACTAATGCGCCCCAGCCAGCAATTACTGGCCGATTCCTACCGCACCCAACACGAGTCAACAGGCACTCCGGCCGAGCAGGGCGCCGTTATTATAACTCCTTCGTTTACCGTGAGCGGCCCGGCGGCCCTGGAAGTCAGCCTCAGCGGCGACGTAGACAATAATTGGATGGAGCTGCCCGTGGCGCTGGTAAACGAAGGCCAGGGACCCAGCTTCGAGTTTACCAAGGCCCTGGAGTATTACCACGGCTACGAAGACGGCGGCAGTTGGTCGGAGGGCAGCCCTTCCGATGAGGCCATGCTAAGCCGGGTGCCTTCGGGCCGCTACCACCTGAACATTTACCCGATTTCCGAGCGCGGGTTGTCGCACCTCGTTTCGGTGCGCGTCACGCAAAACCCCGCGCTGGTTTCCAACACCCTGCTGCTGGTAACGCTGCTGTTTGCCTATCCCGTAGCGCTGTACGTGTGGCGGTACTTCCACGAGCAGCAACGTTGGCAAAACAGCGACTACGGCCCCAGCAACGAGTAAAGTCCATCCGCTCTATGTTCGAACACATCCGAAAATTCCGCCTGTTCGCCGCCGTGGCTTTGCTGGCCCTGGGCGGTTTCGTGTGGGCCGGCCTCACGGGCACGCGCCTGCTCGGCGACGACAACGAAAGCACCGAAAACCTTAACGGCTACGGCGGCGCCCGCTCGGGCGGCGGCTCGGGCGTCCGCTACTACCACAAGTAACTTCTGCTCCATGGAATACCTCAACGCCAAGCTCATCGCGGCCTCGCTCATTTACTCGCTGCTGGGCATTTTCATCCTGTTCGTGTGCTTCTTCGTGTTCGATAAGCTGGCCCCGCGCACGTTGCGCCGCGAAATTCTGGAAGAGCACAACACCGCCTTTGCCATTGTGGCCGCCTCCTTCGTGCTGGCCGTGGCCCTGATCATCAGCTCGGCCATTCATGGCTAACGGCCCCACGGTGGCCGAGCGCCGCCCGCCCGCACCCGTCCGCCAGCCCGACCACCTGCCGGCTCTGCTGCTGGGCTCGGTATTCGTTATTGCCACCTGCGGGCTGATTTACGAGCTGATTGCCGGCACGCTGGCCTCCTACCTGCTCGGCGACTCGGTCATGCAGTTTTCCACCATCATCGGGGCCTACCTGTTCTCGATGGGCATCGGCTCGTGGCTGTCGCGTTTTCTCGATGCCCCGCTGCTCAAGTGGTTTATCCGGCTCGAAATTCTGGTGGGCATTGTGGGCGGCATCTCGGCGCCGCTGCTATTCGTGCTCTTCGAGTACGTCACTTCGTTCCGCCTGATTCTCTACGGGCTGGTGGGCCTCACCGGCATTTTGGTGGGGCTGGAAATTCCGCTGCTCATGCGGATTCTGGAGAACCGCTACGAATTCAAAGACCTCGTTTCGCGGGTGTTCACCTTCGATTACATCGGGGCACTGTTGGCTTCCCTTATTTTCCCGTTGGTGCTGGTGCCGCAGCTGGGCCTGATTCGCACCTCCTTGTTTTTTGGGGCGCTGAACGTGGCCGTGGCCGGTATCGTGCTGTATCGGTTCCGCGAAACCCGCCCCTACCGCCGCCGCTTTGCCGGCGTTATTGCGGCTACGCTGCTGGTGTTGGGCGCGGGGTTTGTGTACGCCGAGCGCATTCAGACCTACACCGAAACCATGGCCTTTCAGGACCAGGTTATCTACAGCAAAAGCACGCCCTACCAACGCATCGTGCTTACCAAGAATAACCGCGAGCTGCGGCTGTTTTTGAACGGCAACCTGCAGTTTAGCTCGGCCGATGAGTACCGCTACCACGAAGCCCTGGTGCACCCGGCCATGCAGGCCTTGCCCCGCGCCCGCCGCGCCCTCGTGCTGGGCGGCGGCGACGGACTGGCCGTGCGCGAGCTGCTGAAATACCCGCAGCTCCGGCAAATCCGGCTCGTCGACCTCGACCCCGGCATGACGCGCATTTTTCAGCAAAACGAGCTGCTGCTGGCCCTCAACAACCGCGCGCTACTGCACCCCAAGGTGGAGGTTATCAACGGCGACGCCTACCGCTGGGTGCGCGAGGACACTACCCGCTACGATTTGCTGGTAGTGGATTTTCCCGACCCCTCCAGTTACTCCATTGGCAAGCTGTACAGCACGGCATTTTACCGCGAGCTGGACAAGCTGCTGGCTCCCGGTGGGCTACTGGTGGTACAAAGCACCTCGCCGTACGTGGCGCGCCGCTCGTTCTGGTGCATCAACCACACCCTGGCCGCGGCGGGTTTCCACACCATCCCCTACCACCTGTACGTGCCCTCGTTTGGCGAGTGGGGCTACGTGCTAGCAGGCCGCAACGGCCACTGGCGCGGCGACGGGCCGCTGCCCAAAGACCTGCGCTACATCACCCCGGAGGTTATTCGCCAGATGCTGGTTTTCCCACCCGATATGGCCGAGCTTCCGACCGAGGTCAATCAGCTCAACAACCAGGCCTTGGTGCATTACTTCGAAGAGGATTGGGGGCCTTACACGCATTGACCACGGGCAAACCATGAGTAACCAGGAACCGAGCAAGGCTGGACCGTTCCGGCTGGGCCGCCGGGAGTTTGTCGCCCGTACCGGGGTGGGGCTGGCCGGCTTGCTGCTGAGCCCCGGCCTGCTGCCCTCCTGCGCGCCGGCGGCCTCGCGGGCTGCTGTTCCGGGCGGCATGCGCGGCGCGAACCACGCCGTGGGGCACCTGCTGCGCCAGCCTAGTAAGTTGCCCACACCGGCGCACACCGTCCAAACTGAAGTGCTAATTATCGGTGGTGGCGTAACCGGGCTGTCGGCTAAGCGCTGGCTGCACCGCCACGGCATAACCGATGTGCTGTTGGTGGAGCTCGACGAGCAGGTGGGTGGTAACGCTTCTTCGGGCCGAAACGAGGTATCGGCTTATCCGTGGGGCGCTCATTACCTCCCCATCCCCGACACTCGCAACCACGAGCTACTGGAGTTTCTGACCGAGGCCGGCGTAATTACCGGTACCAGCGAAGCAGGCCTGCCGGTCTACAACGAGTACTACCTCTGCCACGACCCCGAGGAACGGCTGCACATTCACGGCCATTGGCAGCAAGGCTTAGTGCCCAACCTGGGCGTACCGCCCGCCGACCTAGCGCAAATCGCCCGGTTTCTGGCGTTGGCGGAGCAATTTCGCCAAGCCCGAGGTGCTGACGGCCGCGACGCTTTTGCCATTCCCCTCGACCGTTCCTCCGCCGATCCGCAGTTTCGGCAGCTCGACGCGCTGTCGTTTGCCGACTACCTCACGGCGCAGGGATTTACCTCGCCCTACTTGCGCTGGTACCTCGACTACTGCTGCCGCGACGACTACGGTGCCCCCGCCACCCAAGTCTCGGCCTGGGCCGGCATCCACTATTTTGCCGGCCGCAAGGGCCAGGCCCACAACGCTGCCGCGGCCGATGTGCTAACCTGGCCCGAAGGCAACGGCTTTTTGGTTAACCACTTGCGCCGGCAAACGGCTGCGGGTATAAAGGCCGGTACCTTGGCCTACGGCTTACGCGAAACCACTGCTGGCGTGGAAGTCCTGACCTACGACGTGGCAACGAAGCAAACCACCCGCATCGAAGCCAAACGCGTGCTGCTGGCCACGCCGCACTTTGTTACGCAGCGCCTGCTGGCTGACGCGTGGCCGGAGGCGCCCAAGCTTAACGTATACCACGCGCCCTGGCTGATTGCCAACCTCACGGTAGCCGGTTTGCCGCAAGGACCGGGCGTACCGCTCTGCTGGGACAACGTGCAGTACGGCAGCGCTTCGCTGGGGTACATCAATGCCAACCACCAGAACCTCGGTTCCGACCTGGGCTCCAAGGTGATAACCTTCTACTGGCCGCTTTCCGAAGAAGCCCCCGATTTAGCCCGTCGGCGCGCTTACCAGACTTCTTACGAGGATTGGATGACGCAAATCCTGAGCGAGTTAGAAACCGCTCACCCCGGTATTAGCGCCCACTTGCAGCACGCGGAGGCGTGGGTGTGGGGCCACGGCATGGTAGCGCCCACGCCGGGCTACCTGTGGAACTCCGAACGCTTCTCCGCGGCCCAGCCCAGGCACGGAAAGCTGTTTTTCGCGCACACCGACCTGAGCGGGGTATCCATTTTCGAAGAGGCCTTTTACCAGGGAATCAGGGCTGCAAACGAAATTCTTGGTCAGTCCGCATGAGCCAACCCTGGATTCGTTCGGCCCGCTACGACGGGCTCTTCATTCTGGCGCCGCCTTTTCTGGCGTTGCTTGTGGTCATGCTTCTGCCCGCCTCGTTCCGCTCGTCGGCCAGCATGCCGTTGCTTGGCTGGGTGATGCTGGTGCTGCTCATCGATGTGAGCCACGTGTACAGCACCTTGTTCCGCACCTACCTCGACCCGCAACGGCGCCGACAGCGGTGGCTGCTGTTCTGGGTAGTGCCCGCGCTGTGCTACGCCGCCGGCGTGGCCTTGTACCTGGCCGGGGGCGGCTTGCTTTTCTGGCGGGTGCTGGCCTACCTCGCCGTTTTCCATTTCATCCGACAGCAATACGGCTTTCTGCGCCTATACGCCCGGCAAGAAGCGTCCACTTTCCGCTGGCTCGATACGGCCATCATTTATTACGCCACCATTTACCCCTTGCTGTACTGGCACTTCTCGCCGCCGCGCAACTTTAACTGGTTTATTGATGGCGACTTTGTGCGCCACGACTGGTCCGTGGGCCGCTACGTAGCCACGGGGCTGTACGTGCTGGTGCTGCTGCTTTACTTAGGCAAAGAAATTCACCTGTGGCTGCTTACCCGCAACGTCAACTGGCCCCGCAACCTGCTGGTCGTTGGCACGCTGGTGTCGTGGTATTTCGGCATCGTGTACTTCAACGGTGACCTGGCGTTTACCCTGCTCAACGTGGTGTCGCACGGCATTCCGTACCTGGCGCTGGTGTGGAGCAGCGGCCCCCAACGGCAACCCAATGGCAAGGCCGCGCGCCGTGGCGTGTGGGCCGGCCGCTACGGCTTGATGGTGTTTCTGGGTTTGGTGGTGGTGCTTGCTTACCTAGAGGAAGGCCTCTGGGACGGGTTGGTGTGGCGTGAGCATGCCTCCGTGTTCAGCTTTTTTCAGCTCCTGCCGCACGTAGCCGACTCTACCCTGCTGGCGTTGCTGATACCGCTGCTGGCCCTGCCCCAAGCTACGCACTACGTCCTCGACGGATTTATCTGGCGGCGCGCCGGCCAGGAGGCTCAAAAAGCGGCTCTGTAGATTCGATTGCCGCGCAGCCTAAACGCACCGCGGCCCGCTCTGCACTAGCAAAGCGGGCCGCGGTGTTACACTTTAAACCGTTGCTTACGCTGCGTCGTCCTCGGCGTACGCGGCGCCGGTGCCGGCCACGATGTTCTTTTCTACGATTTCGCGCGCCAGGTTCAGGTAACTGATCGAGCCTTTGCTTTCGGCGTCGTGCAGGATAACCGGAATGCCAAAGCTCGGTGACTCCGACAGCTTCACGTTGCGCGGAATAATGGTATCGAATACGAGCTGCTGGAAGTGTGTTTTCACTTCCTCCACCACTTGGTTGGAGAGACGCAGACGCACGTCGTACATCGTCAGCAGAATGCCTTCAATATCGAGAGCCGTGTTCAAGCGGCTCTGAATGATCTTAATGGTATTCAGCAGCTTGCCCAATCCTTCCAAAGCGAAGTACTCGCACTGCACCGGAATGATTACCGAGTTAGCGGCCGTGAGGGCGTTAACGGTAATCAGGCCCAACGACGGCGAACAGTCGATGATGATGAAGTCGTACTGCTCGGCAATGGGCGCCAGAGCCAGCTTCATCTTTTCCTCGCGGTTCGGCAGGTTGATCATCTCCACCTCGGCCCCCACTAGGTCGATGTGCGAAGGCATCAGGTCGAGGTGGGGCAGAATGTTGGTTTGCAGGATGATGTCCTGGGCGTTGATGCCGTCGACCATGCACTCGTAGATGCTGTGCTGGATGTCCTTCGGATCGAAGCCCACGCCGGAGGTGGCGTTGGCCTGCGGATCGGCATCTACCAGCAGGGTGCGGTATTCCAGCGCCGCCAACGAGGCCGCAAGGTTAATGGACGAGGTGGTTTTGCCCACGCCGCCTTTCTGGTTAGCTACCGCAATGATTTTGCCCATGTAGTCGCAGCTTGCCGGCGGGGAAACAGCCGCCGGTAGCGGTAAAGTTAATTACAAAGAAAGCGTTTGCCCGATTTTCATCAACACGAGCTCCTTGCCGGCCAACATGGCTTGGTCCATGGCCTTATCGTCGTCGACGGCAATGGGCGGGAACGTGTCGTAGTGCATGCCAATGATGCGGAAGCAATTCAGCCAGCTGGCGGCGGTCAGCGCATCGGCCACGCCCATGGTAAAATGGTCGCCGATGGGCAGCAGGGCTACATCTACGCTGTGCTGTTCGCCGATGAGCTTCATGTCGTAGCTCAGGGCCGTGTCGCCGGCAAAGTACAAGGTCTTGCCTTCCGATTCGATGATGAAACCGCCGGCCACGCCGCCGTACGAGCCGTCGGGCATGGAGCTGGAGTGCGCCGCCGGCACCATTTTCACGGTACCGAAGGGCAGGGCCACTTTGCCGCCTAGGTTCATCTTCAGGTCGGCCTTCAAGCCTTTGGCTTCAAACCAAGCTAGTACTTCGAACATGCCCACGAGCTGAGCTCCGGTGCGCTTGCCTATTTCCTCGGCGTCGGCTACATGGTCGCCGTGGCCGTGGCTGAGCAGGATGTAGTCGGCCTCGATTTTCTCTACGTCGATGTCCTTCGCCAACGGGTTGGGCCGAATAAACGGGTCGAAGAGCAAACGACTGCCGCCGGTTTCGAGCAGGAAGCAGGAATGGCCGTAATACGTGAGTTTCATAGAGGGCACAAAGCGGGTAAGAAGCCGGCGGAAGGCCGCGGATTTAGCCGTACTTTGCTACAAATATACACCTCTTTTGCCTTCCGCATGCCCCGCTTTTTGGCCTGTTTCGGGCCGTTTCAGGGTTATTTTGAACGTAACTCCTTGGCGCTTTTCTACTCTAGTCCCGTTAGCATCAGTGCCCACATTAGGGGTTTTGTTGCTTCTTCGAGCCGGGCTTCGGCCGCTTTATTTCAGCTTGCCTTGCTGTGCATTGCGCTTGTAGCAACAAGTTGCGGCAGTGCTGAAAAGCCCGCCGATGTGCGCCGCGTATTCCGTTACAACCAGCCCGAGGCACTGACTTCGCTTGACCCGGCCTTTGCCAACAAGCAGGCCAATATCTGGGCCGTAACCCAGCTCTACAACGGCCTCATCGAGCTCGACGATTCGCTACGCCCCGCGCCGGCCCTGGCCCGCCGCTACGACATATCGCCCGACGGCCTGCGCTACACCTTCGTGCTGCGTCCCGGCGTGCGTTTCCACGATTCGGAGGTATTTCTCGGGGGTAAAGGCCGCGAAGTAAAAGCCCAGGACGTGGTGTATTCCTTCCGGCGCCTGCTCGACAAGCCCACGGCCAGCCCCGGCGGCTGGATTTTCCGCGGCAAAGTCATCGAAAACGCTGCCGGCGAGCCAGCCGATACCGCCTTTGTGGCCGCCAACGACTCCACGGTGCGCATTTACCTCAAGGAGCCGTTTATTCCTTTCCTCGGAATTCTGACGATGCCCTACGCCTACGTGGTGCCGCGCGAAGCCGTGCAGCGTTACGGCAAGGACTTCCGCGAGCATCCGGTGGGCACCGGGCCTTTCGTGTTCAAGCGTTGGGACGAGGGCTCGGCCATTGTGTACCACCGCAACCCCGGCTACTGGCGCCGCGACGCCCAGGGCCAGCCCTTGCCCTACCTCGACGCGGTACTCATCAGCTTTATTACCGACCGCAAAACCGAGTTTTTGACCTTCCAGCAGGGCAAGCTCGATTTCCTCTCGGGCGTGCGCGAAGGCTCCCGCGACCTGATCATGAACCCCGATGGCACCGTGCGCGAAGACTTCGCGGGCCGGTTTCAGCTGCAGAAAGTACCGTACCTGAACACCGAATACCTCGGTTTCCAGCTCGACCCCAAGAACCTGCGCGGTGAGGCCAACCAGCCCGCTCTGCGTGATGTGCGGGTGCGGCAGGCGCTGAGCTACGGCGTAAACCGGGCCGAGTTACTGGCTTATTTCATCAATAACGTAGGCCGGCCGGGTACCTCCGGTTTCGTGCCGTCGTCTTTGCCTTCGTTCAGTGCCGAAGCGGTGCCGGGCTACACCTACCAGCCGGCCAAAGCCCGAGCCCTGCTGCGCGAAGCCGGTTACGGCCCAGGTAGTAAGCCGCTACGCCTGCGCCTGAGCACCGTGGCCGAGCGCAAGGAAATTTGCGAGTACCTGCAGAAAAAATGGGCTGAATTAGGCATTGAAGTGGCCATCGACGTGAACCAGGCCGCCGCGCACCAAGAGTTGGTAGATAACGGCCGTGCCGCCTTCTTCACCAAGTCGTGGCTCGGTGACTACCCCGATGCCGAGAACTACCTGGCCTTGTTTTACAGCCCGAACTTCAGCCCCGCCGGCCCCAATAAAACGCATTTCCGCAACGCTGCTTACGACAAGCTCTACGAACAGGCCAAGCTGGAGCGCAACGACCAACGCCGCTGGCAGCTGTACCAGGCCATGGACCGCTTGGTGGTAGCCGAGTCGCCCGTTATTTCGCTGTATTACGATGAAGTAGTGCGCCTCACCCAAAACAACGTGCGCGGCCTTACCCCCAACCCCATGAACCAGCTGGTGCTGGAACGCGTGCGCAAAGAGTAGTTTAGCCTAATTCATAAAACGCCAAACGGGCCGAAAGCAGCTGCTTTCGGCCCGTTTGGCGTTTACGGTGGTGGCAATGCCAGCCCTATTCTTTCGGCCCGCCACTCACGCGGGCTATTTCAAAGTCTATGAAGTTCAGCAAGCCCACTAGCTCGTCGGGGGCGCCATGCTCCACCTGCACGGTTTTGGCTTTGCGGCCGGCGCGGCTGATGGTCAAGATGGTAGAGGGCATATCGGTAGCGCCGTTCACGTACTGCGGAGCCATTTTACTGAAACCTATTTCGTCGACCTGACGCAGGATTTCAGCTACCGTAGCGGCCGGAATGCGCAGCTCGTGGGTGCCTTCCTTGGCTACGTTACGGTTGCCCACGTAGCGCACCCGGCCATCGGCCCAAATGGTGGCCTCATAATCGGGGCAGGGACCCAGGCAAGGCGTTTTGCGAAACACAATAACCGGTTCGTTGGAAACAGCTTCGCCTGCGGTTTCCAGGTTGGTGTTTTCTTCGGCCCGTACGCGGCCGGTGCGCATCGGTTTAATACCGCCGGTTACAAACGTCGCTGGCTGGGGCGAAGTATCCACCGCGCCGCCCATGGTCTGCTCGGCGTTCTTGATTACCTGGTCGCCTTTGATAACCTCCTTTACTCGGGGCGGTTCGGGCTTGTGCCCACCGGTTTCGTACTTCACTTCGCCGGATGAAGTACCCATTCCGCTACCGTTAGCTGGCTGGCCGTTGGTCCCGCTGGGGCCTTCGGCCGGGGTTTCCTGCTTTACCACCCGCACCGTACGCACCGGTGGCTCCGGTTTGTGCCCACCCGTTTCGTAGGTATCCTTGGGGGGCTTAATGCCGCCGGTGGGGTTTTGCCGAATGGGCGGCTCCGGCTTGTGTCCGCCGGTCTCGTAGGTATCCTTAGGAGGCTTTACGCCCCCGGTTTCCAGCGTGGGGTTTTGTTTGATGCCGCCAGTAGGGTTTTGCCGAATGGGCGGCTCGGGTTTGTGTCCACCCGTTTCGTAAACCGGTGGCTTGGTGGGGCCCGAGCCGGTGGGCGTTTCGGTGGGGAGCCGGGTACCGCCGTTGCCGGTGGGCGTACCCGACGGCGGACGGACGCCGCCCGTGCCCGTGGGCGCCTGACGAATGGGGCCGGAGGGCCCGTTACCAGGGCCTTGCTGCCAGCCGCCGTTGCCGGAGGTCCAGTCGCCACCGTAGCTGGGGCGCGGGCGGCGGGGCCCGTCGCCGGTAACGTAATAGTTCACGGTACAGGCCGAGAGCGAAGCGCCAAGCAGCGCGGCAGTCAGCAGAGAGGGTAAGTTTAGTCGCATGGCCGTAGGGAGAGAAGAGTCTGGCTCAGCAATTTCCAAAAAGCGGACCAATACCGCGAAAAGCAAATATTCTAGAACCAAAAAGCCTCCCGATGCGTGCACCGGGAGGCTTTAACTTACTGATCTTCAGACAAAAATTTATTTTTTCTTGGACTTCGGCTTAGCATCGGGTTGCTTCTTGGCTTCTACCTCGCGTTCCTGGGCCGCTTTCATGGCTTCGGCGAGGCGGGCCTGGAAACCGCCGGGTTTCTTGTCCTTGTTTTTCTCTTTGTTGGCCTGCAGCTGGGCGTGCAGCTTGTCTTCGTCGACGAAGGTGCGGGTAATGGCCTGCTGGGCAAAGGTCACGATGTTCGAGACGAAGTAGTACCAGGTCAGACCAGCCGGGTAATCGTTCAGCACGAAGAAGAAAATCAGCGGCATGAGGTAGCTGTAGAACTTCATCGGGCCCTGCATGGCGGCCGGGTTCATTTGGTTGCTCTGCCAGGTCATGAGCAGCGTGGAGGCCGTCATGAGCACCGTCATCAGGCTGATGTGGCTGCCCAGATACGGCACCGCAAACGGCAGGTGAATGGGCGAATCGTAGGTGCTCAGGTCTTTCGCCCACAGAAACGACTCGCCGCGCAGCTCAATGGCATTCGGGAAGAACTGGAACAAAGCCAGCAGCACCGGAATGGTAGCCAACATGGGAATACAGCCGGCCAGGGGGCTGGAGCCGGTGCTTTGGTAGAGCTTCATGGTTTCGCTCTGCACCTTCATCTGGTCGTCGCCGTACTTTTCCTTGATGGCATCTACCTCAGGTTTCAGCACCCGCATTTTGGCCTGGGCGAGGTACGATTTGTACACCAGCGGCCAGAACAGCAGCTTAATGAGGATTACCAGAATAACGATGATAATACCGTACGAGCTGATGAACTGCTCCAGAAACGAGAAGACCGGAATAACCAGAAACTGGTTTACGTAGCGGAACACGCCCCAGCCCAGGAACACGTTGCGTTCAAAGTTGGGCGCTACGTTCTTCAGCACCGAGAATTTGTTCGGGCCGAAGTAGTACTGCATCTGCATGCCGGTGGCCGATTGCGCTTCGGCCGTTGGGATTTGCACGGTGCTTTGCAGGGTCTTGATGAACGTGCTGTCTTCCAGACTTACGTTCGAGTTGAACTTGCCCTTGGTGAATTCCTTGCCGGCAATGAGGCCGGCCGTAAAGAAGTCGTGCTTGTGGCCAACCCATTTCACGGCGCCGGGCGCAATCTGCTCCTCGGGTTTGTCGCTGGCTTCGGCAATCGAGCCCAGGTCGTCCTCGGCTAGGTAATAGTTAATGGTCGAATGGTCGCGGTTCTGCTTGAAGCTCTGCTCGGTCTGGCGCACGCGGTCCAGCCAGTTCAAGGTGAGCGGCTCCTGGCCATTTACCAAGCCACTGAGGCCCACCAGCTTCAGGTTGTAGTCGATCTGGTAGCTGTTATCGAGCAGCGTGTAGGTCTGCTGGATTTGCTGACCGGGGGCCAGCTCGGCGGTGAAAGCCACACGCTGACCTTTCTTCTCGCCTTCGGCGACCGGCTGCACGCCCGACGAACGGAAGTTCAGGTCGGAGAGCTTCACCCGGCGACCGTCCTGCGCGGGCAGCAGCACATCGATGTGGCCGCTTTGCTTATCGAGCAGGTAAAACGGCTGGCCGAAAAACGTCTTCTCCTTGTTCAGCAACACCGCTTCGGGGCGGCCGCCGCGCGAAGACAGCGTAACGGTCAGGTTGTCGTTGCGCAGCTGCACGGTTTCGGCGGTGCCCTGGGCCGCGGCGGCAAACGCGCCCAGGTTGCGGGCCTGGGTGGCCGAATCGAGCGGAGCGGGCGTGGCCGCAGCGGCCGGCTTGGTAGCGGCAGCCGTGGTGGCGGGCTTAGCGGCTTGCTCTTTGGGCGGCTCCGGCTTAAAGAAAAACAGGTACGCCAGCAGCAGCGCCGAAATGAGCATTAGGCCCGTGGCCTGGTTCTTATCCATGAATGGATGGGTATTGAGTAAAAGGCAGTTAGAACCGCTCAGCGGATCGGCGCTGCCAAAACGAGGCGCAAAAGTACGTGGCAATCAGCCAACTGCCTACAACCGTTTTGAAGAGGCCTGAGGTTCCGCCTGTTACAACAACCGGGCGCACTCGGGTGGGTCTGTCAAATTGGCCGGGGCCGCGTTGTGCCTCCCCCACCCGGCCCCTACACCGCCGTTAGCTGTTTGTGGTGCTGAATAGCCGCCCGCACGAAGCGCACGAACAGCGGATGCGGGTTCTGCACGGTGCTTTTTAGCTCGGGGTGAAACTGGCCGGCCACAAACCACGGGTGGTTGGTCAGCTCAATCATTTCCACCAGGCCGGTGTCGGGGTTCACGCCCGAGGCCAGCATGCCGGCGTCCTCGAACTGCTTCAGGAACTCGTTGTTGAACTCGTAGCGGTGGCGGTGGCGCTCCTCAATGTGGTTGCGGCCGTAGGCTTTGGCCGCCTTGGAGCCCTTGCGCAGCTCGCAGGCGTAGGCCCCCAGGCGCATGGTGCCGCCCTTTTGGGTAATGCCCTTCTGCTCGGCCATCAGCCCAATAACCGGGTGCGGCGTTTGCGGGTCCATTTCGGTGGAGTTAGCGCCCTCCATGTGCAGCACGTTGCGGGCAAATTCCACCACGGCGCACTGCATGCCCAGGCAAATACCGAAGAAAGGAACGCCCTCTTCGCGCACGTACCGGATGGCGGCCAGCTTGCCCTCGAAGCCCCGCTCGCCGAAGCCGGGCGCTACCAGCACGCCATCGACGCCGTGCAGCAGCTGCCCCACATTTTCGGGCGAAATATGCTCCGACTGTATCATGCGCACCGACACCTTACACTCGTTCTGGGCCCCGGCATGTACGAAAGCTTCCAGAATGGACTTGTAGGCGTCGGGCAGCTCCACGTACTTGCCCACCAGGGCCACGGTCACTTCCTCGGTGGGGTTTTTCAGGCGGCCGAGGAAATCCTTCCAGGTTTCCAGGTCGGGAGCTGTACCGCCGCCGGTAAGCTTCATTTTCTTGATAACCCGCTCGTCCAAATGCTCTTTGAGCATGAGCAGCGGCACCGAGTAAATGCTGTCGGCATCGAGCGCCTCGATAACCGAATTCACCTTCACGTTGCAGAACAGCGCGATTTTGCGGCGCATATCGGCTGGGATGGGGTGCTCGGAGCGGCACACCAGAATGTCGGGCTGCAGGCCGGCCTCGCGCAGGTCGCGCACCGAGTGCTGGGTGGGCTTGGTTTTGAGTTCCTTGGCGGCGGCCAGGTAGGGCAGCAGCGTGAGGTGAATCACGAGCGAGTCATTCGGCGGCAGTTCCCAGCGCAGCTGGCGCACGGCCTCCACAAAGGGCAGGCTCTCGATGTCGCCAATACAGCCGCCGATTTCGGTGATGACCACGTCGAACTCGTCGTTCTGGCCCAGCAGCAGCATGCGCCGCTTGATTTCGTCGGTGATGTGGGGCACCACCTGCACCGTTTTGCCGAGGTAGGCGCCCTCGCGCTCCTTCCGAATCACGGCATCGTAGATGCGGCCGGTGGTTACGTTGTTGGCCTGCGAGGTGGGCACGTTCAGGAACCGCTCGTAGTGGCCCAGGTCGAGGTCGGTTTCGGCGCCGTCGTCGGTTACATAACACTCGCCGTGCTCGTAGGGATTGAGCGTGCCAGGGTCGATGTTGATGTAGGGGTCGAACTTCTGGATGGTGACCCGGAAGCCGCGGGCTTGCAAGAGCTTGGCCAGGGAGGCCGAAATGATGCCCTTGCCCAGCGAGGAGGTAACTCCGCCGGTAACAAAAATGAACTTGGCCGTTGCAGCCGGGGGGGTGAGGTTTCGGTCTGGCATAACGGGAAACAAAGGTAGGAGAAAAGGCGGGGGCGCCCGCTCCTTTTTCTGTTGCCCCGCAGGTTTTGGTAGTGCCGTTGCGTGGCTTGACGCTACGCAGGTTGCTGGGTAGCAGTAGCGACAATACAGCCAACGGTAGCTAGATTGCCGCTACTCACTTGCATACTAAGGACGGATTGTCGCTACTCCGCGCAGCTTATTGAGTAGCGACAATACGGATGTTACCAGTAATTGTATGACGACACGAACATTAATAATCATATCGACATTGACTGTTTTGTTTTTCAGTTCTTGCAAGTCGACACCAGACTTGACAGAGGACGAAGTTTATACTATCATAAACGAAATTATTGCAGACGACAGTTTATACATAGATAGAGTGTGCTGGAAATTTCAAGACTTGCAATTGACTGACGAATACAAGAAAGAATTCACACAAGACGACATTTCATTTATTACTGGACAAAGTTCGCAATTCAAGAACTTAAAGGTAAAACCCAATAAATTAAAGTGGTATAAAAGACGCAGCAAGACATTTGAATTTACAACAGTTGACACAGTTTGCGACCAAGGAATTTTACACCATATTTCTTTCCCTCTTATTTCAGCGGACAGACAAAAAGTAATAATAGAATTTCAAGAAGACTGCAATTGTATGTTAGGTGGACAAGGTGGTAAAGACTTATACGAGAAACAAAATGGACATTGGGTTCGGACAAAAGGGTTTGACCATTGGATAAGCGAAAACAAAAAATGGAAAGACGAAAAACAACTACTGGTAACAGCACATTTGCAATAGGCGGGGTTTCGTTCTCCGCAGAAAGTTTTGTGGTTACAGAAAGTTTTTATCTTCGAATAAAGTTTTGTGGTGAAAAGCCCGCCCATCGCAAATCTGCAAACCGTTAGCGGTAATTATAATGAAACTTCAACCTTGTATATTTTTATCTATGGCTTTAGGCGTTTTTAGTTGCAATTATAAAAGTAACTCGACGGACAATCCCAAGCCCAAAATGAAAATCCTATTTGAGGTTATACCAGAAGACTATGAAAGAAACTTGTATTCTGTCGAGTGGAAAGATACTTTAGGGCAATCAGAAGGTTATCAGAAAAGCAACCTAATCAAGCGACCCAAAGAAGTTTGGTGTGTGATAACCAATGACCGTAAAGACACCTTAGGTTATTATCAAGGACTTAGCACGGCACAGACATTCGCGAGCTTTCAATCCAAGGACACAATTGTGACTTTAAATTTTATGACTGGATTGAATTTCTTTACAGACAAATTTGCCAACGAACAAAGTATGGTAGACTATGAGAAAACAGCCCGTGACTATTCAATGGATAATAAATTACCAATCCATTTTGAACCGATTCAAATAAATTTAAAGAGTGACTTGCGAAAAAAAATTGACATAGAACTTAAAGAGAAATAACTACCGCTAACATTGCATTGGCAATATGGCGGGGTGAAGAATATATTCTCAGCTTTTTGTTCGCTTTTGAGCTTTGGTTTCGGCAGACAGATAACGCTGAGCATTAGAATAAACAATGAGCTTCTGTATCTTTAATCAGCAGCGGCAACCGGCTGACTGAATACAGAATACCGCCACATCGCCAATGCTTCAACGTTAGGCATAATAGTAAGACACCCGAAATTATGAGAGATATTCTAAATCAACTTGAACATTTAATGTATGGATATAATTATCAAGTGACATTTGGAATTGACATTTTTGAAAATTGTACCAACCTTGACGAATTTCAAATCAACCTGAAAAAAAGATTTCCTGACTCTAGACCAGAAATTGCAAATCTTATTCCGTTTAATGTTGAAGAATTCTGGGACGAAATAAATTTTGGTCTAAGCTACAGAGGCGACAGCACCGCTGGTTTGACACTGGACGAAAAGAAAAATGAGAAGTTGGAAAAATTACAACTTGCTTACAAAGACTTTCTTAGACAATTCATCAATGAAAATACAAAAATCTTTAGCTACCCTGACGAAGAAGGAATACCAGGCTATCCTGTATATTGGGATTATAGATTTGTAATGCAAACTGACAACGACAAATGCTTATTTATTTATGGTTCATCCTCAGACTGACAGAACCACTATGCCTAACAGCACATTTGCAATAGGCGGGGTTTTGTGCTCCGCAGACAGTTTAGTGGTAGCCGAAAGTTTTGTGCTCCGTATCAACATTAGTGGTAAAAAGCCCGCCCATCGCAAATCTGCCAAACGCTATCCGCTACTTTTGATAATAATGCAATGGCGCGAGTTCTTCGCAGCGTAACTCGTGCCTATTCTCTGATACTGTTCCAACGGCAACCAGACACCGTGCCGCACAAGTGCCATCGTTTGAGCCGGCCATAAGAGCCGCACGGCCTGACACGAGTAACATTATGCCCGTGCCACGCTCTACTAAACCATTTACAGATTACCATTCCGTTTTGTAGACTACCCCGTTTGCACAGCAATCAAAGTCTACACATATTGTAGACTTCACGAAAGCATCAGCAAAATAAGTCTACACTGTGCCGCGCCCTCCCCTATCCTCCGATACCGCCGTAGCGGCCCTGCGGGACTACTTTGGCTTCACGCAGCTTGACGTAGCCGCTTGGCTGGGTGTCAGCAAAGCCCAGGCCGGCCACCTGGAAACCGGCCGGCGCGGCCTCAGCGAAGCCGCCGCCAAAGCCCTGGCCCCGCTGCTGCGGCACTTGCCACCGGCCCAGCCCGCCGCCTCGCCCCCGCCCGCCGCCGCCGGGCCCGCGCTGGCTCTGGCACCGCCCGAGGCCGCCCCGCTCGCGGCCCGCCTCGACTATTGCCAGCACCACGCCCGCCGCCTGCGCCGCGCCTTGCGCCCCCTGCAAGCCCAGGCCACCCTGGCCGCCCGTTGGGCCGCGCTGCTACCGGCCATCCGGGCCGAGCTACCGCCCGACCCCGGCCCCGCCGCCGCGCCCAACCCGGCCACCCACTGGCCGGCGTGGCTCAGCTGGCAGCGCCACCGCTGGCTAGCCCAGCGCCCCACCGCCCTGCCGCCCCACCTGAGCGCCCGTTACCACCTGCTGCGCCTGCAAGCCGAAGCCCTGGAAACCGAAGCCGCCGCGTTGCGGGCCCTGCTGCCGCCCACGGCCTCTTGAAGCGGGCGGGCAGCGAGCCGAGCCCGTGAGGCCGCTCCTGCTCCGCCATCCCCGCCTCGCAAAAAAGGTGCGGCGGGCAGCACGGCGCATAATATTCATTCTATCCTATACGTTCTGGGTCCACTCTTTATTATCCACCATTTATCCCCGTTTGTCCATCATGGCATACGACGTTAACACCCTCAAAGACCGGGCGCAGTGCCTGGAAGCCAAAGCCAGTCTGGAAGCCGAAATCGACGGCTACCAGAACCGCGACCAGAACCTGGCCTACCAGGACCGCCGCGAAGACCGCGCCGGCGCCTCGGCCGCCTCGCGCCTGGCCACGGCCACCGACCGCGTGAATTACCTCACCGAGCAGCTGGCCCGCCCCGACCTCGCGGCCGCCGACCGGCAGCGCTACGACGACCAGCTGCTGACGGCCAATTACCAGAAAGCCCGCCTGACCAACCGCACGGCCAACAGCGGCGGCACCGCCGCCTTCCTGGCCGACGTGGACGCCGACCAGGTCGACGCGCAAGTGGCGCTGCTCACCGGAGCCATTGCCGCGGTGCAAGCCCGCCACGACGCGTTGCCGGCTTAGGCACCGTTGACTTGCCTGCACAGAGCCCCCGGCCATGGCGGCCGGGGGCTCTTTTTTGTTGGTGAATACACGGGAGAACGGCATCGGTCACTCCGCACGGCACCAGCTCTACACCAAGCGGCCTTGCGTTGCCCTTGGCTGCTGTGCTACCCGTTGTTCCACGGCTGGTGGATGTGCAGTGCACAGCCGGCAAGACTGCCGCATCAACGGGCTCGTGCGCAGCACCGCATAGCCTGCGCCAACAGCTAACCCGGCGGCAGGAGTTGTTTACCGCGGTTTTAAACTATGATTTTGTTTATAATTTATTTAATAGTTATTTCACGCCATGCAATTGAAAACTGCATACACCACACCCATATATGGTGGTGGCATCCCACTCTTCCTTTTACCCTGCCGCCTATGAAACTCGCTACGCTACTCCTGTTACTACTTTTCTCGGCCACCACGCTACCGGCCAGAGCGGCATTATCCGACGATACCACCAAGCCCAATCCCAAAAAAGAGACCAAGGAACAGAAAGAGGTTAAGCCTGAGAAAACACGCGTCCGGCTGTTTGCACCCCGTAAAAAAGAGCTGTCTTACGTTCGGGCCATGCGACGCAACGAAGTGCTGCGCTAGCGGCTTCGGGCATAACAGAGCCAGTTTTTCAGGCGGTGCCGTAGCAACGTTTCCCGCATTGAACACTGGCTTAAGCGCCGCACAATCACGCAAGGGTCCAATAACTACAGAAGCCCCCGGTCGCAGTGACCGGGGGCTTCTGTGTGAGGGAGCCAAAGTAAGACCAGATGCTTACCGCTTACGGGCTAACCAGGTTAATGCTGACGTTGAAGTACGGCGCGTTGGCCAGGTCGTTGGTAAACCGCTCCGGGTCGTCGCCGGTCGGGTTCTGGTTGTCGAAGGCATTGAAGCGCCAGTTGTAGCGCAGGCCGGCCTGGGCCGACAGCCACACGAAACCTGCCAGCTGCCGCTCGTAGGTAATGCGGGGCTTTAGCTCGCCGCGGCGCAGGTACAAATCGCGCCCGTTCACGGCCCCGAGGTAGTAGGCGTTGCCCTCAATCTCGTAGCCCAGCATCAATAGCGACGTGGTGCCAAAGCTGCGGCGCAGGTTCACGCGGGCCGGAAAGATGGCCTCCACGCCCCATTTCGGGCTGAAAGTGCGGTTGTAGAATACCACCGGAATGTGCAGCAGCTGGCCGGCGCGGTAGGTGCGCGTTACGCCCAGGCCCCACATGAAATTGTCGGAACGCTTCCAGCCGAAAATACCCGTGCCGCTGTAGGTCACGGCTTTGCCGCTCACGTCGTCGAGGTTGCGGTAGTTGCCGTTGAGGTCGGCGTTGGCCTGCACAATCAGGAAGTGCTTCTCGTTAAAGGGCTTGAAGGCGGTGGCGTTAAAGCCCGTGGAGCGCAACCCCCGGTTGAGGGCTCGGAACTGCGCCGACCGCTCGGGGTTGGCAATCCGGACGCCGGTGTTCCAGTACGTGAGGCCGAGGTTCAGAATGAAGTTAGAGCGCGAAATAACCGGTGCATTCACGCCCAGGCGCACCCCGCCGAAGCGGTTTACCGGCTGCGTAATGGCGGTGGCCGGCGCCGGATCGGCAACCCCGGTATGGGGGCCGGTGGAGGTAATATCGAACGACGGCTGGAACTCGTAGCCCACCGAAATCAGCTTGGTGGGGCTTAGGTAAAGCACCTTCTGGGTGGCGTAAGCCTGTGCCTTTTTGTCGTCGGCGTCGCCGAACTCGCCGAAGTCCAGGGAATCGGCGGGCGTGGTTTGAGCCAATGCCGGTACTGACGCGGTTAACGCCAGGGCCAGCGCGAGGAGGGGAAATACAGGTTTGTTCATGCGCGGCCTAGCCCTTCTTTACCTGCCGTTTCCATACATCGGTGCGGCCGAAGAGCGACACGCCGATGAAGCCCCGCACTTCGAGGGTATTGGCATCGATGAGCTTCATTTCGCAGGAGTAGTCGTTGCCCGTTTTGGGGTCGTACACGTTGCCCGAGTCCCAGGTGTTTTCGCCGGCATACACAAAGTCGCGCAGGTTTTCGAGGCCTTTCAGGGGGCGTTTGCGCAGCTTTTCTTCGGGGTTGTTCACATCGGTGCGGGGAGTGCCGTCGGGGTTGTTCGCCACTTTTAGCCACACCACCCGGCCGTAGTACTTGTCGCCCTTTTTGTAAATCTGGACCATGCCGGTGCCTTCACCATTTTTCCAGACGCCCAGCACGTCGTCGGGGTTCTTGGCCAGCGCCCAAGAGAGGGTGGTGCCCAACAGCAGGGCGACCAGCAAGATGTGTTTCAACCAGTTCATGGATTCACTTTTTGAGTGGGGATTTGGCATAAAACTATTCCAATAAGCCCTCAAATAAAAGTATTGCTATCATAAATTTTGACTGAGCTATGATTCCCGCGCTTTTCCAGAAGCCGCGAAGCCGGAGGTTTTCACATGCGTTACTCGGCCGGCGCGCCGTAGCTTAGGCGTCTGATGCGTCGCCTGTTTCTCATAGTTGCCGGTTTGGCCCTGCGCGCAGCCGTTGCCACGGCCCAAACCACCCCGCCTACCGCGCCTCCTCCCCTGCCCGCCGCGCCCACCGATTGGCTGCTGCGCGAGCTGGAGGCTTCGCCCGTGCTGCGCCAGCACCACGCTGGCCTGCAGCTCACCGATGTGGCCACCGGCCAAAACCTGCTGAGCTGGCACGCCGAGCAGTATTTCACGCCGGCCAGCACCCACAAGCTGCTCACGCTTTACGCGGCCCTGCGCATGCTGCCCGATTCGGTACCCAGTCTGCACTACCTCATCCGCGGCGACACGCTGCTGGTGCGCGGTACCGGCGACCCTACCCTGCTCCACGGCGACGTGCCTTCGGCCCGGGCTTATACCTTTATGCAGCGCTGGCCGGGGCCGCTGGTGCTCTGCTCCACGCCGTACGCCGAGCCGGTTTTTGGTCCCGGCTGGACCTGGGACGATTTCCCCTACTACTTCCAGCCCGAGCGCGGCACCTTCCCCATTTACGGCCACACCGTGCGCTTTTACGCCCGCCAGCCCGGCCGCGCCCCGGTAGTACAGCCCCGCACTTTCCGGCCCTTAGTGCAGGCCGCGCCACCCGGCGCCACCAGCCCCGACCACGTACGGCGCGAAGTGGAAGCCAACCGCTACACGTGGTTTCCTTCCCCAAAAGCCTGGGTTGATGAAAGCCCGTTCCGCACCAGCCCCGAGCTGCTGCTCGCGCTGCTGCGCGACACCCTGCACCGCGACGTGCAGCCCGGCCGCTGGCAATTGCGGCCCGGTGAGCAGCCGCGCACCCTCCACGGCCTGCCCATCGATTCGCTGCTGCGCCGCACCATTCGCGTGAGCGACAACCTGCTGGCCGAACAGCTGCTGCTGCTCTGCTCGGCTCAGCTCGGCCACGATTCGCTTAGTGCGGGC
Source organism: Hymenobacter koreensis (assembly GCF_039541855.1). Taxonomy (NCBI): domain Bacteria; kingdom Pseudomonadati; phylum Bacteroidota; class Cytophagia; order Cytophagales; family Hymenobacteraceae; genus Hymenobacter; species Hymenobacter koreensis. Next base: position 139,130 of record NZ_BAABHA010000002.1, read on the forward strand.
CGCGTTATCCGGCACGTGCGCCGCCAAGGCTGGCTGCGCGGCCTGCCCGACTCCACAGCATGGGTGGACGGCTCGGGCCTGTCGCGCCTGAACCTGACTACGCCGCGCAACCAAGTGGCACTGCTGCTCAAGCTGCATCAACTGGTGCCCGAGCCGCGGTTGCTGAGCCTGCTGGCGGCTGGTGGCGGGCAAGGCACGTTGCGGCGCGCGTTTCGGCCGCTCGATAAAAAGCCGTGGCTGTGGGGCAAAACCGGCACGCTCTCGAACAACCACAACCTGTGCGGCTTCGTGCGCACCAAGGCGGGTCACCTGCTGGCGTTCAGCTTTATGAACAACAACCACTTGGCCGAAAGCCCCGTCATTAGGCGCGAAATGGAACGGCTGCTAACACTGGTGCGGGAACAGTTGTAGGCGTTGGAAACCGTGCGGCAGCGTCTCGTTCTGGGAATACCCGGGTCTTGCTCATTTCAAGCTTGGGCTGGCTGGCGCGCAAAATGTTCCACGCACAATTAATTACTAATCAGTCGTTTTCAACACACACACCCGAAGGTTCCACAAAAAAAGTAGGCGTTTTCCCGCCGCTTTCCCCTATTTTTGGTTTCCAGTCGGCCCTAATTTGGCCGGCGGGTTCCCGAGCGAGTATGTCTGAGAAGCACGAAGAGAAAACCTCCCCGACGCCGTTGCCGAAGCGCCGCGTGGGTGGCCTGGGTCGCGGGTTGAATGCCCTCATCGAAGGAAGCTACGAGAAGAAGGGCGAACGGCTGGTGCCGCACCCCGTCAACTCGGTGGGTTTGATTCCGGTGGAGCAAATTGAAGCCAACCCCTACCAGCCCCGTACCCATTTCGACCAGGATGCCCTGCAGGAACTGGCCGAGAGCATCCGGATTCAGGGCATTATTCAGCCCGTAACGCTGCGCCAGGTGGGCCCAGCCGCCTACCAGCTGATTTCGGGGGAACGGCGTTTGCAGGCCTCCAAGCTGGCCGGCCTGGAAACCATTCCGGCTTACATCCGCAAAGCCGACGACCAGCAAATGCTGGAAATGGCGCTGATTGAGAACATTCAGCGCGAAAACCTGAACGCCATTGAAATTGCCCTTAGCTACCAGCGTTTGGTGAGCGAGTGTAATTTGAAGCAGGAAGAGTTGGGCGACCGGGTAGGCAAAAACCGCTCGACGGTAACCAACTACCTGCGCCTGCTGAAGCTGCCGCCCGCCATCCAGATTGGCCTGCGCGACTCGCTGATTTCCATGGGCCACGCCCGCGCTCTGCTGAGCGTGGAAGACGGCGGCCACCAGCTGAACCTGTTTGAGCGCATTGTGGCCGAGGACATGTCGGTGCGGCGCGTGGAGCAGTTGGTACGCCAAGGCGTGGCACCGGCCGCCAAGCCCGCGGCCGGCAACCAGCCCCAGGACGAGCAGCTGCCCGTGCCGCCGGCCGAAATCAAGCGGGCCGAGCGCCACTTGTCCGACCGGTTTGGCTCGCGCGTGCAAGTGAAGCCCACGGCTCAGGGACGCGGCGAAATCCGCATTGCCTTTGACTCGGCCGAGGATATGCACCGCATCCTGAACATACTGCAGCCGGCTTAGTCCGTGTTGGGGTAGCCTATGAGCAACGTTCGTTTCGTAAGCCTTGCCCTGCATCGGGCGGCCCCACTGCTGGTAGCGGTGGGGCTGCTGCTTTTCCCGGCCGGCGCATTGCAGGCCCAAACCGTTACCGCCGGGCCCGACTCGGTGCAGGTAGCCGCAGCCGCTGCAGCCAAAACCGATTCGTTGCGGCGCACGGAACGCCTGTTCGGCTTTCGCATGACGCGGCCGGCCAAATCGGCCACCTTATCCCTGCTGTTGCCCGGCGCCGGCCAGATTTACAACCGCAAGTACTGGAAGTTGCCGCTGGTGTACGGTGCTTTAGGCGCTACCATTTACGGCGAGCTGTTTTACCTCGACCTTTATAAGGAATTCAGGGCGGGGTACCTGATTCGGCTGGACCGGCAGCAAGCGGAGAAACGGATTCCCGTTGACCAAGCCGCAGTAGCTTCTTTCATTGACCGGGGCGAACGTTCCGGCAATCCGGCGCTGTATCCTCAAACGCCCGAAGGCGACAGGCGCCAGCAAACACAATTCAGCCGCTACCGCAACCGGCGCGACGTGTTTGTAGCCTACGTTGCCGTGGCGTACGGCATGCAGGTGGTGGATGCGCTGGTAGACGGCCACCTGCACGATTTCGACGTGGGTGACAACCTCAGCCTGCGTTACTCGCCCCAGCTAATGCTGCCCGGCATGGGCGCTCCGCCCACCCTGGGCATGGCTTTTACCCTCACGCTGCACTCGCCAGCAGCCCCGGCCCTGCGCCGGTAATTTCTGACGTTTTTCCTCGCTATGAAGATTTTGCTGATCGGATACGGTAAAATGGGCCGTACCATCGAAGCCCAGGCCCTGAGCCGCGGCCACCAGATTGCCGGTATCATCGACCCCTCTCACCCCGACGTACAGCTCACCGATTTTGGTCCGCAGAACGCCGATGTGGCCATAGAGTTTACCCACCCCGATGCGGCTTTTGCCAACGTAACGGCCTGCCTGCGCCAGGGGCTGCCGGTGGTATGCGGCTCCACGGGCTGGCTGCACCGCTTTCCCGAAGCCCGCGAGCTGTGTCAGGAAACCGGCGGCTCGTTGTTTTACGCCTCGAATTACAGTGTAGGCGTGAATCTGTTCTTTCACTTCAACGAGTACATCGCAGCCAAAATGCACCAGTTTGGGGGCTACGATGTGCAGGTGCGCGAAATTCACCACGTTCACAAGGTGGACCAGCCCAGTGGCACGGCCCTCACCGTGGCCGATGGCATTTTGCGCCACTACCCCAACAAAAAGACCTGGCGCAACGACATGGCGCAGTCGGAGCAGGAACTGGCTATTATCTCCGAGCGGTCGGGCGAGGTTGTGGGCACCCACATCGTTACCTACACCTCGGCGGCCGACAACCTGGAGCTCAAGCACGAGGCGTTGTCACGCGAGGGGTTCGGGCACGGCGCCGTGCTGGCCGCCGAATGGCTGCCCAGCCACAAGGGCGTGTTTGGCATGAAAGACCTGCTGGGCCTGTAATTTTGGGTGATGCGTGCGCAGTGAGCGAGCAGGGCCGGTTTACATTTTCCGACGCCTGTGCGTTGAAATTCAGTTCGACCCCGTATCCTTGCTGCCTACTTACCAGTGGTGGCCTGGGCCATGAAAGCCGCTCATTTTCTCCTGCGTGACGCGTCACCCGTCACCTCATTACCTCACTACCGCCGATGGCAGTTACTTTCTGGAAGAAAAAACAAGCTGACCAACCACCCAAGCCCAAGAGCTTTTGGCGCGAGTGGGGCGACGCTATTCTGTTTGCGGTGGTGGCCGCCACGCTCATTCGCTGGGCCACGTTTGAAGCGTACACCATTCCCACGCCCTCCATGGAGCATTCCTTGCTGGTGGGCGACTACCTATTCGTGAGCAAGTTGCATTACGGCCCGCGTACGCCCCAAACCCCGCTGCAAGTGCCGCTTACCCACCAAACCATGTGGGGCACTAACATAGCCAGCTACTCCGACGCCATTCAGCTGCCGTCGTACCGTTTGCCTGGCTTTTCGGAGGTAAAGCGCAACGACGTGGTGGTGTTTAACGTGCCCTTCGAGAGCCAGCACCCCGCCGATTTGCGCACGAACTACATCAAGCGCTGCGTGGCCGTGGCTGGCGACGTGCTGGAAGTACGCAACCAGCAGGTGTACGTGAATGGTCAAGTGAACCCCACGCCGCCCGAGTCGCAAACCCGTTACTACCTGGACGTGCCTCAGCCCAACGACGAGCTGAAGACGGCCTTTAAACAGTACAACGTGGTGAGCTACGGCGAGGCCGAAGGCTTGCCCACACCCAACCCCAATTTCCCCTCCCCCACCTACGTGGTGGACATGACGGCTACCGCGGCGGCCTTCTTCAAGCAGCAGCCCTACGTGCGTACCCTGGTTCGGGAGGACTCGGAGCCCGGTAAAGCCGAGCTGGACGTATTCCCCAACAACCCCGATTACCCGCACAGCAACCCCACCAACGTGGTAAACTGGAACCGCGACAATTACGGCCCGCTGCAGCTACCCAAGAAAGGCCAGACGGTGCAACTCACACCGCAAAACGTGCCCATCTACCAGAAAATCATCCAGCGCTACGAGCACAACGAGGGCATTACGGTACAGGGCAACCAGATTCTACAGAACGGCAAGCCGCTCACCAGCTATACCTTCAAGCAGAACTACTACTTCATGATGGGCGACAACCGCCACGACTCTCTGGACTCGCGCTACTGGGGTTTCGTACCCGAAGACCACATTGTGGGCAAAGCAGTGCTCATCTGGATGTCGGTGGACCCGAACGCGTCGTTCCTGAGCAAAATCCGCTGGAACCGCCTGTTCCACACCATCGACTAAGACCACGGATTTTTCGGATTCGACGGATTGAACGGATTTTGTGGACGCCCACGTGGTGCCACCGCTCTAGGCGGTGGCACCACTTTTTTTTAAGCCACCGGTACCCCAAGGTCACCCCACGCCCACTCCGCGCCGCGCAAACCCACGCCAGCTACAAAAACCGGGTAAGCCGTCGAATCCGAAAAATCCGTGATTACCAGTTGATGCCGGGCAGGCCGTGCTCCTGCAAATACGCGTTGGTTTTGCTGAACGGCCGTGAGCCGAAAAAGCCTTTATCGGCGGCGTAAGGCGAGGGGTGCGCGGCTTTCAGAATCAGGTGCTTGCGCTGGTCAATCAGCTCGGCTTTTTTCTGGGCATAAGCGCCCCAGAGGATGAATACTACATGCTCTTTTTCCTCCGAAATTTTTCGGATGACAGCATCGGTAAATTCTTCCCAGCCCTTTTTCTGGTGCGAGCCAGGCGTAGCAGCCCGGACCGTGAGCGTGGCATTCAATAGTAGCACCCCCTGCTGGGCCCACCGGTCGAGGTTGCCGTCGGGTGGGCGGGGCGTGCCCAGGTCGCTTTCCAGCTCCTTGAATACGTTGATAAGCGAAGGGGGGCTGCGCACCCCGTGTTGCACCGAAAACGCAAGGCCGTGAGCCTGGCCGCGGCCGTGGTAGGGGTCCTGGCCCAGGATAACCACTTTCACCTGCTCGAAGGGGCAGGCGTCGAAAGCGTGAAAAATCTGGGTGCCGGCCGGGTACACCGTTTGGGTGGCGTACTCTTCCTTCACAAACGCAATAAGCTGCTGAAAGTAGGGCTTTTCGAACTCGGGCTGCAACACCTTGCGCCAGCTTTCTTCTATCTTTACCGACATACCTGCGTGGTTTTTGGAGGTCGTGAAACAAGGGCTAAACGTAGCCCGCTAGCGTACGTAAACCAAAACCCAAAGGCTACTGTTAGCCTCAGAGTACTTTCCTTCCCCGCCGCTACTTCCAGCCGTCATGAATTCGACCACCACGCAAGGCGTTACGGTCAGCGTTTCGACCAGCTATTTGCCCGACTACTCCAGCCCCCAGCAGGAGCATTTCGTTTTCGCCTATAAAATTGACATTCGCAACCACAGCGAGTACACCGTGAAGCTGTTACGCCGCCACTGGCACATTCACGACGCCAACGGCGTGGTGCGCGAGGTAGAAGGCGAAGGCGTGGTAGGCCAGCAACCCACCCTGGAGCCCGGCGACGCCCACCAGTACGTATCGGGCTGTAACCTGAAAACGGGCATCGGCAAGATGCGCGGCACCTACCTGATGGAGCGCGTGGTGGACGGTCGCACTTTTGAGGTCAACATTCCGGAGTTTACCCTGGTAGTGCCTTTCCGGCTGAATTAGCCCCTGCTTTTTTAACGCGCAACGCCCGCCCAAAGAATTACTTCGGGCGGGCGTTGCGCGTAGTGGCACCTGCATTGCCTGGCTTCGTGCGTACCTTGCCAGCCAGTTCCCACCCGTTTTTTGTTACCTCCTTGCTTCAACAGGCACTGCGCTTTGTTCGGTTCTGGCTTCGGTCGGGGAATGCACACGGGCTGCATTCCCCGTTTGTTTTTGGCCTCTATACCGATGTGGTACTGCACACCGGTACCTATTACGCCTTTGCCGCCGTGGAGCAGCGCCGCCACGCCCTGCGCCAGGACCGGCGACGCCTGCGCATTACCGATTTCGGTGCCGGCTCGCAAACAGGCGCCGGCAACGAGCGGGAAATCCGCGCCGTGGCCCGTTCTGCTGCTAAACCGGCCCGGCTGGCGCAGCTATTGTTTCGGTTGGTAAACCGCTTCCAACCCACCACTATTCTGGAGTTGGGTACATCGTTGGGCCTTACCACGGCTTATTTAGCCGCGGCATCGTCTAAAGCCCGGGTGTTTACGCTGGAAGGCTGCCCGCAAACGGCCGCCATAGCGCGCGAAACCTTGCAGCACATGCAGCTCAGCAACGTGCACCTCACCGAGGGTAACTTCGATGAGACGCTGCCGCAAGTACTGCAAGAGCTGCCCGGCAAGCTCGATTTTGCTTTCTTCGACGGCAACCACCGCTACGAACCCACGGTGCGCTATTTCGAGCAGTGCCTCCCCTACCGCACCGATGATTCCCTGTTCATCTTCGATGACATTCACTGGTCGGGGGAAATGGAGCAGGCTTGGGCCACTATTAAAGCTCACCCCGAGGTGCGGCTGACCATCGACTTGTTCTTTATCGGCCTGGTGTTCTTCCGCAAAAGCCAGCCCAAACAGCATTTCACCTTGCGCATTGAAGCCCGCGGTTTGGGCGTGTAGCATTAGGCCCGTTTGCTTAAACACACGTCATCCTGAGCGCAGCGAAGGACCTTATCACGCATGAACAAGTTGTTCTTCTGTGATAAGGTCCTTCGCTGCGCTCAGGATGACGGCTAATTGCTAAACTAACGGCTACTACTACCGCACGGCCTCACGTACCCGCGTCAGCTTTTCGAGCAGGGTTTGCAGCCGGTCCAGCTGCAACATGTTGGCGCCGTCGGATAAGGCCGTGGCGGGCGTGGGGTGCGTTTCGATGAACAGGCCGTCGGCGCCCACGGCAATGGCGGCTTTGGCAATGGTTTCGATGAGCTGGGGCTGCCCGCCGGTTACGCCGCTGCTTTGGTTGGGCTGCTGCAGGGAGTGCGTCACATCCATCACCACGGGCACGCCGAAAGCGCGCATGGTGGGCAGGTTGCGAAAGTCAACGACCAGATCGGAGTAGCCGAAAGAGTTGCCGCGGTCGGTGAGAATGACGTGCGGGTTGCCCGACTGCTGCACCTTGTCCACGGCAAACTGCATGGACTCACCCGAGAGAAACTGGCCCTTCTTCACGTTCACCACCTTGCCGGTTTGGGCGGCGGCCACCAGCAATTCGGTTTGGCGACACAGGAAGGCGGGAATCTGCAGTACGTCCACGTATTCGGCAGCCAAAGCCGCTTCGCTCGATTCGTGGATGTCGGTTACCGTGGGCACGCCTATTTCGCGGCCTACCTTCTGCAGGATGCGCAGGGCGGTTTCATCGCCGATGCCGGTGAAGGAATCCAGGCGGCTGCGGTTGGCTTTGCGGTACGAACCTTTAAAGATGTAGGGGATTTGCAGCCGGTCGCAGATGGTGCGCACCTGCTCGGCAATGCGCAGGGCCATGTCTTCGCCTTCGATAACGCAAGGGCCAGCCATCAGAAAGAACTGGCCGGAGTTAGCGTGGCGGAAATTGGGCAATGCGGTGGTGAGGTTTTCTAGCATGACGGGGCGCCGGTTGGCGGTGAACAACGAAAGGCCAAGCGTGGCTATTAAAGGGATTTGCGCTGCAAACAAATAAACAGCTCCCGGTCTTGGCGGGGCTTTATGGAATTATGGGCCGTGTCGAAATGCACGAAATCAAAGTACGGCTCAAAGTAGGCCCGGTACTCCTCGCGGGTGCCGCCAAAGGGCGGCTCCTGGGGGTTACCGAAACTTGTTTCGAACAACAAGCCCACCAGCTTACTGCCGGGCCGAAGCAAATGAGCGCACTGCTGGGCATAAGCGGGGCGCTGACTGGGATTGAGGGCGCAGAAGAAGGTTTGCTCCACGATGAGGTCGTAGGCCGGCTCCATGGCAAAGAAATCCTGCAGCAGTAGATGCTCCGCAGGAAAATCGGGCACGCGCTGTTGCAGGGCAGTTAAGGCCTCGGGAGCAATGTCGGAAACGACCACATTGGGCCACCCTTGGCGGTGCAGCCACTCGGCTTCGTAGGCCCTGCCGGCACCGGGAATCAGGATGCGACGTTGGTCAGGCTCACCGAGTTGCGCGAAGTACGCGCGCAGCGGTTCCGTGATGGTGCCCACGTCCCAAGCGTCGCGGCCGGCGTGGTAGCGGGCAGTCCAGTAAGCGGCATCGAAGGGTATAGAATCCATACAGAAAGCGGTGCAAGCAGGCAGCAAAAAGTTGCCCGGGGATAATATCCGTCTATTTTTGCCGTAAAGGTAACGTCGTGGCCGTACCAGAAGCGGCCCGGCTTCAATTCACTTTTCCCCGTTGCAATGGAACAAGAGCAGGCCCCCGAACGCCGCAATAACAACCGCGTCTTGCTGATAGTAGCGCTGTTTCTCGTGCTGCTGGGCATCAACGGCATTCTGTTTTACATGAACCAACAGAAAGCCAAGCAGAACGAGCAACTCACCACCGACATTAAGGCCAAAGACGTTAAGCTTGAAGAGCAAATCAAGCAATACGAAACCCTGAAAGGCGATTTTGAGCGTCAAAGCCAGGAACTGCAGGGCATGGGCCTAGCCAACGACTCGCTCGAAGCCAAGATTGCCAGCATTAACGCCGATTTGTTAAAGCTGCGCTCCTTCCGCGCCGGCTCGTTCTCCATTGCCGATCAGAAACGCTTTCAGCAGCGCGCTTCGAACTTTGAGCGGCAACTGCGCCAGAAAGACGAGGAAATTGCGCAGCTGAAGAAAGACAACGAAACGCTCTTCACCGAGACGCAAACCCTGAAGGACCGTCAGAACCGCCTCAGCGACACGCTGACGACCGTAGCCCGCTCGAACCAGGAACTGAGCGAGAAAGTAGCCATTGCCTCGCGCCTGCAGGCCGAGAACATTCGCATTGCCGTTATCAACCGCCGCAATAAGGAGGATGACGACGACGACAACGAGTTCCGCGCCAGAAAGGTGGACAAGGTTAAAGTAACCTTCAACCTGAGCCGCAACGACGTAGCGCCCAAGGAAACCAAGCAGATTGTGATGCGCCTGCTGGAGCCCGATGGCTCGGCCCTCTACAACTTGAGCACCGGCGGTGGCACGTTTATCAGCGAAGGCAACGAAGCCTTTTACACCGCCAAGCAGGAGGTGGTGTTCGACAACACCCGCCAGCCCGTGCAGTTTGTGTACGCCAAAGGCGCCGAGTACAAGCCCGGTGCACATACCGTGGAACTGTACGCCGATGGCTACATGATCGGTAAAACCAGCTTTACCCTGAAATAGCCGACCGTTCTGGAGGCCAACGGCCTCCGCAAAAAAGCCCCGCCAGATAAATCTGGCGGGGCTTTTTATTTGGGCTCGACTTGCTAGGCCGGTTGCTTATGGGCTTTGCTCAGGCTGGCTTCGAACTCCTCCAGCTTGCGAATGGTAGCCCCAATATTCTCGGTGAAGATGGTAATAACCGAGCCTTCCCGGGCCGTTTGCAGCACGTGGTCGATGGCATCCATTTCCCGCTCGATATAGGTGATGGGCAGGTCGGGCTTGTCGGCGGTAAGCCCAGCGCGCATCAGGCGTTCAATTTCCTCGGCGGTTTTGCCGCGTAGGTCTTTATCCTGGCGCAGTATCACTTCGTCGAAAATGCGACCGGCTTCGCGGGCAAAGGCCAAGGTGTCCTCGTCGCGCCGGTCACCTAAGCCCGATACGATACCCACCTTGTGCGTGGCGGGCGTGGCATCGAGGAACTCACCGAATTTCTGGATGCCGTGGGTGTTATGGGCGTAATCGACGATGACCTCGAAGTCGGGAAACTTGAAGAGGTTCATGCGGCCGGGCGTTTTGGCTGCCGAGGGCACGTAGGTGCGTAACGCCGTTTTGATGTCGTCCTTGTCGAAGCCGTAGCAGTAGCAAGCCAGGGCCGCCGCCAGCACGTTTTCGATGTTGAAACGTGCCCGTCCGCCAAAGGTCACCGGCATTTCGGCAGCCCGGTCGATGCGCAACTTGTAGCTGTTCTTGAAAATAGTGACGTAGCCATCCTCGTATACGGCGGCTACCCCACCCTGCTCCACGTGTTCCTGAATGCGCGGGCTGTTTTCGTCCATGCTGAACAGGGCCACGCGGCAGTCCACGGTGTGGCGCATTTCGTAAGTCAGGTCGTTATCGGCGTTGAGCACGGCCCAGCCGCTTTTGCGAACCGTGCGGGGCAGCACACCCTTCACTTGGGCCATTTCCTCCACGGTGTGAATGTCGCGCAGGCCCAGGTGGTCGGCGGCTACGTTGGTTACCACGGCCACGTCGCAGGAATGAAAGCCGAGGCCCGAGCGCAGCAAACCACCACGGGCTACTTCAAGCACGGCAAAGTTCACGGTCGGGTCTTTCAGCACAAACTCCGCCGACACCATGCCGGTGCAGTCGCCTGCTTCCAACTGCTTGCCTTGAATGTAAATGCCGTTGGTGCTGGTGTTGCCCACTTTGTAGCCTTTGGCAGCCACAATGTGCGCCAGCAGGCCGGTGGTCGTGGTTTTACCGTTCGTGCCCGTTACGGCAAAAATGGGGATTCGGGCCGGGCAGTTGTCGGGGAACAGCATATCCACCACCGGCGCGGCCACGTTACGCGGCAGGCCATCGGCAGGCGAAATGTGCATGCGGAAACCCGGCGCCGCATTTACCTCAATTACGGCCCCACGGGCCTCATTCAGCGGAATGGCAATGTCGGTAGTCAATACATCGATGCCGCAGATGTCGAGCCCGATGATGCCGGCCACGCGCTCGGCCATAAGCACGTTATAGGGGTCCACCAAATCGGTTACATCGGTAGCCGTGCCGCCGGTGCTGATGTTGGCGGTGCTCTTCAGGTAGAGAATTTCGCCTTCGGGCAGCACCGATTTTGGCGTTAGCTCCCGGGCTTTCAGGATTTGGTTGGTGTGCTTGTCAATTTTGATTTGGGTAAGCACTTTTTCGTGGCCCACACCACGGCGCGGGTCCTCGTTTACCTTGTCGATTAGCTGCTGAATGGTGCTTACGCCGTCGCCGGTTACGGCAGCCGGGGTGCGCTTGGCGGCCGCTACCAGCTTGCCGTTAATTACCAACAGGCGGAAGTCGAAGCCCTCGATGAACTGCTCTACAATAACTGCCCGCGAATACTCCTGCGCGGCCTTCAAGCCAGCTAAGGCCTCTTTCCAGCTGTTCAGGTTAATGCCCGCGCCCTTGCCGTGGTTGCCATCCAGCGGCTTGGTCACGATGGGGAAACCCAGTTCTTCTATGGCTTCGCGGAGTTCCTCGGGGCTGTATACCGTAGTGCCTTTGGGCACGGGCACGCCGGCGTTGGCCAGCATGGCTTTCGTGCGGTTTTTGTTACCGGCTATTTCCACCCCGGCGTGCGAGGTGTAGCTGGTGGTGGTAGCCCAAATGCGCTTCTGGTTAACGCCATACCCCAGTTGGATGACGTTGCTGTTCTTCAGTTGGATGTAGGGAATACCGCGGGAAGCCGCCTCCGCCACAATGCTGTACGTGCTCGGGCCAATGAACTCCTGTTCCCGAATATCGTGCAGCTTGTCTACCGTGCCTTTAAGGTCGTATTTCTGTTTGGCAACCAGCGCATTCAGTAGCTCAACGGCCGATTCTACGGCTACGCGGCCGGCCCGTTCCTCCTGGTACTCCAGCAGCACCATCTCGTGGTTGGGCTCGTGGGCGGGCATGGATTTACCCCAGCGCACCGGCATGCCGGCCATGCGCTGCAGTTCCACGGCTACGTGCTGAATTACGTGGCCCCATGGTTCGCCGTCGGTAAGCTGCTCCTCCGTAAGCGGCGGACGTTTGGCCGTTTCGCGGGGGTCTTTGCTGCGGGGTTGGGCCAGCGTGGGCATCAGCTTCAGCAAGCGCCCGGCCAGTCCCGGCACGGAATTGCTCCAGGTATCGGCCAGATCTTCCAGGTTCACTTTCGCCACGATCAGCTTGGGATGCTTCACGGACCAGTAACTGGGCCCACGCATGGTGCGGAGGTCGATAATTTGCATAAAACAGGAAGTTGAGAGAAGGAGTATCTGGCCGCTTGTACGCGTAGTTTAAATGTAGGGATATTGTCCGGTTGGGCACGAATTATAGCTATTACCCAGCGCCGGCGTAGTAGGTATTGATACCGTAGTGGTTGAAGCAGCAACGATTCTTGAAGCCACAACCAAAAGTCGGAACGATGTTGTACCTTTGGGGTACCAAAAACTATTCTTTCGGCACCCTACTGGCTCCGGCCGGTGGGGTGTTTTTGGTTTTAACGCCAGTAAGGTTACCTTACTCGTTGTACCACTTGGTAAGCTCTCATGGCTTCTGAAATTGTTGACCTTTTTGTGCAGGCTATGCGCACGCACATGGATCAGAGCCTGCAAGCCACTCCCGATACGCATGCGGTTTTACTGCGCCGGCTGTTGCCCGTGGTGGACGCTATTTTAGTGTACGAGCCCTACACCATTGTACCCGTTAAGGTAACCTGGGCCGACGCGGTGGCCCTGGAAGCCCGCTGGCGCAACGGCCGTTCCTTAACGGTAGCTACTCGCTGCGACGATGCCTCGCCCGACTCCCGCCTCACCCTTTTCAAATACAACGAGGTGAGCATGTCCGTCTCTGTATCGCACGAGCAGCTCTTGCCTTCCGTAGACCTCTGCCTGCGCAAAGCCACCAGCCAGGCCACCGACTTTTTCTCTTAATACCAACGGACGCCTCCTCTGCCCCGATACCTCCGGCCAGATGTAAAGCAGAACGCCCCATAGCTATTGAAGCTACGGGGCGTTTCCGTTGGAGGTGACGAGCGGATTCGAACCGCTGTAGGAGGTTTTGCAGACCTCTACCTAGCCTCTCGGTCACGTCACCAGATTAGGCCTTGGGGCCGCAAACATACAGCTTCCTTTCGCTTTTGCCAAAACAAAACCCTGCGGCATGCCCCATCTAGGTGGTAAGGCGTTGGCATTGTGCAGGAAATATCGTTGGCAAAAAGCTTCTTTAACAAAAAGCCCCCGACCAAACGGCCGGGGGCTCCTGTTGCTAAAAGTTAGAAGCTCGGCGAATTACGCTTTGTCTTCCTTCTTCTCGTCAGCCTTGTCGTCCGACGAAGTCAGGTCCTTCACCTTGTCGGTGATGGTGTCTACTACATCGCCAGCCACCTCTTTCGCTTTTTCGAAAGCGGCCGAGTGCGTGGCAGCTTCTACTACGTCGCCGGCAACTTCCTTAGCCTTGTCGATAGCGGCCGAAGCAGCACCGGTTACAGCGGCAATGATGCCACCTTCCGAAGCTTCTTCCGTGGCTTCGTCGGCTTTGCCAGCCTTCGGAGCACGGTCGGTCAACTTCTGCTCGGCATCGGCGCGCTCCGTGCCCATCAGCTTGTCGCGCAGGGCGCTCAAAGCGTCGAGGTCACCGAGGGTCGACTTCTCAGCGGTCTGGTTTTTCTTCAGGTCGCTGATTTTGCCTTCGCCAGCGGCACCGGCAGCACCAGCGGCCGGCTTCTTCTTGGCGAACTTCGAAGCGCGGTTGCCTTCTTCCTCTTGCTGGCTGAAGGTACCCGTGTGCGACAGCACGATGCGACGGTCGTCTTTCGAGAATTCAACCACTTTGAAGTCGAGCGACTCGCCTACTTCCGGCTGCGAACCATCCTCCTTGGTCAACGACTTCGGGTAAGCGAAACCTTCGATGCCGTACGGCAGCTCCAGTACGGCACCACGGTCCGATTTCTCGGTGATGGTAGCGCGGTGGGTCGAGCCGGCGGTGAATACCGTCTGGAACGTATCCCAGGGGTTTTCCTCCAGCTGCTTGTGGCCCAGGGCCAGGCGGCGGTTCTGCACGTCCAGTTCGAGAACCAGCACGTCCAGACGGTCACCAACCTTCACCATTTCCGAAGGATGCTTCACCTTCTTGGTCCACGACAGGTCCGACACGTGCACGAGGCCGTCAACACCTTCTTCCAGTTCTACGAACAGGCCGAAGTTGGTCAGGTTACGCACGAGGCCGTTGTGCTTGGTGCCCACGGCGTACTTAGCGGCAAATTCGCCACGGGTCCAGGGGTCTTCGCTCAACTGCTTGATGCCAAGGCTCATCTTGCGGTCTTCGCGGTCGAGGGTCAGAATCTGCGCCTCTACTACGTCGCCCTGCTTGATGAAGTCCTGCGGGTTGCGCAGGTGCTGGCTCCACGACATTTCCGAAACGTGGATCAGGCCTTCTACGCCAGGTACGATTTCCATGAACGCACCGTAGTCGGCCACGTTCACGATGCGACCCTGCACTTTCGAGCCGGGCTGCAGGTCCTGGGGCAGCGAATCCCATGGGTGCGGGGTCAGCTGCTTCAGGCCCAACGAAATACGCTTCTTGGCTTCGTCGAAGTCCAGAACAACCACGTTGAGTTTCTGGTCGAGCTGCAACACTTCGCTCGGGTGGGCAATGCGGCCCCACGAGATGTCGGTGATGTGCAGCAGGCCGTCTACGCCGCCGAGGTCGATGAACACGCCGAAGTTGGTCATGTTCTTGATAACGCCCTCCAGGATCTGGCCTTTCTCCAGGTTGTTGAGGATGGCTTCGCGCTGCTTCTCGAGGTCTTTCTCGATCAGGACTTTGTGCGAAACTACCACGTTGTCGAAAGCGGCGTTGATTTTCACCACTTTCACTTCCATACGACGACCCACGTAGATGTCGAAGTCGCGGATGGGCTTCACGTCGATCTGCGAGCCGGGCAGGAAGGCTTCTACGCCGTCCAGTTCCATGATCAGCCCGCCCTTGGTGCGGCGCTTAACCACGCCTTCCAGGATGTTATCGAACTCCAGGGCATCGTAGATGGCCTTCCAAGCTTGCTTGATCTTGGCCTTCTTGCGCGAGAGGATCAGCTGACCGTTCGCGTCTTCCTGGTCTTCGATGAATACTTCTACTTCGTCACCGGGCTTGAGGTCGGCGAGGTCGCGGAATTCCGAGCGCGGAACCAGACCATCCGACTTAAAGCCGATGTTCACGATTACGTCGCGTTCGTTAACCGACACAACCGTGCCTTTTACAACCTGCTCCTCCTCTACCGTGGTGAGGGTGCCTGCGTACATTTCTTCGAGACGGGCACGCTCCTCTTTCGAGTAGTTACCGCCGAAGCTGTTGGCTTCGAGGTTGTCCCAATCGAAGTTGTCTTGCAAATCTGCCATGATATTCTGCAGCGGCCCTGAATGTACACGTCCGGTGCAGGGCCCACCTCCGGAACGCGTTTTTTATTGATTACCAGCGCCGAAGCCCCGGGTCCGCCACCTTGGCGGGCCGCAAAGATAAGGGTTTGGGCTGAGGAAAGGAAGAGCGCGGTAAGGGCTTTACCGAACGGCCCTGTACTTCTCCGCCAAGCACCTGAGTCCTTCGGCACAAAGGGCTAAATCACGGTCTTGCAAGCGGGTTGCTTCTAGAGCGGCGTTCAGCGCGTGTAGATTCAGCAATGCCGTTAGCCTGCTCGTATCCTGCGCGGCAATGGCCGCTGCCGCTTCTTGCTTATCCTGTTGCCAACAGTCTGCCTCAACTACCTTGGTTATTCGGCCATAAAAACGATTCCAGAATGAGTTGGCCGCTTTTTCGGTGTGCCGACGTGAACTGTGTTCCTGGAGCCAGTCGTACAGCATGGACAGCCTTTCCACATCGTTTTGCTCGATCATAATGATAAACTTATCCGCGACTGCCGTTATGCTGAAATTCCAGCCACACCAAAAGCTTGGAGTATGCGGGCTGTGTAAACTGGTCAAAAAAATTCGTCTGGCAAATTCAAATACTCATCGGGAGAAGCAAATGCTTCATCCCCCGAAAAAGCAAATCTCATCTTTGCGCAGTACAGAGCACTACAACTTGTCCGTTGCTTGCCTAGTACACTTCAGCTCATTCTTTCCACACCCACACCCAGGTTATGAGCTACATCAAAACGGGCCAGGATGCCCAAGGCAACGACGTAAACATCTTTTATCAAGACTGGGGCCAGGGTGACCCGGTAGTACTCATCCACGGCTGGCCCGCCGACCACCAAATGTGGGAGCATCAGTCGCATGCGTTGGCGCATTACGGCAAGCGCGCTATTGCCTACGACCGCCGCGGCTTCGGCAAGTCGGACAAGCCGTGGGGCAAATACGATTACGACACGCTGGCTGCTGACCTTAATGCCATACTGGAAGGCCTGAACCTGCAGAACGTAACGCTGGTAGGCTTTTCAATGGGCGGCGGCGAAGTAGCTCGCTACATGAGCAAATACGGCGGCGCCCGCGTGAGCAAAGTGGCGTTGGTCGCGGCGGTAACGCCGTACCTGCTGAAAACCGACGACAACCCCGACGGCGTGCCGAAGGAAGAATTCGACAAGATGGTGGAAGGCCTGCGCAAAGACCGCCCCGACTTCCTCCAGAGCTTCGGCAAGAAGTTCTACGGCGTGGGCGTAATGAGCCATCCTGTAAGCCAGGCCACGCTGGACTGGATGCAGATGCTGTGCCTGCAAGGCTCACCGCATGCTACCGAAGAGTGCGTGCGGGCATTCAGCGAAACCGATTTTCGGCAGGATGTAAAGAGCATCAACGTGCCCACGCTCATCATTCACGGCAGTAAGGACGAGACTGTGCCGATCAAATCCAGCGGCGACCATACAGCCAAACTGCTGCCACAAGCAACCTACATTACTTACGACGGCGAGCCGCACGGCCTCTTCGCTACTGCCGATGGCAAAGACCGACTGACCAAAGACTTGCTCAGCTTCATTGGCGGTTCTACAGTTCCTTCCCCAGCCACTGCCGACGCTTCGGGTAGCTACCAGGGACAATAAAAACCTTACATATCGAAACGCAAAGAGGCCCCGGCTGCGCAGCCGGGGCCTCTTTGCGTTTCGATTTAGGCTGTTCGCTGCTTACGCGGCGCGGCCCATCTGGCGTAGGAAGGCTACGTGCGAGGCAATGGCGTAACGCATACGGGGAAATTCGTTGTAAGTCACGTTGAACTCCTGGCAGGCCTGCTTGATGATTTTGCTGAGGGCCGGGTAATGCACGTGCGAAATCTTCGGGAACAAGTGGTGCTCTACCTGGAAGTTCAGGCCGCCCAGCAGCCACGTTACCACCTTGTTATTAGTGGCGAAATTGGCCGTGGTCTTGATCTGGTGAATGGCCCACTCGTCTTCCAGCTTGTTGGTGGTGGCGTGGGGAATCGGAAATTCGGCTTCTTCTACGGTGTGAGCCAACTGGAATACCAGGCTCAGCGAGAAGCCGGCCACGGTGGCAAAAATCAGGAAGCCGATGATCCAGCTGGTAAAGCCCACCATGTAAATGGGCAGGGCCACGAACAAACCGGCGTAGAGCAGCTTAAAGCCCCAGAACACCAGTTGGTCGCTCATTTCCATTTTCTTAATGGGCACCGTGCCGATAGAGCCTTTGAAATACTTCTGGTAATCCATGATGGTAATCCAAGCCAGGTACAGCATGGAGTAAAGAAACCAGAAGTAGTAATGCTGGTAGCGGTGAAGTTTGTAGCGCTTTTGGGTAGCACTCAGACGCATCCAGGGTTGCACGTCAATGTCGTCGTCTACGCCGTCGATGTTGGTGTACATGTGGTGGATGAGGTTGTGCTTCATATTCCACATGAAAGAGTTGCCGCCCATTACGTTTAGCGAAAACGCCGCGGCCTGGTTCAGCCATTTGTGCTGCGAAAACGAGCCGTGGGCACCATCGTGCATCACGTTAAAGCCGATGGCCGCGCCTACGCCACCCATCAGAATGCACTCCAACACAGCCCAGATGGCGGGCGGCGTGAAGAACACTAAGTGAATGTAGAGGCCTACCAAGCCCGCAGTAAGCAAGGCAGCTTTGGTAAACAGGGTGGCGTTGCCGGTCGTCGGCTTGCCAGTTTCTTCGAAGTAAGCGCCTATGCGGCGCTTGAGTTCGGCGTGAAAGGATTCGGCCTGCTTAACGGCGGCAAACTTGGGTACTGACATGCAATAAGGGAAAACAAACGGGGCGCAAAGGTAGAAACACTTTGCGCCCCGCTGGAGGTGTAGTTTCAGAGTATTTCGAGGGCAACCTGTCTAGTACAACATACGCAGCCGAGCTTCGTTCGGTCGCGGACCGAAATAAAAAAACAGCAAGGCTACGGGGGCCCTGCTGTCGTCAGTTGAGATACGCGTGCCACGTATGGTCGATGGTGCCAGCCGAAAGCTTGAGAAAACCGGCCAACGTGGGTTTTTTGGGCTTTTGCCTGACGGTGAGGCCAGCTTCCTCGGGGGTTCGGTGGCCCTTAGAATGGTTGCAGCGGGCGCAGGCGGTAAGCAAATTAGCCCAGCTCGAGTCGCCGCCGCGGGAACGGGGCAGCACGTGGTCGAGGGTCAGATTTTTGGTAGAGCCGCAGTACTGGCACTCGAAATGGTCGCGCTTCATCACGTTGTGGCGGCTCAGGGCAATGCCTTTGTAGGGCACGCGCACGTAGCGCTGCAAGCGAATGATGCTGGGCCTGGGGTAAGCCCGCGACACGGTGCGCAGAAATGCACCTTCCTTGTTCGCTACTAATTCGGCTTTGTCGAGGTACAGGAGCACGAAAGCTTTCTGCACGCTGCAAAGGGTAATGGCGGAGTAGTCGCCATTCAACACGAGCACTTTCTGATCCATACGGGCGGGGCGTAAGCAACCGGAACTAGCGGTAAGCTAGCTGATTCCGGCTGTTTACGCAACTGCGAAGCCCTAGGGTTGGTTCACCGATTTCGTGTCCGGCGGCTGGTTCTTTTTCCGCATGAGCCGGGCGCCGGCTATAAAAGCCGGACCGGGCATCAGCTAAGGTATTGGCACCACAACTTGGAGCCGTAGCACAACGCTATTCCGAAGCAGCTGTATTCCCTCTGCCTTACTCCGGGAGCAGGCGCTTAATGAGGCGCAGCTTATGGGTGTACTTCTGGCGCTGGCGGTTGTAAATGCCGTTGTGGTCGAGGGGGTCGATGCGGACTTCGCCGCTGGCGTGGAGGATCTGCTGGTCGTCGAGCAGCATGCCCACGTGTACAATGTTGCCCTCGGCGTTATCGAAGAAAGCCAGGTCGCCGGGCTGGGTTTGGGCCACGAAGTGCACGGGGCGGCCGTGGTCGATTTGCTGGCGTGCGTCGCGCGGGAGCTGCTGGCCAATGAGGCCATAAAGCTGCTGCATGAGGCCCGAGCAATCGATACCGAACAAGGTTTTGCCGCCCCACAAGTACGGCGACTTCAGAAACAGCTGCCCGGCTTTTACCAGCAGCGCCTGTCGCTTGTCGGTGGGGCCGTGCAGGCCGTGGCCGTTCAGCGGGTTGGTAGCGGCGCCGTTGTAGAAGTAGGTTTCGGAACCCAGACGCAGGCTCATGCCATCGAAAAACGGCAGGCGGGCGCCAATGCTGATGGGAATGCGCACATCCGTATTGCTCACGATTTGCACCAGATCGAGGCTGCGCGGGTGGTCCTGGGCGCTCCAGTCGGCCAGGTATTCGGCCGAAACGGGCAGGTGCTGCTTGGCGTCGATCCAGCCCACGTACTGATCGGCGGCGAGGCGCACCTGCAGCCAGTTGCCCTGCGCAAGCAAAATGCTGTAGCACTCGCCAAAAATCAGCTGGGTGACGATTTCGGCTTTATCGGTGGGTTCGGCGCGCACCGGCACGACGCTTAGGGCGCAAATTCCGTGTTCCAAGGGGTGTAAGCTAGGATAAATCAGGCTGCAAGGTACGCAAGGACAGTGGCGCAAACGTACTCTTGTTGGCGTGCAGTGCTGCTCCGTATTTCTCTTCTGCAGCGAGGGAATTTGCTGACTTCACGGATCAGCACGCTGGACGTTGCGACATTTCCCGGCCTAAGAGGCAGGAAGGGCCAGGGAAATAACGTCAGCAATGATTATCAACCACCCCCGTTGCCGCTTTAGCGGCAACATCCCCTCCTCATCTGAGGAGGGGATGTTGGTAATTCTAGTATTGGGCGCGGTCCATTTCGCGTTTCTGGTCCTTGGCTTTAATGTCTTCGCGCTTATCGAAGAGCTTTTTACCCTTGGCCAAAGCTATTTCCACCTTGGCGAAGCCCCGCTCGCTGATGAACATGCGGGTGGGGATAATGGTGAGGCCCTGCTCCTGGCTTTTGTCGTGGAGCTGGCGCATCTCCTTTTTGGTGAGCAGCAACTGGCGCGGACGCGTAGGCTCGTGGTTGTTATAGGTGCCGAGCGTGTACTGGGCAATGGTTACGCCGTGCAGCCAAAGCGTCCCATTCGAGTTGAAGACGCAGTAACCCTCGGTGATGTTAGCGTTGCCCACGCGCAGGCTCTTGATTTCGGTGCCCACGAGCACCATGCCGGCGGTGTACTTAACGAGGAACGAGTATTCGTAGCCGGCGCGGCGGTTCTGGATGTTGACGTTACGCGGGGCGGTTTCTTTGGCTTTGGCCATGGGTTCGGGAGTGGCAGCGGAAGGCTACATACGCAGATGCGGGCCTTGCTGACTGGGTTTTCGGGTAGGCTAGTTGAGCCGGGGCGTGACGGTACGTAATTCCGCAAACCGGGCTTCCAGCTTCTGCTTGTTTACGATGCGCTGGCCGGTGCGGCCGGTAGCCACCAGCCGCTCGCCCACGCGGGCTTCTACGATGCAGGTTAGCTCGCGGCCGGCTAGGGAGGCAAAGGTAGCAGTCAGGAGCACGGTTTCACCCGCGAAGGCGGGCGCGTGGTGCTGCACCTGCAGCATGGTCCCGATGCCCTCCTCCCCTGCTTCGCGCATTTGCAGCACGAACAGGCGGCCAGCCCACTCCATTTCGCGGGCCAGGGCGAAGGTGCTGAGTACCGGGTGCACGAGGCCGCCGCCGGCTTCGAAAGCGGCAAAGTCGGCGGGCACGACGGTGTAGCGGTGGGTTTGCTGGTCACCGGGTCGGAAGGGGTTGGTCATATTCTCAGTTCGTCCTGCTGAGCGAGGTCGAAGCAGCTCTACCGCTTCGTTGGGCAGGAGCTGGTCATTCCTTCGGCTCATTTCACTTCCTTTTTGATTTTGGCACCAAAGACAATACAATGACTTCCTCCGCCAATAACTCCGTCGGCATTTCATCATAGGAATCGAAGTGAGCTTTGATCAAGCTGCCTTGTTCTTCAAACCATAGCTCCTCTATCACATTCTGAGCACGGAAACGGGCAAAGGACATTTCCTGTATCCCGGTGAACTGAATTTCTATTAAACAATCGGTAGCGTCCTGATGCACATTCCGGGTGGCCCACGCCTTGTAGGGGTCAATGACGAAGGTGACGGAATAGCGTCCGGTTACATGTGTTTCAAAAATGACTTTGACGATTTCAGCCCCGTGAAATACGGGCCAATAGCCGAAATGCTGATGTAAAATTTCCGAGTTTACAACGCGGTTCATAGCTGGGTAATCTTCATCTGTCAGCATTTATCAAGTATAAAATGAGCAAAACTCTTTTAACCAATTAACGATGAGTCAAGGAAGCGGTAGAAATACTTGGCTTACGCCTTCCTTTGGTTCGGCTGCGCTCAACATGACCGTTCTTCTCTCGTAGCCCATTACCCCAACTTCAGCCGCGGATCCGGACTCGCCAGCTGCGTGGCAAAATCCCCCGCCTCGTACTGAAAATGGGCGGCCATGGCAATCATGCCGGCGTTATCGGTGCAGTACTGGAAGGCGGGAATGAATACCTGCCAGCCCAGCTCGTCGGCCAGGCGTTGCAGCTCGGCGCGCAGGCCGGAATTGGCCGCTACGCCGCCGGCAATGGCAATTTGCGTGAGACCGTGTTCCTGCACGGCGCGGCGCAGCTGGCGCATCAGGGTTTGAATGATGGTATGCTGGATGCTGGCGCAGAGGTCGGGCAGGTTTTCCGGGATGAACTGCGGGTTTTGCTGGGTTTGCTGACGCAGGAAGTACATAACGGCGGTTTTCACGCCGCTGAAGGAGAAGTCGTAGCCGGGCATCTGGTTCACGGGGAACGGGAAGTGCAGCGGGTTGCCCTGCTGGGCCAGCTTATCGAGGCGGGGGCCGCCGGGGTACGGCAGGCCGAGCAGCTTGGCGGTTTTGTCGAAGGCTTCGCCGGCGGCGTCGTCCATGGTCTGGCCAATGATTCCCATGTCCAGAGCGCTGCGCACAATTACCAGCTGGGTATGGCCGCCGCTTACCGTGAGGCACAGAAACGGGAAGGCCGGGCGCGGCTCCTCAATGAAGTGCGCCAGAATGTGTGCCCGCATGTGATTCACGCCGATGAGCGGTTTGCCCAGGGCCAGCGCAAAACTTTTGGCGAACATGCCGCCCACTAATAAGGAGCCCAGCAGGCCGGGGCCTTGGGTAAACGCCACGGCGTCGAGGTCGTTTTTAGCGACGCCGGCTTGCTGAAGCGCGGCTTGCACCACCGGCAGCAAATGCTGCTGATGCGCCCGCGAGGCCAATTCGGGCACCACGCCGCCGTATTGTTCGTGAACTTGCTGGCCGGCCACCACATTGGCCAGAATCTTGCCCCCGGCCATAATGGCGGCGCCCGTGTCGTCGCACGACGATTCAATGGCGAGAATCAGCGGATGCTTTGCGGGGTATTCCATTGGTTTTGAAGTTGACTTGCGCGTCGAAGTGCGGGCAGTTAGCTTTTTTTGCAGAAATTCCGTCGTTCCAGTATGTACAGGCATCCTGTGAAGCGGCGTTTACGTCTTGCTGCTGGGCCGATTGCCGTTGGCCCAACCGTTTTCCTTCCCTCCCGACAACCGCGTGCAAGTTATAAAGGCCATTCTGAAGGTGTTGCTAGGGCTGCTGGTCCTGCTCGGCTTGGTGCTGGGCGCGGCGGTGCTGGCGTTGCGCGTTCCGGCCGTACAAACGAGCGTAGCGCGCAAAACGGCCGCTATTTTGTCGGAGAAGTTAGGCCACGAGGTAACCATTGGCCGGGTGGATGTTCGGCCTTTCACCCGCGTGGTGCTCGACCAGGTGCACGTGCTGGACCGGGCCGGCAACGAGCTGTTCCACATCGGGCGTACCGAGGCCGACATCAGTGTTTTCTCCATTTTTTCGCCCAACAAGCTCTACATCAGCAAAGCTACGCTCACCGAGCCGCGCTTTGCTTTGATTACCTACGCCAACCAGCCCGATTCTACTAACCTCACGCAGTTTATAGGGGCGGTTAAAAAACTCATCGGCGCCCCCGATACCACCGCTACCAAGAAGCCCTTCGATTTCAAGATTGAAGCCGTGGACCTGCGTAATGCCCGGTTCGTGCTCGATCGACAAAACGTGCGCAAGGAGCCGTACTACGGCAAATTCATGGATTACGCGCACATGGACATCGACAGCATCTACGCCAATCTGTCGGAAATCTGGTTTCGCGGCGACACTGTGCACGCCCGCATTGCCGACATGCGCGCCGTGGACCGACCCTCGAAAACCCGCCTGCGGGAGTTGTCGGCAGACATGACCTACGCTTCCAAATTCTGGGAATTCGACCAGCTGGATTTGCACGTGGGCCGCAGCCACCTCAGCAACTACCTGAAGTTCGAGTACCAGCACTTCCTAAACTTTACCGATTTCAACGATTCGGTGAAGGTTACGGCGCGCCTGAAACCGAGCCGCGTGTACTCCGACGACATTGCCCAGTTTGCGCCGCAGCTGGAAGGCTGGAACGAACAGGTGCTCATATCGGGCGAGGCGAAGGGCTACGTGCGCAATTTCGCAGCGAAAAACCTAGACGTGCGCTACAGCAACGGCGGCACCCGCATCATTGGCAACATCTCTGCCGAGGGCCTGCCCGAGTGGAAGGAAACCTTTGCCGAACTGCGCCTGCGCCCCGGCACCGTACTGAACCCCAAAGACCTGCAGCCCATTCTGCCGGCCAGCGTGTACCCGTATTTTCAGCGCCTCGGCACGGTGCAGCTGAACGGACAGTTCCTGGGCTTTTACAATGACTTTGTGGCCAACGGCGACTTCCGCACCAAGCTCGGCAACCTCACGTCCGACGTTAACCTGAAGTTCAAGAACGACGCCCGCTTTTCCAGCTACGCGGGTACGGTACGCACCAGCAACTTCCAGCTGGGCAAGCTCATCGGCGACGAATCGGTGGTGCGCGACGTGGCTGTGAACGGCCGTATTCAGGGCCAAGGCTTCACGCCCGAAGGCGCCCGCGCCCGCATGACGGCCACCATTCCGCACATTTGGGTGAAGGGTTACCGCTACCAGAACATTCAGGTAACGGACGGGCAACTCAGCAAACAGTCTTTCGACGGCAACGTGCGTGTGAACGACCCCAACCTGCAGGTTACCGGCGAGGGCACCATCAGTTTCGGTCGCCAACAGGCTTTCGACGTGGTGGCCGACGTACGCCGTGCCAACCTGCAGGCGCTGGGCATTCTGAACCGGCCGGTGAGCATTTCCACCCAGGCCAACGTGAAGTTTCAGGGCCTTACGCTGGACGCGCTGCTGGGCCGCATTCACCTGCGCGACACCCGCCTAACGGTGCAAAACCGCACCGTGCAGCTCGATACCCTCGATTTGCTGGCCACCCGCCGCAACGGCGAGCGGCTGCTGGCCGTGCGCTCCGATGCCTTTAACCTGCGCGCGGCGGGCAACTTTGAATTCACCCGCGTGATTTCCGACGTGCAGCAGCTGGCCGACGAGTACCTGCTGAACTTCCAGGGCGACGCCGCCGCCACGGCCGCGTACTACCGCCGCAAGCGCCGCCAAACCGTTACCGATTACAGCATTGCCCTGAACCTGTATCTGAAGCGCCCGAACCCGCTGATTCACGTGTTCATGCCGCAGCTCACCGTTAGCGACTCCACCCGCATTGAGGGCTCGTTCCGCAACGGCAACACATCCATTCTCAACTTGAGCGGCACTGTAGCCCGCGTGCAGTACGACAGCATTCGGGCCGACAACGCGGCCTTCGACTTGCTTACCTCCAAGCTCCCTTACTCGCCCGAGGTGCTGGCGCAGGCCAGCGTTACCAGCACGCGGCAGCGCCTGCCGGGCCTGGGTGCCACCGAGCAGTTTTACGTGGAAGGCGTGTGGGACCAGGACAAAATCAACTTCTCGTCGTCGTTGGCCCAAACCGGCACCACCAACCGCGCCCAGATCAACGGCGCCTTGGATTTCCTGCCCGGTGCCGTACAAATCGTCTTTCGCCAATCGGGCGTGAACCTGCTGGGCCGCGACTGGACCATTGCCCAGGACAACGCCATTACCATTCGGGGCGGCGGCCACGAAATCGACGTGCAGAACTTTACCCTTTCGAACGGCGCGCAGCAGGTAAGCGCCGTGGGTCAGGTGTCGGAGGATCCTTCGCGCACGCTGCACCTGCAAGTGAAAGACCTGGAGCTGGCAACCCTTACCAGCCTTACCCGCCAAAACATGACCGGCCGCGTGAATGCCGTGGGCGACGTGCGCGGCGTATTCGGCCAGCTCGTGGCTTCGGCCCGCCTCACGGTCGACTCTTTGTTCTTCGATAAGGTGCTAATTGGCAACGTCACGGGCGTCTCGGACTGGGACAACCGGGCCAGCCGCCTAGGCGTTAACCTGAACGTGGAGCGCGACCGGCTTAACGTGCTGAGCGTGGCTGGCACCATTGCACCCGGCGCGGCGCAGGACCAACTGAATTTGACCGGCGTGTTAAACGACGCACCCATTAAGCTGGCCGAGCCTTTCTTGGCCGGCGTACTTAAAAACCTGGGCGGCACCGGGCGCGGTACCTTGCGCCTGACGGGCAAATTCGCGGCTCCCAGCCTACGCGGCGAAGTAGCGGTGCGCAACGGGCAGCTCACGTTTGCCTATCTGAACACGGTGTACACTTTTGAGGACCGCATTCGGTTTTTTGAGGACCGCATGGTGTTCCGCAACATCCGTCTGCGCGACGTGCTGGGCAACTCCGGCACCCTTGACGGCTCTATTTACCACGAAGGCTTCTCCAACATGCGCCTGGCTCTGAAAGCCAATTTCCGACGCATGCAGGTGCTCAACACCACTCGCCGCGACAACGAGCTGTACTTCGGCACGGCCTTCGCCACCGGCGAAGCCACCGTAAGCGGCCTCACCGACAACCTCGTGGTGAACGTGCGTGCCCGCAGCGAAGCCGGCACCCGCCTCTCCTTGCCCCTCGATAACGCCGCCACCGCTACGCAGGCCAACTACATCCGGTTTGTGAACCGCAATCCGGCTTTGCAGGACACCACGGCCGCCGTCACCGGGCCCGTGCGACCTAAAGTCGACCTATCGGGAATCCTGCTCAATTGCATCTTCGATGTGACGCAGGACGCCTACATGGAGGTGATTCTGGATGAAAATACCGGCGACGTAATTCGCGGTACAGCGGCCGGGCAGCTGCGCCTGAACATTGACACGCGCGGCGACTTCAACATGTACGGCCAGCTGGAAATTGTGCGCGGCGCGTACAATTTTACCCTGCAGGGGCTCGTAAACAAGGAATTTCAGGTGCGACCCGGTGGTACGCTTACTTGGAACGGCAGCCCCCTCGACGGCCAAATGGACGTAACGGCTACCTACACCCAACGCACGCCGCTGGCGCCCATTCTACTGCAACCCACCGACGGCGTCACCAGCACGGGGTACGAAAATGCCACGGCCTCGGTCACGGCCATCATGCACCTGACCGGGGAAATGTTGCTGCCCCGCATTCAGCTGGGCCTGGAGTTTAACGATGCGCCGTCGGCGCTGGAGGCGGAACTAACCTCCTTTCTGTCGAGTATTCGAAACGACGAGCAGGAGCTGAACCGGCAGGTATTCTCGCTGCTGCTGTTCCGACAGCTGTCCACCGTGGGCGGCTTCGGCAACTCGGCCTTGAGCGGCGGCGGCACCGTGCAGAACAGCCTGGGCCAGATTCTCTCCACGCAGCTGGGCCTGCTCACCTCGCAAATCAATCAGAACCTGGAAATCAACTTTAACCTCGACGGAGTAACGGCTGAGGAGTTGCAGCGCCTGCAGGTGCGGCTTAGCTACAGCCTGCTGGAAGGCCGCCTGCGCTTTACCCGGCAGGGCGGCATCAGCAACAACGCTTATAACGACAACCCCACCGGCGCCGCGCAAACGTCGTTGGTAGGCGACCTGAGCCTGGAGTACTTCCTGCGGAAAGACGGACGCTTCCGAGTGCGCCTGCGCTACGAAACTACCCCCCGCGACCTGGGCCTGCAAAACCAGCAGCGGGCCGGCGTCAGCTTTGTGCATACCGAGCAGTTCGACTCCCTCACCGAGCTGTTTGCCCGTAAGCGTCCGCGCCGCCGCGAGGAAGCCGCCCGCAAAGCCCGCGAGCAGCTCACCATCGACGACGACCCGCGCACGGCGCTCTAATCGTTGCTCATTTAACAGCTATCAGCAATCAGCCGGGTGGTGACGCGTAGCCAAGTGCTACCCCGCCCGCCAGAGGTCGACTTGATCAATGTTAAATGATCAATGATAATTGACCTTACCTTTGCCCTTCGATGCCCCAATTCCGCCCCACCCGTAAGAAGAAGCTTGGCAGTTATCCGCACACCATGGTGGTGTTCAGCATTACGCTGGCGCTGCTGGTTATTGGCTTGTTCGGAATGCTGCTGGTGCACGCGCACAAGCTTTCGGAAGCGGTAAAGGAAAACCTGGAAGTGCAGGTGTACCTGGAGCGCAACCTGCCCGAAACCCAACTGCTGGCCCTGCAACGCACGTTCGCCCAGAAACCCTACGTGGCATTTAAGGACAACCAGCCCCAGGTGCGTTTCCTCTCGAAGGAAGAAGGGGCGCAGGAATTCGTACAGCTCACCGGCGACGATTTTCAGCAGTTTTTGGGCGACAACCCCCTGCGCGACGCCTATATTCTGAAAATTAACTCCGAGTACGCCGACGTAAACCAACTGCGCGCCGTGAACAAGGATTTGAAGCAGCTGCCAGGAGTGTTCGAGGTAACATCGGTAGAGGAGAACTTCATTGCCGACGTGAACAGCAACCTGCGCCGCATTAGCCTGGTGCTGCTGGGTTTTGCCCTGCTGCTCACCACGGTGGTCGTTATCCTGATCAACAACACCATTCGGCTGGCGCTGTTCTCGCAGCGTTTTCTCATTCGCTCCATGCAGCTGGTGGGGGCTACGTCGTGGTTTATTCAGCGCCCGTTTTTGCGCCGCGCTACCTGGCAAGGCTTGGCCAGTGGCGTATTAGCCAGCCTTATTCTGCTGGCGCTACTGCAATGGTCGTACCTGCAAATCAGCGAAATACGGCTGCTGCGCGACGAGCGGCTGGTGGGTGCCGTGCTGGTAGCACTGGTGGTGCTGGGCGGCGTTATTGGTTTTTTCAGCTCGTACCGGGCCGTACGCAAATACCTTCGGATGTCGCTCGATGATTTGTATTGATCGGCACGGACCGGGCAACGCCCGCGCCGCCGTCGGCATCTGACTACTGCTCCTGTTACCTTCGTTCAGCTCTTCGGCTGTTTTACCGCAGCCCATAACGCTTCTTTACTTATGCAACCCACTCGCTTCGCTTTCGGGCCACGCAATTACCGGCTGATGTTTATTGGCTTGGGCGTACTGGCCGCTGGTTTCATTGCCATGTCGCTCGACACGGCCGATTACGGCGAAGGTTTCCTGGGCCTCACCGTGGGTCCATTGCTGTTACTGGCCGGCTTTATCATCGAGTTCTTCGCCATTATGGCCCGCTCGGGCAACGCCGATGCGGCCCCTAGCGCCCCCGCCTCGGGCCAGCCTTTAACGGGTGCGCCCGTTGCCGGGCCGGCAGCCACGCCGCCGGCTACGCCCACCCAACCTACCTTCCAGCGCCGCTAGCCGATGAGTTATTGGCACGCGTTTTTGCTGGCAATTGTAGAGGGCCTTACCGAGTTTTTGCCCGTTTCCAGCACCGGGCACATGATTATTGCTTCGGCATTGGTTGGCATCGAGCCCACGCCCTTCACCAAACTGTATAGCGTAGTTATTCAGCTCGGCGCAATTGCATCGGTGTTCGTGGTGTACTGGCGCCGTTTTTTTCAGAGCGTTAATTTTTACCTGAAGCTTATCGTAGGCTCCCTGCCCGTCATCGTAGTGGGCCTCGCCCTCGACGATTTTATCGATCAGCTGTTGGGCTCGGTGGCGGTTATTGCCACGGCGCTGCTGCTGGGCGGCATTGTGCTAACCTTCATCGATAAGTGGCTGCCCCAAACCCCGAGCGAGGAAGGCGGCCACCCCGTAACCACGCCCAGCTACCGGCAGTCGTTCATCATTGGGGTGTTTCAGTGCCTGGCGGTGCTGCTGCCCGGTACCAGCCGTTCGGCCGCTACCATTATCGGGGGCCTTACCCAGCGGCTCACCCGGCAGTCGGCCGCCGAGTTTTCGTTTTTCCTGGCTTTGCCCGCCATGGCCGGCGCCACGGTGCTGAAGGTGTACAAGAACTTTCACCTGATTCGGACCGAGGACATCAAAATCATTCTGTTCGGCAACGCCGTGGCGTTTATCGTGGCCTTGCTGGCCATTCGGCTGTTCGTGGGCTTTGTGTCGCGCTATGGTTTCCGCGTCTTTGGCATTTACCGCATCATCGTGGGCGGCATTCTGCTCCTGATGCTGGCTTTGGGCATTGATTTGCGCCTGATATGAACCCCAATTCGCCCAACAAGCACCCGCAACCCGAAGCCGACCCCGGCGAAGTACTGCTGGTAGACAAACCCCTGACGTGGACTTCGTTTGACGTGGTGCGGAAGGTAAAGAACACGCTGCGGCCCAAAAAAATCGGGCACGCCGGCACCCTCGATCCGCTGGCTACCGGCCTGCTCGTTCTCTGCACCGGCCGCCAAACCAAGAGCATCGACCAGATTCAGGCCCAGGAGAAGGAGTATACCGGCATTTTCCGGCTGGGCCAAACCACGCCCTCGTACGACCTCGAGACCGAAGTTGGCGAAGAAAAGCCCTGGCAGCACCTAACGCCGGCCGACTTGCAGGCCGCCGCCGCCCGGCTCACGGGCCGCATTGAGCAGACGCCGCCGCTGTTTTCGGCCGTGAAAATCAACGGGGAACGGGCCTACGAAGTAGCGCGCCGCGGCGACACGGCCGAAATCAAAAGCAAGCTGGTCGACATCAAAGCCTTCGAGCTGCCTGAAGTCCACGGGGCCGACGTGCATTTTCGCATCGTGTGCTCAAAGGGCACCTACGTGCGCAGCCTCGCCCGCGACTTTGGCGAGTTGATCGGCTGCGGCGCCCACCTCACCAAGCTCGTGCGTACCCGCATTGGGGAGTACCGCCTGGAAAACGCCCTGACAATGGCCGACATCGAAGCCCGCCGCTCGCCCCGCCCCGAAGGCGAAGCCGAACGGCCGCGCCGCGTGCGGGAACCACGGCCCGAAACCCGCGCCGGCCTGCGAAACTTTGAGGCGTCGCGGCCGGAGTCATCCGCCACCGAATAGATCCATTGCTCGTCGTATGCGCTTCGTTTGCTTGCTGTGGGTGTTGCTTTGGGGGCTGAACGGCCCGGCACGTGCCCAAACCCCGGCGCTGCCCGCCAACCCCACAGACCCGCACAAGGCGAAGTTTTTCACGTACGACGTCGCGAATTTTTGGCGCGCCTACGATGCGTGGCGCGCTGGCCAGCCCGGCAACCCGTTCGCGGAGCTATATGTGAAGCTCGCCAGCCCTGGCGCAAAGATTCTGCTCGAGAAAAGCGACCTTGCCCATCCCGATTCGCTGCTACGGGTGGTGCAGCGCCGCAGCGCCGATTACGAGCGGGTACGCGCCGCCAGCCTGCGCATGGGCGCAGCCATTCCCGAATGCCGCAAGAGTTACGCGGCGCTGAAGAAGCTGTACCCAGCCGCCACGTTCCCGCCCGTCTACTTCGCCATCGGGGGCTTTTTGGTGGGCGGCAATGCCGTGCCCGCCGCGCAGATTATTGGGGCGGAGATGAACGAACCGGCCAATATTCCGCCCTTGGTAGCCCACGAACTGATTCACGTGCAGCAACACATACCGTACACGTATAAAATTCTGCTGGAGCAGTGTATCATCGAAGGCAGCGCAGACTTTCTGGCCGAATTGATTTCGGGTAAACCGGCGGGCGGAGCAGCTTACGATTACGCCCGCGGCCGCGAAAAGCAACTCTGGCAAGAGTTTGAGCGCGACCAGAACCTGGGCGAAAACGACAGCTTCGCCCTGTGGCTCTACGGCGGCGAGCGGCCCGCTGGTCGCCCCGCCGATTTGGGCTACGTCATTGGCTACCAAATCACAAAAGCCTACTACGATGGCGCCTCCGACAAGCGCCAGGCCGTATACGATATCCTGCACATCCAAGATTGCCGCGAATTTTTGCGCCGAAGCGGCTACGCCGCGCGGTTCAAGTAATCCCTCCTTTCCGTTTCTCTCTCCGCCCATGCAAGTTGTCCGTGACCCCGCCGCGTTTCCGCGCCTGACCAATGCCGTGGTGACCAGCGGCACCTTCGACGGCGTGCACGTGGGGCACCAGCGCATTTTGCACCGCTTGCAGGAAGTGGCCCGGCAGTCGGGCGGGCCCAGCGTGGTTATTACTTACTGGCCGCACCCGCGCCTTGTGCTGGCCCCGCCGCCCTCCCACCCCGAGCCGCTGCAGCTGCACTTGCTGAACACACTGGAGGAGCGCATTGCCAAGCTCGAATCGTACGGGGTTGACTACCTGCTCATCGTACCCTTCACCCGCGAATTCGCCGAATGGACTTCGGAGCAGTACATCCGCGAGCTGCTCTTGCAAACCGTGGGCACCGGCAAGCTGGTGATTGGCTACGACCACCGCTTCGGCAAAAACCGCGAAGGCGGCTTCGATTACCTGCGCGACCATGCCAGTGAGTATGGGCTGGAAGTAGAGGAAATTCCGCGCGAAGACGTGGACGCCGTGGGCGTAAGCAGCACCCGCATCCGCCGCGCCCTGGAAGCCGGCGACGTAGCCACCGCCAACCGCTACCTCGGCTATAATTACCCCTTCACCGGCACCGTGGTGCGCGGCAAGCAACTGGGCCGCACCATTGGGTTTCCCACTGCTAACATGCAGCAGGAAGACGGAATGAAGCTGGTGCCAGGCCGGGGCGTTTACGCCGTAATGGCCACCACGGCCGCCGGCACCCACCACCAGGCCATGCTCAACATTGGCGTGCGGCCTACGGTGGGCGGTAGCCTCGCCCAAACCGTGGAGGCCCACCTGCTCGACTTCGACGGCGACCTGTACGACCAGCCGCTGACTGTAGAATTCATTGCCCGCCTGCGCGACGAGCAGAAGTTTAACGGCCTCGACGAACTGAAAGCCCAGCTGGCCAAAGACGCCGACGCCGCCCGGCAGCATTTGGTGGGCGGCTAAAGCCCGAACCACCGAAGTACCGTGGCTTGACTACTTTGCTGCTGATATGCGGCATTGCTATTTTACAAATCGGGAATTAAAGCGGTGGCTGCTCACGTGGGCCATCGGCTTGCTGGTGGCCCTGTCGGCCACGGCTCAGACTGGTGTGGTGAGCGGAGTGGCCCGCGACTCGGTAACCCGGGCGCCTTTACCCTTCGCGAGTGTATTTCTGGCCAACACCACCCGCGGCACCGTCACCGACGAGGCCGGGCGTTTCACTCTCCCCGGCGTGCCGGTGGGCTCCTACGATGTGGTGGTGTCGTACCTGGGGTACCGCCTCACGCGCCAGAGCATTTTCGTAACCGCCGAGCCGCTCGCGGTGACCTTGCTGGCCGCGCCCATCAGCAACCAGCTGGCCGGCGTTACCATTCGCCCGCGACCGAGCCGGCCCGAGGACTACCGCCGTTTTGTGAGTCTGTTTCTCGGCAACTCGGCGTTTTCCAAGCAATGCCGGATACGCAACCCCAAAGCGGCCCGCGTGGACTACGACGCTCAGGCCAACGAGCTAACGGCAGAGGCACTGGGCTACCTGCAAGTCGACAACATGGCCCTGGGGTACCGCATTCGGTTTCACGGGTTGCACTTTCAGATGAACTTCGGCCAGCAGGTGCTTACGTACTATGCTTGGCCGGTATTCGAAGAGTTACCCACGAAGAATGCTGCCCAACGCGCCAAATGGGCCGCAAACCGGCAGGCTGCCTACGCCGGCTCGCTCACCCACTTTTTGCGCAGCGTGCGTAACGGCCGGGTTGCCGACGAAGGCTTCGTGGCCAATCGGTTACGGCGCGTAGCCAACCCACGCTGGGTACTGGCCGACAGCATCCTGAACGTGGAACGAAAAGCCCATGCAGGCCAGGTGTGGCAACCCCACGATACTCTTATGCGCATGCTTCAGGAACCTCCGCGGTTTGCGTACCTCTACACGCTACCCCTGCCAGCCGACAGCCTGCGGCGCCCAGGAAACTCTTCCAAGCAAGTAATGCTGCGGTTTAAGCACCTCACCCAAGTTACGTACACCCGCGAAAAGCCGGACCCGGCCTATTACATTCCCACAGCCGTGGGCAAGCCGCCCATCTTCCCCAAGCAGCAGGTTTCGGTGCTGCACTTACTGCGTTCCGAAACCGAAATTACGCCCACCGGCCAGCTCCTTAACCCGCTCACGGTGTTTACCGAGGGGTATTGGGGCTTTGAAAAGGTAGGCGAACTGCTGCCCGTAGATTACGAGCCCGCTCCCGCGCCCGGCAGCATTGGGGGTGCGGGCAAGAAACAGTAGGTTTGCGCCGCAACCGTACCACGGCGCCACCGCCACCGAGTCGCGCTCTGTGGCGGGTGCATCACTTGCTCTTTCCCCATTTTCCCTATGATCAACAAAGTAGTAGCCGATGCCCAGGCCGCTTTGCACGGCATCACCGACGGCATGACGCTTATGCTGGGCGGCTTTGGCCTGTGCGGCATACCCGAAAACAGCATTCAGGAGTTACTGCGCCTGGGCGTGAAGAACCTGACGTGCATTTCCAACAACGCCGGCGTCGATGATTTTGGCATTGGCCTGCTGCTCCAGCGGCGGCAGGTACGCAAAATGATTTCCAGCTACGTGGGCGAAAACGCCGAATTTGAGCGGCAGCTGCTGGCCGGCGAGCTGGAGGTTGAGCTGATTCCGCAGGGCACCCTGGCCGAGCGTTGCCGCGCGGGCGGCGCGGGCATTCCGGCCTTTTACACCCCAGCTGGCTACGGCACCGAGGTGGGCGAAGGCAAGGAGTCGCGCGAGTTCAACGGCAAAATGTACCTGCTCGAAACCGCTCTGCACGCCGACTACGCCTTTGTAAAAGCCTGGAAAGGCGACACTGCCGGCAACCTCATTTACAAAGGCACGGCCCGCAACTTCAACCCCATGATGGCCACGGCCGGTAAAATCACGGTAGCTGAAGTGGAAGAACTAGTGCCCGCCGGTGAACTGGACCCCAACCAGATTCATACGCCCGGCATTTACGTGCAGCGCATTTTCCAGGGCAAAGACTACGAAAAGCGCATTGAGCAGCGCACCGTCCGGCAAGGGTGATTTTTAGGCTCTCTCGTCATGAAACTTGATCTTAGGACTCTCCTTGGGGTGCTTTGCTTGGTTGGTCTGCTCTCGGCCCTGCCATTGGCCTTCGGGTATTACGTCAACGAAACCGGTCCCCCGCCTACTTATAAGCTATTGGCTGACCGCTGCTCCCGTTACTGCGAAAAGCACGGCTGCCCCCACGCCACACCGGCCAATAGCCCTGCCTTTTTCCGGCTACGGCCGCTGTACGTGGGTACGATAAAGGCACTCGCAGCAGGCGGACTAGGCCTGTACGCCGCCGCCAACATAGCCTTCTATGTGGTCCTGATTCCGCTGCTGCTCATTTGGCTTACGTACGGGGCATTGCGAAACTCTGTATTGATTCGTCGCATCAAATCGGAGCTGCATGAATAATCTCCCGCAGTGGGTTGCCCGCTTTATCGATCTGGCTTTCTGGTACTGCACCGATTTCATGGTAAACCTGGGCAACCTTACGCACGCGTCCTACAACGAAGCCAATACGTGGGTGCTGCTCTTGCTCATCCCGGGTCTGATTACGCTGCTCATTGGCGTGCGAGTAACCCAATGGTTCCAGTTGCGCCGCCTGCGCCGCGCTTTGCTTCTTCGTTCTACTTCCGCCCCTTCCCATCCCTAATCCCATGCTCGACAAACACGGCATTGCCCGGCGCATTGCGCAAGAAGTACAAGACGGCTACTACGTCAACCTCGGCATTGGCATTCCCACGCTGGTAGCCAACTACATTCCTCAAGGCATCAATGTAGTGCTGCAGTCCGAAAACGGGCTGCTGGGCATGGGGCCTTTCCCCACCGAAGCCGAAGTAGACTCAGACCTGATTAATGCCGGCAAGCAAACGGTAACCACGTTGCCCGGTTCGTCGCTTTTCTCCTCGGCCGAGTCGTTTGGCATGATCCGGGGGGAACACGTGGACCTCACCATTCTGGGGGCCATGGAGGTTTCCGAGCGCGGCGACATTGCCAACTGGAAGATTCCCGGCAAAATGGTGAAGGGCATGGGCGGCGCCATGGACCTCGTGGCCTCGGCCAAAAACATCATTGTGGCCATGCAGCACGTGGCCCGCGACGGCAGCAGCAAGCTCCTCACCGATTGCACCCTGCCCATTACCGGCCTGCGCTGCGTGAAAAAGATCGTAACCGAACTGGCCGTTATCGACATCACCCCCGACGGCTTTGTACTACGCGAACGGGCACCGGGCGTAACCGTAGAGCAAATTCAGGCGGCCACGGCTGGCAAGCTGGTTATACCCGAAGGCGGCGTGCCGGAAATGCAACTGTAAAGATTTCAACAGAAGCTGTTTTCAGGGCAGTTATATCCCGGGTTGCTGGCACTAAGTCTGGTGGTTACACCATAATTTAGTGTCGGCCTGGGCTATAGCTGCCCTGCGCGTTTGTTTCAACTCTTCGCTTCGGCTTCTATGCGTCAACCTTTACTTGCCTTCCTTTTGCTTTTAGCGGCCCCGGTCTGGGCTCAGGTTTCGCCCATAATCGACCGCACCGACATGCCGGCCGTTACCGCCGCGGCTCCCGTTGACACCATGCGGATTAGCCGCGCCGCGCCAACCCTGCCGCCCAGCGCCCCGCCCCTTTCCCGCCGCGGAGCCAACCAAACCTGGAACTACGGCGCTTTGGTGGCTACGGCCCAGGCCGTGGACCGTTATGTGGCGGTAAGTGCTACGTTTCCCATCTATCAGCTTTCGTTTGGGGTGCTGGGAGGCGTAAATCGGGCCACGGTAGCGTCGCCGGAGCCGTTGCCGGCAGGCCTGGGGGGCACGTTGCCCATCACCGATCCGTACCAGTTCTACAACGTATCGGCGGCCACAGCCCCCGCGCAGGATTACCGCTCGGTCGGTTTCGGCGGCACGCTGAACGGCTTCCAGGTACCGGTTACGTACCGCAGCCAAGCTGAGCAGGACGTTATTTACCGCTTCCCTTTGAGTTTCGCCAGCGCACCCGATTCCAGCGTATCCTTTCTGGAAACGCCGGCCGCAGCAGCTGCTACGGGCTACTTTAACCGGCGCCGCAAGCGGGTAAACACCGTAGATGCCTGGGGCACGCTCACCACGCCGTTCGGCACGTTCCAAACGGTGCGGGTGGTATCCAAGCTCATCGACCGCGACAGTATCGCCTTAGGTGGCATGCCGGGTTTCGGCATTGCCGTTCCTGTTACCCGGGAGTACAAGTGGCTGGCCAAAACCCACCACGTACCTCTGCTTACCATTACCACCCAAATGCTGGGCGGTGTGGAAACCATTACGGCGGTGCAGTACCGCGACATTTACCGACGCATTGTGCTGGCGGCCCGGCCCACGGCCAATCTTCCGGAGCTAACCGTATTCCCAAACCCAGTGGCTACGGGTCAGTCTACGCACTTGAGCGGGCTGGGGAGCGGCTTGAAAGCAACGGTAACCGCTACCGATCTGGCCGGCCGCATGCTGTTCGAGCAAACGCTGGCAGTAACGCAGGGTGCATGTACCATCCCAGCCGATGCGTTCGGGGCTTTCCGGGGCGTAGCCTTGCTCACGGTGCAAACCGCACAGGGCGTAGCGGTGCGCCGTGTGGTACGTCAAAAGTAGGTTTAGCCAAGATTGTGGAGGAAGCCAGTGGGAACTCTCCTGCTGGCTTTCTGCCTTATAACGGGCTGGTGATGACGCGAGGAAATGCGAAGCAAACACCAGCAAAAAGCGCTGCGGCAACGTATGCCTGAGTTGATGCGGTGGCCCATCGCCCATTATTCCCGCCACCGCTTCTGTAATTCCTACTTTTGCCCCCACACTTCGTTTTCAGATATGGCTACTAATTCGCATTCCGCCAAAGTCGGCGGCAGCCACGCCAAAAAAAATACCTTGCCGGGCATGCCCACCGTCCCGGAGTTGATGACGCCCACGGCTGTACCCGCTCATAAATTGGTGCTGCGGGCCTTGCGCAAGTCTGATTTTAAGGCTGTGAAAAGCATCATGGACAAGGTGTACTCCAACATGGAGGGCGCCTGGGCTCAGGACGAGTACAATAACCTGCTCCGCAAATTCCCCGAAGGCCAGATTTGCATCGAAGACAACGGGGTGGTGGTAGCCGCTGCTTTAGCCATCATTGTGCAATACTCCGACTTTGGCGACCGACACACCTACGCCAAAATTACCGGTAACGGCAAGTTCGATACCCACAATGCCGAAGGCGACACGCTCTACGGTGTAGACGTGTTCGTGGACCCGGAATACCGCTCCCTGCGCCTGGGCCGGCGCCTCTACGACGCCCGCAAGGAGCTGTGCGAAAGCCTGAACCTGCGAGCCATGGTAGCCGGCGGCCGCATTCCAGGCTACAACCAGTACGCCAACGAAATGACGCCCGCCAAGTACGTGGAAATGGTGCGCAATAAGGAGCTGACCGACCCTATTCTCACCTTCCAGCTCTCGAACGAGTTTCACGTGCGCAAAATCATCCGCGGCTACTTGCCCTACGACTCTGAGTCGAAGGCCTTTGCCACGCTGCTGGAATGGATTAACGTGTACTACGACGAGGAATCGGAGAAGCTCATTGGTAACGTCAAGAGCAACGTGCGCATTGGTATTGTGCAGTGGCAAATGCGCGCCGTACGCAGCCTGGAGGACTTTTACCAGCAGATGGAGTTCTTCGTGGACACCGTGTCGGGTTATAAGTCCGACTGCGTGCTATTCCCCGAGTTCTTCAACGCTCCGCTGATGGCCTTGACGGAGGAATCCTCACCGGCAGTGGCTATTCGCGCCATGGCGGCTTTCACCGAGCCCATCAAAACCAAGCTGATGGAGTTTGCGGTGAGCTACAACATCAACATCATTGCCGGCTCCATGCCTGTGTACGAAGACGGTAAGCTGCACAACGTGGCCTACCTCTGCCGCCGCGACGGCACCGTGGACGAGCAGTACAAGCTGCACGTAACCCCCGACGAGACCAGCTACTGGGGCATGCGCGGCGGCGACAAGCTGCGCTGCTTCGATACCGACTTCGGTAAAATCGGCATTCTGATTTGCTACGACGTGGAATTCCCCGAACTGGCTCGTTTGCTGAGCGAAGAAGGCGTGAAAATCCTGTTCGTGCCCTTCTGGACCGATACCAAGAATGCCTACCAACGCGTGCGCCTCTGCGCCCAGGCCCGCGCCATCGAGAACGAGTGCTACGTGGCCATTACCGGCTCGGTGGGCAACCTGCCCCGCGTCGAGAACATGGACATTCAGTACTCGCAGTCGGCCGTGTTCAGCCCCAGTGACTTCGCCTTCCCCCACGATGCCATTGTGGCCGAGGCGACGCCGAATACTGAAATGACCCTGATTGCCGACCTCGACCTGGACTTGCTGAAAGACCTCAACAGCAGCGGCGCCGTGCGTAACCTGCGCGACCGGCGCAAGGACTTGTACTCGGTAAGCTGGGCCGTTAAGAAATCGGAACGCGACGATGAGCTACTGGCCCAGGGTGAGGAGCGCGCCCCGCGCAGCACCAAGCGCAAGCTCATGCACACGGCCGGGTAACTGGCTGAGTTGGAATACGCCGCCCGGAACCCCTTATTGGGTGTTTCGGGCGGTTTTTTTTCATTCTGCTGGTTAGCGCATTCGACTCAACTCATGTACCCTCTATCTTCGCTTTGCTATGCGTCAAAAACTACTTACTCGCGGTTGTATGTGCCGCTTACGATACCTTTTGCTGGTGTTCTTGCTCTTGCCAGGCACCCTTACCTCAGCACAGTCGTTGCTGAAACCCGGTAAAAACAAGTACGAGAAAGGCAAGCTGGTTAACGAGCGGCCCGTGGGTCTATGGGAATACTACGACGAAGCCGGCAACAAAGAATTGGCGGTGCAGTACGACTCCAGCCGCATCGTTTTTCAACGGCCTGATACCGCGCGTTACGAATTGCGAAGCGGTGACACTTGGAAACTGGGTAGGCCTTCTCGTGCGCCGCGGCTGTTGGGCAGCCATGCCAAGGAAATGCGTTTAATCACGGGAAACATCCGGTACCCCGGTGCCGCTTTGCGTGAGCAAGTACAGGGCGACGTATTGATTTCATACGTGGTGACGAAGGAAGGACGCGCCACTAATTTCACAGTTGAGAAAAGCCTTTCGGAAGCCTGCGACCAGGCCGTATGGAACGGGTTAAAGGAGCGACTGTCCACGTGGGTACCGGCCGTTTACCAAGGCCGGCCTACCGATGCGCGGTTTTACCTCCGCGCCACGTTCCGCATTATCGATTCGGAGCAAGACCTTCAGGAAAGCAACAAAAGACTGCAAGAGTCCGAAGCCCGGCAGCCATATACCGACCACGTGATTATCACGGCTATTTTCAAGCCCATAAACGTTCAACTACCACCGCAAGGGCTGTAAGTAGTAAGTATCTACCAACGCCAAGGGGCGGCTCCTGAAGCAGGAGCCGCCCCTTGGCGTTGAGGTGCGTGGCGTACTATTCGCTTTCTGGGCCATGGTGCGGGTTGGCAGGCTCGTTGGTTTCAATGTTCTGGGTGCCGCTGTGGCGGAAACGGGCGTCGCCGCGCTTGGTCTGATCCACGTCGGTGGGCGGGGTTTCCTGGCCGTAGCGGGGCTGGAAGCTTTCGGGCGTCTCAGCAGCCGGGGTTGAGCCGGCGGCGGGGGCCGCGTGGCCGAAGTCGCCGTAGTTCGGGCTGTTCTGGTGCTGGGCGTGCGCGTTAGGGTCGGCGGGTTGGCCGGGGCGGCCTTCGGGCCGGTTAGCGGCTTCGGCGCCGCGGCGAATATTTTCGGGCGTTTCCGCCTTGTTCAGCTCAGAAAATTCGTCGGGGTTTTGGTGATGCGTAGTCATGGGGCGGGATATCGAAGGTTGAGTTAATGCGTACGCATTCGGCCCGCCGAAGGTGACAAACCCACCCGGTTTCGTTAGGCCCGCTGGCCAGCCAGGTGCGCGTGGTCCAGCAGCACCGTGCGCAGAAACGGCTCGTCCTGCATATCGGTTTGAATTTGAATGAGGACTTTCACCTTGTTGGCCACTTCGTTCAGGAGCAGGTAGTTTTCGCGGCGCACGGCCTGGTGGAGCAGCTGGCGTACCAGGGCCGCGTCGTGGTCGGGTAGCAGCCCGGCTTCCGGGAAAGTAACGCGGTATTCCGCAGCACCGAGGGGCTTCAGCAGGTCGTAATCGGGGTTAGCGGGGGCGCGCAAACTCACCACGGTGGTACCGGCGGCCAGGTCGCCGAGGCGCTGCCCACGGCCGCTGAGCAGCACCGCCAGCAGCGCCACCGAACCCGCCGTCATGCTGATTTCGAACAAGCCAATGAGCCAGCGCAGCAGGTAGTCGCCGAGGCTGGGCCGGGTGCCGTCGAGGCGCGTGACCTTGATGTGGCGCAGGTGTTTGCCCAAGCTCTGGCCGTTGAAAAAGATTTCGCACACGGGGTGGTACACCAGCAGCGGCACCCCAATAATCACGATGCCCAGAATGTTCTGCTCGTCGCCCGAGTTCGTGGCCTGATCAATCAGAAAACCTACCACGAGGCTCCAGAGGATCATAACCAGCCAATCGAGCAGTTGCGCCAACAGCCGGTCGCCCACGCTGGCGGTTTCAAATTCGAGGGCCACGTTTTGGGCCGTCTGGATGCGCACCACGCTCATAATTTGCAAGCAAAAATCCCGTGAGCGGCGCCGTCAAATCAGTATATTTGAACGACGCCGCCATTAGCGTAAAGATAGTTTAGTCGTTGTTAGCGCCTTATGCGCGAAGCTGTATTTGTTCGTCAGCACCAGGCCCGCTGGCACCGTTACGAAACCCAGGTTCCGGCCGGCCCCGAGGAGCTGGCCTCCCGTTTTATTGAGCTTACCGATGACCTGGCCTACGCCCGCACGTTTTACCCGGACTCGACCACCACGGCGTACCTGAACACGCTGACGGGCAAGCTGCACCAAGCCCTTTACAAAAACAAAACCGAGGAAAGCGGCCGCCTGCTGCGTTTCTGGCGCCTCGAGCTGCCCCTGCTGGTGGTGCGCCACCGCCGGCCGCTGCTGCTGTCGTTGCTGCTGTTTTTGCTTTCCTGCGGCCTGGGTGCCCTCTCCGCTTCTCTCGACGATACCTTCGTGCGGGTCATTCTCGGCGACGGTTACGTAAACCAAACGCTGGCCAACATCGAGAAAGGCGACCCCATGGCCGTGTATAAGCGCGAGGGCGAAACGCTGATGTTCCTGCAGATTACCTTGAACAACGTAAAAGTGTCGCTGTACGCGTTTGTGGGCGGCATTACGGGCGGGCTGTTCACGGCTTTCATGCTGTTTCGCAACGGCGTAATGCTGGGCGCTTTTCAGCTGTTCTTTTTTCAGAAGCAAGTGGGGCTGCAATCCGTCCTGACCATCTGGATTCACGGCACGCTGGAAATTTCGGCCATTGTGCTGGCGGGCGGTGCGGGCCTGGTTATGGGCCAGGGGCTGCTGTTTCCCGGCACCTACTCCCGCCGCGACGCTCTGCGCCGCTCCGCCCGCGACGGCATGCAGCTGGTGCTGGGCCTGGTACCCATGTTTGTGGTGGCCGGTTTCCTGGAAGGTTTTGTAACCCGCCATACCGAAATGCCGCTGGCGGCCAGCTTGCTCATCATTGGCGGCTCGGCCGCGTGGGTACTCGGTTATTTTGTAGTGTATCCCTGGTGGCTGTACCGGCAAGGCACCCACCTGCTACCCCATTCTTCTGCCACATTAGTACGTGAATAGCCATGCGGCACCTTCCTTTTACCCATCCTTCGCACTTTCTGAAAGAACGCGACTTCGGTCAGAAAATCGAAGCGTCATTTGATTTCGTACGGGCGCATTTCCGGCCGCTGGGCCGGGCCCTGCTGTACATTGTGTTGCCAGCCATGCTGATATCGGGCATCCTTTCGGGGCTGATGCAGGCGCAGCTGATGGGCATGCTGGTGGGCTGGCAAGAAATGGCGAAGAGTGGCAACAGCGCGGCTGTGCTGTCGACCATGAGCGACTTTTTTTCCCAGCCCGAGTACTGGGGTGCTGTAATCGGCGGGCTGATTTCGTTTGTGCTCCTGACGCTGACCGTGTACGGCTACCTGGTGCTGCGGCTCGAAAAAGAAACTTCCGAAGAAGTTACCGTGCGTGAGGTATGGCAACTGGTGCGGCAGCGGTTTGGGGGTGCCATTTTGGCCTTTTTGGGGCTGGGGTTGGTGTTTGTGGTGGGCATGATGGGGCTTGGCTTGGTGCTGGGCATACTCATGAGCATCATGCGCAACTTTGTAACCGTCATCCTTTTTGTGGTGGGCCTGTACGGTTCCATCTTTTACTTCGCCGTCACCCTAAGCCTGTTCTTCATCATCTGGATGCGCGAGCGGCAGGGCTTTTTCGCCAGCCTGCGCCGTTGCTTTCAGCTAATCTGGGGCAAATGGTGGTCTACGTTCGGGCTGCTGTTCGTGATGGGCCTGCTGCTGATGGTGGTGCTGATTCTCGTCTCGGCGGTGGTATCGCTCATAGGATTGCCGTTTATATCGGCTGAAATAGGCGGCGACACTCCCCCCATTAACCGGGTTATATCGGTGGTTAGCAGCTGCATTCAGTCGGTGGTGGCCCTGGGCCTATACCCACTGCTGCTGCTGGCACCCGCGTTTCAGTATTTTAACCTGGTGGAGCGCAAAGAGCAGGAAGGAACGTACCTGCTGGTCGATGCCATTGGGCAGCCAGCCACACCCGTGGCCCCCCGTGCCGTTCGCCCCGATGAAGAAGGCGAGTATTAAGCGCCGCGCCTTTACCAGCCGCTCGCGGCTGGTTGGCCTGGTGCTGTGCGGCGCGGCCTTCACCTGTACGGTTGTCGCCGCGCCGCAACCCACGGCCGTACGGCAGCCGCCTGCCGTGCGCAAGTTGCCCCCGCCCCTCACCCCCACCGATTCGGTTGGTTCGCGCCGCCCCAAAGCGGAGGCGGCACCCGTAATCCTGCCTACCGACCGCAGCACGCCCGTGCAGCTGCGCCGGCCCGAACCGGAACGGCTGCAGGCCTATCGGGCGCAATCCGCTTTCCGGTACGTGGAACCAAGGCACAAGCCGCGCGGCGCCTGGGACCTGTTTTGGTGGCGGTTTGGTCAGTGGTGGTCGAGCCTGTTCGACGGGCCGGGCTACGACCGGTGGGGCCGCTACACGGTTTACGGAGCGTTTGGTCTGGCTTTGCTGTACGCCCTCATGCGCCTGCTGCGCCTCGACCTGACGGGCGCCCTGGGCCGGGCTCCGCGCACCGTACCC
This sequence comes from Hymenobacter koreensis, assembly GCF_039541855.1. NCBI lineage: Bacteria > Pseudomonadati > Bacteroidota > Cytophagia > Cytophagales > Hymenobacteraceae > Hymenobacter > Hymenobacter koreensis. The sequence continues at coordinate 182,853 of NZ_BAABHA010000002.1, forward strand.
CTCGCCTACGACACGGCGCCCGAAGACATTCACGCCGATGACCTGCTGCCCCGCCTAACCGAAGCCGAAACCACGGGCAACTTTCGGGTGGCCGTGCGCCTGGGCTACCTATTGGTGCTGCGCAGCCTGGCCGAGCGGCACTTGGTGCAGTGGCAGCCCGAGAAAACCAACCACGATTACGTGCACGAGTTGGCCGGCACACCCTGGCAGCAGGGCTTTGCCACGCTTACCAGGCAATTTGAGTACGCCTGGTACGGCGAGCAGCCACTCACCGCCGCGCAGTACGCCGCCGTGCGCGAAACCCGCCACGCGTTCGAACGCCATTTCAGCCCCGCCTCCGCCCGCGCATGAGCAAGTTCCGCATGTACTTACTGGGCTTGGCGCTGCTGTTCGTGGGCTTTGTGGCCGTGGAATACTTTCGCCCTACGCCCACCAACTGGTCGCCCACCTTCATCAACCGCGACCGAATTCCCTATGGCACCTACGTGCTTTACGACCTGCTGCCCAGCCTGTTTCCGGGCCAGCCGGTGCGCACCATTCGGCAGCCCATTGCCAATCAGCTTCTGCCCAAGCTAGGCCACGACGTACTGCCCGATTCGGGTTTAACCGAAAAGAGCCCGGAACTGCTGACGCAGCAAGCCAACTACTTGTTCGTTGACAACAGTTTTACGTGCAGCCGCCTCGATGGCGAAACGCTGCTGCGCTACGTGGCCCGCGGCAACACCGCTTTCATCGCCGCTGAATACTTTGATGAGCAACTGGCCGATACGCTGCGCTTCCACATGGAAACGGCAACGGATATCGACAGCATCTTGGCTCGGCAGGAGCGCACGGCGCCCACGCGCCAAACCCTGGTGCAGCTCGCAAACCCCGGTTTTGCCAAGCGCCGGTTTTCGTTTCCGGAAACCGAGGTAGAATGGTTCTTCCAGGCCGACAGCGCCTGCCGGGCCACTGCGCTGGCCACCGACGCGCAGCGCCGGCCGGTGCTGCTGCGGGTACCCTTCGGCCAGGGCTTTTTTTACTTGAGCAGCACCCCCAAGCTGTTCAGCAACGTGGCCCTGCTCCGCCCGGGCGCAGCCGATTACGCCTTCGCGGCCTTGTCGTACCTGCCGGCGCGGCCGGTGTTCTGGGACGAGTACCAGAAGCAAGGGCCGCTGGGCGAGCAGTCGTTGCTGCGGGTGCTGAAGGAGCACCTGGCTTTGCGTACGGCCGGCTGGCTGCTGCTGGTGGGCGCGGTGCTGTTTCTGGTGTTCGAAGCCAAGCGGCGGCAGCGCATTATTCCCATTGTGAAGCCCTTACCGAACACCACGCTGCTGTTCACCCGCAACGTAGCCTCCCTCTACCGGCAAGGCCGCGACCATCACGCCATTGCGGCCCAAAAAACCGAGCTATTTCTGGAGTACCTGCGCACGCGCTTCCACGAAAAAACCGACCACCTCGACGACGAGGCCTTCCGCGAGCGGCTGGCCCAGAAATCAGGCGTGGCCCGCGAGCAGGTTAACGAGCTGATGCGTCAGCTCAATTTTACCCGCACGGCTCCGCGCATCGACGACCACCAACTGTTGCACCTCAGCGAGTTAATGCGCCGCTTCCGGCGCACGGCGCGCTAAGCTTTTTCTTTCGCTACCAATGACCGAATCTGACAACGCTGCCCTGAACGCCGCCGAACCCGCGGCCGATGCAGCCACTACTCCGGCCCAGCCCTTCTCTCCGGAAGCTCCCGCCGGCAGCCCAACCACCCCGGAAGCCGCAGCGCCGTTCGGGCAGCGCACCGACCTCAGCCAATTAAGCGCCGCCGCCGCCCGCGTGCGTGATACGCTGGGCCAGCGCGTTATCGGCCAGCACGGCATTGTGGAGCTGTTGCTCACGGCCCTGCTCGCCGACGGCCACGTGCTGCTGGAGGGCGTGCCCGGCGTGGCCAAAACCCTCATGGCTAAGCTGCTGGCCCGCTCCATCGACGTGCCATTCAGCCGCGTGCAGTTCACGCCCGACCTGATGCCCGCCGATGTACTAGGTACCTCTATTTTCCGGCCCCAGCACGGCGACTTTTCCTTCCGGCCCGGTCCTATTTTCGCCAGCGTGGTGCTCATCGACGAAATCAACCGCGCCCCGGCCAAAACCCAGGCGGCCCTGTTCGAGGTAATGGAGGAACGCCAGATGACCCACGACGGCGTGCGCCACGTGCTGCCCGAGCCCTTTGCGGTGCTGGCCACCCAAAACCCCGTGGAGCAGGAAGGCACCTACCGCCTGCCCGAAGCCCAGCTTGACCGTTTCCTGTTCAAAATAAGCGTGGGCTACCCCACGGCGGAGGAAGAAACGCGCATTCTGGAGCTGCATCACCAAGGCCCGAACGATTTGGCCGACATTCAGCCGGTGCTAACCGCTGCCGATATTGCGGCGCTGCGCCAGCAGGTGCGCCGCCAGCACGTAGAGCCCAAGCTGCTCGACTACATGGCCCGGCTCGTTAGCCACACGCGCAACCATCCGGCTCTGTACCTCGGCGCTTCGCCCCGCGCTTCGCTGGCTTTGCTGAACGGCTCGAAAGCTCTGGCGGCCCTGCGTGGCCGCGACTTTGTGACGCCCGAAGATGTGCAGGAGCTGGCCCCGTCGGTACTCCGGCACCGCATTATGCTCACGCCCGAACGCGAGCTGGAAGGCCAGACGCCCGACGACGTGGTAAAGCAGCTGCTGCAGAGTCTGGAGGTGCCGCGCTAATGGTTATGCACGGTTTTCTGGTGGTTTACTCGTTTTGTTTCGCGTTCTAGTTTATGACCGTATTTCGTTGGGCGTTTTCGGTAACGGCCTTCAACCGAATAAAAGTGGTTTTGATTCTGCTTGCAGGATTTGGCAGTACCGCCGCCCGGGCGCAGGCGCCGATTGATAGCGCTACGGTGGCCCGTTGCCTGACTGCGGCCACCGGCACCTATTTAGGCGCGCAAATAACCCAGGAGCGCGGCGTGGGCCGGTACGCAACTGTGTTGTACGGCTTGGGCGGGCACTACTCGTTTTACTCCACAACTTTACCCATTGGCGGCACACGCTTCGTGAACGTGGTCGATCCGTCTTTTGGGCGTGACTATTCCACAGCTGCACTGGTGCCGTTTGCGCTGCTGGAGGGGCGCTGGTACACGTCTTTGCAGAAGCGTGCAACCCGGCAGAGAAACACCCGCCACAACGCCGCCAACTACCTCGGTTTGTTTGTGAAGCTGCCGCTAGCTTCGGGTCAGCTGATTGACGTGCCGAACCTGCAGCTTGCCCGCGTGGTGGGCTTGCGCTACGGTGTGCGCCGGAACCTGGGCAAACGCATCGGCGCCGAAGGCAGCTTGGGGGTTGCCAGCAAACTCAGTCGTTCCCAACGCACCGTATTGCCCCGGCTTGACGGTGGAGTATCTTGGCTATTTTAGGCGTTAAGCGCCGCCGGTATGCGTAGTCTCTTTCTTACCTCGCGCTTCTTCGGGCTACTGGCCGCTTTGGCGACGGGTTTCGTGGTGGCGTTTTTTGTGCCGGTGCTGCTCGTTCCGCTGCAGGTGGCGCTGGGGTTATTTGTAGCCCTGGCCCTGCTCGATGGGGTGTTGCTGTACGCGCCCGGCACCGGCGGCAGCCGCGGCGGGGTAACGGCCCGGCGCGAGCTGGGCGACAAGCTGGCCAACGGCTCCGACAACAACGTGCGCATCTGGCTCGATAACCAGTACCGCTTTCCGGTGGGCACGCAAACCATTGACGAGTTGCCTGCCCAGTTTCAGCGCCGCGACGCCCTGTTTACCACCGCCCTGCGCGCCGGCGAAAGCACCGTAATTCACTACCAGCTGCGCCCCACCCGGCGCGGCGAGTACCATTTTGGTGCGGTAAACGTGCTCGTAACTTCGCCCATCGGGCTGCTGCGTCGGCGGTTCCGGCACGAAACCGAGGGCCGGACGGTGCCCGTGTACCCATCGTTTTTGCAGATGCGCCAGTACGAGCTGCTGGCCGTTTCTAACCGACTGACCGAGGCCGGCGTGAAGCGCCTGCGCCGGGTGGGCCACAGCATGGAATTTGAGCAGCTGCGTCCCTATGCGCCCGGCGACGACCCGCGCACCGTGAACTGGCGCGCCACTGCCCGCCGCCGCAGCACCGGCGCCGATGCCCTAGTGGTAAACCATTACCAGGACGAGCGCGCCCAGCAGGTGTACTGCCTCATCGACAAGGGCCGGGTGATGCGCATGCCGTTCGAGGGCCTAAGCCTGCTGGATTATGCCATCAATGCCACGCTCGTCATCAGCAACATTGCCTTGCACAAGCACGACAAAGCCGGTCTGATTACGTTTTCCGAGCGCGGGGGCACGGTGCTGGCCGCCGACCGCCGTCCCGACCAACTCCGCCGCCTGCTCGATGCCCTGTATCGGCAAAAAACCCGCTACCTCGAGTCGGACTACGAGCGGCTGTACCTGGCCGTGCAGAAAAACGCCCGCCAGCGCAGCCTACTGATGCTGTTTACCAACTTCGAGTCGGTGAGCAGCCTGCAGCGCCAATTGCCGTATTTGCGCCAAATGGCCCGGCAACACCTGCTGCTGGTGGTGTTCTTCGAAAACACCGAGCTGCAGGCGTTCCTGGACACGCCGCCGTCCACTACCGAGGACGTGTACAACCAAACCATTGCCGAGAAATTCGCGCAGGAAAAGCGGCAAATCGTGCGCGAGTTGCAGCGCTACGGCATCCACGCCTTGCTCACGCCCCCGCAGCACCTCACCGTTAACGCCATTAACAAGTACCTGGAATTCAAGTCGCGCGGCCTGATTTAGTGGCTGGCCATTGGGGCCTCACTCCCCGGCCCCCTCTCCCATGGAGAGGGGGCCGGGGGTGAGGCCACGGAAGATCCTGTACAACAAAGTCTCAGGCCCACCAACTGGCATTCGGCAAAGAAATTGCGTTCGGCTGCGGTGTTTCCCCGTAAACTCGCCCCATGTTCCGTTTACTGCTGCTCCTGTTGCTGCTACCCTTCGCAGCGTTTGCCCAACCCACTAACACCCGCCAGCTGCTACCCGTACCCACCGTTACCCAGTGGGGCGCCGGGCGTTTCGCGCTGCCTGCCGCCTGGCGCGTGCGTTTCGCGGCCGAGCCTGACCCTTCGGTACGCCAGGCGGTGGAGCGGTTTAATAACTGGCTAAGCACACAGGCCGGCGGCCCGAAAAAGCTAACCACCAGCTTCGTGGCCGCCGAGCCGGCAGCCTTGGTTATTCGTTCCAACGGCCCCGTACGCGCGGCCCTCACCGAAAACGAGGGGTATTCCTTGCGCGTTCTGCCCACCGGCATCGAGCTGTCGGCGGCGCAGGGCGTGGGCGTGGTGCGGGGCTTGGCTACGCTGCAACAGTTGCTTACGCGCATAAAGCCCGGTGGCGGCTTTTACTTTCCCGAAACCACCATCATCGATCAGCCGCGCTTTGCCTGGCGTGGCCTGCTCATTGATGCCGCCCGGCACTTTCTGCCCGTGCCCGTTATCAAGCGCAACCTCGACGCCATGGCCGCCGTGAAGCTGAACGTGCTGCACTGGCACCTTTCCGACGACCAGGGCTTTCGGGTGGAAAGCAAAGTGCTGCCCCGCCTGCACGAAGTGGGCGGCGCCAACGGCTACTACACCCAGGCCCAGGTGCGCGAGGTGCTGGCCTACGCCGCCGCCCGCGGCATTCGGGTAGTGCCCGAGTTCGACGTGCCCGGCCACACCACGGCTTGGATTGCGGCCTACCCCGAGCTGGCCTCGAACGACTCTACTTATGCCGTGCCGTTGCGCTGGGGCGTACTGAACATTGCTCTCGACCCCACCCGCGAAACCACGTACCAGCTCCTCGACAAGGTGCTGACCGAGATGACCGCCTTGTTCCCCGACGAATACTTCCACATTGGGGGCGATGAAAACGACGGCCGGCAGTGGCGCCGCAACCCGCGCATTGCCGCCTGGATGCGCGAAAACGGCTTCGTAAAGGAGAAAGACAAAAATCAGGTTGATAAACACGCCCTGCAGACGTACTTCAACCGGCGCATGCTGCAAAAGCTGAACGCGCTTAACAAGAAGATGATCGGCTGGGACGAAATCCTGGGTCCCGGCCTGCCCGAAAGCACGATAATTCAGAGCTGGCGCGGCCAGAAAGGCTTGGTGGAAGCCGTGCAGCAGAAACACCAGGCTCTGCTTTCGAACGGCTACTACATTGACTTGAACCACCCCGCCGCCGCGCATTACGTGGTCGATCCGTTGCCGGCTTCCTCTACCCTATCGGCCGAAGAAAAAGCCCGCGTGCTGGGCGGCGAAGCCGCTATGTGGAGCGAGTTTGCCGATTCCGTCATCATCGATTCGCGCATTTGGCCCCGGGCCGCGGCCGTGGCCGAGCGGCTTTGGTCGCCGGCTACCGTGACCAACGTGCCCGATATGTACCGCCGCCTCGCGCTGGTTTCGGATCAGCTGGAAACCCTGGGCCTGCACCACCGCCGCGCCCCCGAGCAGCTGCTGGCCATGATGGCGGCGGGCCACGACGTAGCCCCGCTTCGTACCCTGGCCAGCGTGCTGGAGCCGGTAAAAGACTACAAGCGCCACTTCCAGGGCTTTAAGTACACCACCCAAACCCCGTTGAACCGCCTCGTGGATGCGGCACCGGCCGAGTCGGAAGCGGCGCGACGGTTTGGGGCTACTCTCGACAGTTTGCTGCAACAGCCGCGCTCGGCGCAGGGGCGGCTGTCTACGGCCCCTGAGGCCCGGCGCCTGCTGCGGCGCGTGCAGGCCCAGCTGAAAACCTGGCAGCAAAACGACGTGCGTGTGCAGCCGCTGCTGCAAACCAACCCCGACCTGCGCGAATACGCGCCGCTTTCAACCCACCTAACGGTGGTTGCCACGCTGGCCCTGCAACGCCTGGAGCAGCTGGAAAAAGGCCAGGTGCCAAACGCCGAATGGATGGCCGCCGCGCAGAAGCAGTTAGAGGCAGCCCGGCAGCCGGCCGGTCAAACCGAACTGGCGCTGGCCACCAAGCTCGGCAAGCAATTGCTGATGCTGCCGTAGCCAAGCGGCGCTGGCTTGCGTACCACCTTTGTTCCGCTCGCCGATTTGCCCTTTGCTCTGCCCATGACGCTTTCCGCTTCCTTGCGCGCCTCCGCCTTGTTGGTGCTGCTTACCCTGGGCTGCCAACGCAGCCAGCCCGACACCGAAAACGCTTCACCCCAAGCCGTTACCGACCCGGCAACCACACCCGCCGCTATGGCGCAGCGCCTGAGCCCCTTGCTGCGCGGTGTGTGGGTGCGCACCGATTATGTGGAAGCCGTGCAGCGCACCCGCTCGCCGCTGGCCGCCGCCGGGCGCCTGCGCGGCGTAGTGGCCCTGTCCATTAACCCGGCGCGCCGCCGCGGCGACAGTTTGCTGGTGGAAGCCAACCTGAACAACCACGAAGCCGATCAGCTTACGGCCTATTTCCGGCCGGGCCGCACTGCTATGTCGCTACCCACCAACCGCGTCGATTACGAACGTTCCGGCGGGTTTTACGAGCTGACCGTATCCGTAAACGGCCCCGATACTACCCTGCTTTGGCAGCGCTACACCAAGAGTGAGCGGCCCCTCGAAACGCTGGCTTTCCAACGGGTACGTGGGCTGACTACCGCGCCCGGTGCTTCCGGTGAGGCCGTGCAGCGTGTAGTTAACGCCCAATTATTGGCTGGGGCTTACGCCGCTACCGACTCTACCGGGCGACGTAGCCAAGTACGCCTCCTGCCCAACGGCACCGTGCAAGGCCTGCCAGGCATCCGGAGCTACCGCGTGGCTACCGACTTTGTGGTGACGCTGGCCAACGACCGCGACAACATGGTACTGAACGCCGGCACCAAACGGCCCCAGCTGTGCACCTACGGCTTCCGCGGCGACACCCTGCGTATTTACGCCGCCCGCATTGTGGAGCCCGAGCTACGCCAGGGAGCGTTGCGTTATACCCTGGTACGCCAGCATTAAGCCCATCCGGCTCCACGCGCTGACTTGTTTCTCCGTGCTGTTTTCAGCCGGGTTTAGGATTGCGGGCGGCAGGCTCCGGGCCTCGTAGTATACTGACGCCACTTTTTACCTGCTGATATAATGCCTTACTTCGGGCTGCGCAACGCAGGCTGCGGCTGCCGCTACTCATTTTTCACTTCCCTTTTGGGTATGCAGCATAAGATTCAGCAAGACCTCCACGAGCTCAACTTTACCGCCCTCGACTTTGAAACGGCCAACGAGAAGCGGCACAGCGCCTGCTCCATTGGCTTGGTGCAGGTGCGCGGTGGCCAGGTGGTGGAGCGGCGGCAATACCTGATTCGGCCCGTGGAGCTGCGCGTGGAACCCATTAACTACAGCATCCACCGCATTTCGGTACAGCAGCTGCGCACGGCACCGTCGTGGCCGGAGCTATGGCCGCTCATCGAACCGTTTGTGCACGAGCAGCTGGTGGTGGCCCACAACGCCGCCTTCGATATGAGCGTGCTCGATAAAACCCTGCTGGCGTACGATCTGCCCACTCCGGCCTTCCACGCCATGTGCTCCGTTAAGCTGGCCAAAGCGGCGTTTCCGCACCTGGAGCGCGCACGCCTCAGCGACCTGGCCACGCATTTCGGCCTGACCCTAAACCACCACGACAGCCTCTCCGACGCGGAAGTTTGCGCCGAAATAACGCTGCGCGCCCTGCGCAGCGGGCATCCATTTGCCTTCTGCTTTAAGCAACGGGAGCTAACAAAAGGTTTAGGCACCAAGCCAAAGCCTTTCGTCGGACGCCGCACCAGCGGTTCTTGGGCGTAGCTACCGCTTCGTTTGGGTTAAAACAGCACCGCCACCTGCATGCGGCCGGTGTGCACCGTTTGCAGGCCGTTGGCTTTGCGGCCGTCGTAGCTTAGGTTCAGGTTCAGGCCGTTGCTGAGGCGCTGCTCCAGGTTCAGGTTCCAGGTGAGGTTGTTGCCGGGGCGCAGCGCGTTCAGGATTTCCAGGCCCACCAATGAGCCCGGCTCGCCCCGGAAGCTTACCCGGGTGAAGCGGGTACCGGCCGCCAGGGTGCGTTTGCTGAGTTGGCTTACGCGGGCTTCCACGCCCAGCTCGTCGAAGGTGCCGCGGGTGCGATTAACGTCGGTGGCGGCGGTGTTTTCGCGGGTGGTGCGTAAATAGGTGCCGGTGAAGCGGAAGGTGCTGCCGGGCTGGTAGCTGAGCTCGGGCGCCCACTCGTACTGCTCGATGCGGAAGTTGCGGCTCGGCAAGTAAGTACTCTCGCTTTCCCGAATGCTGCGCGTACCCGTGAGTCGGCTGGTGAACGACTGATTAAGGTTGCGGCGCAGCAGCAGGCTCTGGCTGGCAAGGTTGCGCGTGTCGGTGCCGGTGGAAAGCAAGGACTTCTGCTGGCTTTGCTGCACCGTGGCTTCGGCCCCAAAAACGGGATTCGAGCGGTTGAAGTACACGGTATTGCGCAGCAGCTTGTTCAGGGAAAGCAGCGTGGCTTCGTTGGTTTGGTAGGCGAAAGGGTTCAGACGGGCGCTCAGGCCGCGGTCGGTGGTGCGGCGGTCCAGGGTTACGGTGCTCAGGGTACTGAAGCGGGCCACGGCGCTTTTCCAGCCGCCGCCCTCGCGCCAGCCGCGCGGCGCAGCCGTGGTAAGGCGGTAGCCGAAGCGGTTGGTGAAGGCAGTGATGTAGTCGTCGGTGGGCAGAAACACCTTGATGTGGGTACGAAAAACGGCATCGGGCGTCTGGGCCTCGAAAAACTCGTCCTTCTCCTGCACGCCGTCGCCGTCGGTATCCTGAAAGTAGTGGGTGCCCTGGCCGTTGGGAATGGGAAGAAACGAATAGTCGCGACGCAGCTCGCGGCCGGTGGCTACGCTGTACGTCAGCTCCGAGCGCACCTGGTTTTTCAGCAGCGCGGCGTTCCAGCCCAGCTGCCCCAGCACGGTGTTTTGGCGCGCACTGTCGCGCGCTACCAGGTCGCGGTACGCAGCCAGTATGTTTATGTCCTGGTTACGGCCGATGCGGCTGCTGAGCGTGCCTTGCCAGGTTTGGGCGCGGCCGCGCAGGCGCAGGGCGTCCAGCTCGGGCGTGGGCGCTTGGTCGCGGCGGTAGGTGTAATCGAGGCGAAACTTGGTGCGGGCCGTGTCCTGACTCTGTACAAACACGGCGTGCTCGTCGAAGTAATTGGCCGAGGCAATGGAGTCGCCAGTGGGCAGCTGCACCCGGTTTTTATCGAAGCGGTAGGCGTAGCCGGGCACTATGCGGCCGCGGTTGTAGCGCACGGCGGTTTCGCCCCGGGCCCAGGTCGAGCGTTTGTTGCCCACGTCGGAGCCCAGCAGAAATAACGAGCCACGCAGCTCCACGTCGCCAATTTTCTGGGCGCCGTCCAGCCAGTGCTGCAGGCCGCTTACCTCGCCGGCCCGGTAACGCCGGCTTACCCGGTAGCCAAAATTGTTGTCGACGTCTTTATAAGCGCCCACGGCGAAGTTCAGAATGTTGTCTTCGCGGCCCACGCGGTTGACAGCGTTGGCCTGGGCGGTGCTGTTGGTGCTCCAGTTGCGCTCAAACTCAATGTCGCGGTACCGGTCGATGGGTGCGAACTGCTGGCTGGTGTACTCGTAATCGAGGGCCGAGCGAAGCCGGTACGCGCCTAGCCCGCTGCTCCCACCGAACCGACGCGCGTAGCCCGGCTGGCCCTTGCGCAGGCGGTAGCGGCTGGCGCGCCCAATGGGGCGGTCGTGAATTACGTAGCCCACCCGAAACGACTGGCCCTTGTCGGCCTGCGGCGAAAACCGGTTTAGGTCGAGCTGCGACGCGCCGAAGTCTACGAACACCGAGGCCGTGGAATCGACGCGGTAGCTGGCGCCCATGGTAATCAACTGCTTTTCCAGAGGAGTAGGCAACTGCCGCTCTACCCGAAAACGACCTTGGCGCACACCATTCACCGGGGCCACGTACCGGTACACCCGGCCGTTGGCGTTCTGGTTTTCGAGGCTGAGCACGTAGTCGCCGTTGCCCTGGCCCACATCAGTAAAGCGGGCGTTGTACACCCCGCGCAGGGAATCGGTGGTGTACACAAAAATGTAGGAACGCTCCAGGGTTATGGGGTCCACGTACAGCACGCGGTTGTATTGCACCTGACGGCGGTCGAAATCGGTAGAGTCGGCGCCGGGCACGGCCACAAGGCTGGCGTTGGCGGGCGAATCGCGCAGCACCTGCCGGTCATTTTCATTGAGGTTGAGGTTGGGCGAGTTGTCGGGGTTGTCGGCTTCGCGGTAGTAGTTGGCGTGCACTTGCAGGCGGCCGGCTTCCTGGTAATGGCTCAGGTGGTACAGCGAGCGGGAGTAATTGAAATCAGAATACTCGAAATCAATGCGAATGCGCGAGTTGATGGTGATTAAGTGCTGGGGCGAAAACGTGACTTCGGCCGTGTTATAGTCCACGATGTAGTCGTTATCGAAACCGCGCACCAGCAGGCGGCCGTCGAGGTACACGCGCTCGGAGTTGGCCAGCACAATGATGAACTGCTCGCCGTTCGGCCCGCGCAACCGGTACGGTCCCTGCACATTCTCGATGGGCGGCACAATGAGGCTGGCAAACTTGCCCTTGGCCACGCCCGCCGCCACCGTCGTGCTGCTGCGCAACGGCCGGAACCCCGACAGCCCCGCTCCCAGCCCATTCGTCGCCCCCGTAGCCTCGCCCGACGGTTGCGTAACCGCTACCTGCGAGCTGCCGCCCTGCTCCGGCGACAACGGCGGCACCTGCAGCCCGCCCGGCGTAATGGCGGTGGAGCTGGCGGTGCCCAGGCCGGGTTGCCCGCCGGTGTTTACTTCCACGGCCGCGCCCTGCACGTTTTTGTAGAAGCGCAGGAAATAATCGGGTTTGTTGCGCAGCACCACGTCGCCGGCCGTCAGCGTCCAGTTGGGGTGCGCCAGGGTAATAAAAATGCGGTCGAACTCCTGCAGCTGCTGGGTATTGCCTTCGGGCTGAAAAGGCACGTTCTGGTCCGAAATGTTGGCCGTCAGGCTGATGTTTTCGGTCAGCTTGCCTTCGAGCTGCAGGTTAAGGGCCGAATTCACGAACACGTTCTGGGCATTGCCGAAGGAAATGCCGCGCGTGAGGTTGCCGGTTTTGTTGATGCCCGGCGTCGATAAAATCTGCTCCCTTTGGGTGAAGTCGCCGAGCAGGAAATCGGGTTTGCCGATGAAGCCCAACGAGTCCATGGCGCTGCGCGGCCGCCGCGCCAGCGGTGCCGACAGCTGCAGGGGCAGCACCCGGTAGCACACCAGCACCGAGTCGGGCCGGTTGGTAACCACGCGTATATCGGGCTGGCCGGCTTCGGGCGCGGGCACCCGGCTGCCGGGCCACAGAATGCGGTAACGATCGGTACGGGCATCGTACGCCACCGAGCGGCCGTTTACCGCCACCGACGACGGCACCACAGTAAGCGTGTCGGGCAGGGAAAATTCAGTAGTGTCGCGCCCGGCCGGTACATGCACCCACACGCACCGCCGCGACGAGGGTACCGCCGACGGCCGTACCTGCGCCCAGGTTCGCGCACCCGCCGCCAGCAATACCAGCAGCAGCAGGGAGCGAACCAAAGTGCGTAAGGGGTGCGGCATAGAACGAGCCTTGCGGAAGAGCTTCGGCGAAGTAACGTACGGCAGGCTAACGTCGCATACGGCCGGAAAAGTCCGTGACCGAAAACGGAATTCCGGCGCTTACTGCGGCGCCAGCGGCAACTCAATGCAAAAGGTAGTGCCCACGTTTTCTTCGGTGTCAAACCAGATTTTACCGCCCGCACTTTCAATACCGCGCCGCGCCACGGCCAAGCCAATGCCCGAGCCTTTTTCCTTGGTGGTAAAGTTGGGCCGGAACACCATTTCGCGCACTTCCTCGCTCATGCCAGCGCCGTTGTCCTCAATGCAAATTCGTACCTGATCGGGCTTGGGCATCTCAATGCGAGCCACCACCGAAGGCTTGCGGCCGGCGGGCACGGCTTGCAGGGCATTTATGAGCAGGTTATTGAAGGTGCGCACCAGCAGGTTTTCGTCGGCGTACACAATGAGGTGTTCCGCTTCTTCGGGCAGCTCCAGGCGCACGTGTTGGTGCAGGGCTACGCAACGGCGCAGCACATCGGCCACCGCCAGCTTTTCGGGCCGCATGGCGGGCAGATTGGTGAAGTTGGAAAAGGAAGTGGCAATGTCCGTCAGCACATCAATTTGGGTGATGAGCGTTTGGGCAATGCGGCCGATGAGGTCTTCCAGGTTGTCGCGCTTCTCGCTGAGGGCCCGCTGCAAAAACTGCAGGCTGAGCTTCATGGGTGTAAGCGGGTTCTTGATTTCGTGGGCTACCTGCCGGGCCATTTCGCGCCAGGCGGCCTCTTTTTCCTGCATAGCCAGCTCCCGCTTGCTGTCTTCCAGCTTGTGAAGCATGGTGTTGTACTCGCGCACCAGCAGCCCAATTTCGTCGTTCGACTCGTAGCCCAGCGGCTCGTTCTGGCCCGTGAGCGTGGTGTGCCGCAGCTTTTCGGTAATAAGCTTGAGCGGCCGCGTGAGGTAGCGCGAGGCCAGGAAAGACAGCACCAGAAACAGGATGAACATCACGGTGAAGATGTTCAGGATGGTGGTTGTTAGCTCCGTAAGCTTGGTGTTCAGTTCCTTGGCCGAATCGAAGAATGGAATGCCCACGTAGCCAATTACCGCGCCCCCACCCGGCGACGCCGATTCGGCCCGCAACGGCAGGTACAAGGAGTTGAACGAAAGCGTGCCGGCACGTTCGGTGAGCAGAATGCGCGGCTGCCCGCGCTCGGCCAGCGCCACCACGGCCTGCGGGTTCATGAGGTTGCTGAGCAAACCCGCTTCAAAAATCAGCGGTTGGCTGCTCACCAGCAGCTGCCCTTGGGCATCGTACAGGTTCAGGTCGGTTTCGGTAAGCGTCGATACGTTTTCGGCCAGCTCGGTCAGGCGGTCGTGCTTGGTGGAATCGGCTAGAAAGCCAGTGTTTTTCAACAGATTCTGCTGGGCCAGTTGCCCGCGCCGCTCGTAGCTGCGGCGCAGGTCGCGCTTGTAGGTATCGGTAAACAAGCTGGCCGTGGCCAAACTCACCACCAGCAGCGGCACCACAATACCGATGTTCAGGAACAGCTGAATTTTGGTGCTAAAATTGGTGCGCAGCACCGCCAGGCGTGGCCCGCGGGCAAAAAGCAAGTACAGGACACCGGCCAGCAACAGCCCCGCTACGTGCAGCAGAAACCAAAACGAGAAGTTGGCCAGCCATTCCACCAGCGCGTACCGCACCGAAGACACCACCACGATGCGCTGCTGCTGGCCTCGCACGCCCAGGTGATGAACCCCGTTTAGCTCTACGCCCGAGCCATACAAGCGCGGATCTGCAAACAGACTGGCATCAAAGCCATTCACGTAGTCGAAGTCACCCTCACTGTATACCAGGCGTTTGTTTTCGTAGCCGGCGTAGCTTAGCTCGGCGCCTACGCCCGGCTGGAAATACTTCTGGTCGACCAACAGCTCAGGAACTACACTGTTGGCAGTAAGTTTTTTCAACGACAACTCAAGCAAAACCGTGGAGGTAGTGCCGCTCACAGTGCGCACGGGCACAAAAGCGGCATAGCGGCGCGTGTTAAACGAGCCTCCCGAGCGTAGCAGATAAATATTGGGCAGGTCGGTAGACGAAGCCTGACGCAGCAGCCGGGCGCGCACCTGCGCCAACCGTGGTGCTGAGGCCTCGGCGCCCATTTCGCGACCGGTGGCGTCGTAAAGGGTAGCGCGGGCTTCGTACTTGTCGAAGTAGTCGCGCATGTAGTACTTCACTATTTTCTGCCGAACTACGTCCTGGTTATCGAACGGGCTGCCCAGCTTGGTTCGAATCAGTGGATCGGCGGCAATGTTGCGGGTTTGGGTAGCCAGCAAATACTCTCCCTGTAGGTCGTTATCGACGAGCAAATTACCCGCTAAGCGTTGCTTGTTAAGCAGCAGTTGGTGGTCGAAGTGCTCGTAGAGGGCAATGGCTCCTGAGGCCGCGCTCAGCCCCAGCAGCAAAAAGCAAAACAGGTACAGCTGGTAGGGCAATACGGTACTCACCGGCCGCAGGCCCGTGATTCGGATGACTAGGAAGAATAGCAGCGTAAGCCCCAGAAAGCCTACCGTCGCTTGGTCGTTTATCAGGCCTACGGCAGTGAATATCACACCGAACACGGAAAGCAATATGGCTCCCAGCAAACGGGTTCGGGGCCGTACGGCCGCGTCGAACACCTGCGCCAGCAGCCAGAACCCGATCATGAAACTACCCGTGTGCAACACAATGGCGAAACACAGCAGCACTTTGAAACCCGAAAACTGCGTGTTTTGGGTAATGTCAAGTATCAGCTGCGAGTTGCTCACGCAACTCAGGTAAAAAGCATAGAGCAGCAGCAGCAAGCAATAAAAACCCAACACAGCGCCACTTCCAGCCAGCAGCCAGGCGTTCGGCTGCGACATTCGCCGGACATAGCGTACCACCCCGTACCGGCGGAACAGCAGCAATGCATACCACGCCAGAGTAAACAAGTACACCGCGTTAATGAGCAAGTCGCCTAGCGACGGCGAAGCCCAGGAAGCCGCAAACACCCGTGGGTCGAACAGCGGCAGCTCAATGAACGAGAACGGCAGGCCGAAATACAGCAGCACGGCCCGAAAGATGGTTAGCGGCAGCACCACGGCCAAGGCCCCCAGCAAGGGACGGCCCTCGGCAAATTTCCGGCGTGCCAGCCGCAGCCACCCCGCCACCGACAGCGCCAGGCCCAGCAAAACCAAGGCCAGCGGCAGGTACTTGCCAGCAACTGTATCGGGCTGCAGGTTATCGAGGTAGAAGAGTTCAGTCCCGTTTGCGGTTCGCAAAAGGGGCAGATCGAGCGGCCGACTGGACGACGTAATGGGGCGTATGCTCAGTCCTCGAAACAAGGCCCGCTCAGATCCTTCGCGCAGGTAGCGGTTACTTATTCCGTAGCGGCGTTCCAGCGGAATGTAGGTGAGGATAACGTAGGGCCCAACCGGCTGGCGCAGGGCCAGATAGGAGCCAAACCGCATTTCCACCAGCTTTTCGCGAAACCGTTGCGCTACGTTGTCGGGGTCGGGCCACATGGTGTGGTCCGACCAATACAGCAACTGCTCGCCCCGAAACACGAAGGTGGGATACGCACACGCCTGCAACTCTTCAAAACCCACCCGCCCGCGGCGCAGGCGCAGGGCCAGGGTATCGGCGTCGCGGCGGGCATCGTGTTCGGCGGCCGTTAGCTGCCGCTGCAGCCAGGATACGTCGGAGCGCTGCAGTATTTCAGCCCCGGCCGCGTAACGGTTGCTCACGTAAGCCGCCGCAAAGCACAGCAGGGCCGCAATCAGCAAAGTGTACGAGGAACGGGGTGCTTTCACCAGAGAAACCAGCGGCTAGGTATACATGAAACTGCTCCACCGGCGCAGTGTAAGGGGCTGACAGCAAAAATGCCGCCATCAGGCGGCATTAAGCAATATAAGGGCAATTCAGAAAGCGAAAGGCGTGCTACAGGCCCCTCGACCTCACAGGTTAGCGCGTTAGTGCCTGACGCTTCTGCTGCTTGTTATGGCGGTACCAGAAATACCCTACCGACCCGATGAGCACATACGGCACGGCCATCAGGTACAGAATGCCCGAGTTCAGGCCCGAAAAATCGTAGGCCTTTTCTTCACTCGTGCGGCCCGACTCCACGTTGGTTTTGCACATGGCGCACTGAGCCGCCGCCTCGAGCGGTACGAGGCTCAGCACAAGGGCTAAAACGCCCAGCAATACGGCAGCAAACGTCTTCTTCATACTTAAAAGAACACCTACGCGTAGGTTAAGTTTCCCTTGCGGTTTCTTACTGGTAATAAGGCGAAATCATGAGGTACACGATTACCCCGGTTACCGATACATACAGCCAGATAGGAAAGGTCCAGCGGGCAATACGACGGTGTTTGGCAAACTGGTTGGTTAGCGCAAAGTACAGCGTGAACAACACCAGCCCCACAGTCAGGGCAGCCAGCACAATGTGCGTTATCAAAATGAAGTAGTAAACCGTCCGAATCAGGCCTTCGCCACCGAAACGCGTGGTTACAGCCTGCGAGTGGTAAACAACATACGACACCAAAAACACAGCTCCCAGCAGAAAGGCCGAACCCATCATGGCGCGGTGCTGGGCTACCTTTTTCTGCCGAATGAATACATACCCGAGGACGAGTAAAACGGCCGTGAGCGAGTTAAGAACGGCGTTTACCGCCGGCAGGTAGCTCACATCGAGGCCCGCCACGCGGAACACCTGCGGAAAGTAGTACAAGATGGCCACTACCACCGGAATGATGAGGCCCAAAGCCAGCATTCCTATTTTGTAAGCTTGTGGCGTAGCTGGCGCGGCAACGCCAGAGTTATTGGTTGTCATAGGTGTAAAGCAAAACGCGGATTTCGGTGATGAGCCGATCTACTTCGCGCGGGTTCAGGCCGTCGTACAGGCCTCGTACGTGCCCCTCGCGGTCGACGAGCACCAGCCGCTGGCTATGTACCAAACCGGGACCCTGGCTAATGGTTGCCGGTCCGGGTTCCGTTACACGGTAATCCTCGAGTGCCACCCGCCTAATGCTATCCTGTGGGCCCGTTAGAAAAAACCACTTACCTGAAATAGCCCCGTATTGCTCGGCGTAGCGGGCCAGTACTGCCACCGAATCGTGCTGCGGATCGACGGAATATGATACCAGCTTCACGCGCGGTTCGGCCCGGTATTTCTCCTGTACCCGCTGCAATTGCGTGTTCAGCCGCGGACATACCTGCGGGCACGTTGCGAAGAAAAAGCTGGCCACGTACACGCTGCCCTTTAAATCGGCGGGCGCTAAGCGGCGCCCCGATTGGGTAAGGAAGCGTACGGGACTGACCTTGTGAAAAACAGTATCGCGCTGCCACTTACCTCCTACCTGCGTGGAATCCACGTGGCTGGGATAGTAAGTGCGCAGCGCGAAACGGTTAGCACCGAACAGGCTTAGAAAAACAAAAGCCAGAACCGGTACGAGCAGAATAAGGCCCAGAATGAGAACCTGCTTGGGCCGCATCGGCTATTTATAGGCGTTAAAGACTGACTCGCCTACAAAGCTGCCCTCAGAAATCAGGGCAACGAGTAGCCAGATCAACAGTGCCATTGGCACCATAATGGTCCAAATCAGGCCTTTCGTTTCGTGGCGCAAGTGCATAAACTCGGCTACGATAAAGAAGGCTTTGAAGATGGTCAGGATGATGAAGATGCTGTTCCGGAGGGTGCCGGCATCCATAGCAAAAGCCAGCACGAATTCGAAGGCGGTAATGCCAACAATCCAAAGCAGTGCCTTCAAAATAGGCTTGACGTTGGGCTTTCCGTGAACAGCTTCGCCGTGGGCGTTGTAGTCGGTTTCAGGAGCGTGATGAGCCATGAGCAGAAAAGTAAATAGGCCGTTGGGGAGGTAGCAGAAGTTGCGAGAAACGGAGCAGGGCTACCGCTTTTTCCTCCCCGTGCACTAATCAGATGAGGTAGAAGAAGGTGAAAACAAATACCCACACCAAGTCTACGAAGTGCCAGTACAGTCCAATCTTCTCCACCATCTCGTAGTGGCCACGCTTGTGAAAGGTACCGTTAACGGTAGCTATAAACGACCAGACCAGCAGGCAGACACCCGAGAATACGTGCGTTCCGTGGAAACCGGTAATAAAGAAGAACAAGTCGGCGAATAGCACCGGACCGTATTCATTCACCGTGAGATTCGCACCAAACACCGTGCTGCCATCGGCCATTTTCAGGCCATTGTCGCTACCAGTGATGAAGTGAGTCCATTCCCACGCCTGACAACCCAGGAACATTGCGCCGAACAGGATGGTCCACAGCAACCACTTTTGCACATCGTTCTTGTCCATGCGGTGGCCGGCCTCAACTGCCAGCACCATGGTCACCGATGAGAAGATAAGAATCATCGTCATCAGGGCCACGAAAGCCAACGGGATATCTACGCCGTGCAGGCCGGGGAAGGCATTAAACACCTTCTCCGGAATGGGCCAGTAGGCCGTGGAGAAGACGAAATCCTTGGCTTCGCCGACGTAGGCAAGGTGGCGGTGGCGCACCATGCCGTAGGTGGTCAGAAATGCCGCGAATGTGAAAGCATCCGACAGCAAGAAGAACCACATCATCAGCTTGCCATAGCTAGCTTTGAAGGGTTCGTTGCCGCCGTCCCAAGTACCGCTGCGCGGTGCCTCAGCCGTGGCCGCAGTTTGCATTGCCGCGTGTGGAATGGCCATAATGAGCGTGAAAAAAGACGAAACTAGTGGTTCAAAAGTAGGAACAAATACAGGTACAACCAAAGCGCGCCGAGGAAGTGCCAGTAGATTGCGGCGTTGGTCATGGTCATCATCTTGCGGGAATGCACCTGAAAGCGGAGGCTCATCAGAAACACTATCAGCAGGAAAATCAGGCCAGTAACTAAGTGAAAGGCGTGTACGCCCGTCAATACGTACAGGAACGAACCCGACGGATTAGCATCAACGCCACCAAAGAAAATCTTGTTGCGTACCAGTTCGCCCCACACGTTCCACTGCCCTACGAGAAAGGCTCCGCCCAGTGCCACCGTCAGAAACAGGCCAATCTGGAGCCGCTTGAGTTCGTCACGACGTGCCTCAAACCATGCCCACTGCATGCTGGCACTGCTGGCCACAATCAGCACCGTATTCACGAGCAAGCCCGTGGGCAGTGCGTAGTCCAGCCAGTTACCTTCGCCACGGCGCACCACGTAGGCGCTGGTGAAGGCGGCAAACATCATAATAATGCTG
Organism: Hymenobacter koreensis; assembly: GCF_039541855.1. Classification (NCBI taxonomy): domain Bacteria; kingdom Pseudomonadati; phylum Bacteroidota; class Cytophagia; order Cytophagales; family Hymenobacteraceae; genus Hymenobacter; species Hymenobacter koreensis. The sequence goes on from NZ_BAABHA010000002.1 coordinate 202,657, forward strand.
ACAATCATCAGCCACATCAAGAAGCGCAAAGGGTGAATACCCGAACCTGGCTGCTTGTTGGTAAGCGTTTCAGAGGAGTGCATGGCGGTATGCGTTTTCGGTTAGTCGTTGCCCATTGCCGCTGCTTCCCTCCGCGGCTGGCACCGATTACTATATTTTGTCAAAAACCAAGGCTATCTGCACAATGGGCAGGTACAGGAAGGAACCGAACATGATGCTCATGGCGGCCTTTTTGGTGCAGGTGCGCATTAGGTAAAGCGTTTGCATCAAAAACAGCACGCCGCACACTACTGCTATTAGGGCTGAGGTTTTGCCCGTCATGCCGAATTGCATGGGCAATAAGCTCAACGGAATCAGCAGCAGCGTATACGTCATGATCTGGAATGCCGTGCGTAAATCGCGGCCTCCGGGCGTCGGGAGCATCCGGAAGCCTGCCTTGCGGTAGTCCTCATCTAAAACCCACGCAATGGCCCAGAAGTGCGGAAACTGCCACATAAACTGGATACCAAACAGTATCCAAGCCTCCACACTCAGTACGCCCGTAGCGGCCACCCACCCGATCATGGGCGGCAAAGCCCCGGGAATGGCCCCCACAGCCACGCAGATGGGAGAAATGGTTTTGAGCGGCGTGTAAATGAATCCGTAGAGTACGAGCGAGAGCAACGCCAATGCTGCTGTGAGCGGGTTAAAGTACCACCCGAGCAGCACCAGTCCGGCTATACCGGACACTGCTACAAAAGTCCACGCCTCCGGCACCGACAGCACCCCCTGGGGCATAGGGCGTTTGGCCGTACGCTTCATCAGCTTATCGAGGTCCTTCTCGTAAATTTGATTGATGGTATTGGCCGAACCCGTCACGAGCATACCTCCCAACATGACCAGCAATGCCCCGGTCCAATGCATCGTCCAGCTGAACTCCCGTTGCCCGAGCATAAAGCCAATGGCGGCCGAAAAAGCTACCGTGAGCGACAAACGGAATTTAAGCAGCTGAAAATAAGCCCTGACTTTGGTCATCAATTATCAAACAAACGAGCCGATGCTTAGGCTCCAAAACGGGCCGCAAAGTTACGCAACAACAGTTGGATACGGAGTCGATTGTGCGGTTTTCGCTACTCGCCGAAAGCGAATAAGTGCGAGAAACTGAACGCCGAATAGCAGCGTGCCAAGGGTTAAATGGATTGGCTGAACAGCAGCCGGCATGGCCCAGTAAGCCAATGTAATGCCCGCCAGTATTTCCAAACCAATTACCAGCATGGTAGCACCTGCCAATTGCTGTAGCATGGGGTTATTGGTTTTGAACAGCTGATAACAAGCGTAGGCATTACCAATTAATAACAGCGCCGAAAAGGTGCGATGTACCTTAAACGAGTTACCCAGTTCCGCAATCCATTGTTCGCGGTTCAGGTAATTCATCCCGAAAGCCACCACATCGATTTGTTCTCTAACCTGGGTACCGAGAATGATCTGACCGAAGGAGAGTACCGCCAATACTGCCAGTAAGCCGCTTAGTCTTACTTGGCTGGGCTGCATAGAACGCTGCGAGGCACCCTCTCCCACTGCGTCCTTATCGGTGCGTACCAAAGCCCATATCAGCAGCGCCACGAGTACCAAAGCCAGTGCCATATGAATGGTCACCAGCTCGGGCAACAAGTTGGTAGAAACTACCAGCGAGCCTAGCCATCCTTGAATGCCCACCGTAATGAAGCTGAGGAAAGTCGCCCAAAACACCACTGGGTCGCGTTTCAAGAAAGGCCACGACGTAACTACGGTCGCGAAAATAAAAACTCCGATAAGCGCGCCCAGAACCCGATTGAGGTACTCAATCCAGGTTTTAGTAGCGTTAAAGTCGGTTTCAATGTATTGAGTTGGGTGCGCAAACAGTTCGCGTGCTACCTGCGTGAAGCCCAGCTTTTGCAAGGTCACGGCTACGCGCTGGTTTTTAGCTACCCGTTGCGCCGTATACACCTCCTTGTAGTCAGCCGGCAACTGACTGGCTTCAGTAGGCGGAACCCACTGCCCGAAACACTTTGGCCAGTCGGGACAGCCCATGCCGGAGCCCGTGCTGCGCACGATACCTCCCACCAAAATGAGCAGGTAAACCGCTACAATCGTTAGCGTGGCCGTGAAGCGGAAACGGCCAACAAAAGCAGGTTGTTTCATCTGAAAGTAGAACAACAAAGCCTGTTAAATGTGTACAGAACAGGCAGCAAAAAGAAAGGGAAACCCACTGCGGGTTTCCCTTTCTGCGAGCTAAAAAGCCCGAATTACTCCATTTCCTTTTCGTACGGCAGGTTCGAAGACACTGTCTGCGAGTAAGGCACGTTTTGCGGGATAAAGTCCAGCTCAGCACCTGGCTTGCTGTAGTCGTAGGGCCAACGGTAGACCGATGGAATAGCACCGGGCCAGTTGCCGTGGCCGGGTTCTACTGGGGTCGTCCACTCCAGCGTAGTCGAGTTCCAGGGATTCTCGGTGGCACGACGGCCGCGGTAAATGCTGTAGATGAAGTTGAACAAGAACACGAACTGCGCAAAGAATGCCAGAATAGCAGCCAGCGAAATGAAAGCGTTCAGGTCAGCAAACTGATTGAACATCTCGAAGCCCGTCCAGGCATAGTAGCGGCGGGGGAAGCCGGCAATGCCTACGTAGTGCATCGGCAGGAAGATCAGGTACGCCGACAACATCGTCAACCAGAAGTGTACGTAACCCAGCTTCTCGTCGAGCATCCGACCAAACATCTTCGGGAACCAGTGGTAAACACCGCAGAACAGACCGAAGAAAGCTGACGAACCCATTACCAAGTGGAAGTGAGCTACCACGAAGTAGGTGTTGTGCATCTGAATATCCAGTGCGGCGTTACCGAGGATAATACCGGTCAGACCACCCGAAATAAACAACGACACAAAACCGATGGCAAACAGCATGGCGGTGGTAAAGCGGATGTTACCGCGCCACAGCGTAGCCAGCCAGTTGAACGTTTTCACGGCCGAGGGAACGGCAATGATCAGCGTTAGGAACATAAACACCGACCCGAGGAAGGGGTTCATGCCAGTAATGAACATGTGGTGAGCCCACACGACAAACGACAGCAGCGAGATGCCCAGCAGTGAGCCAATCATGGCACGGTAGCCGAAGATGGGCTTACGAGCATTCGTGGCCATTACTTCGGACACGATACCCATAGCGGGCATGATTACGATGTACACTTCGGGGTGACCCAAGAACCAGAACAAGTGCTGGAACAGTACGGGCGAACCGCCTACGTGGTTCAAAGCCTCACCACCGATGTAGATATCCGAAAGGAAGAAAGAGGTACCGAACGAGCGGTCAAAAATCAGCAGCAATGCGGCCGAAAACAGAACCGGGAACGAGAGTACACCTAGGATAGCCGTTAGGAAGAACGACCAAATGGTAAGTGGCAACTTACCCATCGACATACCAGCGGTACGCAGGTTGATGATGGTGGTAATGTAGTTCAAGCTACCTAGCAGCGACGACACAATAAAGAGTGCCATGGATACCAGCCACATCGTTTGGCCTAGGCCGGAACCGGGAATTGCCTGTGGCAATGCGCTCAGCGGCGGATAAATTGTCCAGCCAGCCGAAGCAGGACCGGTTTCCAGGAACAGCGACAGGAACATCACTACGCTCGACAGGAAGAAGAACCAGTACGAGAGCATGTTCAGGAAACCCGAAGCCATGTCGCGGGCACCAATTTGCAGCGGAATGAGGAAGTTGGAGAACGTACCGCTCAAACCAGCCGTCAGTACGAAGAACACCATGATGGTGCCGTGCATCGTTACTAGGGCTAGGTAGAATTCGGGGTTCAGCTTACCGCCTTCTACCCAACGGCCCAGAATGGGCTCCAACCACTGCAGAGTGGCCTCGGGCCAACCCAACTGTAGACGGAAAATGGTAGAGAGCGTAGCACCAATGAATGCCCAGAAAATACCTGAAATCAGGAATTGCTTGGCAATAACCTTGTGGTCGGTGCTGAAGACGTACTTCGTCAGGAAGTTGCCTTCGTGGTGCTCGTGCTCGTCGTGGTGGTCACCAGTGGCGTGGTGCTGCACGTGCGGAGCTTCCTGCGCATGTGCGTTCGTCGGGATGTTCGTAGCAGCCATCAGAAAAGCTTGCTTTAGTAAGTTACAGTTACAGCGAAGCCTTGGCTTGCGGTGTTGCCGAAGCGGCCGCCGTTGCTTCTTTAACCGACTCGACCTGTTTCTGTTTCAGGTCAGCCAGTACTTCCGGGTTCTGTTCCACGAACGGCTTTTGCTGGGCAACCCAGGCAATGTAGTCGTCCGGTTCGTCAACGATGATGTTGAGCTTCATGGCGAAGTGCCCACGGCCGCAAATCTGGTTACAGGCCAACTCGTAGTTGAAATTCGGGTTGCCAGTCTGGGCCCGCATTTCATCGGTGGTCTTGGTAGGAGTAAACCAGAAACGCGTTGGCATGCCGGGAACAGCGTACATCTGCACGCGGAAGTGCGGCATGTATACGGCGTGCAACACGTCGCGGGCCCGAATCTTCAGTAACACTGGGTGGCCCTTGGGCACGTGAATCTCACCGGTAGTGAAATCGTCCATGTTCTTCTGGTCGGTGAAGTCCATGCCCAATTCGTTGGTAGCGTCGATCAGGCGGAAATTAGCCGCGCCCAGCTGTTGGTCGCGACCGGGGTAGCGAACCAACCAGTTAAACTGCTTGCCCACTACTTCCACCAAAACGGATTCCTTGGGCGCTGGACCAGTAATGTTCGTCCACTGCTTCCAGCCGCCAAAAATCAGACCCGACATCACGATGGCCGGAATGACGGTCCAGATGATTTCAATCTTGTTGTTGTGCGAGAAGAAAAACGCACGGCGGCCTTCGCGGTACTGGTACTTGTAAGAGTACACAAACAAGGCAACCTGGGTAATTACGAACACAATGCCGATTACGAGCATGGTGGTCCAGAACATACGCTCCAAGTGTACCCCGTGAACCGAGGCAACGGGCGGGTTCATCTTGTCCCAGTTTTCCACGAACGAGTAGGCAAAAGCCCCTCCGCCCACAACCAGAAACACCAACATTAGAATGGCGTTGACCCGGTTGCTAAGGCCGATTTCGCGCGTGTAGCTGCCCGAAAAAATGGATGTCAGAACCTGTAGCCGGAACAACAGGCCGAACACGACCAGCAGCAGAACCAGCGCCAAGAGAATACCGAGAGCAATCATTTTGGAGAAGTTAGAAGCGAGAACCTAGAGCTTAGAGCAGCAGCTGAAACCTCCATGGGTTTGCATGTGCTACGCTACTATCTCAGTTCTAAAAATCAGGTGGTGTGGTGCATGCTTTCTTCCACGAACGGGTGGTTCACGGGAATCAGCGAAGCTTGCGAGAGACGCTTGGTCATCAGCGTCAGCCAAGCACCAAGGAAGATAAGTGCCACGCCTATCTCAATCATAAACCCACTGTCGGCCTTAAGCGTTCCGGGCATAATCATTAGATAGAAGTCGAACCAGTGACCGATCAGGATGGCAATGGTCACGAGTTTCAGCATGATCATCTGGCGCTTTGCATCCCGCGTCATAAGAACTAGGAAGGGGAAGACAAAGTTGATGATCAGGTTGAAAAAGAACATCCACGTGTACTTGTCGTTGAAACCGCCCAAGCGCTGGTTGTAGTACACCGATTCCTCGGGGATGTTAGCATACCAGATCAGCATGAATTGCGAAAACCACACGTAGGTCCAGAAGATGCTGAAACCAAACATGAGCTTGCCCAGATCGTGCAAGTGGTCTGCCGTCAGGAAGCGCAGGTAACCGGCTTGCTTGAGGAAGATGGCGCACAGCGTGATGCCGGCAATGCCCGATACCCACCACGAAGCAAAAACGTACCAGCCAAACATAGTCGAGAACCAGTGCGTGTCAATCGACATAACCCAGTCCCAAGCGGCAATCGATGAAGTAACGGCGTAGAACACGAGGAAAAGCGCCGAAACATTGATGCTCTTGTCCCAGAAGCCGGTGCCGCCCATCTGATCTTCTTCCAGCGACAGTTTGCGCAGACGCTCAGAGAAGAACCACCAGATGAACAGGAACACCACCATGCGAATCACGAAGAATGGCAGGTTCAGGAAGCCCGACTTGCCAGCAATGATGGCATCGTAATTCTCCGACTTTGGGTCCATGATACCAGGGGCCGTCCAGTGGAAGATGTCGTGGTTAATCAGGCTGACCCCAAATACAACCAACATGATAACAGCGCCAGGAATCAGCCAAGCGCTGAAGGCTTCTGCAATGCGCTTTACGATAACCGACCAGCCCGCGTAAGCCACGTAGTTGATGGCTACGAAAACGGTACCCACTGCGGCAATACCCGTGAAGAACACGTTGCTGTGCCACAAGCTTACAATGAGGCGCTTCAGCCAAATGGGACTGCCGTGATGCTCTACTGAAGAACCTGCACCAGCAGTATGGTGAGCCCCTTCAGCACCGGCGGCAGCGTGATGCTCAGCTCCTATGCCCAGATAAGATAAGATCAGACCGATGGCCAGCAGAATTACGCCAGCAACCATGAACAAAGTGAACCGGCGGCGAGCCGACGGAGCCAGCTCCAGAAACTCAGCCGTAGCGGTTTCGTGATGATGCGTCGTTGTTGCCATGTTTAGTTCGCCTTGCCGTTACGGGCCTTTTCACCTTGACCCGGCTCCTCCGACATATCAGAGGCCTGCGCTTGGCCGTAAGGTGCTTGAGTTTCCGGATTAGTTTTCTGCGATGATTCCAATTGGTCGTTTACCAGTTCGGGAAGCGCATCAGGACCTTTGCCTTTCTGCAACACCCGTACGTACATGGCAATCTTCCAGCGTTCCTCCGGGTTTACAATCGAGCCATGAGGCATCATGCGGTTCCGGCCCCATTGGATGACGTGGTAGATGTGCCCGTCGTTCATGGTGGCGTAGGTACCGGTGGCATAGTTGGGAACACCCTTGAACTTCTGCCCTACCAGCCCTTGCCCGTCACCCTGCTCCCCGTGGCACGGCGAGCAAACGCGGGTGTACAGCACTTTGCCTTCTTCCAGGTTCTGGCGGGTGTAAGCCAAGGGATTCGACAGCGTCGTTTCCGCAGTAGCTACATCGTCTTTGCCGATGTGGGTGAAGTAGCTGAGCTTACCGCGCGGTACCGTGGCAATAGCAGGTACGCGTTGGTTAATGCCCATCGGGTTAACCGTATTGGCATCTACTTGCTTCAGCGGCTCGTACGGAATGGATTCGTACATCTCCGGCGCGTATTCCAAGCCCGTGTCGTTGGCATCGTTGCAAGCCGTGGCCAGCACCGAAGCAAACAGAACAGCCGAAGCCTGTACGCCGTGTTTGAGGAAAGGCGTCATTATTCTTTGGTCATTTCTTTCTCGTTCACTTCCGATGCCCCGTTGGCACGGAGCAACTGGCCGAGCTGGCCCATGTCGGTACCTTCCTTCAGCTCGATAGCCATAACGAACTTGTCGTCAGTGGCCCGGACATCCATAACCGGTACTTTCCAGCGCGGCCACAGTTTGCTGATCAGGAAAAAGGTAATCATCATGCCGTGGGCCGTGAAGAGTACCGTTAATTCGAAGGAAACCGGGATAAAGGCGGGCAACGAAATGTGCGGCTTACCACCAATAATCATCGGCCAATCGAAGCCCAGCATGTAAATCTGCATCCAGAGCGCAAACGCCAGCCCGCATACGCCATAGAAGAAGGCGGCAATGGGCAAACGGGAGCGTTCGATACCGAGGGCATCATCGATGCCGTGGACCGGATAGGGCGAGAAAACGTCGTAGATTTTTACGCCGGCCGCGCGGATGTTTTCAATGGCGTGCAGCAGCACGTCTTCGTCCTCGAAGATGCCGAGGGCATAACGCTTAGTCATGCTTGTCGTAGTTTACAGGGGCGGAGGCAGGAACACCGGGGGTGCGGTAGGCCGACTGTTGGGACCCCGTATTGGGGCCACCGTAGGTCGGGCCGTTATCGACACCGTACTTGAGGATGGTTTTAACTTCGGCCATGTTCACCACGGGGAAGAACTTAGCGAAGAGCAGGAACAGGGTGAAGAACAAGCCCAACGTACCTACATAGATGCCGATATCGATAATCGACGGCGAGAACATCACCCAGCTCGAAGGCAGGTAGTCGCGGTGCAGCGAGGTTACGATAATCACGAAACGCTCGAACCACATACCGATGTTCACAATGATCGACAAGATGAACGTGGCCGGAATGCTGTAGCGAATGCGGCGGAACCACACCAGCTGGGGCGAAATAACGTTGCAGGTCATCATCGACGCGTAAGCCCACCAGTACGGACCGGTAGCCCGGTTGATGAAGGCATACTGCTCAAACTCTACCTGCGAGTACCAGGCGATGAAGAACTCCGTGATGTAGGCCACGCCCACGATGGAGCCCGTAATCATCATGATTTTGTTCATCAGCGCGATATGCTCGAGCGTGATGTAGTCTTCCAGCTTGAATACCACGCGGGTGATGAGCATCAGCGTGAGTACCATGGCGAAACCGGAGAAGATAGCACCGGCAACGAAGTAAGGCGGGAAGATGGTAGTGTGCCAGCCCGGTACAACCGAGGTAGCGAAGTCCATTGATACAATGGTGTGTACCGAGAGTACCAGCGGCGTAGAAACACCAGCCAGAATCAGCGAAACCGTTTCGTAGCGCGACCAGTGCTTGGCACCACCCTTCCAGCCGAAGCTGAGCAGAGCGTAAGCGCGGCGAGCAATGGGGCCTTTAGCACGGTCGCGGATGGTAGCGAAGTCTGGGATCAGACCGGTGTACCAGAATACCAACGATACCGAGAAGTAAGTCGAAATAGCGAATACGTCCCAGAGCAGCGGCGAATTGAAGTTCACCCACAACGAACCGAAGGTATTCTGAAAGGGCAATACCCAGAAGGCCAACCACGGACGCCCCATGTGCAACACCGGGAACATGGCAGCACAGATTACGGCGAAGATGGTCATGGCTTCAGCCGCACGGTTAATGGAGCTGCGCCACTTTTGGCGGAACAGCAGCAATACCGCCGAAATCAGCGTGCCTGCGTGACCGATACCTACCCACCACACGAAGTTTGTGATGTCCCAGGCCCAGCCGACTGTTTTGTTCAGGCCCCATTCCCCGATACCGTACCACAGGGTGCGGTACACGGAATAGAAGAAAATGCCCAAGAAGAACAGGGACACGGCCAGCGCGGCCATCCAGCGGATGTTCGGCTTGGCCTCCACCTGGCGGCACACGTCTTGGGTGACGTCGTGGTACGTTTTACCATTCGTTACGAGTGGTATGCGTACAGGCGAAACGTGCTGCATATGTTTTATGGTAAAGTAAAGGCGGCGTGACTGGCGTTTCGGGCGTAGTCGGCGCTACCGGTTGGCTCAGGGTTTAGGCAAAAAACTCGCTGGTCTCGCTGTTGCGGATCTTCGTCAGATACACAATGTTCGGCTGCGTGTTGATGGCTTCGATAACCTTAAAGGCACGTTCGCCATCCTCGCGGCGCCAGATCTGCGCCACACGGGAGTTCGGGTCGCGCAGGTCACCAAACACAATGGCTTGAGTGGGGCAGGACTGCGCACAGGCCGTCACTACTTCCCCGTCCTGCGGGCGGCGCTTCTCTTTCTTGGCTTCCAGCTTACCCAACTGAATACGCTGCACGCAGAACGAGCACTTTTCCATTACACCACGGGCCCGAACCGTTACATCGGGGTTCAGCACCATACGGCCGAGGTCGGTGAACATGTGACCGTTCACGGTTTCAAACTTCTCGTTGGCGTAGTACGAGAACCAGTTGAAACGACGCACTTTGTAGGGGCAGTTGTTTGCGCAGTAACGCGTACCCACACAGCGGTTATAGGTCATCTGGTTCAGACCCTCGGTGCTGTGGGTAGTAGCCAGTACCGGGCATACCGTTTCGCACGGAGCGTGGTTGCAATGCTGGCAGAGCATGGGCTGGAAAATCACCTGCGGGTTGTCCGAAGGGTCTTCCATGTTGGCATAGGTAGCCAGTTTGCCTTCCGTCTCAAACTCGTCCTTGTGGTGGTTCGAGCTGTAGTAACGGTCGATACGCAACCAGTGCATTTCGCGGCGGTTGATTACCTCCTGCTTACCCACCACGGCCACGTTGTTTTCTACCTGACAACCCACTACGCACGAGCCACAGCCAATGCACGAGTTGAGGTCGATGGCCATGCCCCAATGGTGGTTCTTATACTCGTAATCCTGCCACAACGAAACTTTGTTGGGCTTCTCACGACCTTCGGGAGTAGAGATTTTATCGTACTCCGTTACTTCTTTTGGATCCTTGCGGTACTGCGCCAGCGTCGATTCCTGCACCACCGGCTTGCGGTCCATGATGGTGTGGTGCGTCTGGGTCTGGGCAATCGGCTGATTAGCGCCGGTCTTCTCAATGGTAACCACCGTGTTGAAGGCCAGAGCACCGTCGCGAACCACGCCCAGCGGGTAAGCATTAGCGCCTACTTTGTCACCTACTTTGCCCGATTTCTCGCGACCATAACCAATAGCTACACTTACGGCACCTTTGGCTTGGCCGGGCTGTACGAGTACTGGTACTTCAATCGACTTACCGTTAGCCGTAACCTTTACTACATCACCTTGCTCCAGACCTTTTTCTACGGCCATGGCACGTGAAACCATGAGGTAGTTACCCCAGGTAGCCTTCGACACGGGGTCGGGCAGTTCCTGCAGCCACGGGTTGTTTGCGTGGTAACCGCTACCAATGGCTACTTTTTCGTACAGTTCCAGCTCAATACCGTTGCCGGCACGCTGACCTGCAATGGCTGCAGCAGCTTGGCCAGCATCGACAGCAGCCCCCAGTTGGGCCTGCGGAGCGGGGCTCAACGTACCAGCAGCTACGCCGTCGTGTACGGCTTTGTCCCAACCGGCTTGGAAGTTACCACCAAGCACGCCGCGCCAGTTGTTGCGCAAGTAATCGTAGTACTTCACTTGGCTGCCCATCCACGTCAGCAGACTTTCCTGAGCCTGACGGGTTTTGAACAACGGGGTAATAACCGGCTGCGCCAAGCTCAACGCACCACGCTTCGGCTCGAAGTCGTTCCACGACTCCAGCCAGTGGTGGTCGGGGCACTGGTACTGCGTTAGTGAGGTGGTTTCGTCCATCCGTTCGTTGAACGAAATGGTCAAACCAACTTTCTTGTCCTGCAGTGCTTTTTGAATCTGAGCACCCAGCGGGTGGTCGTAAACGGGGTTGGCGTGGTAGAAAATAACCGCGCCCACGGTGCCGTTGGTAATGTCGTTAACGAGACGCAGCATGCGGGCGTCGTCGCCTTGGCGCATGTACGAAGGGGCAGCAGGGTTGATAGAGGTACCAACGTTGCCCAAGGCTGCGTTGATAGCTGCCACCAGTGCCTGAACACCAGCATCGTTCGATCCACTAACCACGAGGCTACGGCCGCGAGCAGCTTGCAGCTCGCCAGCTACCTTATCCAAGGTAGCGTTCTTGTATGTGGAGGTAGCACCACCACCTACAATGCGGTTGTAAAGCGCCAAAACAGCGGCAGGCTGTTCCGAAGGCTTCAGCGGCACGCGTACGTCGGCGTTGGAGCCCGTAAGCGACATAGCGCTTTCGAACTGGTAGTGCCGCGACATGTTGCGGTTCTCGCTCGATACCTTCCGGTTCTGGATGTACTGGTGCGCAAACTCAACCGGCGAAAGCCAAGTACCGAGGAAGTCGGCGCCAAAGCTCACGATTACGTTGGCCTTGCTGAAGTCGTAACCTGGTACCACACCCCCGTTGGCACGCAACAGCCCCGATTGGGAGTGCGCATCATACATCACGTGTTCGGCACCGCCGAAGCGTGCAGCAAACTCCGCAATTACCCGCTTGGTGCTGGGGCTGATGATGGTAGGCGATACGATGGCCACGCGACCAGTTACGCCGGCCAGCTTGGTGCGAATCTCCTTATCTACCTGGTCCCGATCGGCCGGTTTGCCATTGATGGCAAACGACTGCAGACGGCTGTTGTCGTAGAGGTTCAGCAGCGAAGCCTGACCCCGGGCCGAAAGGCCACCGCGGGTTACCGGCGACTCCGGGTTGCCTTCCACTTTAATCGGACGGCCTTCGCGCGTCTTTACCAGCACGCTGTTATAGTCCTCGCCGGTGAAGTAGGTAGACGCGTAGAAGTTGGCAATGCCCGGATCTACTTCTTCGGGTTTGTTCAGGTAAGGAATGGCTTTCCGAACCGGCGCTTCGCAGCTAGCCAGCGTGGCGGCAGCCAAGCCAAAGCCCATCAGCTTGAGGAAGTCGCGGCGGGGCGCTACCGTCTCGTCCGACGAGGGGTGGCTATCCTTCACCGGCAACGAGCCAAACTCGCTAAAGGCGTTGTGCAGAAACTCCGGCGAGTTTTCGAGCTCCTCGATTCCCTTCCAGTACTTAGGCGACTCTTGCATTTCGTTAGTAGTCGGTATTAGGCAGTGAGTGTTGAGTTGGCTGTAGCGTGGAGCAGTTCCGGTCGCTCAGCACTCAGGTCTCAGTACTTTCAAATTAGTAGTGGCACTTCGAGCATTCCGTACCGCCGTTCGACGATACCGTGAAGGGAGCTGCCGCGTTAGCGTTGTCGTGCAGCTTCACGAGGTTGTCGTAGTAGCCGTTGTTCTTGGTGTTGAGCGGCGTTTCGCGGTGGCAGTTGATGCACCAGCCCATGGTGAGGGCCGAGTATTGGTACACTACTTCCATGTTCTGAATCGGACCGTGGCAGGTCTGGCACTCAATACCACCTACCTGCGTGTGCTGGGCGTGGTTGAAGTAAGCCAGATCGGGCAGGTTGTGCACGCGCACCCACTGAATGGGCTGCTGGCGCTGAATGGCCCGGTAGATTTTCTTGATTTCCGGCGACGTCGTCTTGATCTGCGAGTGGCAGTTCATACAGATATTGGCGGAAGGAATGTTAGCCGATTTGCTCTTGTACACCGAAGTGTGGCAGTAAGCACAGTTGATTTGATGCTCACCAGCGTGCAGCTTGTGCGAGAAGGCAATGGGCTGAGTCGGCTGGTAGCCCTGCTGCAAGCCTACAGCCATGATGCTTTGCAGCGAGCTGTATAGCACCACTAGCACGAAGAGAGTAACAGCAGTGCGGGTCAACCATTTGGAGCGCAAAATGCCACCCCAGTCGGTTTTTTGCTCAAGGACTTCCAAGTCACGGCCATCAAGGTCTTTGCGGCCGCGCAGCACGTCTTTCATGATGTTGGCAATGATTACCAACGTCACCACCAGCACGATCAGGACTACCACGAGCACCATCAGTACGGCGTTCATGTACTTGCCAGCGCCGCCTTCAGCGGTTTCGGTGTTGTCGCCAGGCGCAGGCACTGCGGTACCTCCACCTCCCGTAGGAGCGGCAGCTACTTTACCTTCTTCAGCTTTTACATAAGCCAAGATGGAGGTGATTTCCGCGTCGCTCAGAGCGAAGCTGGGCATCTGCTGCTTCTGGTACTCGTTAAAGATTTTCACCGCGTACTCGTCGCCGGCGGCTACCATTTTGCTGGAATTCTTGATCCAGCTGATGAGCCAAGGCGTAGGGCGGCGCTTGTCGATGCCAGCCAGGGCCGGGCCTACCACCACTTCATTAATACCGTGGCACTGGGCACAGTTACCTTTGAAAAGGGCATCACCGGCGGCAATAGCGGCGGCATCACCGGCGGGAGCGGCAGTGCCTGCTGCCGCAGGGGCAGCAGCGGCCGGCGTTGCGCCGGGGGTCACACCTTCTTTACTTACTGTTGCGGCGTCTTGCGCGGCCACTTGGCCAACGGCAGTAAACGTCAGGAACAGAGCAAGAAACCAGTGTGAAAAGGGACGTAGTCGGAAGCTACTCATTGCAAAACGTGCTGAGAAAACGTAAAAGCAGGGCGCTTTAGGGCCACAAATGTAGCCCACGAACGCCAGACAACAAACCGGGATTGGCTAATTTTTGGCCTTTAGCGCCTGCTTAGAATGATTCTAAGGGCTTATCCCGACACCTTATTATATAGCACTCCTTCTAGTAGTCTTGCTTTCTAGTGGGAGTACAATTTCTCTCTTCTGTGGTCCTACTAGAGTGTTAACTACCTACATGCCCGAAGGTTTGGCAGTTGGCAATCAGTTTATTGCCTCGGCATTTCGGGAAAATATTTATTACTCACTACTCGTGCCAAGCCGGAAAAGCCTTACCTTTGCCGGCTCATTCATCGTCTCACTTACAAATCTCTGTTCCAACATGGACAACAGAAACTATGAGACCGTCTTTATTCTGACGCCCGTTTTGAACGACGCGCAGGTTCAAGAGACGATCGAGAAGTTCACGCAGGTGCTTAAGGAAAATGGCGCCGACCTTCTGAACACGGAAAACTGGGGCCTGCGCAAGCTGGCCTACCCGATTCAGAAAAAATCGACCGGGTACTACTACCTGGTAGAATTCACTGCTCCCACCACGGCTATCGACGTGCTGGAACTGGCTTACCGTCGCGATGAGCGCGTTATCCGCTTCCTGACCACGGCCCTCGACAAGCACGCGGTGGCCTACAACGAGCGTCGTCGCAAAGGCGAGCTGAAAGAGCAGAAAGCAAAGTCCCAATCTGAAGCTGTAGCCCAGTAATATGAGCCTCGCTAACGAACGCATCCACAAGCAAGAGCAGCGCACCAAGTACTGCCGCTTCAAGAAGGCTGGCATCCGCTACGTCGACTACAAAAACCCGGACTTTCTGTTGAAGTTCGTGAACGAGCAGGGCCGCATTCTGCCCCGCCGCATCACGGGCACCAGCCTGAAGTTTCAGCGCAAAGTAGCTCAGGCCGTAGCCAAAGCCCGTCACCTGGCCATCATGCCCTACGTGGCTGACCAGCTGAAATAGTCTTCCACCTGATAACGACGACCGACTAAGATGGAAGTAATCCTGAAAGACGACGTAAAAGGTCTGGGCTACAAGAACGACATCGTTAGTGTGAAGCCTGGTTACGGCCGCAACTACCTGCTGCCCCAGGGCATTGCAGTGCTGGCCGACAAGACCAACAAGAAAATCGTAGCCGAGAACGTGCGTCAAGCCGCTCACAAGGCCGATAAAATCAAGGGTGATGCGCAAGGCCTGGCCGACCGCATCGGCGATACCACCATCGAAGTTCCGGCTAAGGTGGGCGAATCGGGCCGTATTTTTGGTCGTGTAACCACCCTGCAGATTGCCGACGCGTTGAAAGCCAAAGGCTTTGACGTGGACCGCAAGCGCATCAGCCTGGACTCTGAGCCGGCTAGCATTGGTGAGTACACTGCTACCATCGACCTGCACCGCGAAGTGAAGCACAAGCTGCGTGTAAACGTAGTAGCAGAGTAAGCTGCCTGCTTCAGCCATTTTTGAAAGCCCTACCCTCGTGGTAGGGCTTTCTTTTTTCCAGCCAAACTTACCCGCAGTACGTACGTCGGTTACAGGACAAATCGGCGTTGGTTTTGGCTAAACGCGCCGCGTTGCGTAGGTTGCTTGTCCATTGCGCGGCGCTAAAGCCGCATTTGCGAATGTTTCGGACTGAATTAGCTATAAAACCCGACCCGCAGCCGCTTTCCGTTGGAGCGCGGGTCTTCACCATCGGTTCGTGCTTTTCCGATGTTATCGGGGCGCGCCTGGCGGCACACAAAGTTGCCTCGCAGGTTAATCCTTTCGGCACGGTGTTCAATCCGCTTTCGGCGGCAAAGCTGCTGCGTGCCGCGGCCGGTGAAGAAGTAGACTGGCAGCAGCACGTGGTGGAAGCCCGTGGCCGCTGGCAGAGCTACGACCTGCACGCCAACTTTGGGGCTGACTCGCCGGCCGAGTTAGTAAAGCGCATCGAGGAAACGGTGGCTTCGGCCGCTGATTTTCTGCGCACCGCCGATGTTGTGGTATGGACGCTGGGCACGGCTTTTAGCTACCACCTGCGCGATACGGGTGAACTAGTAAACAATCTGCACAAGCTGCCTGCGGCTAGGTTCGAGAAAGAACTGTTATCGGCAGAAGACATTGTGACGGCCGTAGCCGAAACCCATGCCTTGCTGCGGCGCCTGAACCCCAAAATTCGGCTGGTGCTAACCGTTAGCCCGGTGCGGCACCTACGCGACACTTTGCCCCTGAACTCGGTGAGCAAATCGGTGCTGCGCATTGCTTGCCATTACTTGGCTGAGCTATTGCCCGGCACTACTTATTTCCCGGCCTACGAGCTGGTGCTCGACGATTTGCGCGACTACCGCTTCTACGGAGCCGATATGCTGCACCCGTCGGAGGTAGCCGAGGATTACGTATGGGAGAAGTTCATGGGAGCTTACTTCGACGAAGCCTTCCGGGACTTTGTATTCGAATGGGACGCCATTCAACGCTCGTTGGGCCACCGCCCCCTTCACGAAGGGGCCCCGGAGCACCGGCATTTCCTGGAGCAAACCGAAGCCCGTTTGCAGCGCCTGTCCAACGTAGTGAACGTGCGGCAGGAACTGCGTGAACTGCATAAACGGATTGTTGCGCTGCCGCCGCCTAAACCCGTGGTTCAGCCCGAAGACGAGGACGACGAAGAGCGCATCGATATCGGTGAAGGCTCAGCACCCGTATCTGAATCGGCCAAGAGACCTGCCGCCAGCGAAGCAGACGAGCCACTTGCGCAGGAGGTGTTTGACTGGGCTACAGCCTTGGCTGAGGAACAAACCGTGGCACCTTCGGTGAGCGTACCGGAGGCAGCTGCAGAAGCGCAGGAAGCCGAAATTGACGAAGAAAACGACTTCTTTGAATTTGTGGCGGGTAGTTCCCTCGACGAGCCGCAGCAGGTAACCGCTGCGGAAAACGCCGACGAAGAAGCCCCCAAACGGCGCAAGCGCAAGCGCGGCGGCCGCAAGCATAAGCGCGGCAACCGCGGCGAAGGCCAACCAGCCGAAACGGTGGAAAGCGAAACTGTGGACGCCATTCCGGTTGATGCCTTAGCGGTAGAAATTACGCCGTCGGAAACCAATGGCGCAGCTTCGGAGCATGAGCCCGAACCAATTGAAATGGTTTCGGAGGCAAAAGCACCTGAAGTAGCTGCGGTAAGAACCTCAAAATCCCGGCGTGGTCGGCGCAAAAAGCCGGCACCGTCAGCGGAAACCGTGGCCGAGACGCCTGCTGCACCAGTGGCAGAAACGGCGTCGATTGTTTCGGAATCCATTTCGAGTACCCCGGAAGCTAACATCGAGATTGAAACATCGGTTGCGAAGCCCAAAAAAGCATCTACCCGAAAGCCCGCGCGCAAACCCGCTCCGGCCCGGCCCCGTCCGAACCGCCAGGCCACGGCTGGCCTGGAGCCAGCGCCGCCGGTAGCCCCGCCTGCTCCAGCGCCGGAGGTTCCCCCAGCTGCCGAGGCGGCACCTGAGCAAGCCGCTGCCCCACGGCGGCGAGCAGCACCGCGCCGCAAGCCAGCAGTTGCGGCCGCAGTAGCGGCAGCAGCTTCGGAATTGGCGCCGCCCGTACCGCCTGCGCCGGCGTCAACTTCAGAAACGGCTCCGGCTGCACCCAAGCGGCGCGCCCGGCCGCCACGCCGCAAACCCGACGCGCCCGATGCCTCTTAACCATTGCCAAACCCGGTCCCACACGACCGGGTTTGTCTTTTAGTGGCTGTTACGCGTATTCCGTTAGCCCTCCTCCCCTACCTCGCCATGAAAACTCCCGTTCCATCTGCACAACCGAACCGCCTCATAACCGAAACCAGTCCGTACTTGCTGCAGCACGCTTACAACCCGGTCGATTGGTATCCGTGGGGGGAAGAGGCGCTGGAACGGGCCCGACAGGAGCATAAGCCCATCTTGGTCAGCATCGGTTATGCAGCCTGCCACTGGTGCCACGTAATGGAGCGCGAGTCGTTTGAGCACGAACACATTGCGCAGGTTATGAACGAGCGGTTCGTGTGCATTAAAGTGGACCGCGAAGAACGGCCCGACGTGGACCAGGTATACATGGACGCCGTGCAGGCCATGGGTGTAGGTGGCGGCTGGCCGCTAAATGTATTTCTGACGCCGGAGGCCAAACCGTTTTACGGTGGTACTTACTTCCCACCGAAAGGCTGGTATGAGCTGCTGCAACAGGTTTCGAACGCCTACGCGAGTGAGCATCGGTTAGAGCTGGACAGATCGGCGGAAGACTTTGCGCGGGTTCTGCGGGCCTCTGATTTGGAAAAGTACGGCGTGCAAACCGCAGCCGGAGCCGTGAACCGCCAAAAACTCCAACTCCTGCTAGCGAACCTCGAAAAGCGCTTCGACCGAAAACTTGGTGGCACTAGCCGGGCACCCAAGTTCCCGATGCCCACCATCTGGCGGTTTCTGCTGCGGGCCCACCTGCTAACCGGCAACCACCTGCTACTGACTCAGGCCCGCCTCACGCTTACCGAAATGGCCCGAGGGGGCATTTATGATCAGATTGGGGGCGGTTTTGCCCGCTACTCGGTGGATGAAGAATGGCTGGCACCCCACTTCGAGAAAATGCTTTACGACAACGGCCAACTCGTAAGCCTATTCGCCGAAGCGTATCAGGTAACCCAGGATGAAGAATACCGCGCCGTGGTGCGCGACACCATTGCCTTTGTGCAGCGTGAATTATTAAGCCCTGAAGGCGGCTTTTACGCTTCCCTCGATGCGGACAGCGAAGGTGTAGAAGGCAAGTTTTACGTGTTTACCTGGCAAGAGCTGCACGAGGTACTCGGCGACGAATCGTCGATGGCAGCGGCTTACTACAACTGTACGGCGGAGGGCAACTGGGAACACGGCCAGAACATTCTGCACCGTCGTCAATCAGACGTCGATTTTGCTGCCGTGCACCAACTCACGCCCGTGGTTCTAAATGAGTTGGTACGAGGCTGGCAGCAGAAGCTTCTTGCTTACCGCAGCCAGCGGGTGCGGCCGGGCCTCGACGATAAAATTCTGGCCGGCTGGAATGCCTTGATGCTGCGCGGCCTCTGCGACGCCTACCGCGCTTTTGCCGAGCCCCCATACCTAACGCTGGCTTTGCAGAATGCGGCATTCATCGAAACCAACCTCGTACGGGCCGATACGGGCGGATTATGGCGCACCTGGAAAGCCGGCCGCGGCAGTGTAGCCGCGTTTTTAGAGGATTACGCCCTTCTGATTGATGCCTACATCAGCTTACACGAAGTAACGTTTGACGAAAAATGGCTGCGCCGTGCTCAGCAGCTCACTGAATATGTGCTGACCAACTTCGCCGACGGAACCGGTGACCCGCACCTGTTTTACACCGATGCCACCGGTGAAACGCTCATTGCGCGTAAAAAGGAGCTGTTCGACAACGTGATTCCAGGCTCGAACTCCGTTATGGCTCACAACCTGCTGCGGCTGGGCACCTTGCTTGAGACGCCGGCGTGGCGTGAACGGGCGGCGGCCATGCTGGCTCGCGTTCAGGAATTGGCCGTAAAAGAGCCACAGCATCTTTCCAACTGGGCCTCATTGTACCTAAGCCACCTGGCGCCGCTGGCCGAAGTAGCCATCGTCGGCTCCGAGGCAGAGCAGCTGCGTATGCAGCTCAGCCGCCACTCGTTGCCTAACGCAGTGCTTACAGGCAGCACAACCGAAAGCATCCTTCCGCTGTTGCAAGACCGCATGCAAGCCGGAAAAACCACCGTGTACGTGTGCTATAACCACGCCTGCCAGCAGCCTGTGTATACCGCTGCCGAAGCCCTAACGCAAATCCAGGCCGCTGTTCTGCCCGAGTAAAGCCGTTTTGGCAGCTTAGGAGTTGTCGGCGGATGCTGAAAAAGATTGGTCGCTTTGCTGCTTAATTCGCCGACGATACCGGGCAAGGACGCTTTGGCAGAGCCAAATTTTCAGCATCATTACTGTTTTCGGTGGTCTATCTTTGTTGTTCGCCGCCCCCGAATCCGTGTCGCAGACCCAGCTGTTTATCCTTCCCGACTCCGAGCCTACCCCGGCTGTGGACCGCATTACGTTGTTTGCCGACGTGGTGCTGCCCCTGCCGCTGCCCAAGCTCTATACTTACCGCGTGCCTTACGAGCTGAACGACCAAGTAGTGGTTGGCGGAAGGGTGCTGGTACAGTTCGGGGCCAAGAAAACACTGAGCTGCATAGTGGCGGCCGTGCACGAAACCGCGCCTAAAGACTACCAGGCCAAGTACATTCTGGAGTTCATCGACGATGCGCCGGTTGTTACCCAGCCGCAACTGAAACTCTTCCGCTGGATTGCGGAGTACTACTTGTGTACGCTTGGCGAAGTAATCAATGCGGCATTGCCCTCGGCGCTCAAGCTCAGCTCTGAATCCCGGGTACAACTGCACCCGGCTTACCGGCGCGATGAGCACCCCTACCCGCTTTCGGAGCAGGAGGACAAAATCGTGGATGCACTCAGCACCGAAGAGGGCAAAGCGCTTACCTTCTCGGAAGTAGGCGAAGTGCTCGGCATCAGCTCGTTTCACAAGGTGATTAAGAGCCTGATGCAGAAAGACGTCATCTTTCTCTTCGAGCACATTGCCGATAAATATTCGCCCAAAGTGGTGAAGAAGGTGCGCTTGGCTCACCATTTCGTAAGCGAAGCAGCGCTGGAAGGATTATTTGAGCAGCTGGCCTCCAAAGCCAAGCAGCTCGACGTACTGATGCGCTACATCCAGCGCGTGCCGGTGTACCAGAACGAGCACCTCAACCACCGCGGCATCGAGAAGGCCGCACTTACCAGCAGTCCGCACTTGTCGCCCTCGGCGGTGAATACGCTCATCAAAAATGGCGTATTAGAGCAGTTCGACCAGATTGTGTCGCGCTTTCCGATGGACGACGGCGCCGACCAGCAGATGCCGTTTGCCCTGAGTGAGGGCCAGCTCTCGGCCCGCAACGAAGTGCTCGACCACTTCCAAAAGAAGGACATCGTGCTGCTGCACGGCGTTACCGGCTCGGGCAAGACGGAGATTTACATCGACCTGATCAAGAACGCGCTGGAAGGTGGTGGCCAGGTGCTGTATTTGCTGCCCGAAATTGCCCTTACGGCCCAGATTGTAACCCGCCTGATGCGCGTGTTCGGTACGCGCCTAGGCGTGTACCACTCCAAGTTCTCCGATAACGAACGGGTGGAGGTATGGAACGGCGTGCTTTCCGGCCGCTTCCAAGTAGTAGTGGGCGTGCGCTCGGCCGTGTTCCTGCCCTTCGACAACCTCTCGCTGATTGTGGTTGACGAGGAGCACGAGTCCAGCTACAAGCAATACGACCCCGCCCCGCGCTACAACGCCCGAGAAGTAGCTTTGATGATGGGCACCTTTCAAGGCGCCAAAATTCTGCTGGGCTCGGCTACGCCGTCGGTAGAAACCTACTACCAGTGCCGTGCCGGCCGCTGGGGCCTGGTTACCCTCACCAAACGTTTTGGCGAAGCGGGTTTGCCCGACATTGAGCTGATTGATACCCGCCGGAACGTGTCGCCAGGACCGAACGGGCAGGTAAAACGGCCCACTCACAACTTCACACCCGAGTTGACCACGGCCATTGAAGGCCGCCTAGCGCAGCAGGAGCAGGTAATTTTGTTCCAGAACCGCCGCGGCTACTCGCCCTTCATCACTTGCCTTGATTGCGGCTGGATACCCAAGTGCAAGAGCTGCGCCGTGAGTCTAAGCTACCACAAGCACGCCCACGAGCTGCGCTGCCACTACTGCGGCCACCACGACCAGATGCCACGCGAGTGCCCGGCCTGCGGCTCTATGGCCCTTCGTATGATGGGTTTTGGCACCGAACGCATTGAAGACGACCTGAAGATTATGCTGCCCCAGGCCATGGTACAGCGCATGGACCTGGACACTACCCGCGCCAAAAACGCCTACCAGCAAATCATCAGCGACTTCGAGCAGCAGCGCACCAACGTGCTGGTGGGCACCCAAATGGTGACCAAGGGCCTCGATTTCGGCAACGTGAGTTTGGTGGGCATCATCAATGCTGACTCCATCATTCACTACCCCGATTTCCGGGCGCACGAGCGGGCCTACCAGATGTTCGTGCAGGTGAGCGGCCGCGCGGGGCGAAAAGGGAAGAAGGGCAAGGTGATTATTCAGACCGGCGACCCGCAGCAGCCCATTTTCGATAAGGTGATGCGCAACGACTACGTGGCGTTTTACGAGTACGAGCTGGAGCAGCGGCGTGAACATTTGTACCCGCCGTTTGCACGCGTAATCAAGATTACGGTGAAGCACGTGGATGAGCGCGGTGCCCAGGAAGCCGCTATTAAGCTGGTTATTGAGCTGGTGGAAAGGCTGGGCCGCGAGGCCGTGCTGGGCCCCGAGGCGCCGTACGTCTTCCGCATCCGCAATTTTTACCTGCAGGAAATTACCATCAAGCTGAGCCGCGAGCATACCGTGCTTAAGCACGCCAAAGGCCAGATTTTAGAGGCCATTAACCTCATAAAAGCCGACAAGGACCACAAAGGCGCGCGCATTGCCGCTGATGTGGACCCGATGTAAAATCAGCCACTTACCAAACCGCAACACCCCGACGATGTGCCAGTCAGCATATCGTCGGGGTGTTGCGGTTTGGGCGCGCCTTGAACGTATATGTTGCGCTAAAGTTTATCACATAACCGTGCATCACATCATTATGTGGTGAAAACATAAGACCGGAAGTGGTTTGACCGGCCGATTATCTATCTATATTGCCACCGAATTGCGGGAAAATTCATTCTTACACCCGTTTTCCTATTTGAGGATCTTCTTTTCTACTTCTTCCTTTTTTTCTTTACCAACTACCCCTATGGGCAAAATCTCCTCCCTCCTGACGACCGCACTGGCTGTTGTGTCGCTGGCTTCGTGCAGCAAGGAAAGCTACACGTTCCGCAACTCCACTCCTTACGGCGCTACCTACACGGCTGCTACCAAGACGGCCCCTGTAACCGAAACCACAGAAGCTACAGCTCCTGAGGCTGCAGCCAAGCCAGAACTGACGGCTTCGGTAGCTCCGGTAGCAACGAAAGCTGCCGCCAAGCGCGCCTACATGGCTCCGGTTAGCAAAAAAGCCACGGCTCCGGCGGTTGCCAAAGCCGCTCCAACCAAAGCGGAGGTAAAGGAAGCCAAAGCCGCCGTAAAGGCGATGCACAAAGCAGCTAAGCAAGCCAAGGCGGCTTCCCCCATGGCTGCTACCGGCAAAAGCCAGCTTGTAGCGGCTCTGCTCTGCTTTTTCCTTGGCGGCTTGAGCATTCACCGCTTCTACCTGGGCTACACCGGCCTGGCTATTCTACAGATCGTGACCTGCCTGCTCGTCTTCGGCTTTATCTGGGTTCTGATTGACTTGGTACGTATTCTCACCGGCGACCTGAAGCCTAAAGGTGGCGAATACGAAAAGACGCTGTAAGTCTTCTTCGTAAATACGAAAAAGCCCCCGCTGCTCTGGAGCAGCGGGGGCTTTTTAATTAGCGCAAACCGTTAGGTTATACTTCTTCCAGCAAGCCAAGTACGAGGAATACCACGCCAATAATGGCCAGAATGTATCCCAGCAGGCCAAATACGATACCTACTACCAGACCTACCAACAGAAAGATGATGCCCAGCTTGATGTAGCGGTTCACGGCCTGCGTATCGTCGGCGGAGGCTACGTCGCGGTGCTTTTGCACCTGCGCTTTGGCGGCCAGTTTGTCGGCTTTCTTCAGGATTTTATTGATGGCCATGCGTTGCACCGGGTTCAGCTTGGGAGCGGGGGCCGCAGTGGCCGAACGCGGGGCCGTTACGGCAGCAGTGCTGGGGGCTACCCGAGCGGCTGGAGCTACCGGAGCCGTTACCGCAGCCGGAGCGGGCGCCTCAGCGGGCGTAGCGGTTGCTGCAGCGGCGGGCGCGGACTGCACGGCTACGGCGCGGTGCGCGTCGCCGTGGTACGAGCTGGTTTTGGGAAGCATGGCGTACTCGCCGCGGCTGCAGCTCGCAAGCGAGGCCGCAACTACTGCCCCGAAGGCAAGCTTATTGATCAGTTTGGCAACGTGCTTCATGGGTCATTGGGTTGGTGAAAAGGAACAATTTTGCGGTGTTGTACGAGCCGAAAGTAAAAACTGGCGGAAGATATCGGGCGAAAACGATGTATTAATTCGTTTGCTACCGGGTATTACCTCATCGTTTTCAGGCAACTAGCTGAGAAAAGAAAATACCTGAAAGCCTCTCAATACCCTCTCTAAAGCGGTTTTACTGACGGGTTTGCCTCCGGATTCCTCGTGTGAAATATATCCGGGCTACGCACGCAAACCGAACGCGGGGGAATTAGGCGTTGTTAACTGCCTGCGTATTTATTTGCAGCCATATATGCTCCTTCCGTTCCGTCCACTTCTACGCGAGGCCTTGCCAGGCCTTGTTCTCGCTCAACTCCTGGCCGCGTCGTGCGCGCAACCGCCCATGGAAAGCAAGGCCGCTGCCAGCGTGCAGGGCCGCTCCGATGTGGTACCCGATACGGCCGGTTACCAGCGCCGCGCCCCTCAAGACCCTAACGGCATTGGCAAGTACTACCTGAACCGGCAAATTGCCCACGTAATGGGCCACGAAGGAGCCGGCTGGCTGGAGCGCTCCAACCGGCAGCAGCAAGAAGGCACCGATGTTCTGCTTCGAGAATTGCAGCTTCGGCCTACGGACGTGGTTGCCGACATTGGGGCCGGGACCGGCTACTTTACCTTCCGCATCAGTCCCATGGTACCGCAAGGCAAGGTATTGGCCGTGGACATTCAGCCCGAAATGATTGCCGCGCTGAACAAAACCAAAGGGCAAAATGCCGCTGCTAACGTGGAGCCGGTGCTGGGAACCGTAAGTAACCCCAACCTGCCGGCCCAAACGGTGGACCTGGCACTCATTGTGGATGCCTACCACGAGTTCGACCACCCAAGGGAGATGATGCGTGCCATTCGCAATGCCTTGAAGCCCGGCGGGCGACTGGCTTTGGTGGAGTATCGGGCCGAGGACTCGAATGTGCCCATCAAACGAATTCACCGCATGAGCGAAGCCCAGGCTCGGCGCGAAATGGAGGCCGTGGGCTTGCAGTTCGTGGAAAACCGCACCAGCCTGCCGCAGCAGCACCTGCTGATTTTCCGCCGACCGCAGTAGCATTTGTTGCCCGGCGGCGTGCCTTACCTTTGCCGCCTATGCAGCCCGTCGACCCTCGCCTGCTCGCCATTGGCGACTACACCTATGATTTGCCGGCTGAGCGCATTGCGCCCGAGCCCCTCCCTAACCGTGACGCCTCGCGCCTGCTGGTTTGCCGCCAGGGGCAGTTGACCGACCGGGTTTTTCGCAACCTACCCGCCGAGTTGCCGCCCGATGCGCTGCTGGTGTTTAATAACACCAAGGTAGTGCGCGCCCGCCTGTACCTAAACAAAGCTTCCGGCGGCCAGATTGAGCTGTTCTGCCTGGAGCCAGTTGCGCCGCACCGCGCCCTGGAGCAGGCTATGCAGCAAACCGGCAGCTGCACCTGGCGCTGCTTGGTGGGCAACGGTAAACGTTGGAAAACGGGGGCCATCAGCACCGATTTTACCACACCTGATGGGCAAGCAGCCCAACTCCAGGCGGAGCGCGCCGCAGCGGAAGATGGCAGCGCCCTTATTCAGTTCAGCTGGCAGCCGGCTCCGTTAACCTTTGCCCAGGTGCTGAGCGGTGCCGGCAAGCTGCCGCTGCCCCCTTACCTTAACCGCCAGTCCACTCCTCAGGACGACGTGCGCTACCAAACCGTGTACGCCCAGCACGAAGGCGCCGTGGCTGCGCCCACCGCTGGCCTGCATTTCACCGATGCCGTGATGGAGGAACTTCGGCAGCGCGGAATTAGCTCGGCGCAGCTAACCTTGCATGTGGGCGCAGGCACGTTTCAGCCCGTGAAAGCCGACCGCATGGCCGACCACGCCATGCACGCCGAGCCTATTAGCGCCGAGGCCGCCTTGCTTCGGCAGCTGCTGGCCCACGCGCCCCGCCCCGTTATTGCGGTGGGCACCACCAGCTTGCGCAGCCTGGAAAGCCTGTACTGGCTAGGCCGGGAGCTGCACCTAACCGGCAAACTTCCGGAACTACTCACCCAGTGGACACCATATCAGGAAAACACTGCGGCCGGCGAAGTTTCAACGGAAACTTCTTTGCAAACCCTATTACACTACCTGACCGACACGGGCTCCGATACCATACAAGCCAGCACGCAGCTACTCATTGCGCCGGGCTACCGGTTTCGGGTAGCGCAGGGCCTGATAACGAACTTTCATCAGCCCGAGAGCACGCTGCTTCTGTTGGTTGCGGCTCTGCTAGGCTCCGGCTGGCGCAAGGTTTACGACCACGCTCTGGCCCACGACTACCGGTTTTTGAGCTACGGCGACAGTTCTCTTTTGCTGCCGTAGTATCCTTACTTGCCAGAAGCGCGTATGAGGCTCGATACTTAAATCGACCCTACCCATGAAAAAGATACTCATGCTTCTGTCGGCCGTTGCGCTGACCAGCGTTTCAGCCTTGGCTCAAACCGGCACTACTACCTCCTCTTCTACCACCAGCGGCACCACGTCGGGCACCATGAGCACGACCTCGGGTACCACTACTACTGGAACCACCACTGGAACTACTACCACGGGCACTACCAGTGGCAGCAGCACCTCTGGCACCATGTCGGGCTCTTCGGACTCGAACACCGGCATGGGCACTACTACCACCACCGAAACCACTACTACCGACCGTACGAAAGCGGGCCAAGCCATTAGCAACACGGCCAGCGACACCAAGCGTGTAGGTAAGAAAGTGGGCCGCACGGCTGGCAAAGGCGTGAAGAAAGTGGGCCGTGGTGTGAAGAAAGGCGCCAAGAAAGTAGGCAACAAAGCCGAGGACATTGTAGATTAGCCTAACACACCAATAAAAAGCCCCGTTGCATAATGCAACGGGGCTTTTTTAGTTATGGGTCCTATTTGCTTACTGACCGACCAGAAACACCGCGTTGGTAAACATCAGCTTGCCGGCCTGCCAAAAACCCCGAAACAAGGGGTTATCGGCCAAATACACGACGTGGCCGCGGCCCATTTCTTGGTGAGCTAATACCACGGTATCGTTGAGCTTACGACGGGCCCCGCTCCCGGCGAAGCCAGCCGTGTACTCGTTTTTCTTGAGCACGCCTACGTTCCAGCTGCCTTCGCCCAGAAACTGGTAGTTAAGCGGGTTGCGCACCAGGGCGTAGTAAGTATTGCCGTAACCAAACGCCAGCGGGTGCGAGTTATCGAGGCGCACGCGGTACACGCTGCCTTGCACTTGCTCGCCAATGGCTTCGCGTTCGGCATCGGCGTAGCGGCGCAGGAGGCGGTACGGGTCGGCTTTTTTGGTTTTGGCCGAATCGGCGGACTTCACTTTCAGGGCGAAGTCTTTTTTGCCGGCTAAATGACTCATGGCGCCTTCCAGGGCAATGAGACGGCCGCCGCCGCGCACCCAGGTTTTCACGTTTTCGAGCTGTTTCTCCGTCAAAATATTTGTGTAGTCCCCGTCGGGCAATACCAGCACGTCGAACTTGCCCAGCGGCACCGAAGCAAAGTAATCGGAGCCGATGACGGTGACGGGGTAGCCGAGCTGCTGCTCGAAAAAGTGCCACACTTCCCCGAAGGCCGTGGGCGTAATGCCCGCTCCGGCCAGCACCGCCACGTTCGGGCGGCCCACGGAATGCACGTACCCCGAACCGATGTCGTAGCCTTGGGTGGAGAAGCCCGATTGCACGGCCGTTAGCTCGGCCCCTACGGAATCGGCCATGGCGCGCACCAGCGCATCGAAGCGGGAACCGAGGGCCTCGTTGCCGGTGCGCGGAATAACCAGTGTACCCGATTGAAACTGTTGTTCGCCAGCCTCAAATCCTTTTTGGGCTACCCGCACCCGTACCTGCCGCTGCAGCAAGGCCGCAAGCAGGCGAGCATCGCGGCTGGAGTTCCAACGTGCGATGTAGGCGTAGGGCTTCTCAATTACCGCTTGTTGCCGGGTTTTGCCCGCCGGCGCAGGCGGCTGTGAGCTAACCCCGCTCAGCCTTTCTTTCAGGGCATAGCCTTGCAGGCCGTAAGCGTAGGGCAGCGCCCAGGCGGTAATGTCGTAGGTGAGGGAGTCTTCCAGCGCGGGGCTGGGTTCGAACAGGACTTTCACCAGCGTTGATTTCGGCTGGTACATGCTCACCACCACGTCGGTGGGCTTCAGCGTAAGTGACCCGGCCTGCCCCGTGGCGTAGTCGAAGCCGCGTAGCTTGCGCTGTTTGCCCACGTATCCAAACTCAATTTGCTGGCGGCGCAGGTAGTCGGTAAGTGGACGCAGCTGATCATCGGAGCCGCTTACCACGAAGGTTTTGTAGGTACCGCGCGGCTTGGTACGCGCATCGGTGTAATACTTGGTGAATTCGCGCAGCAGCGGTTTCTGGTTGTCGGCGGCTGCCCGAATGGTGGCCAGACTGGCGGCGTAATGGTGGTCGATGCGCTGCACAAGCGTGAGCGTATCACCGTCGGATTTGGTGACGCGTACGCCGGCCCGGCCCGAGCCGCCCTGCTCATAGGTCATGCCAATGGCGCCGTTAAACGAGGGCCAGGTGTCGCCGTAGCTTGGGTAAAACAGGTCGAAGGTTTCGCGAGTGAAGTACAGCCAGTTGTTCTGGTCGAACACCTTGCGGTTGTACTCGCCGATGGTGCCCTGAAACTTGCGCTGCCAGTCGGTAATGTCTTCGTGATAAGGCTTGGCCGCGGGCGAAAAGTAATAGGGGTCGTCGATGCCCATCTCGTGAAAATCGGCGTGTACCTGCGGCAGCCATTGGTTGTAGAGCTGCACGCGCTGCCGGCTTTCCTGCTGCGTTTGCCAGGCCCAGTCGCGGTTTAAGTCGAACAGGTAGTGGTTGAAACGGCCGCCGGGCCATGGCTCGCGGTGCTCCCAGCTAAGCGGCGACACGTTGGTGGGCGTGCCCGCTTTCTGGCCGTACCACTGCACGTACCGCTCGCGGCCGTCGGGGTTCACGCAGGGGTCGATGAGCAGGACCACGTGCTCCAGCCATTGCTGCGCATCCTTGTTTTGCGCATTGCTCAGGTCGTAGAGCACGCGCATCACAGCCTCGCTCGACACGGCTTCGTTGCCGTGAATATTGTAGCTGAGCCACACCACGGCGGGCTGGTCGGCGGTCGGGGTAGCGGCCCCCTTCTCCAGGCCGGCGAGCTGCAGGTTTTGGCGTCGGATGTCATCGAGGCGTTGCAGGTTGCGCGCCGAAGCTACCTGCACTACTTCCAGCGTACGGCCTTCGTAGGTTTTACCGTAGGGCTGAATGCGCAGGCGGTCGGGGGCCTGCTGCGCCAGATGCGCCACGTAGCGCAGCAATGACTCGTGCGACGTGAAGCGGCTGCCCAGCGGATACCCTAGAAACTGTTCGGGCGTAAGGGGCGCCTGTTGCGCAAAACCGGTGCTGGCTGTGCTTAAACTCACCAGCAGCAGGCCGGCTTTCAGCAAGCGCGTAAAGCGTTGTATCATCTTCGAATAAAGCGAAAAAGAACCTACTGGCAGGTTCGGATGCCCGCGAAAGTACGGCTAACTCACGCTGCTGCCACAGCTGCTTGCCGGGCCTGCGTGGCGGCGCAACGTTTGCTGCGGTAAAATTCCGCGTATTTGCGGGGGTATAGTAACTCGCCACGGTTTCAGCTTACCGTGTGTTGTTCTCATGGAAATTTCGCTTACCACTCCTGCGCTGCTGTTCCCGGCCCTTTCGTTGCTGCTATTGGCCTATACCAACCGCTTTATGGCTTTGGCAAACCGCGTGCGGGCACTTAAGTCGCAGTACGCCGAAAGCCACCGGGCACAGCACCTGCTGCAAATCCGCAACCTGCGACGGCGCCTGGTAATAGTGCGCAACATGCAGGCCGTGGGCATTGGCAGCATGTTTGGCTGCGTGCTGTGCATGTTTTTGCTTTACGCGGGCTTTGCCGACGCTGCTAAGGTGCTGTTTGGTGCCAGCTTGCTGGCGCTGCTGGTGTCGCTGGGCATGTCGCTCTGGGAAATTCAGATTTCCGTAGACGCCCTCAACATCGAGCTCGACGACATGCAGGAAGATGCCTCGACTTAGTCCAGCGGCATGGGCTCGGTTTTTCCGGCTCCTGTACGCAACTCGCCGGCGGGCTTTTCTCGCAGCTGATACAATACACTTTCGGCCACGCCGCGCCCAAATAGGCAAATGCCGGCGTTAAACACGCCCAGGGCCACCGTGCCGGCGGCCACCCATTGCCCGGTAGGCGCGCCCTCTTGCTTAAGGGCCGTAGCCCACTGCACCAGGCACGTACCGAAACCGATTACCATTAAGCCGCTGGGGGCAAACGTGAGCCACTTGGTTTTGTGAGTCATAATAAATGGGGGAAAACCGGAGGTGGGGAAGAAACCAACGTATCGGACTTCCCAGCTAAACCGCTTCGGAAGCCTGCAGGTTTTTCTTACGTACAAGCGGGCCAAGCGGTAACGCTACCTTTACGCCGCCGCCGTAGCCTGCGGGCCCGCGCACCTTTTCCCGTATACTTTCCGTTGCTTATGTCTGCTCCCGCCTTTCAGCGCCTGCTCGAACTCACCTTCGGCCCCGACAACACCGATTACCTCTCGCCGGCCGACTACGACGCCTACCTCGATTTTGAAGAAGCCCGGCCCGCCGACCAAGCCTTTCGCTTCGAGCGGGTACGCCTGCTGGTGGCCATGAGCCTGCTGAAGGCCCTCTCCGACCTCGGTGACCACGACGACAGCCGCAAAGTGCTGGAGGTGCTGCATCGCGCCTTGCAGGCCCGCACCACGGCCGAAATCGACGCTGCCATTACCAAAGACGCCCAGCGCTTCGAGAAGCTCTACACCGATTTGTACGTGAATGACGACGGCGGGCAGCTGCTGCACCTTTTCGAGCAGACTCTGGAAGCCGACACCGAAGCCGCCATGGCCCACACCATCGACGACGCGGCCGAACTGGTACAATCCCTCGACTTTACCGCCCCTCACGACGAAGACGAGGACGAGGATTAGTCCGCCTTGCTTAGGCCGTCTTGGAAAGTAGCGGTGCTGTTCAAAAGCATTTGCTTTTCTTTAAGCGGATTCTATTCTCACCCGCTTATTTCCTTCGATGGAACACGATTATACCGCTTCACCTACTGGACTAACCCTTAGCCAGACCGACCAGCAGCACTTATCCGACACCCGGCGCTGGACTAAATTTCTGGCAATTGTTGGCCTTGTTTTGTCGGGCTTTATTATTCTGGCCGGGGCCTCGTTTGGCCTGTTTAGCTCGGCCATATCCGGCAGCTACCAAGGCATGGGGGCCGTTGGCTTGGTGGCGTACTTGCTACTAGGTTTGGTGTACCTCATTCCGTGTGTGTACCTGCTGCGTTTCAGTTCCAGCCTGGGCACAGCGTTGCGGGAGCAGGACCAAAACGCCCTTACTCATGCCCTGTCCAACCACAAGTCGTTTTACAAGTTCATCAGCATATTCCTCATCGTTACGTTGGTCTTCTACGCCTTGGCTTTGGCAGGACTCCTGTTATTCAACCCCGCGCAATACTGGCGCTAGGAAGGCCCACTCCGGTTGTGCCGACGACGTGTAAAGCCGAACGAACCCGGCCCATGGAGCACAGCAAATGCTTAGGGCCCGGTGACTTGGTTTAGCCCGTTAACAAAAAACCGCTCCAGTTACCTGGAGCGGTTTTTTTGTTGTCACGACAGAACTTGAATTAATAACCCGGATTTTGCGGCAGGGCGTTGTTCAGGTTGATTTCGTATTGCGGAATTGGCAGCACGCGGGTTTGATCGGTAGCCGGCACGTTATTAATGGTGCGGCTGGTCCGGCGGTAATCATGGATGCGGAATCCCTCAAAAGCCAGCTCTAAATCACGCTCCTGGAGCACTTCGTTCAGGGTTACGGAACCTAGTGGGGTGGCATCGGCCCGTAAGCGCAACTCGTTAATGTCGCTGAGCGGCGCAGCCCCGACGCTCGTACCTAAGCGGGCGTTGCCCTCGGCCCGAATCAGGTACATTTCGGCCAGTCGAATTACGGGAATATCCTGAGCGGGGTCGTTCCATTTAAAGGAGCGACGCACGTTGGCGCGCACGGCGTCGCCTAAGTAAATCAACCCTTCGCCAATAACGGGCTGTTCCCCGCGCTTATCGTTGGCCCCGTACTGGCCCGCAAAAGCGGCCGAAACGGCCACATCGGCGCGGCCCTGAAAGCCCACCGATTTGCCCGAATAAAACGTGGCCAGGCCGTCGTTGGCGGTACCGGCGTTGTTTTGCTCGTTCTGCAGCACTTCAAACAGCACCTCCGCGCTGCCACCACCGGTAAAGGCATCCAGCACCGAAGGGTTCAAGGTGGCGCCGCTGCCGTTGATAACCTCGTTGGCAAGGTCGCGGGCGCGGGCGTACTCGCCCAATTGCAAGTGCACGCGGGCTAAAAGGGCTTTGGCGTCGTACTGATCGAAACGGCCGGTTTCGGCTTCTTCCGGCAGCTTGGTGGCGGCTGCGTTCATGTCGCTCAGAATTTGGTCATAAACTTCGCGTACCGTGGCGCGGGGCAGCTTTTGCGAGGCATCGGCTACCGTGCTATTGGCCTTGGTAACCACAGGGACACCCAGGTTACTGGTAATGCTGGGTTGACCGTACAGGCGTACCAACTCAAAGTGCATTAGGCCACGCATCAGCAGCATCTCCCCCTCATACTGGTCGCGCAGCGCGGTTTGGGTGAAGGTTACGCGGGGCAAAGCTTCCAGTACCAGGTTGGCAATGTTGATGGAGCGGTATGCCTCGCGCCAGGTGCGCAGCGCATCGGCGTTAACCGTGGTAATCTGCGCCTGGGTCATTTCGCGGTACGACTGAAACGTTCCCTGCCAGGCCAGGTAGCCGGTTGAGGCCAGCAAGTCGGGCAGCAGAATGAGGTTGGTACCGTAGAGGCCCGGCGTGTACAAACGCGAATAAGCGCCGGTTACAGCAGTTTGAATGCCGGGTTGGTCGCTTAGGGCCGTGGTGGCATCAATGGACTGCTCGGGCTCGATGTCCAGCTTCTTGTCGCAGGATATGGTGAGCAGGCCCAAGCTTAGCAGTGCCGCCGTAGCGGCACGGGATACTATGTATTTCATGATTCGTTTGCTTCAGTGGGGATGGAACGAGCGGGCCTAAAAGCCAAGGTTTACCCCAAGCAGCCAGGTTTTAGCCAGTGGCGGCGTGTAAAAATCGTGGCCGAGCAGGTAGTTCGTCGCGGCGGCGTTCAAGCCCGAGGTGTTTACTTCCGGGTCGTAGCCTTCGTACTCGGTCAGGGTGAGCAGGTTCTGACCGGTGATGTAGATGCGCACGTTCTGCAAAGCAGCCTTGCTGGTCAAGGTTTTGGGCAGATTGTAGGCCAGGGTCAAGTTTTTGAAGCGCAGGAAGGAGCCGTCCTGAACCCACCGCGACGAAGCACTGGCGCCGTTGCCTTCCAGGAAGCGGGCTTGGGGCACGTTGGTTTCGTCACCGGGCTTCTGCCAGCGGTTCAATTGATCAACCGTTTGGTTGTCGAAATAATCCCCGTTTACCGACTGGTACAAGCCGGCAATGTTGTAAATCTCGTTGCCGTAGGTGAATTGGGTCAGCAAGCTCAACTCCAGGCCTTTGTAGGAAAAGGTGTTGGTAAAACCGCCCGTAAAGTCGGGGTTGGGGTTGCCTAGCTTCACCATAGTGGCCTGGCTGGGGCGGTTGGTGGTACCGCGGTTCCGGCTCCCGTCGGCGTTAAACGTATTCAGGTAGTACAGAGCGTCGCCGTTGTTGGGGTCAACGCCGGCGTACTCACGGCCCCAAAATACCCCAATGGGTTCACCTTCGCGCACCCGACCCAAATTGCGGGCCCCCGAAATCAGCTCTTGTCCGTCCAGGTCGGTTACTTCGTTGCGGTTAAAGGAAATGTTGAAGTTGGTCAGCCACTTAAACTCCCCGTCGATGTTACGCGTGTTCAATGACACCTCAACGCCCTTGTTGGTGAGCGAGCCAAGGTTACGCGGCACCAACTGATACCCGCCTGTGAAAGGCAACTGCTGATTGAGCAGTAGATCGGTCGTTTTCTTGTTGTACACGTCTACCTCGCCGCTAATACGGTCGTTGAGGAAACCAAACTCCAGTCCCAAGTTGGCTTGGGCCGTGTTTTCCCAAGTCAAAATGTTGTTGCCTAGTTGTGTGTTGGGGATAATCCCGGGGGCAGTTTGGTACTGGCTGCCGGTGTAAAGCGTACGAGCGGCGAAGTTGTCGATTTCGGCGTTGCCGGTCAGGCCATAGGAACCGCGCAGCTTCAGCAGGGAAATGACACTGTTGTTCTGCAAGAAGCTTTCTTCCGTAATGACCCAGCCAAGCGAACCAGCGGGAAAGTAGCCGTACTGGGTGTCACGACCGAAGCGGGACGACCCGTCGCGGCGGATGCTGGCCGATACCAGGTATTTGCTGCGGAAGACGTAGTTCAGGCGGCTAAACAACGACACGAAGGAATAGCCCGTGCCCGTGCTGGACGTACCGGCGGTAAAGCTGCCCGCCGAGGCAATTTTGCGGAACTGGTCGCTGGGAAAGCCGCGGCCTTCCGCTGCGGTCCGCTCGCTGTCGTAGCGCTGAAACGAGAAGCCACCCAATGCTTCCACGGTGTGGTCTTCGCCGAAGGTTTTGAACCAGGTAGCTGTTTGGTTAGTGGTGTAATTAATGGCTTGTACCTGGTTGCTGTAGCCGTAGCCCTGCCCGGCGGCATCGTTGGTGAAGCGGCTGTAGTAGAGCTCTTCGCGCAGGTTCAGGAAGTCGGCGCCGAACTCAGAGCGCAGTACCAGGCCCTTAATGGGCTCCACCGAAATCCAGCCGTTGCTGAACGAGCGGTAAGTACCGGAGCGGTTGGTGTTTCGAGCAATACCCACCAAAGCGTTTTCATACAGCAGATTGCGGTTAAAGCCCGTGGGGTCGGTGCTGTTAAACGGGCTCTGAATGGGCGGCAACGCGTTCAGCTGTATAGGATTAGTGAAGGCGTTGTCATCGGGCACACGGTCGTTTACCGATCGGATAAGCGACAGGTTCAGTCCTACTTTCACCTTATCCGTGATGGAGTGGTCGAAGTTCGTGCGTAAGGAGCCGCGACGATACCGGTTACCGATGATAATGCCTTCCTGGTCGTTATAGTTGCCGCTGAGGTAAAAACGCGTTTTGGCGTCGCCTCCGGCCACGTTGGCATCGTATTGCGTTACGCGGCCCTTGCGGAAGGCCAACTCATTCCAGGGCGTATCGTTGTTGGCGTTGAAGTCGCTGCCCGAGAAGAACTCGTATACATCGGCCGGGGTAGAAGTGGCGTCGAAAAAGTCGCCGTAATCGGCCAGCAGCGTGCTGTTGGGGTCGTTCAGCGAGTTTTGCACGGCTTCGCCAAACAGTTCGCGGTACTGGGCTGCGTTCAAAAACTTCCGGATGCGGGTAGCGCGGCTGGTGCCCCAGTAAGCCCCCACGTTTACGCGGGTCTGCCCCTGACGGCCCTTCTTGGTGGTCACGAGGATAACCCCGTTAGAGGCGCGGGCACCGTAAATGGCCGATGCGGCCGCGTCCTTCAGGATAGAAATGCTCTCGATGTCGTTCGGGTTGAGGTCGGCCAGCGGGTTGATGGCTTCATCGGCCGATGCGCCCACGTCCTGCGACGTGACAACGATGCCGTCGATGACGTATAGCGGCTGGTTGGAGGCCGTTACCGAAGAGGCACCCCGCACCCGAATCTGCACGCCCGCCCCCAGCTTACCCGAGCCCTGGTTGATTTGTACACCCGGCGTGCGGCCCTGAATGGCCTGCTCAAAGCTTACCGTGGGCACGTTTTCTACCTCGCGGCTGCCCACTTGGGTAATGGCTCCGGTTAGCTCACGTTTGGCTTGCGTGCCGTAGCCCACAATCACGGTTTCGCTCAGTTCCACGTTGCCGGGCGCCAGCTTTATAGTCAGGGTGGTTTGGTCGCCTACGGGCACGTTCTGCGTGCTATAGCCAATGGAACTGATAACCAACGTTGCTGAGGGCTGTACCGTCAGGCTGAAGTTACCGCTGGCGTCGGTGGCCGTACCGTTGGTGGTTCCTTGCTCGAGTACGGTTACGCCGGGCAAACCCGTTCCGTCGGCAGCGGCGGTTACCCGGCCACTCACGGTACGCGTCTGTGCCCAAGCGGCTGCCCCCAGCAGGAGGTAAAGCACTAATGAAAGTAAAAGTCTGTGTTTCATAACGGTAGCCTCGCGGCTAATTAAGGGTGAAAAAAGAGTGTGAAACATTGTAATTGACCACTCGCAAGGCCTGCGCTACAACGTACGACACCCGTACCAAAGCCCTAGTTTACAACTAAGCCAACATACGTAGGCAAGCCTACCATCTGTCGCACCAGAAAAAGCCCTGATAACAAGTTAGTCCCGTTCAGAATTTTATTTCCCTGCCTTGCTCATTTCGGTCCCTTTTTGATTGCCTCCACTCCGTTTCTACCTTTACCCACTTGGCAGCCTCTGCCATCCATTCTACCCTTGCTCGAATGCCCTTGGCTAATATCCATTACCTGACCACGCCCGAAGCCCTTTCGGCTGCCGTGGCCACCCTGCGTAGTGCCCCGCGTATCGCCGTCGACCTGGAGTTCGACGACATGCGCCACCGTTACGGCCGCAACTTAGCCCTCGTGCAGGTGTTCGACGGCCAACAGGTGTACCTCGTTGACCCCCTGCCCCTGCCCAACCCCGTGCAGGATTTGCGCCCGCTCTGGGACGTGTTCGAAGATCCGGCTGTGGAGAAAATCTTTCACAGCTGCCGCTCCGATATTTTGCTGCTCGACGAAGTGTACGGCGTGCACG
This sequence comes from Hymenobacter koreensis, assembly GCF_039541855.1. Classification (NCBI taxonomy): domain Bacteria; kingdom Pseudomonadati; phylum Bacteroidota; class Cytophagia; order Cytophagales; family Hymenobacteraceae; genus Hymenobacter; species Hymenobacter koreensis. Next base: position 239,453 of record NZ_BAABHA010000002.1, read on the forward strand.
TACGCAACATCACCGACACCAGCGTGCAGTATCAGTTGCTGGGCGAAGCCGACAACAACATTTCCCTCGGGCGCTTGGTGCAACAGGAGTTGGGGCTGGAGCTGGACAAAGGCGAGCAAAAATCAAACTGGCTCAAGCGCCCTCTCACCGAGGCCCAGCTGGAATACGCCGCTAACGACGTTATCTACCTTTTCGAACTGGCTGAACGCCTGACCGCCCGGCTGGAGTCGTTGGGCCGCAGCCAGTGGTCGGCCGAGGAAAGCGCCGCTTTAGAAGATGTGCGCTACCAGCGCGACGACCGGCCGTGGATGAAAATTGCGGGCCGCTACCGCATCAGCCACGACGAAATGCCGCTGTTCCGTGACTTGTACCTGCTCCGCGAAGAAGTGGCTCGCGTTATCGATCGGCCGCCCTACATGGTATTTGCTAACGACCGGCTTTCTGAGTTGGTACGCGAAACACCCAAAGGCCTGGCAGCTTGGAAAAACGCCCGTGGCTTGCACCCCGACCTCAAGCGCACGCCCTACATTGAACGGCTGACCTCCATGTCGCCGGGCGAGTACCAGCCCCTGCCCGACCCGCCCGCGCAGTATCCGGAACGGCGCTACCCGTCGCGCCGTCGCCTTACCGGCGCCGCTGCCGCCCGGGCCGATCAGCGCGAGCAGCAGCTCATGACCCTGAAAGCCCGCCTAGCCGATGATTACAACGGCTATGTGGCCAACTTGGTGCTGTCGAACCGCCTGATTGCGGAAATCGTGGAGCAAGGCGCATCCGAAGCGCTACGCCCCTGGCAGCAGCAATTGTTGCGCGAAACCAGCCAACGACATGGGCTTGACTTCGAAGAGTTGGCCCGTCCGCTCGATATGGCTACTAGTCGGCGGTAAAATGCCATTAGACTGCTTGTAACGCAACAACGCCCGGCCATATGGTCGGGCGTTGTGCTGTTTATGCGAGCGAACGGAGCTTTTTGCGCCAACTCTGCACGGCCCGCACTTGGTTCAATTAATGCCCGTGAAACTGCTCTTCTTCGGTAGAACCCACCAAAGCTGCCGTGCTGGACTGCCCGGCTGACACCACGTTCTGCACCGCATCGAAGTAGCCCGTACCCACGAACGACTGGTGCTTCACGGCCTTGAAGCCGTCTTTCTGGAGGGCAAACTCGCGCTGCTGCAACTGCGAATAACCAGCCATGCCCCGGTCGCGGTAAGCCAGGGCCAGCTCGAACATACTGGTGTTCAGGGCGTGGAAACCGGCTAGCGTGATAAACTGGAACTTGTAGCCCAGCGCGGCCAGCTCCTCGCGGAACGTCTCCATTTGCTCCACGCTCAGCTTCGAGGCCCAGTTAAACGAGGGCGAGCAATTGTAAGCCAGCAGCTTGCCGGGAAACTTGGCATGAATGGCTTCGGCGAACTGACGGGCTTGCTCCAGATCGGGGTGCGAGGTTTCCATCCAAATCAGGTCGGCGTAGGGCGCGTAGGCCAGGCCGCGGGCAATGCAGGCTTCCACGCCGTTGCGCACGCGGTAAAACCCTTCGGGCGTACGTTCGGCTTCCTGCAGCACGAAGGGTTTGTCGCGCGGGTCCACGTCGGCGGTGAGCAAATCGGCGGCGTCGGCATCGGTGCGGGCTACGATGAGCGTGGGTACGCCCATAACATCGGCTGCCAGGCGGGCCGAAACCAGCTTCTGCACGGCTTCCTGCGTGGGCACCAGCACTTTGCCACCCAGATGCCCGCATTTTTTCGCCGACGACAACTGATCCTCGAAGTGCACGCCCGCGGCGCCGGCTTCGATCATCATTTTCATCAGCTCGAACGCGTTCAGGTTGCCGCCAAAACCGGCTTCGGCATCGGCCACAATGGGTACCAGCCAGTGCACGTCGCCTTCACCGGATAAGTGCTGAATCTGGTCGGCGCGCAGCAGGGCGTTGTTGATGCGGCGTACCACGGCCGGCACGCTATCGACGGGGTACAGGCTTTGATCGGGGTACATGTGGCCGGCACCGTTGGCATCGGCAGCTACCTGCCAGCCGCTGAGGTAAATGGCATTCAGTCCAGCCTGAACCTCCTGTACAGCCTGGTTCCCGGTGAGGGCGCCCAAGCCCGCTACGTATTCCTGAGTGTGCAACTGCTCCCAGAGCCGCTCGGCACCCTGGCGGGCCAGCGAGTATTCGATACGGACAGAGCCCTGCAGCTTTACCACGTCTTCGGCGGTGTACGGGCGTTCAATGCCTTTCCAGCGGGGGTTGGTCGACCAGTCCAGGGAAATGGCGGCAATGCGTTCGGAGCGGTTCATGGCAGTGGTATTTTGGGTTATGAGAAAGAGAAGAAAAGGCAAAGCGGTGGCTGGCTGAGGCCTTTTTGAGCTTCAGCGCCGGGGTAATTTGGTTCGGGTTTAAGTGGCTGCGGGCCTGTGAGGCAGCTTCAGCAACGATGCCGGCACTGCGGCTTTATGGTGCGTTACCACGGCAGCCTGTGCGGCGCTACGGCAGCAGCTCGTAGGCGGGCAGGGTTAGGAAATCGGCGCAGTCGTCGGCGGTTACGAGCCGGTCGAAGAGTTGCACGGCGGGGCGGTAATAGGTTATATAGGTTTCTTCGCCCACTTCCTGCCGTAGGCGGTCTACCACTTCTTTCAGCAGTTCGCGGTACAACTCGTTAGTCACAGGGCGGCCATCGGTCAGCACGGTTCCGGGGGTGTGCAGCCACTGCCACACCTGCACCCGGGAAATTTCGGCGGTGGCGGCGTCTTCCATCAGGTTGTAGAGCGGCACGCAGCCGTTGCCGCTGATCCAGGCGCCGAGGTAGCGCACGGCCACATCAAGGTTTTGGCGAAGACCGGCTTCGGTAATGGTGCCGTGCGGAGCCTGCAGCAGCTCGGCGGCGGTAGGCAATGGTGCGCCGGAGCGAGGCTTGTTAATTTGATTGGCTTCGGGCATCAGGTCGTTGAACACTTCCAGCGCAATGGGCACCAGCGCGGGGTGCGCCACCCAGGTGCCGTCGTGGCCGAGGCGGGCTTCGCGGAGCTTGTCCAGGTGCACCTTGTCGAGGGCTACGGCGTTTTCGGCGGGATTATCCTTAATCGGGATTTGGGCCGCCATGCCACCCATGGCGTGCACGCCGCGGCGGTGGCAGGTATCGATAACCAAGCGTACGTAAGCGGCCATGTTGGGCACCGTCATGGTTACCTGGCTACGGTCGGGCAGGCGGTAGCGCGGGTTCGCGCCCAGGGTTTTGATGTAGGAGAAGATGTAGTCCCAGCGGCCGCAGTTCAGGCCGGCGGAGTGCTGGCGCAGTTCCCACAGAATTTCGTGGGTTTCGAAGGCGGCCGGCAGCGTTTCGATGAGCACCGTGGCTTTGATAGTGCCCTTAGCAATTTTCAGCTCCCACTGGGCAAACTCGAACACCTCGTTCCAGAGGCGCGCTTCGAGGTGGCTTTCCAGCTTGGGCAGGTAGAAATACGGGCCGGAGCCGCGGGCCAGCAGCTCGTGGGCATTGTGGAAGAAATACAGACCAAAGTCGAGCAGCGCGCCGCTCACCGGCTCACCGTCGACGAGCACGTGTTTTTCCTCCAGGTGCCAGCCGCGGGGGCGCACCATCAGCGTAGCCGTGGTAGGGTTAAGCTGGTAGGTTTTGGCGGGCGTTTCGAGGGAAATGGTGCGGCGCACGGCGTCGCGAAGGTTTATCTGGCCCTGCATCACGTTGTCCCAGGTGGGGGCCGAGGAATCTTCGCAGTCGGCCATGAACACCTTGGCGCCCGAATTCAGCGCGTTGATAATCATTTTCCGCTCGGTGGGGCCGGTAATTTCTACGCGGCGGTCGATCAGGTCTTCGGGCAGCGGGGCTACTTGCCAGTCACTTTCACGGAGCGACTGAGTTTCGGGCAGAAAATCGGGGAGTTTACCGGAGGCAATTTCTGTGCGGCGCTGTACCCGGCGCTGCAACAATTCGCGCCGCTTGCTTTCGAAGCGTCGATGCAGGGCTGCTACGAAAGCCAAGGCCGATGGCGTCAGGATTTCGGCGTAGGGGCCGCAAAAGTCGCCCGACACTTTCACGCGCTCGGGGCACAGGAACTCTACTTTGCTGCTTACGATGGGTTGATCGAGGGTTTCCATGGTGTTTGGGTCAGGTAGAAAGGCGAATTTCTGACCAAACATACGCAAGCGAATAATTTAAGTCAAGCGAATATTCGCTAATAATTACTTTTTCACCAAAAAGACTTTATTCTCTGCGCAACTATAGCTTTCGTTTATTTGCATATCAGCCACGAAAGACCTTCCCGTCCAGGGCACCATTTCATCTGATAAATCCATACCCGTGAGCCAGTGTCAATAGCTTGTCTTGGCCGCGTTTTGATCTGCTTCTATGATTACCCAAGCCCAGGTGGTACGCCTGATTTTTGGCCTGAAACTGCGGCAGCTGCGGCAGGAACGCGGCTTTACGCCAGCCGCGTTAGCGCAGGCCGTGGAAGTTTCGGTGTCGTACCTGAATGAGATAGAGAAGGGCAAGAAGTACCCGAAGGCCGATAAGATTCTGGCCTTTTCCCGTGCTCTGAGCGTGAGCTACGACGAGTTGGTGTCGCTGAATCTGGGCAAACGGTTGGCGGCGGTATCGGAGCTGCTGCAGTCGGAAGTGCTGCGCGAGTTTCCACTGGACATGTTCGGCCTCGACCCCAGCCGGCTGGTGGAACTCATATCGGACGCGCCCACGCGGGTTATGGCCTTTGTGAGTACGCTCTGGGAGCTGGCGCGCAACTACGAGGTGCGGCAGGAGCATTTTTACCTGGCCGCCCTCCGCTCCTACCAGGAGATGCACGAGAACTACTTCGACGACCTCGAAGACGCCGTGCGCAGCTGCGTGGCCCGGTTCCGCCTGCGTACCGATCCGCCTTTCGACCTGCACCAGCTGGAAACCCTGCTTACCACGGAATACGGCTACACCATCGACCGCGAAACGCTGGCCACGCGGCCCGAGCTGCAGAGTCTGCGTTCGGTGATGCAGCCGGGTCCGCGCCGCTTGTTGCTCAGCCCGCGCCTTACGCGCATTCAGGAGGCCTTCGTGCTCGGCCGCGAGGTAGCTTTTAATTACCTGGCGCTGAAAGACCGGCCGTATACCAACGTGCCGTCGGCCACGCCGGGCTCGTTCGAGCAGGTGTTGAACCACTTTCGGGCGTCGTATTTCGCGGTGGCGCTGCTTATGGAGGAAAGCGCAATGGTGGCCGATTTGCAGGCGTTCTTCTCGGCTCCGCGCTGGAATGCGGCTTTGTTGCTGGGCTTGCTCACGCGCTACGAGGCCTCGCCCGAAATGCTGCTGCAACGCGTAACTAACCTGCTGGCCCGGCACTTCGGCATCGGCAGCCTGTTCTTCCTGCGTTTCGACCAAGCCGCCGGTGACACGCGCTACCAATTGACCAAGGAGCTGCATCTTTCGCGCCTGCACAATCCCCACGGCAACGAGCTGCAGGAGCATTACTGCCGCCGCTGGGTGAGCTTGTGGCTGATGGAGCAGGCCAAACAGGCCGCCAGCCCCGGCCTGCGCGTGGCCGCGCAACGCTCCCGCTACTGGGGTACCACCGACGAATACCTCTGCCTGACCATTGCCCGCGTCGATGCCTCGGGCCACGCCACCAGCGTAACCGTGGGCTTGCCCGCCGATGACAACCTGCGGCAGAAAGTCGCGTTTCTCGACGACGAGGCCATTCCCACGCGCTGGGTAAACGAAACCTGCGAGCGGTGCTCTATTCCCGACTGTGAAGTGCGCGCTGCGCCGCCCGTAATTATTGCGCGCCAGCAGCAGCGCCGGGAATTGGCCGAGGCCGTGGCTGCGTTGGTACAGAGCAAGTAGCGCTGCTCGTTTTTCACCCCGAATACTTCGCTTTTGACTGCTAAAACAAGATCCTCTTCCTCCACCTGGCGCCGCGTGGGCTTCACGCTGCTGTTTTTGCTGGTGCTGTTAGGCGCCGCCGGCCTGTACGCAGCGTGGCGGGTGCTTTGGCGACCAAACGTGGTGACTTCGCCCTACGGACCGGCATACTTATACATCCGCACCGGCGGCTCGTTCCAGAATGTACTCGACTCACTACAGCGGCACGAACTGCTCGAGGAGCCGGCTACATTCCGCTGGCTGGCGGAGCGGCGTAACTATCCCGCTCGGGTGCTGCCCGGCCGCTACCGCTTGGATTTTGGCTTGGGTAACGAGGCGCTGCTCGACCGTTTGATGCGCGGGGAGCAAGACACTGTGGAGTTCGTGCTCGATGCATTCAAGTACAAGCCACAGCTAGCCCAGCAGATGGGCAAGCAGTTGGAAGCCGATTCCACGGCGCTACGACGCTTGCTCAACCGCCAAACCTGGCTGCAGCAGCAGTACAATGTAGATACCACCACCGTTCTAACCCTCTTTATTCCGGGCCGGTACCGCCTGCTCTGGAATACCTCGGCACCCCAGTTTGTAGATAGCCTGGCAGCACATCACCGCCGTTTCTGGGATGCTGAACGCCTGCGCCGGGCCGATTCGCTTAAGTTGTCGCCGGCCGAGGTGCACGTGCTGGCCAGTATTGTGCAGCGCGAAACGGCCAAGCCGGAAGACAAGCCCGTTATTGCCGGCGTGTACCTGAACCGCCTGCGCCGCGGCATGCGTCTGCAAGCCGACCCTACCCTGCTCTGGGCCATTGGCAACTTTGGCGTGAAGCGCGTGCTGAACAAGGATAAGCTGGTGGACTCGCCCTACAACACGTACAAGCACAAAGGCCTACCGCCCGGTCCCATTACCTCAGCCAACCGCCAGAGCCTGGATGCCGTGCTGAAGCCTGCCACCCACGACTACATATTCTTCTGTGCCCGTCCCGACGGCAGCGGCTACTCCGACTTCGCGGTAACCTATGCCGAGCATAAGCGCAATGCCCGCCGATATCAGCGTCGTTTGGATAGTCTCAGCATTAAACGCTAGGGCAGCTCAATCAACCGGAGCTGCACCGAATCCTGCGCGGCTTGCTGCTGCCGTTCCAGCGTGGCCTGGTAGCCAAGCCCCGTAAACTCGGAATGCTCCAGGTACAGCAGAGGCGAAATCAGCGGCTTTTCAGGCCAGGTTGCAACGGCGGGCAGGTTACGGAGCGAATCGAAAGCGGTTATGCCGGCCACGCGGTAATAATCGTCGAGCAACACGAAGCGGTAGCCTTGCCGGCGCAGTGCAGTTAGTTGAGTTAGCGTGTTTGCGGGAGCAACCGCAATGCCTTGTATCCGCGCAGATGGGGTAATGCTGATGCCGGCAGCGGTAACTACTCGCCTTACCTGGTGCTGGTGGAGCCAATCGGCCACTTGCGGATAATTGGAAGGCAGATACGCGTAAATCTGACGCTGCACCTGCCATACGTTATAGCCTATTGCCGCCAACAGCACTGCTATGCCCACCGCCCGAAACCAGCGTTGCAGCAGCAGCACGACCAGCGCATACAGCGGCACGTAGGCAAATAACAAACCGCGCGGCGCCTTAATCAGCAACGACATACCCGCCAGTGTACACGCGGCCCACACTAGCAGGTACGTGGCTACCGGGACTGGCCGCTGCCGAACTCCGCTGCTAAACCATACCAGCGCGGCGGCCAGTCCCGGTAGCAATAGCGGCGACTCGAAATCGGTGAGAAAACGCAGGTAGTAAGTAAAATCGACCTGCATGGTCCCCTGCCGGCCGGCGGCGTTGGCGGCAGCGGGAAACATAATAACGAAGTACACCGCCGGCCATCGGTACACCGGCACCCCCGAAACCGCCCACGCCAATACGCCCAGCACTACAAACGGGGTGGCCAGAAACAGCAGCACGCGCCACCAATGTCCGTTGCGCCACAACAAACCGTCGGACTGTTGCCACTCCAGTACCGCCAGAATGGGCACCGTGAGCAAGAACTTGTAATTGATGCTGAGTCCGAACGCCAGCCACACGGCCGTACGCAGCAACGTGGCCCGCGACGGTTGCTGCAGCCGCTGCCAGTGCGCCCGCATAAGCCCAGCCAGGGCCAGCAGGCTCATGGAACTCATGGTAAAGTCGCGGCCGGAGAAGGTGAGAAACACCGAGGAACCGGCCAGTAGCGTCAGAAGCGCGGTTTCGGGGCCGGGCAGGCGGGCAGCACGGGCAATCCAGTGCGCAAAAAGGCCGAGCGCGGCTACGGCCAGCAGCGCGTTCAGCACGAGGTACAGGCGGTAATCGGTGCTGAGCCAGGCTACGGGCGCGTAGAGCAAGTAAAAACCTGGACTGCCGTGATGGAAAAGGTGCGTGAGGTCGAAGCCCGCCACTTCCTGCACAATCTGCCAGTTCCGCACCGAGTCGAAATCGGGCAGCGGGGCTTCGGGCAAACGCCACAGGCGTAGCGCGGCCACGGCAGCCAAGGCCGGCAGCAGCCAGCGCAGCACGTGTGGGGGAGCAGAATGCGAAGTGTAAACCGGCTGCACGGGCCGAAGATGGGCAATTGCTGCCTTTCTTTGCTTCCTCATCACCCCAAATGGCTCAAATATGCGAGTGGTAGTGCAGCGCGTCAGCGAAGCGTCGGTTACCGTGGAAGGCGAAATTACCGGGCAAATTGGCCCCGGCCTGCTGGTACTAGCGGGTTTCGCCCCCACCGATACGGCCGCCGACCTCGACTGGATGGCCCGCAAGCTGGTGCAGCTGCGCATTTTCTCCGACGAGGACGACAAGATGAACCGCTCGGTGCAGGACATTGGCGGCGAACTGCTTGTGGTTAGCCAGTTCACGCTTCTAGCCGACGCCCGCAAAGGCAACCGCCCTAGCTACATTGGCGCCGCGCCGCCGCCCGTGGCCATTCCGCTCTACGAGCAGTTCGTGGCCTTGCTCGAACGCCTCATGGGTCGGCCCGTAGGCACCGGCCGCTTCGGCGCCGATATGAAAGTGTGCCTACTCAACGACGGCCCCGTTACCATTGTCCTCGATTCACCCCAGTAATTCATCCCGCCGCCATGACCATTGAAGAAGCCCAAAAAACCGTCGACCAGTGGATTCAGACTACCGGCGTGCGGTATTTCAACGAGCTAACCAACATGGCCATGCTCACCGAGGAAGTGGGCGAAGTGGCCCGCATTATTGCCCGGCAGTACGGGGAGCAGTCCTTCAAAGCTTCCGACCGCGACAAAGTGCTGGCCGATGAGTTAGCCGACGTGCTATTCGTGGTGATTTGCCTCGCCAACCAAACCGGCGTAAACCTGACCGAAGCCCTCCAGCGCAACCTGGAAAAGAAAACGCAACGCGACGCCACTCGTCACCAGGAAAACGAGAAGCTGAGTTAGTCGCTGCGCTGGTTGAATCAGGCGTTTTGCAGCTGCCCTTGCTTAACAAATGGCACGAGGCGGTCGGCTTGCCAGATGGGCAGCGTAGCGGGGTATTCGTCGAGGCGCAGGCAAAACTCAAAGTCCTTGTTGGCTTCGAGGGAGTTTAGGCGGCGCACGTGCGAGGATTGCAGCAGGTAAGCGTGTAAATCGGCTTTGGCTTGCTGCCAGAGGTGCAGTGCGGCCAGCGTAGCATCGGAAGAAGCCACGTCGAAAGTATCGGCGAGGCGTTCGGCTAGGGCGCCGCCAAACACGGTATCTTCCAGGCAGAACTTTCCTTTCCAGCCGGCGCAGACCACCACCACATCCTTCTGCTGCACCTGCGCGAAATCGACTACGGCCTGCAAGTTTAGGAAGGCGCCTACCACCACGGCATCGGCCGATAAGGAGCGACGCAGGGCCAGCGTACCGTTAGTGGTGCTAATGGCAACGGCGCGCCCGCGCACAGGCAACACACCATCCAGGTAACCGAAAGGTGAGTTGCCGAGGTCGAAGCCTTCGGCGGCGCGGCCATCACGCTCGGCGGCGGTGAGGCAGCCGTGCTCCTGGCCCAGGGCCGCGCATTCGGCTAGCTCGGCCACAGGAAAAACATGCGTAACGCCGTTTGCTAGCGCCGTGACAATGCTGGAAGTAGCGCGCAGAATGTCGACCACCACAGCCACTTTGCCTTTCAGGTCATAAAGCGGCAGCAGTTCCGGCGAGAAACAGATATCAACGGTGGGCATGAAACGAATATAGAAAAGGTCATCCTGAGCGAAGCGAAGGACCTTACCACGCGTGGTAAGGTCCTTCGCTTCGCTCAGGATGACGGACAAATTACCAACTCAAGATTACTCTTCGGTGCCTTTCACAAACGGCAGCTTGCTGACTGTGGCCGGCAGGTTTTTGCCGCGCACCTGCACGAAAATCTGGCTGCCGGGCTGGCTGTACTCCGTTTTCACGTAGCCCAGGCCCACGCCCTTGCCCATAGAGGGCGACTGCGTGCCCGAGGTAACCTCACCGATGGTTTCGCCGGCTTCGTTTACTAGCGGGTAGTGGCTGCGCGGAATGCCGGCGGCATCCATCACAAAGCCCACCAGCTTGCGGGTTACGCCCTGTTCCTTCTGCTGCTTGAGGGCGGCGGAGTTGGTGAATTCCTTGGTGAATTTGGTAATCCAGCCCAGGCCGCCTTCCAGCGGGGAGGTTTGGTCGTCGATATCATTGCCGTAGAGGCAGTAGCCCATTTCCAGACGCAGCGTGTCGCGGGCACCCAGGCCGATGGGCTTCAGGCCGAAGGGCTGGCCGGCTTCCATGATTTTGTCCCACACCTGTTTGGCGTGCTCGTTGGGTACGTACAGCTCGAAACCGCCCGCGCCGGTGTAGCCGGTGGCCGAAATGATAACGTCCGGCGCGCCGGCGAAGTCGCCCTGCACGAAGGAATAGTACGGAATGCTCTTCAGGTCGGCGCTGGTTAGGCTTTGCAGGGCGTCGGCAGCTTTGGGGCCTTGCACGGCAAACAGGCTCATCTCATCCGACACATTCTGCATGTCGGCACCCTGGGTGTTGTGCTGGCTGATCCAGTTCCAGTCCTTGTCGATGTTCGAGGCGTTTACTACCAGCATGTAGTCCTCGTCGGCCAGCTTGTACACCAGCAAATCGTCCACAATGCCGCCTTCGTTGTTGGGCAGGCAGGAGTATTGGGCTTTGCCGTCGGTCAGTTTGCTGGCGTCGTTGCTGGTTACCCGCTGAATGAGGTCGAGGGCATGGGGGCCGCGCACCCGGAACTCGCCCATGTGCGACACGTCGAAAATGCCCACGGCGCGGCGTACGGTGTGGTGCTCGTCGAGGTCGGAGGAGTAGCGCACGGGCATGTTGTAGCCGGCGAAGGGCACCATTTTGGCACCAAGTTGCTGGTGCACGTCGTTGAGCACGACGGTCTTCAGGTCGCTCATAAAACGGGATGCGTGAAGTAGAATGGGGAAAAGCACGACTGCGAAGCCGCGCCGCAAAAGTAGCCAATTCGGGCGGGCGCGGCACAGTCTCTATCTTTGCAGGACTGCTGCCCGCTTTTATAGCTTTTTCGCCTCTGCCCTGCCTGGGTTCGGCTGTTTTTAGATTATAAACCGCCGAATGGCCCCCGACGAAATAAAGCGTGAATTTGACGCCGCCCGGCTCAAGCACGTCGTATTTAAATCCAAGCTACGTTCGTTTTTATACGGCAGCCGCACCGCCGAAACCCCTATTCGGGATGCGCATGTATGCTCTTTCGGGCAGTGGCTGGAGCAGGTAGGGCTTCCGCGCTTTGGGTATTTGCCCAACATGCAACACCTCGACCGCCTGCATACCAGAATGCACACGGTGGCAGGCCAACTCATGGATCTGCACGGCACCGGCGAAACCGACAAAGCCATAGCCGGCCTAAGCCAAATAAACGCCATGGCTACCGAACTGCTGAGCTTACTGGACACTTTAGAAGCGGAGTTGCGTACAGAGGGCCACTAACCTGCTCTCGTGCCGCCACTCTCTTCGATGAAGCTGAAGCTTTCTACTCGCCTGTTTCTGGGATTTTCGGCCATTGCTCTGCTGTTCGTGGCAGTGGTGTTTGTCAATTACCAACTCTCGCGCAGCGTGCTGCGCAACTCCCAGCGCATTGCGCAGTCGCAGAACCGCACGGCCCAATCTACGCGGATGTTGCGCAGCGTGGTGGACATGGAGGCCGGTTTCCGGGCTTACCTGCTCGTGGGCAACGAGCGGCTGCTCGACTCTTATTACGAAGGCGAACGGCAGCTATTGGGGAGCTTTGCCACCCTCCGAAACGAGTTTTTGCCCGACGACCCGCAGTACCAGCGCCTACTCCGCGCCCAAAAGCTGTACGAGCAATGGTCGGCGTACTCGCACTTGCTGGTGGCCGAAAAACGGGAAGCCCGCCTGCGAAACCCCAAGCAGGAAGGCCTCGATGGCATGGAGCACCGCAACCTGGCCGCCGACCTAACCGGCAAGCGGCTCATGGACCAGATTCGGGTGCTGTTCCGCGGCTTCGACCGCTCTGAGTTAGCCTCGCGGGAAAAGCAGCGCGACAAGCTGGCCGACAGCATTCAGCAAACCCGCGTGCTGTCGGTGGTGCTGGCGCTGCTGGCCTTGCTGGTTGGTCTGTTGAGCGCCTTATTTCTGGCCCGGCTACTCTCACGCCGCATCAGCACCATGGTGGAGCTAGCGCAGCGCATTGCCAAGGGCGATTATAACGTGCACGTTACCGACCCCGAACAGGACGAACTGAGCGAGCTGGCCGCCTCGCTGAACTCCATGGCCGGCACCATTGGCACCACCATTGCCCAGCTGGAGCGTCGTAACCAAGAGCTCGATCAGTTTGCTTACGTGGTGTCGCATGATCTGAAAGCGCCGCTGCGCGGCATCGAAAGCGCCTCGCGCTGGATCGAGGAAGACATGAGCCAGGAGCTGCCGGCCCATATTCAGGAGTTTCTGGTGCTGATGCGCGTGCGCGTGCACCGCATGGAAAACCTGATCAGCGGTATTCTGGAGCTGGCGCGCATCGGCCGCGTGGAGCAACTCGACGAGCGGGTGGACGTGCGTGAACTGCTCACCGAAATTGTGGACGTGCTCAGCCCGCCCGAAGGCTTTCGAATTCAGTTTCCCACGTACCTGCCCGTTATTCTGGCGCCGCGCGTGGAGCTGCACCAAGTATTCAGCAACCTGCTCAGCAACGCGCTTAAGTATCACCACGAGCCCGAGAAAGGTATGGTGCGGATTCAATACCGCGAAACGCCCACCGAGTACGTGTTTTCCCTCACCGACAACGGCCCCGGCATAGCTCCCGAATACCACGAGCGGGTGTTCGTCATTTTCCAAACCCTCACCGAGCGCGACACCCTGGAAAGCACCGGCGTGGGACTGGCCATCGTTAAAAAAATTGTGGAGCGCCACGGCGGCTCTATTACCCTGAATTCATCTGAGGGCCACGGCGCCACGTTCACTTTCACCTGGCCAAAAATGTCGGCGGCGGCCCCAGCCCTTGCCCGCAGCGGCGGCGCCAAATAACATTTTGGAGCCGCACTCCCGTATACCCCTGACTTACCCTCGTCTTTCCCTCCTTGCTATATGTCCTCTGATGCTCCTACTGCCGCTGGTATCCTGTTGGTCGAAGACGACCAGATGGACATCATGAACGTGCAGCGCGAACTGCGCAAACACGATATAAACGTTCCTCTGCACATAGCCCGCAACGGCCGCGAAGCCCTTTCATTGCTGCGCGGCGAAGGCGGAAAATCCCCCATTCCCAAGCCCAACGTGGTGATGCTCGATGTGAACATGCCGCGCATGAACGGGCTGGAGCTGCTCGAAAATCTGCGCTCCGACCCCGAGTTCGTGGGCCTGAACGTGTTCATCATGACTACCTCTGACCTCGAATCGGACCGGCTTAAGGCTCAGCAGCTGGCCGTAAGCGGCTACATCATCAAGCCCCTGAACTTCGACCGGTTTGGCGAAGGCGGCTCTACCGTCGACGGATTCAGTTTGTTCCTCGACCTGCTGCGCCTGAAGGAACCGCAATAAGTTACCTCATGGCACCAAAACGCCCCGGCCGCCCGCTGACTGTTCAGCGGGCGGCCGGGGCGTTTTGGTGCAGGGGCCTACAGTAACCGAAACCCCATGCGGTGGTGCGGCGTTGGCCCGTGCGCACGAATGGCGGCCCGGTGCTGGGCGGTAGGATAACCCGCGTTCTGGGACCAGTTGTACTGCGGGTATTCCGCGGCCAGGGCGCACATGCGGTCGTCGCGGAAGGTTTTGGCCAGCACCGAGGCCGCCGCAATGTGCAGATACAGCCCGTCGCCGCGCATGATGCAGGTGTGTTCGATGCCAGCGTAAGGCTTGAAGCGGTTACCGTCGACGAGCAAATGCGTGGGCGTTATCCTGAGGTCGGTCACGGCGCGGTGCATGGCCAGGTAGCTGGCTTGGGCGATGTTGTAGGCGGCTATTTCATCGGGCGAGGCTTCGGCTACGGCCCAAGCCACGGCCTCGCGGCAAATGATTTCCCGTAACGCCTCGCGCCGCTTGGCCGAGAGCAGCTTGGAGTCGGTGAGGCCGGCAGGGGCGAAATCGGGCGGTAGAATGACGGCGGCGGCAAAAACGGGCCCGGCCAGGCAGCCGCGGCCGGCTTCATCGAGGCCGGCTTCAAGCGGCTGACCGGTAAAAGAGGCTAGTAGCATACGTGCGACAAAAGTAGACCCGATCCTTTTGTACCCCGGCAGGCAGCCCGCAGTTTCTGATGCCCGCTTACACGAAAAACCGCCTCCCCGCAGTGGCAGGAAGGCGGTTGTATATCGAACAGCAAGCCGAGCTAGTGCTTGCCGGCGGTGCTTCCGGTAATGTTCTGGTCTGGTTCGCCGCGACGCTGGCCCTGGCTGTCACGCGGGCCTTCGTCCAGTTCGCCGTCTTCGTCGGTGGACATGTATACGTTAGTGGTCGGCCCCAGGCCGCCCGTTTGCTTTTCCAGTTCGGCCTCTACTTGCGCGTGCTTCAGGTTGAAGAGCGGGTCACTAGGCTGTTGTTCTTTGTTTTGGTTGGAGGCTTTTTGGTTGTTGGCCATAGTAGTGCGGCGCCGGTCGGGATGGTAAGCGGCCGGCATACCTCAAGGTACGGAGCTTCCAAATACTGAGTTAACTCTATGTTACCAAAGTCGCACAAAAAACGGCCGCCACCCGAAGGTGACGGCCGTTTGCCGTTCATAAAGGGTCCATCCACCCTATTGCTTTACGAAGCGGCGGGTCAGGTTTACGCCGTTGGCGGCCTGAACCTTCAGGATGTAGGCGCCCGTTGGCAGGTTGCTTACATCCAAAGTCGTGCGCAGCGAGCTGTCGAGCGACTGGGTCATGAGCAGCGCACCCGTGGTCGAGAATACCGTAACCGTCGCCTTATCGGCCGTGGCGGTCAGGCTTACGTTCAGCGAGTTAACCGCCGGGCTGGGGTACAGCGCCAGTTCCACCGAGGCTTTGGCAGTGCCGAAGAGGACGCTACGTACCGGCGAAGTAGCGCTGGTGCCGTCGAAGTCCACCTGGGTGAGGCGGTAGTACACTTGCGTGGCAGCGTTGGCGGCATTTACGTCGGTGAAGCTGTACTGCTGCTTGGTGGCGCTGGTGCCGTTTCCTTGCACCGAGCCGATCTTCACGAAGTTCTTGCCGTCGAGGCTACGCTCCACGTCGAAACGCTCGTTGTTTTTCTCCTGCGCCGTTTCCCAGGTCAGCAGACCGTCGCGGCCCTTGGCCTTGGCTTCGAAGACGGTCAGCTCTACCGGCAGCGGACGCACCCCGATGAGGAAGGTTACCGGCTGCGTGTTGGTACCACCACTGGCATCAATTGTGGTGATGTTCAGCGTGTAGCTGCCACCGCGGAGCAACGTCCGGTTGGTTACCCGAATTTCACCCGTTACTGGGTCCAGCGTGAGGCCCAGGCTGGCGAGCAACGTGGAACCGGCGGCGTCAGTAGTGGCCGAGCGCACACCGTTGTCGGTACCGGGGATGATGGTACCGTTGTTCACTTCAGGGTTGTAGATAGCGCCGCTGCTGTTGTAGCGGAACGAGTTGGCGTCCACCACGCTGGCAATCAGGTCACCGTTAACGTAACCGGCTACCGTACCGCCCTTGTTCGGAGCGTTAACGTACACCGAGTTTACATCCTGTCCCACGGCAATGGTGTAAATGGCCGTGTTAGAGGTAGCCGGAGCCGTGGCGTTATCGGTTGCCGTGTAGGTAAAGAAGGCGTTGCCGATAAAGTTGGTCACCGGGTCGAAGCGCAGCGTGCTGATTTGCGCGGCGGTCAACGTCTGGTTCACGCTAATGGGCGAACCCGTGCCAGCACCCAGGTACAGGATGCCTGACGTGGTGGCCGGCAGCGAGGTAATGGTGTAGGTAAGCGTGTTGCCGTCGGCATCTGTAGCCACCAGCGGCGAGATGAGCAACGGACCAGCCGTGTTGGCTTCCGGCGTCTGGAGGTTGTTCACCACGTTGTACGCCACTGGAGCACGGTTGATCGATGTGTTAACCGTCACCGAGTTGTTGCTTGTTACGTCGCCGGTAGCGCTGCCTGGCAGCAGAACGGCATTCACGCTGTAAGCCACGCTCGGCGCCGTGAACGACACGTAGTTGGTTACTTCACCAGCCAGGCCTACCGGTTGGTTGGCAATAGCCGGGAAGGTGACGGTGATGAAGCCGCCCGAAGGAGCCGACTGCGTGCTGCCTGCCGGCACTACAATGTTGGTGGCTGCAGCCGGAATTCGCACCGTTTGAGTTGAGGAAGCCGGCGAAACACCGTTGTTCAGCGTCAGCACTGCGTAAGTAACCGTGGCGCCGGGCAGCGCGGTGGCAGGGCCGCTCACGCTGGTTGCCACGTCGGCCGAAGCCGTTACACTAATGGTAGTGCTGGCGATGTTGTTGTCCAGAACCGTTTCGGGTGTGGACGAGGTGACAAAGGACGTAGCCGTTACCGAGCCGCTGGCCGGCGCCGTGAAGGTTACGCGGTACGAATCGGTGGTTAGGCCAGCACCGCCGTTCAGGTTGCCGGGGCTGTTCCAGGTTACCAAACCGGTGGCGTTGTTGTAAGTGCCGCCCGTGCCACCCGCTACCGTTACGGTACCGTAGGTGTTCAGACCTGCTGGCAAAGCCAAGGAAGGAACTACCGCAGTAGCCGTACCCGAGCCAGTCACGTTCGAGAAGTTCGCTGTTACGGTTACTTGAGCACCGGCTGCTACCGTGGCCGGAGCCGCAATGGTAGTAGCCAGATTGGTAGTCGTGGTGCCCGGCGCAACCGCCGTGGTTGCTACCGAAGCGTAGTTGTTGTCGAACTTGGTTTCGGACGTGCCCGAGCTAACCCGAGCCACGCCGTTAACGCTGCTGGCATCGGTCATCAGGAAAGTAGCCGTGCGCAGGAAGCTGCTGCCGCTGGGCAGGGAGGCCACCTCGGAGAAGGTTACCACGCCCGTGCTGGAGTTGTAGCTACCGCCGCCGGTTACCAGTACCGAGCTCAAGCCGGTGGGCAACTGCAGCGTAGGCGCTACGGCAGTGGCGGTTGAAGGGCCGTTGTTGGTCGTCGAAACCGAGTAGGTTACCGCGCTGCCAACTACTGCCGTAGCCGGACCACTTACACTCACAGCCAGGTCCACGAGGGGCTGCACGGTGGTGTTAACGGTTGCAGTGTTGTTGTTAACCACCGTTTCCGGAGTCGTGGTGCTTACGTTCGCCACGGCCGAGTAGTTGGTAGCGCCCGTGGGTACAGTAAAGGAAATGGTGTTCGTCTGGGTAGAGCCTTTCACCAGTGCGTCAGCGAAAGTGAAGGTCACGATACCGGTGCTAGAGTTGTAGCTACCGCCACCGCTAACCGTTACCCCGCTCAAGCCGGCAGGCAGGCTTACGCGCTGCACCACGCCTACAGCCGGAGTTTCGCCCAAGCTGCTGGTGGTAACCGTGTACGTTGCTGTTTGGCCGGGCACCACCGTGGTCGGGCCAGCCACCGTAGTGGCTACATCGGCTACCGGGTTGATTTCAACCTTGGTTTGGGCCAGGTTGTCAGCGGCTACCAAATCAGCAGAGGTGGTGGAAACCGTAGCCGTGGCCAGGACGATACCCTGCGCCGGAGCAGCGAAGGTTACCGTGGCCGAGGCGCTGGCGTTGGGGGCCAGGTTCCCGAAGGAAGTGAAGGTCACCAGACCGGTAGCATCGTTGTAAGTGCCGCCGTTGCTCACGGTTACGGCCAGAGTGCCGCCGCGGGTCAGGCCAGCCGGTAGCTGCAGGGTTTCTGTTACAGATGCTGCCGTGCCGGGGCCGGCGTTGGAAGCCGTTACCGTCAGGGTTACCGAACCGCCGGGAGCTACGTTAGTAGCCGAGCTGCTGATGGTGGTGTACACGTTAACCGAAGCAGCGCCGGCAACCACGGTGGCTACCGTCGGGTTCGTAGCCAAGCCGTTCAGGTTAGCCGAATTGTTGGTGGTAGCAATGTCACCGGCGTTGTTGCTGCTGGCACCGGCCGTTACCGTAGCCGTGGGGCCCGTAAAATTGGCCGCAGGAGCTGCAAAGCTGATGGTGTTTACCACCGACTGGCCCACCGGCAGAGAGCTGATGGCCGGGAAGGTCACCAGGCCGTTGCCCGAGTTATAGGTTCCGCCGTTAGAGGCAAATACGCCCGTCAGGCCGGCCGGCAACTGCACCGTCTGGATAACGTTTGGCGCGGGCGAAGCCGAGCCGGTCGTCGTCAGGTTGCTGGTGGTAACGGTGTAGGTTACCTCATTGCCGCGCACCACGCCCGTGGCCGGGCCGCTGATGGTGGTAGCCACGTCGTAGCGCGGGGTAACGGTTACCGTCGTCGAAGCCACGTTGTTGGTCGTGCTCGTTTCGGTGCCGGTGCCGCTAATGTTGGCCGTGGCCGTTACCGGACCGCTGCCGGGCATGGCGCTTACCGCTACCGAGTAGTTCTGCGAAGTATTACCGGCGAGCGTGCCTACGGGGATGGTCACTAGGCCCGTCGTGTTATTGTACAGCGTGGTGTTGTTAGTGTAAGCACCACCGCTTACCGTTACCGTGCCAAGGCCGGCTGGCAACTGCAGGGTTTGCACCACACCGTTTACGGCGGTGCTAGTCGTGTTCGAAGCCTGTACCGTGTAGGTCAGGGCTGCACCGGCGTTAACGGCCGTGTTGTTAGCCGGAGCCGTGATGCTCGTGGCCAGGTCGATGCTAGCGTTACGCACTTCCACCGAAATGAAAGCCGTGTTCGAAGCTGCGCCCGAGGTGTTGTTAACCGTGTAAGGAACCGTAGCCACGCCCGTGAAACCAGCGTTGGCCGTGAACGATACCACTCCGTTGGCCGTGAAGGTGAACGTGCCACCGGTTACGGTTACGGCCGTAGTGCTACCCGGCGCTTGCCCATTCAGGCTCACCGAAGCAGGGTCGATGTTATTCTGGTCGTTGTTGGTAACGTTCAGCGTTACCGTGCCACCGGGAGTGGTAGTCGCAAAATCGTTGTTAGCTACCGGAGCCTGCAGAACCGCAGCCGTACCCGAAAACTCCGAGGTACCTTGGTTACCGTTGCTCAGTGCGCTTAGCGTGGCCGTGGCCGTGATTTTAGCACCAGCCGTATTCAGTTGCGCCAGTTGTTCAGCGGACAGCGAAGCCAACGAAATGGAGAACGAGAAGCGTCGCTGACCGGTTTCGGTGCCTTGAGCTAAGCCGTTTACCAAACCGGGGCCGTACGTGCCCGTGGTGGCGTCGGCATCGGAACCGCTGCCTTCGGTGCGGCTTGCCAAATAGGTTTTGCCTTCGCCAAAGCCGGCGGTAGCCGTGAAGTTGTCCGACAAAAAGAATTCAACCACCGCGTTGGACGTAGCGTAGCCCGAAACAATCAGGTTGCCGTTGCGAATGATGGCCGATTGAATAACCGGGAAGTTGAGCAGGCCATTGGCCGACACCGCAGCGCCCGAACCATCGGCGTCGCCCGACTCGTTGAGGGTTACACCGTCGCCGTTGTTGTTTATGTTCGGCGCCAGATCAATGGCGAGGTCCCCGTTATCGTAGAAAGAGTTCTGCGAGAAAACGTTGTTCACGCCCAGCTTCGCCGAAATACCGTCGCCCACGTTGGCCGTGAAGGTGTTGCCGCTGATGACGTTGTTCGAGCTGTTGCTGCGGATGCCAATGCCAGCGGTTTGCCCGTTGTCTGTGGTTTGGCCGTTGCCTTTGAACAGGTTGCCGGTGATGGTGTTGCCGTCGTTGGCGCCGCTGATGAAGTCGATACCGTAACCAGCATTGTTGATGAACTGGTTATTGGTAATCGTGTTGAGCGACGAGTTGGTTAACTCAATGCCATCCGAATTATTAGCCAAGGCGTTGCGGAAGATGTTCCCCGTTACCGTAACCAGGCCAATATCGTTGATGCGCATGTTGGCGCCATTGCTGTAAAACGTATTGTCTTGCACCAGGGCGCCGGAAGCACCATTCAAAATGCTCAATGCGGCGCTACCGGAACCCGCAGTAGGCGCGGCATCGGTGAAGCCCAGGCTAATGACCTTGGTGTTAGCCGCACCTGTCGACAGGCCAGCCTGACCGTTGAAGTCGATGATAACCTCGGGCCCCGTCGAAGATTCCGTTATGGGTGCGCTGGGGTTACCGTAGAGGCTGCTCTGCGTCAGGCCGCTGAGCGTCGTGTTGGCGTCGGTGATGGTTAGGGGCGTGGTGCCAGCTAAGCCAATGGTGGCCACGCCGTTTACTGCGCCGCCGCTAACACCCGAGCGGGTACCAGCCGGCACGTTAGTCGTGCGGCCGTCGCTGATCATGAAAATCGATACCTCGGCACCGGCGGTTTGACCGGTTTGGGCCAGGTTGGTATTGGCCAGGCCGTTGGCGTTGGCAACAAACTGAGCAAAGGAGCCTTGTCCGCTGCTGTTGGTATTCACCACCACGTCAAAGTTGTAGCCGAAATTGATGTTCGTGGCTCCCGACGCAGTGAGGGTAATGGGAGCAAGCGACTGGGCCGTGAAAGCCGTGTTTCCCGCACCATTTATTAGATCGGCCAGGCTCTGAGAACCGGTATTTGCGGCCACATCTTGCTTGATGGGGTCTTCGCCACCCACGCGGTTCACGTCGCCGTTCACGAAAGTTTGCACCGGCACCAAACCGGTAGCTCCCGAGTTTAATCCGCGGGCCGAGGTTACGGTTGAATTAACCACGCGCACCGTGTAGTTGCCGGCACCAGGTGAGTTAAAGCTGTAAGCACCGCTGCTGTTCGTGGTAGTAGTACCTACCAACGTTCCGCTGCTGTTGTACAGTTCCACAACTACCCCGGGGCGCAAAATAGCGTTGTTGGCAAAGCCCGAAGCAGTTGCCGACGTATTGGCAGCGGCCAACGTACGGCCTGCGCCGCCGCCGTAATTCACGTCTTCAAAAACGTTACCGCTGAGTATTACGGGCGTTACCGCAATGCTGGCCGTAGCCGTATTGTTTACGGTAGAGGTTTCTGCCGTGGTAGTGCTGATGGTAGACGTAGCCGATACCGGACCGGAGCCAGGCGCGGTGAAGTTAATTCGGGCGGAGAAAGAGGCGCCGGGAGCCAAGGTGCTTACCGGAGTTCCGGCAAACGTTACCAAGCCGGTGCCTGCGTCGTAAGAGCCGGTCACCCCCGTTGTAAGGTTGGTGAAGGTAACGCCACTCAAACCCGACGGCAGCTGAACGCTGGCTATTACTCCCACGGCGGCGTCGCCGGTGGCAGCATTTGCGTACGTTACGTTAAATGCGCCAGTGGTACCGGCCGTAACCGGCGTAGCAACGGCCGCAATGGTAGTCGACACATCTGCTT
The DNA here is from genome assembly GCF_039541855.1 of Hymenobacter koreensis. Lineage (NCBI taxonomy): Bacteria > Pseudomonadati > Bacteroidota > Cytophagia > Cytophagales > Hymenobacteraceae > Hymenobacter > Hymenobacter koreensis. Next base: position 261,099 of record NZ_BAABHA010000002.1, read on the forward strand.
GGCCACACCACGAAAACGTTTCAAACGTCATTACCTGCTGGGCCGGGTTGGTAACGGTAGCTTCAACAACGTTAGCGTACGTCACAACTACACGTGTAATGGCCTGCGGCCACGTAACCACGGTATTGGCATCGGCAGTGGAGCTACCGACGGTTCCGGTAATGATGTTGTTACCCGAGTACGTAGCGGCGTTGCCTACGCGCACATCTGCGGCGGCCAGTGTTACAAGAGTGCCAGCGGCCGTGTAGCCTTCCAGCTTAACTTGGTCTATCCAGCCCCCGGCCGACAAGTCAATGTCACCCAACGACATGGTAAAACCGGTTAGAGCCCGGCTAAAGGAAAACGAGACCGAGGCCGAGCGGTTAGCCACGGCAGTACCTTCGGGGTAGTCGGATGTCCATACCAAGGCTTTGCCGGGCATGGTTGGGTTGTCCTCCATGCGCAACGCAGTACCCCCTGCCAACGCAGCATAGCTACCGGCCGAAATAGTTACGCCCTGCACGGTAGCCGTACGAACAACCGTCCAGTCTTCTAATTCCGCGCGTGGGTAAAACAACAGGTTGTTGCCCGAGACGCACGAAGCATTGCTTACTGGAATGGCATAGAAAGCCGGCGTGGCATCGGTTCCAGTATTATTATCAACAGCTCTGTAACGGAACGTAACCGTACCGAAGGTATTAGCGGCGGGGTCGAACGTTAAGCCCGCTGCGTCGGCAGCTAAAATATTCTGGTTCAGAGTAACAGCCGTGCCGTTCAGCGCAAGCGTACCAGAAGCAGGAAGGGCAGTAACAACGTAGGAAGCAACGGTGCCATCGGGGTCAACGCCAAACAGCGGGGTTTGGAGCAAAGTGGCTCCCGCCGTGTTCAATAGCGCTTGGGAGGTTTGATCCCGCGTAACAGGAGCTTGGTTTACGCCGGTCGCGTTAGCAACGTTAATGGTGTAAGTAGCCGTGGGTGACACGCTACCGCTGTTATCAACCCCCGCAAATGAGAAAGACACACTGCCTCGGCCATCAATGGGGTCGTAGGCCAGGTTGGGAAACTCAAAAGGATTAACCTGCTGGTTAGTAGAATTGATTATGACAGCTCGCCCAGAAGCCTGGTTGTAAGCCCAAAGCGTCCCCGATGTGGTGGCCGGGAATGTCACAAACCGATAGGCTGCCAGTGTGGGGTTACCATTCGGGTCGGTCACGTTCAGGTTCGTGATAATCGTCCGGCCATTGGCATCCGGCAACGTTGCACTTGTGACGTTCGTTGCCACCGGAGCTACATTTTGTGCCCAAGCGTTTGTTCGTCCGAACGCGACCCACATCAGCAGCAGCACTGCCAAGCGTAAGGTTGTTCTCATGAATAAAGTATGTTTGATGGATGGAAAATCGGTTATCGGTATGTCGTGAGACGGTACAAAGCTATTTTTAGGGGGTAGCGCCTGTCGGGCTTTCTTGCCGAACGGCAGCTTTGCCTTAGCGAATGTTTAGCTTTGCTTTGTGTAAGAATCCAGAGCCTGCAATAGGTCTTATTTGGCCCTCAGCTACGTAGTCAGCGGATGTAGCGGATTTATAACATTGCACATTTTCCGGTGTCCATTCCGACTATGTGCTGTTCGCGCTTATCCTGTACCCTACCGCGTTTAGAGCTGATTCACAAGCATTGTATAACGACAAAGTCTAACGGAGTAGTTTTAATCATATATAACCAGGAAGCGTTTTTATATAACAAAACCAACAGCACAAACAAGCTTGTATGTCACTTCATAACGACCCTAACGTTGACGAAACGCGGAACCCGTGGCAGGTTTTAGGCTCCGAAATCAAGTACCAGAACCCCTGGATTAGCGTGCGGGAAGACCAGGTCATTAACCCCGGCGGCGGGCGCGGCATCTACGGGGTAGTTTCCATGAAAAACAAGGCGCTGGGCATCGTACCCGTCGACGAACACGGCAACACGTGGCTGGTAGGCCAATACCGCTACCCGCTCAATGAGTACTCCTGGGAAATTCCCATGGGCGGCGGCCTCATTGGTATCGATATCCAGGAGTCGGCCGAGCGTGAGCTGCAGGAAGAAACCGGTCTGCTTGCCCGCCGCTGGACCAACATTGCCCGCCTGCATACCTCAAACTCGGTGACCGATGAAGAGGGCTTCGTCTTTTTAGCGGAAGACTTGGAACAAGGCGAGCTGGCCCCCGAGGAAACCGAGGAGCTGCACCTTTGGAAGCTGCCCCTGAGCCAAGCTGTGGAAATGGTAATGAGCAACCGTATTACCGACGCCATTAGCGTGGCTGGACTGCTGAAAGCCGAACGCGTGCTGGCCAGCCGCGGTTTCTAAGCCTGCGGCGCGGTTTCGCGTCCTCCACTGGTCCTAAGGCAAGAGTAAGCGTGAGAATAAGAAGCACGTAGGGTTCCGCGTTGGCATCTTGTTAACTTTGTACTATGCCTTCGTTACTGCGCTACCTCGGACATCGGCTTTACACCACTTGGGCAACCTTCTGGTTTGCTGCGCCTTTCGTGGTGACCTATCCCCTGCAGTGGGCACTAAGCCGCTTCCCGGCCGGGCACCCCTACCTGCACGCCCTAAACCGAGCATGGTCGAAGCTCTTCATCCGAATGTGGGGGGTACCGGTGGAGGTTATTCACGAAGCACCGTTGCCCAAAGGCCAGCCCTGCGTGTACGTACCTAACCACAGCTCGTACATCGATATTCCGCTGTTGTTCAAGGCAATTCCGGGGTTCCTGAACGTAATCGGCAAAAGCTCCCTGGCCAAGGTTCCATTGTGGGGGCCCATTTTCGGCCGCACCTACATAACCGTAAACCGCGACAACGTTATCAGCCGCGCCCGTTCCATCATTCAGGCCCGTCAGAGCTTGGAAGAGGGGCGCTCGGTTATCATTTTCCCTGAAGGCTCCATCTCGCCCAAGGCGGGCCAGGAACTGCTGGATTTTAAGGATGGCCCCTTTCAACTGGCCATTTCACTGGGAGTACCCGTAGTGCCGGTAACCATGCCCTACAACCACCGCTTTATGCCCGATGTGGAAGGCACGCTGCGAGTACGTTACGCACGCTTGCGCATTGTACTGCACGCCCCTATTGCCACAACCGGAATGGGCGTGGCCGATGTAGCTCCCCTACGCGACAAAGTCCGCGCAATTATTGCGGGCGCCCTCGACCCCAGCGCCGGCGGTATCCCCGATCCAAGCACGTGGCGTACCTTCGCCGCGTCGGCCCCCGTTCATTCCACCGAAGCGGTAGCCGTTCAATAGCCGTTGGCTGCTTTTTCTTCCACTTACGATTCATCTGTGAGCACCGACTTAAACACCCTGCGCCAGCTAGCCCATTTGGCCCGCCTCGAATTCGACGAACGCAACGAGCAGAAAATGCTCGGCGACCTAAACAAAATCCTGGCCTGGGTAGAGCAGCTGCGTGAACTGGACACCACCCAAGTGGAACCGCTGGTACATCTGTCGCACGAGCTGAACGTGCTCCGTGAAGACACCCCGCGCAACACCGTCAGCCATGCCGAAGGCCTGCTGAACGCCCCGCGCAAAGACAGCGACTATTTCCGCGTGCCGAAAGTATTGGAGTAAAGCGTGCCCGACCCCGTAGCCAAACCACTCCGTTTTCGCGGCTTCACCGCGCTGCTTGGCACCTTGGTGGTGCTGGCCCTGGGCCTCGCGCTCTATCAGTTCTTCACCGGCAACGACCACACCCTGCCCGTGGGTACGGTGGCTCAGCTCACGCCTCGCCCCGTTACCGTAGCCCAAATTCCCACCGGCCTCGACAGCCTTGCGCTGCAAGCCAACGGCTACCTCATCACACAAACCCGCGACGTGGGCGGCCCCGAGCTGTGGCCTGCTGCCGCCACTTTGTGGGTAGCGCTGCTGGCCGTTAGCCTTGTGGTTTGGCTGGCGGTGGTCAGTACCCTGGCGCGGCGCGGCTTCATTGGGGGCATGGCCGTGGTTATTTTCCTGCTCATGTCGCTGAACACCGATCTGCTGGAGGTGTTCGGTACGCAGCGCTACTTTCTGCTACTCATGCTGGTGGTGCTGGGTGGGGTGGCTTTTGTGCTGAACGCCGTTCTGGAGCGAGTCTCCTTAATTGCACGAATAGGGCTTTTTGCGCTTCTGGTCCTGAGCCTGGGTTTGCTGCTGTACGTGCGTGCCCCCTACCCTGCCACTTACATTACCCTGCACTTGGCTGCGTACGGTACCTTAGCTGGCGCGGCTGCTACCACGCTACTGGCTTTGTGGGTAGGCATCGAGCTAATATTTGGGCTATTGTGGCTTAATACGCAAGGCCCCACGCCGCAAAGCCGTTTTGGCCTGTTGCCCTTTGTGCTAACCAGCATCTTGCTTCTGGGCTCTTTGCTGCTATATTACCTAAACGGCGGTCAGCTGCAGATCTTCCCCGGCGGCATTTACCTCGACCCGTACGTTATTCTGCTGCTGGCCGCTGCCGCTGGGTGGTGGAGCCTACCGTTGCGGGCACGTACTTACGGAGAATCGCTGCCGTACCGCTCCGCCGCATTGCTGTATCTCACGGTGCTTTTGCTGGCTATAGCGTCGGTGGGTTACGCAGCCGCTACGGCCAACGGGCCGGTGCTGGCGGCCGGGCGCCAGTTGGCCGCTTTGTCGATGTTGTGTATCGGAACGGCTTTTCTGCTGTACGTACTGTTTAATTTCACGCCTCTGATCCGGCAGCGGATGCGGGTATTTCGCGTGGCATACGAGCCCCGCCTCGTACCTTTTTACACCGTTTACCTGCTGGGCTTCGCCGCGCTTGTTGCTGTCCTGCTTCGCAACAAATTCGATTTACTCGACCAGGCCAGCGCCGGCCAGTACGTGCAGCTCGGCGACCTGACCCGCTTCCAGAGCGAGGGCCAGCCCGACGATGAATACCTCACCTTGCTGGCCGAGCGCTATTATGCCGAAGCCGACCAATTAGACCCGCGCAATGCCCGCGCCGCCCTGGGCCGCGCCGCGCTGTATCGGCAGGTGTCGCAGCGGCAGAACGAGATAAATATTCTCCGCCTCACCTTGCTGCGCGAGCCCAACGAGAAGGTACTGCTACGCCTGGCCGCCCGTTTCGACCAGCCCTCTGATTTTTTCGATCAGCAGCTCATCCTACGCGAGGGCCTGGGCAGCTTCCCCGCCAGCCGTTGGCTAAACGCGGAAATGGCCCAGCTCTACGCTCGTTCTGCCCTCACCGACTCGGTCATTTACTACCACCAGCGTGCCTTGGCCGCCGATGACACTGACCCGGTAGTACACACCAACTGGCTGGCCTTTTTGCTGAAAAACGACCAGTTAACCGCCGCCCGCGCGGCGACCAGCAAGCAGGCATTTCCCGAGTGGCCGGCGTGGCGCAGCAACCAAACCTTGCTGCGCCTCATGGCGGGCGAAACCGCCGCGCCCGAGCCGCTGGCCTTACCCGATTCGGTGCTCAACGTGCCGCAGTTTGCGCGCCTCTACCACACAGGCCTGCAGCACGCCGCCCGGCGCGACACCTCTTTGCTGCCCCTACTGCACAGCCTGCGCCAGTTGCCCGCCAACGATGCGTTTGCCGATCAGCTGATGTTTCTGCAGGCCCTTACCCGGTTGCGCGGCCCGCGCCCGGCCGCCGGGTTCGATCAGCTCGAAAACCTGGCGGCTGGCAATAGCAGCTACTACCATCATGTGCTGGGCCTTTACCTGCTGGAGCGCGGCCTATACGCATCCGCGGCGGCACGCTTAACCCGGGCTCAGCAGTCCGGCAATCCTTCGTCGGCTCTGGCTCGCTCTTACGCATTTGCCCTAAACGCCCAGCCCGATTCAGCCTTGGCCGTGTCCCGGCAAAGCACCGACAGCACCCTGGTTTCGGGTTTTGGCCGCCTGCTGCCGGTATTGCCTCTCCAAACCAAAGCGCCGGTGTACCAACCCACGGCACAGGAGTTTCGGCGGGCGGCTACATTGCCCAAAAACCGGGCAGAAGCCGCGTATCGCAGTTTGGCGGAAGCTGATCCGTTTGCCGAAGACGGCATTATTCAGGCGGCTGATTTTTTGGCCAAGGACGGTAAATACCTGGCCGCCTACGAAATGCTGCGCCGGGCCCTGCAGTACAACCCCGAGTCGGTGGCGCTGCTGAAGCGGTTTGTATTAGCCGCCGACGATGCTGGGCTGACTAATTATGCCGAAGACGCTTTAAGGAAACTGCGCCCGTTGCTTCCGTCGGCAGAATATACTACCTTTCAGGGCCAACACGACAAGCGGCGCGCCGTCCACCGGGCCGCCGCAGCACCCTGGGACTAAAACCACGCGCTATGCTGCCGCCTGTCATCGACACATCCGAAATTTCCAAACTGTACCAGATGGGTACCGAGCGCATCCATGCGCTGCGGTCCATCACCATCCGCATTCAACGGGGGGAGTACGTCGCCTTCATGGGCCCTTCGGGCTCGGGCAAATCCACGCTGATGAACATCGTGGGCTGTTTAGATACCCCCACGTCGGGTTCGTACGTGCTCAACGGCAAAGATGTCAGTCGGATGACGGACAACCAGCTGGCGGAAGTGCGCAACCGCGAAATCGGGTTCGTCTTCCAAACGTTTAACCTGCTGCCGCGCGCTACCTCGCTCGACAATGTGGCCCTGCCGCTGATTTACGCTGGGTACAGCAAGTCGGAGCGCGAAGAGCGGGCCATGGAGTCGTTGCGTTCTGTAGGCTTGGCCGACCGCGCCAAGCACAAGCCCAACGAGCTGTCGGGCGGCCAGCGCCAGCGCGTGGCCATTGCCCGCGCCTTGGTAAACGACCCCAGCATTATTCTGGCCGACGAACCCACGGGCAACCTCGACAGCAAGACCAGCTACGAAATCATGGACCTGTTTGAGGCGCTGTACGCCAAAGGCAACACCATCATCATGGTGACGCACGAAGACGACATTGCCCACTACGCTCACCGCATCGTACGCCTGCGCGACGGCCTCGTGGAAAGCGACCAGGTAAATGAGAACGTAGCCTCACACCATGCCGCCATGCGCGGTGAGTAGGTGGCTTGGCCGTTTCCGAAGATCTGAATTTCAATGCCTCAGCCCCATCGGCTGAGGCATTATTTTTTGCCTGTTACCTTCGATGTCGCTAACGTTCGTTAGCTTACCTTCACTCCTGCTCTTCTGCTGTGAAAATCTATACCCGCACCGGCGACAAAGGTCTTACGTCCCTCATCGGCGGCACCCGCGTGCCCAAGTCCAGTTTGCGCATCGAAGCGTACGGAACCGTGGACGAGTTGAACTCCTGGATTGGTTTGGTACGCGACCAGGACGTGAGCACGCCACACCGCCCGCTGCTCAAGCAGGTGCAAGACCGCCTGTTCACCATCGGTGCCACCTTGGCCTCCGACCCCGAACGCGCCCGCATGCAGCTCCCCGATTTGCTCGACACCGATGTGGAGGCGCTAGAACGGGAAATGGACCGCATGAATGAAATCCTGCCCGAGCTGCGTAATTTTATTTTGCCCGGTGGTCATCAGTCGGTTTCGTATGCCCACGTGGCGCGCTGCGTATGCCGACGCGCCGAACGGCTGGCAATTGCCTTGCGCGAGGAGTCATTCGTGCCCGATTTAGTGGTCATGTACCTGAACCGCTTGTCGGATTACCTGTTCGTATTGTCGCGCCTGATGAGCCACGACCTTGGTAGCGAAGAAGTGGTTTGGCAACCGCGCGGCTAACGGGTTCGTTTCAGTTTAAGTCCAACGCCAGCGGCAAATTCCCCGCCCAAGCTTTCCCCCTACTTTCCCCTTTTCCCTCGTTTGTCATGACGGAAACCCTCACGATTAACATTCAACGCAGCGCTACTTCCCGCCTCGGCGAGTTGGACCCGGCGAACATCGAATTTGGCAAGCTCTTTTCCGACCACTTGTTTGTGGTTGATTATATAAACGGAGAGTGGCAGGAGCCGCAAATTCTGCCGTACGGCGAAATGGCCGTTAGCCCGGCTAATTCGGCCCTACACTACGGTCAGGCCATTTTTGAGGGCATGAAAGCCTACCGCACCGCCCAAGGTGGCGTCTCACTGTTTCGTCCCCTCGACAACCTTCAGCGACTGAACGCATCGGCTGAACGCATGTGTATGCCTACGCTGCCTGAAGAGCTGTTCATGCAGGGTCTAACCCAGCTCATTCGCCTCGACTCGGGCTGGGTGCCCAAGGCCGCTGATACGGCCTTGTACATCCGTCCGTTCATGTTTGCCACCGACGGTTTTCTGGGGGTGCGCCCCTCGGAATCGTACCGGTTTATGATCATTACGTGTCCGGTCGGTGCTTTTTACAACAAACCGTTGCGGGTGCGCTTCGAAGAGAAATACGTGCGCTCGGCCGAAGGCGGTGCCGGTTACGCCAAGAATGCCGGGAATTACGGCGCTGCTATGTACCCTACTAAATTAGCCCAGCAGCAAGGCTATAACCAGCTCATCTGGACTGATGCCTCAGAGCACCGCTACGTGGAAGAATCGGGCACCATGAACGCTATTTTCGTCATTAACGACCGGGTTATCACCCCGGCCCTCAGCACTTCCATTCTCGATGGCATTACCCGCCGCAGCGTGCTGCAATTAGCCCGGGATTGGGATATGCCCGTGGAAGAGCGGAAAGTATCGGTGCACGAAATAGTTGAGGCCCTGGAAGCCGGAACCCTTCGCGAAGCCTTTGGAGTGGGTACTGCCGCTACCATCGCGCCCATAGCCGTTATCGGCTTCGAGGGCCACGATTACGAACTACCTATGACCTCTGCCAATTCATTTTCACGGCGGGCCAGCACAGCCCTTGCGGCCATCCGCAGTGGCCAGGCCCCTGACGCTCACGGTTGGATGACGGCCGTGTAATCTTTTTGTAATGCTTTTTACGTGCTGCCCGTTGTTTGCCAAGCGCAAACGGCGGGCGGCACTGTTTTTAGCGCTGTACCTTTACCCACTTAGCCTGCCTGCTGCGCATTGCCGGGCAGTTGCCATTGTTTAACCCGCTACCCTTTCGCCCATGACGTTGGAGCAAGTGAAAGACTTGAGAGGCCGTGTGGAGGCCTTAAGGAGGTATCTTTGACTACGATGCCCGCAAAGAACACGTAACCGCCGTGGAGGCGCAAAGCCAGGCGCCCGGCTTCTGGGACGACTCGCGTGCGGCCGAAACCACGCTCAAGGAATTGAAGTCGGTGAAAGTCTGGACCGACGATTACGAGGCCGCCGCCAAAGCGGTGGATGATGTGGAAGTACTCTTCGACTTCTACAAAGAAGGAGAAGCTACCGAAGCTGAGATACGGACTGAATTTGACCGTGCCGTACAAGCCGTCGAACAGTTGGAATTTAAGCGCATGCTCTCCAACGAAGAAGACCAGCTCTCGGCCATCATCGACATCAACCCCGGCGCGGGCGGCACCGAAAGCCAGGACTGGGCCGAGATGTTGATGCGCATGTACATCATGTGGGGCGAGAAGCACGGCTTTAGCGTACGGGAAATCAACTACCAGCCCGGCGAAGGAGCTGGCATTAAATCGGCCACGCTGGAAATTGAAGGGCAGTTTGCGTACGGTTACCTGAAAAGCGAAATTGGGGTGCACCGGTTAGTGCGCATTTCTCCTTTCGACAGCAGCGGCCGGCGTCATACGTCCTTCGCCTCGGTGTTTGCTTACCCAGTGGTTGACGATACCATTAACATCACCATTAACCCTGCCGATATTACCTGGGATACTTTCCGGGCCGGCGGGGCAGGTGGCCAAAACGTAAACAAGGTGGAAACCGCGGTGCGCCTTACCCACGCGCCGTCGGGCATCATCATTGCCGTGCAAATCGAGCGCAGCCAGCTCATGAACAAAGAGCACGCGCTACGCATGCTTAAGTCGCGCCTGTACCAGATAGAAATGGACAAGCGCAATGCGGCCCGCGAGGTAGTAGAAGCCGGTAAGAAACGTATTGACTTCGGCTCCCAAATCCGCAACTACGTGCTGCACCCGTATAAACTGGTCAAAGACATCCGTACCGGCGTGGAGCGCACCGATGTGCAGAACGTACTGGACGGGGATTTGGATGAGTATATCAAGGCTTGGTTGATGGAGAACTAGGCGGGCGCGAGCTACTACCGGGCACATGTGTTGCTTCACCCGCGTCACAAGCGGTTACTTAACTTGGCTGAACGCGGACTCGATGTTGTTTATCATCTGTAAAAGCTCACAAAAAAACCCTGCACCGTTTGGCGCAGGGTTTTTTTAGAACCAGACTTATCTGAGTTAGGGGTTCACGCTGTCCCAAGCCTTTTCTGCCGCCGGACGCGGCATCTTGTCAATTAGACGGTAAGTCGTGTTACCCACTGTGCCGCTGAAAGCCAACGTGTAGGGACGGATGGCCGGCGGAGAAGCTACTACCACCGGGCGCAGGCGGCCGGTGCGGCGCAGGTCCACCAGAGAGTGCCCTTCGAAGAACAACGAGTAACGCCGCTCACGCAGAATGTAGTCCAGCGCATTGGCAGCCGTAAGCGTACCAACTGGCAACGCAGCCAATCCAGCGCCGGCTCGCACTACGTTCAGATCAGTTAGAGCACCAGCCAGATCGGGCGTTGCGCCCAAGGCTTTGGCTTCCGCCGAAATCAGCACTAATTCCTCGTTGCGTATGATGTCGAGCGAGGAAGTGTTGGTAGGAAACAAACGGGCCTCGTTGGCCTGAGAAATACCGCCGGTGACGCGTGGAGCGGTACGCTGCCCAATTTTGCTCAGGCGTGTGTCGCCTGGCTCAGCTTCAGTCACCACGTTGTCGGGGACGCCCACCACGGTTGAACCCGTATTGTTGGCCACTTGGAAGTACGGGTTGCCAGCGTCGCCGGCAATGGCCGGGTTAAACGTGATTTTCGGCCCTACGCCGAGCGTGGTGGATGTAGGGGCATAGAACGAGGTTGCAAGTGCCGTACGCGCCCCGGCATAATCGCGCTGATATAGGGCTACGCGAGCGGCCAGACCGCGGTTAAAGCGCTTAAACGTAGCCGGCGTATTGAAGCCTGCGAAACCAGCCGACAGCGGAAAACCGAACGTGGCACCGGCTTGGTCTAGGTCAGCAACCGCCTGATCGAGCAGTCGCCGGATGTCAGCCAGCGCCTCGGCCTCGGTCACAAACTTACCCGGCCGCAACGGATTGTCCACGTCGATGCGGATGCCGTTGTCGCCCTGCATATTCAGCAGCAGCAGCTTGGCCAGTGCTTCATATGTGCGGCCAAACCCAGCTGCACCAGCTTTTTGCTGGGCATCGTATGCTTGGCTGTTGGCAGCTGACTCGCGGAACACCTGCGCTGCACGACGCGTTTGCGCCAGCGGGATGTAGTACCCGTTGTAATAAGCTGCATCGTCCAGGTTATTGCGAGACCCTTGCAGTTCCCCGTACCAACGCGACTCGGTAGTGGCCAGCACCGTCACTTCACGGCCCAGCACTCCTGCCACCCAGTTATAAGGAGCGTTGCCCGTGTGCGCGTTGCGCAGAGATGCCTCTACACCAACAGCCAACGCATCCAGCTGAGGCCTTGTGGCGTTGGTAAGCACGGAACTTAAGCCAGGGCTATTGGGGTCAATAACCGGCTCGGTTTCAAAAAATGCGCAGGAAGAACTTCCTAGCAGCAGAACAAGCGCAGCCACAGCCAGCTTGTGTCGGGAAAAAAAATATTGCATGTGGAATGGTGCAAAAAAAGCAGCGTTAGAAATCGATGCCGAAGTGGAAGAATATGCGACGGGTGTTCGGGTAGCTGGCCACGTCAACCTGAGCTAGGTTAGATACCGCGCCAAAGTTCGATACCTCAGGGTCGTAGCCTACATAATCCGTCCAGGTCAGCAAATTGTTCCCCGACACGCCCACGCGGATGTTGGACACGTAATCTTTAAATAAAGACGTGCGGAAGCTAGCCGGCAGCGAGTAGTACAGCGAGGCTTCGCGCAGACGCACGTAGCCCGAGTTCTGAATAAACTCGCGGGCCGTCAGACCCGCGCGGTAGATACCGTTCGGAACCACGGTGCCATCGTCGTTGCGCTGGCCGCTGTCGCCGCTCCAGTCCTCCGTGGTGCCGCCTTCGTCCTTGAGCAGGCGGCTCAGGTTGCTGGTGTAGCCATCCTTCTTCCAGTGGAATAGGAACGACAGTTCCAGGTTCTTAGCAATGGTCAGCGAGTTTAAGAACGACATCTGAAACGTAGGCTGGGCTTCCTCGTAGCGTGTCAAACCGCTGAAGTTCGGGCTGTTTGGGTCGTTAGGAGTTCCGTACCAGCGCGAGGGCGATTCGCCTACCACAAACACGTTACGGCCGAACGTGGCGCCGAAACCCAGTCCGGTGTTGAAGGGCGGCACCACCAGCGGCGTTTCATTGAGCTTGGTGACTTCGGTACGGTTAAACCAGAACTGCGTCGAGGACGTCCAGTTGAGAATGCCTGTGCGTACCGGGTTGGCATTCAAAGCCAGTTCCAAACCGCGGTTCTGCAGGTCGCCAACATTATAAGCGCGGATAGACGTCAGGCCGGTGCCAGGAGCCAATCCGTAGGTGTTGATCAGATCAAACACCTTTTTGTTGTAGACCGTCGCTTCAAAGCCAATGCGGTTATCGAAGAAGCCCATGTCCAGACCGGCTTCCAGTTCGGTAGCGCTTTCCGGTTTCACCTCGGGGTTACCCAATAGCGTGGAAGGCAGCAGGCCGGGCCGCCCGCCCGTTGAAATGGGATTGAGCGGTGAGTACAGGGCGTTGAAGAACGCCGGGCCGCCGGTGGCGCCGTACGCCACGCGCAGCTTCACCAAGTTCACCGGCTCCACGCTCCAAAAGTCAAACTTGGCCACATTGACAGCCAGCGAAGCTTTCGGGAAAGCGTAGTATTTATCCGGGTCGCCGTTGCGGTTCGACTTATCGAAGCGGATGCCTGCCGTCGCCACCACTTGGTCGCGGAAGTTGGCCTCTTGCTGAGCTACGAAGCCTACGTCGGCCTCCTGCGTCAGGAAGGTTTCCTGCGTGGTTACGGTGCCCCGGTTAGGGGTGTAGGGCGGGCCAGGCGACAGGTTCTGGCCTTGCGCATAGGTTAGGTCCTGCCTTTGCGATAGGCGCACCGTACCCACCTGCGAGGTCAGGTTCAGCGCATCGCCCAGCTTCCAATCATAGATCAGGAAGCCCTGCAGATTGGTGTTGAAGAAGTTGTTTTTGGCCAGGCGAGCTACCCCCGGCAGCGGACGTGCCCGCTGCGACTGCATGTCGCCGGGCAAGGCCAGCAGAGCTTCCGAAGCTGAGTAATCGACCCCACCCTGCACGGCGAAGCGCAACGAGGTAGCCTCCTTGTCAATTATCCGCACCGTCAGGCTGCCCGTCTGCACGAAGCGGTTGGTGCTTTCTTCGTTGATGGAGCGCTCCACCACGGCCAACGGGTTGTCACCGGTGTAGGGCGAATCCGGGAACTCACCCTTTTCGTTGGGAAACAACTGGGCATAGCTGGGTGTGTAAGCTAGGTTGTAACCCAGCGAAATGCCGTTGTTGTCGTTGCCGGCAAAGCCACGGCGGTTCACCGAGTTGAGGTAGTTGCCGCCTAGGCCAATATCCACGCGCTGGCCGATCTTGTGGTCTACGTTCAGGCGCAGGGAGTGGCGCTCAAACCCAGTGCGCTTCACAATGCCATCCTCTTTGGAAGTGGCGCCAGCTAGGTAGAATCGAGTACGGTCGTTACCGCCGGATACGCTCAGGCCAGTGTTGCGCAGAAAAGCGGTATTGCCGAAAACTTCTTTCTCGTAGTCGTAAATCCGGCCCGATGCCTGCGCACTTGCCAGAGCGGCTTTCTCCTGAGCCAGGCGGTTGCCAGCGTAAAACTGCTCCAGTTTGGCATCGGTCCAGTCCTCCTTGCCCAGCAGGCGCCAAGCTTTGGCAAAGCCCAGGTCTTGGTTAAAGCTAATGCGGGTTTTGCCGGCCTGCCCACGCTTGGTCCTTATGACGATTACCCCATTGTTAGCCCGCGTGCCGTAGATGGCGGCGGCGCTCGGCCCTTTCAGCACCTCGATGCTTTCGATGTCATTAGGATTTAAGTCGGCCAGACGGTTGATGCCGTTGTCCTGAGTGGTTCGGCCCGTACCCGCCGCAGCACCCGAAAAGGCAGCTGAACCGGCTCCGTTACCAAAGTCAGCGTTGACGGCATACACCCCATCGATAACATACAGCGGCTGGGCCGAGCCGTTCAGGGTGCTGATGCCGCGTAGTTGCACTGACATACCCCCGCCGGGGGCGCCACTGGTTTGCGAGATATTAGCACCTACCACCTTGCCGCTCAACGCTGCATCTACCGTTACCGGACGGGTGCTGCCTACCAGTTCTTTGGCCGAGATAGTGGTTATGGCGTTTGCGAGATTTGAACGCTTGATTGAAGTAGCCAGACCAGTTACAACTACTTCTTCAATTTGACGAGTGTCAGTTTGCAGACTAACGTCGATAGATGAGGCGTCTCCTATAGGTTTCTCAACTGCGCGAAAACCTACGGAGGTAAAGGACAAAGTGGTTGCCGAGGTCGGAACGCTCAGGGTATAAGCACCATTGGCATCAGTAGAGGCCCCTATGGTGGTGCCCTTCACGATGACCGTGACGCCGGGTAAGCCCTGCCCATTGGACGCGTCAAGAACCCGTCCCGAAATGGTCCTGCTTTGCGCCGCCGCCTCGTGCACCATTAACGGTGCCGCGAGCAGAGACGCTATTAGAAGTTTTTTCATTGGTTATGGTGAGTGATGGTGAATGAGTGTGACCAAACCTAACATTATTTTGTCTGAAATATCAAAAACGGCAATTCTGCATTCATATCGTAGTAATACTTAATTCACACTACATTATTTCAAATCACCTATTAGTCATAGAATTAGAAGCGCAACTGTTCAGCTACTCGCACCGCTCACTATAATAGGTTCACTGTTGGCAACTGCTCTGAAATTACACTATACTTGCTACTGGGAACATGGCTTTTGTCAGTTCTCCCCCGCCCACCTACCCCACCAACCTTTTTTTTACATGAAGAAAACTCTACTCATGAGTCCTTTGCTCATGATTTCTTTGCTGCAGCCCGCAGCAGCCCAGGTTCGGAGCATCTCCGGCCGGGTGTACGATCGTACCAGCGGCGAGGCCCTGCCCGGCGCAACGGTGCTCGTAAAAGGAACTTCAGCAGGCGTTTCAACCAATGCCGACGGCACTTTTACCCTAGAAGTACCGGCCGGCGGCACCACACTGGTTATTACCTCGGTTGGCTACTTGCTAACCGAGCAGCAGCTCGGCAAACAATCCCGGCTCGACATTGGCTTGGCGCCCGACCTCAAGCAGCTTAAGGAAGTGGTAGTAGTAGGCTACGGCGAGCAGTCGAAGACCTTGATAACAACGGCGGTTTCTACCATCGACAATAAGCAGTTTCAGGGGCAGCCCGCTACGGGTGTCGACCAGATTTTGCAGGGTCGCGCCTCGGGTGTTCAGGTAACGTCCAGCTCGGGTACGCCCGGCGGCGGCGTATCGGTACGAATTCGCGGCAACAACTCCATTACGGCCGGCAGCCAGCCGCTGTACGTGGTTGACGGAACCCCGGTGTTGTCGGGCAGCTATTCCGACATCGGCACCGGCGGCCAAGCCCTGAATGCGTTGTCGGACATCAACCCGAACGACATTGCTTCCATCGAAATTCTAAAGGATGCTTCGGCAGCGGCCATCTACGGGTCGCGCGGGTCGAACGGCGTTGTTCTGATTACCACCAAGCGGGGACAGTCAGGCCGTACGAAGCTCAACTTCGATATGTACGTGGGCACCCAGGAGGTCATTAAGAAGCGTGAACCGTTGCCTGGTAATGAGCTTGTACAGCTTATTAGGGAGGCCTACGGAAATGTTAATGAAGCGATTGGCGGTTTACCGCCCGATACAACTGATATTAATACCAACTGGCAAGACGAAATCTTCCGTTCAGCGCCTATTTCGAATTATACCCTCACTTTATCGGGGGGCGATACCAAAACCAAAATACTAGCTACGACTTCCTATTATGATCAAAAGGGAATCGTCATTGGCTCTGGCTACAAGCGCGGCAGCGGGCGTTTGAATATCGATTTCAACATTTCTGACAAGGTGAAAATCGGCACTAACATTGGTTTGAGCCGCTCATTAAGCAACCGTATCTACAACGATAACAACATTTACGGTGTAGTGTCCGGAGCAATTCTGGTAGGATCTTACGTGCCTGTACGAAACCCCGATGGCACGTTTGCAAGTGAACCAACCGGTGCTAACCCCGCCGCTAACCCTGTACAACAAGCAACGGAGGCCGTTTTTGATTCTCGTTCCACACGCTTGGTAGGAAATACTTTTGTAGAGTATGAACCAATTCGCGACCTGCGTATTCGAACCAACTTTGGCACCGATTATATCAATGTTAAAGAAGACCAGTTCGAACCAAGCACATTACCACAGGCTTTTGCTTCGCGTGGCGCAGGCACATCCAATAGCCGTTCGGAGATACTATGGCTGAATGAAACAACAGCTCGTTATAACCGCACCTTCAACAGCGACCATAATCTTAGCTTGCTACTAGGGGCTAGTGTGCAAAGTAATTACCAAGAAGGCCAGCAAACGAGTACTACTAACTTCCCTGGCAACGACATTAAAACGGTGGGCGCGGGTGCTGTAAACGTAGGCGCTGCTTCCGACATTACCGAATGGAGCCTCGTTTCGGGCTTTAGCCGCCTGAACTACGATTACAAAGGAAAATACATTGTTCAAGGCTCTATACGCCGCGATGGTTCATCCCGCTTTGGTCGTAACAACCAATATGGCTGGTTCCCGGCTACTTCAGTTGCTTGGCGCATTGGTCAAGAAGGTTTCCTCACTTCTTTCACCACACTGAGTGAATTGAAGTTACGCGCGGGTTACGGACGCACTGGCAACCTCAACATTGCAAACTTTGCTTCGCGGGCCTTATGGTCACCAAGTTACTATGGCAACTTTGCCGGTCTCGCCCCCACCCAATTTGGCAATGATGATTTGACTTGGGAGAAAAGCGGCGAGTATAATGTAGGCTTAGATTATGGTTTTTTTGACAACCGCATCTTGGGCTCGGTTAACGCATTCTCACGTAAATCAATTGACCTGCTCCTTAATCGGCAAGTTCCGTCCTCTTCGGGTTACAGCACCCGTGCCGAAAACTCCGGTGCAGTTACAAGTAAGGGATTGGAATTCGATTTGACCACCGACAATATCCGTGGTGCAAATGGGGCATTCAATTGGACCACCAACTTGAACTTATCGATCATCCGCAATAAGATTACTCAACTGGCAACGGACAATCAATTGCAGGGTTTTGGCAGTATTCTGAAAGTTGGGCAACCACTAGGCGCATTCTACGGCTATCGCGTCGACCGTATATACCAGAGTATAGAGGAAATCAATGAAGATAATCGTATGGCCCGCCAATTAGCCGGCCGGCCCGATGACGCCTCTATCTTCTATCAATTCATTTCTCCTACAGTTGGCAACAACCGCGGCAGAGGAACCATGCCGGGAGACATTCGATTCAAGGACCTAGACGGCGACGGGAGGATTACCTCCGCCGATCAAGAAATTATCGGTTCGGCTCAGCCTAAGTTCTTTGGAGGCATGACCAATACGTTGAACTGGAAGGGCTTCGATTTAAGCTTCTTTGTGCAGTTCACATACGGCAACGATATGTACAACAGCACAAAGGACTTCGGCGAAAGCATGTCCTCTGTGTTTGGCCAGTTTGCTACCGTTCGCGACCGGTGGAAATCCGCAGATGAACCAGGTAACGGCAAACTACCTCGTGCAGCCAAGGGCGACCCAAACAGCAACCGTCGAGACAGTGACCGTTACGTGGAAGACGGCTCTTACGCGCGCTTGAAAACCGCTACACTGGGTTACAACTTACCTACCCATTGGCTTAGAAAAGCACATGTGCAGTCGGCTCGCATTTACTTGGCAGGTCAGAATTTGTTGACCTTCACCAACTACTCTGGTCTAGACCCCGAGGTAAGCACTTTCAACACCACCAACACGGCGTTGGGCACCGACTTTCTCACTTTTCCCCAAGCCCGTACTTACCAGTTGGGTTTCAACTTGGGCTTCTAACCAAATTTGAACTCTCGCCGGATGAAAATTCGTCAAAAAGCTATCTGTATGGCCCTATTAAGCCTACTGATGAGCATCACTTCCTGCAAGGATTTTCTTGATGTGTCCCCTCGCAATCAAGTAGAAAATGATAAAATGTTCGGCAACCCACAAAGTGCCGAAGCTGCAGTGCTAGGTATTTATGGGGGGCTATCGTCAGCCAATTATTTGGGGCTACGCTATCCTTTGTTTGCTGACCTAGCTGCCGATAACCTAGCTTGGAGTGGCACGTTTACTACGTTTAATGAAATTGACAACGCGAGTATTCAGCCAAGTAACGGCGAGGTAACGGCAATGTGGGCCGCCATATATGCGGATATCAATGCTGCTAACAACGTCATAGAACGTGTTGCTACCACACCGGGCTTACCGAAAAATCTCGCAAGGCAATATGTAGCAGAGGCTCGTGCCTTGCGTGCCTTCAACTACTTTAACTTAGTTCGTTACTGGGGAGGGGTCCCTCTGATTTTGCAGCCCACTAAATCACAAGAACCGATTTCCGTTTTAAGCGTGCCGCGTAGTACAGTAGACGATGTTTACAATCAGGTCCAATTAGATCTGGATTCGGCTCAGGTTAGTCTGCCAAACACCTCATCAGTTACACGCATTAACAAGTGGGCTGTACTTGGTCTGAAAGCCCGTTTAGCACTGTACCGGCGTAACTGGCCAGTTGCCGCTGCTCACTGCGATTCTATCCTAAAAAACCTAGCCTACACCCTCGAACCTAATTATCGTAATCTTTTCGAGAGCGGGTTGACGAAGGAAAGCATATGGGAAGTTGACTTCACGGAAACTAACCCAAGCCAGTATGCTTTTTTCATGTTTCCCAATAGCTTCGGCGGACGATTAGAGGTAACGCCAAACGGATCCACCGGTAATTTGGCAACTGCAAGCACAAATGGCACTTCCTTTGAAGCTCGTACAGATCGGCGCTATGCAGCGACCTTATCTCAGAACTTCCAACTGAATGGTCTCGCAGTACCTTCCAATACGGTTGTTAAGTACGATGACCCCGGCAATGGCAACGACAACTACATCATTCTGCGTCTTGGGGAAATTATTCTCACAGCAGCAGAGGCTAAAGCGGAACTTGGTCGCGTATCTGAAGCACTAGCACATCTCAACACTATTCGTGCACGGGCTGGCTTGACGGCAAGAACTACTACATCACAATCGTTGCTTTTAACGCAGATTGAGCGCGAGCGACGCGTTGAACTTGCCTTAGAGGGACACCGCTGGTTTGACTTAAAGCGTCGGAACAGAGTTCAAACAGTATTAGGCCCACTTGTTCCAAACCTATCTCTGAGTCGTGACCGGGAGTTATTTCCTATTCCAGCTCGTGAGCTGACCAACAACACCGCTTTAGCAGGAAACCAGAATCCAGGGTACTAACCCCCCTGTCACATTCAGAAACAGCCCTGACTTTACGTAGTTGGGGCTGTTTTATTTTTATTTCTTACAGTTTTTATTCTTCTCTATTGTAACAATGAGTACAGGGAGAGTATTTTTAAGAAAAACTTTCTCTTTCATACACACTCAACTTCGTATGAACAAACTCTTACTGGGTTTAATACCCTTGGTGGGCATTGCCCACCATGCGGATGCCCAAAACCGCCAGATCAGTGGTCGGATAACCGACCGTGCGACTGGGGAAGGACTACCCGGGGTCACCGTATTGCTTAAAGGCACAACCAACGGTGTCTCCACTAACTCTGATGGCAGCTTCTCGCTAAGCGTACCGGCTAGCGGCGGAACCCTGCAAATCAGCTCTGTAGGTTACGCAACCATCGAGCGTGCCATTGGAACCGAAGACCGCATTGATGTGGGCATTTCCGCCGACACCAAGCAACTGAGCGAAGTAGTAGTAACGGCTCTGGGTATCGAGCGTGACACCCGCTCTCTGGGCTACGCTACGCAGGAAATTAAGGCTGATCAGATTTCCCAGAAATCGGAGCCTAACGTTCTCAATGCCTTGCAGGGCAAAGTGGCAGGGGTAAACATCACGGGTTCCAGCGGTCTGGCAGGTTCGTCTACGAACATCAATATCCGCGGCATTACTTCGCTACAGAACGGCAACCAACCTCTGTTTGTAGTTGACGGTATTCCGATCAGCAATGACCTTGACCGTACCAACGGTGGCCCGCTCGGCACTTTGGGTGCAGCTCAAACGTCGAACCGTGCCCTTGACATCGATCCAGAAAGCATCGCCAGCATAAACATCCTTAAGGGTCCGGCTGCCGCTGCGTTGTATGGCTCGCGGGCTTCCTCAGGTGCTATCATTATTACCACTAAAACGGGTCGTTCAGCTAATAAGAAGACGGAAGTAACCGTTACTTCCAGCTTGAACGTGCAAAACGTATATGGTATTGCCGAGTTGCAGGATGAATACGGCCAGGGCACCCAGGGCGTTAACATCACCACCGATGGCCTAGGAAACGTGAATACGGGTTCCCGTGCTTCTTGGGGACCTCGCTATGGCACAACGCCTACACAAGCCAACGGCTTGTTGCTAGCCGATGGCAGCGTCTTAGATTATCGGCCGTACGATAACATTGAGAATTTCTACCGCCAGGGTCGCATTCTGACCAACGGAGTAAACATCGCGGGTGGCAACGAGGATCAGAACATTTCGTTCAACGCTACCAATACGGATCAGAAAGGCATCGTAGAGAGCTCGGAGCTCAACAGAACCAACGTATCGTTGGGTGGTAACGTTAAGCTGATTAACAAGCTTCGCGTTGGCGGCTCGGTTAACTTTGTTCAAACAAACCAGACCGGTCCCCAAATCGGCAACGGCGGCTCAGCTTTTGGTCAGATTGGAGCCATTCCGCGTAGCTACGACCTGCAAGGGCTTCCTTCGCAGGACCCAATTACGGGGGCTAACATCTTCTTCCCTGGAGCTGACAACCCGTACTTCAACCTGCGCAATAACCCGACTACTTCCAACCTGACGCGCTTCATTAATGTAGCTAACATGAGCTACGATTTTGCGCCTTGGTTGAATGTTACCTACCGCGCTGGTCTCGACACATACACGGACCGGCGCCGTCAGGTGTTTGCCTTAGGCTCTAACCGCGCGCCTGGAGGTTTGATCCGAGACGAAGCGTTTATTCGTAGCGAGATTAACGGCGACTTACTGGTAACGCTGAAAAAAGACAATATTTTGACTGAAGGCTTCAACGCTTCGTTGTTGCTAGGTCAAAATATCAACCAGCGTCGTTTGCAAAGAATTACGTCGCAAAGCGAAGCTATTATTGAAGGGCTTCCGAATGCTGCAGCTGGCACCGTTTTTTCAAACGGAACGGGTGAATTCTCGAATGTGCGCCGTCTTCTCGGCTACTACTCGCAGCTATCGTTGGCTTACAACAACTACCTGTTTCTGGAACTGACGGGACGCGTAGACCAATCATCAACGCTGCCAGTTAATAACAACACGTTCTTCTACCCGGCCGCAACGCTGGGCTTCGTGTTCAGCGACGCGTTTAAGATTTCCAACGACATTTTCTCGTACGGTAAGATTCGAGCAAACGTGGCTCAGGTGGGTAGAGATGCTGATCCTTACTCGCTGGAAACCTACTACGTTGTAGGAACGCAAGGAAATAACGTTGCCGGTATCAACTTCCCCTTCACCGCCGCTGGCACTACCTATTCGGGCTTCGGAATCAACAACGTTCTTGGTGGAGGCACAGCACTAACGCCGGAGTTTACCAAGTCGTTTGAAGTAGGCACAAACTTGGGCTTCTTCAACAACCGCTTGACGTTTGACCTGACTTATTTTGCTACCCGCAGCGAAGATCAGATTCTACCCGTAACCGTTGCGTCGTCTTCTGGTTATACCCAACGTTTCACCAACATTGGCCGGGTAGACAACAAAGGTTTTGAAGGCTTGGCCGTAATTACGCCGATCCGAACCAACGACTTCCGTTGGGATGTCAACCTAAACTACACCCGCATCCGTAACGAAGTTGTTTCAATCGCCCCAGGCGTAACAACGGCCTCCATTAATGGCAATGCTTTTACTGGCAGCATTCCCTCGTTCCGGGTGGGTGAAGCTTATGGTGTAATCATTGGTGGCCGTGTACCCCGCGTTCCTGCGATTAACCCCGTTACTGGTAATGCCAACGACCCTAGTCTCGTGGGCCGCTACATTATCAACCCTGCTACGGGTGCTTTCGACACCAACTTGGTTGCGAATGAAATTCTTGCTGATCCTAACCCAGAATGGCAGGGCGGTATTACGAACTCATTTACTTACCGCGGTGTTTCGCTTTCGTTCCTCGTAGATGCTAACGTGGGTGCTGAACTTCTTTCTTTCACCAATGCCCAATTAAAGGCTAACGGTGCCATGAAGGAGACGGCGGAGAATCGTGATGCACCACGCGTGATTCCAGGTGTGATTCAGAACGCTGACGGTACGTACCGTGAGAACAACATTCAAATCGATGCCCAGCAGTACTATGGTGCTATTGGCGGTTTGCAAAGTGAGTTCAACGTGTACGATGCCACAGTTTACCGTTTGCGCGAACTTTCTCTGGGCTACGCTTTGCCAAAGAGTCTGCTGGAACGCACGCCTTTTGGCGGCGCTAGCATCACGCTCACTGGGCGCAATGTGTTCTTCTACGCTCCCAATGCTCCCTTTGATCCGGAGATTAACTCACAAGGCGCGGGTAACATCCGTGGCCTGGAAGCCCAGAGCCCGCCTAATACGCGGAACTACGGTGTGAACCTCCGTTTCACTTTCTAATCTGTGATTTTCACTTCTCATGAAAAATAAACACTTACTTGGCCTTGCTCTCGCTGCTAGCTTAGTGATGAGCACCGCGAGTTGCAGTAAGGACGAGTTTCTGGACGTCAATAAAGACCCTAACAGAACCACTGCCATTGGCCTACCGGTTCAGTTGACTAACATCATCGTTAGTACTGGTTTTACTGTTGGCAATGACATCGGGCGCGTAAGTTCTTTGCTGGTTCAGCATATGGCAGGTGCCATTAACCAGCCGGCGACCTACGATGTGTACAATATCCGGGGGGCTTTCGATAACCAATGGAACTTTGAACTGTACAATGGAACATTGGTCAACTCGAAACGGCTAATTGATCAAGCGGAACTTGCCAACAGCCCGGCTTATGCTGGTATTGGTAAGTTGTTGTTGGCGTACAATTTTGCATTGACCACGGATATGTGGGGCGATATCCCCTACTCCCAAGCTCTGCAGGGCTTAAACAACCTCGCGCCGCGTTTTGACAAGCAGGAAGATATTTACAAGGGTAACTCCTCAAAAAATATCAAAGGCCTGATTGAGTTGGTACGTGAGGGCTTGGCTGACCTTGACAAACCTTCTGCATTGACTCCTAGTGGGGCTGCCGATCCTGCTTACGCAGGCAACATAGCCAAGTGGAAGCAAATGGGTAACACGCTGTTGCTCAAGCTTGCTACTACCATGAGCAAGAGAGAGCCCGCTCTGGCTGGCTCCATTATTAACTCGGCGCAGGCAGGAGCCATTACAACGAACGCAGACGATTTTCAGGTACCGTTCGGTACGGCAGTTGGTAACCGCAACCCTTTGTTTGAGTACAACTTCGTTACTCGTCAAGACGACCAACTGCTTAGCCAGCGTTTGCTCGACAGCATGGCTTTACGCAACGACCCGCGTTTGCCTGTTTTCTTTAACACTACACAACCCCGGACGGCTACGGTAAATACTACCGGCACCATTACTCCATTTGGTACCTTCACGGGTTTCCAGAATGGCGCTAATGCTCCATTACCAGCCCGCATACCAGTTACTACTAATACTGCTCTCACGAACCGTTCACGCTACAACGTGTACATCCGTGGTGCGCAAGGCGAAGCTCCTGTTCGTATTTTGACCAACTTCCAGCGTCTCTTCATCTTAGCTGAAGCAACGCAGAGGAACCTTCCTGGTTTCACTCCGCCGGCAGGTGCAACTGCTCAGTCGTTGTATCGTGATGCTATCCGCGCTTCCATGACGAAGGCTGGTATTACTGATGCCGCTGTAACTGCTTACTTTACTGCAAACCCAGCAGTAGCCAACTTAAGCACTAACTCTGAGCGGGCCTTGAATCAAATCCTGACCCAGAAATGGATTGCATGGGTAGGCAATGGGTACGAAGCTTACAACGACTTCCGTCGCACGGGTTACCCACGTTTGGCTTTGGTGGACAACCCAGCTGGCGATGATCCAACGGTCATTCCACAACGCTTGCCTTACCCGAACACCGAAATTAACGCAAACAACGGTGCAGAAGGTCTGGATCCGAATATCAGAACCAGCGCACGGGTGTGGTGGGCTCAATAATTGCGGAGACAGTCCATTCACTTCGAACTTGACTTGACATGAAAAACCGATTGATCAGACTTTTTAGCCTGGTTTTGCTTGCCACCACTGCTTTTTCTTGCGAAAAAGAGTACGACGACAAAAACCTGGATCCACTGGCTCCCAGCTTAGCTGAAATCCCAGTTACGGTAACTAATGCCAATTACTTTGAGCGCTTTCCGGTGATTGAAGTTAAAGGCAACTCCACTCCTCCGCCTCCACCCGCTACAACTCCTGTTGCGGCGGCTCCTACTGTGGCTGCACCTGGTGCTTTTTCTATCACCTTTTCCATTCCTTCGGACAGAGGAACGATTAAGGAAATCACCCGAGTTGCTACTGGAAACAACGGTTTGACTGTGATACAAACGGGTGCGGCAGCAGCTCAGTTGAATTACAATGGTAATGCGGCGGCGCCGGCTACTGTTCCTGTTCAAGGAAATGGCACCAACACCATCACGTTTACATCGTCGTTGCTGGATTTTGCTAACTACCGTACACGAGTAGGTACAGGTGCAGGCCTAGCTCCTTTGTATGCCACCAACCCACGGGCCCCTACGCAAAACTTGTATTACTTTCTGTTGACCCTGAATACTCCAAATGGCGAAGTTCAGGTAATTCCGATGGCAGTGCGTGTACGCGTAGTTGCATAGTCTACTGTAACCGATTTGCTTAGTAAAAAAGCCTGGCTTATAGCCAGGCTTTTTTACTGTAATACAATATTGGAAAACTGTCTAGCCTTTTTTAGTGAGATAGGCATTTTAGTCTTTGTGAAGTTCCTGCTTTTTGCAACAGCTGCTCTAAAGCTGTGTACTGTTACATATCCTGCAAGTGTAGTACAGGACTCTCCCCGTGCGATGGTATTTTTTTTACCCAGTCAACTATTTTTCTGGCTACTTGATTGACCGGTAGTAATTCACCCTCCTTGTGCAAAGTAATAAATCTACTAACCCCACTGAACTGACTTTGCTTCGCGCCACGAATCTGTGCCTGCATATCTGTATCAATAACACCCGGAGCTAGGCTGCGTATGCGCACCCTGCTACCGCGCAGGTCCTGCTCTTTCTGAGCTACTTGGCTGAGCATGTCCAGAGACGCTTTAGAAGCGCAGTAGGCGCCCCAGCCATCTACAGGTCGTTGAGCTGCTCCGCTGCTAATGTTGAGTACCGTGCGCCGGGCAACTGACCCACTATAAGCACTCAGGAAGGTATTCATAAGCATGGCAGGGGCAATGGTGTTTATGCTAAAGACAAACTCGTAATGCTCGTTTTGCTGCTCCCCGACGTACCCTATTTCGCCGATGACTCCAGCGTTATTGATAAGCGTGATGGACTCGGCGTCGGTATAGTGAGGAAATATCTTGTAGAGGTTGTGTTGTACGGCCGTCAGGTCAGACAGGTCCAAGGGCTGATGCCGGTAACGCGCGTGCTCAATGGTAGCATGGCGGGACACGCCCAGCACGGCAGTATGAGGCTGGGATAAGGCTTCTAAGGCCAAGGCTTTACCTAGTCCTTGGCTTGCACCGGTGATGATGTAGTAATGCATACAATTCAGTGTTGAAGTACCAAAAGCAGGAAGTGCCGCCTAAGAGCCCGGCTGCTTTCCGCAACAGATTAGCGGTAGCACGGCGGGCCGTTAAACGGCACTTCGGGATGGGGTGTTATCCAGCCTTACAGAATGTACTGGCTCAGGTCGCGGTTTTTGACCATGCCCTGCAACCGCTCATCTACCAAGGCTGCCGTAATCTGAATACGGGCATTGGCACCGATTTTATCGGGGACATCGAACAGAATATCATTCAGCAGGCGGCTCATGACGGTATGGAGCCGGCGCGCCCCAATGTTTTCCATTTCGCTGTTCACATCGAAGGCTATCTGGGCGAGGCGCTCCAGGGCGGCATCGTCGAAAAGCAATTCTACTTCCTCGGCCTTGAGTAGGGCTTCGTACTGCTTGGTAAGCGCGTTTTTGGGGTCTTTCAGGATGCGGTAAAAATCGTCCTTGGTGAGGCTTTGCAGCTCTACGCGGATGGGAAAACGGCCCTGTAGCTCGGGAATGAGGTCGGAGGGTTTGCTGACGTGGAAGGCCCCGGCCGCGATGAACAGAATGTGGTCGGTGTGCACGATGCCGTACTTGGTGTTCACGGCCGATCCTTCGACGACGGGCAGCAAGTCGCGCTGCACGCCTTCGCGGCTCACGTCGGGGCCGCCCTTCTGGGTGGTGCTGCTGGCTACTTTATCGATTTCGTCGATGAAAATGATGCCCGCGTTTTCGGCCAGCCGAATGGCTTCGTCCTTTACCTCGTCCATGTCGATGAGCTTGGCGGCTTCCTCATCGAGCAGGATGCGCCGGGCTTCGGCAATGGTAACCTTGCGCTTGCGGGTTTTCTTGGGCATCATCGAACCCAGCATGTCCTGTAGGCCAGCTAGCGACGCTTCGTCGATGCCGGTCTGTCCGCCCATCATGCCTAAAGCCGGACTGGCCGACTGCTGTACTTTGATGTCGATAAAACGCTCTTCCAACTCACCTTGGCGCAGCTTTTCCCGAAACCTCTCGCGCGTGCGCTCATTCAATTCGGCATCCGAGCTGGGCATTTCCTCGGAGTTGCCCATGTCACCAAAGCCCACCGACGACGGCTTTATTACCGAACTACCAATACCCGGTAACGGCGGAATGAGCGCGTCTAGAATGGCATCTTCCACGAGCTGGGCCGCTTGGGTTTTTACGGCCTCTTTGCGGCGTTGCTTCACCAGGTTAACGGCCTGCTCGGCCAAGTCGCGCACCATGCTTTCCACGTCGCGGCCTACGTAACCTACTTCGGTGAACTTGCTGGCCTCCACTTTGGTGAATGGCGCATCGGCAATAGCCGCGAGGCGACGGGCAATTTCGGTTTTGCCCACGCCGGTAGCGCCAATCATAAGTATGTTGTTGGGTACGATTTCGCGCTGCATATCGGCGGGGGCGTGCAGGCGGCGCCACCGGTTGCGCAGGGCAATGGCCACGTTGCGCTTGGCATCGTGCTGGCCGATGATGTATTTGTCGAGTTCGGCCACAATTTGGGCCGGGGTGGGGAAAGTGGCTGAATCTAACATAGGCGAAGGGCGACGCGCATGACGTCGGCAGTGTAGATACTAAGCGAATGGCTTGGGGTTGCCTGCACAGCAAAAACCGGAGCGGGCATCCTCTGCGTGTCGTTCTGGCAGAAAGCCGTGGGCGGGGCTAAAAACGCGAAGCCCCGGCTTATAAGCCGGGGCTTCGCCTGAATGTTAACAGCAAGTCCTACTTCACTCTTTCTTACCAAATAGCTCGTCGATGTTACGCGAAAGGGTGAGGTAGTTAGCCGCGCCTGACGTGTGGTAATAGGCGCGCGTGTACTCGAACTGGTACTGACTCAGCTTCAGCAACACCCCAAACGCCAGCCCGGCACCGCCGGAGGTGTTGTCGAGGCGCAGCTCGCGGCGGCGCAGGTGGTTGTAGCTCACGCGTACGTTTAGGCCCTTGCTCAGTAGTAACTCCCCTCCTATCACAAAGTGGCGGGCAATTTTGTCGCCGGTGCTTTTCTTCTGGGTTTTTCGTTCGCCGTCGAGGGTTTGCCGGTTGGTTTGGGCCGTATCGAGGTACACGATATCGAACTGCGTGAGGTGGTGCGCCGTGACGGTAAAGCGCAGCGGCATGTGCTCGGGCTTGATGGTAAGTCCCAGCTGCACGTCGAGCGGGAGTGGCTCCCGTTCGGCGCCCTCGAAAGGCTTGATTTGGTAACCGAGGTTTTTAACGGCCAAGCCCACCGAGAAATCCTGCTTGGGGTGCTTAAACACGCCGCCGATGTCGGTAAGCAACGCCATGGAATGGTTACCGGCAATACCGGCCACCGCGAAACGGGCAGTGCCGGCCAGCGTAATGGGGCCCATGGTGTGGGCATTGGCCACGCTGAGGTGGTAATCGTTCACCGAAAATTCGCCCATGGGGTTGCCGGCGGGGTCGTACATGGTAAAGTCGCCGTAGCTGAGGTACGACAGCCCGAAGCCCCAGCGCCCGAGCTTGTCGGTATTGCGGGCGTACACGGCGGTGCTTTGCCGGATGTCGGCCAGGTAGTCGCCGTAGCTCAGGGCGAGGCGGCCGTCGGTGTCGGCATTCAGCAAGGCCGGGTTGCCGTACAGCATGCCGGGGTCGTTGGTAGGGCCCGAAACGGCTACGCCGCCGAGGCCCGCCAGCCGGGCCGTAGGCGGCAATGCCAACGAATTAAACACCGACTGCCCGCCAATTTGCGCTTGCGCCGACACGGCAAGTGCGCATACGGGCAAAAACAAGACAAGAAAGCGGCGTAAGGGTCGAATCATCGTAGCTAAGATACAACAGGTTTGCGGGGGCATAACGCCACCGCGCTGGTTTTATGGTGGTGCGGCAGTAGTGAATTTACCGCCACTGGTTTCCTTGCAGCCCCCTTACCCAGCAGCCAATTAGAAACGCCGCGCCCCGCTCGAGAGGCTTTTCGAGCGGGGCGCGGCGTTTCTGGGTATTGCTACACTATTGCACTTCTACCTCGTGTACCGACAAAGGCGTCTGACTTTCCTCACGAACGGTCAGTTTCAGCGGCTTGCTCACCTTCTCGTCGAGCAAAGCCACGCGTAGCACGTCATCTACGCGGTCGACGTAATGGATTTTCAGGCCCTTCACGTATTCGGCGGCTATTTCGTGGAGGTCCTTGCGGTTCTTTTCGCAGAGAACAATGTCCACGATGCCGGCGCGCTTGGCGGCCAGGATTTTCTCCTTAATGCCGCCTACCGGCAGCACCTTGCCGCGCAGGGTTATTTCGCCCGTCATGGCGAGGTGCGAACGAACCTTGCGCTGCGTAAACACCGACGCAATGCTGGTGAAAATAGCAATGCCGGCCGAGGGGCCGTCTTTGGGCACGGCGCCTTCGGGGAAGTGAATGTGCAGGTCGTACTGATCGAAGAGGCGGTAATCGATGCCTAACTCCTCGGCGCGGCTACGCAGATACGAAAGCGCCGTTATGGCCGATTCCTTCATAACGTCGCCTAGTTGGCCCGAAAGGGTGAGTTTGCCCCGGCCCCGGCTCAATAAGCTTTCCACGAACAGAATGTCGCCGCCCACGCTGGTCCAGGCCAAGCCCGTTACCACGCCGGCCGTTTCGTTGTCCTGGTACAGGTCGCGGTCGAAGATGGGCACGCCCAGAATACGATTCACGTCTGCCGCCTCCAGCTTGCTCGGGAACGACTCCTCCATGGCCTTGTGCTTGGCAATGTTGCGCACCACGGCGCCCAGCTTGCGCTCCAAGCTACGCACCCCCGACTCGCGGGTGTAGTCATCGATTACCCGCGAAATGGCGGCGTTGCTGATGCTCACATCCTTTTGCGTCAGGCCGTGCTCGGTCACCAGCTTGGGCCAGAGGTGCTTTTTGGCAATCTGGGTTTTCTCTTCCAGCGTGTAGCCCGTCACATCAATAATTTCCATCCGGTCGCGCAGGGCCGGGTGAATGGTATCGAGCGAGTTGGCCGTGGCAATAAAGAGCACCTTCGAGAGGTCGTACTCCACCTCCAGGTAGTTATCGGTGAAGGTGGAGTTCTGCTCGGGGTCCAGCACTTCCAGCAGGGCCGATTGTGGGTCGCCGCGAAAATCGGCGCCTACTTTGTCAATTTCGTCGAGAATAATGACGGGGTTTGAGGCGCCGGCTTTCTTGATCTGCGAAATAATGCGGCCCGGCATGGCACCCACGTAGGTTTTGCGGTGCCCGCGAATTTCGGCCTCGTCGCGCACGCCGCCCAAGGACATGCGCACGTACTTGCGGCCGAGCGACTGGGCTACCGAACGTCCCAACGAAGTTTTGCCCACGCCGGGAGGACCGTACAGGCACAGGATGGGCGCCTTTAGGTCGTTCTTTAGCTTGAGCACGGCCAGGTATTCCAGAATGCGCTCCTTCACCTTTTCCAAACCGTAATGGTCTTGGTCGAGGATCTTGCGGGTGCGCTTCAGGTTGAAATTGTCCTTGGTGTACTCGCCCCAGGGCAAATCGAGCAGAAACTCCACGTAATTCAGACTCACCGGGTATTCGGCGGCCATGGGGTTCAGGCGGGAAAGTTTATCGAGCTCCTTGCCGAAATGCTTGGCCACGGTTTCGGGCCACTTCTTGGTTTTAGCGCGTGCTCGAAACTTGTCTACGTCCTGATCGGGGCCGTCGTGGCCCAGCTCGTCCTGCAACACCTTAAGCTGCTGGCGCAGGAAATAGTCGCGCTGCTGCTGGTCGATGTCAGTGTGAACCTTGCTCTGGATTTCGTGCTTGATTTCGAGCAGCTGAATTTCCTTGAGCAGCATCTCCAGCAGCTGCGTGCCGCGCTCGGCGCCGTCGTTGATTTCGAGCAGGCGTTGCTTCTGCCCCACTTCCACGTTCAGGTTCGACGACAGGAAGTGAATCAGGAAAGCGGGCGACTCGATGTTGTCCAGCGCTACTTGGGCCTCTTGCGGAATCTCGGGGTTGAGCTTCAGCATTTTGGTGGCCGCGTCCTTCAGCGACGACATAAGAGCCTTGAGCTCCTTGCTCACCCGCGTTGGCAACGACTCGGTCAGGTACGTAACGCGGGCCGAGAGGTAGGGCGTTTCGGAAGTTGGCTCGTCGAGCTGGAACCGCTGCTGGCCCTGAATGATGATGGTGGTGTTGCCGTCGGGCAGTTCCAGCACTTTCAGAATGCGAGCCAACGTACCTACCTGGTGCAGGTCGGTTACGGCGGGGTCTTCGGCGGTGCTGTTTTTCTGGGCAATTACCCCCACCAGCTTGTTCCCGCGGTACGCCCGACGGACCAGCCGAATGCTTTTTTTACGGGTAACGGTGACGGGCAGCACCACGCCCGGAAACAGCACCGTGTTGCGCACGGGCAGAATGGGCAACACGTCGGGCACCTCACTCACCTCGTTCTGGCCCTGCTCAGGGTCGGTGGAAACCAACGACACCATCTCGTCGGGGCCATCGGTCATGAGCAGAATCGTGTCGGGAAAGCGCGGATCGGATTTTTTTGTCATAAATAGCAGAGAGCCGCCAAGCCGTGCCAGAGTGGCAGGCCTGAAGCCGGAGCGCGGCAGCTAATTTTCGAAGATACAGCTTTGTCAAGAGCTATGCCACGGGTGCTGGCACCGCAATTTTCGGCCATGGCGGCACGTAGCGCCCCAAGTATCTGGCCAGAGCGGCAGTTAAATACCGGCACATGCCCGAAAAGGTATATTTTTGATACCGCGTTTCGCTTCCGCGGCCCGTTCGCCCTTACCCCGTTTATGTTTTTTCTCATTCGCCCGCTTTTCCTGCTCTTCGCGCTGCTGCTTACGGAGCGGGTGGCGGCCCAGCAGCCGGCCCCCATGCGGCAACGCGCCTTATCGGGCAAGGTTATACGGCAATTACGTGTACGAGCCGATGCCACGCCCGACTTTGTAAACGTGAATCGCATTGCCTACTTCGAAGACAAGAAGGCGTTGAAAGCTATTCAGAAGGCGGAGAAACGCAAGGCCTGGACCCAGGCCCGCGGCTTGCTGGAAACCTACGTGGCACAGTTCGGCATCCAGAATTTCTACAAAAACAACCAGATGCTGTGGCGCCTGGGCCAACTGTACGAGCGCGCCGGCAACGAAGCTAAAGCCAAAGCTTATTTCCGGCTGGCCCTTAAGCACCACCGGCAGGACGTAACCAAAATCCAGCTGTACTACGACTCGCTGGAGCAGAAAACCGCCGACCTCTACGTGCCCCTCAAGGTGTATTACGACATTGTGGAGTACCGAAAGAACATTGCCACCTTTCGACCGCCCAAGGGCGTGTACACCAACATGGGCTCGGGCATTAACTCCGATGTGGAGGACTACGGCCCGAGTTATAGCGACGAAGCCGGTCAGTTGATTTTCACTTCCAAGCGCAAGCGCCGCGGCATTCACGGCGTTATCGATGAGGATTTGTACGTGGCCAAACGCGAAGGCGAGCAATGGCTGGACGCCGAGCCGCTGCCCAAGCCCATTAACTCGCCCTACAACGAAGGCTCAGCCTGCCTGAGCAAGGACGGCACCACCATGTATTTCTCGCGCTGCGAGTGCCCCACCTGCCACGGCAACTGCGACTTGTTCGTGAGCAAGTTCAAAAACGGGCAGTGGTCGGTGCCGCAGAGCTTGGGCATGACCGTGAACTCGGCAGCCTGGGACTCGCAGCCCACGCTTTCCCGCACCGAGGACACACTGTATTTTGCTTCCGACCGCATCGGGGGCTTTGGCCTGTCGGACATTTGGTTTACCTACAAGCTAAAGAACGGGCAGTGGGCCAAAGCCCAGAACATGGGACCCATTGTTAACACCCGCGAGAGTGAGGTAAGCCCGTTTTACCACCCGCTCTACAACGTGCTCTATTTTTCGTCGCGCGGTCAGCTGCTGAACTTCGGCGACTTCGATATCTACAAGGCGTACCGTGTGGCAGGGCGTTGGCAGGAACCCGTTAACATCGGGCCGCTGGTAAACGGCAAGGGCTCGGAATATTACTTCACCATCGACGCGGCATCGAAGAACCTGTACTACGCCCGCTCCGAGGAAAAACAGCTAAAAAACCTCGACTTGTATTCCTTTCCGCTGCCTATGGAGGCCCAGCCGCTGGCCACCACGCACATCGAAGGCTCGCTCATCGATTCGGTCACGCAGAAGCCCCTAGGTGGCATCGTGAGCATCATCGACGTGGACAATGGCATTGAGGTGGCCTCGAAGTACATCCGACCCGATGGTACGTTTGATTTCGACCTCATCGACGGCTCGAAGTACATCATGCTCATCCAGAGCCCCGATTACTTCACGGTAGAAAAGAAGTTCGACTTGCAAGCCGATACGGTCATGAAGCTCATGACCACCAGCATTGACTACAACATTCCGCTGATTTTCCGCAACATCGAATTCGACGAGGGCAAGTCGAATATTCGGACCAGTATGCAGGGCACCCTCGACCGCATCGTACTATTCCTTGTCGACCACCCCGAAACGCGGCTGCGCATTGCCGGCCACACCGATGCCATGGGCGACTCCGAAGTGAACGAAAAACTCTCGCAGGACCGCGCCGATGCCATCCGCAAGTACATTGAGGCCAAGGGCAAACTGAAACCTAACCGCATCGAAAGCTTTGGTTACGGCAGTTCCCAGCCCATTAAGGATGAGGCCACCGAAGAAGACCGCCGCACCAACCGCCGCGTGGAATTCCGGTTGGTGAAGCCGCAAACGGAGCAAAAGCCCGCCGGTAAAGACGCAGGCGGCGGCTGGAACTAGAACGCTGCAGTTCGTCCTTTCTGGTCGATTCTAAAAGTGGTCGTTAAACGAAGAGGCCGACGAATTTCGCGCAGCTTTTGCAGAACAGGGGTATAGCGAAGATTACAGAACCTGCTTGCGCAAAGCCCTAGGTAGCCAACGTCAGCAGGGGAAGAATCCGATCCGGGCACGCGCATAGACTCGAATAAAGGTATAGCCACCCTCGCACCACCATCTGGCGCGGGCGTGCCTATAGTCTGTTCACATCTTTATGTGAGCTGGCCAAGCCAACCCTTACCGGTTGATTTGGCTCTCTGACTCGAGAATGTACCGCTACCTGATGAAAAGACTGATTACTACCCCACACCGGCTGCTCATGCCAGCCTTGATACTAAGCCTGAGTTTTGCCGCCACAGCCCAAACGCCCACTTCGGCGGGCTCCACCCGCTACCGGGCTACGTCCATCGGCATCTCCACGGGCTGGAATGCACCGTACGCCGCCGGCTTGGAGCTCAGCCATTTTATAACCCGTCAGTTGGATTTGAATGTGGGTGTAGGCACCGGCCTCAGCGGCAAAAAGTTCGGCGTAGGGGCACGCTACTTCGTGGCGCCGGAGCGTCGGCTTTCGCCCTACTTCGGGCTAAATGCAGTGTACTCGCCCGGCCGGCGCGACATCGAAGTAAATTCTTTGCCGGCTACCTCGGTTTTCGCTTCCGACCGCATCGGTACTTTGGAGGTGCTGCCAACCGCCGTGCTGCACCTACGCTCGGGACTGCGCTGGCAACCGGGCAAAAAACCGGGGCGCGTCGGGTTGCTCGGCAGCATCGGCTATGGTATTCGCAGCCGCAACCCCATGCGCTACACCATGTACGAGGGCGAGGCCGAACCCAGCCCCGAGTCGAAGCAAAACTACCGTTTCGTATTCGCTCCAGGGGGAGTAGAATTGTCGCTGGGCCTGAGCATAGGGCTAGGACAAAAGATGCGGGAATAGTTCGCGTCTACCAAATGCGCCGCCCCGGAGCCGGGTCATTGCCGAAGCGGCAGGGGCCCGGCTCCGGGGCGGCGCATTTGTTCGCGGCAGCTACCACCTACCAGCTAAGCACTTGCGCCTCGTTGCCGTCGCGGAACAGGGCGCTTTGCTTTTTGCCGTTGGCCTCCACGTTCACAATGTTCATCTGGTCCGGAAACAGGTCGAGCATTAGGCGCTGCTGCAGCCGCACGCCTTGCATGGGCCGGGGCAGTTTCACGGTGAAGAACAGCCAGTGCGCATCGTTTTCCTTTTCCATACCCAGGTATTTGAGCGGAATATCTTCGCCGGGCTTGCCCGAGAAAACAACGGTACGCCGCAAGTAAGCCGCAATTAGCGGCTGCACCTCTACCGGCGAAGCTTGCCCAAGCGTAATGGCCCGCGGCTGCCCTACAGACAGCGCCTTCTCTAAGTCGTCGGTAAATACCTTGAGGGCCACCTCCAACTGCTGGGTTTTACCGTTCACCTTCACCTCCATAATGCTGGCGTGGTAGGCGTGAGCAAAGGCCGCCACGCTGAGCAGCAAGGCAGCAACAACGGCAACAAGGCGACGGGGCATCCGAAGAAAACGCATAGAAGAAAGGAGAAAGACCTTACCGCGACCAAACGAGTGCCGCGGGGCAAGTCGTTCAAACCGGGTAAGGTCTTTGGGTACGGCACCTTCCTGAGTTGCCAGGAAGGCACGCTGTATGTGAGTGGTAGCTTAGAAGAACGACTTGAAGATGTCGTTGAAGAACACGAATACCATCAGCCCCAAGAGCAGCACCATGCCCACTTTTTGGGCGTTTTCGAGGAATTTATCCGATGGCTTACGGCCCGAAAGCATTTCGTAGGTGAGGAATACCACGTGGCCGCCGTCGAGGGCGGGAATGGGCAGCAGGTTCATGAAGGCCAGCACCATGGACAGCATGCCGGTGAGCGTCCAGAACTTATACCAGTCGAAGGTGCTGCCGTAGGTTTGGGCAATGGCAATGGGGCCGCCCAGCGACTTACGGGCCGAAGCTTCGCCGCTGAAAATCTTACCGAATGCCTTCAGCTGCGCGCCAATAATGCCGAACGCCTGCTTGGTACCAGCCGGCACCGACTCGGCCAGGCCGTACTCGCGGGTAGCGTAGTTCAGCAGCGACTTGGGCCGGAAACCTACTTTGCCTTCTTCGTCCACGTTCACCGTGAGGGTCACGTTTTCGGTGCCGCGCTGCACCAGCAGCGGCGTGGGCTTGCCGGCGTTTTGCTTGAGCGCGGCCTGTAGCTGGGGGAAGAACTGAATGTCCTGGCTGGCTACGCGCAGAATTCGGTCGCCGACCTGCAAACCGGCTTTGGCCGCCGGGCCGGCGGGAACCACCTCGCCTACTGCGAAGGGGTCGTTGGGCACCACGAACAGCGCCTGGTCTTGGTCGGCCAGCTTGTCCATGAAATCGTTCGGCACAGCAATGTCTACCAACTGGCCGTTGCGGTCCACGGTGTAGTAAGCACCGGTTCCCATCACTACGTCGGGGGCATACACGTCGTTGAACTGCTCGAACGGACGGCCGTTGATCTTCACGATTTTGTCGCCGGGCTGAAAGCCAATCTGCTGACCCAGCTGGTTGGGCACCACGCCAAAACGCTCGGCCTCGCGGGCGGGCAGGTAACTCTCGCCGTAAATGAAGGTTAGCAGCGTGAAGATGAGGATACCCGTCAGCACGTTCACGATGATGCCGCCCAGCATAACGATCAGGCGCTGCCAGGCTGGCTTGGCCCGGAACTCGTAGGGCTGGGGTTCCTGCTTGAGGGCATCGGTGTCGAGGGACTCGTCCACCATGCCGGTAATCTTCACGAAGCCGCCGAGGGGCACGGCGCCAATCATGTACTCGGTTTCCCCGATTGTCTTGCCAAAAATCTTCGGCGGAAAGCCGATGGAGAATTTCTCCACGCGCATTCCAAACCACTTGGCCGACAGCATGT
Organism: Hymenobacter koreensis; assembly: GCF_039541855.1. Lineage (NCBI taxonomy): Bacteria > Pseudomonadati > Bacteroidota > Cytophagia > Cytophagales > Hymenobacteraceae > Hymenobacter > Hymenobacter koreensis. Next base: position 297,813 of record NZ_BAABHA010000002.1, read on the forward strand.
GCCCTGCTTCGTGCACGCCCACCAAAATGGTGAGGCCCAGCAGCAGCTGGCCGGCCATTACCAAAATATCCATCTATTGTTTGTTGTCAGTTGAGAGTTGTCAGTTGTTAGTCGGTTTTGCGCCAGGCGAAGGCAGTAGGGTACGGTAATAGCGAATGAAACCTTGCAGCAATTTGCGGCACTCGCCTATTTCAATTAGCACCGCAGCGAGTTGCTCGCCCGAAAGGTACTGCTGATCGGAGGCCAGATAACACTGTGTTTCTAGTTCAAAAAGCGAACCGCGGGCAATGAAGAGGAATTGTATGGTGTCGCGGGAATGTTGTCGGCCGCAGCCTTCGGCAATATTCGAAGGTACCGAAACAGCCGCCCTGCGCATTTGGTTAGTCAGGCCCAGTAGCTCTTCACGCGGGAAGAAGCGGGTGAGGTCGTAAATGGCTGCTACCAGCACCCGACTACGCTGCCATACCTGCAACTCCGTGTAAGGACGATCGAGCATGGCTACTGACAACTGATAACCAACAACTGACAACTATAATTTCACCAACTCCAGGGCTATGCGCCTTGTTTCGGCATCCGTCTCCACGTAATCGTCCAGCGACGGATCGGCAAGGTACGAAACCTTAGAGAGGCAATTCTCCACCACGTCGGGCAGCTCCAGAAACTTGATTTGGTCGCGCAGGAAGGCAGCTACCGCAATTTCGTTGGCCGCGTTTAGCACGCAGGGTGCGTTGCCGCCGCGGCGCATGGCCTCGAAGGCCAGCGGCAGGTTGCGGAACGTGCTTGTATCGGGCTGCTCGAAGGTGAGCGTGGGGTAATCGAGGAAGGAGAAGCGCGGGAAGCTGTTGGGCAGGCGTTCCGGAAAGCCGAGGGCGTACTGAATGGGCAGCTTCATATCGGGCAGGCCGAGTTGGGCTTTCAGCGAACCGTCGGTGAACTGCACCAGGGAGTGAATGATGCTTTGCGGATGCACCACTACCTCAATTTGCTCGTTCGTCAGCCCGAACAGCCACTTGGCCTCAATCACCTCCAGGCCCTTGTTCATCAGGGAAGCCGAGTCGATGGTGATTTTGGCGCCCATGTCCCAGTTGGGGTGCTTGAGGGCTTGCGCCTTGGTTACCTGCGCTAAATCCTGCGCCGAGCGGCCGCGGAAGGGGCCGCCAGAAGCGGTGAGAATGATTTTCTCCACCGAATCGGGCTTCTCCCCTACCAGGCACTGGAAAATGGCGGAGTGTTCGGAATCGACGGGGTAAATGGCGGCACCGTGTTGCTTGGCCAGCGCCGTAACCAGTTGCCCGGCCACCACAAGTGTTTCCTTGTTAGCCAAGGCAATGGTTTTGCCGGCCTTGAGCGCGGCTACCGTGGGCAATAGCCCGGCGTAGCCCACCAGGGCCGTCAGCACTACGTCTATTTCGGGGCGGGCCGCAACGTCGGCTAGGGCTGCTATTCCCGCCAGCACTTCGGTTTCGGGCTGATCTGCCAAGGCGGCTTTCACGGCCAAATACTGGCTTTCGTCGCCGATGACCACGGCGGCCGGCTTGAACTCGCGGGCCTGGGCCACCAGCAAATCGGCACTGCGTTGCGCCGATAGCACGGCCACGCGGAAGCGGCCGGGGTGGGCGCGCACGACGTCCAGCGTTTGGGTACCGATGGAACCAGTAGAGCCCAGCAGGGCCAGGGTGCGTTGGGGTTGGGGAAACGACATGTATTCGGAAGCGCGGCCGCTTGGGCACGACAACGCGCGGGCAAAGGTAACGGGAAGGGCGCGGACGTTATTGGCCCGGGCTCTAGGTAAGCTTCTTCTCCCGGAACCTAAGTTATTCTACGGCTTCAACCCGCACGGTTTTTCCATTAAAAGAAGCCTGTTCCCCGGCTCGTTTGCCGCTGAGTGCTGCCGCAACCGGAGCCGCCGCCGATACGGCGAAATAATCGGTGCCATCTACCGCGAGCTTGCCGGCGCTGATGCAAATGTAGAAACGGCCCATGCTGGTGGTTACCAGCGCGCCAGGATGCACTGAGTCGCAGGGTTTAGCGGGGTCGATGCGGGCTAGCTCTCCGAGCAGCTTGCGGGCTTCAGCGAGCTGCACCAAGTTTCGGTCGCGTTCGTTCTGGGCCATGGCGCGGCCGGTTTCGTACTTGTCGCCGGCGCTGCTCTTGGTTTCGGAGTTGGCCGACTCTTGGGCGGCGTTGATGGCGGCCTGGCAGGTGGCCATGCGGGCTTCGGCGTACTGTTGGCAGGCGGCGTAAAGGTCTTGTTTAATCATCTGCTGAATCTGGAGGAAGCCAACCGCTATTGATCAGGCCGATCAATTCTACCACTCTATTCTGATAAATACCCTCTGCGTCGAGGCATACTATTGTATCCACTGGCTCTTTGCACATATCGGGGCCACACAATGTGGCAAACCAAAAACCATTGTCAATGTCTACATCTGCTGTTGTTGCCAGCAGGTTCTCATAATAAGGTCGCTGATACAACTCTTCCCATTCCACGTCCCGGACAACGATTTCTATATCAAACCAGTCTTCCAGCCGCGACGCGCTTTGCCCGGCACAGCAAATAGCCAGCGGCTGACGATTTAGACAACTTGTGGTCAGCTGCTCAAACAGGTCGTGGTCGTACTGGTCGGCAATGACGAATAGCAGCCAATTGGCTGCGGGCAAAGTATCGGCCCAGTTAGGAGCTTGCTTGACCGACGCATATACTACGCTGCGCTTATTGACTTGACCAATAATTGGCATCAACTGGTTTGTGCTTCCCACAGTACTTCAGAATCAACGTCGCATTTCCAATTGCTTAACAAGTTGCCAAGTGCATTTATTGAGGCGACTTCAGCTGGAATAAAGAATTCAAGCCTCTGAGCACGAGGTAGCAGTTCGTTGTTGTTTACAACTATTTGCAAAGCAGAATGCCCGAAATGGTCGTAACAAGCCGCTGTGAGTAGTAGATAAGGGTACCCCAATCCTATACTTTCTTCTCCAGTTTCGAAGACGACCATATCATCTATTCTTCGAGGAAAACCTCTCAAACCTGCTCCAAACTCACTAAATGAGTCCACATCACCCCAGAAGTAGGAATGCACTTTCAGATCAGGAGTCGAAATTTCAATATCGAATACACAATCTCCATCGTGGTCCACGCTAACCGCTATCCTTATTCTACTCACTCTACTCACTGGTCTTGCTAGCTTCTACATTGCGCTGTTTAGTAACCCATCGGCCAGCGTCCGGTCGTTGCTGAGGCGCGGCACTTTGTTTTGCCCGCCCAGCTTGCCTTGGCTTTTCATGTAGCGCTGAAACGCCCCGGCCGGCAGGGCCGTGAGCAGTAGCGGCGCGAGGATGTTGCCGCTGAGCAAATCGTCGTAGTACACGTTGCGTCGGCGCAGGCCGGCGTCCAGCGCGGCAGCAAAGGCGGCGGCATCCTGCGGCGGGCGGGCGAATTCCACCAGCCACTCGTGGCGCGAGGGTTCGGCGGCGGTATCGCTCACGCGCGGGGCCACGGTGAATTCCACCACCTCAGCCTCGGGAAACTGCTGCAGCACCTCGCGCAGCGTTTGCTCCACTTCCTCGCCGATGACGTGCTCCCCGAAGGCGGAGAGGAAATGCTTGATGCGGCCCGTTACCACCACGCGGTGCGGACGCAGGCTCACGAAGCGTACGGTGTCGCCCACGGAGTAGCCCCACAGGCCGGCATTGGAACTGACGACGAGGGCATAGTTCTGCCCCAGTTCCACCTCGGCCAGCGTTAGGCGCGGCGGGTTGGGCTCGAAAAAGCGTTCGGCGGGAATGAACTCGTAGTAAATGCCCGCGTCGGCGAGCAGCAGCAGACCGTCGTTGCCGGGCTGGTCCTGAAAAGCAAAGAAGCCTTCGGAAGCGGGGAATAGCTCCACGGTATCTACGGGCCGGCCAATGCTTTCCAGCAGCTTGCGGCGGTAGGGCTCGAAGTTCACGCCGCCGTACACGAACAACTGAAACTGCGGAAACACTTCCCCTACCGACTTCCCGGTGCGGGCCGTAATGCGGTCGAAGTACATCTGCACCCACGGCGGAATGCCCGAAATCAGCGTCATGGGCTGGCCAAGTGTTTCCGCTACCACGCGGTCGAGTTTCTGCTCCCAGTCTTCGATGATGTTGGTTTGGTAGCTGGGCAGCTGGTTGCGGCGCAGGTAGGCCGGCACGTGGTGGTTGCTAATGCCCGAAAGGCGGCCGGTTTTGATGCCCGCCACTTCCTCCAATTCGGGCGAGCCGGACAGGAACATCAACTTGCCATCCAGAAACTGCGGCTTGCCGCTGTGGTGGATGTAGTGCAGCAGCGCATCCTTGGCCCCGTTGATGTGGTTGCCGATGCTGGCGCGGGTGATGGGAATGTACTTGGCACCGGAAGTGGTACCTGAAGTTTTGGCCAGATACAGCGGCTGGCCGGGCCAGAGCACGTCCTTTTCGCCCTGTTTGATGCGGGCTATGTAGGAACTCAGGGCTTCGTAGTCGCGCACGGGCACGCGCTGCTGGAAGTCCTGGGCGGTGCGGGCGGCAGCCAGGTCATGGGCGCGGCCAAAGGCGGTGGCGGGGCCGTGGCGCAGCAGCTCCCGCAACACACGCTGCTGGGCGGCTTCGGGGTGCAGCGCCCACTTGCGGTACTGGTTAACCGTGTAGGCAGCGAGCGGACGACTTAGGAAGGACTTCAGGCCCATTCGGGATAGGGGGTTCGGGAACAGCGGGAAGGTAAATGTAGCGGCTACTGGTTTACCCGCTGCCAGCCGGTTTCGTTGAAGTTCGTAGTATCAACGGGCTCGACGTGCTGCCATAGGTTCAGTACTGGCGTGAGTTTCACCACCGAGCTTTGGGGCCAAAGGGTAGCAAATCCCAAGTCGCGGCTCCGCCTTACTACTTGCTCTCCGGGGTCGGCCAGGTTCACATACAGGACTTGGTTAGTCTTCCACCTCAATTCAGAGGCCCCGACTTTCAGTATAAACAATCCCCAAAGCAAGGCAAGCGGGGTGAATAGGCCAGCAAAGCCTATCAACACGATGCATAATACATTGGGACCCTTCCAGCGCCGCAGCTGCAGAATCAGCGCCACCGGCCAAAGCCACCACAGCGACGCCTGCAACACGCCAAAGGCTTGGCTTAGTCCTACGCTGCTGGCTTCCAAATTTTCCCATGAACTAAGGTAGTCCAGTCCCATCAGGGCAAAGCCGGTCCAGCCCAGGGTAATAATCCAGCGACGCCAGGCGTCCGAGCTACTTTTTGAGGAGACTGAAGTCATAATGCATCATCACAACTGCCGATCAGTGGCAACGCAACGTCAAGTTTAAGCAACCTCCGCCGTACCTCCGGGGTATTGCATGGACACGCTTACTATTCAACCTAACCCCACACCCATGATCAACCAACGTGGCAATGCCGTTTGGAACGGCGACATCAAAGGCGGTGGCGAAATTTCCACCCAGAGCGGCACCGTAAAAGCACCGTACTCCGTGGGCGCCCGCTTTCAGGGCGAGAAAGGCACCAACCCCGAAGAACTCATTGGCGCGGCCCACGCCGGCTGCTACACCATGTTCCTGACGGGCAACCTCACCAAAGCCGGCAAGCAGGTCAAGCAAATCCGCACCGAGTCGAAGGTGACGCTAGATACCTCCGGAGACGTGCCCAAGGTGGTAAAGATAAGCCTCACAACCGAGGGCGAGGTAGAAGGCGTTTCGCAGGAGGAGTTCCAGCAATTCGCCGAAAACGCCAAGGAAAACTGCCCGATTTCGCAGCTGCTAAAGGCCGTGCCCGAAATGGAGTTGGCCAAGGCTACGCTCAAGCAGTAAAACAACCGTCGCCCCGGCGCAACGCCAACTTTACCTGCGCCGGGGCACCACTACGGCGTTTTGCGTAGTTTTGCGACCATTCTGCCATTTTCCGCCTATGCCTTCGTCCTTTACGCGCTTTCGCCTCACTCCTGCTAACAACTCCCGCATCCCGTTTTGGGGGCAGCTAGCCATCGGCGGTTTCTGGATTGCCTACGCGCTGTTTTCCATGATGGCGGGCCGGGGCCGCGGCGACAACAACGCCTTCCACTACATCTTCCTCACGTTCGCCGTCATTTACGTGCTGTACGTGCTCATTCAGAACGCGCCGGTATTCGGCACGCAGAGCTACCTGGAAATCACGCCCGACTACATCGTGTACAAAGGCGGCTTGTTCAAGCCCAAAGAGCCCATTCAGGCTTCCGATTTGAAGTCGATTGACCTGGCACCACGCGAAATGCGCCTGCACCTCAAAGACGGCGGCATGTACCCCGTGAGCCTGCGCCAGGTAACGGGCCAGCGCCGCAAGCGCCGCCTGCGCGCCGAACTGCAGCAGTTTGTAGAGCGCAACAACGTTCCGCTGCGGGAGCTGATGCCTACCAAGTAGGCTATTCACCAAATAAAAAAGAACGCGCTGGGAGGCGCGTTCTTTTTTTATGGCTACCAATCAGGCACCTCCGGAAACTACTTGTTGCTGGTAAACTTCTTGCGCAGCTCCTGAATGGTAGCGCGGAAGGTCTTGTCGGAATCAATAAGGTCCGACACGGTTTGCACCGAGTGAATAACCGTGCTGTGGTCGCGGCCGCCAAAGTGGTAGCCAATGCTCTTGAGCGAGTGGTTGGTGTGCTCCTTGGCGAAGTACATGGCTACCTGGCGGGCCGTTACTACTTCCTTCTTGCGCGTTTTGGCCTTCAGCAAGTCCACCGGAATGCTGAAGTGCTCGGCCACGGTTTTCTGGATGAAGTCAAGGTTTACCTCGGCCTCCACGTCCTCGATGATGTGGCGCAGGGCCTGCTTTGCCATTTCCAGATCTACCTCGCGGCGCGTAAGGCTGGATTGGGCAATCAGTGAAATCAGCACGCCTTCCAGTTCGCGCACGTTGGTTTCCACCGAATAAGCGAGGTACTCCACCACCTGCGGCGGAATATCAATGCCATCGGCCTGCATCTTGTTCTGGATGATGGCCACGCGCGTCTCGAAGTCCGGGCTCTGTAAATCGGCGGTGAGGCCCCACTTAAAGCGGCTCAGCAGGCGCTCCTCAAAGCCTTTCAGCTCGCGGGGCGGCACGTCGGAAGTCATAATCACCTGCTTGCCGGCCTGGTGCAGGTGGTTGAACACGTGGAAGAACATTTCCTGCGTGCGGTCTTTGCCCGCCAGGAACTGCACGTCGTCCAGAATCAGGATGTCAACCAGCAGGTAGAAGTTGCCGAAATCCTGCACTGAGTTGTTGCGCAGGCTTTCGATGAACTGGTTCGTAAACTTCTCGGCCGAAACGTAGAGCACGAATTTGTTGGGCGCGTGCTCCTTGATGTGGTTGCCAATGGCTTGCACCAAGTGCGTTTTGCCCAGCCCCACGCCGCCGTAAATCATCAGCGGGTTAAAGCTGGTAGTACCCGGCTTGTTGGCCACGGCGAAACCCGCCGAGCGAGCCAAACGGTTGCACGAGCCCTCGATGTAATTGTTGAACGAGTAGTTCTGATTCAACTGCGACTCGAGGTAGCTGCGGTCGGCCACGGAGCGGGCCTCGAAGGGGTTACGCAACGGCGGCGGGGGCGCCATGGCCGTAGCAGCGGCCTGGGCATTGGCCGCTTGCCGCGCCGCGTTATTAGCCACGCTGCCGTTACCGCCAAACGCCGACACTGCCGGATTCTGGTTGCCCGCCATGGGGCGCACCTGGGCGGCCGTGGGCGTGTTGGCCGGGGGCCGCTGCCCGGTGGCGCGGGCCGCCGGTAGGTTTACTGTACGCGGCCGCGACTGTTCGTTTCCTTGGTCGACTACAATGGAGTACTCCAGCTGCCCGTCGGGCCCCAGTTCCTGCACAATGGCCTTCTTCAGCACATCTACATAGTGCTCTTCCAACCATTCGTAAAAGAATTGGCTGGGCACCTGAATGATGAGCAAGGTACCCTGTAATGCCACCGGCACGATGGGCTCAAACCACGTGCGGAAGCTCTGTTCCCCGACGTTAGCCCGGATAACATGCAGACAGTTGGCCCATATGGTACGGCAATCCTTCTGCATTAATCAGGTGGCGCAAGCGGTGTGGGCGAGGTAGGAACGGGGCAGTTAAAAACCGGATCGGATGGCAACGATTCGGCGAAAGGGAGACAAAATTGTGGAAAAGTCGGCAGAGCGCCAAACCCTTTTCTGCTACCCCAAAGCCGAGGCGTTGATACTCAGCGCCCCAGCCGCTGCCACGCCCATTTTGCGGGTAGCGCGGTCGAAAGAATAGTCGATACGACCAAGTTTAATGCCCGACCAGCCCACTTGGTTAACCAACGTTCGATGGCCTTGGGCACCTTCCACCACCGTGGGCGTATCGAGGAAAGTGTGGGTGTGGCCGCCCAAAATCAGATCGATACCGGACACGGCCGCGGCTAGCTTGTGGTCGTCGACTTTGGCACTCTGGTATTTGTAGCCGAGGTGCGAGAGGCAAATAACCAAGTCGCACTTTTCCGCGCCGCGCAGGTGCTGCACTTGCTCTTTGGCCACGGCAATGGGGTCGAGGTACTTGGTGGCGCCAAAGTTCTTGTCGGCCACCAAACCGGCCATTTCAATGCCCACCCCGAACACGCCGATGCGCACGCCCTGCTTCTCGAATACCTTGTAGGGCTGAAAGCGACCTTTCAGCGGCGTTTGCGAGAAGTCGTAGTTCGCCACAATGAACGGAAACTCCGCGTTGGGCAGCTGTTTCTGCAAGCCTTCCAGGCCGTTATCGAAATCGTGGTTGCCGAGAGTAGCTGCGTCGTACTTCATCTGGCTCATGAGCTTGTACTCTAGCTCGCCGCCAAAAAAGTTGAAGTAAGGCGTGCCCTGCCAAATGTCGCCGGCGTCGAGCAGCAGCACGTTGGGCTGCTCATTCCGGATCTTCGCTACCAGCGCTGCCCGCCGGGCCATGCCGCCTTGGTCGGCCCACTGCGCGCTACCCACCGGAAACGGGTCGATGCGGGAGTGCATGTCGTTGGTGTGCAGAATGGTGAGGCGTACAGTACCTGCTGCGGCGCTGGCCGAGGAAATCAGACCGGGGCCGAGCAGGCTCAAACCGGCAGTGGTCAGGGCCGAAGATTTTATAAAGTCGCGACGGTTCACGGTGGTAAGGTGCTACTGTGGGAAATGAGTAGATGTGCTAACAATGGGTGATTTGAAGCGGGCCGCAAGCATTTTGAGTTTGTGAGCCTGCTCCATCACATCAGCGCATCAAGACTTCACGCGGCCTTCAACTTTGGCCTCTACCGTTTTGCCAGCTTTGGTAAGCGCCCGAATGTGGTCGTTAACGGCCGTGCGCACTAGTACGCCGGTTTTACGGGGCGTCAGGGGCTTGAGGAAGTCGAGCCGGTCGCCGCCGCCGGCGTGGTAATCGGAAATGGCAATGGTATAAGTGCGCGCGGGGTCCAGCGGTTTGCCACCGATCAGGATATCGGTGGCTTTGCCGTTAACCGAGGTGTACGTAGCCCCCGAAAACGCCATTTTGATGGCGGCCGCGTAGTCGAACATCTGCTGCACCAGCGGCCCGCTCAGGTCGAGCACTACCACTTCATTCTCGAAAGGCATCAGCTCGAATACCGAGCCCACGGTGATGTTACCGGCAGGTAGCTCCGAGCGCAGGCTGCCGTTGGGCATAATACCCAGATCTACGGGCTGACCCAGGACCTCCCCGGCTCGTACCCGCACGACGTCGGCCACAAAATTTGCCAGCGGCGACTCGCCCTGGTTTTTTCGCAGCGCCACCGGCGCTGTGCCAATCACCTCGCTCATTTGCTGCTGCACCCGTTCACGATACGGCACAATTACGGCTTCGGCTTGTGGGTCGATGGGCTGCGTCCCGCCTACGGTTTCGGCAACGGTAGTGCCCAGCGTGGGTTGGTAGCCGGCGCGCTGGCAAGCAGAAAGCGAAGAGGCGCCCACCACCAGCCCTAGGGCTAAACGGCGCAACGACGCGGAACGAAAGGACGGAAAAAGCATGAAAGCGCGCCACCAGGGCGTGTGGTACAACAAGGTGTAAAGATACAACGGGCCGCCAGCACTTACCGTGCGGCGGCCCACATAACCGAGCAGTTCGAACCACCTTAGTGAACCACCCACTAGTACACAACCTCTCGGTAAGCCGGTTGGTCGGCGTAGGTTACTTGGTGATGTCGAACAGCAGCAGCCCGTGCACGCGAACCAGCCTGGTTCTAACACCTGTTGCTTCCGAGAAGCCGTTGCCGCGCTCTACCTGCAGCAGCAGCGAAACGTCGCGCTTGTCAATCCGCTCGGTTTTCAGGCCCAGGCCACCATTAAGCGCCTGCTCATACCGCCTTTGTACATTCTCCCCGGTTTGCAGCGGGCCGTAATTATCCGGTCCCCCCAGTTGTACCTGCTCTTGGTTCTTAAGCTTGTAGGCATACGCATTCGTGAAGCCGATTTGCACGAAGGGCCGCACCGCACCGGTTGGGAAGGTATACCGCACACTAATGGGCAAGCGCAGGTACGAGGCATCATATATCGAGCGGCTTGGAGTCGACCAAAAGCTGTTAGGGCGCCGTGGCGTAGTAAACTTTACGTGTTCGTGCAGCAGCGCAGCCTGCCCGCTTATCCTGTCGTTTTGGCGGCTTAGGTTTTTGCTTAAAGTAAGGCCGAAGATGGGGCTGGTGTAGTCGTCCTTCTCGTCGGTGGTAGTGGAAGAGCTGTATGTAAGGCTGCTTTTGTTCACTCCTGCCGTTAGCCCAAAGACCACGCGCTGCTTCCCCGATTGAACAGCTCTCGGCGCCGGCGAACTACCAACGCACGCATTGTAGCTGCGCACTGTTTCGCGCAACTTGCTTTCGGCATACGACAAGCGGATTAGGCCCACGCGTACGGCTGGGCAGTCGGTCATGAGAGAGGCGAGGGTAGCCCGGTACAGGTTATTTTCCTGCATCACTTTGCGTTCCGAGGTGGTTCCGGCTTCGAGCACCACCTTCTCGGTTCGTTTTTCCAGCAGCACTGGTTCCTGTCCCTGCACGGCGACGTAGTATAGCTCCTTGCCCTTGGCATCGGTGAGGTAATACAACGACATTTTGCCCTGTTCCAGCACTTCCGCAAAGTAGCGGGCGGCAGTGCCGTTGGGTGGCGTCAGGGTTTGGGCTTCATAAACCTTGCCGTTGCGGAAGCCGTAGCCCCGCAGCCGATCCGGCTGAAAGCTTTCGGGGGTGGCTGTAGCCGTTGCCCGAAAACGTGCTACGGTACTGTTGCGCTGCGCACCACGAAAGTCTACTTCGCCGCGCAGGGTGTCGCCGGTTAGCGGCACAATGTAACCCGGTCGGAACTCAGATTGTGCGAGACTTACGCCGCTCACGAACAGTAGAGCAACAAGTAATAAAGGTGTTTTCATACCAGAGTTGGATATAAATCAAAGACAAAGGTAAGCGCCGCTTCTGCTTTTGGCGGGAATAATGTGCCGGCCCCGGCTACGGCTTTATCTGAACCCGAACCAGTATCTTTAGCCGCCCTCACAAGCCTCTTTCTAGCTTTTTTCGCTGCTTTATGGCCGATACTCCCCGTTCCACTCCCGTATCGTTTGCTGAGTTCGAGCCGCTTACCACGGCCGCCTGGCAGGAACGCATCCGGCGCGACCTGAAGGGCGCCGATCCGGCGGCCCTGGTGTGGCAAACGCCCGAGGGCTTTCCGGTGGAGCCTTTTTACCACCGCGAAGCTCTAACCGCGCTGGGCACAACGCCCGCGCCGCAGGTTCGCAGCCATGCCGGCCACGCCCCTAATTCCTGGCTGAACATCCCTACCCTATCGGTTCCGGCCCACGCCGACGGCCACGCCCAGATCGACCATGCTGCCGACGCGTTGCAACGCGGGGCCGACGGTGTGCACTTCGACCTGGCCGATGCCGCCCACTTCGACCTGCGCTACCTGGCGGCTCGCCTGCCGCTGAATACCGCCACGGTGGGCTTTACCATCAGCCAAACGCCCGACGCGTGGCTGCAGCGGCTGCTGGAAGCGGCCCCGAACGCGGAGCTGCGCGGCTTTCTGCGCTACGCCCCCGGCCAGCACAGCTCCGCCGACGACTACGCCCAACAAACCAATGCCCTGCGCCGCTGTGTTCAGCTAACCCGCCACCTTCCGGGCTTTCTGGCCCTGGCCGTGAACGGGGTCTTTTTCAACAACCGCGGCGCCTCGGCTACGCAGGAGCTGGCCTACACCCTAAGCACGGCCTCGTCGTTTCTTTACAACCTGCCCGACCACAAAACCGATTTGCTGGAAGTGGCTTCCTCGCTGCAGGTGTGCCTGGCCGTAGGCACCAGCTATTTCATGGAAATAGCCAAGCTGCGGGCCATACGCCGGTTGTGGGCTACCCTGCTGCACGCCTACGGCCTGCCGCCCGAAGTGGCCGCGCACCTGCGCGTTCATGCCACCACGTCGTCGTGGACGCAAACCACGCTGGACCCGCACACCAACCTGCTGCGCGTAACCACCGAGGCGATGAGCGCCGTGTTGGGCGGCGCCGACTCGGTTTCCGTAACGCCCTTCGACAGCCTCTACGCGGGGCCGAACGACTTTTCGGCCCGCATTGCCCGCAACGTGCCGGTGATTTTACGCGAAGAAGCCTACCTCGACCGCGTAACCGACCCGGCCGCTGGCTCCTACTACCTCGAAACCCTTACCGACCAGCTGGCCCGCGAGGCCTGGGCCATGTTTCAGCGCATTGAAGCGGCGGGCGGCATTTTGGTTAACCGCGGCCACATGCTCGACGAGCTGCGCCACGTGGCCATGGAGAAGTTCCACCGCATTGCCAACGGCCAGCAGGTGATTGTGGGTACCAACCGCTTCCAGAACGCGCAGGAGCAGTTCGACTACGACCCCAAGGCCCTGTTGCGCAGCCGCCATTTCGATACCACCCGCGCCGCCTACCCTACCGAGGTGCTGCGGCTGGCCACAGCGCTGCACTTCATTCGGCGCGAACAGAAGAAGAAAAAAGCGGCCGTGGTACTGCTGGGCCGCGACACCATTGGGCTGATTCACGACCTCTACCTGCGGCTGATTCCTGAAGCCGAACGCCCGCTGTCCGCCGATTTACCACCCGAGGGCACCCTGTCGCTGCTATTCTCCACCCCCGACGCGGCCACGCTGATGTGGGCCAACGAAGACCAGCTGCGGGCATTTGCCAGCTTCGTGGCCAGCACCGGCGAAGCTGAATCGGCCGATGGCGAGCTGCAGGACGCCAACCTGGAGCCTCCCCTGCTCATGACCGCCGACCTGGCCACCATGCAGGACGCCGTGCGTCACTTCGGCTTCCGCGAGTTTACCGTGCACGGCCACAGCACCGACGACGTGCTGGCCCGCTTGCAAGGACGGTAACAGAATCTAAACAGTAGCCCTAAAACAGAACGTCATCCTGAGCAACGCGAAGGACCTTATTACTCCAGAACGAGTAGCCTCACCACGTGACAAGGTCCTTCGCATTGCTCAGGATTACGAAGCAAACCGCTTTTCTGCGGCAGCAGCCAACTCTCCCCGATGAAACCCGACTTCGCCCATATTCCTTACGACGCGGCGCCGCTGGCTTCGCTGCCGGCCAAGCCCGCTACCAACTCCACGCCCGAGGGCATTGAGCTAAAAGGCCACTACACGGCCCACGACGTGGCTCGTTTGGACCACCTCGGCTTTGGCGCGGGGCAGGCGCCGTATTTGCGCGGGCCGTACAGCACCATGTACGTACAGAACCCCTGGACCATTCGGCAGTACGCGGGCTTCTCCACGGCCGAGGCTTCAAACGCCTTTTACCGCCGCAACCTGGCAGGCGGGCAGAAGGGCTTGTCGGTAGCGTTTGATTTGGCCACGCACCGCGGCTACGACTCCGACCACCCGCGCGTGGTGGGCGACGTGGGCAAGGCCGGCGTGGCCATCGACTCGGTGGAGGACATGAAGATTCTCTTCGACCAGATTCCGCTGGACCAGATGTCGGTTTCCATGACCATGAACGGGGCCGTGCTGCCGGTTATGGCCTTCTACATTGTGGCGGCCGAGGAGCAAGGCGTAACGCCCGATAAGCTGGCGGGCACCATTCAGAACGACATTCTGAAGGAGTTCATGGTGCGTAACACCTACATCTACCCACCCGAGCCGAGCATGCGCATCATTGCCGACATCTTCGCTTACACGGCGCAGAAGATGCCCAAGTTCAACTCCATCAGCATCTCGGGCTACCACATGCAGGAGGCCGGCGCCACCGCCGACCTGGAGCTGGCCTACACCCTAGCCGACGGCGTGGAGTATGTGCGCGCCGGCCTGAAAGCGGGCATGACCATCGACCAGTTTGCGCCGCGCCTGTCCTTTTTCTGGGCCATTGGCATGAACCACTTCATGGAAATTGCCAAGATGCGCGCCGGCCGCCTGCTGTGGGCCAAGCTCATCAAGCAGTTCGGGGCCGAGAATCCGAAGTCGTTGGCTTTGCGCACGCACTGCCAAACCTCAGGCTATTCGCTCACCGAGCAGGACCCGTTCAATAACGTAACGCGCACCTGCGTGGAGGCCCTGGCCGCCGCCCTTGGCGGCACTCAGAGTCTGCACACCAACGCCCTCGACGAGGCCATTGCCCTGCCCACCGACTTTTCGGCCCGCATTGCCCGCAACACCCAGTTGTACCTGCAGCACGAAACCGACATTACCCGCGTGGTGGACCCCTGGGGCGGCTCCTACTACGTGGAAACCCTCACCCACGAGCTGGCCGACAAGGCTTGGGCGCTCATTCAGGAAGTGGAGGAGCTAGGCGGCATGGCCAAGGCCATTGAAACTGGGCTGCCCAAGCTGCGCATCGAAGAAGCCGCGGCCCGCAAGCAGGCCCGCATCGACTCGGGCAAGGAGGTGATTGTGGGCGTGAACCGCTACCGCCTCACCGACGAGCAGCAGGCCCGGGAAGCCAAAATTGAAATCCTGGACATCGACAACGCCGCCGTGCGCGACTCGCAGATTGCGCGCCTCAACAAAATCAAGGCCGAGCGCGACAACGAGGCCGTGCAAAAAGCGCTAGAGGCCCTGACGGAAGCGGCCCGTAGAACCTCACCCCCCAGCCCCCTCTCCCGTGGAGAGGGGGAGCCTACCGACCCGCAAACACAGCAGCAGCTCGCGTCTGGCACCCCTCCCTACGGGGGAGGGGCCGGGGGCGGGGTTGACAACCTCCTCGCCCTGGCCGTGGAGGCAGCTCGCCTGCGCGCCACGCTGGGTGAAATTTCCGACGCCCTCGAAAAAGTGTACGGCCGCCACCAGGCCACCATCCGCACCGTGTCGGGGGTGTACTCTGCCGAAATGGACTACGACCAGGAGTTTTCCAAGGCCCGCCAGCTGGCCGACGAGTTCAGCCAGAAGGAAGGCCGCCGCCCCCGCATGATGGTGGCCAAAATGGGCCAGGACGGCCACGACCGCGGCGCCAAAGTTATTGCCACCTCCTTCGCCGACGTGGGCTTCGACGTGGACATTGCCCCCCTGTTCCAGACGCCCGAGGAAGTGGCCCGCCAGGCCGCCGAAAACGACGTGCACGTGGTGGGCGTCTCGTCGTTGGCCGCCGGCCACAAAACCCTGGTGCCCCAGCTCATCGAGGAGCTGGCCAAGCTCGGCCGCGAAGACATCCTCGTTATTGCCGGCGGCGTTATCCCCGCCCAGGACTACCAGTTCCTCTACGACGCCGGCGTAACCGGCATCTACGGGCCGGGTACCGTCATTGCCGTGGCCGCACAGGAGATTTTGCAGAAGCTGGGGAATGTTGTCGAGTGAGCATGTATTAAAGAATGAACCAGCTCTACAAAGACTTAGGCTTGTAATACAGCAATGCAATACGTCACTTTTCTTAGAGCTTCCGATCCGAAGGTAATTGGAGTCAGCAACGGCATCATGCAAGTCGAGTTCTGCGACCAGACCTTTCTGCGCGCTTTCCGGGCGGTGCAGTACGACCTGAAACAGATCATCGAAAGCAAAGAGCTAGACACTTTGCAGATAAGGTGCGTCAAGCAACTAAAGAGGGCTAAGGTCACGGACTTTGTTTCTTTCGGGCCTTATTTATACCGTTGTGAGTTTCTGATGAGCCCTAGAGTCGCCGATATCCTGCGCCGCTTCAACACCACCATCGTGCGCACGTTCGGCGTAGCAGCGGAAGAACCGTCGGGGGATTTTGGGGGCTACCAGCTGGCTGTGATGGACAGCTTAAGCTACGACATGATAGACTACCAGAAGTCCATCTTTAAATCCGGTAACGACTTGTTCGGCAACAAGCAATACCACGCCGTCGCCGATGCAGAAGCCTACAAAGATTACCTTAAAACCTATTTGGATTTCCCCGAAAAAATTGTCCTGAGCAACGCGTTCGACCGTAGCCTCGATTTTTTTATCGTGCCGCCCAGCTACCTGTGCATCTCCGAGCGGCTGCACGCGGCATTTACGGACGCTGGGGTCACCGGAGCCAACATTTCCGCCACCCGCTTGCCTGTGGTTGTGGGCTCATAGCGCGAATTTTATAGCTGGCATCTGCCTTCGTGCGAGGCTGCGCCTCGCAGCAAAATGACCAATCAGCTTGGCTCGCTATTTTAACAGGTCAATTTCTTTGCGGCTTCCTAAGTCCTCTGTCTCGCGCAAGCTTATAGTTCGAGTCAGTCTTTTAACGAGGATGCTCCTCACAACACGAACAACATTCAGCCCGGCCCGCCACCCCAGCGGGCCGGCTTAGTTCCTCCCTTTCTGCTTCCTCAGTCGCTTAAGCAGCCCGGGCAGCGAGGGGTGGGTGCATCAACTAAATGGTTTGTTTTCTTTACGTCTATGTCGATTTCTGGCTTTTTAAGATTCGGGTTTGATGATAGAATCAAATGGAGGCAGATGCGCTCCATTATTGCGGCAACTATCGGCCAGGAGATGACTAAAATGGGATTCAAGAATCCTGGTTACATCATGTATCGTCACCGTGAATTTTTTGTGGACGTAATGCAATTTGTGCGTTCAGAGGATGGCAACTTCTATAGTATTGCTGTCGGCACGCATCCCCGTAAGGACATATCACAGAAAAATTTCCCTCACGCCTGGCGTTGCATGTTCATAGGGGTCTTCCAAGCAGGTTCTGCTAAAAGAGCCTCTTTCCCGATCTTCCCTACTCAGGAATGGAATAAGGAACAATTACTTCGTATGGCTCCCGATGTCGTCCAGTATTGTGACTTCTTTTTCGGGCACTTCCATACCATTCAGGATGGACTCAAAGCGCTGGAAGAGGACAACCGTTACGATGATCTGCTTATGGATAAAGCTAAAGTAGGCAGCCCTCGCCATGAAGCGGACTACCAACTGCTGCAATCGTTGCAGTTCTAATTTGTCGTGTAGGAAGTGGTTTCAATCGCCCCAACTAGCGCGAGCTTGTAGCTCGTGCTAACCTTTGGGCGAGGCTGCGCCTCGCAACAGCACAACCCCTCCCACCAGCCCGCCCAACGGCGGGCTGGTTTCGTTAAGACCCAACCCGCTTCAACGCTTCCCCAGCTCCTACGGGTTCTTCCGCCGCTCCGAAGGCCCTTTACGCCGCTCCAAATGGCATTTACGCCGTTCCGAACGGTCTTTCCGCCCCTCCGAATCCTGTTTACGCCCTTCCGAACGCGGCTTCCGCCGTTCCGAAGGGTGTTTACGTGCTCGTAAAGACGATTCGGAACGGCGGAAGCCGCGTTCGGAATAGTTGGAAGTATTAGAGAAATCAAGTATTCTTAGAACAGTTTAAACCCTTTATATCAAGCAGTATGAGTAAGTCAGAAGTACGCGTGTATTCCGAGTCCGATGCCGACATGCGCCAGCGCATGCGCACCATGCACGGGCATTTTGTTACCGATGCCGCCGCGTTCGGCGCCTTTAACCCCGACCTGAACGCGGCCTTTGCCACCGCCTGGCTGGCCGCCCTGGACGCCGCCGATCAGGCCACGCCGGGCACCGTGCGCGTGGGCGAGCTAAAAGAAGAAACCGCCGAGGTGAACGACGTAATGGAGCAGGCCCGCCAGCAGGTGCAGCAGCTGTACTACTACGTGGGGCAGGCCTTCCCCAAGAACCCCGGCCGGCTGGAGCAGTATGGCAAGAAGCTCTACGAGAAGGCCCGCACCAGCCACGAGCAGATGCGCGCGCTGCTGGACGTGGCGGTGAAATCGGCGGAGCGCGACGAGGCGGCGCTGGCGGCCAAGGGCTACCCGGCTACCAAGCGCCTGGCCCTGCAGGCCCTCAGCAGCCAGCTTACCAGCACCAATACCACCCAGGAGGTGAAAAAAGGCGAGAACAAGGAAGCCTCTGGCGGCTACCTGGCGCTGCAAAACGCGGCCTACGGTTTCGGCCAGCAGGTGAGCAGCGCCGCCAAGGTGCTATTTGTGGCCGATGCCACCCGGCGCAGCCTCTACCGCCTCTCCGATGGGGATGCGGCGGCCCGGGCAGCCAAGAAGAGCGGCACGGCCACGGTGTAAGCAGGCCACAGTGCAAAGCAGCCTAACCGGCCCGCCCTCCCGGCGGGCCGGTTTTGTTTTGGGCCCGGGGTGGTTCCTCCGGTGAGGGAGGATCGGCGACCAGCAGCGGTTAGGGGGGCTTTGTATATTAGCGACCGGATATTCTTTTACCCTTCAGCAACGCCAATTGGTTATGAACAGAGGTACGATACTGCTTGGTTTGGGGTTGGTGGTGAGCGGGGCACAGGCCCAGTCGGGGGTGGAAGCGCCCGGCCCCAAAGAGCACTACCTGGCCGAGCAGAAGAGCACCGGCAAGGTTTTCGGCGCCTACTTCTACCCGCGGTACAGCGGCCTGTATGCCCTGGCGCCGGCCGCGTTCGTGACCAAGATGGATTCGGCCCGGCAGGTATTCGATGGCTTGCTCGGCCGGTACGCCCCGCAGCTGGAGGCCCGTTTTGTGGAGGAGCAGCGCACCGAAAACCGCTTTTACTTCGACCGCCTGCTGCTTGATTACCCCGATGTTCACCACACCTACACCGGCCAGAAAGCGACCCTACCCGCAGCCGTAACGCGCCGCCTGCGCCGCAACCAGGCCGACTTCGACCGCCCGGAGCTACTCACCAACAACGACTTCAAGGAGTACTTCCGCTCGTATTTGCGGCTGCAGGTGAAGCGGGAGCTGCGCAAGCCCGCCTACGCCCGCCAGGACAACCAGTGGCTGCAGGCTACCTGGCAGCTGCTGCCGCAACTGATCCAAAACCGGCAGTGCCGCGAGTTCTGGCAGCAGGAATACCTGTACAACCACCTCGATAACCACGGCGTGAAAAACGTGGCCGACATGGTCGGAAGCTTTAACGCCAGCTGCCAGGACACGGCTTACCGGGGCAAGATCAACCGGCTGTACGAGCAGGAGCTGGCCGGCCGGCGCGGCCATATGGTGCGCAGCTACAAAACCGTGGGGGCGCAAAGCCTGGACCTGCACCTGTTTGGGGCGGCCCCGAGCGGCGCCGAAAAAGCGCGGCCCGCCATCGTGTTTTTCCACGGCGGCAGTTGGTCGGAGGGTAAGCCGGATTGGTTTTTCGGAGTCTGCGAAGACTTTGCCAAGCGCGGCTGGGTGGCCTGCGCCGTGGAATACCGCACCGTGGACCGGCACAACACCCTCCCGTTTGCCGCCGTGCGCGACGCGCGCTCGGCCATGCGCTGGCTGCGCCAACACGCCACGGAGCTGGGCCTCGACACGGCCCGCATCGTGGCCACGGGCAACTCGGCCGGCGGGCACCTGGCGGTGGCCACGGCCCTGGCTACCGGCCACGACGAGCCCACCGATGACCTGCGCTGGAGTCCGCACCCCAATGCCGTGGTGGCCAACGCCGGTGTGTATGACCTTACTACTACCGGCAACTCCTGGATCGGCAAAGACCTTAAGGATAAAGCCCAGGTTCGCAGCATCTCGCCGGTACACCTGGTGCGCCCGGGCTTGCCGCCCATGCTGCTGCTACACGGCACCCAGGACGGCAACGTGCCCGTGGCCACCGCCGAGGCCTTTCGTCAGGCCGCGGCCGGGGCCGGCAACCGCATCGAGCTGGTGACCTTGCCGGGCGCCGGGCACTTCATCTGGTTCGACCCGCGCTTCGGCAAGCAGGTTGCCGAGCGCCGCAACGCTTTCCTGCAGGGCTTGGGCTACTAAACCGGCCGAAGCGCACACCGCAGGCCTCGGTTCACTGTTTGCTGTGCCACCCAGGCAGCCAGCCGGTTTATGAATCCGCGCCGGTGTGTTGTGCCTTGCGCTTGCCCCCTGGCTCTGTTCGTAACCCAGCTCTTACACCGATGCCATGCCGTTTCAACCACCACTAACTTCTATTCCGCCCCGAAAGCTTTTCCTGTTGGATGGGTTGGGGGCGCTGCTGTCGGCGGTACTGCTGGGCGGGGTGCTGGTGCGGTTCGAAAGTGTCTTCGGCATGCCCCAAAAGGCGCTGTACTTTCTGTCCCTCGTGGCGCTCCTCTTTTTTATTTATTCCGTATCGTGTGCGTTATCCGCCCCGCGCAACTGGCGGCTTTGCCTGCGCATAATTGCATCCCTTAACCTGCTGTATTGCGGTGTTACCATTGGGCTGATGGTATACTGGCACCATCGGATAATGGCTTTGGGCTGGCTGTATTTCGCCGCCGAGTGCGTGGTCATCGTTACCCTAGCCGTTGTCGAATTAAAAGCGGCCAGCGCTGCAAGCGCCTAGCATTATTGCCGCTTCACATTCCGTCCTGCCTTTACACCTTGTGAGCATGAAATGCAACATCGTAACCTATACCGACACAGAATCCAGCTTTAGGCTCTTCGGCATAGACAGCTATGTAAATGAGGCGCTCAATGCGTTTTTGGCGGACAAGGAGTATGGGGCCGATTTGCAGCAGGTGTGCGTAGGCGCGCTGTGCTTAGCCCCTGGGCGTGCGGCTTCTTACCCTGTCAAACGGCCCAGATTTTTGCGCGGCAAGCGTACTTCCAAGGGCCTGATTTCGCCCTATACAGGCGAGAATATTCTTACCTACGACATAGAGCTGCCTTACGAAGAGGTTTGCCAAGCGTCACCGAACCAAGTGCTTCGCCTGCTGCTTGCTGAGTTGATTTCCTCGTTTCAGCTCATTGCTCGTGGCCAGAAGAAGTATCCAAACTTCAGAACGCAGCAATTCATAGACGAACTCAGCTTCTTTCTGCTCCACGATGTGGTAACTGACTTCCAACCGGACGCTCTGGTGTAGCGCAGTCTTATTGCGCGTCTGCTTTCCCAGTGCCCTGAGAAGCACGGACTAGTACGGGGGGGTTACTTGCAGCATAAGGGGTAGACGCAGCCTAGCTGGAAACACGGAAAACAGAAAAAGCCGGGCGTTACGCCCGGCTCCTTTCAGCTGTGGTAGGCAGGTGCATATGGCTTTTACCTCAAGCGAAGAACGTTCCCCGAAACTTGGCGCTACTTGGTGGGCTAGTGAGACTGGGGCAGCGGCAGCCATTCGCCGTCGGCGGGCACGTGAACCTGGTTGCTTAGGCCCTGCTGGGTTAAGTAGGCTTTGGTGGCGGCGCGGTCTTCCTGGCTGTGGTTCACGGTTTCCAGGTGCACGGCGTACACGGCGGCATGCGGGGCGTAACGGGCCACTTTCGCTACCTCGGCCGCCGTCATCACGATGGGGTCGCCTTGCAGGAACTGGGCACCGCCGGCGTTCAGCACAATAGCCGTGGGGCGGTGCTGGTCGAGGGCCTGGGTTACTTCGTCGCACCAAATGGTGTCGCCGGCAATGTAGAGGCGCTGCTGCTCAGCTTCCAGCACAAAGCCCGAAACGGTGCCCATCATCTGCCCGATTTCGCCGGTGCCGTGCTGGCCGCCGGTACGGCTGATGCGAATGCCTTCCCAATCGAGCTGCGGCTCCACGGGCAGCACCTGCGTGAAGCCCTGGCCGCGCAGGGTGTCGATGTCGGCGGGCTGGCACAAAATGGGCAGGTGCTTGGGCAGCATTTGCTGGGCTACGGCGTCCCAATGGTCGCGGTGGGTGTGGGTAAGCAGCACGGCATCTACGCCGGCCAGCAGCTGCGGTAGCTCCTCAGCCGGAAACGGGAGGTCGACCAGCGGAATGCGCACCACGTTAGCCGACATGGGCACGGGCTCGTCGGCGCTGCGCGGGGCCAGCATGGGGTCGACGAGCAGGGTTTTGCCGGCCATTTTCACCAGCAGCGTGGCGTGACGAAGGAGTTGAACTTGCATGAGGGAATGGGTTGTATGGTACCTTGGGCCGAGCAGTTAACGTTGCGTACCCATGCCCGGTAGGTCAAAGGTTATACCTGCAACCCTGCTGGCCCAAGAAGGTTACTGGCGGGTTACCCAGTCACCTTTTCGTTCACCACGCATGCGTCATACCTATCGTGATGTTGAGCAGTGCGCCACCAAAGTGGCCCTCGACCTGATTTCGGGCAAATGGAAGCCAATTATCTTCTTTCATCTGTCGTCGGGCGCTATCCGTTTTACGGAGCTGTGGCGCGCCATTCCCCGGGTATCGAAAAAGGTGCTGCTGGAGCAGCTGCGCCAGCTGGAAAACGCGGGTTTGGTGGAGCGCACTGTGCACAACAACTTTCCACCCGAAGTTACTTACCAACTCACCCCCAAAGGCGCCGCGCTGGCACCCATCCTGCACCGCCTCGACCAATGGGCCATGATGTACGTTCAGGGGGTGGTACAGATATCCTGAAAGCGCCCGTTGCCAAGTGGTGGGGGTTTTACAGAAACTGTATTTACGACTGGCCTGGAAGCAATAGGCCTGTTTTGCTGCCCCTTCCCCGCCTTTTCAGCCATACAACAGCACGGGCTAAGTGAAATAAGCAATGCGTGTTATGGTACCCTCGCAGTATTTTTTGCTGCCGTGCTGGCACATGCGGGGGCTTCGGGAGTAGCTTTATGGCAGCAGCGGCATACTACCGGACCGTTGCAGGCTGAGGTGTCACCTGCTGTGGCCTCGGTTTCTCCCCATACCGCCGAATTATGACGTCTGCCGACCGAGCGTCTGCTACCTCCACAAAACCGCTGCAGGAACTGCCCCCATCCTACGCCGCCCGGCTGATTCGCGCCCTCAGCGACCAAGACCGGCTGACTGCGCTACGGGCGTACCAGATCCTGGACACCGAACCCGAAGCTGCTTTCGATAACCTGGCCAAGCTTGCCGGTTACATCTGCGAAACGCCGGTGTCGCTGGTTACTTTTCTGGAGCAGGACCGGCAGTTCTTCAAAGCCATGGTGGGCTATAACCTGCCCAGCAGCATTCCACAGGAAATAACCTTCTGCCAGCACATTTTACTGGAAGAAGACCTGGTCGAAATAGAAGACGTTACGCTGGACGTCCGCTTCCGCGACAACCCCTTTGTGGCCAACACGCCCAACGTGCGCTTTTACGCCAGCGCCCCCATCATCACCGCCGATGGCCACAAGATCGGCTCTATTTGCGCCTTCGATTTCAAACCCCACCGCCTGACGCATGAACAGCGCGACGCCCTGCGTACTCTGGCGCGGGAAGCCGTGCTGAACCTGGAGCTACGCCAGGCACGCGTGGAGCTTGAGCGGGGCCAGCAAGACCTGGACGACCTGCTGCGCCTCATTAACGACAATGCCGAAAGCGGCGTAGCCAGCAGCCTGCAGGAACTGTTTGTAAAGCAAAACAACAAGCTCGTACGCCTGAACACCGCCGATATTTCCTACATCGAAGCCCTCGGCGACTACGTTAATATTTACGCCGGCTCGGGGCGCTACACGGTGTACACCACCATGAAGGAGCTGCTCCAGCGCCTACCGGTGCGGGACTTCGTGCGCGTACACCGCAAGTACATTGTGAACATCGACAGCATCATTGCCATTGCGGGCGACGCGCTGACCGTGGACACGAACCGGAAAGCTCTGGTGCTCATCGGCAGTTCCTATAAAGCCGACCTCATGAGCCGGCTGAACGTGGTTTAATCGGCCCCCGCCCCATCAGACCATTTACGCCCCGGAACCGTGGCGGCGGCCGAAACTGCCAGCGCGACCGAAGAGAAGAAGCGGCTACCGTGCCTCGGCAGATGGGCTAGTTTTTCGCGGAAAACCAATGGCGTGCAAATCCCCCGGCAACTGCCGGCGCTGCCATGCTCGCTCATTTTCGCGGGTGGCAGCGCCCTGCACCGGCGCTACCGCTTGTGCGGCAGCTTTAGCAGCATACGCGGCGGCATGCGGAGCATGAGCGTACGTGTGGGCCGTAGCAGCTGCCTGGCCCGCGGCCCGGGCCGCCGCCACCGCTGCAGGATTTGTGGCGACCCGGGCAGCAGCATGCGCGGCAAACGCGGCGGTGCGGCACTGCGTCATTGTTTGCTCGCCGCGCACCCAGGCGCGCAGGGCTACCAGGGCCAGCCGAGGGCGCGGGTCCTCCGGATATTGGTCTTCGAACAGATGCAAGGTGTGCTCGGCACAGGCCGCCGCCCACAAAGCCAGGACGTGGTGTACTTCGGAAGCAAGATTGGCAAAATGCTTTCTGGCGGAGCTGCTCATGGTGTCAAGTTAATCGGCTGCGGTTTGCCTCTGCCTTTGGTAACGTGAGCTACCGCCGCGAGGAAATACCGCGGCACGTGCTTCCGGGCTGTTTCGGTAGTTTTGGCCCTTGATAACCCACTTCCCTGTTAGTATGCGCATCGACGGCCTGGAACAGCAAGACTCCGATATCGACTGGTTTGCCGTGGATAACGACGGCCACGTGGTACACGTCGCTTCCGGAGGCGGCGTGCTGCCCGAATCGGTGGCGGCTTCGGAGGAAGACTTGTTGCAACTCCACCAGTATTTCCTGACGCTTCCCGAAACCACGGCTGCCGCGCAGGTACAAGTGGAACCAAATGCGGTTCAGAGTGGCCGCAGCGCCGAGGGCGCCGTGCGTTACGCCCGCCGCGGCTTGTTTTCCTTCGATAAAACGCGGCTGAACAAGCACCGGGATACACAATACCACTTGGTGGCCCGCCCCGCACAGCCGCTGATGCTGGCCGAATTGCCTGGGCGGGTTGCCACGCTGCTGCTTCGCACGCAAATGCCGCTATCCGTGGCAGATTTAACGGGGCTTGACGTAGCCGGCATTGGCTAATCACCTTGTCAGCGGCTGGCTATGTTTAGCCATTCATCGGAACGACACCGTCCTCGGTAAGTCAGCGCCCAACTGGTCCTTTGAAAGCCTTGGTGGCACTTAGGGTTGAGGGACTGAACGGAAGCATAATTTGGTGGAGGCACAGCTCGGCTGGGCCCACGAGCGGGCAGCGTCAGGAAGTGTAGCTCAACAACGCAGACAACTTTGCTCCCACCTCAAAATCAGGCCACTAACATCATTATGTGAGGCTTCATAGCATCAATAAACCCCCACGATCCGCTAGGTTTGCCCTACCACATTCGGCAACCTAGAGCCATGAGAATCTTCATCGTAAGCCTGCTGGCTGGGCTTTTCTTCCTGCAGCTGCCAACCCTGGCAGCCGTGCCCGCCCCCACCGATACCGTACTGCGCGTAGAAGCCAACCCGGCCAAGGGGTTTCACTACGCGTACTTTCTGATGGTGCCCAAGAAAGCGCCTCGGCAACAGCCGCTTTACTTGTTGGTAGAGACCAATAATACCGGCAAGCTCAACGACACCCTGGCCGTACACGAGCGCGCGGCCCGAATCATGGCTGCCGGGCCAGGCGGCGCCCTGGGCCGCCATTTGGCCAAGAACCTGGGTGTTCCGCTGCTGGTACCGGCCTTCCCCCGCCCGGCCGAGCAGGGCAATACCTACACCCACGCCCTCGACAAAGATGTAATGCACGCCGGTGGCACCCTCAAGCGCCTGGACCTCCAACTGCTGCGCATGATCGAGGATGCCCGCACGCAGTTGCAGCCATTGGGTATTGCGCTGCAACCGCAGGTGTTACTGAACGGGTTTTCCGCCTCGGGTACCTTCGCCAACCGCTTCACCCTGCTGCACCCCGAGCGCGTGCGGGCCGTAGCCGGCGGCGGCCTGAACGGCCTGCTGATGCTACCGGTAGCAAAAGTGCAGGGCGCGGCCCTGCCCTACCCGCTGGGCACCGCCGACTTCAAGCAGCTTACCGGCACCCGGTTTAACGCCCGCGCTTACCGCGCCGTGCCGCAGTTCCTGTACATGGGCGCCCTCGACGACAACGACGCGGCGCCCTTCGACGATGCCTACGACAACGCAGAGCGCCAGCTGATTTACCGGTATCTGGGCGAGAAGATGCAGCCGGACCGCTGGGCATTCTGCCAGCAGGTATATACCCAAGAGCAGGCTAAGGCGACCTTTAAAACCTACTCACACATCGGCCACGGCACCGATATGGTCGTGTTTAACGACTTGCTGGCTTTCTTCAAGGCTCACCTTTAAACCCTGACCCGTTTCCGCATCCTGATAAACAAAGGGAAAAAACGAATAGGGTACTGCTAGAAAACTGGTCAACCAGCTGGCCTTGCTGCCACTCAACCGTGAGGCTAAAACCCTCATCTGGAAGGCTGCAGTAACGGATGAAACCACACAAAGCTCGCACGCCCCGCCACTGTATCGAGCCAATGTTATTTACGTGGCCCTTGCTGCTACCGGTCCCGTGCTACGGTGCAGCAGGTTATCCACGGCCCAAGGCCCAGGACCGTGAAAGAAAATGTACAGGAAGGCGAAGCAGAACAGCACCGCCGGCTCGCCACCGTTCAGCAGTGGCAGCGGGTGCTGCGGTGCGTGCGCCATGAAAAAGGCCACGGCCATTTGCCCGCTGGCCAGAAAAGCGGCTACGCGCGTGAACAGCCCCACAGCTACCAACAGCCCGCCTACCAGCTCAACAATGCCCGCCACCCCCATTTGCGAGGCCAGCTCTACCGGCGGTTTGTCGCCGGGAAAGCCCAACAGTTTCTGGCTGCCGTGCATGGCAAACAGCAAGCCGACCACAATGCGAAAGAGGGCGTACACATACGGTGCATACCGCGACAAAGAACTGTTCATGGCTGGGTGCGTTTAGGCTGATGCTACGGAGCGAAGGCGGCGGAATACCAAGTGTTTGTTACGTACGAAATGTCCATGAGTTGAATCCGTTCTGTTAACCCTTTTACGGCTGTTAACGCCCCCTGGCAAAGCCTACTTGCTCCATTTCTCCCTTGGTTTAGCAGGTTCATACCATACCGAATACCCAGGCCCTGGAACGCCTAAAACGTCAGCAAAAACTCTATTCTCTAGGCCGCCTTTGCAACGGGTGCGTACGTAACTACTGCACTTTACCATCAGCTTTTATGGAGCCTAACACCACCATTCCCACCGCCGTGTA
This sequence comes from Hymenobacter koreensis, assembly GCF_039541855.1. Lineage (NCBI taxonomy): Bacteria > Pseudomonadati > Bacteroidota > Cytophagia > Cytophagales > Hymenobacteraceae > Hymenobacter > Hymenobacter koreensis. The sequence continues at coordinate 325,070 of NZ_BAABHA010000002.1, forward strand.
CGCCCACATCAACCACGAGGGCCAGCACCTGACGGTGGTAAAAATACAGGAAGCATTCAGCGGCTCGCCGCAAACGCTGCGGCAGCGGCTGCATGCTATTCTGCAACTTGCACCCGGCACGTCGCTGCTGGTATTGCCCACCGAAGGTGGCCCATTGCTAAACGAAAGAGGCGCCGAGGAAGCCTACAACTCCTACCTCTCCACGAATACGTCGGCCGTAGCCGACCAGCCGTGGCAGCCGCTACCGGCGTAGAGCCGAAAGGGGCTTGTCCTGCCAAAATTAAAACGCCGACCCGTGGTGGCACGGGTCGGCGTTTTTTGAGTATTCTCTCAAAGCAAGGGCAAGCCTTTCGTTGACTTGATAGCACTGAGGTTTAAGCCACCGGATTATACTAAACAAGTGGAGCCAAACCTTACTCAGCCGGCAGCAGCTGCAAGGCGGGCTCGTTGCCTTGCTGCAGGGCCAGGTCGCGGGCCGATAGCCCGCGCATGTCGCGGATGGAGGCATCGGCGCCGGCCTGAAGCAGCACCGGCAGTATGTTGTGGCGTCCGAAGAGCACAGAAAACATGAGTGCCGTGCCGCCGTTGCCGTTTTGCAAATCGAGGCCGGCCCCGTGCTGAATGAGTAGTGTGGCAATTTCAGGATAGCCCTTAAAACTCACACCCATCAGGGCCGTGTTGCCGCTCACGTCCTGCACGTTGGGGTCGGCGCCGGCTTCCAGCAGCAGCTTAGCGGCTTCCAGATGCCCATCGTAAGCAGTCAATATTAGCGGCGTGAAGCCCTTGCCGTTTTGGGTGTTCACATCGGCCCCGTCATTGAGTAATTGCTGCAGGTAAGCAACATCGCCTTGGCGAGCGGCATCAAACAGCAAATCTTCGGGGCGGCTGGAGGAGAAAGACATGAATTTATACAGACGTGAAGTGGGAGAAAGTACGCTTAAGAACAGGCTATAGCCCAAAACCTATCGAATTGTTTCGTGTACCGCCAACGCGCCGCGCCATTGGCCTTTCACCCAAGTCGGTACCGCTTACGCGTTTGTACCAACCGAGGAGCGGATACCGGAGGGCTGTAACACTCATTACGGCACAGGAATTATCTGGAATGTCTTTTCTAACGTTCCTCAACCGGCAGCATCTCAGCCAGCCAAGCGAATAATTGCCGGTACACTTCGGCCCGCACTGCTGGCCGCGACAGCACCAAATCGTGCATGCCGCCCTCAATGGCACACAGGGTTACGTGCGGCCCCAGGCGCGGCGCCAGCTGCTGAATGTGTTTTACGTTCAGCACGCCATCGGCCTCGAAATACTCGTCGCTGAACGGGTGGTAGCGGCGGACTGTGCGGGCCGAATGCAGCACCAGCACGGGTTGCGCAATGCGCAAACCCGCCGCCAGCTGCCGATGCCCGGCTCGGATGGCGCGCAGCCAACCGGCATTCACCGGAAACACTTCCAACGGCTTCCAGGGCAAGTGGTAGTCCCACTCGCCGCGCTGGGAGTTGTGCAGGCTTTGCCCGTAGCTGCGCGGCAAATTGGCCGGCAGCGGCAGATTGGGCAACACCGCGCCCACGCGCGCCACCAGCGGAATACCCACCCGGCGCAGCAGCCAGGGCTGGTTCATCTCAAAAAACGGACTGTTGAGTACCAAAGCCGCCAGGGCCGTGCGGCGTGCGCCGGTGTGGGCATACAACGCGCCAATGAGTCCACCGGTAGAGTGCGCGTTCAGCACCACCGTCTTGCAGCCTTCGGCTTGCAAAACGTCCAGGGCCGCGTCGAGGTCGGGGAAGTATTCACGCAGGTCGCGCACGTTGTTGGGGCGCTGGTGGGGCAGCAGCGAGCGGCCGTACTTGCGCAGGTCGAGGGCGTAGAAATGATAGCCGTGCTGCAGCCACTGTTCGGCCAGCTCGCGCTGAAAAAAGTAGTCGGTGAAGCCGTGCAGGTACAGCACCGCCCGGCTGATTGCGGCTTGCGGATGGCGGCGGCGCACGATCGTGCAGCGCACTCCGCCTTCATAATCGTCGGGCTGCGTTATGTTGCACTGCTCGAAATCGGGGCCGAGCACATCGGGCACGTAAGCGGAATTGAGAGCGGTTGCCATAGCGCAGAACCTGATAAAAGCTTTGTTGAAGATAGACGCAGGAGCTGTATCCGGCACTGGAAACTACGGCCGCGTGAAAAGGCCCGTTGCCAAAGCGGTTAAATCTGATACCTTGAGGTACGCAGTTCGTTCTCCACGTCCACTTCTTTCCTCGCCCTTCATGGAAACCCTCTCCGACACCATTGTAGACGACATTCGCCGCATCAATCAGCAGCTGGAAACCAGCTTAGAGCGCGGCGACGCGGCCGCCCTGGCTACTCTGTACACCGCCGACGGTATGCTGCTGCCCGCCGGCAGCGACACGGTGCAAGGCCATTCGGCCATTGCGGCGTATTGGCAAAGCGTAATGGACCAGGGTTTCCGCCGGGCCGAGCTGCACACCGTGGAAGTAGACCAACTCGGGCCCGACTCGGCCGTGGAGCTGGGCACGTACCGCCTCACCGGCGACAACAACAGCCCCGACCACGGCAAATACATTGGCGTATGGAAGCGCGAAAACGGCCACTGGAAGCTACAGCGCGACATTTGGAACAGCAACACCGCAAAATAGCCTCTGGCTGCCGGCTTGGCAGTCAAGCATAGAACAGGGCGTGCATCGACGGGAAAAACCCACCGATGCCCGTGCTGCTGCTTAACCATCCCGTCTGGCTCGTAGCAACAGAAATCATGTGAACTGAGCAGCCGGTGGCACCCGATTCCTTTTCCATGAAATTATATATAGCCGGCATATAATAACGCCAAGCTCGGCCGTTACTTTGTGACAGGAGAGGAAGAAGTCTTTAAGGCCCTCGGTGGGCCATCAGCAGGCTTCTCCACCGTTTGCTATGCGGTATTGGTTGGCGGCTCTCACGGGGCTGTTGTTAACAAGTGCAGGTCCGGAAGCGCCAAGTTTTCGCGATGCTCAAATGGCGCACCCGCGGGTGCAAGTGGCGTATGGCGAAGCGTGGCCCAACCTACGGCGTCAGTTGCAGGAGCGCGGCATAGAGCCGGCAAAAATGGAAGTGTTTTTCCGGGTGTTTAAAATTGGAAAGCGGTTAGAAGTGTGGGCACGCAACCGCGACGCACCCGCCTTTACGCTTTTCAAGACCTACCCGCTGGCCGGCACCTCGGGCACGCTCGGGCCAAAGCGCCGCGAGGGTGACGGGCAAGTGCCGGAGGGCTTTTACCGCATCGACCGGTTTAATCCCCAAAGCCTGTACTACCTCTCGCTCGGTCTTGATTATCCGAACGCTGCCGACCGCCAGTTGGGCAGCGCCCGCCCCGGCGGCGACATTTTCATTCACGGCTCTAACGTTACCATCGGCTGCCTGCCCATTACCGACGCCGGCATTAAAGAGGTTTACGTATTGGCCACGGAAGCCCGCCAAGCGGGCCAAGAGGAGCTGTGGGTGCATATTTTTCCCTTCGAGTTAACCGAAGATCAGCTTCTTGGCCGGCGTACCAGCGTCCATCATGGTTTCTGGCAAAGCCTGGCGCCCGGCTACCGCCAGTTTGCCCAGCACCACACTTTGCCCACCGTCAGCATCAACGCCCAAGGCACGTACGTACTGAACTAGCGGCAATAGCTTGGCCCTTGCCTTCCGTTATTATAGCACGTATGGTTAGATTGTGCCGCCGCTCCTTGTGTAGTACAGCTCGTCTTTACCGCGTGCTATGCTGCATTATCTGGTAACTACGCACCTTTTTTGCTCATGCCGCTGCTCCACGCCCGCTACGCTCATACCAACTTAACCGCCGAAGATTGGGAAGCCCTGGCCGCCTTTTACGAACGCGTATTCGGCTGCGAACCGGTGCTGCCCCAGCGCGACTACCACGACCAGGCCCTGACCAGTGAGGGCAACGCCCGGCAGCGGGGCATTCACATGCGCCTGCCCGGCCACGGTCCCGAAGGCCCCACGCTGGAAATTTTCGGCTACGACCCACTCAGCAACCGCGCCCGCACCGCGCCCAACCGCCCCGGTTTTGGCCACATTGCGTTCGAGGTAGACGACGTAGCCGCCGCCCGCGCCGTGGTGGTAGCCGAAGGCGGCTCGGCCCTGGGTGAAGTTGCCTCGCACACGACCGCGCTGGGCCGGACCGTAACTTGGGCCTATGTGGCCGACCCCGAGTGTAACGTCATCGAGCTGCAGCAATGGGGGTAGCCGGTTCCGCACCTAACGCAGCCGCCACCCCCCTGCGCGACGCGGCCGTGCTGGTGCCCGTGTTTCGCGACGCGGCCGGCGAGTTGCGCTTGGTGCTGGTACGCCGCGGTAATTTTGGCGTGCACGGCGGCCAGCTGGCATTTCCCGGCGGTAAAACCGACCCCACCGATGCTTCGCCCCTGCACACCGCCCTGCGCGAAGCTGAGGAAGAAGTAGGCTTAACGCCCGAGCAAGTAACGGTGCTGGCCAAGCTACCCGTCATCAGCACCCTCACCACCGGTTTTCGGGTGGCGCCGTTTTTGGGCCGCATCGAACGGCCGGCACAGTGGCGCTGGCAAACCAGCGAAATAGACGAAGTGCTGGAAGTATCGGTGCCGGAACTGCTGGCGCCGGGCACACACGCCACCGAAATGTGGCAGCTGGAAGGCTGGCCCCGGGCGGCGGAAATATCGTTTTACCGCGTGGCCGGCGGGCATCATCTCTGGGGCCTGAGCTACCGCATTGTGCAGCAGCTGTTGCCGCGCCTGCTGGCCGGCGAGTGGGCTATTTAACGTTCCTGGTACCGCTCAGTACCTTTCTTTGCGACCTTCAGGGCGGCATATTTGCTTCCCCCGGTCAATTTTTGGCACGGATTTACGTTAAACGAACTCATGCGCGCTGCTGTCGATAACCCAGCAGGCCTTTTTCACTGCACATGCACAACCGTTTTTTACTTCTCCTCGGCATTTGGCTGCTTGGATTCCAAGCGTCGGCTCAGCAGCAACAGTCCATCTGGTATTTCGGCGGTGAGGCCGGCCTCGACTTTCGCAAAGGTGCCCCCGAGCCCTTGCTCGACGGCAAGTTGAGCACTTACGAAGGCTGCGCCGTGGCCACCACGTCGCGCGGGCAGCTGCTGTTTTACACAAACGGCGTGAACGTGTGGAACCGCCAGCACCAGCTTATGCCCAACGGCAAGGGCCTGATGGGCAGCAAATCCAGCGCCCAGAGTGCCCTCATCGTGCCCGACCCCGGCAGCGGCAACGTGTTCTACATTTTTACTACGGCGGCCGAAGGCACCTCGGGCGGCATGCGTTACTCCGTGCTCGACATGACGGCGGAAGGTGGCCTGGGCGACATCAAACGCACCAACGCGCTGCTGATTTCGCCGGTGGCCGAAAAACTGGCCGCCGTGCGCCACCGCAACGGCAAAGACGTGTGGGTGGTAGGCCACCGCTGGAACTCGGGCGCCTTCGTGAGCTACCTCGTAACGGCCGACGGCATCGTGACCAAACCCAACCTGAGCAACGTGGGCAGCATGCATGCCGGCCCTGGCCGTAACGCCATCGGGTGCATGAAATTTTCGCCCGACGGCCGCAAGCTGGCCGTGGCCATCTGGCGCGAGGCCAACCGCGTGGAAGTGTTCGATTTCGACAACGCTACCGGCAAAGTAGCTAACCCCAAAGCGTACAAAGGATTTGAGGAAGCCTACGGCGTGGAGTTTTCGCCCGACGCCTCGAAGCTGTACGTGACCAGCAACGGCAACGGCGGTGGCAATGCCCAGGTGTGGCAGGTAAACCTGAAAACCGGCGAGAAAACGGCCATCGGCAACTCGGCGAACCGCAAAATTGGCTCCTTGCAGCTGGGCCCCGACGGCCGCATTTACGTGGCCCGCGAAGACAATCCTTTCCTGGGCGTTATTCAGGAACCCAACGCCGCCGGCGCGGCCTGCAAATACGCCGATGACGGCATTAAGCTCGGCGGCCGCCGCAGCAAGCTGGGCCTGCCCAATTTCGTACAGGTCGGCCCGCGCTAACCGTTCCCGTTTCAATAAAAAAAGGCCCCGGCTGTTCAGCCGGGGCCTTTTTTTATTGAAACGGGAACGGGTTTAGAAAGCGGTCTTCAATAGCGGTTCACTGCGTTTGTCCGATTTTAAAGCGCAAGAAGCCCATGGCCACCGACACGTACGGGTTTTCCGAAGTCAGCAGGCCCGGCAGGTCGCGGGTGCTGATGCCGGCTTCGTAAACTTTGGTGGTGAGCGTAACGCCGAGCGGCACACTGAAGCGGTAGCCGGCCCCAGCCGTGGCTCCGGTGCTCAACCGAATCCAGTGCACGGGTTTATAATCGAGCCCCACGCCCACGAACGGCGCCACAATGTTGCCGGCCACGTTATTGAGCGGCACTGTTACGTCGAGGCCGGTTTCGAAATACTCGCTAAGGCGCAGTCCCACGCCGCCGCGGATTTTAGTGGGCAAGGAGGCTTTGCGCTCGGCACCGGGCTGGTACTGAAACAGGCTATCGGTGCCAGCGGCAAACAGCTCGGTGGCTTCCTTGATGAAGTTATAGCTCCCCACGCCTGCCGAACGCAGGCGCTTCAGCTTCTGGTCGCTGGCCGTAACCAGGTTGCCTTCCCAGGTCATGTTGCCAATATCGGTAATGGCCAAACCGAGGCGCACCGCTTTGCCTACTTCCGCCGATACGCCGAGGTCGAAGCCGTGCCCCTTGCCCACGGGCTGCAAACCCGACTCGCGCTGGCGCAGGTTGAAACGGGGATTCGAGGCGAGTTGCCCGTAATCGATGTCGAACAGCGGCGAGAGGGCCCCAAAGGCTTCTACTTTGCCGTCCTCTATACGCACGTCCACCATGCCTACACCCTCAATGTAGCGGTAGCCCGCGCCGGCCATTATCTGCAGGGCCGGCAAATCGAGCACGCGCGTACCGTAGGCCAGGTTGAACTCGTTCAGCCACGAAACCTGCAGCTCGGAACCTGCCAAGGCTTCCGACACCAATGGTATGGTAGCTAGGTTTTTCGGCGAGCCGTCGGGGTTGAAATTGTTGGTGATAATGGGCGCATTAAAGCCGAGGAACAGCAGCTCCGCCGCGTTTTTGTTCAGGCCCACGTGTGTGCTCACGCGCTGGTGGTTGCTGATGGCAATGGTCCCGATGCTGGGCACGGCCACCGACAGCCCAAACGTGGTGGCGTCAATGTTGGCGTTCAGGGCGTTATCGGAGGTAAACGAAGCGGAAAGGCTTTGCTTCTCAGCCGGGGTTAGCTTTTGCTCCGTGTTGTAGAGCAGGTTGTTCAGCTGCGTGCGCGTGAGCGACTGGGAGCCGGCGCCGGCCCCAAACTCCCCGATACTGAAGGCCACCTTAGCACCGCCGATGCGGGCCAGGTTAGCTGGATTAATGCCGATGGACTGGTAGTCGCTGACGAAGGTGGTGGCCACGCCGCCGCGGCCGGTAGCCGTAAAGTTGCTCAGCTCGTTTTGGGCCTGCGCCGCACCTGCGCTTAAGGCCAGCGCCGGCAGCAACAGGGTCCGCAATAGGTGTTTCATTGAAAGCGAATGTGAATGATGAGGCCCGTACGCACGTACCGGTATAGCCAACGGCAAGCAAGTAGCTACTTTTAAGCCTCGCAACCAACGTTAGCCGGCCGTTAACCTTGCGTTTGCGGCGTCTTGTCTGTTTTTCTCCCATTCACCTTGCCCAAACGCCTCACCCTCGATCAATACCTCGACGGCCTGCGCGCCGGTAACCGCTTTGTGCTCAGCCGCGCCATAACGCTCGTCGAAAGCACCCTGCCCGCCGATCAGCAGCTGGCCCAGCAAGTCATTGATGCCGTGCTGCCCAGCACCGGCCGCTCGGTGCGGGTGGGCATTACCGGCGTGCCCGGCGTGGGCAAAAGCACGTTTATCGAGGCGCTGGGTATGCACTTGGTTGCCGAGCAGGACTTGCGCCTGGCCGTACTGGCCATCGACCCCAGCAGCCAGCGCGGCGGCGGCAGCATTTTGGGCGACAAAACCCGCATGGCGCAGTTGGCGGCACATCCGCACGCGTACATTCGGCCCTCCCCTGCCGGCCGTTCCCTGGGCGGCGTAGCCCGTGCCACCCGCGAAGCCCTGCTGCTGTGCGAAGCGGCGGGTTATAACGTGATATTCGTGGAAACCGTGGGCGTGGGCCAAAGCGAAACCGCCGTGCACGGCATGGTCGATTTTTTCCTGCTGCTGATGCTGGCCGGGGCCGGCGACGAGCTGCAGGGCATCAAAAAAGGCATCATGGAAATGGCCGATGCCGTGGTGATTACCAAAGCCGATACGGGTAACGAGTTGGCCGCCAAACGTGCCCGCCGCGAATACCAGAGCGCCCTGCACCTGTTTCCGCATGCGGCCTCGGGCTGGGCCCCGGTGGTGCGCACCTGCTCGGCCCTCACCGGCGAAGGCGTGCCCGGCGTGTGGGAAGAAGTGCAGCGTTACCTGGAACTGGTGCGCGGCAACGGCTTTTTTGCCAGCCGCCGGCAGGAGCAAAACCTGCACTGGCTGCACCAAACCATTCGGGAGGCGCTGGAAACCCGGTTTTACGCCCGCCCGGAGGTACAGCAGCGCCTGGAGCAGCTTCAGCAACAAGTGCAGGACGGCCGCAAATCGGCTTTTGGGGCGGCAGAGGAGCTACTGGCGTTGTAACGGGCCGGTTGGCAGGCTGCCCGCGTCGGCACCAGCCCGGCATGCGCCGCCATTAGCTCCCGGCCGGCCGCTTGCGCTTCAGGTCCACGTAGTCCAGAAAGTAGAGGATGCGCACCGAGACGGAATTGTTGTGCGGGGTGTTGATGGTGCTGCCCAGGTTGTCGAAGTACAGCGGCGTGGCCTGGTCGGCCCGCAGGAAGGTGGAGCCGGCGTTTTTCCACACAATGCTCACCTGCGAGCCGGGCGCAAACCACCATTCGTAGAAGGCGTCCACGTTGAAGGCGTTGAAGGTGGTATTGCGGTTGCCCTGGTAATCCACCGTTTCCTCTTGTGCGCCCGGCCGCAGGCGAATAAACTCCTGGTACTTCACGTGGCTCACGTAGTGGCGCGTGCGAATGGTGAACGACATGCGGTTGTTGAAGGTGTAGTTGCCCGACACCGTGTTGTTCACCGTCACCACGTCGCGGCGGCCCAGCAGCGGGTCGCCGGCGGCCCGCATGTCTTCCAGGTGGGTAAAGCCGCGCACCTCGTCGGGGCTCAGCACGCCGGCGTAGCCAATCTGGTGGCTGCGCAAATCCCAGCCCAGGTTGTAGCGGAAGTTCAGCTGGTTGTTAACGCGGTAGCGCGGGCTCAGCGACAAGGAGTAGCCCAGCCGCCGCGGCCGGTCGCCGTCGCGGGCAAACGCGCGGTAGCCCCAGTTGAAGTCCAGGGCCAGTTTCTTGCGGTAGTCGCTGGACAGCCAGCCGTTAAGTCCCACGTTGGCGGGCACCCGCACGTAGTACCGGCCCAGCGGAAACACCCGCGGCTCAAAGTAGTCGTTGTTATGCAGGTTAACGTCCAGGTTATAGCCCAGGCTCAGGAAATTCTTGGTGAAGGTGGTGTTGGCGCCGTGGTAAAAGCCCAGGTTTTGGTAGAGCGTGGGCCGAAACAGGTAGCGGTTCTCCACCACGAAGTAGCTGCTGAAGCGGTTCACTTTCCAGAAGGGCTTGAACTTAGAGTAGTTCAGCTCGGCCACCTGCGAAATAAAGTTATTGCCGAACTGAATGCCCAGGTCGCTGATGTTGTACGTCTCCGACTCGATGCCGTGGCTCAGACGCCACTGAAACTGCCCGCCAATTTTGCCCACGCCCACCTGGTATTTAAAGCCGTCTGGGTCGCTAACGTCCTGCTCCTGCCCGAACTGCTTGCCGCGGCGGCGCGAGTAAATCAGGCTGGCATCCAGCGCGTACGAGTTGCTTTTGTTAGCCAGGCGCAGCAAGCCGCCGGTTACGTTGGCGTCGTAGGTGCGGCCGCCGCGGGTTACGTTGGTGTTGATGAGCGACACGAACGAGTTGTTTTTCAGGCTCTGGTCGAGCACCGCAATGCTGTAGTTGGTTAGGGGCTGGGTGGTAATGCGGCGCGATTCGCCCGTGGCCTCGTTGGCCACCTCCGCGTGTGCCTCCTTGGATACCGCGTTAAACAAGCCTATGCCCAGGCCCTTGCTGGTGCGCCCCGATACCTTGGTGGCGTTGAGCAGGCGCGTTTCGGCCGGGTTGCGCACAATTCGCTCCCCGCTCTGCAGCTGCCCTTCCACCTGGTACAAGCCCATGGGCTGCGAGCCGATGCGGCGGGAATAAAACAGGTTGCCTTTGTTGAACAGCTCGGTGCCTTCGGTGAAAAACTGCCGGTTCTCGTTGAACTGCACCTCAAAGGGCGTCAGGTTCAGCACCTGGTTGTCGCTAATGACCTGCCCAAAATCCGGTACCAGCGTGGCGTCCAGCGTGAAGCTCTCGTTAATGCCGTATTTCACGTCGGCGCCGCCGTTAAAGCTGGTGGTGGAGTTGCGCACGCCTTCCTGGTTGTAAGGAAAATGGTTAACGTAGCCCGACACGTAGGGCGTGAGCGAGAGGCGCACCGGCGCTTTAATGTCGCGGATGCCCGTCAGCAGGCCCCACTGGTTCACAAAACCGTCTACCTCGGGCTTCACGTTGTTCCAGAAAAACCCTTGTCGGGTGCTCTGACGGTTGCGCATGAAGTTCAGGCCCCAGGACTGCTCCGGTTGGGTACTGAAGCGAATGGCCGAGTACGGAATGCGCATTTCGGCTACCCAGTCGGTGCCTTGCAGCAGGGTACGGCTCGTCCACACGGCGTTCCAGGCGAAGTCCTCGCCGCTGGCCGGCGAGTAACGTGCATCGGCCTGCACGCCCGCTGCCGTCACAAAAAAGCCGTAACCGTTGAGCTTGTCGTTGTAGGTATCCAGAAAAACGCCGAAAAAATCGGTGTTGCCGAAGTTGTCGCGCTGGCTGAGCTCCCGCAGAATGGAATCAGGGGCGACATCGTGCATGACAGCGCCGATGTAGAGGGCCGCGTCGTCGTAGAGGATGCGCACTTCCGTTTTGTGCTGCTCGGGCGGGCCGGGGTTCGGCCGGTTCTGGATGAAGTCGGTGGCCACGCCGGCCTGCTGCCACGCTGCCTCGTCGAGCACGCCGTCGAGCTTGATGCTGCCGCTAACGCGCACGGCCGCCAGCTGCTTTTTCGGCCCCAACGTCGTTACAGGCTTTGCCTCAGGGGTTTGGGCGGCTACCGTGCTTGAAAACAGCCCCAAAACTGCTAACAGCAGCGTACAAATGCGCATATCAAAAATAAGTCTGGTCGAGGAAGGCAGGCTGCCTTGCCGTTTCTATCGCGCAGATAGATGCAATCGGGCCACAAGTCGTTGCTTGCAGGTACAATTAATTCCCAGAAGGTTCATCCGAGCCCGAAATGTCCTATCAAGGCACCAAAGCAAAAGCCGACCGGATCTTACTTCCGGCCGGCTTGTCCACACGCGTTTACACTCAACTATAACCGCCGGTGGCTGCTCACTAACAAGGAATTTCCCAGCTAATCGTTGTCGATAACAATGTCCATGTTCACCGAGCGGCTGCCCTCGGCGCCGCCCAGCAGCTTGCGGTAGCGCTCGGCCACTTCTGCCGGCTGGGCTTTGCCGTTCACTACCATTTCCTTGTTATTCAAACGAAACTGCAGGGTTCGGTCGCCGGAGTTAATGAGCTGGTCGCGCAGCAGTTCCGAACGAATGTCCACCGAATTCAGGAACGTGGTTTTGGGAGCCTGTGGGGCGCGGGGCGCCCGAGGAGCACGTGGTGCGGAAGGTGCGCTAGGGGCGCTCGGAGCGCGTGGCGGCCGGGGCGGCGCAGGCATGTACGAATAAGACTCCGCGTCGCGGGTAATCACGTGCTCATCGGTGCCATTCCGCGCAATGCTCATCGAGCCCGTGCTGGTCATGTCGCTGCCGTGCACTTCGCGGTAAATCTTCAGGTATTTGCGCAGTACTGTCTCGGGCTGCTGCTTGCCGTTTAGGGTCAAGCTGCTGTTGGTGAGCACCAGGTTAAAGTTACGGGTATCGGTAATCAGCCCGTCTCGGCGTAGTTCGCCCACAAATTTTTCTTCGAAGATGCGCGAGCGTTCGGCCCGTTCGCGGGCACGTTCCTCTCGTACCCGGGCCGCTTCTTCGCGGCGACGCGCCTCAGCTTCCCGGCGTACGGCGGCTTCTTCACGTCGCCGGGCATCGGCTTCCCGACGCACCGCATCGGCCTCGCGGCGGCGCTCATCGGCGTCGCGCCGAACTTCATCCTGCATTTCCAGCCGGCCACGCAGTTCGGACAGCTTCTCTTCCATCCGCTCCCGGTCACCATCGGACAGGTTGCGGTCTGATAGCGCCCTTTCTAGGCTCCGGGTAGCGTCGCGCAAGGAATGCTCAACCAGGGCCGCTTCGTCGACGTCAGGGTCCAGGCGAAACACCCGCACGTTGCCATCGGAGCCCGTTTCGTACTTGTACTTGAATCCCTTCTCGAACTCTTTCCGGACTTTGCTTTTGAAGGCTTTGTCCAGCTCCTTGTCCGCGCTGCTATTATTTATGTATGTGTAGCTGCCAGGCAATGTGTGGTAACGCACGTAGTCCGAAGCAGGCATTTGCACTATCTGCACCCGCTCGTCGTCTTTTTTACCGCCGCGCCGGTCCGGAGTATCGGTTTCTATGCGCTGCCCATTCACGTACAGCTCTTTGAGCCGGCCTTTCTTATCCTTTTCAATAATAACCGAGCCGGGGGCACCGCGGCGTGAAGATGCGGTATTTCGATCCACCACAATTAACTGGGTGTCTTTGCCCCGTTGACGCTTGGCTTTGCGCTTTCGGTCATCGTCGTCATCGTTGGATGGCGCTTGCGGAGCCTGGGGAGCTAGCGGAGCCAAAGGCGCTGGTGGCGCGGCCGGCACAGTCAAAGCCGGTAGAGCCTGGCGCAGCAACCGGGGGGCGGCAGCAGCCAAATGCGGATGCGCCAGTGCCGCTACCGCGCTAAGGCACAGCACCACCATGCCCATCATTACCACGCAGGCGGCCATAAAGCCTTCGGAAAAAGTGGGTGCGCCGCGGCCCTGCACCAGCCGGCGTACCCGGCCTAGCAAGGAGCCTCGCGGGCCTACGGCGGCCATGGTAAGGCGCGGGGCGGCGGTACGCTCAAGACCCAGTTCGGCCAGCGCGGCCAAGGCACGGGCCAGCACCAGCGGGTCGCCGCATAGGGAAGCTGCCACGTCGTCGCAGCAGTTTTCGCGCTCCGAGCGCAGCGTGGCCGTCAGAAACCACACGGCCGGGTGATAGAAAAACAGGATTTCGGCTACCGACTGAATGATGTTGATCAGATAGTCGCGGCGGGCAACGTGCGCCAACTCATGCGCCAGAATGGCTTCCATTTGGGCAGGGCTGAGGCCTGCTACCGCGCCCAAAGGCAGCAGAATCATGGGTTTCAGGTGCCCGATTACCACCGGCACGCGCACCAGGCTGGATTCCAGCAGCGCTACCGGGCGCTTCAGCCCAGCCCGTTCCGAGAGGTTAGCCAAGCGGTGCTGCCAGGCCAACCCCAGCGGACGGGTGCCATAGTGCCGCAGCCGCTGCACGTAGGCTAGGCCGCCGAGCAGGCGCAACGTCATGGTGAGCAGCCCCAGCAGCCACAGCGTAACAATAAGTGGTAGGTTGTGCTCGATGTAAGCCAACACCACCTGCTTGCTGAGCGGGTGCGCCGCCGGTGCTTCGGCTACTGCGGCCTCGTAAGCAGCGCTGGGCACCTGCACTTGCTGCGCTGCCTCGGTTACCGCTTGGGGCGCCGTGAGGTAGTACCGCGTGAACGTAACGCAGGCCAGCAGCAAAATAAGGCCCAGGGAAGCCGCCGTAACCGTGTACCGCACTTGGGCGGAGTGACGGCGCAGCAGCAACAAGAGTCCCGCCAGCGCCAGCGCCACCAAGGCGCCCTGCCACAGCGAGTGCAGAAGCGTGTAACCAACGGCGCGCACCAGCGCAGGCGTCAGCAGGGTCTCTAGCCAGTTCATTTAGGGTCGGTATTAGGGGTTTGGTCGGGTTGGTCGGAGTCCATCTGATCGAGCAGGTCGCGGATTTGGTCCAGCTCTTCGCGGGAGGTTTTGCGGTTGCCCAGGGCTTGCTGCACCAGCTTCAGGGCCGAGCCACCGAAAGCCGCTTCCAGCAGCCGGTCGATGAGTACGCCTTGGGTTTCCTGCTCACGCAGGGCGGGCCGGTACACGTGGGTACGGCTGGAGTCGTCGCGGTCCACAATGCCTTTCTCGTGCATCAGTTGCAGCAGTTTCAGCGTGGTGGTGTAGCCTACCTCGCGGCGCTTGCTCAGCTCATCGTTTACCAAGCGTACTGTGCTGGGACCGTGCTGCCACAGTACCTGCAGTATTTCCAGCTCCGATTCCGTCGGGCGCGGTACGTTTTTCTTTCCCATCACTCAGGTTCGTATTTACGAATGCTTTCGTATCACAAACATATACGAAAGATGTCGTAGAAGTCAACTTTAATCTACGAAATATTTCGTGATACTAGTCCACAGACAGTCAGGCCCCGAAAAGGGCTGCACCGTTAGCCTTAAATTCGTAAGGATGCCACTGAGCAACAGCGCATCCAGGGCTGGGGGTTACAAGGCCGGCGCCGGGCGCTTGCGCTTGAGGGTAACGCGGGCCCGGTGGCAAATGCCGCCCAGCGGCGGGTTAAACTTGGATACGCTGACCTCTACCCGGCGTACGTGTGGCAACTCGTGCATCACGCGGTCGATAATGCGGTGGGCCAGGTGTTCCAGCAGGCGGGCGGGCGCCTGCATTTCCTCGAACACCAGCTTGTAAAGCACCTCGTAGTTCACGGTTTCGGGCAGCTTATCGGTAGAGCCGGCGCGGTAGAGGTTGGTGCGCACTTTCAGGTCGACGCCGTACTTGTTGCCAATTTTCTGCTCTTCGTCGTAGTAGCCGTGAAACGCAAAAAACTCCAGTCCTTCGAGCGAAATCTGGCCCATTGAAACGATGATTGAATGTGTGAGTGAATGGCTGAACGAATGACCAGCAACTCTTGCAAGCAGAACCACGGGAAAGCCGCCTTGCCGCGGCCAACTGCCCGGTAAGCTCCGCGCAAAGGAAACGAAAAAGCCCGCGTTTGGGCGCGGGCTTTTTCGTTTCTGAATTTCACCTGATCTGGCCAAGTGCAGCCGAGCGCGACATAAGCCGTGGTCCGGCTTATATCTCGTCGAAAAACGACTTCTCGGCTTCAGCCGTAGCGGGCACGGCAGCCATGCCGGGGTGCGTTTGCGGCGTGGGCGGAGCTATTTCGGGCGAGTTAGGCGTTACCGGCTGAATGTCGGGGCGCATGGGCTCTACCTGGGGCGCGTCGGGGCTGGGCACGCGGGCGGGCTCGGGCACGTGAATGCGCGAGGGTTCTGAAACGCCGGGATGCTCGCCGGGCTGTAGCGGATCGATTTCGGGGCCGGGCGTGTGGGCCGGCTCACCGGGCTGGGGCTGTTTGCCGGGCTGCGGGCCAATGGGACGGTTGGTAGGCTCGGCGCCGCGGGCGGAGCCGCCGTTGGCCGGTGCAGTGGCCGGAATAGAAGCGCCCGACGAAGCGGAGGATGTGTGCACGAACATAGGTGTGTCGGTTGCGGGCGAGGCGGGTTCCTCGCGGTTAACCTTTACGCTAGCTGCCCGCGAAAGGATGGCGGCCACCGAGCCGCGTGGGCGCTGCTGGGCTTTTTCCACCTTTTCCTGCACGCCCGCTGCCAGGTGCTGCAAGTCGCGCATGAGGGTATCGAGCACGCTTTCGAGGCGCTGGTGCTCCTGGCCCAGCACGTTCACTTCGCTCTGCATATCGGCCACGGCTTTCTCGGCCTGCTGGTAAGCTTCGTCCACTACCCGGCGGGCTTTCTGACGGGCGTCGGAGAGCAGCTGTTCGGCTTGTAGCTGGGCTTCGCGCTGCTTGAGCTCAGCCGATTTCTGAGCCTGCTCCACAATGCTGGTGCTGGTGTCTTCGGCCGTTTTCAGGGTGCGGTAAAGCGAGGTTTCCACCTCGCGCATTTTCTGCACGTCGTGCTGGGCCTGCTCCAGCTGGCGGCGCAGCTCGCGGTTTTCGTCGCTCATTCGCTCCCACTGCTGCGAGAGGGTAAGCAGAAACGCATCTACCTCGTCTTTATCGACGCCGCGAAACGCGCGCTCGAAGGTTTTCTGCCGAATGTCGAGTGGGGTAATTTTCATGGTATTGGTATTGCGTACGGAGGGGAAAGCAACGAGTAAGCGGTGAAAATCCGGCGGTTTGACGCAAGCACCGCTTCGGTCCGTCAAACGGCTTTTACCTACCCCAGACCAACTTCTCAGTACTAACTAACCTGCCAAACGGCAAGGCTGCGGTCGTCGCTACACGAAACTAACCGATTCTGCCTCCCCGACCAAAACAAGCGGTTTACCGAAGTGCCGTGGCCGGCGCTGCGGGCGCGGTCGGCCACGCGCAGCAGGCGGCCGGTGCTGGTTTCCCACAGCTTAATGCTCTTGTCCATGCTGCACGTAGCAAACATCTGCCCATCGGGGCTGAAGGTGAGGTGGTTAATGGCAAACAGATGTGCCACTACAGTCAGGCCTTCGGTGTAACCCTGTGCCACTTCGTAAGCACGCAGGTGAGCGTCGCGGCCGGCGGCAAAAAGCCGCTCGCCGTCGGGGCTGTAGGCCACGGTGAAAACGGAGTTGGTGGCCTCGGTGAGGGTGTGGCGCACGGCCAGCGTATCGGCGTCCAGGATACGCACGGTGGCATCGGAGGAGCCGATGGCCAACTCTCCGCGCTCTTCGTGCAAGGCCAGGCTACGCAGGCTTTTGTGGGCAACGCGCAGCAGCTTTTCGAGGCTGAAGTCGTTGGCGCGGAGCACGGCCAGAGTGCCATCGGCCAAGGCCACGTACAAGCGGTTGCGCGGGGCGGAATAGGCGAAATCGAAAATAGCTACGGGCGGCAGGGCGGTGGCGCGCCAGAGCTGCTTTTCGTGCAAATCAATGGCCTGCACGCCCTGGTAGTTGTGACCGATGAGCAGCAGCTGCCGCTCGGGCACGTAATGCAAGGCATACACGGAGTTTTCGACGCGGGCTACCAGCTGCCCGTCCTGCTCGGGCGCGTTTAGGCTCCAACTCACCACAAAGCCGTCGGCGCCGGCCGAGAACAGGGCGTCTTCGTTGGCGTGGCCAGCCAGCGCGTACACGCAGTCGCGGTGGCCGGTGAGGGAAGCCAGCTTCTGAATTTGCGGACGGTGCAGCAGGGTCATGGCAAGCGGAAAGCGGGGCCGGGCAGTCGGCAGCGCGAAAGTACGGCGGGCGGGCGGTACCGACCCAGACGTGCCCGAACGTTTCGCGCGGGCCTTACCTTCGGGTTCAGCAACGGGCAATTGCCCCTCGCGTATTTGTTCCCTATGCCTCTGCACCGCCTTTCGCCCCTCCCCCACACGCCCGCGCTGCTGGGTTTGTGGCAGCTCACCGAATCGGTAGAAGAGCTGCTGGCCCAGGTACCGGCGGCCAGCGGCTATGCAGAGCACCTGCCCGCGGGCCGCGACCCGGAGCGCCCGCGTCAGTGGCTGGCGGCTCGCGCCCTCGTGCACGCTCTGCTCCCGCAGCTTTCCGATGCACCGGGCTACGTGCGCAACCACGCCGTTACCAACCAACCGTTTATCGAGCAGCTGCCCTCTTTCGGCCTTTCCCTATCGCACTCCGGCCCATGGGTGGCGGCGCTGCTTACCCCCGCTGGGCGCGTTGGCATAGATGTTGAACTAGTGCGCCCGAAGGCTCGCCAGTTGGCAGCTAAATTTCTCACCGAAACCGAACGCGCCGATGCCGGCGACGACGACGTAAAATACAGCTTGAACTGGAGTGCTAAGGAAACGCTCTACAAGCTGTACAGCCGCCGCCGCTTGCTGTTTAAAGAGCACATTCTGCTCGATCCGTACGTTCGGCAGGAAAGCGGCATCTTCACGGGCCACTTGCTCACCGACGAAGCCAGCAGCCAACACCGCATTCAGTACGAATGCCTCTCCCCCGACTGCGTGCTTACCTGGTGCCACGCTTCCTGACCGCCCTTTGTTTTTTCGCCCTATGTCTTTTCGTCGTCTTTCTCTGCTGGCCGCTGTTCTGCTCCTTACTGCTACGGTAGTGGTTACCTCGGCCCGCGCCCAGTCGGGCGTGGTAACCGATTTCACTCTGCAGAGCAGCACCAACAGCACCGTTACGCTCAGCTCGTTTGCGGGCAAGAAGGCAGTGGTGGTGGTGTTTACCAACGGTAGCTGCCCTTTTTCCAAGCTCTACGAAAGTCGCCTGCAGGCCTTGGCCAGTCAGTACAGCGCGCAGGGTGTGGAGTTTCTATTCGTGAATGCGCCCATTAACCTGGAACAAGCGCCTACGGCCACCGGAGCCGATAAAATAAAGGTGAAGACCGAAGGCCAAAGCATGGCCCAATACGCCGACGAAGGGCTGAAAACGGCCGCGTTACTTGGCGTTACCAAAACCCCAGAAGTGGTGGTGCTGCAGTCCACCAGCGGCGGTTTTGCCATGCGCTACCGCGGCGCAATCGACGACAACCCCCAAATGGAAAGCTACGTGAAGGATCGTTTCCTGAAAGCTACCCTCGATGCTGTAGTGGCGGGCCAGGCAACCGGCTTCACCGAAAAGCGCGCCTCGGGTTGCTTAATTAAGAAGTAACAACCTGCTTTGCCAATCAAAAGCCCCCGGTGTTGCGTGCAACACCGGGGGCTTTTGATTGGGGTTTATTGGGCGGCTACTCCTCTCCTTCTGGCGTGTCGTCGCCTTCCGCGGTTTCGTTGGCGGCGGGCTCAACGGGGCCGTCGGTTAAAATGGAAAGCAGCACACCTACTTCGGCGGCCTTCTGCGGTTCCTGCATTTTCTCGAAGCTTACGGCCAGGTTGCGCAGGGCCCGGCGCACAATATCCAGGTTTGAGCAGGGCTCGAAGAAGATGTTGTTGGCCGGCAGGTTCAACTGGGCTACGTAATGCTCAATGTCGGTGCGGGTGAGAATAAGGCCGCGGTTGTAGCAATTGATGTAGAACGGATCCTCGTCGGCGTCCTCGGGCCGGAACGTGAGAATGAACAGGTTGGGCAGATTCACACCCGAAACGGGCAGCCCCAGTCGCTGAGCCACCAACAGGTAAATAACACAGAGGGTAAGCGGATTGCCGCGGCGCGTTTCCAGTACCAGGTGCAGCATGGAGTTGGCCGGGGCGTGGAAGTTCTGGGTGTTGGCCGAGAACTTGTGCACCTTGAAAAACACGTGATTCAGGGCCCGTACAATGTCCACGGGGCCCATTTGGGGCATCAGCAGCATCCAGGCTTCGTAGCGAAGCTGTTCCACGGCGCGGTTCAGGGCCTGCAGGTCGGCGTCGGGATACTGGTAGGAGTTAATGAGCCACATGCCTTCCAGCAGGTTTTCGCCGCCCGATTCGCGCCACACGCGCAAGCGTTCCTGCACCCCGCCAAACTGCAGGTCGTGGATGAGGTCTTCCAGCCGGCGCTGCTGTGCCGGGTCCAGGGTTTCCTCCCAGGCTTCTTCCAGAAACGGAATAACGCTTTCGCCCAACTCCTGAATTCGCCCCTCGATGTGGGGCCGGATTTCGGGGTCGTCGAGCAGCGAAATGAGGGCTTTGATTTCTTTGTTGGTCATTCAGGGAAAGACGCCAAAAACGCAGCCCGGCAGGTGCTGGCGCAGCTTTTATGTTGTAAAAGTAACTTATAAAACCCGGTAAGGCGGCAAAAGGACCGTTTGCGGGCCGGATTACCCGGGCAGAACAATCCGGTTGAAACAAGCCCGGTTGGCTGTTTGATAATACGGCGTTTGGGCCTGCTTTGGCTGCTGGCCACGGAACATTCTTCCGCCCCGAAAATTACGCTGGCCTCTGCTGAGACGAAAAACAGGGATTGTACTAAACACCAACGGCAATCGGTTCGGTCGAAGATGACCGAACCGATTGCCGTTTATTGGTTGGGTAATACTGTCTGTTTTACAGCGTACCCCTGGAAGGAATAATTACCACGAGCGGTTTCTCATCGGCGAACCAGCTTAAGTGTCCGCTGCTGCCCGCTGTGTTGTACCCTAACCAGGTAAACGCCCTCCGGCAACTGCGCAGCCTGCGGCAACGAGAGGGTATTTGTTCCTTTGATTAGAACGGCCCGCTGGCTGAACAGACTACGGCCCACGGCATCGGTCAGCTCTACAGTGGCGGTACCAGCTTGCGGAGTATTCACCAGTACGCTCAGCGCCTCGTCGCCGAACGGGTTCGGCCAGGCCTGTACCACAAGGTCGGATTGGGTGGGCACGGCTACCGTTCGCACCGGCGAATAGGTCTCCGTTCCATCTTGGTCTACCTGGCGCAAGCGGTAATACACGGTTTGAGCAGCGTAACGAGTCACGTTGAGGTCGGTGAACTGGTAGTCGCTGCGGGTTGTGGCAGTACCGCGGCTGCTTGCTTGCCCCACCTGCCGGAAAACGCGCCCATCGGGGCTGCTTTCCACGGCGAAGTAGCTGCTGTTTTTTTCCGAGGCCGTGGCCCATTGCAGCAATGCATCGGCACCGCGGCGCTCGGCCGTGAAACTGATCAGCTCCACGGGCAAAGGATTAGCCGCGTTGCTGACCGTAAACCGCCCAAAAGCCGCAACCGTGGTGCTGATGCTGCGGGCAGAAGCATCGGTTCGTGGGCCCGTGGTTTCCCAGGAAGCCGCCGGGCTTGCCTGCCGCCACACCTGTGCTTGCGAAAAGCTAGTTAAGCCGTTGTCGTCATCGGCGAGCCACGAAAGGCGCAGCGGCACGGCTGCATTCGGGGACTGAGCCGCGGTGATGGTCCAGATTCGGTCGATACCCTTGGTTGTGGAGCCAAGCCGGTTTCCGTAGCTGAGGTCTGCGGTGCGCAGGCCCGCCGTGCGGGTTACACTGATTTCGCCCAGCGCGTGGCCGGTACCATCCAGCCACACACCATGGCCGAAATCGGTGGGGCCATTTACGGCGGCACGGGTGATGCGCAGGTTTCCTTGCACGTAGCGGCCCGGTGCCTCACCAAGCAGTGCGGCTCCTGCGGGCAGGCTGATGGTTTTGCCGGACGACGTATGCACCATGCCGTTAATCAGCCGCAGCTGCTGCGCCACCGCCAAATCATCGGTTATTACCAACATGCCTTGGCCAGTTAAGCCGGTGTTGTTCACTTCGAGCTGCGCAAGCGTGGCGCCGCCGGGTACCATGCGCTGCCGGGAGCTGCCTGCAAAGCGCATCAGGCCGGTTGATGCGAGCGTGCCGGCGTTGTTCAGCGTACGGCCCAGCTGCAGGGTGCCATGGTTCGTTAGCTGACTACCGGCGCGGTTTAGCAAGGAATCGGGTACCGACAAGGTGGTACCGGCCTGCACCGTTAGACGGGCGCCGTGGTTCGTGAGAGTTTGGGCGGTCAAAGAGGTGCCCAGACCTAGCAGTAACGCGGGCGCTACTGCTAGGCTTTTCAGGAAGTTGCGGGACATGTTCTGCACGCGAAAAGTCCGTTAGTCGCGGCTGGTAACAATCCACGTCGTGCCGCTGCTTTGCACCGTGAGGCGCTTAGCGCTGGCCAGAGAGCTTACGGTGCTGCCCAACACGTCGTCGTAAATGCTGGTGCCACCTGTTACCGACAAGCTCAGGCTGACGGTGCCGCCCGAGGCCGAGTTGATGATGGTGTATAGGCGGCCTCGGCACGTAGAGGGGTCCGGCAGCGTCATCAGGTTGCAGGAGTTTATGCGGCGCACGGTTTGATGCAGCGAGTTCAGGGCAAAGCTGCTGCCGGTGGTGGTTTCCACGAACGGCACGGCCATGGCGCCACCCAGCGTAACGGGGCTGGTTATTTCAGCCATGGAACCCGAGGCCAGGCCCACGTTGCCGCCGGTGAAGGCAAAGGTTTTGTTGGCCTGAATAATCACTGTATTCTCCGCCAAGGTGCCGCCCAGGGCAATGTCGTTGCCGGTTTTGGTGAGGCCGCTGCTGGCTGTGGTGCTGCCGCCCGTAGCAGCGGTAGTTTGCGTAGTGCCATCGGGGAAGCGCAAGCCGTTGCCCGTGCCGCTGATCTGTACGTTGCCCGCTACTTCCAGCTTCTGCGTGGGGCTGCTGGTGCCCATGCCCACGTTGCCGGCCGGGTTCAGGGCCATGATGGGCGCCGCACTGGAGCGCAGGTACGTGCGGAAGATCAGGTCGCAGCCGCCCGAAAAGGAGTCGTTGCCACCGGGATATAGGGCGCTGCAATCGTGAGACGCGGCGGCCGGTATGGTAGAGGCCAAGCGGAAGGTGTACACAGTGCCTGCCGCCAGGGTTAGCGGGGTTGGCAGAGTGAAGGTTACCACCGCCCCCGCGTTGTCGGTGACCAGCGTAACACTTTGGCTGAAGGAGGTCAGCAAGGTGCCACTGGTGCCCGTGCCATTGTACACCGACAGGGTGGTGGTCCCGGAGGTCGGGCCAAAGGTGGAGCCCTTCAACCGAACGTCTATTTTGCTAAGCTGCCCCGCGGCTCCCGCCGTAAACGACTGCCATGCCGGCAGGTCCAGGGAGCTGGTGGTGGCTATCTGGGAGGATTGGTCGACCACGTCGCCGCTGATGCTGCTCACAAAGCTGAAGGCGTTGCCGTTGGTTGCTACTTGCGTTGCGCCCGCCAAGGTGCCACCCAGGGCAATGTCGTTCCCGGTTTTGGTCAGGCCGTTGCTGGCCGTACCACCGCTGCCCGTAGCGGCAGTGGTCTGGATGGTGCCGTCGGGGAAATGCAGGCCGTTGCCGGTACCGCTGAGCTTCACGTTGCCAGCCACTTCCAGCGCCTGCGTGGGGGTCGTGGTGCCGATGCCCACTTTCACGGCATCGGCGCCGGTGCCACCCAGCACCAGGGAGTTGCTCTGGCTTACCTGCGCCCGGTAGCCGATAGCCCCCGCGTTGGTCAGGTTACCGGTGGTGGGCCCCGCCAGATAGCCCAAGGCTAGGTTGTTAGTGCCGGTGGTGTTTTGCCCACCGCTATTCGGCCCGATAAACACGTTTCGGTTGCCCGAGGTGTTTGCAAATCCGCTTTCGTACCCGCTGAAATGGTTGGTATTACCGCTTGTGTTGTTCCGTCCGGCCCGGTAGCCGCTAAAGTGGTTGTTGTACCCAATTGTGTTATCGGCGCCGCTGATCTGGCCAACAAAAAAGTTGTTGTAGCCGGTGGTGTTGCTGTAGCCGCTTTCGTTGCCGCTGAAGTAGTTCTTCTCCCCCGTGGTGTTGGAGTAACCGGCTCCAAACCCCGAAAAGTAGTTGTTGAACCCGCTCGTGTTGGAGGCACCGGCACGCAAGCCGCTGAAGTGGTTGTAGCTTCCGGAAGTGTTGGAATAGCCGCTTTCCACGCCCACAAACTGGTTGAAAGAACCGGTGTTAACCCTACCCGCTTGCTGGCCGATAAAGAGGTTACCGGAGCCCACGTCGCCCATCTGCAAACCACCGTTACTGGCAACCCCAATGCCTAGGGTGCTGCCGTTGCCGGTTAGCTTGTGGGTGCCCAGGTTTATGTTCTGGGTGGCCGTGTGGTCGCCCAGGCCATCGGCGCCGAGGCGCTGCCAGCTGGGAGCGGCGGCGCTGCCCTGGTTTTGCCACAAACCCAGCTGCAAGCCGTCGGTTTGGTACACGAGCAGGCCCGGGGCCGGGTTGGCAATGGCGGCGCGCTGAGCAGCCGTCATACGTGGGGCCAGCAGGCCTTGGGTGGTGGAGCGCAGCTCCAGCAGGGCGCTGCCATCGGGGGTAAAAGTAGTAGTGCCAATGCCAACGCCCGTGGTTTGGGCCAGGGCCGGCAGGGCCAAGGAACTCATCAGGCCCAACGTGGTCAGAAACCCGAGGCGGCGCAGTGTAAATGGGAAACGCATAAGAGAAAGGGGGAGTGGAGACAATCCCGGCCCAATGCCGGGAATGGAGGCCACAAAGGTCCCGGCGCTGCTTATGCGGCGGTATCACATGTACATGCACCTTTCCTGGCCGCGCCCCGGTTGGGCAGGCCCCACTATCCCCTGTTCATGTGAGAAATGCTCCAGATGCTTCTTTTTGCGTCAGGTGCGCATTCGCGGCCTGATCCACGGCCGCACTATGCCGTAGCCCTCGCACTACCCGCGGCCAACCGGGTGCAAAGCAACGCCAGCAACAGCGTGAGCGGCGTGAAAACCAGGCGTTCGGTTGGGTTAATCGAAAACACGTTGCCCACGGTATTCAGCGCAAATAGCCCGGTCATCAACCACAGCACTACCCGCAGCACCGTGGGGTGAACCCGCACCCGCAGCCAACCGGCGCGTACCGCTACCACGGCCAGCATTAGCAGGTTCAGCAGAATAGATACGGTTTCAAACTGCAGCATTTGCTCGCGCGTTTTCAGCCGCCCGCCCCACACCATCTCGAACGGCACGATGCCCAGCAGCACTAACGCGTGAAACGCCACCACCAACGAGAAAATTAAGACCATGGCGTATAGGGCAAACCGCTCGGTAAGCAACGTTTTCATGATTTATAAGCCCTTTTGTGGTGCAAGGTTCGCCTTTCAAAGCTGGTAAGGAAAAGTCCCGATGACTTCCTCAGTCGGGCCAGCGGAGCAGGTTGACGAAAGTAGGCGACGTCAGACTTTTAGCCGGATGGGTATCCAGATTTCTTCCTCCGAAGTGGGGTCGTCGTTCTTGTACTTCACGCCAAGCACCTCGAAATGGGGCCGGTCGTCTAATACGTAGGGCGCGGCGGGCAGCCACGTTTCAAAAATAAACCGGAACGTTGCAGGCGCCGTAGCAGCTGCTCCCTTGTGCAGAAACACGGCGTAAAGGCCGCCCGGCAGGGTGTAGGCGTCCATTCCCGGGGGCACCCACTCGAAGTCCGCGACTTCCACCGCAGCCCATTTCTCGAAGACGGTGCGCGGGTTAAGCAGCGCCGGCGCCGAGACCTTGTCGTACACCTGCACCGAGAGCAAGTCCACCGTTAAGGCGTTGCCTATTTCGGCGCGGCGCGGCATGAAGCTGCGCCAAAGCTCGGGCGTGCGGTTCTCGGCCAGGGACATGACCAAGCGCTTGCCGATTAGTTTCTTTTCCAGCAGGGTCTCAATTCGCGGTGTCACGTTGTGTGTTGGTTGGGGCTGGGTTGAATTGGCGAACAGGCTGCGCTAACCGCTTACTGCCATTGCCAGGGTTTAGCGCCGCAGCCGGTGGATTTACTCCGAGAAGTAACCCTGCGGCAACGCACAGGTTACATGCCCGTGGGAATTTTGCGCCGAGTAAAGTGCCGCGCCTTGGGTGGGTGGCACCAGCTGTTAGCAAAACGCCCCGGCTGGGTGGCCGGGGCGTTTTCGTATTTTCAGACGGGGGCGCGGAGCTGCACGGAATTGGTTCACGCGGCGCGGCCAAATTCGCAGCGCAGCTGCTCAGGCGTAGGCGTCACTCGGCGCAGCCGAGCGACTGTATGCAGCCTGAACTTAGGCCGCTGTGGGTTTAGCCGGCGGCATCTCGTCGGGCGAAACGGCCAGCACCTGCCCGTTGCGGGAGATGATGACGGGCGTCTTTTTGTAGCGCTTGAAGGCGAGCATAGCTTCGTATGCGGCGACGAGGCCTTTTTCCAGCTGTCGGCTGATGTGCGCGGCTTGTTCCTCGTTAGTCATTGGTACTGCGCGGTTAGTCGTTGCCAAGTTACTACGTCAACCACTTCTTCCTGAGTTAGGTTGCCCGCGGCTATTTTGCTCGGTTTGCCAGAAGAGTTATCGAGCAGCGCCCAATGGTCTACGACTTTCCGATACTGTCGAAAGAACTGCCGCAACCCGCCCTCGTAGCGCCGCCGAATGGTGGGCTCGGGAATGTTGTGCCCACCTTCCCGCACCCGAATTTTCACGCGTTGCACGGCCGCGTCGGGCGAATCGAGCCAGAAGAAAAACAGGCTTACGTAATAGCCCTGCGCCTGGGCCTGCCGGATAAAGGGCAAGTATATGCGCGTAGCCAGCGTCGTTTCCAACGCAAAATTCTCTCCCGCCGCCAGCAACTCCTGCAGCCGCGTGAGCATCAGCCGCCCGGCCTGCACGCTCACCGCCTCCGGCTGGAAGGGCGAGAGGCCCCGCGCTATTTCGTCGGCGTTGACGAACTCGCGGCAGTCGAGCAGGTTCGGCAGCAGGGCGTAGGCGGCAGTGGTTTTGCCCGCGCCGTTGCAGCCAGCGAGAAGGTAGAGGTGCTTCATAAGAACCTACGCATTCGGGTTCAACGCGTTTTTAGCAATTATTTCCTGACCAAGTTTATCGTATCCAACAGCTTTCGTTAGGCCTTGCAATGATTTCAAAGTAATAGAGTGCTGGCTTCTGGTATAATTATTTAGTTCGTGCGTTGCCAACACATAGAATTCCCATTGGTCCAAGTTCAATGGGTCGCACGTCTGTTTATTCTCGTGATGCAACAAACAGAAAACGTACACATCGGCAGAACGGCCAGCCGTTTTAGATTGAATGTTCGTGGCGCTATCCCAGTAAAGAGCAGCTTTGGTGCTGAATGAGATTTTGGAAAGTGCCCGCTGAAACCAAGATTGGATATAAGCCGCCGATTTCACTTCTACTTTGATTCCGTCGGGTGTTTCAAGATCGAACGCACTCCATTCGTCCCTTATTCGTCCCATATCAATATCCGCCGCCGCTGCCACAATGAACTCAGCAAAACGCCCTCTAGTAGCGTTGCTCAACATATCGGAAACGCTCCAGCGCCAGAAGTCAAGCAGCGAGTACTCCAGCGTCGTACCGCGGTACACCAACTTCTCTTGGCCGGTTTTAACAGCCGCTTGAATTCTGTCTAAATCTGCCATCGACCTCACACTTGAATAACTCCCACGTTGTAGGCCTTTTCAATGGGCGCGTGGTTGGCCATTTCAATGCCTTGGGAAATGACGCGGCGGGTTTCCAACGGGTCAATTACGGCATCTACCCAAAGGCGGGCAGCGGCGTAGTAGGGCGAGAGTTGCTCGTCGTAGCGGGCCTTGATGCGGTCGAGCAGTTCCTTTTCGGCTTCGGGGGTAATTACCTCGCCTTTGGCTTTTAAGGAGGCGACCTGAATCTGGAGCAGCGTGTTGGCGGCGGCGGCCCCGCTCATTACGGCCAATTGGGCGGTGGGCCAAGCCACAATCAGGCGCGGGTCGTAGGCTTTGCCGCACATGGCGTAGTTGCCCGCGCCGTAGCTGTTGCCGATAATGACCGAGAACTTCGGCACCACGGAATTGGCCATGGCATTAACCATCTTCGCGCCGTCCTTGATAATGCCGCCGTGCTCGCTCTGCGAGCCAACCATGAAGCCGGACACGTCGTGCAGGAACACCAGCGGAATCTTCTTCTGGTTGCAGTTCATGATGAAGCGCGCGGCTTTGTCGGCCGAGTCGGAGTAGATAACGCCGCCCATTTGCATGGCGCCCTTCTTGCTCTTCACAATTTTGCGCTGGTTGGCCACAATGCCCACGGCCCAGCCGTCGATGCGGGCGAGGCCGCAAATGAGCGTTTGGCCGTAGAGGTCCTTGTAGGGCTCGAACTCGGAATTATCGACCAGGCGGTGGATAATGTCCATCATGTCGTAGGGCTTCACGCGGTCGGAAGGCAGCAGGCCGTAGATTTCCTTCTCGTCCTTGGCGGGCGCCAGCGGGGCTTTGCGCGAAAAGCCGGCCGTGGGGTTAGCGCCCATCTTGTCGAAGATGTTCCGGATGTGGTCGAGGCACTCCTCGTCGGTCTGGAACTTGTAGTCCGTCACGCCCGAAATTTCGGAGTGCGTGGTAGCGCCACCCAGCGTCTCGTTGTCGATGGTTTCGCCAATGGCCGACTTCACCAGGTACGAGCCGGCGAGGAACACCGAGCCGGTGCCGTCCACAATCATGGCCTCATCGGACATAATGGGCAAGTAGGCACCGCCGGCCACGCAGGGGCCCATAATGGCAGCCAGCTGCACAATGCCCATGCTGCTCATCACGGCGTTGTTGCGGAAAATGCGGCCGAAATGCTCCTTGTCGGGGAAAATCTCGTCCTGCATGGGCAAGTACACGCCCGCTGAGTCGACGAGGTAGATAATGGGCAGCTTGTTTTCAATGCTGATTTCCTGGGCCCGCAGGTTCTTCTTGGCAGTAATAGGGAACCACGCGCCGGCCTTCACGGTGGCGTCGTTAGCCACAATAATGCACTGGCGGCCCTGTACATGGCCAATTACCACCACCACGCCGCCGCTCGGGCAACCGCCTTCCGACAGGTACATGCCTTCGCCGGCAAAGGCACCGATTTCTACGGTTTCCGAGCCTTTGTCAATCAGGTAAGCAATTCGCTCCCGTGCCGTGAGCTTGCCCTTGGACTTATGCGCTTCGATGCGCTTCTCGCCGCCGCCTAGCTCCACCTTCTTCAGGCGCTGGCGCAGTTGAAACAGAAGCTGCTTGTTGCTGTCGTCGTTTTTGTTGAATTCGAGGTCGGTACGGGAGGAAGCGGTAGGTTGGTTCACGGGATGGGGAAGCGTAGGGGAAACTAAACGGGTGCCCCGCCGGGGCACATTTCAAAGGTAATTGATTTCGTGCGTCAGCCTAACGAGCGTTAGGGTTCAAAACCCATGCAACTGCTCGGCTCGCATTTCGTTTGCCGGGCGCTGCTTCCTCCTTGGGCATGGTAGCTCAGCTTGTGCCAAACAAAAAGCCCGCGTGGTTGGCGCGGGCTTTTGAAACAGAAAAGTGCAACGCTTAAGGCTTCGCGGCCGAATCGGTTTGCGACACCGTTTTGGTTTCGCGCTCTACCGTACCGTTGCTTTTCACTTCGGTTTCGGTCTTCTTTTTGGTTTTCTTTTCGCCGCCTCCGCCGCCAAACACCGAGAAGTGTACGTAACGCTTGGGGTTGGCTTTGAGGTCTTTCAGCAGGGCGTCGGAGCTGGCGGCAGTGGCGTTTAGGTTTGTGTATAGCGAGTCGTCGTTGATGAGCTTGCCCAAAGAGCCTTTCGTGCTGGTAAGCGACTGGTTTAACGACTTCATGGCTACCTGTGCCTCCCCTACCGTGGTGTTCAGCTTGCGTACCGTACTGGCCAGCGGCGCGGCCTTCAGGGTATCGGTAATCTGGGCCAGGTTGCTGGCCAGGCGGTCGAACTTCTGCTCCGTGGCGTTCAGCGAACGAGTCAGCTGGGCCATTTCGGTGGTAATCTGGTTGATGTTGCGCTGGTTCATAATCAGCATGTTGCGCAACGCTTCCGTAGTACCCTGAGCGTTCAGCAGGGTTTGCTGCAGGCTGATCTTGGCCTCTTTGCTGAGGAAGCTGTTCACCTTCGTCAACGTAGAGTCTACGGTGCCGAGCACCGGCAGAGCCCGCGCCTGAAAAGCATCGGTAATGCTGGCCACGGTGTACGACTTCAGCTCTTCGCCGCCTTCAAACACCTTGGTGTTACGGCCTTGCAGCAGCACAATGGTTTTCGAGCCCAGCAACGAGCCGTTCAGGCTGGCAATGGTGGAGTCGCCCACCACCACGTCTTTCCGAATTTCGAGGGAGGCCCGCACGCTGTTGCCTTTTTCGGGCTGCAATTCCAGGTTTTTTACCAGCCCCACCTGAATGCCGTTCAGGTAAATAGGAGCCGAGAGCGGGAGGCCCTCTACGTTGGCGTAAGTAGCGTAATATGTTTTATCGGATGAGAAGACATTGCTGCCTCTCAGGAATTTAAAGCCTACGAACAGTGCTACCAGGGCAACAATAGCCAGCAGGGCAACTTTAGCTTCTTTTGACACGGGGGCGTGGTAGCAAGGTTGAGGAAGGAGGATACGGCGGACGCCAAGCGGCGCACCAAATATGGCACAGAAGCAATAACCGCCTGTTAGTCGGCGGTATTCATCGCCTCGAGTTCCTGCTTATAGTTACGAAACGCCCGGTAAATACCCGAGGCCATATACGTCTGGCCAGACTTATCGTTCAGATACCGTTCCTCGGCGGGGTTGGTCAAAAACCCTACTTCTATGAGGGCCGAAGGCATCGTGGATTTCCACAGCACCAGAAACCCGGCCTGCTTTACCCCCCGCGACGGCCGCTTCACCGACGTGCGAAACTCGTGGTCTATTTTGGCCGCCAGGCGCAGGCTATTGTCGATGTGGGCGCTTTGGTAGAGCGAGAACAGGATGTGGCTTTGGGGCGAACGGGGGTCGAAGCCGCTGTAGCGGTCCTTGTAGTTGTCTTCCTGCAGAATTACCGCGTTTTCACGCTTGGCCACGGCCAGGTTCGCCTCGGTTTTGTGCGGGCCCATGGTCCATACCTCGGTGCCGTGAGCTGCCGAGGGCCCGGCGTTGCAGTGCACCGAGATAAACAGGTCGGCGTTGTTTTTATTGGCAATGCCGGCGCGGTCGGCCAGCTCCACGAACACGTCGGTTTTGCGGGTGTACACCACCTTCACACCCGGCATGTTCTCCTGAATAAGCTGCCCTAGCTGCAGGATGATTTTCAACGACACATCAGCCTCGCGCGCCGATTTACCGGCGCAGCCGCGGTCCTTGCCGCCGTGGCCGGCATCGAGCACCACGGTACGCAGTTTGTAGCCCCGCACCGGCGCCGGCAGCGCTTTGCGCAGGGAATCGGGAACGAGGGTGGGCTCTTGCGCTATGCTGGTAGCCGGCCCCACAAAGAGTGCCAGCACCGCAGCGCCGAGAAAGACAATATTCCGCACGGAGTTCGTTAGATGGGGCAGCTACCCGCTACTTTTGCACACTTAGCCACAAAATAAGCGAATTAATCTGCGTGAGGTGTTCTTTGCAGCTCGTTGAAACAAGGTACACAAGCCGGTGGCCGGGCTTACGCACGCTCCTGGTTTGCGGTTGGCTGCTGCTGCTGACGGCTTTTCCAGCCCTGGCGCAACGCCCGGCCACGAAGCCGCGCCCAGTGCCTGCAACCACCGTGCCGCGCGACACCAGCGTGGCCGTGTCGGGTACGGGCGACTCCGTGCGGGTGGGCGTGGGCGGCCGTAAAGGCGACATCGAAACCACCGTTAAATACAAGGCCAAGGACTCGATTCGGTTTGAGATACAAAACCGCATAGCCGACCTCTACCGGGAGTCGAGCATCAACTACGGCGACATGAGCCTCGATGCGGCGCGCATCACCATCGATTACAGCAAGAACATCATTACGGCCGAAGGGCAGGCCGACTCCACGGGCCGCGTGCAGGGCCGTCCCTACTTTAAGAACGGTGCCGAGGCCTACCAGGCCGGGCGCATTGCTTACAACATCAAGACCAAGCGCGGCCGCATTACCGACGCCGTAACCCAGCAGGGCGAAGGCTACGTGCACGCCGAGGTGGTGAAGAAAAACGAGCTGAACGAGATTTTCGGGCGCAACGGGCGCTACACCACCTGCAACCTGGAGCACCCGCACTTCTACATCAATGCCACCAAAATGAAGGTGATTCCCGGCCAGAAAGTGGTAACCGGTCCCTTCAACCTGAGCATTGGTGACATTCCTACGCCTCTGGGCTTTCTGTTCGGCTATTTCCCCACACCGGGCAAAACCCGAGCCTCGGGCCTGATCTTTCCTACCTTCGGGCAGGCTGCCGACCGCGGCTTCTTCCTGCGCAACGGCGGTTTTTATTGGGCTGCCAACGAATATATTGGCGTGCGGGTAACCGGCGACATTTATTCCGGGGCCCTCGAACAATGGGGCGGCTTTAACGTGACTACCGAGCTTAGCTACCGCAAACGGTACGCGTACGACGGCCGATTGGGCTTCGATTACGCCGAGCGGCCCTCGCAGCCCCTGCTGCGTTCGGACGCGGTTAACACCAACCCCAACACCATTACCCGCTTCACCCCGCGCACCTTTTGGCTGAACTGGAGCCATACGCCGGTGGCCCGACCGGGCGGCGGGCGGTTTTCGGCCAACGTGCGCACGGGTAACCCCGAGTACAACTTCCAAAACTCGTTGAACGAGCGCAACTACCTCACGCCGGCCTTTAACTCCACCATCAGCTACGCCAAGCAAATCCGTAACTCGCCCGTTAACTACAACATCACGGCCAGTCAGGATTTGAACACCCAAACCGGCACCATTAACGCCACCCTCCCCGATGTATCGGTGGGCGTGGCCCGGCAGTACCTGTATGAGTTGCTGGGCTTAAGCTCGCAGGGCAAATGGTACGAACAGTTGGCCGCAGCCTACACTTTTACCGGACAAAGCCGCTTCTCAAATACCGAAGCAGCCCGCACGCTGACCAACGGCGTACCGCTGCTGGGTGGTACTACCACCGGCCGAACCCTGCCCATTAGCCTGAACAACTTGAGCCCGCTGTTGCGCAACAACCAGCTCAGCCTGAACCACCGCTTCGATATTGCCCTGGGCAGCTACCCCGTGCTCAAGCACCTGAATTTTACCCCATCGGTGAGCTACGGCGAGAGTTGGTACCTGAAGCGGCTGGACTACACGTATGTGGAAGCCGCCCGGGCCGTGCGCATCGACACTTTGCGCGGGTTTAACCGGGTTTATAACGCCTCGGCCGGGGCGTCGTTGCAAACCAACATTTACGGAACCATCGTGCGTAAGGGCACCCGTAAAATTCAGGCCATTCGCCACCGCCTTTCGCCCAGTCTGAATTACAGCTACTCGCCTGATTTCACGAAAAACGAGAACCTGTACGACCTCAACGTATTACCTGCAGAACTCATCGACCCTACTACGGGCAAGGTCTATTTGAACCGCGACTTCTCGCGTTTTCAGGGATTTGGCGGCAACATCCCATCGGGCATCGAAGTCAATCAAATCAGTTTTGCGGTGCAAAACCAGATTGAAATGAAGGTGCGAAACTCCAATGACACCACCGGAACCGAGCCATTCAAGAAAGTTAGCCTGATCGACGGCCTTGACTTTTCTTCGGGCTATAACTTCGCCGACACCTTGCACATGCGCCAAGGATTAGCCGGCTCGCTTCGCACGCAGGTAGCCCAGAAGCTGAACGTCATTGTTTCATCGGCCTTCAGTTTTTACCAGCGTGACACGCTGGGCCGTGATATTAACAAGTACCTCTGGCAACAGGCCAACCCGCGCCTAGCGCGCCTAAACAACGCCTCCGTTAACCTGACCTATCAGTTTGATAGCAGTCAGAAGCGCCGCCAGCCCGCTAACGCGGCCCCGCTGGCCCCCAACAACAACCCCGCGCTGGGCAGCCCCGTGCCCATCGACCCCTACGCCGACTACGTAGACTTTACCATTCCCTGGACGCTGAGTGCCTCGGCCAACGCCTTTTACCAGAGCCCCGGACCCGTTCCCCGCGGCCAACCGATGCCGCGGGCGTGGTCGGCGGTTTCCTTAAACCTGAACGGCCAACTCAAGCTCACCGATAAAATGCGTGTGGGCTACAGCACGGGCTACGACTTCATCAGCAAGCAGGTATCCTTTACCTCGCTCGACTTTTACCGCGACCTACACTGCTGGCAGATTTCGGGCAACTGGTGGCCTTTTGGGCAACGACAGGGCTTTAACGTCACCATTGGGGCGAAATCCTCGCTGCTGCAAGACCTGAAACTCAACCGTAACCGCACCTTCCTGAACCGCTAACGCTTGGCATAGCCAGTATTCAAAGGCCGGGGCCCCACCAACTTGGTGCGGCCCCGGCCTTTTTGTGCCTTGTTCGGCAGCGCCCTTCCGGCTCCGATTAGTGGAATTTGCTCACTTTTGCCATCTACATCCTACCAACTCACCACCCCTACGCTCATGTCGCAGCACAAGGAAATTAAGCGCGTGACCACCCATCAGCTGCTGGCTATGAAGCAGCGCGGCGAGAAAATATCCATGCTCACCGCCTACGACTTCTCCATGGCCCAAATCCTGGACGGTGCCGGCATCGACGTGCTGCTCGTGGGCGACTCGGCTTCGAACGTCATGGCGGGACACGAAACCACGCTGCCCATCACGCTGGATCAAATGATTTACCACGCCGCCTCGGTGGTGCGAGCTGTGGGCCGGGCCTTTGTGGTGGTAGATATGCCGTTCGGCTCGTACCAAGGCAATTCCTCGGAAGCGCTGCGTTCGGCCATTCGCATTATGAAGGAGTCGGGCGGGCACGGCATTAAGCTCGAAGGCGGCGCCGAGGTAAAGGAGTCCATTATCCGCATCCTCACGGCCGGCATTCCAGTAATGGGCCACTTGGGCCTCACGCCCCAAAGCATTTACAAATTCGGTACCTACACCGTGCGTGCCAAGGAAGAAGCCGAAGCCCAAAAACTGATCGAAGACGCCAAGCTGCTGGAAGAAATTGGTTGCTTTGCGCTTGTACTGGAAAAAATTCCTTCGTCCCTGGCCAAGCAGGTAGCCGAGCAGCTTACCATTCCGGTTATTGGTATTGGCGCCGGCCCCGATGTGGACGGCCAGGTGCTGGTGGTGCACGACATGCTGGGTATAACCAAGGAATTTAAGCCCCGCTTCCTGCGTCGATACGCCGAGTTGGGCGGCCTCATGCACGATGCTGTGGCTCATTACATAAACGACGTAAAGAGCGGCGAATTCCCTACCCCCGACGAAGCTTATTAGTCAGCGGGAAACCAGTTGGTTTAATAACCCTGTGAGAGGACATAAATGAACTTACAGCTTGTGACTGGCCGTACGTATGTGTTCATTGATGTGCTCTACATCGACGACTTCGAAGGCCTAACTGCTGCCGATCTTACCAAGAATAACTTGGCAGGTCTAAGAGCAGAAGTTTTCCCCTACGCCGGTAATCCGTATGCCATATTCAAGTCCGATACGAACCAATTCTATTTGTCAAGAATAGCGTACGTGCCAAGTGCCCAAGCGACATCTGACAATCTGCACGAGTTCTGTTCCGACAGTGGACTGATCTTGGCAATCAATGCAGAAAGGCTCTTTGACTTGGTTAGTCGGGCAAATGCTGAGATTTTATTTGACTTAGCAGGTGAAGACGGCATGGAGAATTGGCCGAAACCCCTTGAGGATTTCAACGGGCAGGCTCACCTGTTTTACACAAGTGAAATAAACAGTGGCTTTGCAGGTGGAGGCAGCTTTAGGATAGAGTAAAGCATATCTTACTTGCCATGACTCCCAACCCGCCTTCCTCCTTCTTCGAACGCCTGAATACTTGGCTCCGGCAGTCCATCACCATCAAGATGGTAAGCATCGGTATCCTGATTTTGCTGCTGCTGATTCCGGTTTCGATGGTGGAAAACCTGATTCAGGAGCGGGCGCAAACCCGGGACGAAGCCACGGCCGAAGTTAGTGCCAAATGGGGCGGCGCGCAGCAGGTTACCGGTCCGGTGCTGGTGGTGCCCTACCGCCGGATGGAGCGCGACGAGAAAAACCGTTTGCTCGAAACCACCGCCTACGCCTGCTTTCTGCCCGATACATTAAACGTAAATGGCACGCTGGCGCCCGAAAAACGCCGCCGCGGTATTTACGACGTGGTGGTATACAGCTCGAAACTTCAGGTGCGCGGTTCCTTCAATACTGCCTCCTTAGCCGATTGGGACTTAAGCCCAGCCGACATCCGCTGGCAGGAAGCGTTTGTAGCCGTGGGCTTGTCCGACATGAAGGGCATCCGCAGCGGCCTGAACCTGCAGTGGGACGGCGCGGCATTTCCCTTCGAGCCCGGCGTAGTTTCGCCCGAAGCCCTACCAGTTTCATCCGCGCCCAACGCCACCTCCGCCGCCGATGGCCTGCCCCCGTCTGAGGGACGGAGAGGTTACTACCCCGTCGAAACCACGGCCGCCGCTGCCGGTGGCGCGACTGAGGCCATGAGCGCCCGGGTGCCGCTCGCCGATGCTGCCGCCCTGCAAGCCCGGCACCGTTTCGCCTTCACACTCGACCTAAACGGCAGCTCGGCCCTGTTTTTCGCCCCGCTCGGCCGCGAAACCCGCGTGCACCTGAGTGCCCCCTGGCCCGACCCCAGTTTTGCCGGCGCGTTTCTGCCCCGCACCCGCTCGGTTTCCGCCGCCGGCTTCTCGGCCGACTGGAAAGTGCTGCACCTGAACCGCAACTACCCGCAGCGCTGGCGCAGCCCCGATATGCGTCCTCAAATTGACGGATCCGCATTCGGCACCCGGCTCATCGTGCCCGTCGACGAGTATCAGAAAAACATGCGGGCCGCCAAGTACGCGCTACTCACCATTACCCTTACTTTCCTGATCTTTTTCTTTGTGGAAGTGCTCAACCGGCGGCGCATTCACCCTTTCCAATATATTTTGGTGGGGTTGGCACTGATTATTTTTTACACCCTGCTGCTGGCGTTTTCAGAACACATGGCATTTAATGTGGCATATTTGTTGGCAGGAACCACCATCATTGGATTGGTCACCGCGTACGCCGCCAGCATTTTTCGCAACCGGCTGCTCACGTTGGTTACGGCTGGGGTGTTGATAGTGGTGTACGGTTTCGTATTTGTGGTACTGCAACTGCAGGATTATGCGCTGCTCATCGGCAGCCTCGGCCTGCTGGGCGTACTGGCTACTGTGATGTACCTCTCGCGGCGTATTCGTTGGTACGCGCCTACCGAAATTTCTTCCGAATAGCTTTTACCTAAGTGAATAGACCTGCCATCTGGTCGGAACAGAAAGAAATTCTGTTCGAAGACAACCACCTGCTGGTGCTCAACAAAACCGCCGGCACGCTGGTGCAAGGCGACGAGACGGGCGACGAGCCGCTCTCTGCCAAGGCCGCCGAATACCTGCGCCTGAAGTACAAAAAGCCCGGCAACGCTTTCATCGGAGTCTGTCACCGCATCGACCGGCCCGTAACCGGCATTGTAGTGCTGGCCAAAACCAGCAAGGCCCTGAGTCGCCTGAACGAAATGTTCCGCGACAACCAGATGCACAAAACCTATTGGGCCCTGGTAGGCAAAGCGCCCGAGCCCTCCGAAGGCACGTTGGTGCATTGGCTGCTGAAAGACCCCATGCGCAACGTTACAAAGGCCTACGCGCAGAAACACGTGCAAGGCCAACGTGCCGAATTGCATTACAAAACCCTCGCCCAGGCCGGCCACCGCTACCTGCTCGAAATCAATCCCATTACCGGCCGCCCCCACCAAATTCGGGTGCAGCTCTCTACCGGCCTCGGCACGCCTATTACCGGCGACGTGAAATACGGCGCCATGGCCCCGCTGCCCGATATCAGCATTGCCCTGCACGCCCGCCGCCTCCAGTTCAAGCACCCCGTTACGCAGCAGGAAATGACCATTGAGGCACCCCTGCCCGATGCTGATGTGTGGAATCCGGTGCGTGAGTTGGTTTTGACCTAAACGAATCCGGGCCCGCAGCGCTACTGTTTATCCGCGGCGTTGCATCTTGAATTTATGGGCAACACACCTTACCACCTGACTGATTAAAGTCATTTTTCGGGTGGTTGCGTAGCTGTACGTTTACGGCACTCAATGAACCAATCAGGCCTCAGTTCGTTTTACACGTCCAAGGTCGTCCACCATCATTCCCGTTTCCTTCCATGCCGATTCTGTTGTTTTTCGTCGGGCACTGGTACCTGTCGCTGTTCGTGCAGACATTCTACCTGCACCGCTACGCCGCGCACAAAATGTACACGATGAACCGTTTTTGGGAGCGGTTTTTCTTTGGGCTGACTTACGCAGCCCAGGGTTCCTCGTACCTCTCGCCGCGGGCCTACGCGCTGCTGCACCGCATGCACCACGCCTTCTCCGACACCGAGAAGGACCCGCACTCCCCCCACTACTCGTCGAACGCCTTCACGATGATGTGGAAGACGAAAAACATTTACAACTCGGTGCTCAACAACGAGTACGAGCTAGCTAAGCGCTTCGAGGGTGACTACCCCACCTGGCGTTTCCTGGAGCGCATCGGCGACCATTGGATGTCGCGCGTAACCTGGGGCGCGGCTTACGTGCTGTTTTACGTGGCCTTCGCTACGCAGTGGTGGATGTACCTGCTGCTGCCTATTCACTTCCTGATGGGCCCTATTCACGGCGCCATTGTAAACTGGAGCGGCCACAAATACGGCTACCAGAACTTCGATAATAACGACAAGTCGCGCAACTCTTTGTTCTTCGACTTCCTGACCGGCGGCGAGCTGTTCCAGAACAACCACCACAAGCTCCCAATGCGCGTGAACTTCGGCGTAAAGTGGTGGGAGCTTGACCCCACGTACCCCGTTATCTGGACCCTCGATAAAGTGGGCATCATCAAGCTCAAGAAGGAAAAATCGGCGCAGGAGCCGGAGCGCATGGCCGCTTAGGTTTCCGCTGACAATCATCACAAAAAGGCGTTTGGGCAATCCGAACGCCTTTTTGCATTCCAAGGCTAAAGCAAGCTTCCGAATACCGGAGCTTTTATCTACCTTTGCCCTCCCAAATCTTTTTTCACCCGACGCACGGGTTGCGTCACCTAACCACTACGGTTTATGGCAGTTAAAATCCGCCTCGCCCGCCGCGGCCGCAAAAAGGCCGCTATGTACGACATCGTTGTTGCTGATTCGCGTGCTCCGCGTGACGGCCGCTTTATCGAGAAGATCGGTACGTACAACCCCCTCACCAACCCCGCCAGCATCAACTTCGACGCCGACAAGGCTTTCGATTGGATCATGAAGGGTGCTCAGCCGACCGACACCGTACGCGCTATGTTGTCGTACCGCGGCGTGCTGATCCGCAAGCACCTGCAACTGGGTGTTATCAAAGGTGCCATCACGCAGGACGCTGCCGACCAGCGTTACCAGCAGTGGCTCGACGAGAAGAATAACAAAATCGAGAGCAAGCGCACGAACGTGGGCGCCGCCAAGGACGAAGTGCGCAAGCAGCAGCTAGCCGCCGAAACCAAGGTTCGCGAAGCTCGCGCTGAGGCTCTGCGCCAGAAGCAAGCCGCTGCTCAAGCTGCTTTGAACCCGGCTCCGGCCGCTGAGGAAGCTGCCGAAGGCACCGAAGAAGCTCCGGCCGAAACCGCCGAAGAAAACGCTTAAGGAATTTACTTCGGCAACGAAGTAGTCCGTTTTGGGAGTTTAGGAGTGGCCCCGCGCCGGCTCTTAAACTCCCAAACTTTTTACCCCTCCACTCCTTTATCCGACAGCCATGACGCTCGACGAAAGCTATGAACTAGGCTACGTGGTGAAAACCCACGGCCTGCGCGGCCAAGTGGTGGCCGAATTCGACGTGGACGACGTGGAGGAGTACCTCGACGTGGAAGAAGTGTACGTGGAGCGCCCGGTGGGTTCGGGCAAACTCTACAAGTTTGAGGTGGAGCGCCTCAGCCAGCAAGCCGGCACACGCGTGCTACTAAAGCTCAAGAACGTCGACCGCATCGAAGACGCCGAACTATTGCGTGGTCTGAAGCTTTTCCGCCCCTTGGACGAGCTACCCGAGCTGGAAGAAGATCAGTTCTACTTCCACGACGTGGTGGGCTTTACCGTAGTCGATGCCAACCTGGGCAAGCTGGGCGAAGTGGAAGCCTTTTACGAGCTGCCCGAGCAGGACTTGTTGGCCATGCGCTACCAAGGCCAAGAGGTACTCATTCCGGTGGTGGATGAATTGGTGCAACACGCCGATGAAGACGCCAAGGAGTTGTACGTAACCCTGCCCGATGGCCTGTTGGAAATCTACCTCTCGCCCTCTTCGCGCGAGCGGGACGAGGCCGACGAAGAATAGCTTCTAGGCTGCTGGGTTAACTGATGAACAGCAGTTGGTTCTATAACCCATCAGCGGTCAGAAAAACAGCTGTAAGCACGCAGTCAACAGTTCCTGAAAGCCATGCGTTTCGATATTGTAACCTGTCAGCCAGAACTGCTCCGCAGCCCGCTGGGCCATTCTATTGTGCAGCGGGCGCAAGACAAAGGGTTGGCGGAAATTTACGTACACGACCTGCGCCAGTTTGCCATTAACAAGCACGGCCAGATCGACGATTACGTTTTTGGCGGTGGCGCCGGCATGGTGCTGCGTCCCGAGCCCATTGCCGCCTGCCTCGATGGACTGCTGGCGGAACGCACCTACGACGCCGTGATTTACCTCACTCCCGACGGACCTACGTTCCGGCAAGCCACGGCCAACCGGTTGTCGTTACAACAGAACATCATTCTGCTCTGCGGCCACTACAAAGGCGTGGACGAACGCATCCGCGAAGCGTACATCACCGACGAAATCAGCATTGGCGACTTTGTGCTGAGCGGCGGCGAGTTGGGCGCGGCCGTGGTGGTCGATGCCGTAGTGCGGCTGCTACCGGGCGTGCTCGGCAACGAGGAGTCTGCCTTGAGCGACTCTTTCCAGGATAATCTCCTTTCTCCACCCATATACACCCGCCCGGCAGAATGGCGCGGCCAAGCGGTACCTGCCATCCTACTCTCGGGCGATACGCCTAAAGTAGATGAATGGCGACAGGAGCAAGCATTAGAGCGTACTCGTTTGCGTCGCCCCGATTTGCTGGCTGATTTGCCTGCGGAAGCCTTTGAGACGCCCAAACCCCGTAATGCCCGCAGTAACGCTCGCAAAAAACCTAAGGCCTAGTGTTGTAGCTACGCCACAAACCCGTATATTTGCGCCTCCTTACCGAACCCATGTGGGCGGCGGCGCCGTCCCTTCGTACTTTTAGCCGTCATGAGCCAACTTCTCGACCTCATCAACCAGGAATCCAAAGAGCGCCGCGCTAGCTTTCCTGATTTCGCCGCTGGCGACACCGTTAACGTTCACGTGAAAATCCGCGAAGGCAACAAGGAGCGCATTCAGCAGTTCCAGGGTGTTGTTATTCAGCGTCGGAACCCTAACTCGAACGGCGAAACCTTTACCGTGCGTAAAGTTTCGAACCAGATCGGCACCGAGCGTATCTTCCCGATCATTTCGCCCAACATCGACAAAATCGAGGTACTGCGTCGCGGCAAAGTTCGTCGTGCCCGCTTGTTCTACCTGCGTGGTCTGTCGGGAAAAGCTGCTCGTATTAAAGAGAAGCGCGCTTAAGCTTCCACAGCTTATTCCAGCATCAAGGCCGGGCTTCCGCAAGGAGGCCCGGCCTTTTGTTATGCTCGGCTGTAGCAAAAGATTACGCGCCGCGGTTGGCCGAATCTTCGCGCAGGTCTTCTTCGGGTGATGTTTGGTTGCGCTGAATGTTGCGGGCCGCCTGTAGCAGGGCCTCGCCCAGTGCTACTACACGGGGACGGGTGTTTCCTTCGGCTATGTCTGCCACCTTGCCGGTGTTTTCGCCGAGGCGGTGCAGCAACTGCGCTACCAGCTTGCTATCGATGGTACCGCCGCCGAAATGGGCTTTCAGGGCCTGCAAATCCACTATAATGTCGTGCATCTGCGGGTTGTTGGTGTCTTTCAGGTCTTCGATCCAGCGCTGCAGGTTGTTGTCGAGGCCGGCGCGGTTGGTTTCTTCCTGCAGGTCGCCGGTGAGTAGTTGGGTGGCGGCGCCCAGGTGAACCTGGTGCTGTACTTCCTTCTTTTCCATGGTGCGGTGTTGGTTGATGAGTGCGGAATACGGGCCGGGTTGGACCAAACGCAGACTTGGCTAACGGCTGAGGGCGGCTCAAGTTGCCACCGAACTCAACGGCATCCGCTCCGAACACGTACTTTCGCCACGCTCTTCCCTTACCCATTTCCTATGCACAAGCTATTGGTCGGCCTGACGCTGGTCGCCCTGCCCCTTGCCGCGCTGGCCCAAACTGCTCCGACAGCCGCCACCCGACCTTACTTCCAGCAAGAAGTCAACTACTCCATCGACGTAACCCTTGACGACCAGCAGCACGTGCTCACGGGCCGAGAGGAAATGCAGTACGTGAATAACTCGCCCGATGCCTTGCCCTTTATTTGGGTGCATTTGTGGCCTAACGCTTACCGCGACAACCACACCGCCTTTGCCCGGCAGCAGCGCCAGCTGGGCAAGCGCAAGTTTGAATTTGCCTCGGCGCAGCAGCGCGGCTACATCGACCAGCTCGATTTTAAAGTGAATGGCCAGCCCGCCAAGCTGGAGTACGACCCCAAAAACCCCGATATGGCCAAGCTGGTGCTGCCGCAGCCGCTGGCCCCCGGTCAGCGCGCCACCATCAGTACGCCGTTTCGGGTGAAGCTACCCGATTCGTTTTCCCGCCTGGGCCACGTAGACCAGAGCTACCAGATTACCCAGTGGTACCCTAAACCGGCCGTGTACGACCGCGACGGCTGGCACCCGATGCCCTACCTCGACCAAGGCGAGTTTTACTCGGAATTTGGCTCGTTTGACGTGCGCATTACCCTGCCCGAAAACTACACCGTGGGCGCTACCGGCGAGCTGCAGAATCCCGACGAAATAGCTCGTCTGGATCGGCTAGCCTTGGCATCGGCCGCAAAAGCCAAGGCCGAAGATTTCGGCAGCGAGGTAAGTTTTCCAGCTTCGGCTTCGACCACCAAAACCCTGCGCTTCACCCAAAACCAGGTACACGATTTCGCCTGGTTTGCCGATAAGCGTTTTAACGTGCTGAAGGATACGGTGCAGATTCCCGGTACGGCGCGGCCTGTTACCACATGGCTG
This sequence comes from Hymenobacter koreensis, assembly GCF_039541855.1. Classification (NCBI taxonomy): domain Bacteria; kingdom Pseudomonadati; phylum Bacteroidota; class Cytophagia; order Cytophagales; family Hymenobacteraceae; genus Hymenobacter; species Hymenobacter koreensis. The sequence continues at coordinate 367,526 of NZ_BAABHA010000002.1, forward strand.
ATGTTCACCAACCGCAACGCGGGCGAGTGGCTCAAGCGCCGCGACGATATCAAGAAGGCCCTGGTTGGCTACTCTAAGTGGGTTGGGCCCTATCCCTACTCGGCCGCTACCGCTGTAGATGGCGCCCTGAGTGCGGGCTCTGGTATGGAATACCCCATGGTTACGGTTACCGAGCCTGCGGCCATTATTCACGAAGTAGGTCACAACTGGTTTTACGGTATTCTGGCTTCGAACGAACGCGACCAGCCTTGGCAGGACGAAGGCGTAAACAGCTACCTTGAAGCGCGGGTACAGCGCCAGGATGACCCCAACAAAACCTTCATGGGCTCCATGCAGGGTTTCCCGGTAAAAGCGCTGGGCCTCGATGGTTTGCCGCCCGATGCCATTGAGCACGCCGCGTGGCAGGCCCCTGCCAGCCGCGGCCTGGACCAGCCAGCCGGCAACACGGCCTCAACGCAATACCCGAGCTACAATTACGGCGCCATTGTGTACCAGAAATCGGCGGCGCTGTTGCGCTACCTGGCCGGCTACCTCGGCCAGGACAAGTTCGACCAAGGCATGCGGCTGTATTACGACCGGTGGAAATTCCGGCACCCGGCTCCGGCCGATATGCAGGCGGCCTTCGAGGAAGCTTCGGGCCAAAAGCTGGATTGGTTTTTCCAGTCCATGCTCAACACCACTACCCGCTACAACGCCACAGTATCAGACCTGCTGCTGACCAACGACCAGATAAAGGTGTTGGTGCGTAACGAATCGAACGCGGCGTTTGCCGTGCCGGTTTCCACCGTCGATGCCCAAGGCAAGGTGCTGGAAACCCTCTGGACGCCGGCCTTTGGGGGCCCCGAGGCAGAAGCCCAGGCTTCCGACCAACTCGACACCGACGTTACCCAGCTCAATTTCCGCCGCACGGCCGAAGTAGCGGCGGTGGTAATAGACCCGCAGTACCTCTCCCCCGAAATCAACCGCCGCGACAACCGCCGGCAGCTCAGCGGGCTGCTTCCGGGCCTTGAACCCATCAAGCTACGGCCCTTGGCGAGTCTGGAACGCTGGGACCAAGCCGCTATCCATTGGCTGCCGGTGCTGGGTGTTAACACCTACGACAAGCTGATGCTGGGCGCCGCGTTCTACAACAACCCACTTGTGCCGAAGAAGCTCAGCTACGTGCTCATGCCCATGTTTAGCTTTAACCGCAAGGACCTTAAAGGCGTTGGCCAGGTAAAGCTGACATCCATTGCTTCAGGCCGAGTTTTAGAGCGCGTTACCACCAGCTTCCTGGCCACCCGCTTCGAGCGGTACACCAAGTACGAACCCAGCCTGACGCTTGATTTCCGACGCGCTACGCCCGCTTATCCGCGCCAGCAAGTACAAGTGGCTTACACCCGCATTAACCAGATGGGTAGCGAAGAGGGCGTCCGGGGTGAAGCCAACTACAAAGGTTCGCCCGATTACTTTGTGCCCACGTTGCGCTACACCGTGGCCGGCGGTAACGCAGTGCGCAAGTACGGCGCCGACATCGAGTTCAATACCTTCGTGCCGGATTCGCTGGGCGTGAACTCGCAGGCCGCACAGCTGCTGCGCATGACGGGCACCTACGAGCATCATTATGCGCCGAACCGCAGTTTTCGCGTGCGGCTGTTTGGGGGCCGGTTCCTGACACAGCTTCCTAACTCGCCGTTTGTGATTGGCCTATCGGGCAGCCCGGACTACCGCCGCCAAACGGCATTCCTCGACCGTCGGCAGATTTCGAATACCTGGACGGCCCAAACGCACCAAAGTGACGACCGCGACGGTGCTTTCAAGGCATTTCTGCCCGTATTCAGCCGCAAATGGTTGGCCACTTTAAACCTGGAAACCGACCTGCCCAAAACCCCGCTGATTGTGTTTGCCGACCTGGGCGTCACCAATTCTCAGCAGCTGATCAGCCCCATGCGCAACCAGCGTCTGTTCTACGATGCCGGCTTGGCACTGTCGACCTTAGATGGCGCCCTGCGCCTGTATGTACCCATCGTGGGGTCGCAGTACACCAACGGCCTGCCCGACGGCCGCAAGGATTTCACCGACCGCATCCGCTTTGTTTTTGATTTGCAAAAAATGAATCCGCTACGTTTGCTCGACCAAGCTTTCAACTAGCCGATGCCTTTTCGCTCGTTTTACTTATCCGTGGCGCGCCTGACAGTTGTTGGGGGCGCCACGCTGCTTGTAGCTGGTTGCCGCACTTCCTACGAGGACTTACCCACGTATTCCGAGGAGCGCAACCTGCTACAAGTGGTGGTGGAAACGCCTGCCGGGACCAACCACGAAATCCGGTACTCCGCGCGTGACCATGACTTCCGGCGCGTTCAGCAGGCCGGCTCCGACCGCGTGGTGCCCTTTTTGCCTTACCCGGCCAATGTGGGGTTCATTCCCTCTACGCGCGGTTCGGCTACAGCCCGGCGAACGGGCACAGGAACACTCACGGCCTTGGTGCTGGCCGAGAGCCAGCCTTCCGGTACAATAATGGAAGTACTGCCCGTGGCGCTGCTCATGCTCGATAATGCGGGCGAGATGCAAACAGTGGTAGTTACGGTACCTGCCCGCCCCAGCCAGCAGGTAATCGCGGCAAGCTCATGGCACGAACTGACCACGCAGTATCCCGGCGTACGCGAGGTTCTGCACACCTGGTACCAGCACCATGCCGGTCGCGGCCAAGTGCGCGTAGTAGGTTGGCGCGACGAACACGCCGCCGAGCGGCAGGTACGCGAGGCCCAACGTCGTTAGGTGATGGTAAGCCAAATAAAAAAGGTCCTGCTGGAATCAGCAGGACCTTTTTCAGCATGAGCACAGACGAACCGTGCGGTCGTGCTACTCGATTTTATTCATGCGGTCTTTCACCGACTCCAGCTGCACGCGCATGTTCACAATGTCGGCACGGGCGGCTTCCTGCTCTTTCAGGTTGGCATCAACCAAGTTGTTCAGCTTCACGAGTTCAGCAGCGTTTTCGGCCAGCATCTGCTGGATTTCCGTCTTGCGCAGCTTGTTCTTCTCGATGTCCTTCTTGATCATGTCCTGCTTGCCGATAACCGCCATGTGGTTGTTCTGCGAGGTTACCAAAGCCTTTTCAGCTTCCTGCACCTGCAGGGCAATGTCTTCGCGGTAGAGGCTACGGGCAAAGTCTTTCAGGTAGTTTTCGGCCGACTTCCACTGCTGGGGCGTGGCGTCTTTGCTCAGGTATGCGTTACCCAAGTCAATGGACCACCAAACGGTGGTACCGGTGGGCACTGCATCCACTTTGCTGATTACGCGGATCGGCGTTTTGGAAATAGGATCCACTACTACACCATCCATGGTGTAAACGCCCTTGTCGACTTTCACTTTCCCAATTTTCTCGTTGAGAAGCTTTACCCAGGAGTCTTCGACGCGCTTGCTGTCGAGCTGTACGGTAACGCGCTGGCCTTTACGGGGAATACCCTTGATGGCCATATCGGTTTCGTCGACGGGCGAGCGTTGGGCAAAGCCGGCAGTCGTCAGGGCGAACAAAAGGAATGAAAGAAGTACGCCTGATTTCATACGATGCAAAATGAGGTGTGTAAGTAAGTGTGTGAGTGTGAAAACCTTTCCGGCTTGTGGCTTTCTATTACATCAAATTTAACCACCCCTTTGCAATGCACCAGTCGTTCGGGACGATTTTTTTGCGACGATTTTACTTTTATTGGTTAATACCTAACATTTATTGAATACATGCAACATTTTGCACTTTTCAAGGCATTCCGCTTCTTAAGGCCGCTCCGTTCAACGGGCTTCGAAACAAAAACCCTCACCCGTAAGTTACGCCGCTTATGAAAGTAACCATCGGGCGAACCGAACATTTCAACGCGGCCCATCGTCTCTACCGTCCAGACTGGTCGGATGAGCAGAACACGAAAGTGTTTGGCCTATGCAACAACCCCAATTACCACGGCCATAATTACGTACTCACGGTGCGTCTTACCGGGGTGCCTAACCCTGAAACCGGCTACCTGTACGACCTCAAAGACCTGAGCACGCTCATCAAGCGCGAGATTCTGGATACCTTTGACCACCGAAACCTCAACCTCGACACCGAGGATTTCCGTCACCTCAACCCTACGGCCGAAAACATTGCCGTGGCCTGCTGGAACCGGTTGCGGCCGCACCTGGCGTCCGAGCTGACTCTATCGGTCACTCTTTTTGAGACCGACCGCAATTTTGTAGAATACCATGGCTGATAAGCCCGACCCTACGGCTGCCGAAGCGGCGGCCGATGCTCACTTAACTCCCGCACTGCGTACACCCCTGCGGTCCGACGCTTTTGCGCTGAGCAACGACGAGAAAATTGACGGCATTGAAGAGCACTTCCGCCACATTATGGATTTGCTCGGGCTGGATTTAACCGACGACAGCCTGAAAGGCACGCCCCGCCGCGTGGCCAAGATGTACGTAAACGAGTGGTTTCGTGGCCTCGACCCTGAAAACCGCCCGGAAGTACGCCTCTTCGATAACCGCTACGACTACCACCGCATGCTGGTAGAGCGCGACATCACGCTCTTTTCCTGCTGCGAACACCACTTCGTGCCCATAATTGGCAAGGCCCACGTGGCATACCTGCCGGCCGGCAACGTGGTGGGCCTTTCCAAGCTGAACCGCGTGGTGCAGTACTACGCCCGGCGCCCACAAGTGCAGGAGCGGCTTACCCGTCAAATTGCGGAGGAGCTCAAGCAAGCCCTGCATACCGACGATGTAGCCGTGCTCATCGAAGCCGACCATTTGTGCGTAATGAGCCGTGGCGTGAACGACACAAGTAGCTCCACCATCACGGCCGAGTACGGTGGGGCGTTTGGCGAGGATGAGAAGCTGCGCAGCGAGTTTTTACGGCTGATCGGCAAATGAGTCGGTTAGGCAAATAGCCCTTTGACTTACTTGAAAGCGGTAGCACCATCTGCCCCCGAAAGGTGTTTAAAAGTGTGGCTGCTTCGGTGTTTGCTTCGCCTTCCTGCTTTTTCATTCTCACCGACTAGCTTTGCGGCCTTTTGGTGCTAACGCCTAAGCGTAGTGCCGCCGATTCTTATGAAACAGTCGTTGCGTAAAGTGTTGATTTCGGGTGGACGGGGCCTTATTGGCATGCGCCTTTCCGAAATGCTGATTGATGCGGGGTATGAAGTGGCGCATCTGAGCCGGCAAACCTCGCGTGGCCATTACTGCTCGTTCCGTTGGGACCCGGCTACTGGCCAAATTGATGAGGGCGCCATTGCTTACCCCGATTACGTGGTAAACCTCGCCGGTTCCTCCGTGTCGGAGGGCAAGTGGACGGAGGAACGCAAGCGCGACATTATGGCCAGCCGTGTGGGCGGCACCAACCTGCTGGCCCGCGAACTGCGAGAGAAACCGCACCACGTAAAAGCGTTCATATCGGCCTCGGCCATTGGCATTTATGGCGACGCCAACGGCCGCCTGCTCGATGAAACCACGCCTCCAGCCCCAGCCGACGACTTTTTGGCCGACGTGGCTACCCAGTGGGAACAGGCAGCCCATCAAGTTGCCGAGCTGGGCATTCGAACTGTGGTAACGCGCATTGGCATTGTGCTAAGCCACGAAGGCGGCGCCCTGCCCCAAATTGCGCGGCCTATTAAACTACTGGCCGGCGCGGCGCTGGGCTCGGGCAAGCAGTACATGTCGTGGGTGCACATCGACGACCTTTGCCGCCTGATTATTCAAATGATGGAGGAAACCGAGTGGCAGGGCACTTACAACGCCGTAGCCCCTAACCCGGTAACCAATCAGGAGTTTACCACCATCTTGGCCGATGTGCTGCACCGCCCGTTGGTACTGCCCAAAGTGCCCGAGTTCGGCCTTAAGCTGATGATGGGAGAAATGAGCGAGATTGTACTGGCCTCCCAACGCGTAAGTGCCCAGAAAGTACTGCAACAAGGTTTCCAGTTTGAATACCCACTGTTGAAACCGGCTCTGGAAGCGCTGTACAGCGACCAGGAATAAGGCAATTAGGTGCGCCCAAGCAAGCCGCGGAAAAGCGCAAGCACTTTTGTTCTGCAGCTGCTTAAAGACGTAATAGGCAGTTCGGCTAAAAGACACCGCACGAACCTAGGCGTTGGCAAAAAAGTCCATCTACTCTGCAAGCACCGTTACTTATGCGGTAGCTAGCAGATCAAAATTTGGTTTGCCAACGGGCGGGTGCAACTTACCGGCATGATCAAGGCTGGAAAAGCATGTATAAGCCTATTGCTGTTGCTTGGGTTGGCTGGTGTATTCTATCTGAACGCAGCTCTGTTCCGCCACCATCCGATTGTATTGGTGCAGGGCAAACCGCTAGATGCTGACGTACTGGCGCAGCTTCACCACCTAAAAACGCAGCTACACACAGGCGCCGCAGATGAGATGCAGGCGCTTTACCCCGAAGGCTTCGTGTTTCTGAATGCGCTCTACAGCTTGGCTTGGAGCGAGGTTGGCGCAGCAGTACCGCAAGGCACGACCGTGCACCGCGAAGCCATTACCGAGAGCAGATGGGCGGTGCGGGAAATAGCATCGAACCAGGCCCGTAGTGTTTTTGATTCTGAATTACCCCTACCCTACGGAGCATTTTACAACGGCTGGCTGGGCTACGCGCTTGGCAAGCATTTGCAAACGTTACCCCCAGAGGATCGGCGCACACCAGAAGCCGCGCTTTTCCAGCGCACCTGTGCGCAAATAGCCCAGGCCGTAGCCGACAGTCTCTCTCCTTATCCTGAGTCTTATAGCGGAGCGGTTTGGCCCGCCGATGCCACGGTATGCCTGGCAGCGCTGGCCCTGCACGACCGACTATACTCGCCTCTTTATCAAACAACCATACAGTCGTGGATACGGCGCGTTAGCCTCCGAACCGATTCGCTGGGGTTCATACCGCACGAGGCGGCACCGCGTACCGGGCAGGTTCGAGCGGCAGCCCGCGGCTCCTCGCAAAGCCTGATCCTCAGCTTACTTATGGATATCGACCCCAAGTTTGGCCAGCAGTACTTCACGCGCTACCTCTATTATTTTGCAGACCAACGCTTAGGATTACCGGGAATACGCGAGTATCCCAAGGGCTCGGCCGGCACCGGCGACATCGACTCCGGTCCCGTGATTTGGGACATAGGTGGCGCAGCTTCGGTAGTGGGTCGGCGTACTGCCCAGCAATACGGCAATGCAGAGCTTGCCGTAGGCTTGCGCAACAGCATCGAGGCTTTCGGCATGGCTGGCACCACAAATGCCAAACGCTCCTACCTTTTTGGGAAGCTGCCCATAGCCGACGCCTTTATTGCCTGGAGCAACACCTCGGCATTGCACAAGCCGTTGGAAGCGGATACCAACTGGCGCTGGCGGTTTCAGTTGCTGTCCTTGGCTGGGAGCTGTGTACTGCTGGGCCTTTTGCGTGTGCTGTGGCGCAAACCGCAGAACGCCAGATAAACTCGCTACGGAGTCTTCAGGCTATCGGGCACGTCCGCCGCACCGCTGTTGATCTGTTCGAGCAGATTATCTACCGCTATCGAATCAATCTGCACGGTTTCGCGCTTGGGGCGGGAATAGTCTTCGGTGTAACAGATGTACTTCTTGTTGATTTTACCCGCGTACTTCGGAAACGGCCCCATGGTAATGTCGAGCTTTGGGTCGCGGTAGAGCTTCTCCATGTACGTACCGAAAACGGGCAGCGCCATGCGGCCGCCTTCGCCCTGCTGGGTGCGGAAGAAGTGAATGGAGCGGTCTTCGCCGCCCACCCACACGCCGGTAACCAAGTCTTTGGTCACGCCCATGTACCAGCCGTCGGAGTAGTTGGACGTGGTGCCGGTTTTGCCGCCAATCTGGTTGTTCTTCTTCCACAGCTCGTACTCCCACAAAGCCTGCGAGGTGCCGCCGGGCTCGTCCATGCCGCCGCGCAGCATGTACAACATCAGCCACGCCGTTTCGGCCGGAATTACCCGCTTTTGTTGCGGATCGAACTGTTTGATGACGTTGCCGTTGCGGTCTTCGATGCGGGTTACGATAAGCGGTTCGGTGCGGAAGCCGCCGTTCACGAAAGTGCTGTAAGCGTTTACCATTTCGTACACGCTCACGTCGCCGCCCGAGCCGAGGCCGATGCTGGGTACCGGCAGCAAGCGGCTGCGAATACCCACTTTATGAGCGTATTTGGCCACTTCTTCCCAGCCCACGCGCTCGGTTAGCTGAGCCGTTACGGAGTTTACCGAACGGGCCATAGCATGGCGCAGCGTCATGTTAATGCCGGTGTACTCCCGGGTTACGTTGTCGGGCTGCCACTCCATGGGCTTGCCGTTCTCCACGTACTTAATGGTTACGCGCTGGTCCCGAATTCGGTCACAAGGCGCGTAGCCTTTGTCGAGGGCGGTGAGGTACACGAAGGGCTTGAACGTGGAACCGGCTTGGCGCTTGCCCTGCTTTACGTGGTCGTACTGGAAGAAACGGTAGTTCAGACCGCCCACCCACGCTTTCACGTAGCCGGTGTGCGGGTCCATGCTCATCATGCCGGCTTGCAGAAAGTGCTTGTAATAGGCCAGCGAATCGAGCGGCGACAGAATAAGCGTGGTGTCACCGTCGCCCTTCCAGGTAAACACCTTCATGGGGCGCTTGGCGTTCAGGGCCGAATCCAGCCGTGCAGGTTGCCCTTTGTAGCGCTCGGCCAGCCGCTTGTAGAGGTCGGTGCGCTTGATCTGAGTTTCGATGAAGTTCGGAATTTCGTTGCCTTCTTCATCCACCCACGGGTTCGAGCCGCGGTTACGCCAGAACCTGTCGAACTGCTGCTGCAGGGCCTTCATGCGCTTTTGCACAGCTTCCTCGGCGTGGGCCTGCATGCGCGAATCGAGGGTGGTGTAAATCTTCAGCCCGTCGCGGTACATGTCGTAGCCGTTCTTTTCGCACCAGGCATTCACGAACGAGCTGATAGCGCCACGAAAGTAGTTTTCGGGCCCGTCGACGTGCTTTTCCACTTGGTACTGCAGCACAATGGGCTCGGCCTGGAGCTGTTGCACTTCGGCGGCAGTTAAAATACCGGACTGGCCCATGCGCTGCAACACCAGGTTACGGCGTTTGGTGGAGGCTTCGGGATGAAAGCGCGGATTGTAAGCCGTGGGGTTGTTAAGCACGCCCACCAGCACGGCCGCCTGCGAGGGCGTGAGGCTGTCGGGCGAGGTGCTGAAGAAGGTTTTGGCGGCTACTTTAATGCCGAAGGCGTTCGAGCCGTACTCCACGGTGTTGAGGTACATCCGCAGAATTTCCTCCTTCGTGTAGCGACGTTCCAGCTCCACGGCCGTCAGCCATTCTTTCATTTTGGCCACGAGCGTGTTTACCACCGGCACGTGCCCCAGCAAGCCGCGGGTTTCGCCGCGGCGGGTTTTATAGAGGTTTTTGGCCAGCTGCTGAGTAATGGTGGAACCTCCGCGCTTGTCGCCGCGCAGGGCCGCGTACACCGACCCCACCAAGGCTTGCGGGTCGATGCCGGCGTGCTCGTAATAGCGCACGTCCTCGGTGGCCACCAAAGCCTTAATGAGCACCGGCGCCATTTTGCTGAGCGGCACCGGCGAACGGTTTTCGCGGTAATAGCGACCAATGAGCAAACCATCGGATGTGTACAGTTCCGAAGGCTGCTCCACTTTGGGGTTTTCCAGCTCTTCTAATCCCGGCGACTTGCCAAACAGGAACAGAAAATTAGTGGCTACCAAGATGGGCAAGAGCAGGAAAAATCCAGCCGCGGCCGCAAAACCCGCCCATAGCAAGCGCGAAAAGCGGTTGGGCCACGACCGTTTGGGCCGTGCCACCTGGGGCTGAAGAGGGTTCGTTTTCAGAGCTTCTTTCGGAGGCATTGGACGGCAGTCACCGGGCGTGAGTCGCATTCGCAGGCCGGCGGGAATACAAATATACCGGTTAGGTCCGGGGCACGCGGCAAAAGAACCGGCATCAATCGGCAAGCCTTGCTCTTGGCAGTCCATCTGTACCACCACTAGCGTGTGCCCGCGGCCGGCAGAAGCGCATTATCCTTTGCCGGGCCAATTGTATTTCGCAATAGCTTTTGCAGGGCCACTAAGTTGCGGAAGCTGAACGGCTTGTGCTATGTTTGCAGCATTACAGCGCATAAACATCTCATTTTCAGACTTCGTACTTAAATTCATATTTTACTATGAGAAAAGCTTACGTCTTCTCTCGCATTGCTGCTTTCCGGTTGCTTAGCCTAACTGCAAGTGTGGGCCTTGTAGTTGTGGGGCAAACTCATGCGCAATCGGTAGGGATTGGCACTACCACGCCCGATACCAAGGCGGCGCTGGACATCAGCAGTACCGATAAAGGCCTGCTCGTACCGCGCCTCACCGAAGCCCAGCGCACGGCCATGGGCAGCAGCGGTTTGCCAGCAGGCCTCATGGTGTTTCAGACCGATGGTACCCGCCCCGGTTTCTGGTACTTTTTTGGCGGGCAGTGGCTGGCGCTGCCCAACCAGCAGACCGCCGGCGACAACCTGGGCAACCACACCGCCACCCAACCGCTGCGGTTCTCGAGCAACGAGAGTGATAAAATTCTGTTCACCCCGTCCGGCCTGAACGGCTCCCGGCTCCGGCATAACTTCGACTGGTCCTTCGAGTACATTGCTGGCCCAAGTTCGGGAGGCTTTACCTCCGGGTCCCACATCTTCTATACCTACCAAGCCGGATTGGGCTACACTGAGCGGCTGCGCGTTAACCCAAACGGCAACGTGGGCCTAGGCACCTCCAGCCCTGACCTCCGCCTGGAAATCAACGGCTCGGCGTACGTAAACGCCGAGAACAGCGGCTTCATTGCCGACGAAGGCGGACAACGACGCGTAGGGCTGATGAAGTACGCCGGCCGCCAAGCCGGCATCTGGCGCGCCGGCACGCGGCCGTTTGAAATCGGCCGGGCCAACGTCAGCGACCTGGCAGCAGCAACCGCCAGCAACCAGTTCGTGACTGACCTCTACGTATCGGGCGACGGCCGGGTGGGCATCGGCAGCACCGCCCCGGAACAGCAGCTCGACGTGAGGGGCAACGTAGCAGCCAACAACGCACAACTTCGCGACCGGGCTGGCAACGGGAATACCTTGCTGGCCGTTAATAACGACGGTTTTGTGGTACGTCCGCGCACCTTCAGTGCCGATGCGCCCAACGGCGGGTTGCTGGGTTTTCAAACCACGCGCTTCGTGTGGAATCATAACCTGGGCCGCAAGCCACTGATTATGGCGGGCGTTGAAATACTGAACTTCAGTGACGACGCCCTCCTGCTGGTTTCCTACCGCCACATTGATGATAACAACGTTTCGATTGCCGTGCGTAATATGGATAACAACGCGGGGGCGCGGCGCAATTTTATCGTAAAAGCCGTCATTGTTGACTGATTCGGCACATTTTCTACTGGGCTTAGTGGTTCTTACAGACGGTAAAACACCTGTGCCACTGGCAGGAGGCTTAGCAGCAAATGAGTAACTACCGGTGCCTCCGCTAGAAAACCAGCGCTACGCAGCAACCAAAGGTTATGAGGCTTGCCAGAAACCACCCACCCAAGGAAACCAGCCGGAACAGCTGTTGCAGCCACCATTGCGGCAATTGCCCGGCCAGCCGCCATAGCAAATACGGCGCGTGCCACCCCAGCACGCACAACCCCGCCAGGCTCAGCTTCAGCGTTTGTTCCCGGTGCTGCACCGGGTTCAACCACAGCTCATTTTCCAGAATCAGGCTCAAAACGCCCAGCACTACTGCGGCCCCGCCCAGCAGAAATGCCGCGCGGTAGCGGCCCGAACGGGCTTCCCACACCGACCAAACCAGCGCCACCCACTTCATCGGTTCTGGTGGTTAAGTGCCGCAATGGTGAGCGTGTCTTTAAGCTGTTGGGCGCGGGCCATCCAGCGGCCGGCTTCGCCACCGGAGTGCAAGCCAGCAGCGAGTAGGTGGGCAAGTGGGCTTAATACAGTAGCCATGGGAAAGGGAGGAGTCAGGCGCCGAATGCCAGAGTTGAGGCAGAACGATGCCGGTTGGCTTGGACCTGATCGGCCGAAACCGAAGCCGCTTTTTCCTGTCCGCGCACCCGAATGGTTTCGGGGTGGCGGAGCATTTCCATGGCCCGCTCCCATTCCGCCGAAACGGATGCCGCGAAGCCCACGGGCCCCACGCCGGCGGCCCACAAGGTGCGGTTGTAGCTCAGCCATACCAGCACCGTGGTGCCCATCATTAGCACCGCGTGCAGCCGTTGCCGCCACCACCACCCAACGGCGCTGCTTTTGCGGCGTTCCTCGCCCAGCGTAAAACACTGGAAGTTGATGTGCATTTCCTCGTCGCGCAGGATGCGCAGGCACAGTTGCTGCAGCAAACTGGAGTAGGTAGCGTGGTACAAGGCCCGGTAATACACCGCCGCAATGATTTCGGCCGTGAGCAGCACCCGAATGGTGTGCTCCAGCGTGCCCCACTGGCGCAACCACCGGAAGGCGCCGTCGAGCCAGGTGGTGCGCAGGCAAGCCAGGCCCTGCTTGCTCAGGAAGCGGCCCAGCACCCGGGCATGAGCTTGCTCTTCGCTAATGAAAAGCCGGATGGCAGCCACGTAATCGGCATTGCCGGTGTCTTTGGCGCGTTGGTAGAGGTGCTTGCCCTCGGAGCTTTCACCCCGCTGAAAGTGCTGCAAAGAGCGGCCCACGGCCCGTCGTTCCCGGTCGGTGAAGCGGTAGGTATCGTCCCAGCTCAAGTCGTCGAGGTGGGTTTGGTTGGCGCGGAAATAGGCAGTCCAATTGGCAAAAGTCATGGCAGTAGCTAGGCTAGAAAAGTGGATGATTAGCGAGCCGCCGTGGGTTCAGCCGCCCGTACGGCGGAGGCAGACCTGCGCAAGCTTTGGTAGGCGGCCCAGTCGGCGTAGGTCCAGTCCTGCCAACTGGCCTGGGCTTCGTAATCGGCCCGCCACTCGGCTGCGCGGGCGTCTAGCATGCGTTGGGCGGTGGCAAGGTCCACGCGGGCAGGTTCGCGGTAGGTGTTCTGCACGCCGAAGTGCTGGTACTCGTTGAGCACCGCCCGGCGGGCCAGCAAGCTGGGCAGCACGCGGCCGGGCATGCGCAGCAGAAAGCCGAGGTCGAGGTGAGCGAGGTTCTTGCTGGGATGCTCGCGTTTACTGGTGAGGTTGTAGCGTGCAATCCAGATTTCCCAGTTGCCCAGCGCCAGCGCCAGGAGCACCGCGTAAGCCGCCAGGCTGTTGAGCCGCACCAAGCTAAAAGTTGAGCGGCGCTGCCAGATTTTTAGCAGAATAGTGGCCAGGCCAAAGAGCGTCAGCAGCAGGAAAAAGCACACCCCAACGCGCTTGTAGGCTAGGCCCATGTGCGTGATGTAGTAGTAGTTGCGCAGCCCGACAGACACGGCCAACACCGCGTTTTGCAGCACCCAAACGGTGGCGCCAAAGCGTAGCGCAGGCAGGCCCGGCTGGTAAAAGTTGAGGTTGCGCCGGAAAAACCACAGCACAATACCCATGGCCAGCAGAATACTGAAAATGAGCACGTAAGTACCCTCGTGCACAAACTGAGCAAGGTTAAAACCGGGGGCCGGCACAAAGCCAAACCACAGCCATTGCACGTCAATCACGTTTACAGCCAGCAGCAGCAGGTTCACCAAGCCAAACACCGCCAGTGCCGCCAGGTACTCCTTGCGCAAATCGGCCATCCGAAAGCGCGAGGCCTGAAAATTTGGATGGCGCACGCCGAAAGAAGCTACTCCGTCGCGGCGCCGGCGAATGAACTCGGGGAAACGGGCTTCCCACTGCGCCAGCCCCGGCACCGGCACCCGCAGCAGCACCCCGGCCGTAACCACCAGCCCCATGAGAAGAAACAGCACGTGCAGCACCGTAAGCTGCGGCAACAGCGCAGCCAGCCACTCTCCTATCTGGCTTAGCACCTTACCGGCTAGCGCGCCGTAGCGCGGATTGGCCACGGCAAACAGGAAGTGAAACACCGCCAGCACCGCTACCGGCACCAGAAAAAGCCGAGCGTACCAAACCACCCGGCCGGTTTGGCCCAGCCATTTGGGCGGACGCGTTAGCAACCGGGGCAACCCGGCGGCCACTTCTACCGCGCTACCCAAGCCCGTAAGCAAGGCCAACGCCAGCAGTTTCAGGTGTGGCTGGTTGGCGTAGCCCAGCAGCATCAGCAACGAGCCCACACAGGCAATGCCCGCAGCCGCCGAGCCATACAGGACCACCGCCCCACACGCTACCAGGGTGCCCCCCAGCAGTAGCCGGAAATACCCCGACCTCCATGCGGCCTTGGGTTGCCCAGCCAGCAGTACCACCACGGCCAGCAATGTGAACAGTGCCAGGTTCAGCCCTACGCCCTGATTCCAGAAAAAAATATCAAAAACCAATACTCCCAGCGGCAGCAGCAGTTTTTGAACGGCAGTAAGCACCAGCGGCGCCGGCCACGCGGCCGAAGCAGAAGCCCCGGCGGGTAACGCCACGGCACGGGAAGCAAAAAGGGGAAATGAATCCATATTTTGAAAGTGCTTTGAATTTCAAAGTTTAAGGACAAAAAAATTTAGTTGTCGCTTCGGAGGAGTTTTTCGAGGGTGCTCAGGTGGTCCTGAAACGCCTGTTTACCTTCCTTGCTGGCGCTGTAAGTAGTGTTGGGCTTTTTTCCCACAAACTGTTTGCTCACGAGCACATAGCCTACTTTTTCCAGGGCCGAGACGTGGCTGGCGAGGTTGCCGTCGGTTAGCTCCAAGGTTTCCTTCAGGTCGTTAAAGCTTACGGCGTCGTTGGCCATGAGCACGGCCATAACGCCCAGGCGCACGCGGTGGTCGAAGGCTTTGTTGAGCTGGTGGATTACGTGCTTCACGGGCGAGGGGCGCGTTCGTAGCGGTTGTACATGAGCAAGCCGTAACCAATATGGCCCAGCCCAAACCCAAGCGCAAAGAACAGGAAGGCATAGTTAGGCAGCAAACTGGCCACCAAGCCCAGTGCCAGCAAGCTATAACCCAGCAGCTTAATTTCGTCAACGGTGTACTTGCTGGCATTCAGCAGGGCCATTCCGTAGAACAGCAGCATGGCCGGCACTACCAGCCCGGCTGCGCCGCGCACGTACAACTGAATGCAGAACAGGCCACCGGCTACCAGCGGTAAGGCCAGGCTCCAGAACAGGCGGCGGGCTACGCCGTCCCACAACGAGCGGCCGTCTTGCTGGGCGCGCCGGCGCGTAAACCAGAAAGCCACCGCCAACGCCAGCAGCACCGTACCCAAGGCCAGCCCCAGCAGAAACGGCAACGTAGCCAGCCGGTCGGCTTCGGAACCTTCCATTAACTGCACGAAGCCGGAAGCTTCGCCTATCGAGTTGCCGTACACCTCGCCGCCCGTGCCGCGGAACTGCGTGTGGAGGTACCAATGCCCGAACGCCGCTCCCGCCAACGCCACCACGCCCGCCCCAATGCCGGAGAGGCCGCTGAGCGAAATGAACCGCGAAGAGCGTTCCATGATGGCGCGAATCTCGGTAAGCTGGGCTAACGGGTCGACGGCAGGCTTCATATTTTCAGAGCACTTTGTGTGACAAAGCTAACGTTTCCCTTTTTCTTCGCAATACCTTCATCCCACATTTTATTTTGGCATGAACCCTACCCGCGAAACGATTTACACTTATTTAACCAGTTGCCTGGGTGGCTCGCTCACCTCGGCCGTTGCGTTTACGTGGCGTGAATACCGATACGATATGCGCATAACCGGCGGGAATAATGACTCGCTGGCAACAGACCTAGGACAGTACCTGAGCGCCGGCTTAACTTTTTGGCTGCTGTTTCTGCTGGGCGGCCTGGTGCTGCTGGCCGTTTTTACTCCGATATATAGAACCATTACTTACCTCTTGGAGCGCCGCGCCCAGCCGTGGCTGGTATTGCTAAGCCAGCTGGTTCTGGTGGTGATGCTGTACCTCATATGCCAGGCATTGGGGAACAAGTGGGCAATGGGCCCTCAGGTAACGGCCAACGTCCGTTTGTTTATCGGGTTCCCGGTGTTGGCAGCCTGTGCAGCCATCTACTTTTACTTCGAGCGTAGCGCCACGCACTCGTAACCGTTCGTTCCGTGAAGCTTCGCCTGCACTTGTTTGAGTTTGAAGACCAGCCGTGGTTTCCCGCGGTCATTCGGGCAGGCATGATGGATTACCTGCGCTTCATGATTACGCGGCTGCACACTTACCGTCCCATTGCGCCGCTGCTGGCCGAAGGATTGCGCCGCACCGATCAAACCAACGTACTGGAGTTGTGTGCCGGAGCCGGTGGCGGTGCCGAAGACGTATTACTGACCCTGCAGAAGTTAGGATTGGCCGAAGCCTGCATCACGCTCACCGATTTATACCCGCAGCCTGAAGCCTGGGCGCACATCCGGCGCCAAACAGGCGGTGCTATCGGCTTTGCTCCCGCATCGGTAAATGCCTTGCAGGTACCGGCCGAACTACCGGGCTTTCGAGCCGTGTTTTCGGCTTTCCACCACTTCCGGCCGGCCATGGCCGAAGCCCTGCTGCGCGACGCCGTACTGGCTGGGCGCGGCGTGGGGGTATTCGAAGGGGCGGGCAAGCACTGGCTCGAATTACTGCTGGCCTGCACGGTTATGCCGGTGGCCTTGCTGCTCATTACGCCCTTTATCCGGCCGTTTCGGCTGAGTCGGCTGGTGTTTACGTACCTCCTACCGCTCATTCCGCTGTTTACCATTTGGGACGGCATGATCAGCATTCTGCGCATGTACCCGCCTGATACGCTACTTGCCTTGGCCCGCCGCGCTGACCCCGAGGAGCGGTACGTTTGGCAAGCCGGCAAAAAACGCCACTCCTGGGGCCCTGAGGTTACTTACCTCGTGGGCTGGCCGAAATAGCCCGCAAGGGCCGTTAGCAGGCGGCCAGCATGGCCGCGTGTGCTGCCAGTGCGCGGAAATTGCAGTTCCCGGAAATGCGAACTAAAAGTTCGCGCTACATTCGGCGGCCCGCCCGCTTTGCTTCTATGCTCCCAGCCTACCGTCGCGCTCTGCTGCTGTTACGCATCCCGTTTTCGGTGTACCTCATGCCGGTGTTCTGGTTTGCGCTGAGTGCGCTGCGTGAACCGTTTTCCTGGGGGCGGGCGGCGGCGGTATTCCTCGTCATTCACCTGTTGGCTTATCCGGCTTCCAACGGGTACAACTCCTGGTTCGACCGCGACGAGGGTAGCATCGGCGGGCTAGAACGCCCACCGCAGGTTACTCGCGAGCTGTGGCACTTGGTGGTACTTTTTGATGCCCTGGCCGTGCTGGGGGCGCTGCTGGTTTCGGGGCCGTTTGCGCTGCTGATGGCCGGCTACCTGCTGGTTTCGAAGGCGTACAGCTACGATAAGATTCGCCTGAAAAAGTACCCCATCATCAGTACGCTGGTGGTTGTGGTTTTTCAGGGGGCTTATACTTTCTGGATGACGCAGGTGGCCGTGGGCGCTACTGCCGCCGAAATCTACGCGCCGCAAAACCTGGTGCTGGCCCTGGTAAGCAGTCTGTTTTTATGCGGCTCTTACCCGCTCACGCAGGTATACCAGCACCAGGAAGACGCCCGCCGCGGCGACCAAACCCTGAGTTTGTTGCTGGGCATTCGGGGTACGTTTGTTTTTGCGGCTGGCGGGCTGTTGCTAGGCGCTGCGGTGTTGGGCGCGGCCTATGTGTGGCGCGCGGAACCGCGCAACTTGGTGGTGTTTGCCGTGGCTACGCTGCCCGTAGTGGCGTTGTTCAGCCGTTGGGCGTGGCAAGCTTGGAACAACCCGGCCGCCGCCGATTTCCGCCGTACCATGCGCATGAACCAGGTGTCGTCGTTGTGCCTGAGTGCAGCCTTTCTGTTGATGCTGGCGTTGCGTTACTGGATGCACTAAGGAGTTAAACAAGCCGTTATAAGTCCGTATTCCTGCGGAGTAAACGTACCGGCTGCCCCTATCGTACCATCTATCATGCTAACGCGCTACTGCACATTCCCCTTGCTCGTTGCGCTGCTGGCGGCGTGCTCCTCCCCCACCACCGACCGCACCACCAGCGCACCCGCCGCCTCCGACTCGTCCGACGCGGCACCGGTTGAACCCATGGATACCGCCGCCGCCTCGGTCGCCCATGCCACCTCCGATACCCTAAAAGCGGTGCGCAAGCGCCGTTTGTTCTCCTCGCCCACCGCGCCGGACTTGTTCCAATTGGTGCTACGCGGCGACTCGTTGCTGAGCAGCGAAGCCACGTTCAGCATAACTGCCGCCGACGGCACCGTAATTTTCCGCGAAGCCCTGTCGTCGGCCGACTTGGAGGCGGCCATGGTGTACGAGATGAAGAAGCCCGGCGCCACCAAGGCTGAGCGCGAAGCCTACATTCGGCGCCGCATGGATGAGTTTTTCGCTGACAAAAACTTCCGTACTCCCGCCATCGGCCCGCAGGAAAGCTACCAGCCGGGCACCGTGGACCGCGCCGTGTGGGATGATTTGCGCCGCCGCACGGGTGTGGTAGCCTTTCAATACTTGGTGGGCAAGGAAGACGGCCGCCGCATTGCGTGGTCGCCGCTACGCAAGCAGGTGGTGCGCTACGGCTCGTTTGGGGGTTAACGCGGTTGCCGGCACCGCGGCCGCAGCTATTCTTTAGCCGTGTCGTGCAGCAATTGCTCTATACCCGCTTTCAGGGTTTCGTACGGTTGGTAGCCGCGAGCCAGCACGTACCCTTGTTGGCCGTGCGCAAAAATCAGCGTAGGGAAACCTTGCACCCCTAGGCGCTGTACTACTTCGAATTCCTGCTGCGTGGCTTGCCGCACGGAGTCGCTGTCCCACCACCGGCGGAATTCTGCTGCATCCAACCCAAACGCCAGCGCCAACTGCTCATAGGTTTCGGCAGCGTTCAGGTCGCGGCCTTCGCCAAAATGTGCCTGCTGAATGGCGTGCGCAAAGGCTATTTCGCGCCCTAGCGGATCGAGTTGTTTGAATGTTTGCAGCGCCCGGCTCGGCGGCTCGGAGTTGTTAATGTAGCTGCCCTCCTCGCCCAGTTGCCGGAACGCAGAGCCGAATTGCACGCCCGTTACGTTCTCCACTTGCACCAAGGCCTGCCCGATGTAGTCCCACGATTCACGTATTGGTCCTACATCGTCGCCGGTTACCATGCCGCCGCTGAGCACCGTAATAGGCAGCCGCTCGGCGTATTCGGCGGCGAGTTGCTGCATTACCGGGCTCATGCCGAAGCACCAGCCGCACAGCGGATCGAATATGTAAAGCAGTTGGGCGTCGGGCAGGGCAGCGCGTGTTTCCATGGGCCAAACATAGGCATTAGCGTCGGTGCTGGCCTCCGCACCGCCTCACGTTACCTGACAAAAGGGGCCTTTCCGTCCTTAAGACCAGCATAAGCGTGGGTTTCTGTCTATATTCCGCTTCCGCTTTTATAGGTATTGCTTTATGTCAGCTCACGCTGCGGTTGTTGCCGAATCCCTTGGTACGTGTGCCACGTGTAGGGCCCCTTTACACGGCCCGTTTTGCTCGGAGTGCGGCGAGAAACGCCTTAACCGCCACGATTATTCCCTCAAGCACTTTCTCGAGCACGCCGTCGATACCGTCACGCACTTTGATCTGCGCGTGTTGCGCGACTTGTGGTGGCAGGTACGTCGGCCGGGCTGGCTGGCCGCCGAGTGGTTACAGGGGCGTCGGGTACACCACGCGCCGCCCATGCAGCTGTTTCTGATTACCAACCTGCTGTTTTACCTCGTGGCCGGCTTTACCCATTTCAGCCCTTTCCAAACCAAGCTTCAGTATCACCTGGGTTCTGGCTTCGGAGGTTTCGCCCAGCGTCTCCTCGACAAACGCTTAGCCCAAGCCACTCTCTCGCTGGCCGACTTTACCACGCGCTTCGATACACTGGTTCACGTGTACTCCAAGAGCCTGGTTTTTCTGTTCATTCCCATGCTGGCTCTGCCCTTGTGGCTGCTGTTTCGGCGGCAGCGGCGCTATTTTGTGGAGTGGCTGACGTTGAGCACTTACATGTTCGGCGGCATTTTGCTGCTTTTTGGGGCGGCCGCCGTGTTTTCCCTCACCGCAAGGCTGCTGCCGGTAACGCGGCCGGTTTTCATCAGCAACGACCTCATCACCGGTGTCATGTTTGCGCTGACTACCACTTATTTCGCCCTGTTCATGGGCGGCGCCTTTCCCACGCAACCCCTCTGGAAACGAGTGCTGAAGGCCACCTTGATGACGGCTTTTTTCCTAGTGGCGTTGGTTATTCCGTACCGCTTCGTCCTGTTCATGGTAACGTACTGGTCGATTTAAATTTCGGCTAACCATAAAAGCCAAAAAGCCCGCTGCAATTGTTTCAGCGGGCTTTTTGATACTAGAAGGCAGGCGTTTAGCCGTTCATCGACACCAGGAATTCCAGGTTGTCCTTGGTGCCGCGCATGCGGTCCTTGAGGAACTCCATGGCCTCCGTGGCCGACATATCCGACATGAACTTGCGCAGCACCCAGGTGCGACTCAGCTCTTCCTTGCCCATCAGCAGGTCTTCGCGGCGGGTGCCCGAAGCCGGTACGTCGATGGCCGGGAACACACGCTTGTTGGCCAGTTTGCGGTCCAGTACCAGTTCCATGTTACCGGTACCCTTAAATTCCTCGAAGATAACTTCGTCCATCTTCGAGCCGGTGTCTACCAAGGCGGTAGCCACGATGGTGAGCGAACCGCCGTTTTCCACGTTACGGGCCGCACCGAAGAAGCGCTTAGGCTTCTGCAGGGCCCCAGCATCGATACCACCCGACAGGATACGGCTCGACGAAGGCTGCACTGTATTGTAGGCGCGAGCCAAACGCGTAATCGAGTCGAGCAGGATAACCACGTCGTGGCCGCACTCCACGAGGCGCTTGGCTTTGTCGAGGGCCATGCCGGCAATTTTCACGTGGCGGTCGGCCGTTTCGTCGAAGGTCGAGCTGAGTACTTCGGCTTTCACCGTACGCTGCATCTCGGTTACTTCCTCCGGGCGCTCGTCGATGAGCAGCACGATGAGGTATACCTCGGGGTGGTTTTCGGCAATGGCGTTGGCAATTTCCTGCAACAGCACCGTTTTACCCACTTTCGGCTGAGCCACAATCAGACCGCGCTGCCCTTTGCCAATGGGGGCAAACAGGTCGAGGATGCGCGTGGAAAGCTGTGAGGGCGTGGTGGTGAGTTTCAGGCGCTCATCGGCGAAAAGCGGCGTGAGGTGCGAGAAGGAAATCCGGTCGCGCACATCTTCCACCGAGCGGCCGTTGATGCTTTCCACCGAAACCAGCGCGTAGTACTTCTCGCCTTCTTTGGGCGGACGCACCGAGCACTTCACCGTGTCGCCGGCCTTCAGCGAGTACTGCTTTACCTGCTGCGGCGACACGTAAATGTCATCGGGCGAGGCAAAGTAGTTGTAGTAGGGCGAGCGGAGGAAGCCGTAGCCACCGTCGGGCATCATTTCCAAGGCGCCTTCGCTCGGAATTACGATATCGAGCGACTCCACGCGCGGCGGTTGCTGCTGGCGGGGCTGGTCGCCGCGTTGCTGCTGATCGGGACGGTCGGTGCGCTCCGGGCGGTCGGGTCGCTGATCAGGGCGTTGTTGCTCCATGCGCTCGGGACGATCTGGGCGGTCTGGGCGTTCCGGACGGTCCATACGCGGTTGGCGCGGGTCGCGGCCAAAACGGTCGTCGCGGCGTGGCTGGTCGCGCGGGTCGCGGCCGTCGCGCTGGGGTTGCGGTGCCAGCGGAGCCCGTTGCTCGGTTCCGGGAACAGCCGGCTGTTCACGCGGGTCGCGGACTTCGCGCAGCTCGGCGCCGGGCTCGGGGGGAGCTACTACTGGGGCTGGGTTGCGGCGGAAATCATCGCGACGGCCTTCGCGGGGCTCGCGCATGGTGCGGCCAGGCTGGGGCACTACAAAGCGTTGAACCGGGGGCTGTACGGGCGCTTGAGCCGCAGCCGGGCGGTTTTCGCGGGATGCCTCGGTGGTTTGGGGCTCGGTGGCTACCGGCGCGGTGGCATCGGGCGCAACCGAGGCTACGGCCGGTACCTCTACGGGCTGCGGAGCGGCCGGAGAGTCGGGGGCGTCAATCGTTACGCCGGGCGACAAGGCCTCTGCCGGAGCCGCTGTGGGCCGGGCGCGGCGGTCAGGGCGTTGGCCCGGACGGGCAGCGCGGCCGTTTACGGCGGGGGCCGCAGCAGGCGCGACGGGGGCAGCTGGAGCTTCCGCTGCAGCTGGAGCTTCCGCTGCAACTGGAGCCACAACCTCGGCAGAAGCGGCTACGGGGGCGGTGCGGGCGGGGGCAGCCGTACGGGCCGGACGCCGCTCTACACGGGCTGGCGCAGCCGGAGCAGCGGCAACGGGTTCGGTGGCAACAACGGCGGCCGGCCGGTTTTTGCTGGGCAATTGCTCGGGCGGCGTAATAGCCTGCTGGTCGAGAATTTTGTAGATGAGGTCCTGCTTGCTTAGGCGGCGAAAATTGCCAACGTTCAAGGATTCGGCAACCTCTTTCAGCTCGGACAGCAAACGGTCCTTCAGCTCATCAATAGTGTACATACAGGGGTATGGGAGGAAGATAATTGGGTGGCCGCGCCCTACGATGGCCGCGCAAACAGCGGCGGCATCAATGGAAAAGCCAAAAAGGCGGGGCGCATCCGCGCGGGGCAAGGGAAAAAACAAGTAGGGACTCCGGTACTGGAATCAATCGGGCCGCGGCAGCACGGGTGTAGCACCCGGCGGGACCCGGCATCAGTGGCCGGCTTGCTAGCGCAATGTTACACATTACGCCTAAATCGCCCAACAAGATACGTTGATTTTGTGATTGGCGAACTGAAGTTTGTATTTCCTGCTCGTATAGATTGAAAACCTACACCCCGGACTTGCTCCCGCGCCAGCTACAACCTCTTCATCAGCTAGCTGCGGCACATATTAGCCGATGCCCTTAGTTTTGACCAAGGGCAGTGTAGCATCGCACCGGGTTTGGCACTTACTGTGCAACTTGGTTATGCGTAGCGCATATCCAACATTGGTTTTCCGCTTCCATTAGAGCCGATTATATAAGCATCGTTTCCTTGCCGCGGGCGAAAACTGCTACTTTTGCCCCGTTCCATTGCGTATTGTCGCTTCTGTATGCTGCAAGTTTCCGTCCTGAAAGAGCAAACCGACCGTGTGCTGGCCGGCCTTACTAAAAAAAACTACCCCAACGCCGAAGCCGAGGTGCAGCGCATTTTGGAGCTGGACCAGCGCCGCAAGCAGCTGCAAACCGAGCACGACCAGTCTCAGGCCGAAGCCAACGAGCTGGCCCGCCAGATTGGGGGACTAATGAAAAGCGGCGACAAAGCCGGAGCTGAAACCTTGAAAGCCCGCACCGCTGAGCTTAAAGGCCAGACCAAAACCGCCGCTGAGGAGCTAACCCAGGTAGAAAGCGAACTGCAGAACGCCCTTTACCGCCTGCCTAATTTGCCCCACGAGAGCGTACCCCAGGGCCGCTCGGCCGATGACAACGAGGTGGTGCGCGAAGTAGGCGTGCAGCCCACGCTGCCCGAAGGCGCCCAGCCTCATTGGGAGCTGATCAAGAAGTACGACATCATCGATTTTGAGCTGGGCAACAAGATTACCGGCGCCGGCTTTCCCGTGTACAAGGGCCAGGGCGCCCGGTTGCAGCGGGCCCTCATCAACTTTTTCCTCGACGAGGCCATGGCGGCCGGCTACACCGAAATACAGCCGCCCATTCTTATCAATGAAGCCTCGGGCTACGGCACCGGTCAGCTGCCCGACAAAGAGGGCCAGATGTACCACGCCACCGCCGATGACCTCTACCTGATTCCGACGGCCGAGGTGCCCATTACCAACCTTTACCGCGACGAAGTGGTGAGCGTGGACCGCCTGCCCATTCGCAACACTGGCTACACGCCCTGCTTCCGCCGCGAAGCGGGTTCGTGGGGGGCGCACGTGCGCGGCCTCAACCGCCTGCACCAGTTCGACAAAGTTGAAATCGTGGAAATAGACCTGCCCGAACGCAGCTACGCCACGCTGGAGCGCATGCTGGGCCACATTGAAGGACTGTTGCAGAAGCTGGAGCTGCCTTACCGCGTATTGCGCCTCTGCGGCGGCGACATGGGCTTCACTTCCGCTCTTACTTACGACTTAGAGGTGTGGAGTGCCGCGCAAGGCCGCTGGCTGGAAGTATCGTCGTGCTCGAACTTCGAAACCTACCAGGCCAACCGCCTCAAGCTGCGCTACAAGGACGCCAACGGCAAAAATCAGCTGCTGCATACGCTTAATGGCTCGGCCCTAGCCTTGCCGCGCATTGTGGCCGCCTTGCTGGAAAACAACCAAACGCCTGATGGCATCCGCCTGCCGCAGGTGCTGCACCGCTACTGTGGGTTTGAGCAGATTGGGTAATTGCCCCTTGGCTGAAAGGAAGCCGGGCTGGTTTATACCAGCCCGGCTTTTTTATCGGCCCAAAACGCATCATTCGGCCCGCATATTAACTCCCATTATTGGGCATTAGCGTCCGTCGCGGGCGGGGGGTAAATCCAGGTCGAAGCGGATGTCGCGCATGCAGCGAAAGTGCCCTTGCGGGCACTTCTCGTAGCCGATTTTAGAGCACGGTCGGCAAGCCAGGCCTTCCACTTCCAGCAGGCGAAACTCGGTGCGGTACGGGTACATGCCGAACGCGGGAACGGTGTTGCCCCACACGCTGAAGATTTCCTTTTTGAACGCGGCTGCAATATGCATCAGGCCGGTGTCGTGGCTAACGACTAGTTGGGCCTGCCGCACCAACGACGCCGATTGATGGAGCGTAAACCGCCCGCAGGCATTGTAAATAAGAGTTTGCGACGGAGCCAGCGCCGTTTTGTTGAAATAATATGGGCTGTTGGGCAAGCTGGGTGCGGCGGCGGGCAATTTACCGGCGGCCTTCAGGTTCTCGAAATGAAGCTCCACCACGTGGCCCACGGTTTCATCCTCGGGCCCGCCCAGCAGCACAATGGGGCGTTGCAGTTGCGCACACAGCTCAATAATGCGCTCCACCGGCAGGCGCTTGGTAGCATGCTGCGCCCCAATGGCAAAGGCTACATAACCGTCCCGAAACGGCGCGGGCAGAACTTGCTCGGTATTTACTTCCTGTGCCGGCGGAATAAAGTAGTCGAGGCCGCGGCCGTCGTCGCGCACGCCCAAAGGGGCGGCCGCGGCCAGGTAACGCTGCACAATGTGCACCGGCGGCATCACGTTAATTTTCAGGTTCACGAGTAGCCATTTACGCCAGTTCAGCTTATTAAAACTGGCCGACGGCCGGCCCAGACGGGCTTTCAGGAGCAGCGTACGCAGGTTGTGGTGCAGATCAATAACGAAATCGAATTGCTCCTGCCGCAATTCGGCCACCAACTCGTCTAACGACCCCGTTAGGCAGTGCACCTTGTCGACGTACGGATTCGCTTCCAGCAGCCCCCGGTAGCCTGGCTTGGTACAAAAGTGTACCTGCGCCCCGGGCACCTGCTGCTTCACGCAGCGCACCACGGGCGTCGTCAGTACAATGTCGCCGATTGAGGAAAAGCGCAGGATCAGGATTTTCACGGATGCGAGGACGAAGGCTAGCTCCTTTTTCCGGTTGTATAAGAAGAGATATGGCGCAACGAGTAAACAGCTCGGGCAAGCTCGAAACGCCTGCCCAGCACAACTCCAGCGACGGTAGTTCACCGCCTTACCATGGTCCTCTCCTCAATTGGAGGAAAGGAGTTTCGTGCCGGCTAGTTAAACAGCGGGCCGAGGTCCACGGGTTTCTTTGAGTTTGTTTTCCCGCTGAATTTGACAGCCTGGGCCCGGCGCTCCTCAAAAAAAGCAGCCAGTTCGTCGGCTGTAAGGGCGTTAACGGTAGCGGCAGCCGTTAGCCCGCCTTTGCGACCTTGTAGCACCCCAAAGCGCATGTCGGCGTAACCGTCGGTGTGGTGGGCGTCGGGGTTAATGCTCAGCTTCACGCCCTGCGCCAACGCGTAACGCACCCACTGCCAGTCGAGGTCGAGGCGCCAGGGGTTGGAGTTGATTTCAATGCTCACCTTGTGCTCGGCGCAGGCGTCGATAACAGCTTTGAAGTCGATAGGGTACCCTTCGCGGCGCAACAGCAGCCGGCCCGTGGGGTGACCTAGCATGGTGCAGAACGGGTTGGCAATGGCCCGCAAGAGCCGTTCGGTGGCGCGTTCCTGGTCCATTTTCAGCCCACTGTGCACCGAGGCCACTACAAAATCGAACTCGGCCAGCACATCGTCGGGGTAATCCAAGGAGCCGTCGGAAAGAATATCGGACTCGATGCCCTTGAAAATGCGGAACGGCGCCAGCTCTTGGTTCAGCTGATCTATTTCGCGGTGCTGCTTGCGCACTTCCTCTATGCTGAGGCCGCCGGCGTAGTGCGCGGCGCGGGAATGGTCGCAGATGCCAAGGTACTGGTAGCCACCTTCGCGCAGAAACTCCGCCATTTGGCGCAGCGAGTGGGCGCCGTCGGAGTAGGTGCTGTGGTTGTGCAAGGAGCCGCGCAGGTCGGCATCGGTGAGCAGCGTGGGCAGGCGGTGCTCCCGGGCTTCCAGTACTTCCTCGCCGCCTTCCCGCATTTCGGGCACTACGTAATCGAGGCCGGCGGTTTGGTAAAGGGCTTCTTCGCTGAAAAACTTGGTGCGGCGCACCAGTTCCCGGAGCGTGGCGGCGGGGGCTTTGTCGCCTAAGGAGGCGGCCAAATGCGCCTCGGAACCGGTTTGCAGGAACAGGCAGTTGGTATAGTTCTCGGGCTTGGCCAAGTGAATTTCGACTTTCACACCGGAGGCCGCAGCGGTGCCACGCCAAGCGAAAGGGCCGGAATGGGCGTCGTCGGCCACCAGGCCTTCGGTGGCGTTCAGCAGCTCGTGGGCCTGCCACGGCTGAGTGGTAGCGGCCACTACGCGCACGGTTTCCACCACGGGCAGGGCACGGCGCACCTCGCCGGCTGCGCTAACCTGCTCGGTGCGCAAGGTTTGTTGCAGGGCGTCTACTAGTTGCTGGGCCAGCTGCTGGGCTTGGGGCAGCAGGAGTTTGCCCCGGCTTTGGTCGGTGAAGTCAATTACCTGCAAAATGGCCTCCTGCGTTTTCTGGCCGAAGCCTTTTAGTTGGCTGATGCGGTTCTGCTCGCCGGCTTCCCGTAGCGCGTCAATCGTTTCCACACCCAGTTCGCGCCACAGCACGCGCAGTTTTTTCGGGCCGAGGCCCTTGATGCTGAGCATTTCCACCACGCCGGGCGGGGTTTGCTCCTGTAAACGGGCCAGTTCGGGAAACGTGCCGGTGCGCAGCAGCTCGGTAGCGGCCACGGCCGCGCTCTTTCCCAAACCGCCGGTGGTCGTGAATTCGGCCGGGTCAAGGCCAGCCAAGGGCACCTCCAGCCGCTCAAGTGCAGCTGCGGCGCCTTCGTAGGCCCGCACTTTAAAGGGGTTTTCGTCGTGCAGCTCCAGCAGTTGGGCCATCAGGCGAAAGGCACGAATCAGGGCACGGTTTTCCATGGAGCAAAGCTAGGTTCTGGGGGCTGATTGTTCGGCCGTAGCGGGCTATTTATTGGCAAATCTTGCGGCCGAACCCACTGGAATACGATTTCCCTACGTTTACTGCCTAAGGCCTCCGCAGTATCTTTACCCCTGGGCTTGCGTAGCTGGCATCGGTTGCGCGCCCGGGGCGCTGCGGCCAAGCCGTATTGGCCAGTAAGCACCATTCAATTGCCAGATTGCGTATGTTACGACCTATGCGACTCTCCGTCTTGCTTTTTTGCCTTAGCGTGCTGCTGCTCTCCAGCACTTGCCGCAACGATGTGGCCAGCTCCCCCGAAATGAAAGTACTCTACCGCACCTGGCTGCATGCCCACGAAGAAGACCAGGGCGACGTGCTGGTGTACCGCCCCAATACCTACAGTTTTAAACCCTCGCGCGGCCGCACCGGCTTTGCCTTCGACCAAAACGGCCTGTTTACCCAGTACGACATAGCGCCCACCGATGGCATGGAAGGCCGCACCGGCCGCTGGACTGCCGAAAGGGAACGGGTGCTGCGCATTTCCTTGAACGACCAGCGCGAACCCGACTACCTGTTGGAAGTCGTGTCGGCCACGCCCGAGCTGCTGCAGGTACGGCGCTTGCCGGTGCCGGCCAAGTAGCGAAGCACCGGGCCGGCGTTGTAGCTTGCGCCCATGAATTACTGGCTCGTAAAATCTGAACCCGCCGCTTACAGCTGGACCGACCTGGAGCGCGACGGCCAAACCGACTGGACCGGCGTACGCAACCACCAGGCACGTAATTATTTGGCGCAAATGCAGCCCGGCGACCAAGTGCTGGTCTATCACAGCGTATCCGATAAAGAAGTGGTGGGCGTAGCCCAAGTAGCCCGCGCCGCCTACCCCGACCGCACCGCCGAACCCAACACGCCCTGGGTAGCCGTGGACCTGCAGCCCAAGCTGCGGTTGCCGCGGCCCGTGTCGTTGGCAGCTATTAAAGCCGATGTGCGCCTGCAGCAAATGGGCTTGCTGCGGCAGTCGCGGCTGTCGGTTATGCCCCTGCGCAGCGACGAGTTCGACGCACTGCTGGAGCTGGCTCACCACGCGTAGTCAGTTGCCGGGTACGGCGCCGGAAAAGCGTTTTTTCCCGCCGCTTCGTCGTATCTTGTACATGCGCCGCTTTGCTCTTGTTTGCCTGCTATGAAACGTTTACTGCTTTGGGTATTACTGCTGGCTCCCTTGGCGTTACGGGCGCAGCCTACCCAGCCCGCGCGCCTGGAGCTGCTCATGCGTGCCGAGGAAAGCGACGTACGCGTACTGCCGTTGGCCGACAGCTCGGTGGCGCTGGTTACGGAAAGCATAGCGCGGGGCTCGTTTCGGGAAACGTATGCGCTGCTGCACTACAGTTCGAAGCTGGAGCCCATGCAGCACACCGAGCTGCCGGTACCACGCGAGTACGTTCTCAGCCAGGCCAGCGCGGAGTTGCCGTATGCTTACGTTCTGTTTCAGTCGCAATACTCCGCGGCCAAGTTGCTGCTGCTGCGCGTGAACATGCGCACCGGCGCCCTTCGCGAGTACCGTTTCGACACCGAGAAGGTAGACGACGTATTCAGCCTCGAAGCGCTGAGCGGCAACCTTTTCGCTACCGTGGAGGTCGATGGCCACCTCACGGTGCTGCACCTCGACGTGGCCCAGGAGCAATTCCGGCTTCTGACCTCGCTCTACGAGCCCTTGCCCACCCAACTCACTTTTTTGGCCGACTCGGTGAGCAACCGGCTGGCTTTTGTGCTCAGTCAAAGCAACGGGTACCGGTCGCGGCTACAAATCAAGCAGCTATCAGCGCAGGGCAAGCTGCTCGGGTCGCAATTTATTCAGGCAGAAAGCGAGCGGGGCCTCATTACGGCCGAGCTAAGCCCCGGCGACAGTGTTTCCCGTTTGCTCACAGGCACTTATACCCTGCGCGACCCGCGCTATTCCCAAGGCTTGTTTGCCACCGACATTACGCCGGCGGCCACGCTGCGGACGCCGCTTCGCTTCTACGATTTTCTGACGCTGAAGCATTTCTTTGACTTCATGAAGCCCGAGCGGGCGGCCCGGTTGCGGGCCCGCGCCGCTAAGCGCCGGGCCGAAGGCCGCGAAGTTCGGCTGCACTACCGCCTGCTTACTCACCGCCTGATACCGTTTCAGCAGGGCCACGTGCTGGTGGGCGAAGTGTATTACCCGCGCTACCGCTACGATTCGCCTTACGGCACCATGCTCTACGCGCTGCGTGCTTTCGACGGCTACCGCTCTACCCAGGCCATTGTGTGCGGCTTCGACAAAAACGGCACCCTGCTGTGGGACAACAGCTTTCTGCTGAAGAACGCCGATAAATACACGCTGGCCGAAACCGTGCGCGTGCGCCCCATGCCCGACGGCCAGCGGCTGGCGCTGGCTTACACGAACGAAGAATTTGTGCGCTACAAAATTATCGACCGTACCGCGCCCGCGTCGAATGACCTGCAAGTACCCATTCTGACCAACTTAGAAGGGCGCAAGGAAAAAATCGTCACCACGAGCCAGGAAGGCATTTTGCCCTGGTACGGCAGCCGCTTTCTGGCCTTTGGCTACCACCGGGTTCGGCCCGAGCGTGGCGACTCGCGCGAGGTGTTTTTTGTAAATGCCGTGGCCTTCGACTAAACCCCAACCCACCCCTGGCGCGTAGGCGGAGACATGCATACTGTTTCACCTCCTACTTCCGCTGCCATGAACACGCGACTTTTTCGCCTTTGCACGCTGCTGGTGCTCGTGTGGCTGGGCGCTTGCCGGGCTGCCGGCCCCGAGAAGCCGGCCCGCACCGTAGCCGAGTTCTTCAATAAATACGAAAGCCGCTCGGGTTTCCGCGCCACCACCTTCGAGCCGAACTTGCTGACGCGCGTACTGCTGGCGCGGGTGGGCAAAATATCCGACACGGATGCCGTGCAGGCCCTTACGGCCGTGCGCTCCATTCGGGCCATTACGTTTGCCCCCACCACCAGCACCTCCCGCAACCTCACCGAGCGGGGCCTGACCGCCGAAGTAGACGGGCTACTCCAAAGCGAGCGGTATGAGCCGCTGGCGGCCCAGCCAGCCGGTAACGCCGGTACCCAGTACCGCTACGCCGTACGCCGCAGCGGCGACCGTATTCGGGAAGTGGTAGCCACTGGGAAGCAGGAAGACGTGCCCGACTCGTTTGTGCTCATGGCCATCAGCGGCGACTTTACGCAGAGTCAGCTCGATCAGCTAACCAAAATTCTGCCCGGCATTTCGGGCGAAATCACCAAGTAACACTGGGTCCGTTATTTCCCAAAAACCCCTCGGCCCCGGTTCGTACACACGAACCGGGGCCGAGGGGTTTTTGCGCTGTTGCAGCTGTTTATGCGCTACCGCACGGGATTCAGCGGGAGCAAAGTCGAAGGCCTAGCTGCGCGCCATCAGTCGCTCGATGTCGTCGGCTTCCAGGGGAATGTCCTCCATCAGGTCTTCGCACTGGGAGCGGGTAATTACCACGTCGTTTTCGAGGCGAATGCCCAGACCTTCTTCGCGGATGTAGATGCCGGGCTCCACGGTGTACACCATGCCGGGCTCGAAAACGCGGTACTTGGCGCCCACGTCGTGCACGTCGAGGCCTAGGTAATGCGAAGTGCCGTGCATGAAGTACTTCTTGTAGAGCGGCGCGGCGGGGTCCTGGTTGTTCACGTCGCCTTGGTTGAGCAGACCCAGCCCGATGAGTTCCTGCTCCATAGTGCGGCCCACGGCGGCGTGGTATTCCTCAATGTTGTTGCCAGCCACCAGCTGCGACTTGGCGAATTTCATCACCCGCAGCACGGCCTCGTACACCTGGCGCTGGCGTTCGGTGAACTTGCCGTTCACCGGAATGCTGCGCGAGAGGTCGGCGGCGTAATTGCCGTATTCCGCGCCGAAGTCAAGCAGCAGCACGTCGCCGTCGTGGCATTCCCGGTCGTTGCTCACGTAGTGCAGAATGCAGGCGTTGGCACCCGAGGCAATGATGCTGCCGTAAGCCGGACCGCGGGAGGCGCTGCGGATGAACTCGTGCACGATTTCGGCCTCAATTTCATACTCCATTACGCCTGGCTTCACGAAGCCCAATAAGCGGCGGAAGGCGTTGCCGGTGATTTCGCAGGCCCGGCGCATCAGTCGGATTTCCTCGGGGTGCTTAATGGCGCGCAGGTTGTGCAAGATGGGGGCGGCGCGCTTGTAATTGTGCAGCGGATACTGCTCCCGAATTTCCCGGATGAAGCGGGCGTCGCGTGTTTGCACCTCCACCACGGCCCGAATGTGCTCATTGGTATTCAGGTACACGTGCTCGGCTTCGTTCATGAGCGCGTGCAGCACCTGCTTAAAGGAGTCGAGCCACATAATGGTTTTCACTCCCGACTGCTCGCGGGCCTGCTCTTTGGTGAGCTTGTAGCCTTCCCACACCAGAATATGCTCGCTGGTTTCCTTCAGAAACAGGATTTCGCGGTACTGGGGCAGCTTGGCGTCGGGAAAGAGCAGCAGAATGCTTTCTTCCTGGTCGACGCCAGCCAGGTAAAACAGGTCGTTGTTCTGCCGGAACGCCAGGGTACCATCGGCGTTGGTGGGCATCACATCGTTTGAGTGGAAGATGGCCAGCGAAGCGGGCAGCAGCTGCCGCTCGAAGTTGCGGCGGTTATTGGTAAAGAGGTCGGGGGAAATGGAGCCGTAGCGCATGAAATCGGGTTAAAAGCTCGGGAAAGACTGCCGCCGGGGCGGGCGGTTGCAAGTTAATGGGAGTTGGGAGGATGCACGGTTTCTTCGAACCAGTTACGTAGTCCTGTTACGGTGACCGAGCGTTTACCTTCGCCAAATTTTCGGTGGGCAAACCCGTTTCGTGGAAACAGCAGCCTGAGAAAACGTCGACAGTTCAGGAATAGTACAAGCACTAGCAGGTGCGCGGACCCGGCGGTATATTTGTAATCCTGCCCCAGCTATATGCCGCCACTGCCCACCAACCGTGCGATTCTTCTGATTCAGACTGCCTTTATCGGCGATGTTATTCTGGCCACGGCCCTGTTGGAACGGCTGCACGAAACCGAACCCGATACGCCCGTAGACGTGCTGGTGCGGCGTGGCAACGAAGGGCTGCTGCAGGGGCATCCGCACGTGCGCCGGGTGTTGGTGTGGGACAAGAAAAAAGAGAAATACCAAGGGTTGTGGCGCCTACTTGGGGAAATTCGCGCCGCTCGCTACGAGCGGGTGTACAACTTGCAGCGCTTTGCCTCCACGGGCCTGTTAACCGCCTTTTCAGGCGCCAAGGAGCGGGTCGGCTTCGATAAAAACCCGCTGAGCTGGGCCTTTACCCACCGCGTACCGCACGGCTTCGCGCCGGGCCTGCACGAAGTAAGCCGCAACCTGAGTTTGCTGGAGCCGGGCATTGCCGGCCCGCTTACCCGCCCCCGCCTCTACCCCTCCCCTGCCGACGAAGCCGCCGCGGCCCAAGTGGTTCAGTCGTCCGGTGACGCGCCTTACATCTGCATTGCGCCCACGTCGGTGTGGTTTACCAAGCAATTCCCGCAGGAGCAATGGCTGAAGCTGCTGGCCGCTTTGCCGCCGCACTACACCGTGTTCTTGCTGGGCGGCCCGCCCGATGTGGCCGCCTGCGAAGAGCTCAGACAGGCCGCTAACCGCCATAACGTGCAGAACCTGGCTGGCAAGCTGTCATTGCTGGCCTCGGCGGCGCTCATGCGCGGGGCCGTGCTGAACTACGTGAACGACTCCGCGCCGCAGCACTTGGCCTCGTCCGTCGATGCACCTACTTGCGCTGTGTTTTGCTCTACGGTGCCGTATTTCGGTTTTGGCCCGCTCAGCTCGTTTGCGCGCGTGGTGGAGCTGCGCGAAGAGTTGTCGTGCAAGCCGTGCGGGCTGCACGGCTACGCCAAATGCCCGTTGGGGCACTTCTACTGCGCCCACGGCATCGAAACCCGGCAATTACTAGCTGTGCTGGCCGAGGCCGAACAGCTGGTAAGCGCCTGAGGATACGCACTTCCTCTAAACTATTGTCGGCCCTTGGCGGTCTATCTTTGCAGACTTTCCCCGGCCGGCCTTGCCTAGCCGGTGGCCGACGTTTCTTCCGTTATTCTTATGCGCCTGTTCTGCCTTACCGCAGGGCGGCGCCAGCTTCCATACATGCTCGATTACGACCTTCACGAGTACCCCAACGGCATTCGGCTGCTTCATAAACAGGTGCCGCACACCAAAATTGCGCACTGCGGTTTTCTGCTCGACATTGGCTCGCGCGACGAGCAGCCGGAGCAGTACGGCTTGGCTCATTTCTGGGAGCATATGGCCTTTAAAGGCACCGAAAAGCGCAAGTCGTTTCACATTCTGAACCGGCTGGAAAACGTGGGCGGTGAGCTGAACGCCTACACCACCAAGGAAAAAATCTGCTTCTACGCTTCGCTGCTCAGCACCCACTTCGAGCGGGCCTTTGAGCTGCTCACCGACCTCACGTTCCATTCTGTTTTTCCGCTGAAGGAGATTGAGAAGGAGCGCGGCGTTATTCTGGAGGAAATGTCGATGTACCTCGACGCTCCCGAAGACGCCATTATCGACGATTTCGACGGGGTGGTATTTGGGCAGCACGCCCTGGGGCACAACATTCTGGGCACGCGTGAAAGTGTATCGGGCTTTCAGCAGGCCGATTTTCAGCGGTTCCTGCGCGAGCAGGTGCGCACCGACCGGTTGGTTTTTACGTCCGTTAGCAACCTGCCCTTTAAGCAGGTAAAGCGCATGGCCGATAAGTACCTGGCCCCGTTGCCGGCGCAAACCGGCGAACGGCCGCGCACGCCTTTTTCGGTGCATACGCCCACGCAGCAGCTAGTAGAAAAGCCCATTACGCAAGCGCACTGCCTGATTGGTTGCGCCGCTTACGCCCTACCCGATGCGCGACGCCTGCCCTTCTTTATGCTAACGAACATTTTGGGCGGCCCCGGCATGAATTCCCGCCTCAACATGGGCGTGCGCGAGAAGTACGGCCTGGTGTACAGCATCGATGCCACCTACTCGCCTTATACCGATACGGGCTTGTTCGGTATTTACTTCGCCACCGAAAAAGGCCAGCTGGACCGCACCACACAGTTAGTGCTCAAGGAGTTGCGCAACCTGCGTAACAAAGCCCTTACCACCAGCCAGCTGCATGTAGCCAAGCAGCAGCTCATGGGTCAGTTGGCCATGGCTGAGGAAAGCAACGGCGGCCTGATGCAACTGCTCGGCAAAAGCACCCTCGACCTGGGCCACGTAGAGTCCCTGAACGAGATATTCGAGCGGATTCAGCAGGTAACGGCGCCCGAGCTGCAGGAACTGGCCAACGACGTGCTGCGCGAAGAACAGCTGAGCATGCTGCAGTACGTGCCGGAATCGAAGAAAAGCGCCCGGCGCAGCCAGTAAATGGGTTGTCAGTTGTCAGTTGTCAGAGCACACTGTAACGCGCAAAAAACGACAACTAACACCTATAGCAGTTCTCAGGTCCGTGTACTGGTCGTTTCGTTCGACCCCACCCCCGTCCCCTCCCCCGTAGGGAGGGGTGCCAGACGACTTCATTTCCAGAACGCACCCCTCCCTACGGGGGAGGGGACGGGGGTGGGGTCCGCGTACAATACAACGAACAACCAATGAACACCAGCCGCTTCGGTCACATCGGCTCGTATTTACCCGGCGACACGTTTCGCTCGCGGCTGGAGCTGCGGCTAACCGGCATGCACCGGCCGGTGCGGGCGGGCATTGCCGGCTCGCAACACACCGGCGCCGAAAGCATCGTGATGTCGCAGGTGTACGAGGATGACGTGTTCGGTGAGGACGAAATCATTTACAGCGGTCAGGGCGGGCGCGACCTAAAAACCGGCCACCAAATCAGCCCGCAAACCGAAAACGACCGGAATCTGGCCTTGATGAAAAGCGCGGAAACCGGTTTGCCCGTTCGGGTGCTGCGCAAAGTATTCGATGACGAATTCGGCACCGAGGTATTCCGCTACGAAGGCCTTTACTGCGTAACCGGGTTTGAGTACGGCCCCGGCAAGTCAGGGGTGAATGTGTGGCGGTTTCGGCTAGTACCTGTTCGGTTTGGGGTATGAAGTACCTGGATTCACTTTTTGTAACGATGTACCGGCGGCGCCCCCACGACATACCGCGTGTATACGCCGTTCTCGTACTGGGGCTATTGTTTAGTATTTGGGTCTTGCTCCTGCTGGTGTTGACGGCGTTTGACACCTCAGTACAGTTCCCGCCGTGGTCAGTGCTCTTAGCTTTTCTGACTTTGCATGCCTTTGTGGCACACCGCTACCGTGCCAGCCGACGCACCTACTTGCTGCAAAGCCGTGAGCTACCGGCGACCAACCTATGGCACGTGGTTCTCTTCTTATTTGTACCGCTCGCTTTGTTTATGGCCTGGCGGCTTTACGTAACCAGCACCTGATCTGATGGATCAAGCCAACGCAATCCAAGCCTACGCCGACGACCACACCTCGCCCGAGCCGGCGCTACTGAGCCGCCTGGTGCGCGAGACGCACCTGCAAACGCTCATGCCGCGCATGCTTTCGGGGCACTTTCAGGGGCGGCTGCTGAGCATGATCAGCCACATGGTGCGGCCGCAGCGGGTGCTAGAGCTGGGCACATTTACCGGCTACTCGGCGCTGTGCATGGCCGAAGGACTGGCCGACGGCGGCGAGCTACACACCGTGGAGCAAAACCCCGAATTGCGCAGCCGCGTGGAGCGCTACGTTACCGAGGCTGGCTTTTCCGGGCGCATCCACCTGCACATCGGCGACGCCGAACAACTGCTTCCCACCCTCACCGAAACCTGGGACCTAGTGTTCATCGATGCCGACAAAATCCGGAACCGCGTGTACTACGATCTGGTGCTGCCGCAGGTGCGGCCCGGTGGCTTTATCCTTATCGACAACGTGCTTTGGAGCGGCAAGGTGCTGCCTTCGCACGCCATCAAACCGGCCGACAAAGACGCCCAGGCCGTGCGCGACTTCAACGACTTTGTGCAGCAGGACGAGCGGGTGGAGAATGTTTTTTTACCCCTGCGCGACGGTTTATTTCTAGTGCGAAAACGCTAGAAATCGGGTTTTTACCGAAAAACTACGTTTTACGGCGAGCTGCGTATAAGCGGGTCTTAAACATAAGGGCCCGGGCTTTGTCGAAGCCCTAAGCTTATTCTGCCCCACCCCATGAATCAACGCATACTCTGGCTGCTGGCCTTGCTGCTAACGGCAGCGCAGGCCACGGCCCAAACGTACCCGGTCAGCGGCCGCGTGCTCGACGGCAAAGACCAGGCACCGCTTATTGGAGCAAACGTACTGCTCACCCGCCTCAGCCCCGACTCGGCCCGCACCGGCGCGCCCGTAGATGCCGAAGGCAGTTTTACCATTCCGGCTGTCGAATCGGGCCGTTACCGGTTAACGGTGTCGTTTTTGGGCTACCAAACCCTCAAGCGGGCCGTAACGGTGAATGGGGCACCGCTGGGCTTGGGTACGCTTACCCTTCAGGGCAGCGGCGTAACGCTGCGCGGCGTGGAAGTAACGGGCCGAGCGGCGGCGGCGGTACAGAAGGGCGACACGGCCCAGTTTGACTCGCGCGCCTTTAAAACCAACCCCGACGCAAACGCCCAGGACCTGATTACCAAAATGCCCGGTGTAACCGTGGACCCCGGCACCGGCAAGGTGCAGGCCCAGGGCGAGCAGGTGCAGCGCGTGCTGGTCGACGGTAAAGAGTTCTTCGGCAACGACCCCGACGCGGTGCTCAAGAACCTGCCGGCCGAGGCCATCGATAAGATTCAGGTGTACGACCGCTCCTCCGACCAGTCCCAGTTTACGGGCTTCGACGACGGTAACCAGCAGAAAACCATCAACATCGTTACCAAGCCGCAATTCCGTAACGGGCAGTTTGGGCGGGTGCTAGCTGGCGCCGGGCTCGGCGAGGACAACCGGAGCCGCTACCGCGCCAGCGGCAACATCAACTCGTTTAAAGGCCGGCAGCGCATCTCGCTTATTGCCCAGAGCAACAACGTGAACGAGCAGAACTTTGGTACCGACGACCTGCTGGGCGTGGTGGGCAGTTCGGCCCGCGGCGGCGGGGGCGGCGGACGTCCCGGCGGCGGCGGTGGACGCCCCGGTGGTGGCGGCCAGGGCGGGGGCGGCAACAACGCCAGCGACTTTCTGGTGGGCCAAAGCGGTGGTATTTCGCAAACCCACGCCCTGGGCTTGAACTACTCCGACGCCTGGGGCAAGAAAACTGACATACAAGCCAGCTACTTTTTTAACCGCAGCACCAACACGCTCAGCAGCGTTACCAACCGCACCTACACGGCGCAGGATTCGCTCGGCCGCTTTCTGGTGTACAACGAAAACTCGCTCACGGGCAGCACCAATACCAACAACCGCTTTAATGTGCGCCTGGAGCATAAGTTCGACTCGCTGAACTCCTTGCTGTGGCAGCCGCGCCTCTCGGTGCAAAGCAACGACAGCCGCAACGACCTGAACGGTGCCACCTTCCGCACGCAGACTTTCAGCGAAACCGGCGGCGAGGTGCGCAGCACCAACCTGAGCAACTATAACGCCGATAACCTCGGCATTAATTTCGGCCAGCAGCTGCTGTACCGGCACCGTTTTACGAAGCGCGGCCGCACTTTCTCGTTGGGCCTTAACATGAGCTACAACGACCGGGAGGCCGAAAACTACCTCAACTCGCTTAACGAAGACTACACCCGGCGTACGCCACCCATCGTGAGCCGCACCGACCAGTTTTCTGCCCTCGACCAAGTGGGCTGGGCCTGGACCGGCAACGCCAACTACACCGAGCCACTGAGCCCCAAAAGCCAGTTGCAGGCATCCTACGGCCTGTCGTACACGCCCAACGATTCGGACCGGCGCACCAGCAACCTCGACCCGCTGACGGGTGAGTACACCGTGTTCAACGCTCCGCTGAGCAACGTATTCGAAAGCCGCTACCTCACCAACACCGGCGGCCTGACGTACCGCTACAACGACCGGGAGCTGCAGTGGTCGGTAGGGGCTTCGGTGCAAAACGCCGAGCTGCGCAACGAGCAGCAGTTTCCGCAGCTAGCCAACACCCGCCGCAGCTTCTTTAACATATTGCCCGAAGCCCAGGTGCGCTACAATTTCAACCCACAGCAAAACCTGCGCCTGTTCTACCGCACCCGCACCAACGCGCCCAGCATCAACCAGCTGCAGGAAGTGGTGAACAACTCGAACCCGCTGCAAATCACGACCGGCAACCCCGACCTGCGCCAGGAAACCACGCAGAACCTGTTCCTGCGCTATTCCGCCGCCAACGTGGAGAAGTCGACCTCGTTCTTCGCCCTCATCGGCGGCTCGTACACCGACAACTTCATCAGCAACAGCACCCAGGTGCTTACCCGCTCCGATACGCTGAACGGCGTGCCCATTGTGGCCAATGCCCAAATTACGCGGCCGGTGAACCTGAACGAGCAATATTCCTTGCGCTCCTTTGCCAATTACACCCTGCCCCTCACTTTCGTTAAATCAAACCTGAACCTGAACGCCGGCGCCAGCTACTCCCAAACGCCGGGCCTGGTGGCCATTACCGGGGTGGAGGGCCAGCAGCTCAACTTCAGCCGCACGCCCAGCTTCAGCTTCGGCGCCGTGCTGAGCAGCAACATCAGCCCGAACCTAGACTTCACGCTCTCGTCGAACTCCAGCCAGACGTACGTACGCAACAGCGCCCTGCCGGCCTCTAACCGTGACTTTTTCCGCCAGAACACCTCCCTGCGCTTCAGCTGGATTGTAACCAAGGGCGTCACGGTGCAGTCGGATGTAAACCACGTGGCTTTTACCGGCCTGTCGGCGGGCTTTAACCAGAACTTTGTGCTCTGGAATGCTTCGCTGGGCAAAAAAGTGTTTGCCAAGCAGCAAGGCGAAATCCGGCTTTACGCTTTTGACTTGCTGAAACAGAACAACAGCATTCAGCCCAACAACACCGCCGCCTACACCGAAGACGTGCGCACCAACATCCTTACCCGCTACTTCATGCTGATGTTCACTTACAACATCCGCA
Source organism: Hymenobacter koreensis (assembly GCF_039541855.1). Lineage (NCBI taxonomy): Bacteria > Pseudomonadati > Bacteroidota > Cytophagia > Cytophagales > Hymenobacteraceae > Hymenobacter > Hymenobacter koreensis. The sequence goes on from NZ_BAABHA010000002.1 coordinate 407,091, forward strand.
ATTTCGGCGGTGGCCCCAGCCCCATTGATGCGCCCGCCGACAACGACCGGCCCAACCGCGGCCCCGGTGGGTTTGGCCCAGGTCGGCCGGGCGGTTTCGGTGGCCCGCCTCCCGGCGGCGGTTAACGAGCGGCTTGTAACGCACGAAACCCGGCCCGTAAGCCGGGTTTCTTTTTGGGCAAACGCCCGGTTCCAAGTGAATTATTTCAACCCAACAATGCTTGTTTTCAGCCGAAAAGCCCCCACACGCGGGTTTTTTTCGCCTATTTTGTAGGCTGAGGGGCCGTCCAGCACCGTCGGGCCCACTTGCTTGCCTGTTTATGAAACGACTGTTGCCCCTGCTGATTTGGTTGCTGCTGCCTTTGCTGGCCGTGGCCCAACGTGCTGCCCCTGCCCCCACGCTGCCCACCGTTACGGTACCTTCCGAGCTGGCCTTTGCCGGCCTGCGCCTGCGCCTGAACGATGGCGGCCGCGCTGCCGTGCAGCAGAAAGTTGACGCCTTGCGGCGCCACCCTACCTCGTTCCAAACGCGCGTAGCCTTGGCCGACGCCGCCTTTCCGCTCATCGACCGGGTATTTCAGGAAGAAGGCGTACCGCTGGATTTCCGTTACCTGTGCCTGCAGGAAAGCGGCTTACAGGGCGACGCCCAAAGCATCCACGACGCCGTGGGCTACTGGCAGTTCAAGCGCGAAGCAGCCATCGACTTCGGTCTGGTAGTGAACGACCAGGTAGACGAGCGCAAGCACTTGGTAGCGGGCACCCGCGGGGCGGCCAAGTACCTGCTGCGCAGCCAGCGCATGTACCAGAACTGGCTGAACACGCTGCTGAGTTATAACCTGGGTCCGGGCGGCGTGAAGCCCTACACCCTGCCCACCGACGCCAACGCCACCGAAATGGCGGTGACGGAGAAAACGCACCAATACGTGCTGACTTTCCTGGCCCACAAGCTGGCCTACGAGTCGGCGGTGGGGGCCAACCCGCGGCCGGCCATGCGCCTGCGCGAGTACCCGGCCGTGGCGGGGCAGTCGTTGGAAGTGCTGGCTAAGGCCCTGCAAACCGAGCCGGCCGAAATGAGCAAGCACAACCGCTGGCTGCTGACCGGCACCGTGCCCACCGACAAAACCTACACCGCGCTGGTGCCCGTAACCGACTCCCTGCAACTGCTGGCCATGTCGGTAATGCAGAAGCAGAACGCCACCAAGCTCATCAGCAAGCCCGAAACCGACCCCACCGATGCCGCGTTCGTGAGCGTGAACGGCATTCGGGCCGTAGTGGCCTTACCGGGGGAGTCGAAGGAGGAGCTGGCCCGCCGAGCCGGATTGAAACTGCGCAAGTTCATGCAGTTCAACGACCTGAAAGCTTTCGACCCCATAGTAGTAGGGCAGCCGTATTTCGTGCAGAAAAAGCGCGACAAGGCCGATACCGAATACCACGTGGCCCAAGCCGGCGAAACCGTGGCCACGGTGTCGCAGAAATACGGCGTGCGCGCTAAAGCCATTCGGAGCAAAAACCGCATGGTGGTCAACGAAAACCTGCAACCCGGCCGCGTGCTTTGGCTGCAGCACACCCGTCCGCGCGAAGTAGCTGTGGAGTTTATTCAAGCCGATGCCGGCGCGGTAGCCGCGCTGGAACGCCCGTTGGGTCAACCCGCACCCCGTCCCGAAACAGCCGCTCCTGCTCCCGCCGAACCCGTAAAACGCAAAGCCCCAGAAGCTGAAGCGACTAGCCGTACGCCCGAAACCGTGCGCGGCACTGCTACTGGCAACAACGATACCACCGTCACTCCGGCTCAACCTACGGCTCCCGCCAACGCCGATGCCGACAGCGGCGTAGAGAGTCTGAACGAAGTAGCCGTGGATACCAACTCGGCTGCCGTCGCGCAGCCGGCTCCCGCCCCTGCCTCAGCCTCCGCCGACCGCGGCCTGTACGCTGGCGGTACCGCCAAAAAACCGCTGCCCGCCTCGGCCCCGGTAGCCGACGAACCACAGGGAGAAGAGGAAGTCGTGGTTGCGGAAGCCGAACCCGTTAAACCGGTTACGCCGCCCGTAACGGAAACCCCCAAGCCAGCCGCGCCGCCCGTTGCGGCTGCTAAACCAGCTCCTGCCCCACCCGCTACGCCGGCCACCGCTTCACCAGTCAAGCCAACGCCCACAGCTGCCCCAACGACCGTTACCACCGAGGTAGTAGCCATTCCAGCTAACGGTCAGCACGTGGTGCAGCCCCGCGAAACGCTTTACGGTGTGGCCCGGCGCTATGCCCTGGCTCCTGCCGACTTGATTGCCTGGAACAACCTGCCGGCCAATCCGGGCCTGCGCACCGGCCAAGTTTTACGCCTCACCAGCCCGGCAGCCGGCACCGCACCCGGCGCCAGCCCGGCCGTTACGGCCTCGGCGAGCAAACCCGTAACGGTGGCAGCAGTACCTGCCGGTAAACCAGCCGCTCCAGCTGTGGCTCCGACCGCTGCACCAGTCGATGGCGTGGTAAAGCACACCGTAGCGGCTGGCGAGTCGATGTACGCCATTTCGCGCAAGTACGGCGTCACCATCAAGCAGATTATGGAGTGGAACAACAAACCCGATTTCAACGTGAGGCCTGGCGAAGTACTTACCCTGCGGCCGGCCAAGTTGAACTAACAAATCATAAGTAGCTGCTTCGCTAAAAACACAGCGGGGGACGCCTGGTAGGCGTCCCCCGCTGTGTTTGGGCACTGCTGCGTTAGGCGGCCATGGAGGCCGGCTGCTGCCGGGCAATTTTACGGGTGCGGTTTTTCAGAAGCTCAATTACCTCTTCATCGGAGCGGTACCGGTCGCCGAGGTTCACGAAGTTCTTGGCCAGCAGGTCGTAGCGCTTGGTCATCAGCCAAGCGAATACGTGCAGGAAGTGGATGCCGTCGAACACCACCGAATCGTGCTGGATATACTTATGCACGTTCTTCTGGAAGTTAGCCGGGTGCTCGGTCCAGTGCAGGCCGGGGCGCACGTGGTGGCTGGTGTGGTAGCCATCGTTCCAGCATTTGTGGTTGTACTTGGTGTTCAGGCACGTAATGCTGTTCGTGTAAGAATTACCGGGGTCCTGAGCATCCACAAAGGCGTGCTGGGTCCAGTTGCCCAGCATCATGATGATGCGGGAAATGACGAAGGGCAGCACGAACACCACCAGCGTAGCCGGCCAATTCACCAGCCACAGCCCAATGCACAGCGCAAAAAAAGCTATTTCGCCACGTAGAGAGCGGAAAAGAAACCTCCGCTTTCGGGTTTGAATGAAGTAGTGCGACATGTGAAAAATGCCTACGAACATGAACGTGCCCAGGTACTGCAGAAACCCGCGCCACGAGTCGCGCTGGTAGTGCATAGTGGAGCTGCGGTCCTCGGTCTGATTGTTTTCGGCGTGGTGCATACCCATGTGGTGGGTATAGTAGGTTTCCGGCGTTTGCCCGAACAACGGACCGATAACCCAGGGCAAGTAGTGATTCAGGAAACCGTATTGCTTCTTGAAAATGGGCCGGTGGCAGCTGCAATGCAGCATGAGCCCGAAAGGCCCTTTGAAGCGGATGTTGTTCAGGAACAAGTACGCTGCGGCGGCCAGCCACCAAATGCCGTTGGGCAAGCCCGGCACGAACAGCAGCACGGCCAGCGGAATAAGGGTAACACTGATTTGGAAAATGAGGTAGAGAAAGGGCAGGTCGCGCGGGTCCTGGGCGAAGCGCAGCAGCCATTTACCAAACGCCGACACCTGTTCCTCGGGGTTGTAAACCCGGTCTGTAAGCGGGAAAAGGGGTTTCATACGGATTCTTAATGAAAGGCGAAACGGAGAATTCCTCCGAAGATTCCGGTACTGCCCGAGTTAAAAACAGGTTTCAGCCGGAAGTTGCGCTTGTAACTGGCTTAACGAACAAAACACGGCTTCCGATGCCTGGCTGCTTTCTGCGAAGCCGGGCGAAAGACCGTTTTAGTGCTCGTACCGGCCAAGGTAGGCCTTTCCCGCTCGTAGGCCGGGTAGCGCGCCCATGCGCTTTTTCTGATTTACTGCGTTTATTAGGCAGCAGGCGTTTGTTCGTTTACCTGCTCAACGCTTGTCGCACTGCCTTTCTGCTTCTCTCCCAGGCTATTTGGGACCGAGCAGTGTGCCGATTAATTCTTCGCAACTTAAATTTTATGAAACGTCTTTTTGGTCTTGTTCTGCTCCTTTTTCCTTTCACGCAGCCGCTGCTGGCGCAAACCAAGCCAAGTGCGCCAGCACAAGCGGCCGCGGCTACCAGCCTTCAAGGGCGCGTGAATCAGTACTACACCGACCTCACCCAGCGCCTGCGCGAAATCTACTTTGCGCCCAGCGACGGACGAGCCATTGCCTTGCTCAGCACCACGCTGCAGGAAATGAGTGCCCGCCGCAAAGGGCTGCAGACGGAAATGCAGCAATTCAGCCAGAACGCAACGGCGGCTGGTAAACTGGCAGCCTGGCAAAAGGAGGTACAAGCGGTGCACGGCAGCACCTCGGCCGCGAAATTCCCGGAACGCTTCGTGCGCAACCCTGCCCTGGAATCGGCCTACACGCGCTTTATGGCTGCGCGATTAGAAGAGCTAAACCCCAAACCGGTCAAGAGCGCCCAGTAGTGCAGCGGTTGTTAATGCACGGTTTGGCCGACGGGTTTTATGCTTATGCCTATCTTTTGCCCGCTCATTCTATCACCTGACCTTCTCCCTGAGTTCATGATTCGTTCGTTCTGCATCGTACTTCTATCGTGGGTACTGGCTTTATCTGCCGCTGCCCAAACCGCCAAACCTGCTGCTGGTCCCGAGGCGCAGGTTAACCAGTATTTCAACGATTACATTGCCCGCATGGAGCCGGTGTACAGCGCCCCTACCGATGCGGCAGCCATTACCCTCATCGACAAAGTCATTAAGGACTTTTCGCCGCGTCAGGCCGTACTAGCCAAAAGCGTAAACCAATGGCTGGCCACCGCCAGCCCCGCCCAGCAGAAAGCCGCCCTTATGCGCATGCAAAAAGCGCCTTGGGTGGCACGGTACAGCAACATGGTGGCATCACCGCAACTCATGAAATTCATGGACCGCGAGAAACGCAATTCACAGCTAAAAGCCGCCTCGGCCCGTCTGATGGCCGCGAAACTTTACTCCGCTGGCTCACTTTCAAGCGCCACCATTCTCAAAGAACAACCCGCCGACGATACGGAATCGGAGTTTGTGGCCGATTAATAAGAACCCGTAGGCGCAGCCGATTTATTTCCCGAAAAGGATGGCTTTAAGGGCCATCCTTTTTTTGTGGCTGATACACAAAACATCGAGCCCGGCAACTTTCGCCGGGCCTGATTCGGCGGTAACTTTACCTACCGGTTCGGGTGTTCTTTCACCGAATCACCGCCTGCTTATGCCCACGTTCTCGCACCTGCACTGCCACACCCAATACTCCCTGCTCGACGGCCAGGCCAGCATCAGCGCGCTGATGAAAAAAGCCCAGGCCGACGGCATGCCCGCCGTAGCCCTTACCGACCACGGCAACATGTTCGGGGCGTTCAACTTTGTGGCCGAGGCAAATAAGTACAACGTGAAGCCAATCGTCGGCTGCGAGTTTTACTTAGTGGAGGACCGGCACAAGAAGAGCTTCAGCCGCGAAAAAGGTGAGCGGGACGTGCGTCACCACCAGTTGCTGCTGGCCAAGGACCAAGCCGGCTACCACAACCTGGCCAAGCTCTGCTCCATGAGCTTTATCGAAGGTGTGTACTCGAAGTACCCACGTATCGACAAGGAGCTGTTGCTGCAGTACCACGAGGGCCTCATTGCCACCTCGTGCTGCATTGGCGCCGAGATTCCGCAGGCCTTGCTGTGGAAAACCGAAGCCGAGGCCGAGGAAAAGCTGAAGTGGTGGCTCGACGTGTTCGGAGAGGACTACTACATCGAAATCCAGCGCCACGGCATCGAGAACATCGATAATACCGGCAAAAGCCAGGAAGACCTCAACCAAATTCTGCTGCGCTGGGCCCAGAAGCACAACGTAAAGGTCATTTGCACCAACGACTCCCATTACGTCGACCAGAACGACTTTGCCCCGCACGATTTGCTGCTGTGCGTAAACACCGGCGAAGAGTACAGCATTCCGGTTGGTGACTTCCAGACCAAGTATTTCCGCCTGATTTCAGGTAAAAACGAGGTACTCTACGACCACCTCGACCGCCTGCGCCCCCTGGCTGGGCGCGACGAGCAGGTGCGCCGCCAGCTCATGCGCATCGACGAGGAAATGCAGCTGCCTAAGCCCCGCTCCCGTTTCGGTTTCCCCAACGACCAGTTCTATTTCAAGACCCAGGCCGAAATGGCGCTGCTCTTCCACGACGTGCCGGAGAGCCTAGACAACACGAACGAAATCGTTGACAAAATCACGCCGCCCAAGCTGCAGCGCGACATTCTGCTGCCCAACTTCCCGCTGCCGCCCGAGCATCCCACTGCCGACGCTTTCCTGCGCCACCTCACCTTCAAGGGTGCCTTCGAAGGTCCGCGCCCGCGTTACTCCGAGCGCACGCCCGAAATCGAGGAGCGCCTCGACTACGAGCTGCGCGTGATTGAAACCATGGGTTTTGCGGGCTACTTCCTCATCACCCAGGACTTCATCAACCACGGCCGCAACATTGGCGTGGCCGTGGGCCCGGGCCGTGGCTCAGCCGCCGGATCGGCCGTGGCCTACTGCATCGGCATCACCAACATCGACCCCATCAAGTACTCCTTGCTGTTCGAGCGTTTCCTGAACCCCGAACGCGTGTCGATGCCCGATATCGATATTGACTTCGACGACGTGAACCGTCAGAAAGTCATCGACTACGTGGTGGACAAGTACGGCAAAACCCAGGTGGCCCAGATCATCACCTTCGGTACCATGGCCGCCAAATCCAGCATCAAGGACGTGGCACGGGCCATGGAGCTGCCGCTGCCGGTTGCCAACGACCTGGTAAAAATGGTACCCGAACAGGTGGGCACCACGCTGGCCAAGGCCTTCGCCGAAAACCAGGAGCTGGACATGATCCGCCGCGACGACGCGCCGGACAACTTGCGCGGCCAGATTCTGCGCCTCGCCGAGCGCCTCGAAGGCTCGGTGCGCAACACCGGCATCCACGCCGCCGGCGTCATCATCGCGCCCGACGACATCACCAAGTACATTCCGGTTTCGACGTCGAAGGACTCCGACCTGCTCGTTACGCAGTTCGACGGCAAGGTCATCGAATCGGCGGGGATGCTGAAAATGGACTTCCTGGGGCTGAAAACGCTGACGATTATCGTCGACGCCATCAACCTTATCGAGAAGAACCACGGGGTTAAAATCGACATCGATGAAATTCCCATCGACGACCCGAAAACCTACGAACTGTACCAGCGCGGCGACACCATCGGCACGTTCCAGTTTGAATCGGAGGGCATGCGCATGTACCTCAAGGACCTCAAGCCCACGAACATTGAGGACCTGATTGCCATGAACGCCCTCTACCGTCCGGGCCCGATGCAGTTCATTCCGAACTTCATCAACCGCAAGCACGGGCGCGAGGTGGTGGACTACCCGCACGAGCTGCTGGAACCCATCCTGAACTACTCCCAGGGCATTATGGTGTACCAGGAGCAGATCATGCAAACGGCCCAGATTCTGGCCGGCTACTCCCTGGGCGGCGCCGACTTGCTGCGCCGCGCCATGGGTAAGAAGGACATGAAGAAGATGGCCTTGGAGCGGGAAAAGTTCTGCGAGGGCGCCGAGAAGCTGCACGGAATCAAGGCCAAAAAGGCCAACGAAGTGTTCGACGTGATGGAGAAGTTTGCGGCCTACGGCTTCAACCGCTCCCACTCCGCCGCCTACTCCGTGGTGGCCTACCAAACCGGCTACCTCAAGGCCCACTACCCGGCCGAGTACATGGCCGCGGTGCTCACCAACAACATGGGCGACATCAAGAAGGTGACGTTCTTCATTGAGGAAGCCCGCAAGCAGGGCGTGCAGGTGCTGGGGCCCGACGTGAACGAATCCATCCTGAAGTTCAACGTGAACGAGAAGGGCCAGATTCGTTTCGGCATGGCCGCCGTGAAAGGCGCCGGCGAAGCGGCCGTGGAAGAAATGGTAAAGGAGCGCGAAAAGGGCGGCCCCTACCAGGACATTTTCGACTTCTCACGCCGCGTGAACCTGCGCGCCGTGAACAAGAAGACCTTCGAAAGCCTGGCCCAGGCTGGCGCCTTCGACTCGTTTGAGCGCTACCACCGCCGCCAGTACTTGGAAGGCGCCGGGGCTGGCGACCAGAACGTCATCGAGAAGGCCATGAAGGTGGGCCAACAGCACCAAGCGGCCAAAGAATCGGCGCAACAAAGCTTGTTTGGCGGCGGGGGCGGCGAAATGGCCATTCCTATGCCCAAAGTACTGGACATGGAGCCTTGGAGCCCCACCGAGAAGCTGCGCCGCGAAAAGGAAGTGGTGGGCTTTTACCTCTCCGGCCACCCGCTCGACGACTTCAAGCTCGAAATCGACAGCTACTGCACTTGCGGCCTCGACAAGATTGAGACCTACAAGAACCGCGACATTACCGTGGCCGGGCTGATTTCGAACGTGATGTTCAAAACCACGAAAACGGGCCAGCCCTTCGTGAGCTTCAACATAGAAGACTACGACTCCAGCATAAACCTGGCCCTGTTCCGCGACGATTACAGCAAATTCTCCCCGCTGATTAACCCGCGCAACTACGACAAAGAGCAGGTACCGCCCATGTTTATTCGGGGCAAGTACGCGCAGCGTTTCCGCGACTCCGACCAGTTCGAGTTCAAGATTATGACCATGGAGCCGCTGTTCAATGTGGCCGAAAAGCTGGCCAACGGTGTGCGCGTGCAGCTGGATTTGCGCACCATTACGGAGCCCTTCATGGACCGCTTCATGGAGGCTGTAGAAGGCTGCCAAGGCTCCAAAAAGCTGGAAATTAAGTTCGCCGAGCCCCACGAGCAGCTAACCGTAGACACTTATTCCCGCCGCTACCGAATCGAGCCCAAGGAGTTCATTAGGCGTATGCGCGAAATGGAAATTGATGCCTGCCAACTGATATAAATAGCAGCATTGTAATACTTGAACTTTCTCCCTTGGAGTATGTTTGACAAGCAATCCACTACCTTGCGCGCCCAATCTGCGTAAGCACAAGGACTCAACACTGACCCCCACTTTCACCAACTGAATACGACAATGGGACATAAAGCCATTGAAATAACCGACGCCAACTTCGACGAAATCATCAACTCGGATAAACCCGTGCTGGTGGACTTTTGGGCTGAATGGTGCGGTCCGTGCCGCATGGTAGGCCCGGTAGTAGAGGAGCTGGCCGGCGAATACGAAGGCCGTGCCGTTATCGGCAAAGTAGATGTAGATGCCAATCCGCAGACCTCGGCCAAATTCGGCATCCGCAGCATTCCTACGCTGCTGGTGTTCAAGAACGGCCAAGTGGTTGACAAGCAAGTAGGCGCCGTGCCTAAGCACGTATTGGCCCAAAAGCTGGAAGCCCAGGTTACGGCGTAGGTTTGCCCTAATCCGAAAGCAAGCGGCCCCGCATCAAACAGATGCGGGGCCGCTTGCTTTGTTACGGCCCTATTCACAGGCGCTCCAAACTGGTGCTTCACCAAGAGGCCCGGGCCTCTATGGGCGGCGTGGGCGCGGGTTTATGCCCGCCAAACAACCGAAAATCCGGCGCGAAATGAATGGGTACGGTGTACGTAAAGGCCGTGGGCACATTGTACTCGCGGCCGGGCTTAAAGCGGGGTAGGCTGCGCACCACCCGCAGAGCTTCGTTATCGACATCGGCCGAAAGCCCGCGCACCACGCGCACCTGCCCTACCCGGCCGTCTTCGCCCACGGTATAGCTGATGTACACTTTACCGGTAATACCCTTGCGGCGGGCGTCTTTGGGGTACTCGGTGTGCATATTCAGGTATTCGAGCAGAGCTATTTCGCCGCCCGGAAACGCTGGTGGCACCCGCCGGAGCAAGGGGCCGGCCTGCAGGGCACCGTTTTCGTTGTAAAACGTTAACGCGGTAGGCAAACCCCGCTCAATGCTTTCCACGGCGGCGAGCTGGCCGGAATCGTAATAAAAGCGCCAGTCACCGAGGGGGCGGCTGCCCACGTATTGGCCCTCGGAGCGTTTCTGTCCGTTGCGGTGCACGCTCAACCAGCGGCCGTTGCGTTGTCCGTTGTCGTATTCGCCCCGTTCGCGCACCTTGCCGTCGTCGTACCAAGCCACGAAAAGCCCGTTCACTTCGTCGTTACGGAAGTAGGTTTGGCTGGCCTTCACTCCGTTGGGATGATACCAGGTGAATTGCCCAGCCCGCGTAGGCGGTTCATCGGGGGTTAAAAAACCACGTAGCAGTAAGGTGCCATTCATGGCGTACTCGCGCATAGGCAGCAAGCCGCCCGACTCCGGCCGCCGCTCCACCACGCGGTAGTGGCTTGCGCTGTCGGGCACGGTCTCTTCGCCCCGCTCATTGAGATACACGGCGGGCAGGCTTTGCGCAACTCCCGAGAAGGCACCAGCAAGCAAAAGTGCGACGAGCAAAGATTTCATAGCCGTGAACAAGCGGCAGTTGGTTACGGGCAACGGTCGTTAAATATACGTTTAGTTGAACTTGCTAACGATCAAGGCTCTGGGTTTTTTACAAAAAAATAGGTACCGGCCATGGCGCCACCCACGACCGGCACCGGGCGCTTCCAAACCGAAAGCGCACCTGCACGCGTCTCTGCTTCGTCTCCACCTGCACGAAGTAAAGGCCGCGTTGCAATCATTCTACCGCGTGCCGCCACTGGGCACTGTGAGTAGTAAAGCCAGTGAAATAGCTTGCACCACCTATGTAGCTACGCAGCGGTACACAATCTTGTGGGCTGCTATAAGCGCCGTTTGTAAACAAGAGCAACGGCTGATCGTGCGTGGCTCGATTGGCCCGTTGTTTAGACCTGGTCGTCCACCCGCAAGGACGTATAAACCATTGTTTAAGAGACCTTAATTTGCAGAACCTGGTTTTCTTGAAAGCCGCACACATTGCTTTCACTAATGGAGTGATGGAAGGGGCTCGTTTTTCGTTCCACTGATACCAACCGTTTATACTACCAGCAAGCCAGTGCAAACGCTGATTAGGAACAGACGGTGACCTGCTGGCAAGTGTGACGAAAGGCACCATGCGGCGGCGAATTGGGTGGAGAGTTTAAGGGTGTCGCGAGCGAAGCATGCCAAGCAGCAATAGCAGCCTGCTCACATAAGCATGTAATTATAGCTTTATATTTTTGCACTTTATGCATCAATTTAAAAACCACCACCTATTTTTTTCTAATGTCTAATGTTCTGAGTATAGTGCTACTTTAATCTAAAAGCCCCCAGAGAGCTTAATGCTTTCTGGGGGCTTTAGCTGATTAGCGCGTTAGCGGCTAAATCAAGTGTATTGGCCGGTTCAATGTCTCCTCCAAAGAAATGAGCGTTTCTGTTCGCTCGATACCCTCAATCAACTGAATTCGGTCGTGCAATACATCACGCAGGTGTTGGGTATCCCGGCATACCAGCCGTGCAAACACGCCATACGCTCCCGTAGTGAAGTGAATACTGACCACTTCGGGAATATCGCGTAGCTGCTCAGCCACGCTACTGTACACCGAGCTCTTCAGCAGGTAAATGCCGAGAAAGGCATTAACGCCATAACCCAGCTTGGGGTAGTCTATTTTTAAAGTAGCTCCCCGAACGATGCCCAACTCCTCCAACCGAGCCATGCGAACGTGTACCGTACCTCCCGACACGTGCACCTTCCGGGCTATTTCGGTGTAGGGCATTTTGGCGTCTTCCAGCAACAAAGCCAGGATCTTGCGGTCGGTGTCGTCAAGTTCGTAATTCCGAGCCATTTTGAAAGGGGTTGTTTAGGAAAGTGTCAAAACTTAGTCATTTAAATAAAAATATTGTAAATATTAACCCTTATAACTGAATATATTTCACAGGAGCAAACCATATGTTACATTTGTCACAATACAACGCAGAAGGTGTTGAAGATTTTGTAGAACGGGAGAATAGACAAACCTAGTCTCTTTTCCGGAGTAATGAGCGAATCTCCCGTGTATAAAGTGGGAATGCGCTTTGCGGAGGTTCGAGCCCTCCATCTACAACCAGGGATGATAGTGTGAAGAGGGAACTTATTGGGACGTATCTGGGTGGGTGCGTCCTTTTTCAAGAGGCGGCATCTGGGTGGGTGCCGCCTTTTTTTGTCGCCCTAAAAAGCTTCCTATCTAACCGCAGCAGCTTTACGGACTGCAGGGCGCTGACTAGCGTACTACAACGGGCTGCGCGCTGCGAAACTGAGCCAGGCCGCGGTCGAGGAACTGCACGAAACGATTAACATCGGGCTCGTACGCCAGTGGCTCTACCAAGGGCTGGCCATCCGGGGAAAGCAGCACATAATACGGTTGGGCGTTGGCCTGAAAGCGGCTGATTTCGAAATCCAGGTTTTGCTCACCGATGGCCTTCTTCACCCGCTGGTCGCGTTTGGAAGTATACCATTCGTTTTCGGGTAGCTCGGTTTTGTCGTCTACGTACAGGGCTACCACCACGTAATCGTTGCGCAAGCGTTGTAGCACCTGCGGGTCGCTCCACACCGAGGCCTCCATCAGTCGGCAGTTACCACAGTTATGACCTGTGAAGTCTACAAATACGGGCTTGTTCTGCTGTTTGGCGCACCGCAAGGCCTGCTCTAAATCGAAATAGCCCTGCAGATTTAGCGGCAATTCCAGAAAGTTGCCATGGCGCGGCGTTTCGCACAAAGCACTTGGTGTAGCTCCACCCGGCATCGACACCGACGTGGCGGATGTAGCGAGAGAGAAATCGTGGCGGGAAGGGGGCGGCAGCAGCGCAGAAAGCGCCGGCAGCGGTGCCCCAAACAGGCCGGGTACCAAGTACAGCATAAACGTAAACGTTACTCCAGCCAATAACAGACGGGGTACGCTTACACGGGTGCTTTCGTCGTCGTGAGGCAACCGGATGAAACCCAGCAGGTACAAGCCCAGCAGGCCGGCCAAAACCACCCAAATGGCTACAAATAGGGCGCGGGGCAGAAGCCCCCAGTGGTAGGATAAATCAGCCGAGCTCAGAAACTTGAAGGCCAGTGCCAGCTCCACAAAACCCATCATCACCTTCAGGGTGTTAAGCCAGCCACCGGAGCGCGGCAAGCTTTTCAGCCACGACGGGAACAGGGCAAACAGCATGAACGGCAAGGCAAAAGCCAGTGCGAAGCTGAGCATGCCCAAAGTAGGTCGCAACAATTCGCCGCCGGCCGATGCAATGGCGACTGAACCCACGAACGGCACGGTGCAGGAAAAAGACACCAGCACCAGCGTAGCCGCCATAAAGAACAAGCCCGACCAGCCGCCTTTATCGGCCTGCCGGTCGACCTTGTTAACCAGCCCTGAGGGCGCCTGAATTTCGAACAGGCCCAAAAACGACAAGCCGAACAGTACGAAAATAACGAACGACACCACGTTGGGCAGCCAGTGTGAGCTAATAACATTGGCCGCGTCGGCGCCCAGTACCAGACTTAGCACCACGCCTACACCGGTGTAAATAGCCACAATGGAGAGTCCGTACACCAATGCCTTGGCTATGGATTGCCCCCGCGAACCACCCGTGCTGGTGAAGTACGACACCGTCATGGGCAGCATGGGATACACGCAGGGCATTAGCACGGCCAGCAAGCCAGCCCCGAAGGCCAGCGCCAGGTACTGCCATAAGCCCAGGGCAGTGGTACCCGCGGGCGTAGCAGCGGTATCCGAGGCAGCAACGGCTTCGGTAGGAGGCACGGCAGCCACGGGCGTTTCCGCCGCTACGGCAGGACTGGCAACATTCGCATCGGCGGAGGAATCAACTGATAGTGCGGTACCGGGCAGGGTTGCCGGAGCACTTGCCACCGCTGGGGCCGGCGTTATGGCAGGTACCGATGTGCCCGGCTGGGCTGCAGAAGCACTGGCCGCTGGGGTAGCCGGAGCTGCGGCACCCGTTACCTCAATCGGCCCGAAGACCAGACTTTGCTGACCGGGAATGCAGCGGCCATCAACGTCAGTACAGCTCTGAAAGTCTGCGTCTGCTTTTATGCTAAGCGTACCGGGCTGCAATAGCCGAATGCGTTGCCGAATTTGACCGGTGTTTTCAAAGTACGTGACGTCGCCCTTGAATACGGTATCGAACTTCTTTTTCGTGCCTACCGACTTAGGGGCTCCTACCAACTCATATGCGGGGCTCTTGGCCCAGGCAAAGGTAAAAACGGTGGGCCCCAGATCGGGGTCGAAATCGGTGGCGTAGAGGTGCCACGTGGGGTCCATTCGGGCGTTAACGAGCAGTTCCACTTCGTCGCCCACCTTGGCCGCCGATTTAGTAACGGCCGTGGCAAGCTTGGTGGGCTCCAGGACCTGTGCCCAGCTGGTCGCCGCTACGAGCAGCAGGATCCAACTCAGCAGCGCGGATTTTCTCAAAGACATAGGAAGGAGTCGGAATTTCCGAAGAAGAAACAAAGTTACGGCAAGCGTTGCACAACACTTGGCAACAACGAATGGAACCGCCTGTTCCAAATCCCGTACTTTTGAAGCACAATGGTGGCTAGGCCGACTGCGCCGCGGTTACCGCATCTATGATCTTAAAGATTGTTTTCACCCTGCTGCTGGTTTTGGCAAACGGGTTTTTCGTAGCGGCCGAGTTTGCTATTGTTAAGGTCCGCATGTCCCAAATGGAGCTGCGGGCGCAGGAAGGCAGCCGCTGGGCGCGGCTTTCACTGAAGATTCTGCACAACCTCGACGCCTACCTTTCGGCTACTCAGCTGGGCATTACCCTCGCCTCACTCGGTTTGGGCTGGATTGGGGAAAGCGTGGTATCCGATATTATACTGGCTATTATTCACCAGTTCGAGCTCAATATTTCGGACGCCGTAGCCCACAGCATTGCGCTGCCTGTTTCCTTCACGCTCATCACCATTATGCACATTGTGTTTGGTGAATTAGCGCCGAAGTCGCTGGCTATACAACGGCCTGAGGCTACTTCCTTGGCCTTGGCAGCCCCGCTGTACGCGTTTGCCTGGCTATTCCACTACCCCATTGTTATTCTGAACTGGTTGTCGGGCTTGCTTTTGCGCGCCGTCGGCCTCACGCCCATCCACGGCTCGGAGGTACACACCGCCGAAGAACTACGCCTGCTACTCGACCAGAGCAAGCAGAGCGGTGAAATTCAGGACTCAGAGCACGAGCTGATCGAAAATGTGTTTCAGTTCAACGACCGGATGGTAAAGCAGATTATGGTGCCGCGTACTCGTATTGCTGCCATCGATGTGGATACGCCCCAGGACGAGCTGTTTGAAACAGTGTACAACGAAGGTTACTCGCGCATTCCGGTGTACGAGGATAACATCGACAACATTGTGGGCGTGCTGTACGTGAAGGATTTGCTGCCGCTGGTGCGCCGCAAAGAAGACGTGGTGCTGGCCAAAATCATGCGCCCGGCCTTCTTCGTACCCGAAACCAAGAAAATCAACCGTCTCCTGCGCCAGTTTCAGCGCAAGCACATGCACATGGCCGTGGTGTCCGACGAGTTTGGCGGCGTTTCCGGTATTGTCACCATCGAGGACATCATGGAGGAGCTGGTAGGCGAAATCCAGGACGAGTACGACAATGAAGTGCCCGTGGTGGAAAAGGTATCGGAGGTGGAATACCGCGTGAATGCCTCCACCGCCATTTCCGATGCCAACGAATTCCTGCCTTTCCCCCTGCCCGAAGGCGACGATTACGAAACCGTGGGCGGCCTGCTGAACGTGATTTACGGCGCCATTCCCGAAATTGGCGACGTAGCCGTGCTCGACCATTACGAGTACCGGGTGCTGCAACGCTCACGCCGGGCTGTGGAGCTGGTGCAATTGCGCGTGCTGCAAACCGATGAGCGCGAAGCCGTGGGCGAAATGCCCAACCTGGAAAACTAGCAGCGGCAGCAGCCGTTGGTTTACCCTTCTTGCTTGAACCAGCCGGCGTACATCACGTAATTATCGGCGGTACGGCCCATGTTCTGGGCTTGCACTTCCGTAACCGGCTTGATCCTTTTGGCCGGTACGCCGGCGTATAGGTAGCCCGGCTCGCATTGGGTGTTTTCCAGCACAATGGCGCCGGCGGCGATAATGCAGCCCCGGCCCACTACGGCGTTATCCATTATGATGGAGCCCATGCCGATGAGCACGTCGTCTTCCACGGTGCAGCCGTGCACAATGGCATTGTGCCCAATGCTTACTCGGGCCCCGATGGTGGTAGCAGCCCGCTGGTAGGTGCAGTGAATAACCGCGCCATCCTGAATGTTGGTCTTCTCCCCTACCCGAATGCTGTTCACGTCGCCGCGCACCACGGCGTTAAACCACACAGTGCAGTCGGCTCCCAGCACCACGTCGCCTACAATGGTCGCGTTATCGGCCACAAAGCAGTTAGAACCGAGTTCGGGGTGTTTACCGTTCACGGGCAGTATGAGAGCGGGCATACTAGAGCTATTTAGGCGTGGGGGATTAGCTTGCGCCGGAGCCCGAAAGTATAAACCCAGCGCAGCGTTTCAGCAATTCCCGATGAATTCTCCGGCAGTTTACTTCGAAACCCAAAGCTTTCTGCGGCATTGGTGGGCCTTGCTAATGGTACCGATAGTACTAGCGGCAGTGCCCTTAGCGCTACAGCTTGGCGGCCAATGGCCAATTTCCCAGCCCATTACCTGGGTGGGCCTTGCCACCGCTTTGTTCATTGCCTTTCTGCTGCTGACACTACGCCTCGAAATTCGCCTCGATGAAACCGGAGTCCATTACCGTCTGGCTCCGCTTCACCGGAGTTGGCGCCACAAGGCTTGGGCCGAAATCAGCCGCGTTCAGGTACGCAGCTACGACCCACTCGGTGAATACGGCGGCTGGGGGCTGAAAGGCACTAGCCGAAACCGCGCCCTAAACATTGCCGGCAGTGAGGGCCTACAGTTGGAACTACGCGACGGCACCCGGCTTCTGCTGGGCACGCAGCGCCCCGCCGAGTTGCGGCAGGCTTTGGCCACGCTGAACATTACTCCTGCGCCCACGGCTTAGCGCGTCAGCATCCGCTTCCAAGTGCCTTTTGCCCAGTTGTACTTGAGGGTGCTGGGCAACGCCTGCCAGAAATACTTACTGGTTTCCACAGCAAAGCTGGGCTGCATGTAGCAGTTAATGGTGCAGCCTTCGCACTGCGGCAGTCGGCCTTCCAGTGCGGCCAAGGTTTGCACGGGTTCGGAGCGGTACAAATCGTGCAGCTTGCCATCAATAGGGAAGCTGCGCGTACCCAAGTGGTAGCAAGGCAGCACCAGCTCGTTCGAGGGTGAAATAACCAGCGTGGTGCTAGCCGCGCGGCACACGGGCGCGGCCACGTGGTTGCCACCGTCGCGGCGCAGTTGAATAAAGGCTTCGTTCAGATAAACGCCCGGGCGCTTGCCAAAGGCAGAGAGGAAGCTCAGTTCTTCTTCGCTCAACTGGTCGCCGGTTGCCACGCTGTTGTATTCGAATGCCGGATTAATAATCAGGACCAAGCCGTTTGGCCGGCTGATGTTCTGGTACACGGCCTCCAGTTGATCGAGGTTTTCGCGGAAAACGGTAAACAGGATGTCCGGCTTTTCGCCTAGCTCCTTGGCCACCCGAATGCTTTCCATCACGAAATCGAAGCAGGGCACTCCTCGGCCGCGGTCGTGCTGCTCCTTCTCGCTGGAATCGAGGGAGAAGTGCAGCATATCGATTTTTCCGCGCAGCCGCTCGGCGTACTTGGGGTACAGCATGCCGTTGGTCGTCACGGTGGTAATGAACCCCATGTCGTGCGCCAGCTCCAAAAAGTCGGGCAACTGGCGGTGCAACAGCGGCTCACCGCCGGTAAAGTCGATAACGTTTACGCCCAGCCTTTTCAGGTCGCGTAGGTTCTGCTCCACATCGGCCAGCTGAATGTAGGGCGAGGGTTTCTCCCAGATGTCGCAGAACGAACACTTGGCATTGCACCGGTAGGTGACGTAGTAATTGCACAGAACCGGATGACGAACAAGACGCATGAAACAAAGATAGGATACCAACAGGGCCCAAAACCTCAGCCGCGGTTTACACGGGCGGCTGCCGCGGCCTTAGTGCTGCTTCTTTCCTTCCCATTTGGCTGGGGTAGCCGATAAAGCAGCAGCATCGGCCGGGCCGTAATGTTCCAGGTAGTAATTACAAAAGCCTTTCAGGGGGCACGCCGGACAATTGGGCTTCGCAAAAAAGCAAATATGCTGGCCCAACCAGTAGTTGTGCTTGTGAAAGTTGAATAATGCCTCCGCATCGGGCGGCAGCAGCGCCAGCAGCACCTGATGCGCCTTTTCCACCGAAACTTTCGGCCCGATGATGCCCACGCGTTGCGCCACGCGGTGCACATGGGTATCGACGGGCAACAGCGGCTTGCGGAAGTTGAACAGCAGCACCAAAGACGCCGTTTTCAGCCCGATGCCCGGCATGTCGGTCAGCCAAGCAAGGGCTTTATCGGTGGGCCAGTCGGCCAGAAAATCCAGCGTGTAGTCGCCGGCTTCGGCCTTAATGCGGCGCAGAATTTCCTGGATGCGCGGCGCCTGGGTATCGGGCCAGCGGGTGGTGCGAATGGCATGGGCCAGTTCGCTGGTCGGTGCGGCTTCCACAGCGGCCCAGTCGCCGAAGGTTTCCAGCATGCGCGTGTACGCCAACTCTTCGTCGTCGTGGGTAGTGCGGTGCGAGAGTACAGTGCTTACCAGTTCGCGCATGGGCGTGCGGCGCGGCTCACGCGGCAGTAACCCATAGAAGTCATTGAGGATGGAGTGGTCGGCCAGTGCCTTTTCAGCGGGCAACGAGGCATAGGTGACAGACGAGGCAGGCATGCCGGGTTGTACCGCTTGGCTCGGGCCAAGGTTGCAGAGGAAAACCGAACCGCATTGGCACAAAAAAATCCGGCGGCTCCCACAAGTGGGAAGCCGCCGGATCAGCAGCGGGCGTCGGCTATGGCCGGCCCGGCTTAGATGGTGCCTTTTTCGGCAGCTTTTTTCAGCTTCTCGTTGGCGTAGATGGCAACTTCCACGCGGCGGTTCTGGCTGCGGCCGGCTTCGGTGGTGTTTTCAGCTACCGGCTCACGCGAGCCCAGGCCTTTTACTTCGAAGCGCGACGACTCCACACCTTGGTTCATGGCGTAGTTGGCTACAGCCTGCGCCCGGCGCTGCGAGAGTGGGTCGTTGATAGCGTCCGAGCCTCTGTTGTCGGTGTGGCCTTCAATCAGCACATTCGTGTCGCCGTACTTTTTCAACGTCTCGGCCAGGGTACCAATGTTTTCCTGAGCAGCCGAGGTCAACGTAGACGAGTTAGTGGCGAACAGGATGCCCGAAGCAAAGGTGATTTTAATGCCTTCGCCTACACGCTCAACGGTGGCACCAGCCATGTCGCGGCGCAGTTCTTCGGCCTGCTTGTCCATGCGACGGCCGATAAGAGCACCAGCACCACCACCTACGGCAGCACCAATGATGGCACCAGCAGCAGTACCTTTTTTACCGCCAATAACGCGGCCCAGTACGGCGCCGCCAGCAGCACCACTCAAGCCGCCAATGATACCGCCCTTAGCGGTTTTGCTCATCGGCTTGCGAGTCTTGGTGGTAGTGGTTTGAGCCTGCGAGAAAGTGGAGCCCAGCAAAAGCACGATGGCCAGCAAAAAGGCAAGGGAGGAACGAAGGGTATTCATGGGTATTAGGGGTTGGTATGGTTTCGGGTTGGTTTCTTTTTCAAGGCGAAGCACCAGGTGGTGTACTTCGTATCTGATATATGCTAGGCAACCACCTTGCCAAAAACTGAACTTCTAAGGAAAATTCAAAACAAAAGCATTGATAATCAGCTACAATAATTTACAGAAAAGGCTAAAAGGCACTTCAATCGAGGATCTACCTTACCAGCCGGCCTGCTGTATCTGACTTTACTTCTTGTTTTTTTCCTGAAAAAGCGTTCTTCGATTTGAGAATTCAGGCATTGCGGCCTTGAACGCAGCTAATCTAGGAATGTTATAGGCAATGAACGCAAAAAAGGCCGCTCCCGGATTGGAACGGCCTTTCGTACGGAAAAACAAGTTTATCCTTGCCTCTCTTTATCTGCTGTTTAGGATTGAACCAGTGTTAATCCCGCTTCGAATACTGGTCGTAGCGTACCGGGTCCTTTTTCTTGTCTTTCTTTCGGCCGATAATGGCGCCGCCTACCGCACCGGCAGCACCGCCGATAAGGGCACCTTTGCCCCGGTCGCCTTTACCGGCAATAACAGCACCGGTAGCGGCGCCGGCGCCGGCACCAATGGCGGCACCTTTGCCCTTTTTGCTCCAGCCCTTTTTCTGGGTGGTTTGGGCCTCAGCCGAAACCGATGCAGCGCCCATCAGCGAAACGCTGAGTATGGCGGCAATGAAAGTTTTATGGAAGTTCATGATTTTCAGATTAGTTCTTCCTTGGCGCAGCGGCAACGGCGCCCGTGGAAGAATCGTGAAACGATAGCACTAAAACGAAAACTTGGTACAAAAGGGTTACGCCACGTCCCTGTTATCGTGGCCCACCTAGGCGTAACGGCATAAAAAAGGCCGCACCACTGGTGCGGCCTTTCCGATTAAGGTGCGGGAATACCCGTTACAGCGTGCCGTTTTCGGCTGCCTTCTTCATCTTTTCGTTAGCGAAGATGGCTACTTCCACGCGGCGGTTGGCTTGCTTGCCTTCCATAGTGGTATTATCAGCCACCGGCTGCGACGAACCGTAGCCTTTGGTGGTAATGCGAGCCTGCTCAACGCCTTGCTGCACGGTGTAATTAGCCACCGACTGGGCACGACGCTCGGAGAGCGGCTGATTGATGGCATCCGAACCGGAGTTGTCGGTGTGGCCTTCCACCAGGATATTCGTGTCGGGGTATTTCTTCAGCACCTCGGCCATTTTCTGGATTTCGGTTTGCGAAGCGGTGCGCAAGTCCGACTTGTTTACGTCGAACAGGATACCAGCATCGAAGGTAATCTTGATGCCTTCGCCTACACGCTCTACGCGGGCGTTCTTCATATCGCGCTGCAGCTCTTCGGCCTGCTTGTCCATTTTACGACCGATAACAGCACCGGTGGCACCGCCCACAGCAGCGCCGGTAATGGCACCAATAGCCGTACCGTTTTTACCACCGATTACGCGGCCCAGCACGGCACCAGCCGCTGCACCCGCGCCGGCGCCAATCAGACCGCCTTTGGCCGTTTTGCTCATGCCGTCTTTACGCTCGCCGGTACCGTTGCTCGAAGGCAGGCTACCACTAGATGCCGTTTGCGACGATTTACATGCGCTGAACATCATGGTAAACATGAGCAGAAGCGCCAGTAACGATTTGAATGATTTCATGGTGTTGTGAGTGAAAGGAGTTGAGAGAAGGTAAGCCGTTTGTCTTTTGCCGTTACTTACTGATTCCAGCAGCAAAATGTTCAGCAAACATAGAACTTGTACTATTAAACTAACTTACTCAACTCAAGGGTGGACTTAATACTGAGGTTAAACGGGAAACCCCGCCTAGCGTTCAACTGAACAGCTAAGCGGGGTTTTCCAAGAAGCGTGCCGGTTTACTTGGCTAGCGCGGCGTAATGGGTGCCTCTACTACGGCCGGCCGCAGCATATGCAGCAGATCGGTAAGCTGTTGCTTGAGCTGTTTGCGGTCCACAATAAAATCGAGGAAGCCGTGCTCCAGCACAAACTCGGCGCTCTGAAAACCCTTCGGCAGGTCTTTGCCAATCGTTTCCTTGATAACCCGCGGACCTGCAAAGCCGATGAGGGCGCCTGGCTCCGAGATATTAAAGTCGCCGAGCATGGCGTACGAAGCCGTAACACCGCCCGTGGTGGGGTCGGTGAGCATGGAAATGTACGGGATGCCCGCTTCGGCCAGCAGGGCCAGCTTGGCCGAGGTTTTGGCCATCTGCATCAGCGAGTAGCCCGCCTCCATCATGCGCGCCCCACCCGATTTGCTGATCATCAGGAAGGGCAGACGGTTCTGGCGGGCGTAATCGATGGCGCGGGCAATTTTTTCGCCCACTACCGAACCCATGGAACCACCAATAAACCGGAAGTCCATACAGGCTACCACCAAGCCTTGGCCGTTCAGGCGGCCGTGAGCCGTGCGTACTGCGTCGCGCAGGCCGGTCTGGCGCTGCGTGGCGGCAATGCGCTGCGGATAGCCTTTGGTGTCCACAAAGTGCAGCGGATCGGCCGAGGTCAGGTTCGCGTCAAGTTCCGTGAACTGGTTGCCATCGAACAAAATCTCGAAGTACTCCGCCGAGTCGATACGGTCGTGGTGGTTGCACTTGGCGCAGGTATAGAGCAAACGCCGATGCTCGCCCATGTCGGTAACGGTGCCGCACTCCTGGCATTTATACCACAGGCCGTCGGGCGTTTCCTTCTTCTGCTCTGTGGGCGTGATAATGCCCTTCTCCTGACGCTTAAACCAAGCCATTCGTATGTATGCTATTAGCTATCAGCAGCTGGCTGTTAGCCTATGTTTGACAGATTTTTAAAGCAACTCGGCTGGCAGCAGGCCGAGCTTTCTTTCTACAAAGAAAGCCGGCAGCGAACGGGCAGCAGCTCTCGGCTCTAAAAAGTTACGCAATTGTGATTTGCTCGTTCAGGTAAACATCCTGAATGGCATTGAGCAAATCGACGCCCTCGGCAAAGGGCCGCTGAAAAGCTTTACGACCTGAAATCAGACCTTGCCCACCGGCGCGCTTGTTGATGATGGCCGTACGAACGGCTTCTTCGCGGTCGGTGGCGCCTTTGCTTTCCCCACCGGAGTTAATCAGGCCGATGCGGCCCATGTAGCAGTTGGCTACCTGATAGCGGGTCAAGTCGATGGGGTTGTCCGACGACAACGACTCGTACATGGCCTTGTGGGTTTTGCCGAACTTAAGGGTACTGAAGCCGCCGTTGTTTTCAGGCAGCTTCTGCTTGATGATATCGGCTCCGATGGTTACGCCCAAGTGGTTGGCCTGGCCCGTAAGGTCGGCCGATACGTGGTAGTCTTTGTCAGAGGTTTTAAAGGCGTTGTTGCGCGTGTAGCACCACAGTACCGTGGCCATGCCCAGCTCGTGGGCCCGCTCGAACGCCTGCGCCACTTCCTGAATCTGGCGGCTCGACTCCTCCGAGCCAAAGTAAATGGTAGCGCCCACGGCCGTAGCGCCGAGGTTCCAGGCTTCCTCTACCGAGCCGAACATGATCTGGTCGAACCTGTTGGGGTAGGTCAGCAGCTCGTTGTGGTTGATCTTAACCAGGAACGGGATTTTGTGAGCGTATTTGCGCGCTACCGTACCAAAGGTGCCGAACGTGGTGGCTACCGCGTTGCAGCCGCCTTCCACGGCCAGCTTAATGATGTTTTCGGGGTCGAAGTACATCGGGTTTGGGCCGAACGAGGCGCCGGCCGTGTGCTCGATGCCTTGATCGACGGGCAGGATGCTCATGTAGCCGGTGCCGGCCAAACGACCCGTGTTGTAGAGCTGCCCGAGGCTGCGCAGCACCTGCGGCGAGCGGTTCGACTGCAGGAAGCAGCGGTCGATAAAGTCGGCGCCGGGCTGGTGAATCTGGTCTTTGGTGATGGTTTTACACTCGTGCTGGAGCAGCGCTTCTACTTCGGCGCTAACCTGGAGGGAGCTGGTAGCCATGCTAGGGTGAGGGGTGAGAAAAGGAGGGGAAACGTGCGACAAATATAGGTCGAAAATCGGTTGAGGAAGGCCAATTGATTGAACTTGCGGCCGCTACTGGCTACCTTGCCACGGCCGCCCGGCTGCGCTTGCAACCGGTTCTTTTTGCCTTGTTTACTCGTGAAAAACTCCTCTCCTGCCCTTCTGCTGGCCACCGCTTTACTGGCTAGTGCCTCCTTTACCAGCTGCGTAACGGCCAAGAAGTACGACGACCTCTCGGCCCGCCAGAAAGCCACCGACCAATCCCGCGAAGCGGCCGAACGGCAGGCCCGCGAAGCCGTGGCTGAACTCAAGAAAGCCACCGAAAGCCTGAACGAGCTAAAGCTGGAAAACCGCCGCCTCGTAAACGACTCGGCCCAAACCGGTACCATCCTGCGCAAAACCCAGGGCTTGTACCGCGAGCTGAGCGACACGTACGACAAGCTTATCCGCAACAACGAGAAGGTACTGGCCAACAAAACGGCCGACTACCAGAAAGTAGCCCAGGATTTGGCCCGGCGCGAGGCCGAGCTCGGCGACTTGTCGAACAACCTCAACAAGAGCCGTTCAGAAATCGACAAGTTGGCCGCCGACGTGAAAACCCGCGAAGCCCGCCTGGCCGAATTGGAAAAAGCTTTGGCCGAAAAAGACGCGGCCGTAAACGCGCTGCGTGCCAAGGTGAGCAACGCCCTGCTCAGCTTTAAGGCCAGCGACCTGCAGGTGAAAGTGAAGGACGGCAAGGTGTACGTGTCGCTCTCGGAGCAGCTATTGTTCAAGTCGGGCTCCACGAAAGTAGACCCCAAAGGCCAGGAGGCGCTAACCAAGCTAGCGGGCGTGCTCAAAGACCAGCGCGACGTAAACGTGGTGGTGGAGGGCCATACCGACAACGTCCCGATTTTGAAAGGCACCGCCGGTATGCAGGATAATTGGGACCTGAGCGTGCTGCGCGCCACCGAAATTTCGCGCCTGCTTACTGTGGGCGGCGTGCAGCCGGAGCGCATCACGGCTTCGGGCCGCTCGCAGTACGTGCCCGTGGCCGGCAACGACAACGCGACCAACAAGGCCATGAACCGCCGCACCGAAATCATTTTGACGCCCAAGCTCGACGAGCTGTTTCAGCTGCTGGACGCCAACTCGCAGGCAACGAAACCGACGAAGTAAGCAGCAACTTGTTTTGTTAAACGCCAGACGGGTCCCACGCATTAATGTGTGGGACCCGTCTGGCGTTTAAGGCCTGTTACTATTCCCACCAGCGCGAGTTATAGGCCCCCTGTGCCAACGTAACGGGTTGTCCCGGCGCGGGCAGCAGCAACGACACGCCGTGAGCTTCGGCAGCTACTTGCAGACGTTCGACGGGCTCTATCCAGCTGTGAAAGGCCAGATTGAAAGTGCCCCAATGTATGGGCAGCAGCAGTTGACTATTCAGTGCCAAGTGCGCCTGCACGGCGTGGTCGGGCCCCATGTGAATATCGGCCCACAGGTCGTCGTAGGCCCCAATTTCGAGCAAGCTCAAATCGAATGGGCCGTAGGCAGCGCCGATTTCGCGGAACCCGGCTTCGTACGGGCCAGAGTCGCCGCCGAAGAACGCGCGGTGCGTTGGGCCCAGCAGGCACCAAGAAGCCCAAAGGGTGTCGTCGCGGCTGAAGGAACGGCCGGAGAAATGGCGAGCGGGCGTGGCTACCAGGGTGTGCGTTTCGCCTACTGTTACTTTCTGCCACCAATCCAGCTCGTGAATTTGCTCCGGCTTCACGCCCCAGCGGCGCAGGTGTGCACCCACGCCCAGCGGACAGTAAAACGGCACGCCGGTAGGCATCAGCTGCCGAATGGCCGCTTTGTCGAGGTGGTCGTAATGGTCGTGGGAAATGATAACGCCGTCGAGCTTAGGCAATGCGGCTAATGCTACGGGCGGAGCGAAAAACCGCCTGGGCCCTACTCTGGCCGACGGCGACGCCCGTAGGGCCCACACCGGGTCGGTCAGGAACCGTTTGCCGTTCAGCTCAATCAGTGTAGACGAATGCCCAAACCATGTAACGCGTACGCCTGCGGTGGGCGCGGGCTCGGCCAGGGTAGCCGGATGGAGACTAAACGGCCCCAGCGGCTTAAGAGGCTCCCGCTCTTCTTTGCCCCATAACCAGCGGCGGGCCATACGGCCGTAGTCGGCCGACATGCCGGTGGCAACAGTGTTTAAATACTTCTTGCCGTTGAACCGGGAAGGGGTTTTCATGCAGGTTGAGAATAGAATCAGCAATGTGCTACGTGCTTCTATTGCTGACGCAGAAGTCGTCGGTTTGCTTTAAACTCTACCCAACAAAAAACCGCCTACTCATTGTGGAGCAGACGGCTTTATATCGAGGGCAACTTTTAGCAACGTACTAGTACGAACTGCAAGCCACTCAAGGCAGCAAGCAAACGCAAGCGCATTAGCCGATGGCCTGAGCCAGATCCGCAATCAGGTCCTCAGCGTCCTCAATGCCCACACTCAGGCGAATAAGCGAGTCCGACAGGCCGGCTTTGCGGCGCTCTTCGGCCGGAATGCTGGCGTGCGTCATGGTAGCGGGGTGGCCCGAGAGGCTTTCCACACCGCCAAGGCTTTCAGCCAGCGAGAACAGCTCGAACTTCTCCAGCACGGCCACCGCGTCCTCAATCTTATCGGTTTTGAGCACGAAGGAAATCATGCCGCCGAAGTCGCGCATTTGCTGGCGCGCCACCTGGTGGTTGGGGTGCGACTCGAAACCGGGCCAGTACACCTGCCCTACTTTGGGGTGCTGCTTGAGGTATTCGGCCACGGCACGACCGTTTTCGCAGTGGCGCTGCATGCGCACGTGCAGGGTTTTCAGACCGCGCAAAATCAGGAAGCAGTCCTGCGGACCAGGCGTACCACCCGAGGCGTTCTGGATGTAAGCGAGGCGCTCAGCCAGCTCGGCATCTTTCATTACCAAGGCGCCCATAACCACGTCGGAGTGGCCGCCCATGTATTTGGTGAGCGAGTACATGACCACGTCGGCGCCCAGCTCCAGCGGGGTTTGCAGGTAGGGCGTGGCAAAGGTGTTATCAACCACCAGCAGCGCGCCCGACTCCTTAGCCACCTCGGCCATGGCCTTGATGTCGATGATGTGCAGCAGCGGGTTGGTGGGCGTTTCGGCCCAAATAAGCTTGGTGCGTTCGTTGCAGGCGGCGCGCACGGCTTCTTTGTCGTGCATGGGCACGAAGTGGAATTTGATGCCGTATTTGGCGAAGATGCGGGTGAAAATGCGGTAGGAGCCGCCGTACAGGTCGTTGGTGGCCACCACTTCGTCGCCGGGTTCCAGCAGCTTCACCATGCAGTCGATGGCAGCCATACCGGAGGCGAAGCACAGGCCGTGGGTGCCGTTGTCCAGCGCCGCCAGGGCATCCTGCAGCTGGGTGCGGGTGGGGTTGTGCGTACGCGAGTACTCGTAGCCTTTATGGTCGCCGGGCGAGCGTTGCACGTAGGTCGAGGTCTGGTAAATGGGCGTCATGATGGCGCCGGTAGTAGGGTCCGGATGTACACCGGCATGAATGGCTTTGGTGCCGAATTTCATAGCGAAGGGTTGATTCTGAGAAACAGGAAACGCCGAAAGAGCCCAAAGGTAACAGGCCTATTTTTCTTGGCGGCACTTGCCGGCTAAGCTATTGTAAGCGCCTACCTTGCACCGGTTTGTACCTATTTCTCATTTTACCCTTTACCGCTTGAAACAACTTCTACGCTTCCTCTGCTTGCTCCTTCTGCCCGCACTCAGTGCCCGGGCCGCCAGCACGCCCATCGATTCGACCGCCCTGCGTCAGGCCCGCATCGATTCCGTTAACGCCACTTTCCGTTACCAGACCGGCAAAATTCAGCTTCCCGAAGGCCTGGGCAGTCTTACCGTGCCTGCCGGTATGCGCTTTCTCGATGCCGAACAAAGCCGCCGCGTGTTGGTAAACCTCTGGGGCAACCCCGAAACGGCCACCGAAGGTGTTAAAGGCATGCTTTTCCCCGCCGATAAGGGCCCAATTGCCGAAGGCAACTGGGCGTTTGTGGTTAGTTACGAGCCCATGGGCTACGTGAAAGACGACGACGCCGAAGACATCAATTACGACGAATTGTTGGCCGACATGCAGGCGGAAACCCGCGAGAACAACGAAGCCCGCAAGGCTGCTGGTTACGGCGGCTTCGAGTTGCTCGGCTGGGCCGTTGCACCGCACTACGACAAGGCAACCCACGCCCTGCACTGGGCCAAAAAGCTGCAATTTGAGGGCAGCGAGACGCCCACCCTCAACTACGACGTGCGCCTGCTCGGCCGCAAAGGCGTGCTCAGCCTGAACGCCGTGGCCGACTCCATGCAGCTTGGCCTGGTACAGTCGCAGATTCCAGCCGTAGTAAAAGGTACCGATTTCGCCCAGGGCCTGCGTTATGCCGACTTCAACCCCGACATCGACGAAGTAGCCGCGTACTCCATTGGCGGTTTGGTAGCCGGCAAGGTGCTGGCCAAGGTGGGTGCATTTGCCCTCATTGCCAAGTTCTGGAAAGTTATTCTGGCGCTGCTGGCTGCAGGTTTCACGGCCGTTCGCCGTTTCCTCTCGGGTCGTTCAAAAACCGATGAGGAGCCCGCGCTGGCCTACTCCGAAACGGCCGACAACGGTAATCCTCCGGCCGAAGTGTAGCTTCGGCGCCGGATTTTACGTTTCAGCCTCACGAGCGGGCCGGCCCGGTGGCCGGTCCGCTCGTGCATTTAGCCCGCTGCCGTTTGCCCATGCGTTTTCTCCGCGACCTGTTCCGCACCAATTTCTCCACCCTGCTCTCCATGGGCCTGCTGGTGGCCATGCCCGTGGTGGGCAGCTCGTCGCTCACCTGGATTTTGTACCGCAATCAGGATTTGTTGCAGCAGCTCACGCCGGTTCAGGTGGGGCTGTATTTCGTGCTCATTGCCTTTACCATGGCGTTTGCGCTTACGCCCACCACGTTTGTGGCCTTGGTAACGGGCTTTTACTTCGGCTGGCTGGGCTTCCCCGGCATGGTGGTGAGTTACGCCTTGGCGGCCCTAGTGGGTTACGCCATTGCCTCGGCCCTCGACCACGGCAAAATGCTCACCTTCCTGCACCATTTTCCCAAAGCCGATGCTGTAATGCGGGAGCTGAAAAACGAAAGTTGGCAGCTCATCCTGCTCACGCGCCTTTCTCCCGTACTGCCCTTCGCCCTCATGACGTTTGTGCTGGCCGTGATGCGCGTGGACCGGAAACGGTTTTTACTGGCCTCGGTGCTGGGCATGCTCCCGCGCAGCCTATTCTTCTACTGGCTGGGCACTAAAGCCCAAGACGTATTCAGCGCCGTGAGCGACCCCGACAGCGGCACCGCGGGCAAGCTGCTGGTGGCAGCCCTGATTGTGGTATCGGTTTTTGGCTTGTACTGGCTTTTCAACCGGGCGCTGAACCGCGCGCTGCAAAAAGGACAAAAAAATTCTGTCTGACTTTCAGTCGCTTGCTGCCCACCACGACCCTTTTTCACGGAAATAGCAGCTTGTAATTTGCGTTTCCGAAATTTCAGCGGCTATCTTTGCGCTCCGCTAGACGGAAAAGGGTCACGTAGCTCAACTGGATAGAGCACCTGGCTACGAACCAGGAGGTTTGGGGTTCGACTCCCTACGTGACCACAAAAAACGCCCTCGGCATTGCGCCGAGGGCGTTTTTATTTCCGGGCACTTTCCTTTTTCTGGTTGATCAAATAGTTCAGCACCAAGTAGCTGACGGCTACCAAAAGAATTGCTAAAAGCGGGTAACCGAGCACTGTAGGCAAAGGGCATTCGGTAGGCTCAAGCGGCATAAGCACCAGCATTTAGGGCCACAAACATTGTCCCCGTCCGGGCGTTGTACCGAAGGCAAAACACCTGCCGCTGAAACCTGCTGCATGAAAGTCTTGTACTGGCTGCGCAATGATTTGCGCTTGCACGACAACGAAATTCTGACGGCTCTGCCAGCTTCCGCCGAAGCGCTGCTGCCCGTCTATTGCTTCGACCCGGCTGCCCTAGGGGCCGACCGCTATTTGGGCCTGCCGCGGCTGGGTCCGCACCGCCTGCCGTTTCTGTTGGAAAGTCTGGCCGATTTGCAGCGCCAATACTCCACTTTGGGTTCCGGTATCCACTTTGTGTTCGGGAATCCTGCCATTGAGCTGCCGCGCCTAGTTCGCGAATTAAGTCTGAGCGCCGTGTGGACGAGTGCCGAACACCCGCACGAAGAAACTACCGCCGAAACCGAACTCGTAGCTGCTCTGGGCCGCAGTGTGCCCGTCCGCTTCTTCGAAACGCTTTCGTTGCTGCACCCGCACGACCTACCCATCTCCGTGCAGCAGCTGCCGCTTTCGTTCAGCAAGTTTCGGTTTGATGTAGCGGCGGGCACGCAGGTGCGCCCGCCCTTGTCCACCCCCCGGCAGTTGCCGCCGCTGCCCGCCGGCGTAACGCCCGCGCCATTGCCCAGCGCAGCCGCTGTGACCGAAGCACTGGGCCAATCAATGGCTGCAGAGCGCCGCCGCGACTCTCGTTCGGCACTGCCAGCGCTAGGCGGGGGCGAAACTGCCGCATTGGCCCGCCTGCACGACTACATAGTGGACCGCCGCCTCATTGCGCGCTATAACGACACCCGTAACGAGATGCTAGGCGAAGCTTTCAGCACCAAGTTTTCGCCCTGGCTGGCCAATGGCAGCTTGTCGGCCCGCCAAATATGGGCGGCCATCAACGACTACGAGGCCGTAGCGGGCCCGAACGGAAAAGGCTCCCAGCAGCTGCGTATGGAACTCGTGTGGCGCGACTATTTCCGGCTGCTCGCCCGCCGCGCTGGGGCTGGCTTTTTCCGCCTCGCGGGCCTGCGTGGCCAGCTGCCCAAGGCCATCAACCCAGACCGGGCCGCCTTTGAAAGCTGGACCCAGGGCCGTACCGGCAACGGGTTCGTCGACGCCAACATGCGCGAGCTGGCCGCCACGGGCTTCATGAGCAACCGTGGCCGCCAAAACGCGGCCAGTTACCTCATTCACGACTTAGGCCAAGATTGGCGCTGGGGCGCGGCCTGGTTTGAACACCAGCTCATCGACCACGACCCAGCTTCGAACTGGGGCAACTGGAAATACATAGCCGGCACCGGCACCGATGTGCGGGACACCGCTTTCGACGTGGCTCAGCAGGCCCGCCGCTACGACCCAAAGGGCCGGTACGTTCGCACCTGGATGCGCGAAGCCTGAAGAGGCGGCAACGAGCTGCGCCATTAACTATGGCCCTGGCATGCTGCTGGGGTCTTTTTTGCATGTTGCTCCTTATGCCAAGACAGGGTCTCCAAGATCAGGCAAGGGCCGACGCAACGGAGCGGTTCGGTTTCTCGTTCGCAAGCAGACTTCCTCACCTAATCATGCGCATATGAGCCAGCCGATTCAGGGAAAAGATTTCTACGACAGTGTGCTGCAGTTTTACGACAAGGCGGCGCGGTTTTCCCGGCTGGACCCGGGCATTCTGGAGCAAATCAAGGTTTGCAACAGCGTGTACAAGGTGAGTTTTCCGGTGGAAGTTGATGGCCACGTGCAGGTGTTCGAAGGCATTCGGGTGCAGCACAGCCACCACAAACTGCCCAGCAAAGGAGGCATCCGCTATAGCGTTTACGTGGACGAAGAAGAGGTAAAAGCCCTGGCCACGCTCATGACTTTTAAATGTGCCTTGGTGGACGTGCCGTTTGGCGGAGCCAAGGGCGGCGTGAAAATCAACCCGCGCACCAGCTCCGTGCAAACGCTGGAACGCGTAACGCGCCGCTACGCCAGTGAGCTGATCAAGAAAAACCTGATTGGGCCGGGCATGGACGTGCCCGCGCCCGACTACGGAACCGGCAGCCGCGAAATGGCCTGGATTGCCGATACCTACCTAGCTTTTAAGTTTGGCGACACCAATGCTCTGGGCTGCGTTACGGGCAAACCCGTGGGCCAAGGCGGCATCCGGGGCCGCACGGAGGCCACCGGCTTGGGCGTGTTCTTCGGCTTGCGTGAGCTGTTTAACGACATGGTCATGCTCAAAAAACTGGAGTTGAGCAGCGGCATTGCGGGCAAGCGCATAATTGTGCAAGGCTTGGGGAATGTGGGCTACCACGCCGCGCATTTCTGCCAGCAGGCCGGCGCCATTATTACGGGCATTGCCGAGCGCGAAGGCGGCATTTTTAACCCCGACGGCCTGGATGTGGAAGCCGTGATGAGCCACCGCACCGAAGGCGGCTCCATCCTCAATTACCCCGGCGCTGAAAACGTGGCCGACTCGGGCAAGCTGCTGGAATACGAGTGCGACGTGCTGCTGCCTGCTGCCCTCGAAAACCAGATCCACGAAGGCAACGCCGCCCGCATTCAGGCGAAAGTGGTGGCTGAAGGAGCTAACGGCCCGGTAACCCGCGCCGCCGAGCAAATCCTGCTCGAGCGCGGCGTAGTGGTTCTGCCCGACCTCTACCTAAACGCCGGTGGGGTAACCGTGTCGTACTTCGAGTGGCTGAAGAACCTTTCCAACGTACGCTTCGGGCGCATGGGCAAACGGGCCGAAGAGGCATCGTTGCAGCGCTTGGTTACCACCATCGAGCAAACCACCGGCAAGAGCATCAGCGCGCAGGAGCGGGAACTGATTGTGCGCGGCGCCGACGAAATCAGCCTAGTACGCTCGGGCCTCGAGGATACCATGATTGTGGCCTACCACGAAATACGGGAGGTGCAGAATCAGATCAAAGGCATCGAGGATTTGCGCACGGCCGCCTTTTACAGCGCCATCGAAAAGGTTGGCGTGAGCTACCAGGCGCTCGGCATTTTCCCGTAACACGATGGGCAGCGGCTCTTCCGGCAACTGCTATTATTCCTAGTCCAGGCCGCGGTTCAAAAACCGGATCAGGGGCTGTAGACCTTGGAAGCCGGCGGTTACGCGGGCCTGTAGTTCCGGACTGGTAACCTCGGCATCGGTTAAAGGGTGCGAGGCGGTGAAGCTGCGCAACTTAAGATACGGCAAGGCTGGGTTGGCGGCATCGTAGCCTTTGGGTGGGCGCCGCAGGGCGGTTTCCTGGCTCAGGCCCGTAAAGTAGCGTCGAAAATCGGGGCCGGCCAGCAGCTGTTCGAAGGCGGGCAGGTCATAATCTATTTCCTGCCGAATGGCGGCCAGCGCGGCGGCGTCGGGCATGTACAGGCCACCGGCCACAAAGGAGTTGGCAGGCTCGATGTTCAGGTAATAACCGGCCGTAGGTGCGCCTTTGCCCCCGGCGTTAAACCAAGCCCCGAAGTTGGATTTGTACGGCGACTTATCGGTTGAGAAACGTACGTCGCGGTTGATGCGGAATACGCACTTTTTGGGCTGCAGCCGCGAGGCAGCAATGGCTGCGTCAAAAGCCTCTACGCCGGCAAGCAGCTCTACCACCAGGTTCAGAAAATCGGCCTTGGCGAGGTCGTAAGCAGGCCGGTTCGCGTCGAACCAGGGCTTGGTGTTGTTGGCTTTTAGGTCGGCGAGGAACGTGAGGGTAGCAGCTTGAAGCATATGCGGTAGGTTAAGGCGGCAAATACGCAAGCGCGCGGCAAACCTGCGGCCCCATGCGGCAAACAAACCTGGGAGCTGCGGCTTAACCAGCGGCAGTACCTTCGGTTTAAGCGTGCGTATTCCTCTTTGCTGCTATACCGTTTGTTTAACTACTCTGCATGATGCCTTCTGCGCCGTGCCCCTGGGCCGAACACAGCCCATTGCTACGCGACTTCCACGACCACGAATGGGGCGAGCCAGTGGCCGAGGCCGCTATTTTGTTTGAGTACTTGGTGCTGCACACCTTCCAGATCGGGTTCGACTTTCCGGTGGTATTGCGCCGACGCGAAGCATTTCGGGAACTACTGGCTGGGTTCGACCCCGAACGCCTGGCTCGTTTCGGCGCCGAGGAAGTAGAGGACTTGCTGCACAACCCGCGCATTCTGCGCAACCGCCGCAAGCTGGAAGCCACGCTGCAGAACGCTCGGGCCTGGCTGCGCCTCCGCCAAGAGCTAGGCGGCGACGAGCAATTACTTGCCTTTTTCTACGCGTTTGTGGGCGGCTTTCCGCTCGATACCCAACGCAGTGCCAATAACCCGGTACCACTCAGCACGCCCGAAAGCGAAGCCCTAAGCAAGGAACTCAAGCGGCGAGGCTTTACCATGACGGGGCCCGTTACCTGCTACAGTATTCTGCAAACGGCGGGCATGGTAAACGACCACCTGCTAGCTGCCCGCGCCATACCGAGTGCTTAGGATTGGCGGCGGACCGGTAGCGCAACGGTGAGCTTTCGAACCAAGCAGGTTTACAGCGGATGTACGCCGCCGATATTGCTCGCGCCGGGGTCCGTTTCGCCGCTGGTGTCGGGCTGCACGTTGGCCGCACCGGGGTCGACAGGCGTTTCTTCGTTGTCTTCGTCAACTGGCTCGGGCACCGCGGCGGGTTGCGGCGGGGTGGTGCCGCTGGTTTTGGGGTCCTGCTTCGGGTCGGTTTGGTGGGCCTGATTTCTTGGGTCTTCGGGCCTATAAGCTGATGTGGTTTTCATGAAAGATGCGGCAAAGTGAAAGGAGTTACCGCCGGCACCGGCAGTCTTGGTCATGTGTGTACGCAAACGGAGCGGCCTACGGTAATGGCGGGGCTGAGACGCATCGTTACGCCGGACCTAGGGCTCTGGTAGCCGCTGCCCGCGTTGCTTGAACCAGGCGCCGCTGATGCAAACGCGGGCCGCGCCGTGGTGAGCGGTTCCTCCCCGCTTCAGCCCGGTTTCAGCAGCCACCAACTTCGCCCTGCCGCCTATTTTTGCGCCATGCAAACTTCCCTGCACCTCGTCAGCGCAACTCCAGCTGATGTTCCTGAGCTTCTGACGCTGGTTAACCGCGCTTACCGCGGCGAAGCCGGGGCGGTAGCGGGCTGGACCAACGAAGCTCATCTGCTGGAAGGTCCGCGCACCTCGGCCGCCGCGCTAACGGAACTCCTCACGCAACCAGCCGCCGCCATTCTCGCCTGCCGTATGGGTACGAATGGCCCGTTGGTTGGCAGCGTGTACGTGCAGGTTCAGGCTCCCAAACTATACCTGGGTATGCTGGCAGTAACTCCCGAACACCAGGCGTTGGGCATTGGCAAATTCCTGCTGCAAGCCGCCGAACACCATGCCACGCAGCATGCCTGCCGCTCTGTGGTCATGACGGTGCTTTCGGCGCGGCCCGAGCTGTTGGCTTGGTACCAGCGGCGCGGCTACTTGCCCACGGGAGTCATTCAGCCGTTTCCTACCGGGCCCGATCATGGCACTCCGAAGCAGGAATTGAGTCTGGTAGAACTCGAGAAAACCCTGTAAAGCCGCCGAAGCTACGTGTTTGCCAAGCTTTACTCAGTCAACTGCCTGGTCTTCTGAACGCCGAAGCGCCGGCTTCTTTTCCCTAAGGCATTGGGAAAAGAAGCCGGCGCTTCGGCGTTCGGCAAACCGGGTTACAGCACGTCCTTGATAACGGCTACGGCTTCGTGCAGGGTTAGGTCTTTGCGCAGGGGCTTGGTAAAACGAGCCAGCCGCTGGGTTTGGGCGCTATCTGTAGCCACGCCCGTTCCCAGGGCCGACACTTCCAGACCCGGGGCAAGGTTTTGGGCCTGCTTGAACTTCTCCGAAGCCGCCTGCACCAGCTTTTGCTCGGCGCGGAAGGTGGCCAGGTGCAACGGCGCCTGCGTGGTTTTCTGGCGCTTGAGCATGTTCTGCACCGACTCGTTTAGCACCTGGAACGCGGGGTTTGCGGCTACGCGCTGTTGGCTGGCGGCCGCCAGTTTAGGCAGCGGCAAGGCCGTGGCGGCCGTTTTGTAGGTAGCGGGCGCAATTTCGTCCCAGGGCAGGGCGTACTTGGTTTGCTGCTCGCCGTCGGCAAAGGCGCTGTAGGCATCGGGCACCACAATGTCGGGCGTTACGCCCTTGAACTGGGTGGACGCGCCGTTAATGCGGTAATACTTCTGAATGGTCATTTTCAGCGACCCAAACGGCTTCAGGTTGGCAAAGTCGGACGGCAGAGCCTGGTCGAGGTCGAAGACGCGCTGCACGGTGCCTTTGCCGTAAGTGGTGTTGCCCATAATTACGCCGCGCTTGTGGTCCTGAATGGCAGCCGCCAGAATTTCCGAGGCCGAGGCGCTGTACTTGTTTACCAGCACCACCAACGGGCCGGTGTACTGCACCTTCGGGTCGGGGTCGGCTAGTACGTCGGCGGCGCGCTGCCGGCTCTTTACTTGCACCATGGGGCCGCTTTCCACGAAGAGGCCGGCCATTTCCACGGCGTCCTGCAGGGAGCCGCCGCCGTTAAAGCGCAGGTCCAGCACCACGCCCTGCACGTTTTCCTTCTTGAGCTTTTCCAGCTCCGTGGCCACATCCTGGGCCGAGCTCCGGCCGCCATTCTGGTTGAAGTCGGCGTAGAAGCTGGGCAGCAGGATGTAGCCAAACTTGCGGCCGTTTTCCTCGATTACCGCCGACTGCGCGTAGGTTTCCTCAATCACCACCACGTCGCGGATGATGGAAATAACCTTGGTGGTGGCGTCGGGCTTTTTCACCGTCAGGCGCACTTCGGTGCCTTTCTTGCCCCGAATCATCTGCACCACTTTATCGAAGCGCATGCCTTCTACGGCCACGGGCTCGGCGGGGCCTTGGGCCACGCGCAGAATCACGTCGCCGGTTTTCAGCTCGCCCTGACGGTAAGCAGCGCTGCCGGGCACGATGTAGGCTACTGTAATCTGGCCGTCTTTTTCCCCAAGTTGCGCGCCGGTGCCTTCGAGGCGGCCGGTTAAGGCGAGGTCGAAATTGGTTTTGTCGCGCGGCGCGAAGTACTCCGAGTGCGGGTCGTAGGTGTTGGCTACGGCGTTGGCAAACTGCGTGAGGCGGTCGGCGGCATCGGTCTGGCGCAGGTCGCTAAACCACTCCTCGTAATACTTGCGCACACGGGTGCGGGCGTCTTCCTCCAGCTGGGCCGGAGTGCGCAGCGGAGCCGAAACAACGGCTTCGGAGGGCACTGCTTTGGTGGAAGCTAACGACTTTTTTTGCTGCCGCTCCTGCTCGTCAAGTAGCTCGGCGTAGCGCACCATGGTTTGGTACTTAAGCAACCGGCGCCACAAGTCGCGGCGGGCGGCGGCATCGGCCGGGTAATCCAGCTTGTCGGACTCCGTCTCGAAGGTTTCGTTGACGGTGAAATCGAAGGGCTTGGCCAGCAGTTCGCGGTAAAGCACCTGCGCCTCCTGCATGCGCTGGTCCATGAGTTTGGTGGTCAGGTCCAGAAAGTCGTGCTTGCCGGCTTTGATCTGGTTGTCGATTTCCTTTTCGTACTGCTGCAACTGCTTGATGTCGGATTGCAGCAAAAAGCGTTTGTTGTTGTCGAGGCGCTGCAGGTACAGGGCAAAAGCGCGGCGCGAGAAAGCGTCGTCGAGCTGCTGGGGTTGCACGTGGGCCATGGTCAGGCCCTGGGCCACGGTGTGCAACAGAATTTCCTTTTTCTGCGGTGGCACCTCGTCGCGCTTGGGCGCCGGCGAATTGGGAAGCAGCAGGAAAAAACCAGGAAGCAGCGACGCGTACACACCCAGCGTAGAACGGAAGAAAGCCATAACGAAGTAGCGAGGTCAGAGGTAGAAGACCAGCCCGGCATTACTGCCCAGCGGGAACAACTCAAAGAGACGTTATGAGCATGCGAGTTGCACGGGCCCATTTGTGAAAGATAAACCCGCCGGCGCATTTACCGGGCAAGTCCGTCGGCGCCTTTAGACCAAGGCGTACTTTACGGGTTTAAAATCACTGATTTACAGATCCTTGTATTTGCACTTCTTTCTATCACCAAAGCACTTTCGCTCTATTATATACCGCAGCCAGCCACATCATTATGCTATGCCAAGCGGTTTGTGCCAAGTATTCGGCCAACTGAATTTTACTACTGATGAAGAGCCAGCCAGGAATTCATCGGAGGCATTTCAACGGGAAACATGCCTCGGAGGGAAGCGGCCTGCATCGTATCTTCGGGGTTCCATGAACGACCCGGACATCCGCGCCCTGCTTTATCCGCTGCTTCAGAGCGGCGTATACGTCGACGAGTTGCCCACCGGCACCACCCGCGCCGACGTGGTGCACATTACGCCCGCGTTCATGCACGGCTACGAGGTGAAAGGCGACGGCGACACGCTGCAGCGCGTGGGCAGTCAGCTGCCCTGCTACGCCCGCGCCTACGATTTCGTGACCTTCGTAGTAACCGAAAAGCACCTCGCCAAGCTGCTGCCGCAACTGCCCGAATGGGTGGGCGTGCTGGTGGCCACGGAGCAGGAACTGCGCGAGCATCGCCCGGCGTGTTACAACGCCACCGTGGAGCGGGCTGCCGTAGCCGGCTTGCTGCGGCTGGAAGAAGTGAAACAGTTTCTGCTGGGCTACGGCCTGCACCACCTGCCGGTGCTGCGCCGCCGCGACGTGGCCAAGCTGCTGCAAACCTCTCACAGCATTCCACTGTCGGCGCTGGCCCAGTTTGCCCGCGAGCGGCTAATTGCCCGCATGCCACAGCGCCTAGAAAACCGCGCCGTGCGCAAAGCCGAACGCCAGGCCCGACCCGCCCGCAAAACCAAGCGAAAAAAGCGCACTACCACGCGCAAAAAAAGCCCGCAACGCGTGGCAAAACGTACGTAGCTTTTGCCACCGAAAGCCCCGTGCCTTTTCCTCGCGCTATGACTTCCTTCCATTACCTGTTCACGGCTGCGCTGCTGGCCGCCCTGCCTAGTCTGTCCGTATCGGCCCAGCAATTCACGCCGCAGGTGCGCGAGTTCATCAAGGTAAACGCTCCCCTTATTGCCCTTACCGACGCCAAGGTGATTGACGGCACCGGCCGCCCGGCGCAGCTGCACCAAACCGTGCTGGTGCGCGACGGCCGCATTGTGCAGGTAGGACCGGTTAAGAAAGTGAAAGTGCCTAAGGACGCGCAGGTAATAAACTGCGCGGGCAAAACCCTCATTCCAGGCCTCGTGATGCTGCACGAGCACCTGTACTACACCATGCCGGCGGGTGGTTTCTTCAACATTGCCCAAATGCCGTACTCTTTTCCGCGGCTGTATTTGGCGGGCGGCGCCACCACCATTCGTACGGCGGGCAGCATCGAGCCGCAAACCGATTTGGCCATTCAGCGGCTCATTGGCGAAGGCAAATACATTGGCCCCGACATGGACGTAACGGCGCCCTACATTGAGGAGCCGAGCATGGATATTCCGGCGCTGAACACCGTGAAAGGCCCCGAAGATGCGGCCGCTACCGTGCGGTTTTGGGCCGACAGGGGCTGCACGTCCTTTAAAATGTACATGCACGCCACCCGCGCCGACCTGGCCGCCGTGCTGCGCGAGGCCCACCAGCGCCGCCTGAAAGTAACCGGCCACCTCTGCGCCATCAGCTACCGCGAAGCCGCCGAAATGGGCATCGACAACCTTGAGCATGGCTTTATGGCCAGCTCCGATTTCGCGGCCAACAAAGTAGCCGATGCCTGCGACTACCCCGCCGCCCGGCGCGGCCTGCAAAACCTGCCCGTGAATAGCCCCGCCATGGCCGACCTCATTAAGCTGCTCATCAGCAAAGGCGTGGCCCTCACTTCTACCCTGCCGGTATTCGAGCCTTACACCGGCCGCGAAGCCGTACTGGGCGGTGGCATGGAAGCCCTGATACCACAGTTGCAGGAACGCGAAACCACTACCTGGAAGCAAAACCAGCAGAAGGATTCGGCCAGCGTGGCGCTATTCAAAAAAGAATTAGCCTGGGAGAAAATGTTCTACGACGCCGGTGGCCTGCTGGTAGCCGGCACCGACCCCACCGGCGCCGGCCGCACCATTGCGGGCTACTCCAACCGCCGCCAAATTGAGCTGCTGGTAGAAGGCGGCTTTACGGCCGTACAAGCCATTCGCATCAGCACCCTAAACGGCGCCACCTACCTCGGCCGCGCCCAGGAAATCGGCAGCATTGAAGCTGGCAAACGGGCTGATTTGGTGCTGGTGAACGGCGACCCGGAGCAGGACATCAAGCAGATTCGCAACATGGACACCGTATTCAAAAACGGCGTCGGCTTCGATTCAGCCAAGATTTTCGAATCTGCGAAGGGCAAGGTGGGTCTGAATTAGCCTTTCCATAACACTACGTTTGTCATCCTGCGGCGCAGCCGAAGGACCTTCTTACGTCAGAACGAGTCGGTGTTACGATGGTCGTTCTAGAGTTAAGAAGGTCCTTCGGCTGCGCCTCAGGATGACTGGATCTAACGTCCTTCTTGTATTTTAGGCTACCGGGGCCTGCTTCCGCATCGACGATTCCCGCACCAGCAAATCCGGCTTTAGAATAATCGGTGGCGGGGTTTCGTGGTTTTCGGCGGGGCTTTTCAGCATCTTTTGCAGCAGGCGCACCGCTGTTTTGCCCATTTGCTCGCAGTGCTGATCCACGGAAGTCAGCATGGGCTCGGTGAGCGTGGTAAACACCTCGTTGCTGAAACCGGCAATGGCCATATCGTGCGGTACGCGCAGCCCGTGCGCTTTTACGGTTTGCATGGCGCCCACCGCAGCCAAATCGTTCGAGGAAAATATGGCATCGGGTGGCTGCGGCAGTTTCAGCAGCTTTTCCATGGCCTGCTGGCCGCCCTGCTGGTTCATCGGGCAAAGCGCAGTCAGGCGCTCATCCACGGGAATGCCGTGGGCTTGCAGGGCATCGAGGTAGCCTTGGTGCCTGTTTTTGTGGATGTTCAGGTGCAGCGGCCCGGTGAAGTGCGCAATACGCGTGCAGCCCTGCTCGATGAGGTGGGCCACCACTTGGTAGGCCCCTTGGTAGTCGTCGAGCACCACGGCGCTAACGTTGCTGCCCCCGAAGTCTTCCACCACGCGGTCGAAGAACACGAGCGGCAGGTTTTGCTTGCGCACAGCTTCGAAGTGGCTGAAGTCTTTAGTGGTGTTGGCCAGCGACACCAGGATGCCCTCTACCTGCGCATTCATCAGCAGGTCGATGTTCTTGCGCTCCTGCTTCACGTCTTCGTTCGACTGGCAGATCATCACGTTGAAGCCGGCCTTGCTGGCCTCGGTGGCAATGCCGTGCACCACTTGCGGGAAAAAGTGCCCGGTAATGTGCGGCACCAGCACGCCCAGCGTGTTGCTGCGGCCGCGACGTAAAGCAGCGGCCAGTTGGTTAGGCTGGTAATTGAGCTCGTCGGCCAGTTGCCGCACGCGCGCTTTGGTCGCTTCGCTCACGTCCTCGTGGTCGGATAGCGCCCGCGAAATGGTAGAGGCCGACAGGTTTAGTGCCTTGGCCAAGTCTGTAAGGGAAGCCCGACGATTTGCCATCTTGGTACGTAGTCCAGGGCCGCGAATGGCGCAACCCAATTGGAAATTCCTCCAACGGCCTCAACAGGTAAAACAATACCCGCTCTGATACGGGCCGCGGACAACGGAGCCGGCAAAATAGCACCGTAAACCTCAATTCCCACGCGCTGTTGCCGCTCATTGCGCAATTCCTCCCTATTCTGCTTTCCTGGCTCCTTCAGCCTGCTTCGTTACCTCTTCCTGTCTGGCTTCAGCTACTGCCCCACTAACCGCTACCCGATAATCAGATGCTTCGGTGCCGTTTTACTTGTGCATTATATTTATGTTTCGCGAGTAAATACGCACGACGTACCTCAGGCCTTTCCCGTTGGCTTTACATCGGCTAGCCACGAGCGTGCAGGTAAGTTTTACGTACAGAGGCACGGTTAGAAAGTCACCGGCTGTAACTTGCGGCCTGCCAAAGCACTGGGCGGTTCCCGCTAGGTTGCTTATTCTTGTATCTGATTTGGACTACCTGCTTTGCCTCTCCGGGCCGACTGGTATAACCGCTCATTCTTTATTACCACCTCGCGGCTTGCCGCGCTCTGCGCTCCTCTCCTCGACATTCCCTTTCCTTCATCCATGGCTGAACAAACTCTTACCCAACTGCGCGCCGGTGTACTCCACGGCGACGAAATCCAGTCCCTTTTTCAGTACGCCAAGGCCAACGCCTTTGCCCTGCCGGCAGTTAACGTAACGGGCACGAACACCGTGAATGCGGTGCTGGAAACGGCCAAGGCTGTGAACTCGCCCGTCATGATTCAGTTCTCGAACGGCGGTGCGCAGTTCTTCGCTGGCAAGTCGGTGCCTAACGGCGACCAGCGCGCCAGCATTGCCGGTGCCATTTCGGGTGCTCAGCACGTGCACCTCATGGCCGAGCTCTACGACGTGCCCGTGGTACTGCACACCGACCACGCCGCCAAGAAACTCCTGCCCTGGATCGACGGCCTGCTGGCTGCTGGCGAAAAGCACTTCGCACAGTTCGGGCAGCCGCTCTACAGCTCACACATGCTCGACTTGTCGGAGGAGCCGATTGAGGAGAACATCGAAATCTGCAAGCGGTACCTGGAGCGCATGCACAAAATTGGCATGACGCTGGAAATTGAGCTGGGCGTAACCGGCGGCGAAGAAGACGGTGTGGACAACTCCGATGTGGATTCGTCGAAGCTCTACACCCAGCCCTCGGAAGTGGCCTACGCCTACAAAGAGCTGAGCGAGGTGAGCCCGCGCTTTACCGTGGCTGCCGCCTTTGGCAACGTGCACGGCGTGTACAAGCCCGGCAACGTGAAGCTGCAGCCGAAAATCCTGCACAACTCGCAGCTGTACGTGCAGGAGCACTTCGGCACCGGCGAGCAGCCCATCGACTTCGTATTCCACGGCGGCTCGGGCTCCAGCCAGGAGGAAATCCGCGAGGCCATCAGCTACGGTGCCATCAAAATGAACATCGACACCGACCTGCAGTGGGCGTTCTGGGAAGGCCTTAAATACTACTACGTGAAGAACGAAGGCTTCCTGCAAGGCCAGATCGGTAACCCCACCGGTGCCGATTCGCCCAACAAGAAGTACTACGACCCCCGCGTGTGGCTGCGCAAAGGCGAAGAAACCTTTGTGGCCCGCCTGCAGCAGGCTTTCGAAGACCTGAACTGCATGAACCGCCGCCCCTAACCGGCAAAGCCAACCGCCGTTCAAACAGTTGATTTTGTTTGAACGGCGGTTAAGTCAAAGACCACCGTTAGCGGCTCGCCAACGGTGGTCTTTGCACGCCGGGCCTTTCTTTCGCGGCTGTCGTAGCAGCGGCCGCGTACAGGGAAGTGCCTCGGTGAGAGAAATAAGTACCTTGGTGGGTAGTAGGCTGCCTCTGGCCGAAATGCCTCCGAGTTTTTCACAAACGGCTCAGCACTTGAGTCACTTGCGCTTTGGACGCTGGGAAGGCGCACCCGGTTCAAGCCCATTTTTTTAGCGCCACGACAACATGAAACGGATCGGAGTATTGACGAGCGGGGGGGACTCGCCGGGCATGAATGCGTGCGTGCGGGCAGTAGTGCGCACGGCCCTCTACCACGGAGTAGAGGTATACGGCATCATGCGCGGGTATTCGGGCCTGATTAAAGGCGAGATTGTGCGCCTCGACACCACCGCCGTGGCCAACATGGTGCAGCGCGGCGGCACCCTCCTCAAAAGCGCGCGTAGCCAGAAATTCACCACCCGCGAAGGCCGGCAAGAAGCTTACAACCAGCTGGTACACCACGGCATCGAAGGCCTGGTGGTTATCGGCGGCAACGGCACCTTTACCGGCGCGCAGCTTTTCGAGCAGGAGTTCGGCATTCCTACCGTAGGCGCGCCCGGCACCATCGACAACGACCTGTACGGCACCGATTACACCATCGGCTACGACACGGCCGTGAACACCGCCCTGGAAGCCATCGACAAGATCCGCGACACAGCCGACTCGCACGACCGCGCCTTTTTTGTGGAGGTGATGGGCCGCGACTCGGGCTACATTGCCATTCCCTGCGCCATTGGCGGCGGGGCCGAAATTGTGCTGGTGCCCGAGCAGGAACAGTCGCTCGAATCGGTTATCGATATGCTGCAGGCCGGCCGCAAGCGCCAAAAGTCTTCCTTCCTAGTAGTAGTAGCCGAAGGCGACGAAGAAGGCAATGCAACTACCGTAGCGGCCAAGGTGAAAGAAGCCATTCCCGAGCTCGATGTTCGGGTAACGGTTATCGGCCACATCCAGCGGGGCGGCGCACCCTCGGCGGCCGACCGTCTGCTGGCCTCGCAAATTGGTATTGCGGCCGTGGAAGGCCTTATCAACGGCATGCACTCGGTTATGGCCGGCATTATCGACCGGAAGTTGGTGTACACGCCGTTCGAGGACTGCATCAAGCGCAAAAAGCCGCTCAACCAAAGCTTCATGC
This sequence comes from Hymenobacter koreensis, assembly GCF_039541855.1. Taxonomy (NCBI): domain Bacteria; kingdom Pseudomonadati; phylum Bacteroidota; class Cytophagia; order Cytophagales; family Hymenobacteraceae; genus Hymenobacter; species Hymenobacter koreensis. The sequence continues at coordinate 451,102 of NZ_BAABHA010000002.1, forward strand.
GCATGATCGAGATTCTCTCGACTTAATATTTAGGAGTAACGCTGAAATACCCAAAAGCGCCTGCAATGCTGATTTGCAGGCGCTTTGGCATTTATGCTGGTTATGTTTTCATTGGCTGCGCCGCACTTCAATCCGCGTGCACAAGTTGAGGGATATGGCAAAGCTTATACTTACTTTGTATTTCAAAGTTCTTTTAATAAATTTGAAACATCGACACCAAACCAGCTTGGAGAACGTTTGGCGTTGAGCAACACTTACCAGTAGCCTATGTCGCAGCGCCAGGAGTACTTCGTAGCCCCTAACTCAGTGGTCCGGACCATATGGGGCAAGGCCGATACCGTTCTGTTCATTTTTGCAGGCGCTGCCGCCGAGTTTGCCCTCAACAAAGCCGTCGATTGGCTTTACTTCACCGGCCGCCTCCCCGCCGACCCATTGGCTCGCCTGTTTTCCACCGTGGAGTACGCCCGCCAAATCGTATTTGCCGAACGGGAGGCAGCGGAACGCGCTATCGACAGCATTAACGCCATTCACGCGGCCGTAGAATCCAAGCGCGGCATGTCTATCCCGGCCTGGGCCTACCGCGACGTATCGTTCATGCTCATCGACTACTCCATTCGGGCGTACGAAACGCTGGAGCGGCCGCTGACTTTGGCGGAGAAAGAAGAGGTATTCGAGGTGTTTGCCCGGGTAGGCCAGCGCATGGGTATTCCTGATTTGCCGGCTACGTACGCGGAGTGGCTTACGGCGCGGCAAGGCAGCCTGGAAAACCACTTAGAGTACAGCCGTTTCACCGCCGATTTGTACCAACAATACGCCCGCCATTTGGGCAAGCTGCGCTACCGCCTGCTGCTGCAAGCTCAGCGCGTGGTAACCCCGGCGCAAGTGAATACCCTATTGGGCCTGGGTCGCACACCGTGGCTGCTGCCCGCGCTGTTCGTGTACCGCTACACCCAGCACCTGCCCTTCAGCAAATGGGCGCGGGCCAGCCTGCTTCCTGACGATTACAAAGAGAAAATTCTGCGGCTGGACGTGGTTCCAACCTCCGCTTTGCGCGCCGCCAGCTAAGCTTTTCTGTCATCCTGAGACGCAGTCGAACCGAAGGAAGGCGAAGCCAAGGACCTTACCACGCGTGAACGACCATCGTAGTAGCGACTCGTTCAGCAGTGATAAGGTCCTTGGCTTCGCCTTCCTTCGGTTCGACTGCGTCTCAGGATGACAAATGAAAACAGGTGCTACTTCAGCATCTCGTGCAGCACAGTTTGCATGGAAAACACGCGGTTACCGGCTTCCTGAATAACCAGGGAGTTGGGCGAATCCAGAATGGCATCGGAGACTTCCACGTTGCGGCGCACGGGCAGGCAGTGCAGGAATTTGGCGTTGTGGGTGCCGGCCATGTGTTCGGGCGTGAGCATCCAGGCGGGATCGGTGCTGAGTACCTGGCCGTAGTCGCGGTAGCTGCTCCAGTTTTTGGCCTGCACGAAATCGGCGCCTTCCAGGGCTTTGCGCTGGTCGTACTCGATGCGGGCGCCTTTGGTGAACTTCTCGTCCAGCTCATAGCCCTCGGGGTGAGTTATAACGAAGTCAACCCAGTCTACTTCCGAGAACCAGTCGCAGAAGGAGTTGGGCACGCACTGGGGCAGGGCGCGCACGTGCGGGGCCCAGGTGAGTACCACTTTCACGCGCTCCTTCGGCTTGTGCTCGGCCACGGTAATGAGGTCGGCGAAGCTTTGCAGCGGGTGCAGCGTGGCGCTTTCCAGGCTGATAACGGGCACGGTGGCGTACTGCAGGATCTTGTTAAACACCACCTCCTCGTAGTCCTCGGCTTTGTCTTTGAGCGTGGGGAAGGTGCGTACCCCCAGCACGTCGCAATACTGGCTCATCACGGCAATGGCCTCCTTGATGTGCTCCTGCGTGCCGCCGTTCATCACCGCGCCATCAGCCATTTCTAGGGTCCAGGAATCGGCGCCGGCATTCAGTACCCAAGCTTGCGCCCCCAAGTTGTAGGCGGCCTTGATGGAGCTGAGGCGGGTACGCAGGCTAGGGTTGAAGAAAATGAGTCCGACGGTTTTGTTGCGGCCAAGGTGCTGGTATCCGAAGGGGTTCTGCTTAATCTCCAGCGCCTGTTTAAGCAAGGCGCGGTAGTCTGGGACGTCGGCGAACGAGGTGAATTTGTTCATGGGGTAGGTTGCTTGAATTTATTATTCGCCAGCTGGTTATTTTTTCTATTTTTTTAAAGCAGCTGTACGAACAAAATAATACGTATTTACTATTATTTATTTGACACTTGTTGGTATAAAGTTTCTCCATTGAGGTATTTAAATCGGAGTTTAATAACACCATTTTTACTTTTTACAAGGGAGCTAGAGCCACCGGTGGTATCATTTATTAAGTGCGGAAATTTGACTAAATCGTCATCTAGATTAAAATAGAACGAATAAAACTGGACTTGCGTACCTCCATGTAGATACCAACTACCCTTCATATTGAGCAATAATTTTTTATTTTTATCCCATACTCTGCGCTGATATTGATTATCCTTTGACAACAAAATAGTATCATAATTATTATTGTATTCTATGGGAGTGTAAGATCCATAAAGTGCATCTTCGCTAAAATGATCTACGCAGGATGTAAGGATCAATACAGAAAGACAAATTACTAGCTTCATAGATACGCTTTGTTTGCAACTGAGGGTACGAAAGCAGACTGTCATGCTGAGCTTGCCGAAGCATCTCTGCCGCTAACATCAGACAATACTACCTGGAATCAGCACGCGAGACATCTCGGCAAGCTTAATATGATGGTCTCTTCTCAGCAATGCAGAGCAGCATTAACGCCGCGCTACATGGCCTTGTACTCGTTCCAGCTCTTGATCTTGAGGTCCTTCATTTCCAGCGTGCAGAAGGCTTGAATGAACGCCTTGGCCAGGCGGGCATTTGTCAGCAAGCCCACGCCGAAATCCACGGCAGTGCGGCGGATTTTGTAGTCGTTGTCCAGCTCGCCTTTGGAGAGGTTCTTGGGAATGTTAATGACCAGGTCAATTTTTTTCTCCTTGAGGTAGGTCAGCACGTTGGGCTCCTGGTGGTCGTCGGGCCAGAAGACGAGGGAGCTGGGTACGTTGTTTTCGGCAAAAAAGCGGTGCGTGCCCTGCGTGGCGTAGATGCTGTAGCCACTTTGCACAAGCAGCCGCGCCGATTCCAGCAGCGCTATTTTGGAGAGGATGGGGCCGCTGGAAATCAGCACCGACTTCTGCGGAATCTTGTAGCCCACGCTCAGCATCGATTTCAGCAGGGCTTCCTCGGCCGTGTCGCCCAGGCAGCCTACTTCGCCGGTACTCACCATGTCTACGCGCAGCACGGGGTCGGCGCCGGGCAGGCGGGTAAACGAGAACTGCGGAGCTTTCACGCCCACAAAGGGCAGGTCGTAGACCAGCTCGCTCGCGTCGCGCTCCACTTTCTTGCCCAGCAACACCTGGGTGGCCTTGCGGATGAGGTTGTGGCCCGAGACCTTGCTCACAAACGGGAAAGAGCGGGAGGCGCGGATGTTGCACTCAATCACCCGGATTTCGCGGTTTTTCTCCAAGAACTGGATATTGAACGGCCCGCTGATTTCGTAGCGCTTGGCAATCTTTTCGGCAATGATTTTGAGCTTGCGCACCGTGCCCACGTACACGCGCTGGGGCGGGTAGTACATGGTGGCGTCGCCGGAGTGCACGCCGGCAAACTCCACGTGCTCGGAAATGGCGTAGCTCACGATTTCGCCCTTGTCGGCCACCGCGTCCAGCTCAATTTCCTTGGCTTCCTGAATAAACTCCGACACCACCACCGGGTATTCGGCGCTTACTTCGGCCGCCGCCTTCAGGAACGACTCCATCTCAAACGCGTTGGAAACCACGTTCATGGATGCGCCCGACAGCACGTAGGAAGGCCGAATCAGTACGGGGTAGCCCACCTCGCTCACAAACTCGAACATCGCGTCCAACGAAGTCAGCTCTTTCCAGCGGGGCTGGGCAATGCCCAGCTCGTCCATGATGCTGCTGAACTTGTGGCGGTTCTCGGCCTCGTCGATGCGGGCCGGGGCAGTACCCAAAATGGGCGCATTGGCATCGGCCAGACGGGTAGCGAGGTTGTTCGGAATCTGGCCACCGGTGCTTAGAATCACGCCGCTGGGTTGCTCGAACTCCAGAATGTCCATCACCCGCTCGAAGCTCAGCTCCTCGAAGTACAGCCGGTCCGACACGTCGTAGTCGGTCGACACGGTTTCGGGGTTGTAGTTGATGATGATGGTTTTGTAACCCTCCTCGGCGGCGGTTTGCACGGCATTTACGCCGCACCAGTCAAACTCCACGGAGCTGCCGATCCGATACACGCCCGAGCCCAGCACCACAATGGACTTGCTGGCTTCGCGGTCCAGGTCGTTTTCGGTGCCGTGGTAGGTGCTGTAGAGGTAGTTGGTTTTGGCCGGGAATTCGGCCGCCAAAGTGTCGATTTGCTTGATAACGGGCAGCACGCCCAGGGCCTTGCGGCGGGCACGCACCAGCAGCTCGTCGGCTTTCACGTCGCCTTCGCCCAGCAGTTTCACGGCAATTTGCTGGTCGGAGAAACCGGCTTTTTTCACGTCGCGCAGCAGCTCGGTTTCCAGCGCGTTCAGGCCCGAGGCGCGCCGCTCGGCCAACTGGTTGCCGAGCTGGAAGATGGTGTAGAGGCGCTGCAAAAACCAATGGTCAATCTTGGTCAGCGCGTGTACCTGCGCCAGGGTGTAGCCGGCCTCAAACGCTAGGTTGATGGCGAAAATGCGCTCCTCGTTCGGCTCGCTCAGCAGCTGGTCAATGGTGGCGTTGTCGGCCATTTCGGGCTTGTTGGCCACGAAGCCGCGCTTGCCGGTATCCAGCATGCGTAGGCCCTTCTGAATGGCTTCCTCGAAGGATTTTCCGATGGCCATGACCTCGCCCACGCTCTTCATGGCGCTGCCAATTTGCCGGTTCACGCCCTCAAATTTGCCCAGGTCCCAGCGCGGCAGTTTCACCACCACGTAGTCCAGTGCCGGCTCGAAAAACGCCGAGGTCGTCTGGGTTACGCTGTTTTTCAGCTCCGAGAGCGAGTAGCCCAAGCTTAGCTTGGCGGCCACAAACGCCAGCGGGTAGCCCGTGGCCTTGGAAGCCAACGCCGAGGAACGCGACAAGCGCGCATTCACCTCAATCACACGGTAATCTTCGGAAACGGGGTCGAGGGCGTACTGAATGTTGCACTCGCCTACAATGCCCAGGTGACGAATGGTCTGGATGCCGATGCTGCGCAGCTTGTGGTACTCGCGGTTGCTGAGCGTCTGCGACGGCGCCACCACGATGCTCTCGCCGGTGTGAATACCGATGGGGTCGAAGTTCTCCATGTTGCAGACCGTAATGCAGTTATCATACTGGTCGCGCACCACTTCGTACTCCACTTCCTTCCAGCCCTTCAAGGATTCTTCCACCAAAATCTGGTCGGAGGTGGTGAAAGACTTTTGGGCCAGGGCCCGCAGCTCGTCCATGTTGTTGGCAAAGCCGCTGCCCAGGCCGCCCAGCGCAAACGCCGCCCGCACGATGATGGGGAAACCGATTTTTTCGGCCGCCGCCAGGGCGTCTTCCATTGTGGTAACGGCCACGCTGCGGGCCGACAACACGCCAATCTGCTCGAGCTTTTCCTTGAAGATGTCGCGGTCCTCGGTGTCGATGATGGACTGCACGGGCGTGCCGAGCACTTTTACGCCGTACTTCTCAAACACGCCGGCGCGAAACAAGGCCACGGCGCAGTTCAGGGCCGTTTGGCCGCCAAACGCCACCAGAATGCCATCGGGCTGCTCCTTTTTGATGACTTCCTCCACGAAGTAAGGCGTCACGGGCAGGAAGTACACGTCGTCGGCAATGTTGTCCGACGTTTGCACGGTGGCAATGTTGGGATTGATGAGGATGGTGCGGATGCCTTCCTCTTTCAGCGCCTTCAGGGCCTGCGAACCGGAGTAGTCAAACTCGCCGGCCTCGCCGATTTTGAGGGCGCCGGAACCGAGGACGAGAACTTTATTGGGTTTGTTCATTCTGAGGGTTGGGTAACAGGCCGCTGGTGCGGTCGTGTTAAATGGCAGTCGAGCTAAATCAGTTGCAGACTATTGCTTTGGCAGCGGGGCAGAATTTGTAAACAGGGTGTCGCTTTTCACTATTTCCCATTCACCGGACGGCCGTTTAGCCATCCAGATCTTGATGATTGCGTCGGCGTCTTCACCGTCCAAGAAGAATCGAAACGCGAGGGAGTCCTTTTTCGCACCGAGTTTTTCAAGCTTGAAGTTTTTGGCCGTTATTCTTCCGGTTCTTCTGGTTATCCTGGGAAACTCTCTGGCCGAATTCATGGCCCGATCAATCACCTCGGCTGGCTGCCCTAGCGCAGCCTTCAGCACCGTTCGCTGCCCCATGTTCTTGACAAATAAGTACAGGGCGAAAACCGTGGCGCCTAGTAGCAAGTAGCCCCAGTTTGGGAAACCTCTATCTTTTAGCTGCATGAGAGTAAGCTCTATGAATGACGCTTACAAGGAACCCTTTATTCCCCTGTTCATAAAACATGGCCCACTGCTCTCTTCGGGCTGACGCACCGCAGCACCTTTAGGCCAATCTACTTGGCTGATTTGTGCTCGGCTACGGCCTTCAGGAAGTCGTCGAACAGGAACTCCGTGTCCTGCGGTCCGCCGGCGGCTTCGGGGTGAAACTGAGTGGAGAAGAAGGGTTTGGTTTTGTGCTTAATGCCTTCGCAGGTACCGTCGTTCAGGTTTTCGAACAGCATGTCCCAGTCGGCGGGCAGCGTGGCGGTGTCCACCGCGAAGCCGTGGTTTTGGGAGGTAATGAAGCTGCGCATGGTGCCCGTGAGCTTCACCGGCTGGTTGTGGCTGCGGTGGCCGTACTTGAGCTTGAAGGTGTCGCCGCCGGCGGCCAGGCCCATGAGCTGGCTGCCCAGGCAAATGCCGAAAATGGGCTTGTCCTGCTGCAGCGCCTTTTGCAGGTGCTCGATGGTGGCGGTGCACATTTTCGGGTCGCCGGGGCCGTTCGAGAGGAATAGGCCGTCGTAGGCGAGCTGGGTGAAGTCGTAGTCCCAGGGCACGCGGATGAGCTCCACGTCGCGCTCCAGGAAGCAGCGGATGATGTTGGTTTTGGTGCCGCAGTCCACCAGCACGATTTTGTGCTGGCCGCTGCCGTAGCGCTGCACGCCCGCGGGGCTTACCTGGGCCACCAGGTTTTCCAGGTTCGGGTCGTGCAGAGGCACGTCTTCTTCGGCTACGATTTTGCCCAGCATGGCGCCTTTCTCGCGCAGCACTTTGGTGAGCATGCGCGTGTCCACGCCGAAGATGCCGGGGATGTTGTACTCCTTCAGCCAGTCGCCGAGGCTTTTGGCCGCGTTCCAGTGGCTGTGCTGCTCGGAGTAGTAGTTCACCACCAAGCCGGCAATGTGAATCTTGTCCGACTCGAAAATGCGGGAAATCGACTCGTACAGTTCCTCGCCCGGTACGCCGTAGTTGCCCACCATGGGGTAAGTCAGCACCAGAATCTGGCCGGCGAAGGATGGGTCGGTCAGGTTTTCGGGGTAGCCGGTCATGGCCGTGCTGAACACCACTTCGCCCGCGGCCGAGGTATACGCGCCGAAGGAAGTGCCTTGGATTTCGGTGCCGTCTTCCAGCACCAGCTTCACCGATTTAGCGTTTTCCACTCTGTTCTGCGAAAAAAGGGTTTGCTCTATGGTTGATTTTCTGCGGTAATCCGGCAGTGTGCCAGTTTCGCCGAATCGGATGAAGTAGCGCATGTGCCATCATCCCGATCCGAGCCTAATCGGAATCGTGCCGGGGAGAGAAACGTGACGGTGCTGGGACGCCCCAAGCCGGGCGTTTTGCGGGTGCACGGCGTAGCCGCCAGCTGTTGGAACTGCCCGGAAACAATTTCGGCTGGAACAGGACCAATAATGAGGGGTCTGTTCCAGCCGAACGAGGGGGTAAGCCTAACGGGGACGAATGAAGGTATATCAATCGGTCCCGTACCATACCGCTCCCAGACGTCAGGCATCGGGAAGTCGGGCGGGCACGACTGCTGGAAAGTGGATTGGGTGGCCGCTCTTTCAGAAAAAGAACCGGCCAGGGGCTGCGCAATTATAAGCAACGGCAGCGTGCAGCTTATCAGAAGAAGAGCTATGCTCGTGAACTTCGTCGTGCCACTCATTAAGGCCGCAAGTTAGGCCACAAGTCGCTTAACTCCTTACCTCCGCCGGAATAATTGCGTACAGCGCCTGCAAAAACTGGTCTACTTCCTCCCGTTTGATGTTCAAGGGCGGCAGCAGGCGCAGCACGCCGGGGTCGGAAGCGTTGCCCACAAAAATGTGGTGCTCGGTCAGCAGCTGGTCGCGCATATCCTTAATGGGAAAATCGTACTTGATGCCCACCATCAGCCCGCGGCCGCGCACTTCTTGGGCACCGGCGTTGGCCAGCAATTCGGTGCGCAGATACTCGCCCATTTCCGTGGCGTGGGCCAGCAGGTTTTCCTGCTCGATGACTTCCAGCACGGCCAGCGCGGCGGCGCAGGCCAGGTGGTTGCCGCCAAAAGTGGTACCCAGCAGCCCGTACGACGCCTGGAATTCCGGCGCAATCAGGATGCCGCCGATGGGGAAGCCGTTGCCCATGCCCTTGGCCACCGAAATAACGCCCGGCCGCACACCGGCGTGCTGGTGGGCGAAGAACTTACCGCTGCGCCCGTAACCGCTCTGCACCTCGTCGGCAATGAGCACCGCGCCGTACCGCTGGCAAAGCTGCTCCAGCCCCTGCAGAAACTCGTCGGAGGGCATGATGATGCCGCCCACGCCCTGAATCGGCTCAACGATGACGGCGCAGGTCTGGCCCGCTTGCAGCACGCGCTCTACGTCCGCGAGGTCGTAGGGCAGGAAGCTGATCTGGTGCCCGGCATTGAAGGGCGCCACGATTTTCTGGTTGTCGGTAGCGGCTACCGCGCCCGAGGTGCGGCCGTGAAAGGCGCCCTTGAACGCAATGACGTGGCTTTTGCCGGTGTGGAAGGAGGCCAGCTTCAGCGCATTCTCGTTGGCCTCGGCGCCCGAGTTGCAGAGGAACAGCGCGTAGTCCGCGTAGCCCGACACCTCGCCCAGCTTCCGAGCCAGCTCGCGCTGAATCGGGATGTGCACCGAGTTGGAGTAGAAGCCGATCTGCTGCACCTGCTCGGTGAGGCGCCGCACGTAGTGCGGGTGGCTGTGGCCGATGCTGATGACCGCGTGGCCGCCGTAGAAGTCGAGGTACTGCTCTCCCTTGTCGTCCCAGAGCTGCGCCCCCAGGGCGCGCACCGGCGTGATGTCGTTGAGCGGATAGACGTTGAAAAGCTCCATTTTCGTTAGCTGATGGCTATTAGCTGTCGGCTTTTAGCTTTTGGAAATTGTGCGAGGTATTCTTGAAAGAGGCTGATAGCCAACAGCTAAAAGCCGACAGCTTTCAAGTGCAGTCCCGTCGTTTCGGGCAGGCCGAAGAGCAGGTTCATGTTCTGGATGGCTTGGCCCGAAGCGCCCTTCACCAGGTTGTCGATAACCGAGGTAATGAGCAGCTGCTTGCCGAATTTCTGCACGTGCAGCAGGCACTTGTTGGTGTTGACCACCTGCTTCAGGTGCACTTCCGCGTCCGATACTGTGGTAAACGCGGCGTCGGCGTAGAACTCCTTATACAGCGTCCGCGCCTCGTCCTGCGTTAGCTCCGACGGCGTGTAGACCGTGGCAAAGATGCCGCGGGTGAAGTTGCCGCGGTACGGAATGAAGTGCATTTCACTCCCCAACTCGGGTTGCAGTTGCGCCAGGCTTTCCCCAATCTCGCCCAGGTGCTGGTGCGTGAACGGTTTGTAGATGGACACATTGTTGCTGCGCCAGGAAAAGTGCACGGTCTCGGCCAAGCTCTGGCCCGCGCCCGTTGAGCCGGTAATGGCCGATACGTGCACGTCGTCGGTGAGCTTGCCGGCCTGGGCCAGCGGCAACAAGGCCAGCTGAATGGCCGTGGCAAAGCAGCCAGGGTTGGCAATGCTCTGCGCCTGCTGAATGCGCGTGCGGTTCAGCTCCGGCAGCCCGTACACGAACTCGCGGTCCTGAAACTCCCGGTCGGCACTCAGGCGAAAATCGTTGCTGAGGTCGATTACGTGGGTGGTTTCCGGCAGCGGATGCTTCTCCAGAAACGCCCGGGAGTTGCCGTGGCCCAGGCAGAGGAACACCACGTCTTCGTCGCCGGCCAGCTCGGAGACAAACCGCAAGTCTGTTTCGCCCACCAAGTCGTCGTGTACCTGGTACACCGGGCTGCCCGCGCTGGATGAGGACACAATGGCGCCCAGCTCCACGAACTCGTGGTGTAGCAGTATGCGGATTAGCTCGCCTGCCGTGTAGCCGGCCCCGCCGACGATGCCAACCTTAATTTTCATCGTTGAAAGAGGAATGAATGCGCAGCTGGTTGCTGAAAATCTTGATGAAGCCCTTCGCGTCGCGCGAGTCCCAGGCGTTGTTTTCCTCGCCGTAGGTGGCCACCTTTGACTGCATCATGTCGAACGGAGACTCGATGCCCAGCAACTCAAACTGGTAGGGCTTCAGGGTTACGTACACCGTGCCCGATACCCGCTCCTGCGACGACTCCAGGAAGGCTTCCATGTCGCGCATCACCGGGTCGAGGTACTGCGCCTCGTGCAGCAGCGTGCCGTACCAGTTGGCTATGTAGTCCTTGTGCAGCAGCTGCCAGCGCGAAGACGTGTGCTTTTCGAGCAGGTGGTGGCCCTTGATGAGAATCAGCGGCGCCGGGGCCTCAAAGCCCACGCGGCCCTTGATGCCTAGGATGGTGTCGCCCACGTGGGTGTCGCGGCCGATGGCATACTGCCCAGCCAGCTCATTCAAAGCCACAATCAGGTCCACTGGCTGCATGGTTTCGCCGTTCAAGGCTACCGGCTCCCCCTTTTCGAAGGTGATGCTGATTTCCTGGGGCTCGTGCTTGCTCAGCTGCGTCGGCCAGGCCGACTCCGGCAGGCCCTGGCGCGAAGTCAGCGTTTCCACGCCGCCCACGCTGGTGCCCCAGATGCCCTTGTTGATGGAGTACTTGGCTTTTTCCCAGCTCATTTCTACGCCGCTGGCCTGCAGGTAGTCGATTTCCTGCTGGCGCGAGAGGCGCAGGTCGCGGATGGGCGTCAGGATTTCGGTATTGGGCGAAATCACCGAGAAAGCCACGTCGAAGCGCACCTGGTCGTTGCCGGCGCCGGTGCTGCCGTGGGCAATGTAGTCGGCCTGGTTTTCGCGGGCGTACTCGGCCAGCGCCAGGCTCTGAAACATGCGCTCGGCACTGACACTCAGCGGGTAGGTGTCGTTTTTGAGGATATTCCCGGCAAGTAGGTAGCGTAGGCACTGTTGGTAGAACCGCTCGGTTACGTCAATCACCTCGTGGCGCTTGGAGCCCATTTCGTAGGCGCGCTTTTCGATGCCGGCCAGCTCTTGCGGCGAGAAGCCGCCCGAGTTGACGATGACCGTGTGTACTTCCAGGCCCAGCTCGCGGGTAAGGTACACGACGCAATACGACGTATCCAGACCGCCGCTGTAGGCTAAAACTACCTTTTTCATTACCGGTTAATGGGTTCGATGATGTCGATGGATTCCTGCGCCGGCTGGCTGTATTGGTCGTTGAGCTTGTCGTAGACCATGCCGGTGCACAGGCACATTTTGCGCTGGTTCTCCTGCAGAATGGGGTAGTTCTTGCAGGCCGAGCAGCCCTTCCAAAAGTCGTCGGACTGGGTTAGCTCAGGGAACGTAACGGGACGGTAGCCCAGCTCGGTATTAATTTTCATGACCGCCGCCGAGGTGGTGATGCCGAAAATCTTGGCCTGCGGGTACTTCGTGCGCGACAACTCAAACACGCGCTGCTTGATGGCGCGGCCGAGGCCCTCCTGACGCAGCTCGGTGTTTACAATGAGGCCCGAATTGACGACAAACTTGTTGTCCTCGAACGTCTCGATGTAGCAGAAGCCCGCCAGCTGCTCGCCAACGAAGGCAATAATGGCATCACCGCGTCCCATCTTCTTTTTCAAGTAGTTAGGGTCGCGTTTGGCAATGCCTACGCCCCGCTGCCGGGCCGATTCCTCGTACCATTGGCAAAGCGTGTCCACATACTGCTCATCGGCAGCATTGGCAACTCGTAAAATCATGGTCAAAGCGCGGTTAGTTGCCGCTCTTGGGGCAACAGACTCGGAAAGACGAAAGAATGCAGCAGAAACGCAGCTCGGGGAAGAAGACTACGCGGCGACCAGCCTCTAAAGGGCCAGTATCAGGAAAAGCGCCAGGGTAAGGGGAAATGGCTTGGGGGAGGCGGGTGTGAAACCGCATTGTGGGGACCAGGTCGACCCACCATCAGTACATGTACCGCGTCCTACACTCGTGCAGCCAGTTTTTTCGTTTGAACCCTTGTGAAACATGGCCATCGTCGGAACGGGCCACTGCTGATAATTTTTGCAAACATAGGACCCAAGCTTGGTAATGCCAATGCTTGTTTCTGAATCGGTGTAGGTACACATGCCCCGAAAAGCGGTGTACTTTTGCCCCGAGCGGCACAGAAACAGGCAGTTTGACGGTTCAGTGGGTGCTGCAAAAAAAATAGCAGCACTTCAAAAACGTAACACTGAAGGCTAGGGTTGGCGCGCTATCAAATTGCAGCGCATTGCCCCGACTCGCCGGCCCGAAACGGGCGCGCTGCCGCATGTAGCGGAAGCAAGAAGGCGAATGTTCGTCGTCGGAGCATGGCAGTAAACCGACGGAGCGGTTTGGGTTCGGCGCAATAACATGCAACCGGCCGAAAATCGTTTCAGAATTTGCGTAAAGGTTTAACAGAAACCCTCGCTAAAGTCAATAGGGCCGTTATTTGCGTTTGCAGCCGATTAAAACTCCAAAAAGCGGTGCTCCTTTTTCTTTGATGTTCCTCTGACGCGAAAGTCTAGATGCAAGACACCCTTAACATATTTAAAATCGGCGGCGGCATCATTGATGATGCGGACCAACTGAGCCAGTTTTTGGCAGAGCTAGCGCGCGTGCCGGGTCGCAAAATTCTGGTGCACGGCGGCGGCAAAGGCGCTAATCAGATGCTGACCGAGTTGGGCATTGCGCCCCAAATGGTGAACGGCCGCCGCATTACCGACGCCGCCACACTGGACATTGTAACGATGTTTTACGCCGGCAAAACCAACAAGCAGATTGTGGCCGGATTGCAGGCCGCGGGCGTAAACGCCCTGGGCCTTTCCGGCGCCGATGGCAACGTGATTCAAGCCACCAAGCGCCCGGTGAAAGACATCGACTACGGTTTTGTGGGCGACCTGACGGAGCGAAGCGTAAACGCCCAGCTGCTCGATCAACTCCTGCGCGCCGGCCTCACGCCCGTGCTCTGCGCCATTACCCACGATGGCCGCGGGCAGCTACTGAACACCAACGCCGACACCATAGCCAGCACCGTAGCCCGCGCCCTAGCCGCACTGTACCGCGTGGAGCTGCACTTTTGCTTCGAGAAAGACGGCGTGCTGACAGACATAAACGACGACAACTCCGTGGTGCCACAGATTACGCCGGAACGCTACGCCGATATGAAAGCCGCCGGCCAGATTGCCGCTGGCATGCTGCCCAAGCTCGACAACGCCTTTGCGGCCTTGGAAGCCGGGGTTGAGAAAGTCGTCATCGAAAACGCGCTCAAGATTAACGAGCCGGTAAAAACCATCCTATGCCGGAGCTAAACCCGCAGCTGGTCGAAGACGCCATTCAGCTTCTGATTCGGCTGATCAGAACCCCGTCATTTTCGCGGGAGGAGGGCCCGACGGCGGAGCTGATTGCCGGGTTTCTAACCGCCCACGGCGCCGCGCCGCAACGCGCCGGCCACAACGTGTGGGCTACTTCCCGGCACTTCGATGCGGCCAAGCCCACCGTGCTGCTGAACTCCCACCACGACACGGTGAAGCCCGGCGCCTCCTGGACCTACGACCCGTTTGGTGCGGTATTGGAAGGCGACAAACTCACCGGCTTGGGCAGCAACGACGCCGGTGCATCGGCGGTGAGTTTGCTGGCTACGTTCCTCCATTTTTACGAACAAGAGCTGCCCTATAACCTCATTTGCGCCATTACCGCCGAAGAAGAAATTTCCGGAACCGACGGCGTGAGCAGCATTCTGCCGCTGCTGGGTAAAATCGACCTCGGCATTGTGGGCGAACCAACGCAGATGGACCTGGCCGTTGCCGAAAAAGGCCTCGTGGTGCTCGACTGCGTAGCCCACGGCAAAACCGGCCACGCCGCCCGCAACGAAGGCGAAAACGCCCTCTACAAAGCCGTAGCCGATATTGAGTGGATTCGGCAGTACCAATTCCCGGAAGCGTCTCCCCTGCTCGGCCCCGTAAAAATGACCGTGACGCAGGTGCAGGCCGGCTCGCAGCACAACGTGGTACCCGACCGCTGCACGTTTGTGGTGGACGTGCGCACCAACGAGTTCTACTCGAATGAAGACGTGGTGCGCACCGTGCAGGCCCACGTGCAGTCGGAGGTAACGCCGCGCTCCTTGCGCCTGAACTCATCGCGCATCAGTCCGGAGCACCCGCTGGTGCAACGCGGCGTAGCGTTAGGCCGCAAAACTTTCGGCTCGGTCACGCTCTCGGACCAGGCCCTGATGAGCTTCGACACCGTGAAAATTGGCCCCGGCGACTCGGCCCGGTCCCACACGCCCGACGAATACATTTTGCTGAGCGAAATTCGCGGCGGCATTCGCGAGTACGTGGAGCTGCTGGATGGTCTGGTGCTGTAGCGCGAACTTTTAGTTCGCGTATCACGGAACGGCTACCGAACGGAATACAATTATTCAACGATACGCGAACTAAAAGTTCGCGCTACTGCGCATGAAAATCTGGGATAAGGGCATTGCCGTCGACCAAAAAATCGAGCAGTTCACCGTGGGTCAGGACCGGGCGCTGGATATGTACCTGGCGCGCTTCGACGTGCAGGCGTCCAAGGCACAAGCCAACATGCTGGCCAAGGCCGGCCTGATTTCGGCCGAAGAAAACCAGCAGCTGCAGCAAGGCCTCACGGAGTTGTCGGCCCAGATTGAAGCCGGCGACTTTGTCATTGACGAAGCCTTCGAGGACGTGCACTCGAAAATCGAGTACTACCTCACCGAGAAGTTCGGCGACGCGGGCAAGAAAATTCATACCGCCCGCTCGCGCAACGACCAAGTACTGACGGCCATTCAGCTGTTTCTAAAAGACTACACCGAGCGCGCCGCCGCCAAAACCATGGAACTGGTGCGCGTGCTGCTGGAAAAAGCCCAGGCGCACCAAGCCGATTTAATGCCCGGCTACACGCACTTTCAGGCCGCCATGCCCAGCTCGTTTGGGCTGTGGTTCTCGGCCTACGCCGAACATTTGCTGCTCGATCTGGCCCTGTTTGAGGCCGCCCACACCGTAGCCGATCAGAACCCGTTGGGCTCGGGCGCGGGTTTCGGCAGCTCTTTCCCCATCGACCGGAAAATGACCACCCAGGAGCTGGGTTTTGGCAACTTGGCGGTTAGCTCGGTAGGTGCTCAGATGCTCCGCGGCAAAACTGAAAAAACGGTGGCCTTTGCCATGGCCGGCATGGCCGCCACACTGGCCAAAATGGCTTACGACTTGGTGCTCTACAACTCCCAGGATCTGGCCTTTGTGGAGCTGCCGGCGGCGTTTACTACCGGTTCCAGCATTATGCCGCACAAAAAAAATCCGGACGTATTCGAGCTGATTCGGGCGCGCTGCAATGCCCTGCAAGCCCTGCCGAACACCATTGCGCTAACTACCAGCAACCTGCCCAGTGGCTACCACCGCGACTTCCAGATTCTGAAGGAGCTGCTCTTCGAACCCATGACGCAGTTTCTGGACATTCTCGACATCGTGCTGTTCGCCCTGCCGCAGCTGCGCATCAAGCCGAATTTGCTGAACCAAGCCAAGTACGATACCACGTTCACGGTGGAAAATATCAACCAGCTGATTCAGTCCGGCACGCCGTTCCGCACCGCTTACAAGGAGGTGGGACACGCCGTGGAAGCCGGCAGTTACACGCCGCACCGCGAGTTTACCACCACGCATTTGGGCAGCGTGCACAACCTGGGGCTGGAAGAAATTCAGGCGAAAGTGGAGGCGCTGCGGAAAAGCAGCCGGCTGCTGCGCTAGTCTTTGCAGCTAGAATTAGCTCCCCTCCTCATCCGAGGAGGGGTTGGGGGTGGTCGACCAAGGCGCTTGAACAGCATTATAGTTAGCTCTAATCTTTCAACCACCCCTAGCCCCTCTTCATCCGCGGAGGGGAACTAGCTTTAGCTGCACTCGGCTATTTGGGCTAAGCTTGGTGGCTACGTTAAAAATTACCGCGTTTCGGCGGTAGCGCTTACATTGGCTGCCTCAACAATACACCACCCGCTTATGGCACTTCGACTAGGCGACACCGCCCCCGATTTCACGGCCGATTCTACCCAAGGCCGCATTAACTTCTACGATTACCTCGGCACAAGCTGGGGCATCCTGTTTTCGCACCCCGCCGATTTCACGCCCGTGTGCACCACCGAGCTGGGCCGCGCCGCTAACCTCTCCGACGAATTCACGCGCCGCAACACCAAAATGATGGCTCTGAGCGTGGATGCCCTCGATAACCACCACCAGTGGACCCAGGACATTGAGGAAACCCAGGGCGCGGCCGTGAATTACCCCATCGTGGCCGACCACGACCGGAAAGTAGCCGAGCTCTACGACATGATTCACCCGAACGCGTCGGAGAAGTTCACGGTACGCTCGGTGTTCATCATCGACCCCGCCAAGAAGGTGCGCCTTACCCTCACCTACCCCGCCGCCGTGGGCCGCAACTTCGATGAGCTGCTGCGTGTGATTGATGCCCTGCAGCTCGGCGACCAGCACCCCGTGGCCACACCCGTCGACTGGCGCCCCGGCGACGACGTGATTATCGGCCTCGGCGTGAAAGACGAGGACATCGAGAGCAAGTTTCCGCAGGGCCACCGCCGCGTGAAGCCCTACCTGCGCTATACGTCACTGCCGGCGTAACCCCGCACACATCGCGCTGCTGTTATTTTTTGTTGGTCCGCCTGTGCTTTGTGCAGGCGGACCAACGCGTTTGCGGGGCACTGCTTACTGCGCACGATATGGCGCTGGCCCGCGTCAGGAAACCCGAGCCGCTCCGGTATTGGAGCGACTGATTTACCTACGCCTGTTATTAAAATAATCTTATCAGCTATCCAGTGTTGCATTTCGGGCCGGAATGAGTCTTGAATCAGTTGGCCAAAATAATTACATAAGCATTTCACCATCAATTATTTAAATACATTAAAAAACATTGTACGGCCAAGTCCCGTGCATGACCAAACCTGCTCGTACGCTGTGTTGCAGAGCGCACCTGCAAGCAGTTGCCGTTCAAAATAGCACAATCGACAATCAATTGCACTTATTGTAAAATATATATAAATATTTTAATTCAAAGACATACATTCAGGTCCAACCAAACCGCACCTGTATATGTCACACACCCTACCTTCACAGCACCGGCCTCTGTTACTGGTTGCCCTGCTTCTGGGCACTTTGGCCGCATTCGGGCAAAACCGGCCCCTTCCGCCAAGCAAAGCTGTTCCGGAGGCCGCTTTCGAGCATTTACGGAGCAACAAGCAAACGCTCCAGGTAACCGAGGCCGACCTAGCCGACCTGACCTTGAGCAGCGAGGCGCGTACCGCACACAACGGTCTGCGGCACTTGTATTTGCAGCAGCGCTACGGCGGCATTCCCATTCACGGTGCCATTACTACGGTAAACATGACCGCCGACGAACGGGTGCTGAGCGTGGGCAACCGATTTTACAAGGAGCTAGGACGTAAGGTGCGAACGGCATCCCGCGTGATGACGGCCGAAGACGCCGTCGGCACCGCCGCCCGACATCTGGGCCTGAGTCCGAGCGGGTCGCTGGCCGCGCGCAGCCGCAGCACCGAGCCGGAGCGGGCTACGCTGTTTGATACCGGGGGCATTTCGCTGGAGCCAATCACGGCCAAGTTGGTGTACCAACCCCTGCCCGATGGCTCCTTGAGGCTGGCCTGGGAGGTGTTTATCTACGAGCTCGATGCCCTGAATGCGTGGAACATCCGTCTTGACGCCAGCAACGGCCAGGTGTTGGCAAAAGATAACCTGGTAACGCATTGCGAATTTGATAACCATGGTCCAGAGGGCACCTTCATCGACGGCAAGCGGAAGCTCCTGACGCCGATGACGGCCCCGGCAGCACCCATGGTGCCGTACGCCAGCCCCGCCTCGAACGCCTACCACGTTTTTACCTTGCCCTCCGAAAGTCCCAGCCACGGGCCGCGTGATTTTGCCGTTACCGCTACGGCCGATCCGACTGCCTCCCCCAACGGCTGGCACGATACCAACGGCATGCCCGGAGCCGAGTTTACCAGCACCCGGGGCAACAACGTACACGCTTACGAGGACCCGACCAACAACAACAACGGCAACCTTAATTACAGCCCCAACCCCGGCGCGTCGCTGCTGTTCAACTACCCCGTGGACTTTACCCAGCAGCCGGTGGCCTACCGCGACGCGGCCATCACCAACCTGTTCTACCTCAACAACGTCATGCACGATGTGTGGTACCGGTATGGGTTTAACGAAGTCAGCGGCAACTTCCAAGTCAGTAATTACAACCGCGGCCCCGCAGCGGCTCCCTTCGGGGCCAACGACGATGTGCGTGCCGAAGCGCAGGACAGCCGCAACGTGGCTACTACCCGCAACAACGCCAATTTCTTCACGCCCATCGACGGAAACCGGCCGCGCATGCAGATGTACCTCTGGACGGGCATACCCGGCGCCCAGACCTTCAGCATTACGGCGCCCTCGGCCCTTGCCGGCTTTTATACCACCCGGCTGGCCTCGTTTGGACCAGCACTGCCCGCCGCCCCCCTTACGGGCAAACTGGTATTAACCAGCACTGCTGCCGGTGTGGGGCAACAAGGCTGTATGGCGCTCAATAACGGCGCCGCCATGAGCGGCAACATTGCGCTGGTGTACCGCGGCAATTGCGACTTGTGGCTAAAGGTTTACCACGCCCAGCAGGCCGGCGCTACCGCCGTGGTAATGGTCAATAACCTGCCCGGCGACCCCAGCGCAATGGGCGGTACGCCCGGTTTCCCCATTACCATTCCCTCGGTAATGATCAGCCAGGAAGCCGGCACCAGCATCAGGGCCGCAATGGATGCCGGCCAGGAAGTGCAGGTGTCGCTTAAAAACGACGGCGTTGGGCCCGAGCTCGACGGCGACTTCGACAACGGCATCATCGCCCACGAGTACGGCCACGGCATCAGCATCCGCCTGACCGGCGGCCGCCTTACCAACGCCTGCCTGAACAACGCCGAGCAGGGCGGCGAGGGGTGGAGCGACTGGTTTGGGCTCATGCTTACCATGAAGCCCGGCGACACGGGCGCCAAAAAGCGCGGCATCGGCACCTATGCCCTGGGCCACGCCACCGACGGCCGCGGCATTCGCCCCGCTCCCTACAGCACCGACTTCGCCGTTAACGGCTACACCTACCGGGCCACCAACGACCCGACCATAGCCGAACCCCACGGCATTGGATTCGTGTGGGCAACCATGATGTGGGACCTAAACTGGGCCTTCATTAACCGCTACGGCTTCAACCCAGACCTTTACAACGGCACCGGCGGCAATAACATGGCCATGCAGCTGATCATCGACGGCCTGAAGCTGCAGCCTTGTAGCCCCGGCTTCGTGGATGCCCGCAACGCCATTCTGCTGGCTGATCAGGCCAACTACGGCGGTCAGAACCAGAAAATGATCTGGCAGGTATTCGCCCGCCGCGGCCTGGGTTTCAGCGCCAGTCAGGGCTCGAGCTTTAACCGTTTCGACCAGGTGGAAGCCTTTGATCTGCCGCCGCTGTACGCCTGTGTGCCGCCTACCATTGCGGTAATTCCGGCCTCCAGCGTGTACACCGGCGCCGGCCCCAACACCATCTTTCTGGGCTATGGCCCGCAGAGCGTGACCCTGCAGGCCAGCGGCGTCAACATCAACTCGTATAGCTGGTCGCCCGCCGCTGGGCTGAGCAATACCAACACCGGCTCTCCGGTATTTACCCCTACGGTTGCCGGTACCTACACCTTTACCGTGACGGCCACCGATGTTAATTCGTGCGTGGAAACGGCCCAGGTCACGATTAACGTGCTTGACGTACGCTGCGGCAACCGCAACAACAAAGTACTGGTGTGCCACAACGGCAACGACCTGTGCGTGGATGCCCTTGGAGCCGCCGACCACCTGGCTCACGGCGACCGGCTGGGTGGCTGCAACACCGTGCCAAGCGTACGCCCGGTATCGGAAACGGTGCTGACGGCCGCGCCCAACCCCGCCGCCGACCGCACGACCTTCTCGTTTGAGCTGCCGCGCAGCAGCCATTTCCGCCTCGAAATCGTGGACATACGCGGCCAGGTGGTTTCGGTGCTGGCGGAGGGCGAGGGCCGCAGCGGGCAAGTGTACCAGTACGTGCTAACCAAGGGCAGCCTGCGTGCCGGCCTTTACATTGCCCGCCTCGTCACCGATAACGAGCATAAGTTTACGCGCCTCGAGCTGCGGGATTAAGCAACACCCCTGCTACCCCAGCCACCGGGCGGGCGCACAGCTGCGTCCGCCCGTTTTTTTGGTGGCCCAGCGCCGGTCTGGCTTCTTTACGCTCAGTGGTCTATGTTTTAAGCGAAGCGCTGTACCTTTGCGCCCGATTTTCATGCCCAAAGCAACCGCAAGGCCCGCTTGGCTGTTATCTGCCTGATCTGATTGAGCACAAGCCCGCTGCGGCCCGGCTCCCGACTGTTTTCACCTTCAATGCACTCCACCATTTCCACCGATATCTGCATCATCGGCGCCGGCCCCGTGGGCTTGTTCGCCGTGTTCGAAGCCGGCCTGCTCAAGCTCCGCTGCCACGTCGTCGACGCCCTGCCCCAGGTGGGCGGGCAGCTGTCGGAAATCTACCCGAAGAAGCCCATTTACGACATTCCGGGCTTCCCCGAAGTGCTGGCCGGCGACCTGGTGCAGAATCTTATGCGCCAGATTGAGCCTTTCCACCCCACGTTCACCTTGGGCGAGCGGGTAGAGAAGTTCGAAAAGTTAGAAGACGGCTCCTTCTCGCTGCTCACCACCGACGGCACCGACATCCGCTGCAAGGCCATTGCCATTGCCGGCGGCCTGGGCTCGTTCGAGCCGCGCAAGCCTGCCATCGACGAGCTGGACCGCTTTGAAGGCGGCAAAGGCGTGTACTACATGGTGCGCGACCCCGAAACCTTCCGCGACCAGCGCCTGGTAATTGCCGGCGGCGGCGACTCGGCCCTCGACTGGACCATTTTCCTGGCCAACGTAGCCAAGGAGGTAACCCTTGTGCACCGCGGCACCACCTTCCGCGGCGCCGCCGACTCGGCCGAGAAAGTGAAGGCCCTGCACGATGCCGGCAGGGTAAACCTGGTGCTGAGCAGCAACGTGACCCACGTGCACGGCAACGGCCACTTGGAAGCCGTTACCATCACTGCCAACGACGGCACCGCCCGCAGCCTCGAAGTCGACAGCTTTATTCCGCTGTTCGGCCTCACGCCCAAGCTGGGTCCGATTGGCGAGTGGGGGCTGGAAATTGAGGACGACGCCGTGAAAGTAAACACGCTGGACTACTCCACTTCCGTGCCCGGCGTCTACGCCATCGGCGACATCAACACCTACCCCGGCAAGCTGAAGCTGATTTTGTGCGGCTTCCACGAGGCCGCGCTCATGGCGCAGGGGGCTTACAAGCACATCTTCCCCGATAAGCGCTACGTACTGAAATACACCACCGTTAACGGCGTACCCACGCTGTAAGTAGCAAGCGGCGCTTCGGCTGATTTTCGAAAGTGAGTAGTCGGGCCCGGGCCGCAGACTACTCACTTTTCGTTTCTTTGCGCTGCCGCAATTACCTTTTCATTGCCGACACTCATGAGTTTGGAAGACGTTACAGAAGTACGCGTATACGTAGAGGAAGCCCCCGGCCAGCGCAACGAGCTGGTGGCCCCCACCGATATGGCCCTGAGTTTAATGGAGGTGATGAAGGCCTCGGGCTACGATATTCAGGCTACCTGCGGCGGTATGGCGCTGTGCGGCACCTGCCACGTAGAGGTGCTGGCCGGCCCCGAGTTGCCCGAGCCCTCCGACGATGAAATGGCCATGCTCGAATCCCTGCCGATTATGAGCCAGGGCAGCCGCCTCTCATGCCAGATTCGCATTACCGAGCGCCTCGACGGGCTGGTGGTGCGCCTGATGCCGCAGAACGCATAGCCCACCCGTAATACGAAACCCGAGCGGTCGGGCGTTGGCAGCACAGCTTGTGCCTGATCAACGCCCGACCGCTCGTTATTTATGCCGCTACCGATCCGCACCACGGCCCTGCTTGTACTCACCGCCTGCGCGGCGGCTGTTTCCCAATCAGCCCAAGGCCAAACGCGTCCTTCCGTGGCGGTCAGCGTCGGCCCAAATTTTACGATGGCGCCGAAATGGATTTTTGATGGCCGAGGCTTTATCGAGGATGCTACACCTGCCATTAAGGTGCAGGCGCTGTGGCAGTGGCGCAACAACACGGAGCTTACGGCTTTTGCCCGCACCGGCACCTGGGCCAGCGAAAAAAAGAGCAGCTACAGTTATTCCGCTGGCTTCGAAGGGTATGTGTACCAAGCCGGAACGGGGCTGCGCTACACCGATTTCGTGAACCTGGGCCCGTGGCTGGAGCCTTTCGTGGGCCTGAATGCTTCGGTGGGCTACGTGGGCTCCCGTAGGTTTTACTCGCAGAGCGACTTGCCTAACAATCCGTGGAATGCGTTGGCAGGGGCCGAAATCGGCGTGCAAAGCTGGCTAACCCGCAACGGCGGGCCCACGCTCACGCTGGAATTTCAGCGCAGCCTGCTTCCTTACCACGCTCCTTTCACCCGCACCAAACAGCTTTGGCGCCCTGCTCCGCTACCTCCTGAAGCGTACACCGTGCGGCACCGCTCCCTACCGGGCCATGCCGCGTTGCTGGTAGGCTGGCGCTGGCAGTTGCCGCAGCCCCGGCCGCGCTGGAACACGCCCCGCTACAGCGAAACCGCCGAAACCGATGAATAGCAAAGCGGCGCCCCGTTTTCGGGGCGCCGCTTTGCTATTTTCACTTCTGCTGCCGCTTAGCGGCGGCGCCTGGAACTGGCCTTCCGAGGTGTGGCTTTTGCAGTCGTCTTCTTTTTGGCCGAAGACCTTTTGCTGGTCGTCTTCGATTTAGAAGTACTGCGGCGCGCCGACGAATGGCTGCGCGTTCTGGTACGGTAGGTGCGTTTGGGCGCGGCGGCCTTAACCACCGGCGTAGCGGTTTCTTCTACCACTTCCTCGGCAGCGGGCAGTCCAATGGCCAAATCCTCGGCGCTCGAAGGGTCCAGTTGAGGGCGTGGAGCGGCCTGTACCGAACTCATTTTTTTGCGGGGCGGCATCAGAAAGGTGCGCTCGGCGCGCTCCTGCGCCGTGAGGCGTTCTTCGCCGGGCAGCGTAGGTCCCACGGGCACGGCTACTTTGCCGGCAGCGGGGTCTTTCTTGGTTTTCGGGGCCGGGGCTTTTTGTGCGTGGGCTGCCAGGGTAAGCAGTGCCGCAACGGCCGTCGATAAAACGTATTTGAGCATAAGCGGTCCTCCGGTTATTTCAACAGGACCGCGAAAGTACCAGCCACCCGGTGAAAAGACAACCTCCCGATAATACAATCGGCTTGTAATGAGGCCGAATAGTGGCTTATGGGCCGCGTACAAGCAGGTTTACCAAGGAGCCATCTAAATTATCGGCCACAAAAAAACCGAGTTGGTCACTGGCTGTTGGGCGCAATTGGTGTGCTTGTAAAACCGGAGAATCCCCTTCGTTCACGTACATCCGCACCACTGGGCTATGTCCTTTCACACGCACATGGAGCCAGCCGTTTGGATCGGAAGCGGCCTCGTACGCGCCCGGATTTTCCTTGCGCAAGCGGTTCCACCGGTGCTGCTGATGAAAGATGTACTGTCCCGTGCTTCGGCGCACCGCATCGGAAGCCCGAAAGTTAAACGGACGCCGTTAGGGTGATGCCCTTTGTGCAAGGGCAGCACCTTACTGCCCGGCAATGCGCAGCCGCTGCCCAGCCGAATGGTTAGTGAATTCCGGCGCGTACAGGCACTGTACCTGGCTGATGCCCGATGAATAGTTGCCGGCCAACGAGGCCCGTAGGCGGTACTCAAACACGTGGGTACCGCGGGGCACCACGTCCATGAAGAAGTTAGTGGCCGCGTCGCGGGGGCTTTCGTAGTAGCCCAGGCCCTGCTGGTAACGGTAGCCCGAGGTCTGGCTGATGAGCTCCAAGCCGGCGGCGCGGGTGTCTTTCAGATGCACGAACTCCAGCTCCCGGTCGGTTTTGAGCACCAGGCGCACCACCAGCACCTCCCCTACTTTCAGGGGCGCGCCCGTGGTCATGGCCGTGAGCACCGGGCCGCTGGCGCCGGTGGTTTCGCGGAACAGCTGGCGGGTGAGACCCAGCGGGGCGTTGTCGGCCTGGGTAATCTTGTCGAGCTGCTCGAAGTATTGCCAGTAGAGCCTGCCCCAGGCCACGCCGGCGTCGGTTTTCTGCACGCGCACCTTGCCCATAGCGGGCTTTACCTCGGCGGCGGGGAAGCTGCGCTTCAGGTAGCCGGTGCCGGCCTCGGCGCCTTCGGTAGTGTTCAGGGCCTGCCCACCGAGCGTGACCAGCAAAGGCTTCGTCGGCTCCAGCCAGTTGCGCGAGCCTTGCAGCAGCAGGGCGTAGCAGGCATCGGCGGTGGCGCGGGTGCTTTCCCAGTTGTGGGTGCGCTTCTGGGCCAGCAGCCACAGCTTCATTTCCTCCACGGCTTTCTGGTCGCCAGCTACCTCGTGAAACGCCTCGATGAGCTGGGTCTGGGTTTCGGTGGGCGCCTCCTGCCAGTAATAGCCGGCGCGCACGTCTTTCCAGTACATGCCCAGCTCGTCGGACTGCAGGGCGTTCTGGCGCAGCGCTTCCATGATGTCGCGGGCAGGCTTGGGCTGGCCAGCACGGTGCAGCGTGAGGGCGGCCAGGGCCTGCATGTAGCGGTTGCGCTTGAGCCAGTACTGGCCGGCTTGGGTGCGGTAGTAGTCGTAGGCGGCTTTGCTGGCGACGGGCACGCGGATTTCGGTGGCCCAGAACGAACGGGCGTATAGGGCGTGCAGGGTCGCGTCGGCGAGGTGGTCATCGGTGAGCTTCACGTTTTTGCGCTTGCGCAGCTCGTCGTACTCGCGCTGGGTTTCGCGGTCCAGGTAAGCCACGGCCCGCAGCAGCAGGTCGCGGGTACGGTCGTCCTGCCAGGCATCAAAGGCGCCCAGCTTGCGCAGGCGGCCGAAACCGGCCACGATTAGCTGGGTGATGTAGCGGTTGTCAGGCATCTGCTTAAACCAGGGGAAGGCGCCGCTGGGGCTTTGTAGCTCGGCCAGTTTCTGCACGGCGCGCTGGGTTTCGGCCTGCAGGCGGGCGTCGTCGAAGAGGTCGGCGAGGCGGCGCATGCGCTCGGTGTCCGTCTGGCCTTCGCGCACCCAGGGCGTTTCCTGCAAGAGCAGGGCTTTCAGCTCCTGGTTTTGCTCCAGCTTCGAGCGCAGCGCGTTCGGGTCGCCGCTGGCCGCCGCCTTCTTCCACTCCATTAGCACTGGCCGAATGAGCGGGTTCTGCTGCACGATGCGGGCGGCCAGGGTATTGGCGTAGAGGCGCGAGAAAACCTGCTCCGAGCACTCGTAGGGGTACTCCATCAGGTAGGGCAAGGCCTGCACGGCGTACCAGGCCGGGTTGGCGGTCAGCTCCAGCGTCAGGCTCTGGTTCTGGCGCGTGGGCGAGCTGGTGCTGGTGAGTTTCTTTAGCTCGAAGGCACGTGTGGTATTGCCGCGCACCACCAACGGCACGGCCTCGATTACCAGCAGGCGGTTGGGCAGCACAGGCACCGTGTTTTCCTCGCCGTCGGAGATGCTGTTGTTCTTACTGCCGGCCTGCGCTACCACGCGGTAGGTAACGGCTTCCAAGCCGGCCGGAATGGCTACATCCCAGCCCACGGTGGTGCTTTGGCTGGCGGCCACTCTGAATTTTTCCTGCGCTTTGCTCTGGAGCAACTGCTTGTCGAGGGGCTGGTTGGTGCGGGCATCGAAGAGCAGGAGCTGCGCGGTACCATTCAGGGCTTTGCCGCTGAGGTTGCTGATTTTAGCGGTCAGACGCAGCTGGTCGCCTTCGCGGAAAAAGCGCGGGGCGTTGGGCGTTACCATCAGTTCTTTTTGGGTAACAAGCTGCTGGGCCAGCAGGCCGGTTTGCAGGTCGGGCGTGTGGGCCAGCGTCAGCAGTTGCCAGCGCGTGACGGCCTCGGGCATCTGAAATTCGAGCACCGTTTCTCCTTTGTTGTTGGTGCGCAGAGCGGGCATCCAGAACGCCGTTTCGCGGAAGTCGGAACGCGTAGGCACCGTGGATAGGTCGGCGGGCTTCGGCGGAGCACCGGCGCCGGTTACGACTACTTCGTTTAACTCTTTTTTGCTTGCTCCCCAGCCATCTGCGGAAGCATCAGCAGCCATTTTCATTTCGGCCATGGGAGCTGGGGCAGCAGTAGCTGCTGCACGCATTACCCGGCCTCTTAGAGGTATGGCCTCCTGATCAGCTGCTTCTACATCCCCTTTGATTACCGGAGGAGTGAATTTGACCGTGCTGCGTTTTTCCAGATTTGCCCAGTCCCAATAGTTCAGGCGCAAACCTGGATACACGTAGTCGGTGTTGCCAATTGGTCTTCCAGCAAATTCTGCAAACAGCGTCTCCCACTGCTCGGCCCCAAAACGCGCCGACCAATCGAACCGCTCACCCACATAAGGCTGGGGCAACTCGGGCCGGGCAAAGGCGTGCGGACGGAAGTAATCCAGCGACTGGTCGTAGAGGGAGGCCAGCAGCTCGGCTGCGGCGGGCTGGTTCTGGCTGTTTTTGATGGTCACGCGCCAGGTTTCCTTTTGGCCGGGCTGCAGCTTGTCGCGGAAGGTGCTGATGTCGAGGCGCAACGGGCGTGCCGGCTCGGCCACCTGCACGGTGACTTCGCGCTGGTAGAAGCGGCCGGCGTGCACAAATACCAGCCGCACGTGCAGCGGACCGGCATTGGAGGCTGTGGTAGGCAGGCTGATGGCGCGCTGTTCGCGGCGCAGGGTGAGCCACTCGGCGCGCAGCAGCTGGCCCTGGCTTTCCACTTCCAGCCGGGCCCGCACTTTATCGAAGCCGGTGCCAATGAGCAGCTGCGCGGCCTGACCGGGCGCTACGCTATCCTCCAAGCTTACCAGCCAAGCAGGCATTGGCAGCGGCGGCTGAGCAGCCGTGGGGCTGAACAGCGTAAAGCCGAGCTGGGCTTTGGCCGTATCGGCGCCCAGGACGCTTTGGGCTTCGAGCACGTAGGCGCCGGGTGTTTGGGAAGCCACCGCCCTGCTGACTTCGGCCAGCTCACTGCTTTTCTGGGTATAAAACTTCCACTCGCCCACCGCCACGCGCGCCCAGGTGGCGGGGTCGTCTTCCTGCATCCAGGCATCCAGTGGAAACAGCTGCTGGTGCTGCTCGCGGCTCAGGCCGGGTTGGTCTGGGCGCGGGCCGAAGCGCGGGCGCAGGGTGCGGGCTGGGGGCGTGAGGCGGAACAGGCGCAGGGTTCCGGCAGCGGGCACTGCTTCGCCGGTGGCGTTCTGGCTGCGCAGCGTGAAGGGTTCCTGCCCGGCCCGCTGCTGATTCAACTGGCGCGGGCCGTTCAGGCTCAGGTTCAGGGCCGGCCCGCCAAGCGACACGCCGCGCTGCTCGGAGCGGGTTTCGCCGTTGGCGTCGGTTACGTCGGCCGTTACCTCAAACACGTACGTCGGGCGCCCAGGCATGGGTGGGCGGTAGCCACCATCTTCATCGTCGTCCGGGTCTTCGTCTTCCTGGTTCAGGGCCTCATCGGGCGGCGTGGCGGTGAAGCTGATGCGGAAGCGGCCCGCCGCGTCGGTAGTTGCGGTGCCGGTGGCTACCTGCTGCTGCTCACCCCCGCCGGGAAAGAAAGGTCGGCGCATGCCGCCGTCTCCCCCACCGAAACCAAAATCCAGATCGAACCAGCCGAACATGGGCCACACCGTGCGGCGCACCACGCGGTACTGCACCTGCGCCCCGTCGATGGCCTGACCGGCGTAGGCCGTGGCCGTGCCGCTTACCGAGAGCGTATCGCCCAGCCTGGGCGTACCCTTCACTGGGTCGAGGGTCACGAAGAAGGTCGGGCGCTTGTAGTCTTCTACCGAGAAGCCGGTGCTGCCCAGCCACTCTTCTTTACCGAAATACGTGGTTTGGACCGTGAGCTGCATCTGCCCGTTCATCAGGCCGGTGGGCAGCGTGACGGAACCGTGGAAGGAGCCGAAATCAGAAGTGGTAAAGGGGAATTCCTGCACCTGCTGGCCGTTCACATCGAGCAGGCGCACCCGCAGCTGCATGTTCTTGCTGACCTGGCTGCGGCCGTTTTGCTCTTCGGCCAGTATGCCCTTGAAATACAGCGTTTGGCCGGGCCGGTAGATGGCGCGGTCAGTGTAAAGGAAAGCGCGGCGCTGCACCCGTTCGGCTTGCAGCTGCGGGGCCGGACGGTATCGACCCAGGTTTTCCGCCAGAATCAGCGAGTCGCGGCCACGGCTCAGCACCAAGGCCTGCATGTACCGGCGCTGCTCGCTTTCGAAGGGAATGGCCAAATGTCCGTCAGCGGCAGTGGTTAGCTTGGTGCCGGCTACGTGCTGGGTTTTGCCGTTGAGGTATTGCTGGTACCAGGGCTGCACCGATACGCCGCCCTCAGGCTGCCCGCTGCGGCGGTTCACCGTCCACAAATCGGTGCCGCCGGCCGGCGCGGCGCGGTGCACGCTGCCCAGCTCACTCACCGATACGAAAGCGTACACCGTGGTTACGCCGGCGCGCTCCTTGGTCGGCTGCTCGGCGCTACTGCTGATGGCCAGCAGGTAGTGCCCTGGCGCCAGCTTAGGTCCTGCCAGCTCGGCGCGGTGATTTTTGTAATCGGTGGGGCCGGGCAGCGCCAGCGCCCAGGTAGCGGTGGGCGCGGCGGCGAGGCGCTTGGCGTAGGCTTTCTGAATTTCCTTGTCACGCTGGCCGGTCTGCTCGCGGAGCATGGCCGCGGCGGGCAGTTTCCAGGCAAAGCCGTGGGCCTGCTTGAGTTTGCGGTAGCGCACGTTGAGCAGCAGCGGCTCGTCGGGCAGCTGCACTTCGGTGGTCTGCACGCTCAGCTCGGGTTGCTCCAGCTCGTTGATGAGGGCCTGGGCGCGCTGAGCGCCTACCGATTTGGGGTAGCGCTTCACGGCTTCGCGGGCCAGCGCCATGGCCTCGGTCAGCTTCCCCTGTTGCCGGGCCAGCTGGGCTAGCTCAGCCTGAAAATCGGCCCAGACGGGCAGGGCTTCGTAGGGCGCGGCGGCGCGGCGCAGGGCGGCCTCGTAGGCGTTGGTTTTGTCGGGAAAAGCGGCGTGCTGGTACACGAAGGCCAGACGCAGGCGCTCCACATCGGCGCGGGCGGCCGCGTCGCCCGACTGGCGGAAGCGTGTGAGAGCCTGCCATAGGCGCAGGGCGTGCCAGGGGCCGTTGAGCGAATCGGCGGAGGGAGCAGCGAGCGGCAAGGCCAGAAACTCAGCATCGGAGCCCAGCAGGCGCGCATCGGTAAAGCGAAACTGATCGGCGGGACGTGTCAGGTACAGCTCGTCGTCGTTCAGGGCCCCGATGGCGCGGTGCGCGAGCAGGTCGTAGAGCGTGGGGCGCAGCTGCTGGCCGGCGGCATCAGCGGGGGTGGCGAGCTGGCCCAGCTCGCGCAAGGTGGTTTGCTGCTGCCGGGCCGCGTCGGTTTCCATCGAGGCGCGGTAATGGCGTACCACCTGGGCGGCCAGGCGGGCGGCGTCCCAGGTTGGCAGGTCGTTGGGGCCAAGCGCGTCGTTGGCCGGCTGCACCTGGGTGCGGTCGTAGAGGCGGTAGCGGTTCTGGCGCAGGTACTGGTGGTAGTGCTGGGCCAGCAGGCTGTGCAGCAGGGGGCGCGCTGGGAAACTGGCGGTGCGCAGGTCTTCTTCCAGTAGCCGGATGCCTTTCACGTCGGCGTCTTCCTCTTTGCGCTCCAGCAGGTGCAGGCGGTACACCAGGGCGCGCACGTGGTCGGCGGGCTGCTCTTTGGCGCGGGCCTGCTGGTAGATGCCGAGCACCAGCTTCTCCGCCGCGGCGGTCTGGTCCTTAGCCAGCAGCGCGTCGATTTTCTTCCACTGGGCGGCGTAAGGGCCGCCGGCCGCCGGAGCCGAGGCATTGGAGGGAAGTACCATACAGAGCAGCCAAACGGCCAGTATCAGCAAAGAGCAACGCATAAGCAAAGCAAGGAAATTACAGCTAAGTGATGCCCGCCGGCCTGCTATTCCACACGAAGCGGCCGACTTTATATTGCCAAGTCACCTATTACAGTTGCGGTTCACGGGCAGACCTGCTTATGTAATGGCCGCAACAACGGAGCTTGGGGCTGCCAACATGAGCTTTAATAGCGCCCCGGCTACTAAATGGGCATAGCTGCGCAGTGGCGCCTTGGGCGTTGGCTATTCAGTTGATGGGGCTCTTTAACCAATGGGGTGCCCGGCACCGAGGCAGGAGCTAGTACTTGCAAACCGGGGGCTGTTACCCTTCAATGCTTGTAACACCAGCTATTTCAACTATGCGGCCTAATTCCCCAAACTGCTTTGCCCCGCGCTGATGCCCACCTCTCCGATTGGAGTTTGCACGCGGGTGTTGGCCATCAGCGCGGCCGAGGCTGCTATGGTTCTAACAAAGTTGGGGCCTGGGCAACACATGTCCATTGTTACCAGAACGGCTACGGAGTATGCTTTCCCGCACGGCCTTTTGGGCGTTTATTTTTACGCTCGAACCAGAATACCACAGAGACCGGACAGGCTTCCATGCACCGTTAAACGCGCTGGTCCTTTTGGCTTATATCCCTGGTAGCCCGCGTTTGCAAGCTTATTTACCGGCAGTCGAATTCGGTGCTACCGGCGTCCATCGAGCACGCGCTCGGCTTGGGACATGTGGCGTTGCATGTGCGCTACCAGGAAGGCAAACTGATCGGTGAGGCGCAAACGAACCAGCGGAATAACGGCATTGGGAATGCGCACGGCATTAGCGTTGACTTCGCGTGCAGCCCGCAGCAGATTCAGCATCTCATCGAGCTGGCGCAGGAATACCTCCACCACTGTGCGGGGCAAGCGCGAGCCGCTGGGTGCAAACGCCTGGGGCGTTTTCAACGGCTTCTCACGAGCCGGTACCAGCATGGCCGCAGTTAACCGCCGCCCAATGGGGCCCGATTTCACGGTTTCGGCCGGACGTGAGCCGCGCTCCTGCGCCGAGCGTACGCGTTGGTTGATTTCGGGCAGGTAAAAGCCGCCTATTATGTTGAGGTGCTCGAGGCACTGCCCCACGCTCCATTTATCGGGGGCGGGACGGCGGTTGAGCTCGTCCTCATTCAGGGTCCGGAAACGCTGCTGCGCTACCTCGCGGGCTTGCTCGACGGTGCGGGTCAGCTGGTCGAAAAAGTCGGAAGTGCGGGAGGGAGCAGTAGCCATAGCAGCAGAAGAAGGAACCGGCAGAGGGTTAAGATGGGCCAAAGTACGGTAGGCTCCGCGTATCGGCAACGCAGAACCGCTCCGCAGGTTTTGATAATTCAGTGCTTGGACCTCCCACCCAGCTTCTTTTACCCGGTAATAGCGCTGCTACCGCCAGTTTGGTTGCGGCCCGCTCGAGCGGAAAACCTCTAAACCATTGCCGCATTAATATGCAATAACCCAATGAGTGCCCTTGACCTTGCCCAATCGTGTATGACGCTGTTCACCGACTGGCCCGAGCCGTTAGCCATCCACGTGTATAACCGCGGTACGACTACTTTTTGCCGCAGCCATGGTCAACGTTATTTCTCAGGGTCAGTGGCTTCGATTAATGAGCACCCGACTCGCTTTACCCTACAAACAGGTGCCGAAAAAGAGAGCGAAGCGAAGCGTGAGTCATCCTATTTAATCTGGGCCACCTCGGGGAAACCCCCTGAAAATATTCCAGCTGCACTCCAAAGCCGCTATAACCTTCTCCATGCTTTACGGACGACAACATTCCAGTTCCAATATTAATTTTTCAACTATGTATTATTCCGTTAAAGTTTTGTTTTAGTTTGCAGCACCTAATCGAAACTCCTCCTTTAAATACCACACCCAATGAAACAATTCATCCTTGCTCTTGCGCTTAGCTGCAGCGTTGCCGGTCTAGCACAAGCACAGTCCGCCCCTACCGATGCACGTCAGCGAGCTGCTGAAATGACTCGTCAACTGGCCCCGCAGCTTGGTCTTGACGAAGCCCGTCAGATGAAAATCCGCAAGGCACTGGTAGAGCGGCTGGAGCAGGAGGCCGAAGTGGATAAGATGTACGCCGGCGACAACACCGTACACGCCAGCAAAATCCAGGAAATCCGGAACGGCTACGACGTTCGTCTTCAGGAGCTTCTAACGCCCGCGCAGCTGCAGCGCTACCAGCAGCTTTCGGCCAACAACTCCGACCGCACGGCCTCGGCTTCGCAGCGCCCTTAAGCGTGAAATATTCCGCGGCAGTTCGTTAACTAACTACGAAGCTTTCCATTGCGCAACAGCTCCAGGGTTATTACCCACAGGCTTTCGTAAGGAATGATTTCAATATCAGAATAAGCCTCCCCTGGAGGCGGTGTATCGCGCAATCTGTTGAGCAGAGCCTGGCCTTTCTCCTCACACATTACCGGGTCGTAATCTACTTTTACCGTCAACTGCAGCAGCCGGAAAAACAACCGGCTGCGCAGTGTTGACACGTCGCGTAAATGCGCCGTTTCGTATTTGCGCAGGCCTTCCAAACGCATGAGCAGGGCTTCGGCGTTGTTTTGCTGCAGATAGTGCAGAAACTGTAGAATCAGGATGGCTACGTTGTAACCACGCTTATCGCGGCTGTGGTCGGGCACGCTTTGCACCAGTTGGGCAAAGTGCAAAGGCCGCAACCCAGCCTCGTCGGGCCGTACAAAATAGAGGTATGCGCGCATCAGTTCCCAGCGCTGAATGGCCGGCCGGGTGAGTTTGGTTACGAAGGGATTTTGCTGCATGCGCCGCAGTAATTCGCCGGCCCTATCGTACTGCCCGCTGTGCATAGTGAGCAAAAAGTAGTTTTCCAGCATGCTGAACCAGTTATTGGTCGAGCGGCTAAACGCTTTCAAGTAATCCTCGGCCAGCATCAGGCCTTCCTCTAGCCGCCGCGCGCGCAGGTGGGCATACAGGCTATAATACTTTGTGAACCGGCTATCGAACCGTTTGCGGTTGAGTTTGCCCTTGGCAAACTGCTGCTCGGCCTCCGTGGTGATACGAATGATTTCATCGAAGTTACCGGGCAGTTCCTGCTGCA
Source organism: Hymenobacter koreensis (assembly GCF_039541855.1). Classification (NCBI taxonomy): domain Bacteria; kingdom Pseudomonadati; phylum Bacteroidota; class Cytophagia; order Cytophagales; family Hymenobacteraceae; genus Hymenobacter; species Hymenobacter koreensis. The sequence continues at coordinate 484,698 of NZ_BAABHA010000002.1, forward strand.
TTAGCCGAAGCTTTAGCAGGGAGTCGTAAATGGTGTAGGAATGCGTTTTCTGGTAAAGCTCCTCCAGCCGATCTATCACGCTGGGCAAATACTGGAGCAAACGCCGCCTCGCGTGTACGGTACGCATGAGGTCCATTTTCGCTCCCCAAAATAATTTCAGCGTTTCTTGCTCTGCGGCCAGGGTCTCCCGTACGCGCTCCAGTTGCCGCACAGTGGTGCGGTATTGCGGGAAATTGTTGGTTTCCACATAAAGCCGCCGCAGCAACTCCAGGCTGCTGACGGCATGCTGCGTGAATTCTGCTTCCAGGGCCACACGCAATGCCTTTCGTAATAACTGGGCAATAACCATTCGCTCGCTTTCCCACCACAACACATGCGCTTGGTGCAGCAAGCCCACACATTGCTGCTCATGACGCAAAAAAACGGGATGTCGCGGGTCGGAGTAATCCAGAAAGTAAAGATGATTCAGTAACTTATGCTGCAAGCGCTGCTTTATTTTACGCACCGCAGCCTGGCTCTTGGCAGAAGTATTGCCATAAAGTGCTTTGGTTACCTGTAGGCCGGTGACGTTACTGTCTGAAGCCAGTAAGTCCAGTAATTCCTCTTCCCGATTACGCCCTTTAACTCCTTTGCCAAAGCTCAGCAATGGCAATGTTGGCAATCGACGCTTTGTCACAATCTTAGCTAGATTATTCAGCTCGTACATTCGTTATCTGTGTTTAAATCCAAGAAAGAAGCAAATATCAAGCTTTTCCTCGTGGTATAAGCCAGTCACACAAAAGCAAATATCTTCCTTTACCAGCAATTACTGTTCGCTCAGCTTTGCATGCTGAATAGATATGCCCTCTGCAAACGTTTTGTCACAGATCTATATATTTTATCAATTTTTTTTATAGCATAACGTCTCCGTATGCTATTTAAGATAGATGCTATTACTTATTTTCAAAATAAGAACAATATAATAATAGTCACGCCTACACGATAACCTTCCTTTATTCAGGTTAAATTCAGCCGGAAGTTTGTGTCAGTCAAACGATTGACAGACACAACACACCTACCATGCTAGAGCTACTGACCCTCGCCCTGTTTCAGTTGCAAAGCTTTTGGTTCTCGCCGGAAACCGTTCTTACCTCGCCTTCCGCACTAACCGAACAGCATTCTACTGAAGACACTTCCAATGCCGATAGCGACGGTTCCGACCGGGAAAACGGCTCCTGCAATGGCTCAGGCGGCAACGGCTGGGGCGACGGCGGGAAATAAAACAGTTGTGCGTAGCGTATCTTGAGGCCGCCTGTCCTGGCTCTGCCCTTAGCAGGACCGCTTGCCTTATGCTCCAATTACTCTCGCGCGGCGTAATACTGTTGCTGGCTTCCTGCCTCATAGCCTGCTCAACGCCTACTGCTCGTACCACTTCCCCCGCCACCGTGCGGGTATGCTGGCCCCGCGACCCTGAGTCGTTAAACCCGATTGTTTGGCCCAATACTTACGCTGTTCAGCTTAACAATCTGCTCTACCAAAGCTTGCTGGTGGTAGATGGCACCCGCAGGCAATACGTACCCTGGCTTGTTGAAAACGTACCTCAGGTAAGCCGTCGGGATTCGGTAACTGCCATTACCTACCGCCTACGCCAAGCGGCCATTTGGGATAACGGCCAGCCCATAACTGCCCGTGATGTACTGTTCACGCTGCGGCTCTTGCGCTGCCCCGGCGTACCGAACGAACGCATTGGCGTCGGTTTGTCCTTTATCCGCGACATTCAGCTCGATTCGGTTGATGCGCGCCGATTCACCTTTATATGCAACGGTTTCGCGCCCGAATACGCTACCAACAGCGGCGACTTCCCCATTTTACCAGAATACCTGCTGGACCCCAAAGGGCTTTTGCGTGAAGTGCCGCTGGCCGAGTTAAGCCAGTCATCCTTATCGGCGGGAAGCCAACGCATTTGCCAGGCCTTTGCGGAACAATACAACCGGCCCGAACAGTGGCGCGACCCGCAGCACGTACGCGGCAGCGGCCCGTACGAGCTGGAATCGTGGCAGACCGGCCAGAAGCTGGTACTCCGCCGCAAAGCCACATGGTGGGCCGACCAGTTGCAGCCAGCGCCACCGATGCTGGTAGCCCGCCCCACCCGCCTGGAGTTTCACATTATTCCCGACCCCACCACGGCCCTGCTCGCCCTGCGCCGCGGCGACGTGGATGTGTACCCGAACGTACCGGCGGCCGATTTCCAACGACTGCAGAACTCCCCTCAGGCTGGTCAATTCCAATTCTTTGCGCCTGCTTCTTACCGCATGCTTGTACTGGAAATGAACGTGCAGCGGCCAATTATCCGTGACGCGGCTACACGCCAAGCGCTGCTGCACTTGATTGATGTGCCCGCTTTAATGCGAGCCACGCAAAACCAGCCGGCCCGGCGCACAGTCAGCATCATCAGCCCGCTTGAGAAGTGGGCGTATAACGACAGCCTCCCCCTACGCACTTACGCGCCTCAACGCGCTGCCTCCCTGTTGCGGCAAGCGGGTTGGCAGCGCACCAGCACTACCTGGCAGCGCCGCACCGCCTCGGGCAAAACCGAGGAACTGGCCCCACGGCTTCATTACCGGGCCGGGGAGAGAACCTTGGAAACGGCTGCGTTGCAATTCCAGCAGGCCGCCGCAAAGGAGGGCATTCGGTTAACGCTGCTCCCCAGCGAGGCGTCGCTGCTTGCGGAACTGCGCCGAAAGGGCAACTACGAATTGGTATTCCGCACTTTTTATGGCAACCCGTTTTCCTACGACCTGCGGCAGGTGCTGCACACCAACAGCATTGGGGTGCCCGGCGGTAACACTTCCGGTTTCGGCACCAAAAGCTCCGATGCCTTATTAGAGATGATAGCAACTGCCGAAGACTCTATGCAGAAAGCCAAGTTATTGCGGCGTTTGCAATCCGTTCTTTACCAAGAAGCGCCGCTGAACCCACTGTTCTTCGAGCCAAACCGGTTGATTGTAGCCAAACGCTTTGCTGACATTCGGCCTGCCGGACCCGAGCCCGGGTATAATCTGGCGTCCTTCTCGGAGTCTACTCCCCCTAACAAACGGTAAGCAGCATGGGGCGCTTGGTATGGATACGTCTCCAGCGCGCAATACCGGCTTTGTGGCTGGTTCTTTCGGTCATTTTCTTGATGAGCAGGTCCTTGCCGCCGACGCGGATAGCCGCCGACGAAAGTCGTCTGTCGGCCGCTCCTGCTGCGGCGCAGGCGCAGGCCGAAACACGCTATCAGGAGCGTTTGGGCCTGAACCTGCCGCTGTTTTATTTGCGGGTGGCCCCATTGCGCTGGTACGGGCTCGATAACCAATACCATCGTTGGTTACAAGCTTTGGTTCAAGGAAACTTGGGCCGTTCGTACCGCGATGAACGCCCCGTCACCGTTTTACTGGCAGAAGCACTTCGGATGACGTTTCCGCTTACAGCTTTGGCTTTCGTTGCTGCTGCGGTTTCAGCCGTATTCATGACCCTCGAAATGGCCGTGCGCCCGGTAATGCGGCGCTGGGTACTGCTTTTACTGCATCTGCTAGAGGCTTTGCCGCTATTTCTGGTGGGCACTCTGTTGCTGCTGCTGTTGGCAAACCCCGATGCCCTGGCGCTTTTTCCGGCCTACGGCATGGGCTATAACAACCCCGATACTGGTGTTTCCCTAACTCAGCTGGCTTACCTTTTTCTGCCCGTCGTTTGCTTGGTTTTGGCAGCTCTTCCAGCCCTGGTCATTCCTTTAGATGCGGCCTTGCAGCAAAACTGGCAGCAGCCCTACTTGGTAACGGCTCGTGCCAAGGGCCTATCAGTTCGACAGGCTTGGTGGCGGCATGCTTTCCCAAACGCCCTGCTTCCCTTGCTCACACGCCTCACCGACATGGTACCAACTTTGGTAGGCGGAGCGGTAGTGGTGGAATTGCTGTTTGCTCTTCCGGGCGCTGGCCGCTTATTGCTCGATGCCGCGGCCAGTCGTGATTATCCCGTATTGCTGGGCGGAGTGTTACTGACGGCATTGGTGCGTTTGCTGGCATGGTTGGCCGCCGACGTGCTGTATGCAGTAGTAGACCCACGCCTGCGCACGGCAGCATGAAGCACCATTCACAATACTTTTGGCTCCGGTACGCTGCGTTAACGTGGTTGCTGCTATTGCTTGCGGCGGCCGCAGCAGCGCACTGGATGCCCCTGCCCTGGGCAGCCGGGCAGTTGGATCTGCAATACATAGCCACTGCGCCAGGTGGCACCCATTATCTTGGCACCGACCCTTATGGCCGGGATGTTCTGGCGGAATTACTAGCCGGAGCTTTCGGCATATTAACTATTTCCTTACCAGCCGCTTTGCTTGCCACAACAATAGGCGTTGCTCTGGGAATAGGTGCGGGGTTCTGGGGCAACCATGGCGTACGGCATCAACTAACCGACTGGCTGAGCCTGGCAATACCTTTTTGCGCGTGGTTAGTTACCGGGTCGGTTGTTCCAACGGCAGTAGCCGCTGCGGTGGGTGGTGGCAGCTGTTGGGTGGCCCGCCAGATCGGAACGCAGCTACGTGTTAGCCTGCCACTGGCCGACGCGGTAGTTGCCCTCATGCTGTTACTCAACTCCGTGCCCCGCATGATACTACTATTGGCAATTAGTTCTGTGTGGGTCCAGGGTCCGCTGTCCTTAATAATACTATTGGCACTTACCGGTTGGCCCGGCACGGCCCGCATTGCTCGTGCCGAAGCGCTCCGCACCGTTTCCCTACCGTTCGTTGAGTCAGCGCGTGCCGTTGGCCTTTCCAACTGGCGTATTTTGATTAAGCACATCCTGCTGCCAGCTTGGCCAGTTCTCCGCAGCCTGTTTCCGCTAAATCTAAGCTTGTGCCTGACGCTGCAAACCACCCTCTCATTTCTGGGCTTGGGAGTGTCGGTAGATACGGCGGATTGGGGGCGTCTGCTGGCCTCTTCCCGCCTCGAGCCTGGCGCCTGGTGGCTGATTGCTTTTCCAGGCGGTGTGTTGGCGGCTACTATTCTGGCGTTGCGTTTTGGTTTTGCTAGCCCACCCAACCGCTGAAATACATTAGCCTTTTGTCACAAACCACCTGAATTTTTACAAAGTAGCACTGAAGCAACAAGGCGTACCCACTCATTATTCAACACTAATCCCTAAACCACCCTCTACCACCAGCACCAAAAAGCATTTTTATGCTGTCACAGGCACAAGCACTTCTTCCTTTATTGAGCCTGAATCGCGCCGTAATGTTGTATCAGCAAAGGCGCTAATCCTCCAGGCAGGGAAGCTTAGCCACCGGAGCTAAAGGCAGAAATTTTACTATTAACGTGCTTATACAAGCGGGCAGGTGGGCAACTGAAAAAAGGTCCTGAACCGCAGTGAGTTCTTGCGTAAATTAAGGTGTGTGAAAAACCCGCTGGTAATGCCAGCGGGTTTTCTGCGTTAATGGAACTTCCGCTTGCACCAATAGAAAAGGCCGCCTCTGTAGTAGAGGCGGCCTTTTCTATTGGTGCAAGCGGAAGTTATACGTCGGAAGAAACGGCGCTGCCCGAGGGTATTCCTTGTGTGCCGGCCGTACCGTCAACCGGTTGGCCACTGCCGTTGGGAATGCCTGGCAGGTTCAGGTCGGGCAAGTCGTTGCCCAACGGCACTGCATTGGGGTGCTCTTGCTTGCGCTGGCTCAGCGTATCACTGCGGTCGGTGCCGGCAGTATGAGCCTGGTAAGTAGTTTGCGTGTCGAAAGGGCGTGGGCCTACCAAACGCTCAAGGTCGTCCTGCAGCAGGATTTCTTTTTCCAGCAGCTCCTGCGCTACAATTTCCAACTCGCGGCTGCGCTCGGTGAGCAACTGCTTGGTACGGATGTAGGCGTTTTCGATGATGGTGCGTACTTCCTCGTCAATCATCTGCGCCGTGGCTTCGGAGTACGGTTTGCTGAAACCGTACTCGTTCTGCCCTTTCGAGTCATAGAACGAGATGTTGCCCAGCTTCAGGTTCATACCGTACATCGTCACGATGCTGTACGCCATTTTGGTAATGCGCTCCAGATCAGACAATGCTCCGGTCGAAATCTTACCGAACACTAGTTCCTCGGCGGCCCGGCCACCCAGGGCCATGCACATTTCGTCGGTCAGCTGCTCGGTGTTGTACAGGAACTGCTCTTTAGGCAGGTACTGTGCGTAACCCAGCGCCGCAACGCCGCGGGGTACAATACTCACCTTTACCAACGGATCGGCGTGCTCGAGGAACCAGCCGGCAATGGCGTGACCGGCTTCGTGGTAAGCCACGATCTTCTTTTCCTCGGGGCTGATGATCTTGTTCTTCTTCTCCAAGCCACCAATCACGCGGTCAACGGCATCGGTGAAGTCCTGCATGGTCACCATCTTCTTGTCGCGACGGGCGGCAATGAGGGCGGCTTCGTTGCAGACGTTGGCAATTTCGGCGCCGGCAAAACCGGGGGTTTGGGCCGCCAGCTTCCGCGCATCCACATCGGGGCCGAGGGTAAGCGGCTTGAGGTGTACCTGGAAAATCTCGGTACGGCCGTTAATATCCGGCTTGTCAATGCTGATCTGACGGTCGAAACGACCGGGGCGCAACAGGGCCGAATCCAGAGTATCGGGACGGTTGGTGGCGGCCAGAATGATAACACCCGAGTCGGTACCGAAACCGTCCATTTCCACCAGCAGCGAGTTCAGCGTGTTTTCACGCTCGTCGTTGCCGCCGGGCATGTTACCACGCGACCGGCTGCGGCCGATGGCGTCGATTTCGTCGATAAAGATGATGCAGGGCGCCTTGGCCTTGGCTTGCTTAAACAGGTCGCGTACCCGGGCTGCGCCCACGCCCACAAACATTTCCACAAAGTCGGAGCCCGACAGCGAGAAGAATGGCACGTCGGCTTCGCCAGCTACGGCTTTAGCCAGCAAGGTTTTACCGGTACCGGGAGGACCTACCAGCAAAGCACCCTTTGGTATTTTACCACCGAGGATGGTGAATTTGGATGGGTTCTTCAGGAATTCAACGATTTCCTGCACCTCCTCCTTGGCTTCTTCCAGTCCGGCTACGTCCTTGAAGGTAATCTTCACTTTGTCGCCGCCTTCGAAGAGGGCTGCCCGGCTTTTGCCGATGTTGAAGATCTGGCCACCGGGACCGGCGGCGCCACTCATACGGCGCATCAGGAACCAGAAACCTACCAACAGCAGCAGGAAAAAGCCCCAGCTGGCAAAAATATCGGTCACGCTCTGGCGCGTATCCACGTTCAAGCCCACCTGCTGGTCGGCCGGAATGGTGGCGCGGAGCTTGTCGTAGTCTTCCTTAAACGACTTGCCGTCGATGACGCGGAAGGTGTATTGCGGGCCTTGCTCGAACGCCAGCGGACCGCGGTTACGCATGTCGCGGCGGTACTTGTCGTTCTGCATGGCCTCCGGCTTCAACGTTACGTCCACCGACCGGTCATTGACCAGGGTAATGGTTTTCACGTCGCCGTCTTTGAGCATCTGCTCAAAGCGTTGCTGGTTTATTTCAACGGCATTGCTGCTTTTGTTCAGGTAAAACAACCCGAACACCAGCACCGCCAGGCCGAGCAGCACCCACAGCTGCATACCGGGGCGCGGGGCGCCGGGCGTGGGCAGCATGGGTTTTTTCTTTTTCGGAGAAGGAGTGTTATCTGGCATGTACTAAGTAAGTCTTCGACAGAAGAAAGGATACGGGGTTGAACAGGCCGCCTAAGCGGAATGTTCACCCCCGTGAGGTTTGCTGAGGCTAACGAACAGGCAAGGAATTTACTTTACCTATTTCGCTATGCAGCCCCAGAAATTATTTCACCGCCGTTTCCTCCTCGATGTAGGAAATTTCGGCGTCGCCCCAAAGCTCTTCAAGCGCGTAGAAGGAACGACGGTCGCGCAGGAACACGTGCACCACTACATCCACGTAGTCGAGCAGAATCCACTCGCGGTTTAGGCGGCCTTCGCTTTGCCAGGGACTTTGGCCGGTAGCTTTCTCTACCTCTTCCTCCACCGAACGGGCAATGGCATCGAGCTGGGTATCGGACGAAGCCGAGCAAACGATAAAATAATCGGCTACGGCATTTTTAAGGTGTTTGAGATTGAGCACCACAATGTCGACGGCTTTTTTTTCTTGCATGCCGCGCACCACGATGTCTGCCAAGTTGTCCGAATCCTGCCGAACCGGGGAAATTTTCATAAGAGAAAGTAGGTTTGTCAACACAAAGTAGAAAAAAACGGGTGGAGAAAATCAGTCCCCAAACCCTTTTCACGGGCCAACAAGTGCTGTGGTTGCCCGAATGTGGGTCCACGAACACCGAAGCACGCGAATTGATTGGCCAAAACCGCGCCACCGAGGGCTGTACCGTCATAACGGACTGCCAAACGGCGGGCCGCGGCCAACGGGGCAATACCTGGGAAGCCCTTCCCGGCGAGAACCTCACCCTGTCGGTGGTGTGGCGGCCGGTGTTTCTGGCTGCCACGGCGCAGTTCCGGTTGAACCTGGCCGTGGCCCTGGCCGTGCACGATTGGGCGCAGGGCCTGCTGGGTCCCGACCCAGCCCTGCGCGTGAAGTGGCCCAACGACCTGTTTTACCACGAACAAAAGCTGGGCGGCATCCTGATTGAGAACACACTTAACGGTTCACAAATTCACTGGAGTGTGGTGGGAATTGGACTTAATGTGAATCAGGTAAACTTTGGCGTGACTACGGCTACCTCGCTGGCTTTATTGAAAGGCCACGCGTTTGGCTTACCGCCACTGGCCGAGAAGCTGCTTGAATGCTTAGAGCGACGGTACCTGCAGCTACGTGGCGGCCAGCACCCGGCCTTGCACGCGGAGTATTTGAGCAAGCTATACCGTTTTCAGGAGTGGCACCACTTCGGGGTAAACGGGCAGCCCACGGCGGGCCGCATTGTAAACATAACCGATGCGGGGCAGCTGGTGCTGGAGCAAACTAACGGCCAGATGCGGAGTTTTGGACTGCAGGAAATCCGGCATCTATAAGGCATACCCAGCGAAAGTCAACCCATTGACTTTGAACAAAGAGGGGCTCGTAAGACTTACTTCATTGAGCCCTACCCGAGCCGTGATTAAACCTTACGTTGCTGCTGGGCTCTAAACAGCAGCCCGCCACCGCGTCAACCTAACCAACATAGGCACGGTGCTTGTCTAAGTAACTCGGCGCCTCTTTAATGCCCCGCAGTTACTACCTTGTTTTCAAGGTGCTGCGTTAAGCAACCACCCTCCGACCTCCCTAGCATGAAAACTTTTACTCGTTTGTTTTTCGCCATCGGTTTGTTGCTGCAGCTCCCGGCAGCCGCGGCCAACTTCACCATTACGGTGGGCGACAACTTTTACGCCCCGGCGGCGCTAACCATCAGCCCCGGCGACGTGGTTACGTTTCAGTGGCAATCGGGCAACCACCCCACGGTTTCCGACAACAACGCCTTCCCGACGTTTCCCATGAACTCCTCGGCCCGCACCCGCACGCTGCCGGCTTTTACCACGCCGGGCCAGTTCGCTTATCATTGCCAGGCCCATGGTGCGCCGCTGGTAGGCATGTTTGGCATAATCACCGTTTCGGCGGTGCCCACGTCCACGCTTAGCCTGCAGAATACGTCGGCGGCATTTAACGTGTACCCGAATCCGGCGCGTGGCGGCCAAGTAACGTTGAAACTGCCCGACACCAAACTCACCGGCGAGGTGCGTTTGCGGGTATCGAACATCATTGGCAGCGAAGTACGCCGGGTTTCCCTGCGCCCGGAGCTGCTGGCGGCTGGCCAAGCCGTTGATTTATCGTCGTTACCGGCGGGCATCTACTTCTGCAACCTGCTGGTTAACGACAAGGTGGTAGCTACCAAGCGCGTTACTCTTCAGGAATAACCTAAAGCTGCCTTGGCAGGCCACTCATCAGCCGCGTTTTCGAAAGCAGCCGCCCCGTGGGGCGGCTGCTTTTTTTAGTAGTACCGTTTGGTTGCGGGGCCGCCAGTGGGTTTGGGGTGGAGTCGTGGTGGATTTATGCCTACTTTTGACTCCTCTGAAAAAGCCTTTATGCAGGGATACCATCGTCTGAATAACTTGGTAGGCTGGCTCGTTTTTGCCATTGCCACCGTCACGTACTTGCTCACGCTCGAGCCCACGGCTTCGTTCTGGGACTGCGGCGAGTTCATTGCCTGTTCGTACAAGCTGCTGGTGCCGCACCCCCCGGGGGCGCCCACGTTCCTGCTGCTCGGCCGTATTTTCTCCCTCTTCTCCTTCGGCGACGTTACGAAGGTGTCGGTGCTGGTGAATACGCTTTCGGCCCTGAGCAGCTCGTTCACGGTGCTGTTCCTGTTCTGGACCATCACCATCCTGGCCAAAAAGCTCGTGCTCGGCCGCCCCGGCATGCACGATGACCGCGGCCTGGAGCCCAGCTCCGGCCAAACGCTGCTCATCCTGGGCAGCGGCGTGGTAGGCGCCCTGGCCCTGGCCTTTTCGGATTCGTTCTGGTTTAACGCCGTGGAGGCCGAGGTGTACGCTATGTCCTCGCTCTGTACAGCCGTGGTGGTATGGCTGATGCTGAAGTGGGAAAACCGCGCCCACGAGGCCGATTCCGACAAGTGGCTTATTCTCATTGCCTACGTGATGGGCCTGAGCATTGGGGTTCACTTGCTGAACCTGCTGGCTATTCCGGCTCTGGGTCTGATTTACTACTTCCGGCGCACGGAACGCTACACTACGGCCGGCGTAATTATAACGCTGGTGGTAAGCAGCATCATCGTGGGCCTGATTCTGGTGGGCATCATTCCGGGTCTGCCCACGCTGGCTGGCTCGTTCGAAGTGTTCTTCGTGAACACCGTGGGGCTGCCTTTCAACTGGGGCGTTATCATCTTCCTGCTGCTGTTCGTGGGGTTGCTGTGGTTTGGTTTCCGCTACTCGTTTCAGCGCAAAAACCACATCCTGAACACGGCTCTGCTCTCGTTGGTGTTCATCCTGATCGGTTACACCTCGTACTTGATCATCCCCATCCGCTCGTCGTTTTTGCCCACCATTAACGAGAACGAGCCGAAGGACGTGCTGTCGTTCGTGAGCTACCTGAAGCGCGAGCAGTACGGCGACCGGCCCCTGCTCTACGGCCCGCAGTTCAATGCCCAGCCCATTGACCAGAAGGAAGGTGCCCCGCGCTACGTACGCCGCGGCGACAAATACGTGGTAGCCGAGCACCGCCTCGAAACCATTTACGACGACGCGGAAAAGATGCTGCTGCCGCGCCTGTACAGCTCCGACCCCAACCACATTAACCAGTACAAAAAGTGGGTGGACATTCGGGAAGGCACGCGCCCGAGCATGGGCCAGAACCTCTCGTTCTTGTTCCGCTACCAGATGGGCCACATGTACTGGCGCTACTTCCTCTGGAACTTCGTAGGCCGCGAGTCCGACGTGCAGCAGGCCGGCGTATTATGGCCCACAGATGCTGGTAAAAACGGCTTGCCCGAGCGCATCGGCGACAGCGCCGCCCGCAACAACTTCTTCGCCATTCCGCTGATTTTCGGCCTGATTGGGTTGTTCTTCCACGTGCGCCGCGACGGCAAGAACGCGCTCATCGTGGGCCTGCTGTTCCTGTTCACGGGCCTGGCCATTGTGCTGTACCTCAACCAGCCGCCCATCGAGCCGCGCGAACGGGACTACACCTTCACCGGTGCCACGTACGCCTTTGCCATCTGGATTGGCCTGGGTGTGCTGGGACTGGCCGATTTGCTGCGCCCCGTGCTGAAAGCCGACGGCCTGCGCGCCGGCATTGCCGTGGCGCTGGGCTTGCTGGCACCCGGCATTATGGCCGCCGAGGGCTGGGACGACCACGACCGTTCCGACCGCTACAACTCGGTGGACTCGGCCAAAAACCTGCTGAACTCCTTGGCTCCGAATGCCATTCTGTTTACCAACGGCGACAACGACACCTTCCCGCTCTGGTACGCCCAGGAAGTGGAAGGCGTGCGCACCGACGTGCGCGTGGCCGTGCTCAGCTACCTGAACACCGACTGGTACATCGACCAGATGAAGCGCCGCAGCTACGAGTCGCAGCCGCTGCCCATCTCGATGGAAAACAAGGACTACGTACAGGGCACCAACGATTACCTGCCCTTCGTGGAAAATCCGTCGGTGAGCGAGGTGAACCTGCGCGAGTTCATGCAGCTGGTAACCCAAAACAGCCCGCTGTTGCAGGTGCGCACCCAGAGCGGCCACTCGCTGCTTTCGTTCCCCACTCGCAAGTTCTTCCTGCCCATCGACACGGCAGCCGTTAGCAAGCTGAACATCATTCCCAAAGACCGCCGCAGCCAGTTGGTGTCGCGCATGGAATGGGACATGGGCCGCAGCGCCATCGAAAAGAAGAACCTGGTGATTCTGGATATGCTGGCCACCAACAACTGGAAGCGGCCGATTTACTTCTCGAGCACCGTGAACACGCAGGACTTCATGAGCCTGCAGCCTTACTTCCAGCTCGAAGGCCTGGCCTACCGTATTCTGCCGGCCCGCGACCCGAACTACCAGCCCCAGGGCGACGAAGGCTTCGTGGCGAAAGACCTCATGTACGAGAACATGATGCGCAAATTCGCCTTCCGCAACCTCGACCGCGCCGACATTTTCTACGACGAAAACCAGCTGCGTTTCCCGGCTAACTACCGCGACAAATTCGCCCGCCTGGCCCAGAGCTACGTGGACGCCGGCGACCTGAAGCGCGCCAAGGAAGTAGTAGACTACACCCTGAAAGTGATGCCCGACAAGGCCATTCCCTACGACTACTACACCCCGCAGTTGGTTGAGCCGCTGGTGAAAGTGGGCGAAACGCAGAAGGCCAACGACATCATGGACACCATGACCAACCGCGCCCAGCAGGCCCTGGCCTACTACAGCACCAGCCCCAACAGCGGCCTCTTCGACCTGGAAGTGCAACTGCAGCTGCTCACCCTGCAGAGCGTGTACCGCGCCGCCGAGAAAATCGGCGACCGGCCGCGGGCTACCCGGGCCCTGCAGCTACTGCAGCAGTACTACCCGCAACCCCAGGGATAATTTCAACGCTGCTTGCTTTAAAACGCCGCTCGGGTCGCTCCGCAGCGGCGTTTTTGTTAGGTGGGATGCGCCTGGTTAGTATCCTCATAGCAGTCCATCCTATGCTCATCTTTAAGCTTGACACAAAGCATCCCGACACAAATAAATCTTGTGTCGGGATGCTTTGTGTCAAGTTTTTTGGTTGAATAATTGATGGTCTGAAACAAGCCTACCGTCTTCCTTAGCGCTGATTGCTTCACCACATTCCTTAGCAGAGCCTCGGGAGCAGGGAATGTAGACTTCTAGGCCGAGCCCCTATATAAAATTTCGATTTTCATTTAGCCGCTGATTAGTTTCGTCGGCTTCGCGTTATTGGGGTATGATGCGGTGCTTGTTCACGGTTTTGGGTTTGCTCGGCGGACTGCTAGCCGGAACCGCGGCCCAGGCCCAGCGCCTGCCCGCCCCAGCCCGTTTAGACCTAAGCGGCCTCTACAACCCACTGCGCCGCGCTGCCATCGATACCCGCCGCGAAGGCGACAGCCTGCGCTTGTACGTGCGCTTTACCGACGGCAGCGTGCTACGGCCCGGCCAGCTGCTAGAGCTATTGGGCTGGAGCAGCTACGACGCCCGCGCCCCTATTTGGCGAACCACCGTTGGCCTGTCGGCTCACCGCGTGCTCCGCGACGGTTCTGTTGCCTGGGTGGAATGCTGCGTGGCCCTGGCCGCCTTGCAAAACGTACGGGTATTGGCCGTGTGGCCCGCCGCTTACGTCCCCGACGACCCGGCTGCTGCCGCCTGGCTAACCCTAAATAACGAACACCGCACCCGCGCCTTTGTACTGGTGGATACGGCGGGCTTGCCGCTGCTGCGTAGGCATGTGCGGGTAGGTGAGCTGTTTGGTGTGGACTGCTACGGCCCCGATCAACCTTTAACCGTTCGGCGCTATAACGCGGCCTTCGCTCCGGCCCTGCCGCCCCAATCCACAGCAACCCTGGCCACCGCAAAAAGCCGCTCGCTGCTAATTGAAGCCGAGCAAGAATTGCGGGCGGGTCAGCTGGTGCGTTTCGCCTCGCCGGGCCTGTACACCGTGCAGCCCGCCGATGCCGGCCCGCCGCTGGGCGTGCTGGCCCCCGATGGCGAGTTTCCCGAAATAACCACGGCCTCGGAGCTGATAACGCCGCTGCGTTACCTCACTACCAGCGAGGAGCGCCAGCGTATGGAGCAATCCACGGCGCCCAAGCGCGCGGTAGACGCCTTCTGGCTGCGCGTAGCCAACAACCGGGAGGCCGTGGCCCGGCAACTTATTCGGCAGTACTACGGCCGGGTGGAAGACGCCAACGCCTTGTTCACGGCCCACAAACCCGGCTGGATGACCGACCGCGGCATGCTGTATCTCGTGCTGGGGCCGCCCGAGCGGGTACAACGCAACGCCGGCGAAGAACGTTGGTACTACTCCAACGCCGGCTACGGCAGCGCCACGTACGTGTTCCGTGCCAAACCGAGTACCTTTACCCCTGATTACTACGAACTGGTGCGCCGCCCCGAGTACGAAATGCTCTGGTATGCCGCCGTGGAACAATGGAGAACAGGTCTGAACGCCCCCAGGGTGGAGGCCGGCCGCTGAATGAGCGCCGCCCCCCTTTTAAGAAAACCTACGCGCCGCGCCCCGCCGCCGACCGCAGCATCGAAATGATTTTCGGGTTGCGGCCGATTTTGGAGGCCTTGCATGCCGGCCGCACGCTGGAGAAAATCTTCCTGCTGAAAGGCACCAAGAACAGCTTGGTAAGTGAAATCAGTGAGTTGGCCCGCGCCGTGGATACGCCCATTTCGCTGGTGCCCATCGAGAAGCTCGACAACCTCACGCGCAAAAACCACCAGGGCGCGGTAGCCTTCCTCTCTCCCATCGATTACGCGCCGCTGGATTCCCTGCTGGCCGGACTATTCGAGCAGGGCAAGAACCCGCTCATCCTGGTGCTCGACCGCATTACCGACGTGCGCAACTTCGGCGCTATTGCCCGCTCGGCCGAGTGTTTGGGCGTCGATGCCATTGTGGTACCCTCGCACGGCGCGGCGCAGATGAACGGCGACGCCCTCAAAACCTCGACGGGCGCCCTTACCCGCGTGCCGGTTTGCCGCGAGCCCAACCTGCACACCACCCTGCGCCGCCTGCACGATTCGGGCCTGCAGATTGTGGCCTGTACCGAAAAAGGCGACGGCAGCCTCGAAAGCACCGACATGGACCTGACCGGGCCGCTGGTAGTAGTAATGGGCAGCGAAGAAGACGGCATCAGCCCCGATTTGCTCACCCTAGCCGATGCCAAGCTGCGCATTCCCATGATCGGCCAGATTGGCTCGCTCAATGTTTCGGTAGCCAGCGGTATCCTGCTCTACGAAGTGCTGCGCCAGCGTTTGGTACAGGCCTAGATTACTAGTGCCCTTACTTGCGAAAAAGGCGCCCCGGTTACAAACCGGGGCGCCTTTTTCGCAAACATGCTCTTTGCCTTTTTATTCGTCCCATTGCAGCTTCACCCGGTCACGCTGCTCGTCGCTCAGATATAAACTGCCGTCTACTGAAGCTTGCCGAACGGTTATATCCAAGGCCTTGCCATTCAGTACCACATCGAGCCTTACGGTGCGGCGGTAATTTTCTTCTCCCCCCTTCATCACGTACGCCTCGGTGTGGTCCACCAAGGTATATTCCGCCCCACCGTTCTTGAACGACAGCTCGTAGTTTTCCATGCCGGCATTTGCTACGCCACCGGGCCGGTGATAGGGCCAGTAGGTGAATTTTTGCCAACTGCTGGTATCCAGCACGGCCGGGTACTGCAGCTCGGTTTTGACCGCGGTGCCGAAGCGGTATACCAGATAAGAGCCCTTCGGACCTTCGCAAAGGGAGGCCATTTTACCACTGCCCGTTACAAACGACAGGATGGTCGTTTCGCCGGGCCGCCTTAGCACGTCGGGCACCGGTTTGGCCTGCCGGACCGGGGTTGCACCTGTAACCAGCCATAGCGGGGCGGCCATAGCCAGGACTCTAATACTCATCAGTTATATCCCTGGCCTTTCTTGGACTTCACATCGGCCACGAAATCCTTCACGCGCTGCTCCTCGGTGCGTTTGCAGATGAGCAGCACGTTGTCGTATTCGGCCACGATGTAGCCTTCTAGGCCTTGCACCACTACCAGCCGCTCCGACGGCGTCTTGATAACGCACTCTTTGGTGTCGTAGAGAATAGCGTCGCCGTCTACCACGTTGCCGTCGGCGTCGTGGTGGCCCATGCGGTGCAGTGAATCCCAGGTGCCCAGGTCGCTCCAGCCGAAGTCGGCGGGCAGCACGTACACGTTATCGGCTTTTTCCATCACGCCATAGTCGATGCTGATGTTGCGGCAGCGTGAGTAGGCTTCCTGAATGAAGCCGGTTTCGGCAGCCGTGCCCAGCATTAGCTTGCCTTCGTCGAAAACCTCGGCAATATCGGAGAGGTAGTGGTGGAAAGCGTGCAGAATCACGTCGGCGCGCCAAATGAACAGGCCGGAATTCCAAAGAAAGTCGCCGCTGTCAACGAACATCTGGGCCAGCTCCAGGTTCGGCTTTTCGGTGAAGGTTTTCACCTTCTTCAGTCCTTCGGCTACTTCCTGCCCCTTGGCCTCGTCGTGAAACTGAATGTAGCCGTAGCCGGTATCGGGGCGCGAGGGTTGAATGCCCAGCGTGATGAGGATGTCGTGGTTGCGGGCCGCGTCCACTGCCTGCCGAATTACCGCCCGGAAGTCTTCTTCGAGCAGCACTGCATGGTCGGCTGGTGACACGATGATAACGCCCTGCGGGTCACGTTGGGCAATGCGGTAGCTGGCGTAGGCAATGCAGGGGGCCGTGTTGCGACCAATCGGCTCGGCTAAAATCTGGTCCTCGGCCAACTCGGGCAGGTGCTGATGCACCAGGTCCACGTAGTCGCGGTTGGTTACCACAAACACGTTTTCGGGCGGGCAAATACCGGCAAACCGATCAACGGTGAGGCGCAGCATGGACTTGCCCACGCCCAGCACATCGTGAAACTGCTTGGGGTGCTGGGTGCGGCTGAACGGCCAAAAACGGCTACCAATGCCGCCAGCCATGACAACGAGGTAAGGAGCAGCGAGAGAAGGCATATGGGGGAGAAAGTTGCGAGGCAGAATGTTGGTACTAGCGGCAGGCCAATATCCGCTTTTTCCGCCTCCCATAAAGCACCGGCGAGTTAAGGCGGGTTACACCAGCCCCTCGCGCAATAAATCGTGCAAGTGAATAAAGCCTTGAAAACGGTTGTGCTCGGTTACCACCAGCTGGGTAATGTTGCGGGCCTGCATGCGGGCCAGGGCTTCGGCGGCAAATTCCTCGACCTCAATGGTAACGGGGCGGGGTGTCATGATGTCGGTGGCGCGCACCTGCCCGAGGCGCTCGGGTGCAAAGTTGGTGAGCATGCGGCGCAGGTCGCCGTCGGTTACAATGCCCAGCAAGGCACCGTCAGCGTCGAGTACGGCGGTAGCCCCAAGGCGCTTGCCCGAAATTTCGAGAATAACATCGCGAAGCAGAGCGTCCGCGGTGACCTGTGGCGCCTGGTTTTGCCGGCTCAGGTCGCCCACTTTCAGGTAAAGCTTCTTACCGAGCGTGCCGCCGGGGTGCAAATGCGCGAAGTCCTGCGGGCCAAACCCGCGCGACTCCAGCAACGACACGGCCAGCGCGTCGCCCAGGGCCAGGGCGGCGGTGGTGCTGGTGGTAGGCGCCAGGTTGTGCGGGCACGCTTCGCGGTCGACGGGGGCGTGCAGAATAAAATCGGCCTGCACGGCGAGGTAGGATTCCCGATTTGAGACCAGCGCGGCCATGGGTACCCCCTTGCGGCGCAAGAGCGGCACCAGCACTTTAATCTCGGGTGTGTCGCCCGATTTGCTGATGCAGATAACGAAATCCTCGGGCTGAATCATGCCCAGGTCGCCGTGGATGGCATCGGCGGCGTGCATAAACAGGGCCGGCGTACCGGTGGAGTTCAGCGTGGCCACCATTTTACCCGCTATGTGCGCGCTCTTGCCAATGCCGGTAACCACCACGCGGCCGCGCAGTCCCAAAATGGTACGCACGCAATCTTGGAAATCTCCGGTTTGGCCAATAGCTTCCGCTACGCCCCGAATGGCTTCTGCTTCTTGCAAAAGCACTTTTTTTCCGATGGAAGTAATGTCAGTCTGGGCTTTCAATCTAACTTTGTTTAGATTGAGCAGAGAACCTCTCGTGTAGTTTCCGCCCGGTTGCACCCTTTGCTCAAAAGAGGAAGAATGATGTCAGAAGTAGCCAACACCGCAGAGCCGATTGCCCAAAAGAAGGCCGCCAAGCCCGCCGTGGCCGATTTGAAGGCCAAGTTAAAGGAAGTTTTTGGCTACGGTCAGTTCCGGGGCACGCAGGAGGCCATCATTCAGAACGTCATCAACGGGCATAACACCTTCGTGATTATGCCCACGGGCGCGGGCAAGTCGCTGTGCTACCAGCTGCCGGCGCTGGTGCTGCCGGGTACGGCCATCGTGATTTCGCCTCTCATTGCCCTGATGAAAAATCAGGTGGACCAGCTCAACGCCTTTGGGGTAAACGCCCAGGTGATGAACTCCACCCTCACCAAGACCGAGGCCAACCGCGTAAAGCGCGACGTAATTAACGGCGAGGTGAAGCTGCTTTACGTGGCGCCCGAGTCGCTGACGAAGGAGGAAACGCTCGATTTTCTGCAAAAGGCCACTATTTCGTTCGTGGCTATCGACGAGGCCCACTGCATTTCGGAGTGGGGACACGACTTCCGGCCCGAATACCGGCGCATTCGCGGTATTATCGACAGCCTGGGCATGGGCGTGCCCATTATTGCCCTCACGGCCACGGCCACGCCCAAGGTGCAGCTGGACATCCAGAAAAACCTGCAGATGGACGACGCCTCGGTGTTCAAGACGTCGTTTAACCGCACCAACCTGTACTACGAAGTTCGGCCCAAGCACCAGACCAAAAAGCAGCTGATTCAGTACGTGAAGCAGCGCAAAGGTCAAGCAGGTATCGTGTACTGCCTGAGCCGCAAGAAAGTAGAAGAAATTGCCGAGCTGCTGAAAGTGAACGACGTGCGGGCCCTGCCCTACCACGCCGGCCTCGATCCGCAGACGCGCATGCACAACCAGGATGCCTTCCTGAACGAGGAAGCCGACGTGATTGTGGCCACCATTGCCTTCGGCATGGGCATCGACAAGCCGGACGTGCGCTTCGTGATTCACTACGACACGCCGAAGTCGATTGAAGGCTACTACCAGGAAACCGGGCGCGGCGGCCGCGACGGCCTGGACGGTGACTGTTTGATGTTCTACAGCTACGACGACATCGTGAAGCTGGAGAAGTTCAACAAGGACAAGCCCGTTACCGAGCGTGACAACAGCAAGCTACTTCTGCAGGAAATGGCCAACTACGCCGACTCGGCGGTGTGCCGGCGCAAGCAGCTGCTGCACTACTTCGGCGAGGTATACGAGAAGGACTGCGGCTTTTGCGACAACTGCAAGCACCCGCGCGAGAAGTTTGAGGCCAAGGAGTTTGTGAGGCTGGCCCTGCTGGCCGTGCAGCAAACCGAGCAGCGCTTCGGCATCGACCACCTTACGGCTGTGCTTACGGGCATGACCAACCCGCACATCGAAAGCTACGGCCACAACCAGCTGCCGGTGTACGGCGCCGGCAAAGACCACGATGTAGCCTTCTGGCACTCGGTAGTGCGCCAGTGCATGCTGAACGGTTTCCTGGGCAAGGACATCGAAAGCTTTGGGGTTATTAAGGTGTGCGACAAAGGCGAAGCGTTTCTGCAGGAGCCTTTTAACCTGAAGTTTTCCAAAGACCACGACTTCGAAAAGGAAGTAAAGCAGGAGGAGCAAAAGGAAGAAGTGCAGCAGTCGGCGGGCCACGATGCGGCTTTGTTCGACATGCTGAAGGCCCTGCGCAAGAAGCTGGCGCAGCAAAAGAATCTGCCGCCCTACGTGCTGTTTCAGGACCCGAGCCTGAAGGAAATGGCCACCACCTTCCCCACCAAAATGGACGACTTGGCCCACGTGTCGGGCGTTGGGCAGGGCAAGGCGCAAAAGTTCGGCGGGCCGTTCCTGGAGCTGATCAAGAAGTATGTAGCCGATAACGACATTGAAACCGCCGCCGATGTGGTGGTCAAATCGGCCGTCAACAAGTCAAAAATCAAGATTTACATCATCCAGCAGATCGACAAAAAGATGGACTTAGAGGAAATAGCTTCCTCCAAAGGCATCGACATGCGCGAACTGATGGAGGAAATTGAGCACATCTGCTACGCCGGCACCAAGCTCAACCTCGATTACTACATCGACTCGGTGCTCGACCAGGACCGACAGGAGGAAATCTACGATTACTTCATGCAGGCCGCTTCCGACAACATTGCCGTGGCGCTGGAAGAGCTGGGCACCGACGATTACACCGAAGAAGACCTGCGCCTGATGCGCATCAAGTTTCTGAGCGAAGTGGCTAACTAGGCCAAATCGGTTTCCATTTCAAACGCCCGCGGCTTAGGCTGCGGGCGTTTTTGTTTGAATAAATGCAGCGGTCGGCTTGGCGCGCCGTCTCTCTGTTTCGCCTATCTTGCTCACACACTCCTTCCCTTTCTGCAACGATGACTTACCGTTACACCAAACTACCGGCCCAAGTGGGACTGGCGCTGCTGCTTTCCTTGAGCAGCTTGTCGGCGGCTACCACTGGCGACGGGCCCACGCCCAAACCGGCTACTTCCGTACTCATGCCGGCCTTTAACAAGGCGGTGGATTTTAAGAAGACCACCAAAGCCGACATCAAGAAAACCACCGATGTGGCCGTGCTGGAGGCCAAGGCATCGTTGGCGGCCATATACCTGGTGCCCGACAACAAACGCACCTTTGCCAACACCATGCTGGCCCTCGATGACCTGGGGGCGCGGGTAGGGCAAGCGGGCGGCGCCATTAACATCCTTGCCAACGCCAGCCCCGATTCGGCCATTCGCAACCAAGCCCAGCGCAGCATTGCCGAGCTAAGCAAGTTTGGCAACGAAATGGAGCTGGACGAAAAGCTTTACAAAGCTGTAAAGGCCTACTCGCAAACCGCCGAGGCCAAAGCCCTGACGGGTGCCCGCAAGAAGTTCGTGGCTGAAACGGTTGAAGATTTTGAGCGCAGCGGCTTTGCCCTTACGCCCGAAAAGCGGCAGGAGCTGGGCAAAATCAACGACCGGATTTCGGAGTTGAGCCTGGCGTTCGGCAACAACATTGCGGCTTACAAGGACTACCTGTTGGTGAGCGAAGCCGACATGAAAGGCCTACCCGAGGACTACAAGAAGGCCCGCCCAAAGGAGGGTGACATGTACAAAATCGGCCTCGACGGGCCCGCGTTCGGCACTTTCATGAAGTACGCGGCTTCGGATGAAGCCCGCCGCAAGCTGTTTGTGAAGTACAATAACCGCGCAGCCGATAAGAACCTCGACGTGCTGAAGCAGCTGCTGGTGGAACGCCAGAAGAAAGCCAAACTGCTTGGTTACCCCAGCTACGCCGCTTACCAGATTAGCAGCCGCATGGCCAAAACCCCGCAAACCGTGTGGGATTTTGAGAGCAAGCTGGTGGAGCGCGTAAAGCAGAAAACCGCGCAGGATGTGCAGGAGCTGCTGGAGGTGAAGCGCACGGCCTCCGGCGACGCAAAAGCCACTTCCCTCAACCCCTGGGAGGTGAGCTACTACAACGAGCTGCTGATGAAGAACAAATACCAGCTCGACGCCGAAAAGACCAAGGAATACTTCCCCTTGAACAACGTGATGGACGGCCTGTTCCAGACCACGCAGCACTTGTTCGGCCTGAAGTTCAGCGAAGTAAAAGACGCCTCGACCTGGCACCCCGACGCCCGCATGTTTGAAGTACAGCGCGACGGAAAGCTCATCGGCCGCTTCTACCTCGACCTGCACCCCCGCGACAACAAGTACACCCACGCCGCCTGCTTTGGCATAGTGCCGGGCAAAGCCACGCCGCAGGGCTACCAGATTCCCACGGCCGCGCTGCTGTGCAACTTTAACGCGCCCACGGCCGATAAGCCGGCCCTAATGTCGCACGGGCAAGTGGTAACGTTCTTCCACGAGTTCGGCCACGTAATGCATAACCTGCTCACCACGGCCGAGTTGTCGTCGCAGTCGGGCACGAGCGTAAAGCGCGACTTTGTGGAGGCTCCCTCCCAGATTCTGGAAAACTGGGCCTGGAACTACGATGCCCTGAAAGGCTTTGCCAAGCACTACAAAACCGGCGAAGTGCTGCCCAAAGCGCTGTACGACAAAATGTGGGCGGCCCGCAACGTAGGCTCCGGCATCGGCGCCTCGGCTCAGATTTTCTACGGCACCCTGGACATGACCCTGCACGACAAGTTTGACCCGAACGGCACCGAAACCACGACCGATGTGCTGAAGCGCGTGCAGAACCAGATTATGCCGTATCCTTACCTGGAGGGCACCAACATGCAGGCTGCTTTCGGCCACCTCACCGGCTACGGCGCGGGGTACTACGGCTACATGTGGTCGAAGGTGTACGCCGAAGACATGTTCTCGGTATTCGAGAAGAACGGCGTGATGGACAAGAAAACCGGCTTGCGCTACCGCGACATTGTGCTGGCTCAAGGTGGCACGAAGGAAGAACTGGAATTGGTAAAGGAGTTCCTGGGCCGCGAGCCGAACCAAGAGGCCTTCTTCAAGTCCTTGGGTTTGTAAGTGGCTACTTCACCAATCTGTTAAAAAGCCCACGGCTGGTGCCGTGGGCTTTTCTTTTGCATCACCGAAGCCAATGTAGTAGCTTGTTTTCAGTCGAAAACAGCTTAAGCCATGCGCGAAATCGTCCTCTACATTGCCGCCACCCTCGATGGCTTCATTGCCGATGAGAACGGCGGCATCGATTTTTTAAAGCCCTTTGAAGATACCGGCGAAGACTACGGCTACACCGAACTGATGAGTAGTTTGCAGGCTGTGGTGATGGGGTCACGCACCTACGAACAGGTCCTGGGCTTCGATATGCCGTGGATGTATCCGGGCCTTACAACCTACGTGTGTACCCAGCGCCAACTGCCTACCGATGCCGACCCGGGCATCCGGCTCTGGCACGGTTCGGTAACGGAGCTAATGGAAGAGCTGCCCCACGGCCGCACGTGGCTGATAGGCGGCGGACAGCTCATCGATTCGTTTAACGCGGCCGGCTTGGTCGACCGGTTGCAGCTGGCCATCATACCGGTGTTTCTGGGCCGCGGCATCAAGCTGCTGTCGGTACCACCAGCTCAGCAAAAATTAATTCTGCAAAGCGTAAAAAATTTTCCGAGTGGGCTGGTTATGCTCGATTATCGGCTGCAAAAAACGACTTGACCTAAAATGCAAAAAGGCCCACAGCAGCTGCCGGGGGCCTTTTTAGCACGAAAAACTTACTATTATTAGCAGTATTCGGCAAACGCGCCTTGAAGGTTGTCCACAATGCGCATCATGTCGTTGCCTTCGATGTGATACCGCTCAATCATGTGCACCAACTCGCCGTCTTTGAAGAGGGCAATGCTGGGGCTGCTGGGCGGGTAGGGCAGCATATGCTCGCGCACTTTAGCCACGGCCTCGGTTTCCATGCCGGCAAAAACGGTAACCAATTTCGCAGGCTTTTTGTCGGAGCTCGACAAAGCCATTTTCAGGGCCGGACGGGCCTTGGCGGCAGCACAGCCACACACCGAGTTAACAGCTACCAGCACGGTGCCTTGGCTGTTGCTGAGGGCGGCGTCTACTTCTTCGGGCGACATAAGTTGCTCGAAACCGGCGTCGGTGAGGTCTTGGCGGATGGGGGCCACCATGTATTCGGGGTACATTGCCATTGCAGTATACTGAAGGAGGGTACGGAGAGAAACGTCGCGGAAAAACGGCCGCGCCGGTTGCAAAATTACGCAAACTCCGGCAGGCCGCGTTGTATAACCACATAACCCCGCCGGTTGGTTTGCCAGGTGCCATTCTTTGCCCCAAGAAGTTACGCATAGCGCCTTTCCGTCCGGTAATCCGTCCGTGTTATTGCTGATCTATGACCTACCCTGATTTCCTGACCACCCTCACCGCGGCGGCGCCTCCGGCTACGCTACCACCGCCGCTGCGGGCCCTGTGGCACGACCACCGTAACCAGTGGAGCGCAGCACACAACATTGCCCAAACCAACGAAACAGCTACCCTCTACTGTTGGCTACACGCTTACCTGCACCGCCGCGAAGGCGACACCGGCAACGCCGGTTACTGGTACCGCCGCGCCGGACGGCCAAATTTCACGGGTTCGTTGCAGCAGGAATGGGAAGCCTTGGCCCGGGCCGCAACCGAAATTTAAGCTGACCGGAAGGCATAAGCGGCGGAAAAAATGCAATATATTTCGGCAGCAACCGGTCCGTGCGACCGGTCTGTTTAGGAGTATGATGCGGAAATTAGTCTTCACCTTAGCCCTGTCAGTAGCTGGTTTAGCGGCACAGGCGCAGGTAGATACAGTACGGGCCACTACGCTGCCGCCAGCACAGGTAGCTGAGAAATATTACAATAGCGGCGTTGCGAAGTTTAACCAGAAGAGTTACCAAGCCGCTTTAGCCGATTTCGACCAAGCCATTAAAACCAAGCCCGATTTCGGCAAGGCATTTTACAACCGCGCCGCCACTCGCTACGAGCTGAAGCAATACGCCCCCGCCGTGCAGGACTACGACCAGGCCATTCAGCTTGACCCCACCAACTTCACCGCGTGGTATGGTCGGGCCCAGGCCAAGCAGGCCCAAAACGATGCCGCCGGCGCCGAGCAAGACTACAGCAAGGTAACCGAGCTGAAGCCCGATTACGCCGCCGCCTGGTATTACCGCGGCGACCTGCGCTTCGAGAAAGGCGACTACCAGGCTGCCCTGGCCGACTTCACCTCGGCCCTGAAAGCCGACCCCAAGTACGCCTACGCCCTGCACGACCGCGGCAGCGCCCAGCGCCAGCTCGGCAACTTTCCGGCTGCCGTGCAGGACTACACCGAAGCCCTGAACCTGCAGCCCGAACTGGACATAGCCCTGCTGAACCGGGCCGCCGCCAAGCGCCGCCAGAACGACACGAAAGGCGCCATGGCCGACTACAACACCTACATTGGCCGCCATGCTGATAACCCGGTGGCCTACCTCGGCCGGGGCCAGGCCCGCTACGAGGCCGGCGACTTTAAAGGCGCCGTGGAGGATTTCTCGAAAGCCCTGCAGATCAAGCCCAACTACGCGTTGGCGCTGAACAACCGCGCCGCCGCCAAGCTCAAGCTGGAAGACTACAAAGGCGGCGAAGCCGATGCCACGGCCGCCATTCAACAGAACGGGCAGTATGCCGAGGCTTACCTGAACCGCGGCCACCTGCGCGAAATGCTCCGCAACCAAACGGGGGCCTGCGCCGACTGGCGCAAAGCCGCCGAGCTGGGCTTGGAAGCAGGCACAAGCTACGCGGCGGCTTCGGGCTGCGAGTAATACAAACCGGGGAGTACAGGCTTCCCTTCTGCGGACCTCCGCGACACCTTCGCGCCTTGCGGCCGACACTCAACTTAGCCTCAGAATGCTCCGATATTTATTTGCGCTGTTGCTCCTCTCGGCCAGCGCCACGGCCCAAAACGTGGAGTTTACCAAAGACCGGTTTGGTAACGACAAGGAAGGCCTGAAAAATGCCCTCAAGGAAATCAAGATTGGCAACGAGTGGTACGAGGCCGACCCGCCGCGCTTCGAGCAGGCGCTGCCCCACTTTTTGGCCGCGCAGGAGCTGAACCCTAACAACGCCCTGCTCAACTTCCGCATCGGGCACTGTTACCTGGGCTCGGCCGGACTCAAGGCCAAGTCGCTGCCGTATTTGCAGAAGGCTTACCAGCTCGATCCGCAGGTAGATTCCCGCGTGCATTACCTGCTGGGCCGCGCCCTGCACATGAACGCGAAATGGAGCGAGGCCATTGCCGAATACAAAGCGGCCCAACCGCCTGCCGGCTCAAAAGGCGCCAGCACGCTCCAGAACGACATCAACAAGAAGATTGCCGAATGCCAGTCGGGCATGGCGCTGCAGAAAAACGCTACCCGCGCCTTCATCGACAACGTGGGGCCGAACGTCAATTCCAGCTCCGCCGACTACGGCCCCGTAATTACCGCCGACGAATCGGTGATGCTGTTTACCTCGCGCCGGCCCGGCAGCACCGGCGGCGAGAAAGACCCCGACTCGGGCGGCTATTTCGAGGACATCTGGCAAACCACGCGTAACGCCGATGGCACCTGGCAGCCCGCCCGCAACCTGGGCACTACGGTAAACACGCAGGGCCACGACGCCGTAGTGGCCCTGGCGCCCGACGGGCAACGCCTGATTACCTACGTGGAAGACGGCGCCGGTAACCTGCACGAGTCGTCGCTAAAAGGGGCCGAGTGGGCCAAACCGCAGGAGCTTGGTCGCCGCATTAACGGCGGCCAGTCGCACGAGCCCTCGGCAGCCTACACGCCAAACGGCAAGTTCCTGTACTTCGTCAGCAACGGTTCGCCTAAAAGCAACCGCGGTGGCCACGACATCTGGCGCATCGAAATCGACGGGCGCAGCGACGCCGAAAACCTGGGCTCGGTTATCAATACGCCCTACAACGAAGACGGCGTGTTTCTGCACCCCGACGGCAAGACGATTTACTTCTCGTCGGAGGGCCACAGCTCCATGGGCGGCTACGACATTTTTAAATCGGAGCTGAAAAACGGGCAGTGGAGCAAGCCCGAAAACCTGGGCTGGCCCATTAATACCCCCGACGACGACGTATTTTTCGTGCTGTCGGCCTCGGGGCGCCACGGCTATTACAGCAGCACCCGTGAAGACGACGGCCTGGGCAGCCGCGACATTTATATGATAACCTTCCTCGGTCCCGAAAAGCAGCCGTTGCTTTCGGGTGAAGGCCAGCTGCTGGCCTCCCGCGCCGCACCGCTGCGCGAAACCCTGTTGGCCCCACCCGTGGCCATTGCTTCGGCCCAGGTTACCATCCTGAAAGGCACCGTGACCGACGCTGCCACCAAGCAGCCCCTGGAAGCCACCATCGACCTCGTCGACAACACCCTGGCCCAGACCATTGCCTCGTTCCAGAGCAACTCGCAGTCGGGCCGTTACCTGGTGTCGCTGCCTTCGGGCACGAACTACGGCATTGTGGTACGCAAGGAAGGCTACCTGTTCCACTCCGAAAACTTCGATTTGCCGCAGGGCGCCGCATATTCCGAGGTGGTGAAGGATATTCCTCTGAAGAAGCTCGATGTGGGCGCCAAAGTGGTATTGAACAACATTTTCTTCGACTTCGACAAGGCCACGTTGCGCAAGGAAAGCACCGCCGAGCTCCAGCGCATCGTGCAACTCATGGGCGACTCCCCTACCCTGCGGATCGAAATTTCCGGCCACACCGATAACGTAGGCAACGCCGCCTACAACAAAGACCTTTCGCAGCGTCGCGCCAAAGCCGTGGTGGACTACCTCACTGGCAAAGGCGTAGCGGCCTCGCGGCTGACTTCGGCGGGATATGGCGACACGCAGCCGGTGTCGAGCAACAGCACCAAAGAAGGCCGGCAGCTGAACCGCCGGACGGAGTTTAAGGTGCTGGGCAAGTAATACCCCCCTTTAATACACAGAAGTCATTCTGCCCGCTGAAGCAGCGCTTTTTTTTGGCATTGGGTGCCCTTCGCTCATGTATCGCCGGGAGGCTTTAACCCAAATTTGTCGAGCTGGCTCTTAAAAGCCGTCAGGAAGTTCGGCACATGCCCAAATCGGGCTTCGATTCGGTCGATTAGGTTGGCGTACTGTTGTATGGCGTAGTAATCGAGCGTGTGGTAGCTAAAAAACTGCTGCGGCGTCAGTTTCCGACAAACACCTAGCGGGCAATTGCCTACCGATTGGGTGAATGCCGCCACCGCTGCCTGCTCGGCTTCGGTTAAGTGCTCTAGTAAGTACCAGTACTTACCAGTCGTATTCCTGACATATTCGGTCAAAGTTGTGCCCGCTAGACAGGAACTGGTGTGCTTGCGGCGTGAGCTGGACGCTATTGTCGGTCCGGACCGTGTGCACTTTGTAGGGCAGCCTGTCGAACACCCGGCGCAGAAATTCGGCCGCCAGCATTTGGGTGGCCCGGGCTGCAGCTCGGCAAAGGAAGGCGACGAGGCAGAGGTGGGCAGCAAAGCTCATCCACCTAACAGTGGAATAATCGTCATAGCAGCTTAAGTTCAATACGCAGACGACCACAAAATCTTCTTTCGTTGGCAGGGGATTTTGTGGTCGTCTGTTGTAAAGGAAGGCACGTGCATGCTGCAAGATCCGGTTATCTTCCAAAGCCGAGTTTACCTCGGCACGAAGTGAATGGCAAAACACGACTGGCGGATGCGGCCACGTAACGGTTGGCGCCTCATCGTTGCACGACGCCCACAAAACATGGTTTGGCGGCGTATTCCCGCAAACGCAGGATGGTGCGTGGTTACACCATTGGCTTTGGTTAAAAGTTTGGTCCAAAAATTAAACGGGTGCTGGGCCGGCGCATTCTGCGGGCGGCAAGGGGCTGCCGGCAATGACTCTACTGCCGGCGCGACGCGGACGCACAACACTCGTCTTGCGTATACCGGCAGTTTCTAAACCACCGGCGGTAAGCCTGAGCAGCCTACTTTTGCCCGCCTACTTTTTCTCCCTGCCTATGTTTGGCCTGAGCTACGTTAAGTTTGATTCCATGACCTACGTCATGCAGTTCCGCAACGGGCGCTTGGTGCGCGAAGGACGCGGGCTGGCGTTTTTCTACGTCACCATGAACAGCTCCATTGCGGCCGTGCCGCTGGGCTCGAATGACCTGCCGTTTATCTTCAACGAAACCACTGCCGACTATCAGAGCATCACCATCCAGGGCCAGCTCACCTACCGCATCAGCCAGCCCAAGCAGTTGGCCGAGTTGCTCGATTTTACGGTGAACAGCGCGGGCATCTACAAGAA
Organism: Hymenobacter koreensis; assembly: GCF_039541855.1. Taxonomy (NCBI): domain Bacteria; kingdom Pseudomonadati; phylum Bacteroidota; class Cytophagia; order Cytophagales; family Hymenobacteraceae; genus Hymenobacter; species Hymenobacter koreensis. The sequence continues at coordinate 513,744 of NZ_BAABHA010000002.1, forward strand.
GAACGAGTTGGAAAAGCTCAACCAACGTTTGGTCAACGAGGCACAGACCGCCACTTCGGCTTACGTGCACAGCCTGGGCCTGAAAGACTCGGTGCGCTCCAACAAGGCCATTGAGGAGGAAATTACAGCCGGGCTGCGGGCCTCTGCCGCGGTGGCCTTGCTGGGCATCGAGGTGCTGGGCGTGAACATTCTGGCCGTACGTGCTACGCCCGAGATGGAGCGGGCCCTGGAGGCCGAAACCCGCGAGCGGATGCAGCAGGAAGCCGACCAAGCCGTGTACGAGCGCCGCAACTTCGCCGTGGAGCAGGAGCGCCGCATCAAAGAAAGCGAGCTGAATACCGATATTGCGGTGGAGGAAAAGCGCAAGCAGATTGACGAAAAGCGCAGCGAAACCCAGCTGCAGCGCGCCGCCAATGAGCGTAAGCTCCGCGAGCTGCAGGTGCAGTCTGACATTGCCGTGGAAGCCAGCCGGGCCCAGCTCCTGGAGCAGCAAACCGCTAACCAGCGTCTCGCCGCCGAGGCCCAGGGGTACGTTACCGAAACCACGCTGCGGCCCTTCCGCGACATGGACTGGCGCACGCTTACGGCCCTGCAGAACAACCCCAGCCCGCGCCTCAATATCGCCTTGGCCTTCCGCGAGCTGGCCGAAAACGCCGGCAAAATCGGCACCCTCAACATCACGCCCGACCTGCTTGAAGGACTGCTCGGCGAGGCGGGAAGCACCGCCCGCCCTGGCCAAGCTGAACCCACGCCCGTCTCACCCCACCGTGACTCCCCCGCCGACCCCAGCCCCGAGGACCCACGCAGGGGCAACCAAGGCCCGAATACGCCCAAAAACAACCGCCGCTAGATGAGCGCCCGGCTGGAGTACGCCATCGTCGTGAAGAGCAAAACCCGCTACGAAGCCCTGCTCGAACGCTTCAACACGGCAGGACAGGCCCGGTTTTACCTCAAGCGTAAGGCCGGGCAAGAGGCCGACAGCGACGCCGAGTTCGAGGAGTACTTCCAAGAGCACCAGCGCATTGAGGCGGCAGTGGCCCGCGTGCAGCGCGAGCTGACCGGCGTGGTGAAAAGCAAGGTGGTGGACCGGACCTACCTGCCTTCCTTCCTGTTTGCCGACAACCAGTTAGTGATTGTAGTGGGCCAGGATGGTCTGGTGGCCAACGCCGCCAAGTACGTGCGCGGCCGCCCCCTGGTAGCCGTCAACCCCGACCCCGAGCGCTACGACGGCGTGCTGCTGCCCTTCCGTCCCGAAACCTGCCGCGCGGCTGTGCAGCGCGTGGTAGCCGACAACTACCCGGTGCAGGAGCACCAGCTGGCCGAGGCCCGCCTCAACGACGGGCAGCGCCTGCTGGCCTTCAACGACCTGTTTATCGGAGCCGCTTCCCACGTTTCGGCCCGCTACAAAATCAGCTTCGGGGGCGCCGAAGAAGTGCATTCCTCGTCGGGCATTATCGTCTCCACGCCGGCGGGCAGCACGGGCTGGCTGAGCTCGGTGTTCAACATGAGGGCCGCGCTGGAAGACTTTGCCGGCAGCGGTGCCCGTACCGGGACGTTTCCCCGGCCGAAGGGGCAGGAACTGCTGTTCGTAGTACGCGAGCCGTTCCTGAGCCAGCGCACCCAGTGCGGGCTGGTGGCCGGCCGCCTGCACACCGGCCGGCCCCTGCAACTGGAGTCGCTGATGCCCGCTGGCGGCGTCATCTTTTCCGATGGTGTCGAGGCCGATTTTCTGCACTTCAATGCTGGCGCGGTGGCCACCATTGCCCCGGCAGCGGAGGTGGCACGGCTGGTACAGCCGGGGTAGCTGTGCTGCAATGGCGGGTAACCTCGACGTCGGGGACAAGTCACTCCTAAAGTTCAGGCGGGTGACGTAGAAAAAACACCCCCCTGAACTGTCCAGCCAAACCAGACTACCCCCGTACCAATTGGGCCAGCTGTAATCGAAGTAGCCCATGAACCGCCGAGTAATCATAGGCTGCTTACCGCCGGAAAGCGGCGGTCTGACAGCTTAGGTTGCGGCATAAAGAGCTAAAGTTACGCTGCTGTGTGCTTGCCAAGCAATTGGTTATGCGACCCGGATTTTTTTCTGATGGCGAACAAAGAACAAAAAGTGCTTCGTCTAGCCAGTTAGGTCGAAAATAAAATTTGCGGAAAGCGGTGCGAAAAAAAAATCAGCATTACCGATGTATTGCCGAGCCCAACAATGCCTTAGTTTTGCATCATGCTTCAACCAAAAAACATGTTGATGAAGCGTGGGATACTGCTCGGCAGGGAACCGCGAGTAGACCGGAAGGTCTTCGCCCCCATTGGTTCTCCCGATATTGCCGCCGTTATTTCCGTTGTTTTTTCTAGGTATTGCCCCGCCACCGTTTCGGATTCCGAAACGGTTTTTTTATGTCCGTTGCCTTCGTGGGCTGCTGCCCTGCGGCCCATCCTTACTGCATAACTCAAATGGGGTGTAAGCGCATCGAAACCAGGTAGCCTTACACGTTCCTCACTACTGACCATGTACTTACTTTTCCAACTCCGGTATGGCACGTAAAGACCTGCTCGACATCGCATCCCTACACCGTGAGGAAATCGAATTCCTGCTCGACCAATCCACGTCCTTTAAAAAACTGTTCACCCGCTCGGTGAAGAAAATCCCCGCCCTCGAGGGCAAGTCCGTGCTCATGCTGTTCTACGAGGCCAGCACCCGGACGCACTCCTCCTTCGAGGTGGCCGCCAAACGCCTCTCGGCGGAGGTCACGAATTTCAACATCGACCATTCCTCCATCACTAAGGGGGAGTCGGTGCGCGAAACAATTGAGACGCTCCAGGCCATGCGCACCGACTACATCGTCGTCCGCCACGGGCACTCCGGGCTGCCCGGCATGATTGCCCGCCAAACCACGGCGGCAGTTATCAATGCCGGCGACGGGGCACACGAGCACCCCACCCAGGCCTTGTTGGACGCCTTCACCATCAAGGAAAAATTTCCCGACCCCCGAGGCAAAAAAGTCCTCATCATCGGGGACATTCTACACTCCCGCGTCGCGCGTTCCACCAGCACCCTGCTGCAAAAGCTGGGCATTGAGGTGGCTTACCTGGGCCCAGGCTCCCTGGTGCCCAGGTATGTTCCGGCCAGCATCCCTCGCTTCACCGACTACGAGGCGGCCATGGCCTGGGCGCCCGATGTGGTGTACCTGCTCCGCGTGCAGATGGAGCGCCAGGACGTGCAGTTTTTCCCCAGCGTCCGGGAATACCACCGAGTTTACGGCATCACCAACACCCGGCTGGCGGAAATCAGCGACCGGGGCCTTTACATCATGCACCCCGGCCCCGTAAACCGGGGGGTCGAACTCTGCGACGCCGTTATGGACTATGAGCGCAGCCTTATTACCAATCAGGTCGAAAACGGAATTTCCGTTCGCATGGCCGTGCTCGACTGGCTCACGCCGGGTGGGGAGTTCCCACGGCAGGAAGCGTATGCTGCACAGCAGCGAACCAGCTCGACGGTAACTATGCCCTGAACGCCAGACGCGGCGGCTGGTTCCGCCCGTATGTTTTCATCTTTAACAGTCAGAACACCCACAATTCCTTGCCGGTTTACAGCACTCATCAATCCATGCTCCTCCTACAAAACGCCCGCATCGCCTCCGAAAATTCACCTGTGCTTCTCGAGAGTGATGTTCTGATTGTCGAAGGAAAAATTCAGCACATCGGCAGCAGCCTGGCCATTCCCGAGGGCGCCCGGGTCATCGACGCACGTGGCCGGGTTCTTATGCCGGCCATGTTTGATGCCCACGTCCATTTCCGCGCCCCTGGCTTCGAGAACAAGGAAACCATCACCACGGGCAGCGAAGCGGCCATCAACGGCGGCGTGACCGGCGTGGTCATGATGCCCAATACCCGCCCGGCCCTTGACTCGGCAACCGCGGTAGACACCGTGCTGGAAAATGCCAGACACCGGTCCCGCATTCCGGTGTATACCTCTGGCTGCGTTACCAAGAACCGCGAGGGCAAGGAACTGGCCGAAATCGAGGGCATGCGTGCGCTTGGGGTGAAAATGCTCACCGACGACGGGGACACCACCAGCGACCCGGCGGTGCTGCTGCGGGCGATGCAGTACGCCACCGAGTTTGGGATGTTTTTCGCCAGCCATTGCGAGGTACCGGAACTGGCCGGGCTGCGCGCCCTGAACGAAGGGGTGATGAGTTACCGGCTCGGCATTAAAGGTTCGCCGGCCTGCGCGGAGGAAATTATCATCGACCGCGACATTCGTCTGGCCCGGGCGGCGGGCGCGCACATTCACATCCAGCATGTGTCCAGCAAGCTCGGCATGGAAACCATCCGCTGGTGGAAATCCCGCGGCGATGTGAAGGTGACGGCGGAAGTAGCCCCGCACCACCTGTTGTTCACCGACGAGCACATCGGCGACTACGATACGAACTACAAGATGAACCCGCCGCTGCGCACGCAGGCCGATTGTGATGCGCTGCTCGAAGGGCTCAAAGAAGGCGTCTTCGACCTCATTGCCACCGACCACGCGCCGCACACCCCATTCGAAAAAGCCCAGGATTTCATTAGCGCGCCCAATGGCATCACCGGCCTGGATACGGCCTTGGTGTCGCTCTATCACTTCTTCGTCAGAACCGGAAAATTCGGGTGGGACCTGGTGGTGAAGCGCTATTCGGCCGAGCCCCGCCGCCTGATGGGCCTGCCGGTACCCACTATCGAAGTCGGTCAAACAGCCGATTGCGTCTTATTTGATACCGAAGCGGAAACCACCTTCACGAAGGAGTTCATGAAATCCAAATCCCAGAACACGCCCTTCATCGATCAGACGCTGAAAGGCCGGGTAGACTTGGTGATTTTGGGCACGGAACTCCTGCTGGAGCGCGAACAGCTAGTTGAGCTGTCCGAAAAATAAGAAGATGATCATACAGCACGCCGCGAACCGAAGGCCGGCGTAGCCAAGCATGACGTTCTATAAAGCTTACTTGACATGAGTACCCTTTTGACCTCCGACAACGTAAGCGCTGCTCCGCTTAAGCCACTGGTCGGCGTAGTCATGGGTTCCAGCAGCGACTGGAACACCATGCAGCATGCCGTGCTGATCCTCATGCACTTTGGCGTGGCCCACGAAGCGCGCGTGGTATCGGCCCACCGCATGCCCGACGACTTGTTTGCGTACGCCGAACAAGCCGGCCCGCGCGGCATGCAGGCCATCATTGCCGGGGCGGGGGGCGCCGCTCACTTGCCGGGCATGATGGCCGCCAAAACCACGGTGCCCGTGTTGGGGGTGCCGGTGGCCAGTCGCCATTTGCAGGGGGTGGACTCGCTGCACAGCATCGTACAAATGCCCAAAGGGGTACCCGTGGCCACGTTTGCTATCGGCGATGCCGGAGCAGCCAATGCCGCGCTGTTCGCGGTCAGCATGCTGGCCCTGCACGACCCGGGTCTGGCGACCAAGCTGCAGGCGTTTCGCGCAGAACAAACCGAAGCCGCTCGCGCCATGACGCTGCCGGTATGAACAACAGAATTCACGCTGAAGCTATGAGCCCGATTTACCCAGGCAGTGTGGACGCCGCAGGCCAGCGGGCCACCCTGGGGGTGTTGGGAGGCGGCCAACTGGGCCGGATGTTTGTGCATGCCGCCCAGCGCCTGGGGTACTTTACTGCCGTGCTGGAGCCCGACGCGCAAAGCCCGGCCGGACTGGTAAGTCACCACCACATCCAGTCCGGCTACGACGACCCGGCCGGACTGGCCCAACTGGCTCAGCGGTGCCAGGCCATCACCACTGAGTTTGAAAATGTGCCGGCCCAGACCCTGCAAACGCTGGCCCTGGCCCGGCCCGTGGCGCCGAGCGCGGCCGTGGTGGGCATTGCGCAAAACCGCATCGAGGAAAAAGCCCACTTCACGGTTTGCGCCGACGTGTCGGGGGTGAGCTGCGCGCCCTATGCGGTGATTGAAACGCCGGATCAGCTGCGGGCCGTCCAGGTCGAGCGGGCTGATTTGCTGCCCGGCATCCTGAAAACCGCGCGCATGGGCTACGACGGCAAGGGGCAGGTGCGCGTCAGAACTACCGTTGAACTGGCCGCTGCCTGGGCGGAGTTGGGCGGCGTTGCCTGCGTGCTGGAAAAGATGCTGCCGCTCACCGCCGAGTGTTCGGTGCTGGTAGCGCGCGGCTGGGATGGGCAAGTCGTCAGCTTTGCTCCGCAGCGTAACGTGCACGTTGATGGCATTTTGGCCGTGACCCACGCGCACGAGGGAAATATGCCGCCCGCCCTAGCCACCAGGGCCCGCGACGCGGCCGTTTCCATCGCGCAGCATCTCGGCTACGTTGGGGTGCTGTGCGTCGAGTTTTTTGTGGTGGACGACGGCAGCGAGTCCGGTGGCCTAGTGGTCAACGAAATGGCCCCGCGCCCACACAACAGCGGCCACTACACCTTGGACGCCTGCGACGCGTCGCAGTTTGACCTGCAAGTCCACGCCATGGCGGGCTTGCCCTTGCCGAAGCCGCGCCAGCATTCCCCAGCCATCATGCTCAACCTGCTGGGCGAGGTGTGGTTTGATGCCAGCGGCGGTCGGCGTGAGCCGGACTGGCCCGCCGTGCTGAGTTTGCCAGGAACCCACCTGCACCTGTACGGCAAGTTGGACGCACGCGTAGGGCGCAAGATGGGCCATCTGACCATCACCGGCCCGGATGTCGCCGGTGTCAAAACCGTGGCGAGGAGCGCCGCTGTTCTGCTCGGCCTACCGGGGCTGGACGCCATCTAGGTACCGTTGTCTGCTCTTGACCATTTTGGTACCCGCTGCTTCACGGCTTGCTGCTGGCTACTCTAGCCATCACCTAAGGCCTTGGCTTTGGCCTAACGGGATATCGACACCTATCACTGTTGCAGTCCTTTCAAGAGAGTATGGACAGCGGTAGTTTCGGCGAATGCACCGCCCCACGAATTAAGTCAAAACGAATGTAAACCTGTCTAACCTCACGCGCTAGGGCGCCTGAGTCGAAGACGCGACAACCACTTGTTTGCCAACGCGGAGCTTTACCGCTTGCGAACCGGCATTCCGTGGTGCGCGACCTGCTCGATCGGTTCAGCCCTTGGAATACGGTGGCCCGGCGCTTTCGCCGCTGGGCAAAGACCTTGGTGCGGAAAGCAATGCTTCAGTTTGTGCAGGAGCCCGACTATACTTGGGTACTGGTAAATTCGACTGGAGTCAAGGCCCACAAAGCAGACGCCTGACAAAAAAGTACGGATGCGGCTGAAGGCTTGAGCCGCATCCGGGGCGGGTTTTTCACTAAGTTACACGCCGTTGTCGACGCACTGGGCAACTGCCTGCACTTACTGATGCCACCGGCCGGCCCGCTGGGCCAATTGTACCCATCTACCCGCGTTGCAGCATCCTCCCGGAGCCGTGGTCGCCGACAAAGCCCGACACTATCGCCGTGTTGCAGGCCATTGGGCAAGGCAACGCCGAGTCAGTCACTCCTCCCAAGACCCGCCGCAACAAGTGCCACGCCTACAACAAAGACCTTTCGCAGCGCCGCGCCAAGGCCGTGGTGGACTACCTCACTGGCAAAGGCGTAGCGGCCTCGCGGCTGACTTCGGCGGGATATGGCGACACGCAGCCGGTGTCGAGCAACAGCACCAAAGAAGGCCGGCAGCTGAACCGCCGGACGGAGTTTAAGGTGCTGGGCAAGTAATACCCCCCTTTAATACACAGAAGTCATTCTGCCCGCTGAAGCAGCGCTTTTTTTTGGCATTGGGTGCCCTTCGCTCATGTATCGCCGGGAGGCTTTAACCCAAATTTGTCGAGCTGGCTCTTAAAAGCCGTCAGGAAGTTCGGCACATGCCCAAATCGGGCTCCGATTCGGTCGATTAGGTTGGCGTACTGTTGTATGGCGTAGTAATCGAGCGTGTGGTAGCTAAAAAACTGCTGCGGCGTCAGTTTCCGACAAACACCTAGCGGGCAATTGCCTACCGATTGGGTGAAGGCCGCCACCGCTGCCTGCTCGGCTTCGGTTAAGTGCTCTAGTAAGTACCAGTATTTACCAGCCCTGACTAGCTGTCCTGTTTCCATATACAAAGTGGCCAACCGGCGCCGCGTCACGGTATTAAACCAACTCATGCTGCTTTCAAGTCGGCTAATTGCTCGTTCGGTATTTCCGCGGCTGATGTCGTATTCTACCCTCTTCAGCAAACGTTGCCGCAGCAGAGCTCTGTATTGGTCATAGCTGATCTGCCGGCGTGCATACTGGTCAGCTAAGGTTTGACGCCGGCCAAAAGGCCAGGAACGACGTGGGCGTGTCATAACCGATGCGTGATGAAAGGCACTTAAAGGTAAGGTGTTGCTATTATCACTTGCGCCTAACCTGCGTAGCTTTGCACTTATGTCCTCCGAAACGTCCCGCGACATTGTGCTGCGCCGCATCCGCGAGGCCCTGCAGCAGCCCAGCCCGCACCGGCCCGCCACGCCCAATTTCACGGCCCCGCTTTTCCACGCGCCCGCCGATGATTTGACGGTGGTGTTTGCCGAGAGCTTTGTGCGCGTGGGCGGTACGTTCATTTACTGCGCTTCGGAGAATGACTTTTTCGATCAGCTTTTCGCCCTCAAGAAGGAGCGCAACATCGAACACCTGTTTGTGTGGGAGCCGGAGCTAAAGAAGCTGCTGCACACGGCCGGCATCGTATTTACCGGCGACGAAACCGAGTTCATTGCCCACGCCGACGCGGGCCTGACCACCTGCGAGGCCTTGGTAGCGCGCACCGGCTCGGTGCTGATTAGCTCGGCCACGGCCAGCGGCCGGCGCCTGAGCATTTACCCCGATCAGCAACTGGTGCTGGCCCGCGCTTCCCAAATTGTAGCTGACATTGGCGACGCCTTGAAACAAATGGAGGACCAGTACGGCGCCGACAAACTACCGTCCATGTTGTCGTTGGCCACCGGCCCCAGCCGCACCGCCGACATCGAGAAAACACTGGTATTGGGCGCCCACGGCCCGCGCAGTATTACCCTATTCCTGCTCGATGACCTCGGCGCCTAAGCTGCTGCCCACCCTCCCCGATGTGCCACTCGGGCCGGGCCAACGGGTGTACTTCGCGTCCGATTTTCACTTGGGTGCGCCCTCGGCGGCAGCCTCCAAGGAGCGGGAACGGCGCATTGTGCGCTGGCTGGATATGGCCGCGCAGGATGCCGCAGCCATTTACCTCGTCGGCGACATTTTCGACTTTTGGTTTGAGTACCGCCATGCCATTCCGCGCGGCTTTATTCGCCTGCAAGGCAAGCTGGCCGAACTCACCGACCGTGGCATTCCCATTACCTTTTTCACCGGCAACCACGACATGTGGATGTTCGGCTACTTCACCGAGGAGCTGGGCATTCCGGTATTGCGCCACCCGGTTAGCCTGAACATCGGGCCGCACCGCTTCCACATGGGCCACGGCGACGGCCTCGGCCCGAAGGACTACACGTACAAAGTGTTGAAGCGGGTGTTTGCCTCGCCGGTGGCCCAGTGGCTGTTTGCGCGCCTGCACCCTAACTTCGGCATTGGCATTGCCAACGCCTGGAGCCAGCGCAGCCGCATCAGCAACACCGGCAAAGACGACCAATATTTCGGCGACGACGAGTGGCTGCTGGTGTATTGCCGCGAGCTGGAAAAGCGCATTCACCACGACTACTATGTTTTCGGGCACCGCCACTTGCCGCTGGACGTGGAAGTGGGCGCCGGCAGCCGTTACGTAAACTTGGGCGAATGGGTCAATTATTGTACCTACGCGGTGTATGACGGACAGCAGCTCAGCCTGGAACATTTTAAAGGGTAAACCGCGCCGCGCGGTTTGGATGCTGCCGTTGCTGCTCGTTACGGCGGGTGCTTGGGCCCAAACGGCCACCACGCCGCCTTCGGCGCCGGCTGCCGTACGTCCGCCGGCCCAGGCCACGGCCCGGCCCGCCGAAACCGTTACCGCCACGCCCGCTGCCCCCCATGCCTGGAAATTGGTGCGCACCATTGCGTTGGCCAAGCCTGGACCGGCGTCGCTCGACCGGCGCGGCAACCTCTACGTAACCGACGCCAAAAACAACCTGCGGCAGTTTACCGCCGACGGCCAGCCGCTGGCCGTGTACTCGCCGCCGCTGCCGGGACACACGGCGCAGGTAGAGGCCTGGAACACCACTAAAATCATGGTGTTTTATGACGACCGGCAGGAGCTGCTGTTCCTCGACCGTTTTCTGGCGCCCATTTCCAGTACCCGCCTCTCTACCCTCTCCGACGGCCAGATCCGCACTGCCACGCTGGCCCCCGACGAGAACCTATGGCTGCTCAACGAAAGCGACCTGCGCCTTTCCCAGTACAATCCGCCGCAGCAACGCTTCAGCATTAACACCCCGCTGGATTTGCTGCTGGGCCGCAACAAGCCCGATTTCCGCTTTCTGCGAGAGTACCAGAACAACCTTTACCTCGTCGACCACAACTCCGACGTTTGGGTGTTCGACAACCTAGGAAACTTCCGCAAGCGCCTGCCTTTTCAGGGCTTGAACGCTCTCGGCTTTCGCGGCGACGAGCTGTACTTCCTGAAGGATAACCAGCTGCACTTCTTCCACCTGTATCAGCTCAAGGAACGCACCCAGCCGTTGCCAACGCCCCCCGACGCCGTGGTGAGCCAGGTGCTGGTGGGCGAGCAGTTCGCTTACTGTTTTCTGCCCGAGGGGGTAGCCGTTTACCAGCTGCCCGTTATTCGGCCTTAGTCCGACGGGTGACGGTGCCGTTTTCAGCCCGCACTGGCGGTTAGCATAGCAAAGTATCTATTCGATTCGCTTATTTACAGCCCGCCCGGCTTGGGTGTGCAGGCGAATTCTGCCCGCCAGGTATTTACAGTTGATTTATCAGCACGCTTTGTTGTTACCCTAATGTCTTTACTTACGCCGCTCCGCCGCTTAGTGCGTAGGCATTTTGGCTTTTCCCGCGCCGAAACCAACGGTTTCGCGGTATTGCTCCTGTTGTTACTGGCACTGCTGGCCGCGCCTCTGTATTTGCGCCCGGCCCTGCCCCGCTACGCCCCCGCTGCCGACCGGCGCCAACTCGATGCCGTAGCGGCTGAGTTGGCCGCGCAGCGCCCAACTACTGCTTCCCGCTTCCCTAGCTCCCGTTTTCCGAAGCGGCCGCGCTACGCTGCGGTAGAACAAGTAGCACTTTCTCCCTTCGACCCGAACACGCTGGATGAAACCGGCTGGCAGGCCCGTGGCTTGCCCCATTACTTAGCCCAGCGTCTAGTGCGCTACGGGTCGGCCATCGGTGGTTTCAAGGCGAAAGAACAACTGCGCAAAGCCTACGGGTTCGAGGAGCATTACGCCCGCCTCGCCCCGTACATCCAACTACCCGATCAGCTTCCCCCACGCACCGCCAAAACCTACGCCAGCCGCTACCCCGCGCGCGGCTCCGACTCGGCGCGGTTTGCCTCTTCCAGGTTTCCGCGCAAGCCTAAAAATCTGGCCGCTTTTGATCTGAATACAGCCGACACCACCCAACTCATGCAGATCCGCGGTATTGGGCGGCGCATGGCAGCTCGGGTAATAGAGCACCGCGAACGTCTGGGCGGCTTTTTAGCGGTAAACCAAACCGGCGAAATTTACAGCCTGCGCGACGCGCCCGACCTCGTGGACAGCCTGCGCAAGTACACGTTTGTACGGGCCGGTTTTGAGCCCGCACCGCTGAACATTAACGGCGGTACGTTCGAGGATTTGTACCCGCACCCGTACGTGGGCAAGCGGTTAGCCCGCATTATCGTGGCGTACCGGGCCCAGCACGGCCCGTTCAAACAAGCTGCCGATTTACGCCAGATTCGCCTGCTCGACGACGAAACCTACCAAAAGCTGCTGCCCTACCTGCGCTTTTAAGGCCTCGCGCACAAAGTCAACGCCCAGCATTTGAGGTAAAACGTGGCCCTGGCAGCGTGTTTCTTTAAGGGAACAAGCGGCAATGGGCAGCCAAGCGGCGCGGCCCTGCGTAAGCGCATTCCAGACGGGCTATATAGTCTCGTCGATTTCGTTCACCTTATCCCTTGCCCTATGCTTTTCGTCCTTCGCGACAAGCTTGTTCCCATTTTCATCTTCCTGCAGTCGGTGCTGTGTGGCTGTGCCCCCAACGACGAGCGTGGCAATTTCGACCGCGTTTCGCAGGCGTATGAAATCAAGCAGGTAGGGCGCTTGCAACGCGACGAAGTAGTGGAAAGCTCCGGCCTTGCCCTGGCTAATCCCGAAGGCGACTTATGGACCCACGGCGACGGCGGCAACACCAGTAACCTGTACTTGGTGACCCCGCAGGGTGACCGGCTACGCACCCTGCCGGTACGCGGCGCCCACAACATCGACTGGGAGGACTTGGCCCAGGACCGTAAGCGCGGCCACTTGTACATCGGCGACTTTGGCAACAATGCCAACAAGCGCCGCGACCTGTGCATTTACCGCCTCAGCGGCCCGCAGTTTACCCAGGTAGATACCATTTCCTTCAGCTACCCCGATCAGCGCAGGTTTCCGCCCAAGAAACCCAACCGCAACTTCGACTGCGAGGCCTTCTTCTTCCGCGACGATAGCCTGTACCTGTTCACGAAAAACCGCGGCAAGGGCAACTGGGTAAAAGAGTACCACTTGCCCGCCCGTCCCGGTACGCACGTTGCCCGGCTGGTCGATAGCATCCGTGTGAATACCTGGATTACGGCCGCCGATATCAGCCCCGATGGACGCACGGTTGCTTTACTGGGTTACGGCCACGTGTACCTGATTCAGCCCCAGCCCGGCCAAAAACTTTTCAGCGGGGCGAAGAGCTGTTTGCCCGTTCCCACCAGCGGCCAGGCCGAGGCGCTCGTGTTTGTAAACGACCGCGACTTCGTGCTCAGCAACGAAAAAGGCCGGCTGTTTCGGGCTAACTTAAAGCAGTAACAGCGGCTACTTTCCAGCGGGCTAAGCAATTTTTTCGCAGGCTTTTCCTTTTCTCGGGCCGGTTTAAAGGCCGGCTGTTTTGGCAATTCTTTTCTAGCTAAACCGCCATGAACACTGAAATTATTCTGGTAACGGGCGCCACCGGCACGGTGGGCTCGGAAGTAGTACGGGCCCTAACTAACCGCGGCGCCACCGTGCGCGCGGGCGTCCACTCCATCATCAAAGGCGACCGGCTTAAGCACATCAACCCCGAGGTGCAGCTGGTAGAAATCGACTTCGAGCGGCCCGAAACACTTACGCCGGCCTTTACCGGCGTCGATCGAGTTTTCCTGCTTACTCCTTTCACGCTGAACCAAGTGGAGTTAGCGCGCCAATTAATTGACGCAGCCAAAGCAGCCGGCGTGAAGCAGGTGGTGCGCCTCTCGGCCTTGGGTGCCGATGCCGAGCCCGGCATTCAGCTGGGCCGCTGGCACCGCGAAATTGAGCGGTACCTGGAGCTAAGCGGGTTATCGTACGTGATTCTACGCCCCGGCAGCTTCATGCAGAACTTCGCTACTTATCAGGCTGAAGGCATTCAACAGCACGGAGCCATACATATGCCGCTAGGCGAAGGCCGCATCAGCTACATCGATGTGCAGGACATTGCCGCGGTAGCCGCCGCTATTCTCACCGACGACCCGGCCCGGCACCACGGGCAGGCGTACGCGCTTACCGGACCGCAGGCGCTATCGGGCCACGAAGTAGCCCAGGCCATTGGGCAAGCGGTCGGGCGCGAAGTGCGCTACATTGACTTGCCCGAAGAAGCCGCCCGCCAAGCTATGCAAGGTGCGCCGCAGTGGATGACAGATGCCATGATAGAATTGAACGCCGTAGGCAAAGCCGGTTATTCGGCTACTGTAACGTCTGATGTGGAGCAACTGGCCGGCCGGCCGGCGCGCACCATCGCGGAATTTGCCCGCGACAACCGCCAGGCTTTCGTGCCTGCCTAGCACCCAGGTCTGCTAACCTGACTACAGCTTCATAATCCAGCTTATTCGCTTTACAAAAAAAGGCTTCCCGCAGTGCGGAAAGCCTTTTTACTTATTGCCTAACAGAGGTGTTAGTAACGGTCGTCGTTGTCGCGGCCGCTGTTGCGACGCGGCATGGAGCCGTAGTCGGAATCGTCGTTCGATTCGTTGCGGAAGTTGCTGCGGTTACCTTGGCCGTAATTACGGTTGCGGTCCTGCGAGTCATAATCACCGCGCGAGGCCGAACCCATACGCGAGTTGCGGCTCGAGGAATCGTACTCGTCGTTGTACGAACCACCGCGCGAGCCGTAGCCTTCACTGGAGTTGCCGCCGTAACCGCCGCGGCCTTCGTTGTAACCGCTGCGCGAACCGTAATTCTCCTGCTGCGAGCCGTACGACGAGCCCGAACGGCCCGAGCCATAACGGTCGTCGTTGTAACCGCCGCCGTAGCCGCCGCCCATGTTGCCGCCGCTCATGCCGCGATTACCACGGCCGTACTCGTCGCCGCCTTGCTGCGAGTTGCCGCCGTAATTACGGCCGCTATAGTCGCCGCCTTGCGAGCCGTAAGTGCCCTGGTAACCGCCGCCCATTGACTGGCCGCGGCCCGAGCCCTGATTGTCGTAGCCACCACGCGAGGAACGATTGTCTTCACGCTGGTTGCGGCTGCCGTATTGGTTGTCATCGTCTTGGCCGTAACCGCCACGCATGCCTTGGCCACCGCGGTTGCTCATGCCACCACCCATAGATGAACGGCCGTAGTCTTCGCTGTATCCTTGGCTGCGGCCGTACTGGGAGCCGTTGTCGTTCATGTTGTTGCCGTAGTCGCTGCGGCCCATGCCCGATTGCTGGCGGCCCTGGTTGCCCTGGCCACCTTGGTTGCTCATGCCGCCTTGGTTGCCGTAACCGCGCTCCTGGTAGCCGTACGAATCGCGCTGGCCGTAACCGCTGCCCATAGAGCCTTGGTTGCTCATGCCTTGCGAGTTGCGACCGTAGTCGCCGCTATAGCCGCCTTGCGAGTTGTAGCTGGTGCCGCCGCCCGAGTTTTCGTCGCGGCCGTTGTACTGGCCGTACGAGTTGCCCTGGCTGCCGCGGTTGTATTCGTCTTGGCCGTAGCCACCACCGCGCGAGCGGGTGTCGAAGTCGCGGTTCTGGTTGCCGTAGCCGCCCTGGGTGTTGCCGTAGCCACCCTGGCTGCCGTATTCGCCGCGGCTGGCGCCGCTGTACATGTTCTCGTCGCGGTTGCGGTCGTTGTGGCTTCCTTCCATGCTATTGCCGAAGTTGCCGCCGTAGTTGCCCTGGCCGCCTTGCTGGCCGCCCGAAGTCGACTGGGACGACTGCATGTCCTGATCTTGGTTTTTGGAGCTACGGCTGCTGCTCGACGACGTGGAAGCGCCTTTCGCGCTGCCGCCCGACTTCTTGCCCGTAGCCGACGAGGTGGTGCTGCCGGTAGCACCCATGCTACCCGACGACTTGCTGCCTGCCGATTTGCTGCTAGAGCCACCGGACTTGCTGCCCGAAGCCGAACTGCCCGATTTGCTGGAAGTAGAGCTGGTTTTGCTGCCGCTTCCCGACACTGCGCCTTGGCCCATGCTGGTTGCAGAATCGGCCAGGGACTGGCTGGAAACACTCGAGCCTGACGAACGGCCACTATCGGTGCTGCCGCTGGTCAGGCCCGAGGTGGAACCAGACTGATTGGTGCCGGAATTCATTCCGCCCGACATGCTGCCGGAAGCCGAATTACCCGACTGCATCGAACCCGTATTCTGGTTCTTGGCGTCGTTCTGATTTTTTGTGTTGTCAGCCATGATTAGAGTGTTTTGGTTAGAAGATGGGGAAACAAAAAGTGCTTACTCTATACGCTGTGGCTGTTGCGGAGTTCAGGTTTTGCCTTGTTTTGTCCCATCTTTTGCCTTGCATTCCGCCTCGTTTCCACGGACTTAAACATCCCGATAAACGTCTCTTAGGAGGCAAACAAAACGGGCCACTTCCGCACTGGAAGTGGCCCGTTTTGTTTGTAAAAAATGCCGATTTATTGCGCGTCGGCGTTTTTTCCGTCGACGGTAGCCACGCGTACACCTACAGCCATAATGCCCGGCAGTACATCTTGGCGCATGTACTGTTCGAGCACGATTTTGTAAGTACCAGCCTGATCAAAACGTTGTTTGGGCAAGGCCAGAAACTGATGGTCAAAAATGTCGCCGGTGCCCTTGCCCCGCGGCTCGCCCGTTTTGGGGTCCATCAGAATCATGTGGTGCAGCAGCTGCGACACGGGCAAGCCATCGGGTCCGGAGAGCGTGTGCCGCATGTACAGGTTATAATACCCGTAGGCCGAGGCATTACGCACGTTGAAATACACGTCGTAGAGCTGCGTGGTATCCTGAATCTCAAACTCGAACACCGGCTTGTTCTGCACCGACCACGCGTAGTCGGGCAAGTCGATATTGGTTTCGTAAATCCGGTTAGGGTCGCAGGCAACGAGCGGCAACAACAGCAGCGCCCACAACAGGCGGCGAAAAGCAAATGTGTGCATCATGCTAGGAACCAGCCGGAGGTGGAGTGGGAGAGCCGCCTTCGGCCGCGCCGCCACGGCGTCCGCCGCGGCGCGAGCGGCCACCACGGGCCGTCCGCTCAGCGCTGCCATCGGCCGAACCGTTGCCAGGCGCCGGGCCACTACCGCCCTCGGCAGGTGGCGCGGCGTTACGGAAGCGTGGGTCGAAGCGCGGCGTAGGGCGTTCGGGGCGAGGCGCGTCGCTGCTGCCGGCACTGCGCCCGCTCCGGCGGCTGCCCGAACGACCGGGCTTGGGGGGCCGGGCTTCGCCGTTAGTGGGCGTGGCTACTCCCGTGGGCTCGGCGCGGGGCTTGGGCTCCGGCTTGGGCGAAGGCGCCGACTTCGGAACCGTAGCCGTGGGCTTGGGCTGTACGGTAGTAGGAGCAGCGCTGGTGGTCGGCTTCTTTTTGCGTTTGGCTCGCTTGGCACCTTTGATCTTATCGTCGAGGCGGTCCAATGAACCCTCCACGTGGTCTTGCACGCTGGGCGCGGGCGCTACCTCAACTATCGGCAGAATCAGCGTATCGGGCTTTTCGCCGGCTTTGTTCAGGGCCTGAATTTCACGTACGCGCTCGGCACTCAGCATGTGCCAGTTGTTGTCGCCGCGGTACGCAAACCACATGCGCTTTTTGAAGATGTCGGTCTTCTGCAGAAAAGCTTCGCCCTGGGCTGTTTGCAGCGGGCGCGCCACCTGCGGAATATCCTTCAGGGCGTCGAGGTAGGTATCCAGCTCGTAGTTCAGGCAGCATTTCAAGCGCCCGCACTGGCCCGAAAGTTTGGCCGGGTTCAGGCTCAGGTTCTGATAACGGGCCGCGGTAGTACTCACGCTCTTGAACTCGGTGAGCCACGTAGAGCAGCACAGCTCCCGCCCGCACGAACCGATACCGCCGAGGCGGCCAGCTTCGTGACGCAGCGAAATCTGACGCATTTCTACGCGCACCCGAAACTCGTCGGCGAGGCGCTTGATCAGGTCTCGGAAATCAACGCGGTCTTCGGCGGAATAAAAGAACGTGGCGCGGGTGCGGTCGGCCTGGTACTCCACGTCGGAGAGCTTCATTTTCAGGCGCAGCTCTTCCACCAAGGAACGGGCCTTGAACATGGTGCCCAGCTCTAGGTTCTGGGCCGCCTCAAACCGCTCGATGTCGTCGGCCGTGGCCACGCGCAAAATGTTGCGAATGTCCTTGTGGTCGACGGGCACCTTTTTCTTGCGCATTTGGAGGCGCACCAATTCACCTTTCAGCGACACATGGCCGATATGCCAGCCGTTGCCGCCCGTATCAACCACCACGGCGTCGCCGGTAACCAGCGCAATGCGGTGGGTATTGCGAAAGAACTCTTTGCGTCCACCTTTAAAGCGGAGCTCTACGAGGTCGAATTCCTTAAAATCGACGGGCAGGTCGAGGTCCTGCAGCCAGTCGAATACATTCAGGCGGTTACAGCCTCCTGATGAACAGCCCCCTTTGGAGCCACAGCCAGACGTTGAGCATCCGCCCCCGCTGGAACATGAAGTGCAAGCCACGGAATAAAGATCTATATGTAAGCGGCTCCCAATACGGGGCCGACGGAAAAAACGGTTCCAAACAAAGATAGCAAAACCCGCGTGGCAGGCTGGTAGTGCCCGGCTGTGGCAAAAGATGCCATTATTGTTACGGCTGAGCTTGCCATAGGCCTGGTTTACGGATAGACTTGGCATACCGTATTACTTCTACTATCCTGCTAAGCTCCAAGGTGCACAACGGTTACTTGCTTTTAATAGCGTCGGGCCTTGATGCTTTAGTGCAAAAAGATGAACAGGGCTCCAAAACCAAGTAAAATCATACCCTGACCTATAAGTCACATGCGCGCCGCACACGCATACTGTTGCAACATTTATAATGTTTCGTAAAAATAATGTTGACTTTGTTAATTTTTCTCCCGACTTTTTGAGCGTTTTCCAACCTAACCACCAAAACCCCAACCAAACACTTTATGAATTTCAAAAAACTCTTACCCGCTCTGTCGATTGCCGCTTGCTCGGTAATGGCCCTATCCTCGTGCTCTAAGAAGGAGGAGGTTCTTGCCAAAGACCAACTTTCACAGGAAACTATCAGCCAGATCCAGAAATTAGGTTTCAGCACTCATGACGCGAAGGCTGTAGAAGGCGGCGTGTTGGTTGAAGGTGACATCATCTTGTCCGACAGCGACCTGAAAGGCAACCTGGATTACCAATTAATGCGCGTAGGCGACGAGGAGCACTACCGTACCACCAACCTAGTTACGGCTAACACCACGCGTACAATTTACGTGGCCGTGTCGAGTTCTTTGCCTTCAGCCTACGTAACGGCCGTTGACGAAGTGGTTCGTCGTTTCAACGCTCAAAACCTGCGTCTGCGCTTCCAGCGTGTGTCGTCGGGTTACAACGTGTTGTTTACCGCTGCTCCTTCGGGCTCGGGCTACTTGGCCTCGGCTGGTTTCCCCTCGGGTGGCAACCCCTACAACCGCGTACAGGTTAACGTAGGCGCCATTGGCACGGCTAACGCCAGCACGTACATTGCTACTATCCTGGCTCACGAACTCGGTCACTGCATCGGTTTCCGCCACACCGACTACGCCAACCGCGCTTACAGCTGCGGCGGTGCTTTCACCAACGAAGGTGCAAGCACGGTGGGTGCCATTTACATTCCCGGCACGCCTTCGGCTTACAACGGCGACTCGTCTTCGTGGATGCTGGCTTGCATCGGCAGCGGTGCTAACCGTCCGTTCAACACGAACGACGTAACGGCATTGAACTACGTGTACTAACCGGCATACAAAACCTTTTGAACAGGGCCCGAACTCGCTGAGTTCGGGCCCTGTTTTTTTGCACTCTACTTCTATACCTATTTTATGATTTCGAACGATATTACTCACAATAAACATATAATCAGTTATATATAACACGTCGCTACGCACAATAAAATTTAAAGTTTTATTGTTTTTCCTTGTCGGCCTCTTATTATTTTCTGAGCTTGGGTAACAGTTCATCTACTTCATCACCCAAACCAAACCGCTCATGTTTGTAAATCGTCTCTTTACTGCTTGCGCAGTACTTGCCCTGTCGGGCTTAAGCTTGGCTTCTTGCCAGAAGAAGGAGGAAGTTCTGACCAATGAACAGGCGTCGGAAGAGGTTCTGACCCAAATTCGCGCGCTGGGCTTCAGCACCGCCGACGTGCAGAAGACCCAAGACGGCTATTTGGTGGAAGGCGACATTATGCTGAGCGCCGCCGACCTGACTGGTTCGTCCAACGCTAAACTGCTCCGCGTGGGCGAAGCCGAGCAATACCGCACCACTAACTTGGTAAATGCCGGCTCGGGCCGCGTTATCAAAATCAGCATTTCGAGCCGGCTACCCGCCTCGTACGTGGCAGGCCTCGATGAGGCCATTAACCGTTATAACGCCGAAAACTTGCTGCTGACATTCCAGCGCGTTTCGTCCGGGGCCGACATTGCGTTGGTAAGCGGCAACGGCCGGTACCTCGCCTCGGCCGGCTTTCCTACTTCGGCTGGCGCTCCGCACAACGAAGTAAAAATCAATGCCCAAGCCATCGGCTCTAACCCAAGTGCCAGCTACCTCGCCACCATTCTGGCCCACGAAATTGGCCACTGCATTGGTTTCCGTCACACCGACTACACCGACCGTTCCTACAGCTGCGGCGGTGCTACTTCCAACGAAGGAGCCAGCACGGTAGGCGCCATTTACATTCCCGGTACGGCCGTGGGCCCCGATCCAAACTCGTGGATGCTGGCCTGCATCGGCTCGGGCCAAAGCCGCCCGTTTAATGCCAACGACAAAACGGCTCTGAACTACTTGTACTAGCCTATTTGCTGTCAGCATAAAAAAGCCCGGTTCCGCACAGGAGCCGGGCTTTTCTGTGGTATTCAGCGCCATTCGACTTACAGGATAGGTCGAGCAGTGCCGTGATAAATCCGAGGATTACAGGATTACCACCCGTCGCGTGGTAACAGGGCCACCAGGTGTGCTAATCCGAAAAATGTAAGTTCCCTGCTTTAACCCCGCCGGATCCACGGCGGGTATGGCGCCTGTTTCAGTGGTTTCACGCATCAGTCGGCCCCGTAGGTCGTAAATCCTGATGGTTACGGCTTCGCTGCTGCCGGTGACGATATTGAGCAGCTTGCCGTTGGGCACGGGGTTGGGGTACACCAGCACACTGCTTTCGTTAACCAGAATAACCGTTTCCAGTTGCGTGAAATACACTTTGCCATCGGTGGTGACCAGGCGCGCCCGATAATCGTAGTGCCCGGGCGTGGTAAGGTCGTCGGTAAAAGCCAGGCGCAGCTGCGCAATGTTGGTGATGGTTTGTACCGCCTCGAACCCGCTTTCCGTTTGCCGCTCCAGCGTGGCCGATTGCAGCCGGTACGTGCTGCCGATTTCCAGGTCAAACGTCACGGTATCGGTAACAATCTGGCGCGCCTGAAAACTCTTCACGTAACAGGAAACACCTTGCTCGGTGTAATCGAGGGTGTAACTGCGCTGACCTTCCAGCCCTTGTAAAATGGGTGCTACGGCAAAAAACACGTTGGAATCCTGGCGCCGGTCGACGAACAGCACGGTATCGGTCGTGAGCCGAAAAGGCTCCAGATGCGTGGCTCCTAGGCGGTATAGCTGGTACTGCGTGGCGCCGGGCACCCGTGGCCAGTACAGCAAAGCTTCTTCGGGGCAGGCATAGCCCACCTCCAATAATGGCCGCCGCGTAATGGTGACGTTACCCGAAGGCCACACGGCATTGCCCGCTACCAGCCGCACTTCGGCCACTTGTTCGGTGGGCGGCACGGTCCAGGTGTATTGCTGGTCTGTCAGATTTACGGCGCTGATGACCTGCCAAGCGTTGGTGCCGGCGTAGCGGTATTCGAGGCGGGCGGGCGTGGCGGCGCCGCGCCATTGCCAGCGCAGCACGTTGGCTTCGCTGGGGCGGAGGTTTTCACCGGCCAGGGGACGCGTCCAGCTAAAGCCGGCTTCCCACTCGTAGGCCAGACTAAAGGACTGCGGGCCGCTGGGCACGCTGTGGCCGCGCACTTGCAACTCGTAGGTGCCAGCAGCAGGTACGGCTACGGTTATCTGCTCGATATTATTCAGCCGGTCGATGCCGCGCCGCGCGGGCAATGCCAACGAATCGGCGTGCGGGAAGCTGCTGAGCACCCACGGCTGCCAGCGCCGACCGGTAGCCACGTGTACCAGTTCCAGATCCAGGTCGTTCACGAGGGCCCGAGCGGCATTGGCGGCGGCTTCGGCGTCGTGCCACGCCAGCGTAACCTTGAGCTGCTGCATGCCAGCGGGTACCGTTATAGGAAACGTACGCACGACGCCCTGCGTGCTGGCTGCTTCCACAAACCGGTTTTGGGAAATGGTTTGCACGGCTCCCAGAGCATCCACGCGGCCGTACCCGTTTTCGTAGTCTACTTCGGGGCGGCCACCATCGTCGGCGCTGTTCAACAGCACGGCTTTCAATAAGGATGCATTGGGCAGCGCACCGGCGTGCTGGTCGCGGTAGGCTTGCTGCACCAGCAGGCTTATCCCCGAAACCATGGCGGCAGCTTCGGAAGTGCCGCCGTCGCCGTACGCCACCAGTTCGGGCTTCACGCGCCCGTCGTGCGCCGGCCCGCGGGAGCTGCGTACCGAAACCTGGCCCAGCAAATCGGTAGCACCCACGCTCAGGGTGTTTTTCGACATCTTGAACTGGCCGGTGAGGTTGGCAAACTTGGCCACGCCGCGGTACAGGCCCTCGGTACTGGTTTGGTTGCCACTATTGCCGCTGGAAAACACGTGCAGGAGCTTCGGAAACTCCCGGGTGTGGCGGTCGTATTCGCGGGCTTCGGTGCCGTAATAGTTTTCGACACCGGCGCTGGAGCCATAGGAGTGGTTTTGCACCGAAACGCCGGCCTGCGTGAGGGTTTGGCCGTTATCGGGCAGAAACGAGGCGAAGCTGGCCGGCGTGAGCCGAGCCTGCCACGCTACGCCCTTGGCGCTGGGCCCTGAGTTGCCCGCTCCCGCAATAAGCGTGGACATAATGGTGGCATGCGGCGAGGTTATGGTACCCGCCGGTGCGCCATTCACCACCCGCCCTTTAAAATCGATGTCGGCCGGATCGAAGGCATTTTCTTTCACCGACACCACCAAGCCAGCTCCGGTAAGCTGCGGCAGCTGCCGGTGCACCAAACTGACGCGGTTGGCACTTAAATCGGCGAAGCTGATGAGTCGTTCTTCGCGGGCCGGACGCTCGGCCACATCCACAAACAGTACGGCGGGGCTGGCCGCTAACGCCTGAATTTGCGCGTTGCTTAGCCCCGTTACAGTAAATAAATCGGGGGCGTTGGGGGTAATTCGAGCTTTAGGAGCCTGCTGCCGTACCCATTGCTGCAAGGCCGCTGGCTGGCGGCTGCTCACGCGCACGGTTTGTAAGCTGCTGTTGCGGGCGGCGAGCTGGCGCAGGGGCGGCGCCAGCTTTTCCATTACTCCCTTCTCCCCTACCTGCGCATTGGCCGCCGTTCCCATTCCCCAGACCAAGGCCCAACCCAGAAGCATACGTCGCCAGTTGATTCCGTTCCTGCCCTGTCCTTGGAAGCCTGTCATAGTCCAGTTATGTGTGTAAAATATGCCGTAATAACATTCTGAAGCAGAAAACGGCATCGTTAAAGATAAAGATTTAACCGCTGCGAAAAACAAGCGGCCCGCAGGAGCCATACGTTGCGCTAAGGATCGAGGACATTCCTGGCGCGGCAGACTGGGATATTGCGGAAGCTGCCGCAGCCGTGAGCCGCATGACTGAGCTGCGGCCGGTGCAAAACCCTGTCATTGAACCGTCCCCTTGAGTTGGCAGGAGGCTGATGTGCTTGTGCTCCGAGACTAGGTTAGGTTGTAAAGCAGGGAAGTAGGTTTTAGCTGAGCCGGCGGACTGCGGTTAAAGCTAGTCGTCGTCCTCACGGTTATTGCCCTTCTGAAAAGCCCAAAACCCGACGCGGCCCAGGAGCCGCGTCGGTTTTAAAAATGAGTTGCAATGCCTCGCTAAGCTTGTGCTGCCACTATATCAATGCCTTCGGTAAAGCTGTGGGGGCGGTAACCCAACTCCTGCTCGGCTTTGGTGATAATGAAGCCCGTGCGCGGCGGGCGCTTGGCAGGCTGCGTGAACGTGCTGCCATCGGCCTCAACGATAAGCGACTTATCGAGGCTAAAATGATCGGCTACGCGCAAGGCAATGTCGTAGGGAGTGAGCAGTTCGCGGCCCGAGATATTGTAAATACCGCGGGCGTTTTGCTTGGCCATCAGCCAGCAGCCCTGGGCAAGGTCCTCGGCCAGCGTAGGGGTGCGCCACTGGTCGTTTACCACGTTAATCTGCTTGCCGGCCTGCAGCGAATTTCGCACCCACAGTACAATATTGGTGCGCCCGCCGCCGTGCAGCACCCCGTACACCAGTACGGTGCGCGCAATGGCCCAACGAAGCCCGGGAGCTTCCATCACAGCTTGCTCGGCGGCTAGTTTGCTGCGGCCGTAGTGGCTGATGGGGTTGGGCTCGGCATCCTCGGTAAGCGGGCCGTGCGTGCCGTCGAAAATGAAATCGGTGCTTAGGTGCGTCAAGTGGATGTTGAGGGCAGCGCAGGTGCGGGCTAGGTTTTCGGTGGCCGTTACATTTTGCAGCCAGCAGGCATCCTGGTTTAGCTCGCATTCGTCCACGTTGGTCATGGCCGCGGTGTGAATGACGTGCGTGGGCTGCACCTGAGCCAGTACCTGCTCTACCTGAGCAGCCTCAGTCACATCGAGGGCCGCAAAGGTGAGGTTGGGGTAGAGCTCGGCCAGGCGGTTAGAACCACGCGAGGTAGCAATTACCTCCACGTCGGGTTCCTGGTGCAGCAAGCCAATCAGTTTTTGACCCAACAGGCCGTTGGCCCCGGTAATAAGAAGACGCATGGTGGGCGAATGATGAATGATGAAATATCAATGATGAATTACCTGACACCGGAAGTCAACGCATAGCAAACGCCCCGTTCCGAATTCACCATTCTGAATTAATACTTGTAGCCGTACAGCTCGGTTATTTTCTTCTTCTTCAGCTTATCCACCTTCACCGTCATTTTCACGGCTTCGGTGGGGCGGTCCATTTCGTTGCGCGGGGCCTGGGCAATTTTATTCACCACGTCCTGCCCCTGAATAACCTGCCCAAAAACCGTGTACTGGCCATTCAGGTGGGGCGTTCCGTTGGGGTTTTGCACAATGTAGAACTGCGAGCTACTGCTGGCCCGCTGCGGGTTTACGAAGTCGCCCTGGCGGGCGGCGGCCACGGCCCCGAACTGGTGCTTAAACTCGGGCCGTATTTCGGCCGGAATAGTGGGGTCGGTGGGCTGGCCCTGGCCGTCGTTGCTGGGGTCCGCATCCTTGGAGTTGGCGTCGCCGCCCTGCACCATGAAGTTGGGAATGACGCGGTGGAACGTAGTGCCGCTGTAAAACCCGTTTTTCGCCTTGGCCAGAAAGTTGGTTTTGTGCAGGGGCGTTTGGTCGAAAAGCACCAGCCGGATGTCGCCCAGCGCTGTGCCGTTCTGGCTGACGCTCAGCGTTACCACTTCGTCTTTCTTGCTGGGCTTGGGGAGCTTTACTTTCGTTTTGGCCTTGGCTTCGGCAGGTTGTTGCGCCTGAAGTGCCGGGGCCGAAAACAACATCAGCGCAGCCGCAAAGAAGGCCGCCATGCGCACGGGAACAGACATAAGCACGGAAGGAATGGGAGGTTTGGGGAGGCAAATTACGCGGTTTCCGCCAAGCATACGGTTCAGCTGGCCCGCTTCAGGCGGAAGCAATTGTCCCTTGAATCCCAAGTGCGGTTGCATGCCCTGCCCGATCTTTCACTCCGCGTTTCCGCTTCTGAAGTAGGTTTGCGTACTACTTCCTTCATTAAGCGCACCCACAAGTAGAGGACAGTCGCGCCGTAGCCACCGCATATTGTCGGCGCCGAAGTCGTATCGGTGGGCTGGTTCGGGCGTAACGCAAGACGGACCATGCTGAAGTGAGGCGAATCAGTTGGGGCGTATGAACTAGGCTGTGGCGACAAGACGAAAGTTTACGTATGCGGCCCCAAGCCGGCTTATCGGGGCTCACTTCCTATTCCATGTCAGTACCCACTCCTTCCCGGGCTTCCTGGTTTCCTAAACTGCTGCTCGGTGCTTACCTCGCGCTGTTCACCGCGCTGGCCATCACTCCTTACAGTCGCAGTACCTGGGTGGCCGAAAACCTGCCCATTGTGCTCATCGTGGCCGTTTTGGTGGTGCTGTACCTGCGCGGCACCCGCTTCTCAAACCTGGCTTACGCCCTAATGAGCGTGCTGATTTTCCTGCACACCATTGGCGGCCATTATACTTTCGAGCGGGTGCCGTTCGAGTGGTTTAATCAGCTGTTTGGTTTCCAGCGCAACATGTACGACCGGGTGGCGCACGTGAGCGTGGGCTTCTTCGCCTTTGCCATTCTGGAACAAATAGACCGCACGAACACCATTCGGGTGCGCTGGGTGGCGTATTCGTTTGCGCTGTGCGTTATCGGCACCGTGGCTATGAGCTACGAAGTTATCGAGTGGCTGTACGCCGATATGAGCGACCCTACGGCCGGCGCCGCGTTTCTCGGTAGCCAAGGCGACATTTGGGACGCGCAGAAGGACATGCTGGCCGACACCAGCGGCGCGGTGTTGGCGCTGGCCATTTATGCCATACGCAGCCCCTTCCGCACAGCAACGCCCGAGCGCAACGCAGTAGCTTAATCAGCAACGCGTAGTGCCCGGGCGTGGTGAACCTTCCTCTAACCTTAAAACGTACCCGACTCCGAGTGCCGATGCTCACGGATTTCGGCCAGAATCTGCACGCCGCCGCGGCTCAGCACGGCTTCGGCCGTAGCGTGGCCCAGCTCTTCGGCCGCAGCGGGGTCGGTGGTGCTGCGGATTTCCTCGATGTACTGCTGCCCATCGAGACTGATGAGGCCACCGTGGAGTTGTAAAGTGCCTTCGTCGGTGAACGTGGCCAGGGCAAACGACGGAATGCTGCAGCCGCCTTCCATGGTGCGTAAAAAAGAGCGTTCGGCCAGCAGGCAGGTGTGCGTATCGGGGTCGTCGAGCAGGTTGCGCAGGGCCAGCTTGCGGGGCAGATCCAGGCTTTTGGCGCACTCGATGGCTACCGAACCCTGGCCGGCAGCGGGCACAAACTGCGTTGCCGACAACACGTTTACAATCAACTCGTCGTACTCCATGCGGTGCACGCCGGCGAAGGCCAGCACCAAGGCATCGTATTGGCCTTCTTCCAGCTTGCGCAAACGCGTTTGCAGGTTGCCGCGCGCTTCGGCCGTAATAATGTGCGGGTAATGCTTCTTGAACAAAGCGCGGCGGCGGGTGCTGCTGGTGCCCAGCACAATATCGGGCTGATCGAGCGAGAAACTGGGGTCGAAACTCACGATAACATCGTTCACCTGCTCGCGCTTCATGAAGGCCAGCAGCTCCAAATCGTCGGGAATTTGGCTTTGCACGTCTTTGGCACTGTGCACGGCAATATCGATGTGCCCGGTGCGCAGGCTTTCTTCCAGCTCTTCGGTGAACACGCCCTTGGCCCCTATTTTATCGAGCGAACGGTCGAGCACCACGTCGCCTTTGGTAGTAATGATGACGATTTCGGTGCGGAGGCCAGCGGCATGGAGCGTATCGGCCACGTGGTGCGCTTGCCACAATGCCAGCTTGCTGCCGCGCGTGCCGATTCGGATAGGAAGGTGACTCATCGGATCAAGAATATTTAAGGCCGGAATGCGGAGGTAAATGAACGAGGATTAGCAACAAAACCGCTCGATTAAGCGCCTGGGACGGGTACCCGCAGCCACTCGGCCAGTTGTAACGACGTATCGACAAACACGATGCGCGGGTTGGCGTTGCGTTCGATGTGAAAATGAGCGTCGTTTAGCTCGCGGGTAAGGTCGTCGGCGTTCAGGCGGTGCACAAACTGGCAGAAGCGACTGATGAACGTATGCTCCTGCGCGGGCAGGTGCGGCACCAGCTGCGGATCGAGGCCGTAAAGCAGCACTTTGCGCGTGAGGCTGAGGGCGTACTGCAAAAACTCCTTCTGGTTTTCGCGGCCCAGCTTCTGAAAGTTGTCGGCCCCGGAAGCAATTTTCTCCACGTTCAGGCCGTAGCAGGCGCGCATCCAGTCGGCGTAACAGGTAAAGTAGTCGTTGCCGTCCTGGTTGCGGCCCGCCAAGGCAGCCCCCAAATTGCCTTCACTAATTTGAGCCAGCTGCCGCGCCTTGGCTTCGGGTACTCCGAAGTGCGTGGCCAGGTGCTGGGTTACTTCGTCGTCGCGGAATTGGCGCACCGGCACCAGCTGCACGCGGCTCAGGATGGTGGGCAACAGCTTGTCGGGCTGCTGGCACACCAGCAGAAACACAGTGGCGGGCGGCGGCTCTTCCAGCAGCTTGAGCACGGCATTGGCGGCGGCCGGATGCATCAGTTCGGGCAGCCAGATAACCACCAGCTTGAACTGCGCCTCAAAGGCCTTCAACGACACCAGCTTGAGCAGCTGCACGGCCTCGTCTTTAGAGATGTTGCCTTGTTTGTTTTCGGCCCCGATGTGCTGCATCCAATCGTTCAGGCCTTGGTAGGCACCGCCCTCAGCCAATGCAAACGTGCGCCACTCGGCCGCAAACTTGTGGCTAAGCGCGTCTTTGCTCACCTGCTTGGTAGTGGTTACGGGCAGAATGAAGTTCAGGTCGGGGTGTACCAGCCGGTCGATTTTGCGGCAGCTGGCGCACTGCCCGCAGGAATCTTGCGGCTGCCGGTCTTCGCAGTTCAGGTACGCGGCATACGCCAGCGCCAGGGCCAGCGCGCCCGAGCCATCGGCCCCGCGAAACAGCTGCGCGTGTGCCACGTGCTGCCGCTGCACGCTTTGCACCAGTACTTGTTTTACTTCCTCCAGACCGGGAATATCAGCGAAACGCATTTGGGCAAGTTAACAGAAGCCGCTTACACCAGGTATTTGCCCAGCACCTTGAACATAACCATGCGCAGCACCAGGGTTAGCACCATAATGCCCAGCGCATACAGGGCTTTTTGCGAGGTGGGAATAGGCTTGCGCAACGCCTTAAAGAGCAGCCATATGCCTATTATCGTTATAACCAGCGAAACCAAGCCGTAGCGCCACGACACCCGGGCGAAGTCCAGGAAATTTCCTCCCACCAGCGCGGCCACCAGAAAGGCAGCCATGCCGTAATCTGCCTTGCGCAATTCCTGCTCTTCGGCCATAATCGTTTCAGAATAGGTTGATTTTACAGTTCAAAGCTGACGTCGCTGGCGGGCGTAGCGGGTTTGTCCCACACGCGGTCTTTCGCCGTTAGTTCGAACACCTTGGCCATAATGCCTTGTTCCACCTCATCGTAAGGTAGGTGCCGCCGCGCCATTACGCGCTCGGCTACTTCGCCGGCTTTGGGCAACCGGAAAGTTTCGAAGCCGGCCGCGCCGCCCCAGCTGAAGGAGGGAATAAACTGCCGTGGAAAACCGGCCCCGAATACGTTGGCCGCCACGCCCACCACCGTACCGGTGTTGAACATGGTGTTAATGCCGCACTTGCTATGGTCGCCCATCATCAGGCCGCAAAACTGCTGCCCGGTGTTCACGAAACGGCCGCTGGCGTGGCTCCATACCTTTACCGGAGCGTAGTTGTTTTTCAGATTCGAGGTGTTGGTATCGGCCCCCAGGTTGCACCACTCGCCAATTACGGAGTTGCCGAGGTAGCCATCGTGCCCCTTGTTGGAGTAGCCGAGCAGAATGGAGTTGCCTACCTCGCCGCCCACCTTGCAGTGCGGGCCCACGGTGTTGTCGCCGCGCATTTTGGCGCCGGCGTTGATGTGCGAGCCTTCGCCCAGGGCCAATGGGCCTTTGATGATGGCGCCCTCGTGCACCTGCGAGTTTTTACCGAGGTAAATGGGACCGTCTTCGGCGTTAAGAATAGCGGCCCGAATCTTCACCCCTTCTTCGATGAAGATATTTTCGGGGGCGTACACAATGGTATGCGCGTCGTTCACCGGCTGCGAAGTGCGGCCAGCCGTGAGCAAATCAAAGTCGCGGCGGATTTCGGCGCCGTTGCGCAAAAACAGGTGCCAGGGTCGGCTGATAATGGTTACCGGTTCGGCCACTTGCCTGGTGGTGGCAAACCCGTCCTGAATCAGCTCGGCTACTTTGGAAGCGTCGGCAAGGTTGGCGGCCACCAGCACGTCGTCGCTGTACAGCACTTCGCCGGGCTGCAGCTGTTGCACCTGCAGGGTCAGCACGTCGTCGGGGCACACGGCGCCGTTAATTACCAGGGCCGGCCCCTCGGCGGGCGCCGCCGGAAACTTGGCTTGCAGGTAGGGCTCGGTGAGGTAATGCACCGGCTGGCCCAAGCGGTGCTCCCATTTCTCGGCCAGCGTGAGAATCCCGCAACGCAGGGCCGCTACGGGCCGCGTGAAGGTGAAGGGCAGCAAGTGGGGCCGAATGGCCGGGTCGTCGAAGAGTAGAACGGTCATCGGGGTAGTCGGTTTTCAGCAGCGCGTTGGTCGGGTAGCCACGCCGGGTACGAGGCGCAAAGGTCGGTTTCCTGGGGCCAGTTCAAAAACAAAAACTCCCGCCGGCAGGGCCAACGGGAGTTTTCGGTGCGTTGTTGCCGGTTGAGGAAACAACTGACAACCCGCAACAGGCAGTTTACTAAGCCTTTTTTGCGTAGCGGCTGCGGAATTTCTCCACGCGGCCCGCGGTGTCGATGAACATGTTCTTGCCCGTGTAGAACGGGTGCGACTGGCTGCTAACTTCCACCTTGATGACGGGGTAAGTTTTGCCGTCTTCCATCGTGATGGTCTCGTTCGAGCTCATGGTCGAACGGGTGATGAATTTGAAGTCGCTCGAGGTGTCCTGGAACACGACCTCGCGGTACTCGGGGTGGATGTCTTTTTTCATGACGCGAAAAGCGGTTAATTCCTTCTGGCCCTGCCGATTTTGCGGAAGGGAGGGCAAAGGTACATAGCTGAAACTGAAATCAAAAGCGCCAACCTTTTTTTCCACGTCCTCTGCTTGGTAGGGTGCTGATAATTCCCGGAAATGGTTATTTTTGGACCAGCCCGGCTCGTTTTCCCCGCCTCCATCCCGCTCCCGCAGCGTTGCCGCATGATCCGCAAACCGCTACTATCTCTACTGAGCGTATTTCTGTTGGCGCTTTCCACGGCTTGGGCAGTTACCGTAACCCTATTTCAGGCCACGCCCGACGGCACCTCTGTACGCGTGGAATGGGAGGTAGTCAGCGAAACGGGGGTTCATTCCTTCGATGTAGCGCGCCGCAACGGATCCGACCCGGCTTTTGAGCGCATTGCCAATGTTACGCCCACCGGGCAGCGCCGTTATCAGTACGTAGATGCCAACCTGTACCGCGGTACTACAGCAGCCGCCGCCAATGGCGGCCCTTACACGTACCGCCTCATCGTACATAGCTCTAACGGCGACCAGACTTACACCACCAACCTCTCCCAAACTCCTAGCGCCGTACAACGCTCCTGGGGCAGCATCAAGTCGATGTTTCGGTAAGGCCAGTGCTAGGAGCTAGGAGCTAGGAGCTAGGAGCTAGGAGGGTACTTTGTTTTAACAGAACCAAGCAACCGGCCCGACCGGTTTTTTTGTGTGTGCCCCAGTCTGGTACTTTTGTTCTGGTATCGTCTCCGGCAGCCTGCTTCCTGTCTCCTAGCTTCTAGCTCCTCCCCTTCATGCGCCTTTGCTTTGCTTCGAATAACGCCCACAAGCTTGAGGAAATCCGGCCGTTGCTGCCCGCTGGCACCGAGCTCCTGAGTTTAGCTGACATCGGCTGCCAGGAAGAACTGCCGGAAACCCAGGATACGCTGGAGGGAAACGCCTTGCAAAAAGCGCAGTACGTGTGGGAGCATTACGGCATACCCTGCTTCGCCGACGATACCGGCCTGGAAGTAACGGCGCTCAACGGCGAGCCGGGCGTATACTCGGCCCGCTATGCCGGCCCACAACGCTCGGCCGCCGATAACGTGCAAAAGCTGATTCGCGAGTTGGAGGGCCAAACCGACCGTACTGCCCGGTTCCGTACCGTGGTGGCACTGGTGCTGAGCCCCGACGAGAAGCACCTGTTTGATGGCACGGTACAAGGCACCATCATTCCGGAGCAGCGCGGCGCCGGGGGCTTCGGCTACGACCCCGTGTTTGTGCCCACCGAAGGCGACGGCCGCAGCTTCGCCGAAATGCCGCTGGCTGCTAAAAACCAGCTGAGCCACCGCAGCCGGGCCGTAAGCAAGCTGGTTGCTTTTCTGAATCACCGCTAGCCGGTACGGGTGTAAGCCAGTTGCGGCCGGAATTACCCGCTCGGCTGCCCCGAAACGAAACGTTGCGGCGGGTGGCCGTAATTTTAGGTCGGTGGTTCCGGCCGAAGTGCCTACTTTTGCAAGGTTGGTCCAGCCACAACGCCCGCTTTTCCCCTTCATGCAAAAACCTTTCATCGTCGGCATTACCGGGGGCAGCGCCTCGGGTAAAACCACCTTTCTGCGCCGCCTGCTGGCCGCGTTTCCCGAGGACGAAATCTGCCTGATTTCGCAGGATAACTACTACCACCCCCGCGAAACCCAGCAGGTAGACGACCAGGGCGTTACCAATTTCGACCTGCCGTCGTCCATCGACTCAGCCGCTTACGCCGCCGATGTAATGGAAATCAGCAAGGGCCGGGAAGTACGCCGGCCCGAGTACACCTTTAACAACCCCGGCGCCACGCCCAAGGAGTTGGTATTCAAGCCGGCCCCCATTGTGGTGGTAGAAGGCATTTTCGTGTTCTACTTCGAGGAAGTGGCCAAGCTGCTCGACCTGAAGGTGTACATCGATGCCCGGGAACACGTGAAAGTGTTGCGCCGAATTGTGCGCGACCGGGACGAGCGTGGCTACGACCTGGAGGACGTACTGTACCGTTACACGCACCACGTAGCGCCGACTTACGAGAAGTATATCAAGCCTTTTAAGCAGGATGCAGACCTCATTATTCCCAACAACCGTCACTTCGACAAAGGACTGGATGTGCTGGTTTCGTTCCTGAAAACGAAGGTAACGAAGGCTTCGCCCGCGTAACCGCGCCGCTGCTTTCCCGGCACGTTTTTGCGTTTTGCTAGCATCTTGATGGCCCGCTTCTTTCCCGAAGCGGGCCATTTGGCTATATTTGTAGCCTTGTTGCCTATCGTGCTGTTTCTCACCGCCATATTGCCCCGTTTGCGCTTCAGCCTCCTGGCCGTCACTCTGCTGATGGTGGTGGGCCTGAACAACCAGGCCGTGGCCACCTTTAAGGCGGCGCCGGCCAAGGCCGGTACTACCCGGGTGAGCAGCGTGCCTAAGGGCACGGTAGTAAAGCAAAAAGTAACGCTGGAAGCCACTGCGCCGCTGGGCCCCTGGCTGGTGCCCACGGGCGACGCATGGCTGCCAACGCTGCCCGCGTCCTCCGTTCTGCCGACTTTTCGGCCTTTGCCAGCGGCTCCGCAGCCGCGGCCCTGCGCCGTTCCCGATTGGTTCCGCACCCGGCTGCTCGAAGCCGCTCTTTCGCCGCACGCTCCCTAAGTACCGAGTCCGGTTGACCAAACGAGTTAAAAGCCGCTGAGGTCAACACCCCGGTACCCGGCAAGCCCTGTGCTTGCGCTGGCCTGCCTCTGCGGCGGCCGCGGCAGCTTCCGAACATAAACGGACTGCCTTTCCGAAAATCCGCTTTGGCTTCAGCCCTGGGTTATTCGCTTGTTGCCCGACTTATGTGGCGGGCAGCTTTTCCAGCAACATCCTACCTTCTTTTCAATGCGTAACAAAGGTTTAGTCATTACGCTGACGCTTATCGTGTCGGCGTTGTGCGTGTACTTCCTCTACTTTACGGCCATTTCGCGGCGTGTGCAGAACGACGCCGTGGAATACGCCACCCGCAACGGCCGGGTAGACCAGCAGCAGCGCCAGCACTACCTCGACTCGGTGTGGCGTGCTCCGGTCACCAACATTATGGGTGTTGATTACACCTACCGCGACGTGCGCGCTTCGGAACTGGGCCTCGGCCTTGACCTGAAAGGCGGCATGCACGTAACGCTGGAAGTGTCGCCGGTGGAGATTGTGCGGGCCATGGCCGGCAACTCCAAAGACCCTAAGTTCAACCAAGCCATTCAGCGCGCCCAGCAGTTGCAGAAGCAGAACCCGAGCACGTCGTTCACGGCCCTGTTTGCGCAGTCGTTCCGCGAAGTAGCGCCCGGCGACAAGCTGGCCCGCATTTTTGCCAACACCACCAACAAGAGCCGCGGCATCGACATCAACTCGACCGACCAGAAAGTGCTGCAGGAGGTAGACAAGGAAGTGGAAGAAGCCATTGACCGCGCTTTCCGCATTCTGCGTACCCGCGTGGATAAATTCGGTGTAAACCAGCCAAACATTCAGCGCGTGAAAGGCACCGGCCGCATTCAGATTGAATTGCCCGGTGTAGACAACCCCGACCGTGTGCGCAAGCTGCTGCAAGGCCAGGCCAAGCTGGAGTTCTGGGAAGTGTACAAGCAGGACGAGTTCTACCCTTACTTGGCTCAGCTCGACGCCATCATCAAAGCCAAAGACGACGCTACCAAGCCCGCCACTACGGCCGCAGCCACCACGGCTGCTACCGACACGGCCGCTACGGCTGCCGCTGGCGACTCTACCTCCCTGGCTGCTCAGCTGGCCAAGAAAAATGCCGCTACCGACACGGCCAAAACGGCTCAACAAGCTGGCTCGGGCTTGGCGAAATACTTCACCATGCCCGGCACGCTGGGCGCCAACCTGCGCGACACCGCCCGTGTAAACGACCTGCTGGCTTCGGCTGAAGTAAAGGCGGTATTGCCGCCCAACATGACGTTCCTGTGGGACGTGAAGCCGACCGTAATTGAAGGCCAGGAATACCTGCAGCTGAACGCCATTCGCAAGCAGCCCGGTGCTAATGCTCCGCTCGGCGGCGACGTGGTATCGGACGCCCGTCAGGATTACGACCAGGGCGGCCGTCCCGAGGTAAGCATGCAAATGAACCCCTCGGGTGCTAAGAAATGGCAGAAACTGACCGCGGCCAGTATTGGCAAGCAGGTAGCCATTGTGCTTGACGACTACGTGTACTCGGCGCCGGTGGTACAGTCGGAAATTGCCGGTGGCAACTCCAGCATTTCGGGCAACTTCACCATTGAAGAAGCGCAAGACTTGGCCAACGTACTGAAGGCTGGTAAACTGCCAGCTCCCACGCGCATCGTGGAAGAAGCCGTAGTGGGTCCGTCACTCGGTCAGGAAGCCATTAACCAGGGCCTGTACTCGTCGTTGGCTGGTTTGGCAGTTATCATGCTGTTCATGGCCTTCTACTACGGCCGTGCCGGTTTGGTAGCCGACGCCGCTCTGCTCTTCAACATGTTCCTGATCCTGGGTGTATTGGCCCAGTTCGGCACCGCACTCACGCTGCCCGGCATTGCCGGTATGGTACTCGTAATTGGTACTTCGGTTGATGCCAACGTACTGATCTTCGAACGTATTCGAGAAGAACTAAGCCACGGTTTGCTGGTGAAGGACGCCATTAACAAAGGCTACTCACGCGCTTTCTCTGCCATTTTTGACTCGAACGTTACCACGCTTATCGTAGCCATCATCCTGGGCTTCTTCGGTACGGGTCCGGTACAAAGCTTCGCCGTAACGCTGGGCATTGGTGTATTCACCTCGTTCCTGTCGGCCGTGTACGTGTCGCGCCTCATCATTGAGTGGCTCACCAAAGGCAAGGAAACGTCGGCCATTACCTTCTCCACGTTCCTGTCGCGCAAGCTGTTCCAAGGCGTGAACTTCGACATCGTGGGCAAGCGCAAGCTGGCTTACATCGGCTCGGCACTTTACATCACCATCGGCTTTGTGCTGATGGCCATTCAAGGCGGCCCGAACCTGGGCGTAGACTTCCGCGGCGGCCGCGCCTACGTAGTCGATTTCAACAAGGCTGAGGTTTCGTCGGACGTACGCGCAGCCTTGGTCGATGACTTCCAGGGTGCGGGTACCGAGGTAAAAACCTACGGATCGGCCAACCGCTTGCGTATCACTACCGGCTACCTGGCCGATGACGAAAGCATTGAAGCAGACAAGAAAGTAGAAGCTGCCTTGCTGCAAGGCCTGAAGCAGTTTGGCGCCGATAACCCGCAAATCCGCAGCACCTCGAAAGTAGGCGCTACCATTGCCGACGACATCAAACGCACTTCGGTACTGAGCCTGGGCCTCACCCTGCTGGCCATTTTCGTGTACGTGTTGTTCCGCTTCGAGAAGTGGCAGTACTCCATGGCCGCCGTTGTGGCCCTGTTCCACGATGCCCTGTTCATTATTGCCACCTACCCCATTGCGCGGGCCATGGGCCTGAATCTGGAAATGGATCAGGTGTTTGTGGCGGCCGTGCTGTCGGTACTGGGTTACTCCATGAACGACACCGTAGTTATCTATGACCGTATTCGAGAGTACCTGCGTGAAAACCCGAAGCTGACGTTTGCCCAGGTGGTGAACCCGGCCTTGGTTAGCACGTTCTCGCGCACCATGATTACCGCCACTACCGTTCTGATGGTAGTTGTTGTGCTCTTCATCTTCGGTGGCGAAACGCTGCGCTCGTTCTCGTTTGCCATGATTATTGGTATGCTGGCCGGCACGTACTCGTCGCTGTTCATTGCAGCTCCGCTAATCCTCGACACGTACGGCGACAAGCAAAAAGGCCACGTGGGCACGCCCACCGATGCCGACGCCCCCAAGCTGTCGACGGCTATCCAATAGCCGGCTCGCTCCTGTGTAAGCGCAGGAAAGCATTGCAAACAACAACGCCCGGCCTACTCGGCTGGGCGTTGTTGTTTGCAGCTGCGTCGGAGTTGTTTAGGATTAGTTGCCATTCTTCAGCTAATCAATGGGCATAACCTAAAGGGATAGAATGGTTATTTAGACCTTAAGCGCCAGGCAGGCGTAGCGGCATCTACACAAGCTTGTACTCCCAAGCTGCAAGTTCAACGAACCGCTCCGGCTGGCCCTTAAACGCAAAACGCCCGACCTCACAGGCCGGGCGTTTTGCGTTGCTCGCTTTCAAGAACTGAAAGCGTAAAATTTACTCTAGAAGCTGGCGGTAACGCCTTCGGCTACCACTTCGGTTACCTGCGGCACCATGCGCTTGAGCAGGTTTTCGATGCCCGACTTAAGCGTAACCGTAGCCGAGGGGCAGCCCGAGCACGAGCCTTGCAGGTTCACGGTAACCACGCCTTCGCGGTAGCTTTTGAAGGTGATGTTGCCACCATCCTGCTCCACGGCGGGGCGCACGTAGTTATCGAGCAGATCGATGATTTTCTGGGCGGTTTCCTGGTCTTCCAACGAGTGGTCGGCGCCGGCGGCTTGCTGAGCGGCACGCTGTTCGGCGGCAGGGTCGACGAGGAAAATCGGGCCGCCCGACTCCACGTACGATTTCAGGAAGGTGCGCAGCTCGGGAATGAGCTGGGTCCAGCCGTGCTCCGAGGTTTTGGTAACGGTTACGAAGTTCGCGGCAATGAACACGCGGCCCACGTAATCGAACTTGAACAGCTCCTGGGCCAGCGGTGAGTTGCTGGCTTCTTCGGCGCTGGGGTAGTCAACACTTACCCCCTCGCTCAGGAGTTGCGTGTTTACCACAAACTTCATCGATTCGGGGTTCGGAGAGGCTTCGGCGTATATGGACACCGAGCCGGCGGGGGCAGTAGTATTCATGATGAGACGGTGCTACGTATGTCGTTAGAGAAGGCCGCCGCAGGGCGGAACAATGGTATAACCGCAACGAGCGGCTGGTGGTTGCAAAGGTAGTGGAATGACCGCAGCTACCCTCCTGCCCCGTGACTTCACAGCAAGTCTTCGGCCGCAAGCCGTACGGTGCCGTAACATTGCCCGGCCAACGTTCAAGGCAGAACGCTGACTGCAGACCTTATGCCCGCATTACGGCTCACGCACACCTTGTTTCGCCCCGTTGATATTGCTTGGCTGGTGTATTTCCGGCTGGGAGCAGGTGTTTTGCTGGCGCTGGAACACGCCGGCGGCATGGTGCTGGGGCGGGTACGCAACTACATCGATCCACAGTTTCACTTGCGCTACATGGGCTGGGAATGGCTGCCGCACCCGCCCCCCATCGTTATCTACGGCATATATGCGCTGGTAGTAGCCGCCGGCATTGCCGTGGCCGCGGGCTTCCGCTACCGTTTGGCGGCCGCACTGCTCAGTTTGGGGTACGTGCTGCTGATGTTGCTGGAGGAAACCGAGTACATCAACCACTTTTACCTCTACGCCTTGGTGGCCGCCGTGCTGGCCGTGCTGCCGGCCCACCGCGCCGCCTCCGCCGATGTGCGCGCCGGCCGCGTAGTGCCCGCCGCTACCGTCCCGGCCTGGACACGCCTGGTGTTGCTGTTTCAGATCAGCCTGGTTTATGTGTTTGCCGCTTTGGCCAAAGTAAATCCGGACTGGCTGGAGGCACGGCCCTTGTCCGTATGGCTGGCGGCCAAGGCTAATTATCCGCTTATTGGCGGGCTGCTGGCCAGTCCTGTTACGCCTTGGCTGATGAGCTACGGCGGCTTGGTGTTCGATGCGCTGGTGGTTCCGTTGCTGCTTTGGAAACGTACGCGGCCGTGGGGATTTGCAGCCGCGGCGCTGTTTCACTTGCTGAACGTGGTCATTTTCGGCTTGGGCACCTTTCCGTGGTTTTCGCTGCTGATAACGAGCTTGTTCTTTGCCCCGGACTTTCCGCGCCACCTGCCCGGTTTTGTGGGCCGGTGGTTTCGCACGCGCCTTCCCGCTTCACTCAGTACCCTGAACCCAACTGGCGGTTCCGTTCCCGCACTGCCGCCCCGCCACACGCGCCGCCTGGTGCTGGCTGTACTGGCGGGGTTCGTGGCAGTGCAGGTATTCCTGCCTCTGCGGCACTTTTTATACCCGGCCGACGCCCACTGGACCGAAGAGGGCCACCGCTTCAGTTGGCACCTGATGTTGCGCGCCAAGTCCGGCACGGCCCGTTTCCGGGTGCAATTGCCCGGTGGCCGCGAAGACATGGTGTGGCCCGATACTTACCTGACGCGCAACCAGCTCAACAAACTCACCGACAGTCCCGACCTGCTTCTGCAGTTCGCGCACCTACTGGCCGCGGACTACCGCCGGCGTGGCCTGACGCCTTTGGCAGTGTTTTGCCACTCCGAATTGAGTCTGAACGGTCATCCGGCCCAACCACTGGTTGCGCCCACCACCAACCTGCTGGCTTGCCGGCGGAGCCTGGGCCATAACGGCTGGATACTGCCGAGTCCGGTGAAGTAGGACCAGGCCATGTTTATTTTCTTCAAGGTGGAGGAATGGTCGCGCAACGTGCAAATTGGAACCCGACCATGCACACTCAATGAAGCATCCATCAGCAACTACCAAGCAGGATAAGAAGTAAGCAGCAATGAAGCTGGCTTGCCGAAGCAGCCGACTAACCGCCTACCCTGAGAAAAACCCTGCGGTAATGCCAGCTCATTGCGTGAGCTACCGTTTTCTATATTCTTGCCAAAACCCCTACGTTTAACTGCCTGTTAAAACCGCTCAAATGCGGCAACTTGGCCGTTAAAACATTCACCCTAAGCTGCCACTCATCAGGTTCACCGCTCGCATTCCTCTATGACTATGACATGTACTGGCCGTAGTTTTTGGCGCGTGTTCCTGCTACTAGGGCTGATGACGGGCTCCTTGGTCGGACAAGCCCAGGAGGTAACGGCACCGGTTTCCCTCCCCGGCGTTGACCTCCTACCCAGCCTCCGCGATACGCTGCCCCCGGGCCAGCCGGTCAAGGATTTGGTAGCGGCCCGCCCGCTGTGGTGGCGGCAGCTGGTGCTGCCTGCGGGGCTGGTGGGTGCCGGTGCCCTGCTGCGCAAGGACCTGTACATAGAAGATATCGAGCTACTGGAAATCGGGGAGTTGGAATTGGAGATAGAGGACCTGAAACTGGGTCCCGACAAAGGTATACGTACCCGCGCCCGCCGCCACTTTGCCGGCCTCCGCACTACCCTCGACGACCACCTGCGCTACGTGCCCGGCTTTGCTACCCTGGGCCTGAGCGTACTGGGCGTAGAGGGCCGGCACAAAACCATAGATCAGGCGCTGCTGCTGGGCATGATTCACGTGCTCAACGGTGAAAGCACCCACCACCTGAAGCGTCTGACGGCGGTATCCCGTCCGCATGGGCGCTCCTTCGACTCGTTCCCGAGTGCCCATGCCAGCGCGGCTTTCGCCCGGGCCCATTTTATGCACAAGGAATACGGCCACCGCAGCGGCTGGTACACCGCCGCCGGCTACTCCATGGCGGTGGCTACCGGGGCGCTACGCATTGCCAAAGACAACCACTGGTTTTCCGATGTGCTGGCCGGCGCCGGAGTAGGCATTTTATCCACCGAGCTGGTGTACCTGGCTTACCCCGGCATTAAGCGCACAACGCAGCGTGCCTGGCAGCGCCTGCGCCCCGGCCGCCCAGACCTCTCCAGCCAAGCATTAGTATTGCCATTTTATGCCCAAGGAGCCGCGGGCGCCACGCTCATCGTGCACTTGCCTGGGCGGTAAGCAGCGGCCCTTGCCCGGCACCTACACCCGACTGGCCCGCGCGCGCAAGAGCATATCGGCCAGCACCAGGTTCGTCATGGCGTCCACGATGGGCACGGCGCGTGGAAGCACGCAGGGGTCGTGGCGGCCCTTACCGGCCAGCTCAATGGCCTCGCCCTGGTCGTTTATTGTTTGCTGAGCTTGTAGGATGGTAGCCACGGGCTTAAAGGCCACGCGGAAGTAAATATCCTGCCCGTTGCTGATACCGCCCTGAATACCGCCCGAATGATTGGTGCGGGTGCGTACCTGCCCTTGCTCGTCGGTGTAAAAAGCATCGTTGTGCTCCGAGCCAAAGAGCAACGTACCCGCGAAGCCCGATCCGTACTCGAAGCCCTTCACGGCGTTAATGCTGAGCATGGCTTTGCCCAGCTCGGCGTGGAGCTTATCGAACACCGGCTCGCCCAGGCCGGTGGGCACCCCCGTAACTACGCCCGTAACCAGCCCGCCCACGGTGTCGTGCCGGTCGCGGGTTTGGCGAATGAGCTCGGCCATACGCTCGGCGGTTTCGGGATGGGGGCAGCGCACCAGGTTTGAATCAATCAGACTCAAGTCGAGCTGCTCGTAGCCCATAGGCACCGCCACCGCGCCCACCTGCGACACGTAGCTGCGGGCCTGAATGCCGTGGTGGCGGAGGAGCTCAGCGGCTACGGCCCCGGCGGCTACGCGCGCCGCGGTTTCACGGGCCGAGCTGCGGCCGCCGCCTCGGTAGTCGCGGTGGCCGTATTTCTGGTCGTAGGTGTAGTCGGCGTGCGAGGGGCGGTAGGCGTGCTGAATGTGGGTGTAGTCGTGGCTGCGCTGGTCGGCGTTGCGAATGAACAGGCCGATGGGCGTACCGGTGGTTTGCCCTTCAAACAAGCCCGACAACACCTCCACGGTATCGGCCTCGTTGCGCGGCGTGGTCAGTTCCGATTGCCCCGGCCGGCGCCGGTCCAGTGCCGCCTGAATGGCGGCTGGGTCCACGGCCAGCCCGGCTGGGCAGCCATCGATAACCACGCCAATACCCGCTCCGTGCGATTCACCAAACGTGCTGATGCGGAAAAGCTGTCCGTAGGAATTACTCATGAAGTGTCGAAATGAAAAGGCCGCTCCTAAGGCAGCCGCGGCGCTTACCGCACCGGTGACCAGCGCAGCTTATGGGGCCGAAGTTACGCCCTGCCGGCACGCCACCAACCCACCACCGCCAGCACGCCCAGGATGCCCACCACCGCAAAAGCGTAGCGCCGGGTTTTCTGCGGGGTATCGAGGTCTTGCAGCTTGTTAGAGGCGGCGGCAATCTGTTGGGCGTAGAACGGATCGGCCCGAATGTAGGCGGCGGCCGGGGTAGCGTGGGCCGTGTCTCCTTTAACCGTAAGCACCAGTTCCGGCCGTAGCGTATCGTAGCGGCTCTGGTTCAGGTCGAACACGGGCAACGCAAACACTTCGCGCAGGCGGTATGTGCCGGGCTGCCGGGCCACTAAACGGTAGCGCAGCACTTTGCGGCCGGCTACCCGGCCGTTTTGGCGCGTTACTTCCTGGCGCACATTGGGCCCGTAAAGCTCTAGTCCCGGTGGCAAGGTTACCGTGGGCGCGGGCAGAGCAGCAAGGTTGCCTTCGCCGGTGAGTGTAATGGAATAGCCTATGGCCTGTCCGGTTTGAAACGCGGTGCGGTCGATACCCTCCTGCAGGCGGTAGCGCCCCACGGCTACGGGCCCGGCACCGGCAGCGGGCAAAGGTCGCACGGGAATAGTGCGCGGTTGGCTTCGGTAGGTTTTGTAGCCTACCAAACGGTTGTCGGTGCCTTCCACAGGGCGTTTGGCCACGCGGTATTTCTTCATTTCGAGACTGAGGGCCGGAAACTGCAGCGGCTGCGCGTTCAGGGGATAGTACACGGCCTCGTGCAGCCGATAGCGCAAAAAGGGTTTGCCGTTAATGCGCACCGAATCGGGCACGATGTCGGTTTCGTCGAAGGTTTCTTCCCAAGCCGTGGCCGGCCGCAGCTGGCTGATAAGCGCCGGCAATTGTTCGGAAAAGCGGTGGAAATCGAGCAGGCCCTGATCGGCGGGGGCGAGGTAGAAATACAGCCCGATGTGCACCGGCTCGCCCACCCAGGCGCTGGTTTTATCGGGCACCACGGCCAGAAACGCGTTGTCCTGCTGTTCCACGTACTCCTGCGGCTTGGGCTTGCCAAATAGCTCGTCCAAAGAGCCAATGCCTTGCAAGGGTGCGGGCTTTTGCGGCGCAGCGGGCGTAGCAGCCACGGCAGGCTGCGGCTCCACGTGCAGCGCAGCCCCCACCGAGCGTACCTGCTGCCCGTTTACCGTGAGCGTGAAAGGCGGCAGCTCAAAATCGCCTTCGTTGTAAGCCGCGTAACGCTGCGTGAGCAACAGCTCAACGGTGGCTTTACCGTTCACGATGCGCGTAGTGGTGGTCGATGATTTGCCGCTTTTCTTAAATCCCACGATGTCGGGGAAGGCGGAATAACGGTCGAGCTTCGCTCCGCGCAACCGAAGCGAAATCGTGAAATAGTCGTTTACCGGAAACGTGGTGCGCCCCAGTTCCAGCACGGCTTGCTGGCCGGCAGGCGGTGCTTGGGTCGGCGGCGCCACAGCCGCGGGAGGAGTAGCGGGCAGGGTTTGTGCCCAAGCCCCGGTCGCTAGCCAGCTCCACCCCAGAAAGAGAATCAGACGAAGCAGCATTCTATCAAAACTACGCAAAAGCGGATTTCATCGGCTCCCAACGTAAGAGGCAACGCCCAATGGCAGCCCTTTTAACGGCGTCGGACGCCCGACAATTCAACGATGGCGCTGCTTTTAGGCTGCTTACCAAACCGGTTCCCCGGCAGCCGTTGTCTTGGTCGTAAAGGTTAAGCAGAACCGCTTTGTTCCTGCGCTTACCAATCCAGAGCACCCGCTAGCCCCTGCTACAAGAGCACCGGTCTCGTGCGGCGCATCTGACTTGCCTTCGTGCCTCCACCATTCTTAGGCCCTGGAAGGCGACAGGCCAGGAAACCACAACGCAATACAGAAAACGAGCAAAAGGCCCATATAATTTTCATCTACTACCAAGTTATTTTACGAATAATAAAAAGCAGCTTATCAGCCTTCTAAAACCTTTACGGGGCGTTTTGGGGCTGATAGCACTTTCGGTATAGAAAAAATGGACGTCGCGCGCAAACCATTATTCACTAATATGCCGTAAGTGGGGTGAAATACACTCCCGCCCCTTTCATCTTTTCGTTTCACGGACCCCTCTCCAGGGGCTGAACGGGGCCTCTTTGTCTTTTTTCACCTAACTGTTTATCCCCATGTCCACACCTTTGCAAACGCCCGAAAACGGCCTGGACCTCGGAGGAGCGCTTCAAAAGCCCATTCAGCGTCGCTCCTTCCTGCGGTACTCCGGTGCCACGCTTGCCGTCGGCGGCTTACTGTTAGCCGGCTGCGACGACGATGACGAAGGCGACGTAACGGCCGAGGTACAACTAGGCACCGGCAACGTAGGCGTCCTGAACTACGCTTACGCCTTGGAACAGCTTGAAGCTGCGTTTTACGCTCAAGTAATAGCAACGCCGTACACCGGCATTACGGCCGACGAAACAGCCGCGCTCCGCGCCATTGCCCGCCACGAAGCCATTCACCGGGACTTTTTCAAAGCGGCCATCACCCGAGACGCGCCCGGGCAAATCATTGGCAACCTGACGCCAAACTTCTCCGCCGTCACTTTTAGCAGCCGCCAATCGGTGTTGGAAACGGCACGCACCTTTGAGGACCTGGGCGTAGCGGCGTACAACGGTGCCGGCCGGCTAATTGATACGTCGAATGCGGCCGGGGCTACTTACCTGCTACTGGCCGGCAAAATTGTATCGGTGGAAGC
This sequence comes from Hymenobacter koreensis, assembly GCF_039541855.1. Taxonomy (NCBI): domain Bacteria; kingdom Pseudomonadati; phylum Bacteroidota; class Cytophagia; order Cytophagales; family Hymenobacteraceae; genus Hymenobacter; species Hymenobacter koreensis. The sequence goes on from NZ_BAABHA010000002.1 coordinate 557,753, forward strand.
GCGCCATGCGGCCCAGATACGCGACATCATTCAGTTAGGGTCGTTTGCCAACGATGTGGTTAATGCCGTGGGCCTCGACCGTGCCCTGACGCCCACAGAAGTGCTGGCCGCTGCCCAACCCTTTATCAGGGAGCGAATCAACGGCAGCCAGATCGGTAGCTAATCCACCCACATCATCTCCGAACGACCATGAATCTATTCAAAATCCTCGCTGACCTAGAGAAGGTGGACCCCGAAGTAATGGACCGCCTCAACCACCGCCGTAGTGCGCTGGCGGCTCTGGGCAACATCACCAAGAAAATTACGCTGGCCACGGCTCCAGCCATACTGGGCGCTGCCTTCAACAAAACCCTGGCGCAAGGCGCTGGCAGCCCGCTGAACGATGTGCTGAACTACGCCCTGCTGCTGGAGCGTTTGGAAGCTGCTTTCTATATCCAGGCCTTGCAAGCCCCCACCCTCACCGCGGCCTTTACGGGCAACGCAGGCATACGGACCGGCATCGAAAAAATCCGCGACAACGAAAACGCCCACGTGAAATTGCTGGAAGCGGCCCTCGGCACTAACGCCGCTGCCGCCCCGCGAGGCTTTAACTTTACGGCTGCTTACGCCGACCTGCCTACTTTCCTGACGTTTGCCCAAGCCTTCGAAGACCTGGGCGTGCGGGCTTACAAAGGCCAAGCGGGTAACATCTCGCGCACTGCTACGGCTACAATTCCCTCCGTTAGCGTTACCAACGCCGGTCAAACGAGCACGGTAGCCATCGGTACGGTTAACGTGTTGCAGGTAGCGCTCCAGATTCACGCTACCGAAGCCCGTCACGCGGCCTACGTTCGGTATCTGCGGCGGCAACCTGCCCTGGGTTCCAGTGGCAGTGCCGGCAACCAGTTCGGTTGGATTACCCTCGCGCAGAACAACGGGGCTCCCGCCGCGGTGTACGGTGCAGGTAATGGTGCGGCTTTCCCGGCCGAATCGAACGTCAGTCAAGCCAACGTCGATCTTACCACGCTGATGGCAACGCCGGCTTACACGGCGGCCGAAGTCAGTGAGGCCTTTGATGAGGCTTTGGATAGCGCTAAAGTTCGCGAAATTGCCACACCCTTTATTCTTCCATAACGGAAGCTATGCCTTTGTAAAGCCAGTTCTGTCCCAGAACTGGCTTTTTCTTTTTAGGCAAGATTGGCGGCAATGCCCCTTTGCCTAACTGTGCACGCAAAACCATGCAGGGTCACTACTGCGAAAGAGAGGGTACTGCCGCGTTAATTGGCGGAAACGCGGGATAAAACGCCAGGCCGAACGTTGTATCAACTACGTCTCTTCCAACTTCACCAAGGCCAGCAGACGACATGCACCTGCGCAGAATGGATTAATCGTGGTCCTTTCGGTGTCAAATCCACGCGTGCAACCGTTGCCCGGTCCCGGGGCTCACTACCTTGGCGCATCCCGCGTTATCGGGTTACCTTTGTTACTGGGGCGCTGCATTTGTTGCCCGTTTTTCTTCTTTCGTTTTTTCATGGCTGAGCCCGTCACAAACAGCTCGTTTACGTTTTCCGCGCTGCCATCGCGCCGTCGTTTCCTGCGTGCCGCGGGCACGACCGTTGCTGCCTCGTTGGTGCTAGCCGCCTGTGGCGACGACGACCCTGAACCCGTTCCGACCAGTAACCTTCTGTCGCTGGGTGCCGGCGACGTGGGCATTATGAGTTACCTGTACCGCCTCAAGCAGTTGCAGGCCGAGTTCTACCAAAAAGTAATTACGGCGCCGCCCACGGGCATGACCACTGCCGAACTGGACGTGCTCAAGGAAATAGCCCTGCATGAACAGGTTCAGCGGGATTTTCTACGGGCTTTGCTCGAGCAAAACTCCCAGGTAGCGTTGCTGCTGGCCGTGCAGTATAGCTTTGCCTCTTTTGAAATGACCACCCGCCAGGGTGTACTCTCCGCTGCCCGGCAGCTGGAGGACCTAGGCGTAGCGGCCATGAACGGCGTAGGAAACCTGATAAGCACCTTCCTCAACCTAAATCTGGTGACCAAGATCACGTCGGTGGAGGCCCGCCACGCCGCTACCGTGCGCAACCTGCTAACGCCCGGTTCCTTTGCCGGCACCGACGTGGTTAACACCGAAGGCCTCGACAAAGTGCTGACGCCAACCGAAGGTGTGGTGGAGCTGAACAAGTTCAGTTCTATTCCCTTCACCGCCGCATTCCTGCCCACAAGCTGATCATCGCCTACCGCTCATGAACTTTCTATCCTTTCTCGATGCGTTGAGCCAGGCCGATTCGGTCAGTTCCATTTCGCGACGTCCCACGCTGCAACAGCTTCGCCGCGCCGCTGCTGCGCTGTCGCCCATTGCATTAAGTGTGGCCGCTACGCGGCCTGCTGCCGCTCAACGCACCGGTAACGCCCTAGATGCACTGTTGCTGGCCCTGCGCCTGGAACGGCTTCAGCAGGAATTTTACACCCGCGCCGCAGCTTCGACCAACCTTGCCAGCCTGAACGCCGATTTACAGGTGCTTAAAGCACACCAAACGGCGCATGTTACCAAGCTGGAGAACATTCTTCGCGACTCGGGCGGCACGCTGCCAGCCCAACCGAACTACGACTTCCGGGGCGGGGCCAATAACCCCGGCAATGCCATTTTTGCTGCCGATGTGTTTACCAACCCGGCTACGTTTCTGGCGGTAGCCCAAACCCTGGAGGACTTTGGGGTGCGGGCATACAAAGCCGCTCTACCCGTACTGGCTAACGACGAGGCGCTGCTGCAACTCGTGTTACGCATGCACTCCGTGGAAGCCCGCCATGCGGCTCACGTCCGTCGGCTTCGCGGCCAGAAAGCTTGGGTTTCCGGCCTGGATACAGGTGGCCCGGTTCCCGGCAAAACCGACCGGTTTTACGAAGGCGAAGACCGCGTAAAACAGTTTGTAACGGCCACCACCGAGCAGGACATTACCAAGCTCACCGGCTACGATACCGCCGATAAACTCCCTCCCATTACCGAATCATTCGACGAACCGCTGACCATTCCAGCCGTTGAAACCCTGCTGGCCCGGTTTACCTATTAACAACTGGTAGGACAGCTTGGGCCAGGTACCAAAAGCCGAAGCCCCGCGTTACTTGCTGTAGCGCGGGGCTTCTTTGTGGATTAGCGTTAGGTTAAAATTCAAGTTTTACTTGCATTTAAGTCCCTTGTTGTTGTAACTTTCTATTGAATCGCCGCTGCTCAAACCTGCCGGGTTAGCCTTTTTTGTTTCTATTCGTATAGGGACGCGCTAGCCTACTACACAACCAATTTCCCCACCTACTTACCCTGAGCATCATGTTGGAATACGTGAAGACCATTCTGATCAAAGTTAGCTTCGACCGGACGCTGTTTGAGAAAGAACTTCGCAAAGCACTTCGGACCTTGGTCCCCGAAGAAGTAAAGCAACTTAAGGCTTGGTGTTATACACAGTTTTCCAAACTCTACCGCCGCGTGCTTAAGCGCGTGTTTGCACAGGTTCGCCTGGCCTAGCTTGGTTCGGTGGCCGGCCCAGCTCCCGGGCCGGGCCCGGCTACAAACCGAATGTTGCGCGTGAGGCCCGCATAGCCGGTACGCTTCACGGCCGAGTGCCGGAACAATTCATTAAACACTTCGTGGGTTATTTCCTGCCAGTCGGTGGGGCGCATGTCCTTTAAACCGGGGTGCGGCTGAAACTGCGTTTCCTGCGTGGGCCGCGAAAAGCGGTTCCAGGGGCACACGTCCTGGCAGATGTCGCAGCCGAATACCCAGTTCCCAAACTGGCCGGCTACGCTTTGCGGCAGTTGGTCTTTCAGCTCGATGGTGAAGTAGCTGATGCACTTGGTGCCGTCTACCACGTAGGGCTCGGTAATGGCCTGCGTAGGGCACGCATCCAGGCAGCGGGTGCAGGAGCCGCAGTAGTCCCGAATGGGGCCATCATAGGTTAGCTCTACGTCTACAATCAACTCGGCAATGAAGTAAAAACTGCCGGCGCCGGGCGTTATCAGGTTGCTGTTTTTGCCTACCCAGCCCAGGCCGCTTTTCTTGGCCCAGGCCTTGTCGAGGACCGGCGCCGAGTCGACAAACGCGCGGCCGCCCACTTCGCCGATGTGCGCCTGCATGTCCTGCAGCAGCGTTTTTAGCTTGTCTTTGATAACGTGGTGATAATCGCGCCCGTAGGCGTACTTGCTGATTTTAAAGGTATCGTCGGGCTGCTGGTTTTCCTCGGTGGGGTAATAATTCAGCAGCAGGGATATGACTGATTTGGCCCCATCTACCAAGCGGCGCGGGTCTAGGCGCTTATCGAAATGGTTTTCCATCCAGCGCATCTGACCCTGCATGCCCTTTGCTAACCACTGCTCCAGGCGCGGGGCATCTTCCTCCAAAAACTCTGCCCGCGAAATACCGCACGCCATAAAGCCCAGCTCCGCCGCCCGGCGTTTGATGAAGGCGGTGTATTCGAGGCGGGTGAGGTCGGAGGCGAGCATGCGGGCAAAGGTCGGGAGAATGTAGCGCCAAGCGGCGCTTGGCGCTACACGTGCCGCCAACAAGCAACTACGCCCAAACGGTTCGTTTGGGCGTAGTTGCTTGCGGGTTGCTGAGCAGCTAACAGCACTAGCGCTGTTGTTTGTACGCCCGCCCTAAGTGTTTTGCATGGTGTAGCACATGGTTCTGGTTGTCGGTTCCATGAAAATGTAGAGGTTTCCATCGCACCAGAAATTCAACTTCTCGAAATACTCCGCTGTATTTGGAGTGGGTTCAATGTTGCTGTAGGTAGCCCTGATTTCGCTGAAGCTGCCTAACTGACACACGAACCGCATTGGTTTGCCACTTTTGGGACAAATGGGGATAACCGCTTCTTGCAGCCATTCGGGCTCACCGCAGATGCCGATGTATTCAAACTCGTCGATTTCATCATTCTGCTCCGCTCTCACTTTCACTGCTTCGAATACGATTTGCGAATTACTGTCAATCTCGTCGAAGGCGCTGGTTGAAGCAGCCGTGTCTTGCGGTTCAATTATCGTTGGGCTTTCCGGGTTAGTATAATCCAAATAGACCGCATACTCATCGGTATAAATTGGATGTATCAGGTTCACCTTAAAAGGCAGCCAAGCTAATACAGGATCAGTATTGTCGATGTAGCCTAAGTATTGAAATCCTGCAATAAACTCATTTGCTGGTATAGAGAAGTCTTGCGGAACAGGTCCTCCTATTTGGTGTTCACCATTTTCGTTTCGTACTAATTCGAATTGCATATTAGGCTGATAAGTGAGTTGGCGCAAAAAAGCGGCTGAAAGCTTCCCCGAATGGTACTTTCGGCCGCTTTACAAAAGAACAAAGGATTTACTCCTGCGTGAACAAATTCCCGGCTGCGTTAGCGCGCACATGCTGGGCAGCGGGCGGCCGCGAAGTCTGCAGGCCGTGCCAGGCATCTCCTATCGGTATTCCAAAATGTCGCCCGGCTGGCAATCGAGAGCTTTGCAAATGGATTCCAGGGTACTGAAGCGCACGGCCTTGGCTTTGCCGGTTTTTAGAATAGAGAGGTTAGCAAGTGTTAAATCTACCCTCTCAGAAAGCTCGTTCAACGTCATTTTGCGCTTAGCCATCATAACGTCCAGGTTTACAACTATCGGCATGGGTCACACCGTCAACTCGTGTTCGGACTGAATGTCGGTACCTCTTTTGAACACCTGCGCGATGATGAAGATGATGCCGGCCAGGAACAAAAACTCGCCGCCCGACCAACCTACAGGTACCGCCACACCGCTTTTCGTCAGCCATTTGCAATAGGACCCGGCTATTAGCGCAACTACTCCCGCCTGCAAAGCGGCCTGGCTGATTTTAGTTATCAGCAGGGCTACTGCCGGGCTAAACGGCGTGGCGAAGTCGATTTTGCGGAAAATCTGAATGACCAGATATGCCATGTAGGCTTTCATGGCCAGAAGGTAAACCGTGAATGAAACCACGCCGGCGTAGTGCTCGACACTAAAGCTGCTCAGCTCCGATAAATCCAGCCCCATGTACAGGTCCTGTGCCCCGCTGGGGTTAATGAACAGGCTCACGAAAAAGGAAATCAGGATTGCTCCGGTCTGGATACACAGCCCAATGAAAACAACCCAGAACACGCCGTGCATTAGGTTCAGAACGAACGTCGATTGTGGCTTCATAAACGAAGTTGTTGGATAAGCCCCGAAAGCAGCACCCGCTCCGGCCCCGTGCCGGAACGCTCTGCCCGTTGCAATTATCAATAAATATTTATCGGTAAACAATAAAACATGTTTTTTTTGCTTTCCCGGCCAGGATTCATCGTTAGCCTGCCGCAACCCGCCCGGCCCGGTAAAAGCAAAAGGCCCCCGAACGAACCGTCCGGGGGCCTTTGCCTTGTAATGCGTTGCGCCTACTCCTGCGTGAACAGGTCGCCGGCTACGTTACCGCGCATGTGCTGGGGCAGCGGGCGACCGAGGTGCTTGTAGGCGGCTTCGGTGGCTTCGCGGCCGCGGGAGGTGCGCTTGATATAGCCTTCCTGAATCAGGAAGGGCTCGTAGACTTCCTCAATGGTTTCGCCTTCTTCGCCGCAGGCCGTGGCAATGGTGCTGATGCCCACGGGGCCGCCCTTGAATTTGTCGATGATGGTGGACAGGATGCGCTTGTCCATGTCGTCGAGCCCGTGGTGGTCGACGTCGAGGGCGTTGAGGGCAAACTGGGCAATATCGACGGTGATGGTGCCGGTGCCTTTGATTTGGGCGAAGTCGCGGGTGCGGCGCAGCAGGTTGTTGGCAATACGGGGCGTACCGCGTGAGCGGCGGGCAATTTCGAAGGCGGCATCCTCGTGAATGGGCGTGCCCAGGATTTCGGCCGAGCGCTGAACGATGCTGGTGAGCAGCTTGGCGTCGTAATACTCCAGGCGGGAGCTGATGCCGAAACGGGCGCGCAGCGGCGAGGTGAGCATGCCCGAGCGCGTGGTGGCGCCAATGAGCGTGAACGGCGACAACGAAATTTGCACCGAACGGGCATTCGGACCCGAATCGAGCATGATGTCGATGCGGTAGTCCTCCATGGCCGAGTACAGGTACTCTTCCACCACGGGGTTCAGGCGGTGAATTTCGTCGATGAAAAGTACGTCGTGCTGCTCCAGATTGGTGAGCAGGCCCGCCAGGTCGGAGGGCTTGTCGAGCACCGGGCCGGAGGTCATCTTGATGCCGGCGCCCAGCTCGTTGGCAATGATGTGCGAGAGGGTGGTTTTGCCGAGGCCGGGAGGGCCGTGCAGCAATACGTGGTCGAGGGCGTCGCCGCGCTGCTTGGCGGCGGCCACGAACACCTTCAGGTTTTCCACCACTTTGTCCTGGCCGGCAAAGTCGTCGAACGACAACGGGCGCAGGGCCTTGTCAATTTCTTTTTCGGTGGGGTCCATGTGGGAGGAGCCGCCGGTGAGGTAGGTTTCGCGCATGGCGTGCGGAGTGTGTTCGTCCATCGGATGTTTCAGAGGTAAAATAACACTACTCTCACCCAAATCATTTCGATGACGCCCGCTTTTTTGCTAATTTTTTAAGCCAAAGTCAGCCAAATTATTTAGCCGGCCCCGGTGGCTGTTTTCTCTGATGCCGAAGTGTGCGCCAAGTTTCTTACCTTTTTATGCCGCGCTCTTCCCCTGTCTATGGCCAAACCGTCTACTTCTGTCTTTAACCAGTTTCCACCCGATTTTTTCGAGCGGCTGGCCCCGTGTATGAATCTGTGCGGCATGGCGTGCATGCAGCTGTTCACCCGCCCCACCGACCCGCTGCCGATGGAAGTAACGGCGCTTACCGGCCTCGATTTGATGCAGACCCGTTTGATTTCGGCCATCAACAGCACTGAGGCCCTGGAACGTCAGTTTCTGGAAGCCCCGCACCTGCTCTACGCGTATTTGCTGGTGGGCCGACTGGCGTTGGAAAGCCCGCTGGCACAGCCCATTATGCGGTATCTGCGGCAAGACGTGGATTTTGACGAGCAGCAAGTAGAGGCCCTGCACACCCATACGCTTTCTTTTGGGGCGGTGCTGATGGAGGCGGTGAGCAAATTCATGGACCAGGAAGAGGGCGACGACCCCGACCTGATGCGCCTGCAGGTGGAAGGCCTGTTTGCCCGGCTCGCCGATACCCTAACGGTGGTTGACGTAATGCAGGAGCTGGCCCTGCAAGCGGCTGAACCGGAAGAGGAGCCGGTGCTGGATATGGGCTTTCTGGAAGCCCAACTGCACATGATTCGGTTGTCGGTAAGCATTACCAAGCTGTTGCCGCTGCTTACCCGGCACCCGTTTGCGCAAGCGCTGCCGGGCTTATCGGCTTGCCCGGCAGCAGCTTTGGACGACATGAGCGCACGCCTGCAGGCCGCCGCACCCGAAGAGCCCATCAGCTTCACCCTCCCCGACCTGCTGCTACTCTACCAGGCCACCCAGGTACTGGCCATGGCGCTGGTGTCGAACGTGCTTGATATTCTGCACTGGCAAAAAGCCATGGCAGAGCCCGATGCCGCCGAGGACGCGCCAGCCCCGTTTACAGCCGACGATTTCAGCCGAAGCCAGGAAATCATTTGCTCTATGATTGCGGGCTTCGTGGAATTCGTGCAGGAGAATTTCGAAGACGAGCCCGGCATGAACGAAGCGCGCGAGGAAGTGGTAGCCCTGGCCGATCTGCTATAAACCGGGCTGCGCTCAGGCACCTTTTGCTGAGGCGCTTAAAGTTGAGGATGCGCTGGTTACCGGCGCTGAAGTTTGGCGGGAAGCTGCCTGAGCGCGGCGCCACAATTGCCGAATGGACAGCACGTGCAAAGTGTAAGCCACCGGCACGATGAACACCGGCAGCCAGACCATGGGGAAATGGGCTATGACCGTGTTAGCCGGCTCGTTCATGAATTGCCGAAACGGCATGGGCGTCGAGAGCATGGCAACGGCAACGATGTTCACGAGCAAAGCCAGCCCTACAATATTCCAGCCCAGCGCCACCTGCCAGGGCCAGCGTGGCCGCGTGAAGCAGAAATACGCCACCACCGGCGCCGTTAGGCCCGTTAGTACGTCCCAATTCAGGCCTTCGAACGTCATTTGCCTGGGCACCACGCCGGCCAGGAACAGCAGCCACAGCACCAGCTCGACTACTATGCGCATGCTTTGCAAGTAAATAAGCCCCGCCGGGGACAGCGCATCGAGCAAACGGCCCACGGCGGCCGAGCGGGCCAGCAGCACCGCCGCTACCAGCGGCACCGGCAACAGCAGCATGAGCAGCGGCGGACGCGCCTCAAAATCCTGCAGCTGGCCCGCGGCGGCTAGTGCGGCCGTTAACCCCAGCCACATCAGCAGGCTCGCTCCCGCCCAAATAAGGAGGCGGCTGCCCGATGCAGCACCGGTAGGGGCAGTACGCCCAAGCCCGTGGCGCAGGCCCAGAAGCACCAGCCCCAATACGGCCCCCACTAGCGCCGCAAACAGGCTGGTAGCCAGCAAATACACGTTGTTTTCCATAGCGGTAATGAGCAGTTGGGTTACGAGGCTAAGGTAGCGAGACGTACCAGGGCCTGGGTTTACCAAAATTGCTATTTCGCACCGGCTGCCCCGCCGTGCGGAAGTAAGGCACTTGGCCAGAGGCCGGTGCTTTGGTGCAGGGCCCGGCCAAAGGCGCTGGTGCTTTCGAAACCCACCAGCTCGGCAACGGCGCCAACGGGCAACTGCCCAATCTGCAGCAGTTCCTGCCCCTTCCGCAGCCGCAGCTGCCGTAGGTAAGCATAGGGCGTTTGGCCGTGCAGGGCCCGGAACAGCCGCAGGTAGTGGAACTTCGACAGGCACGCCACCTCGGCCAGTTCGTCGAGGCTCAGGTCGCGGGGGTAGTAGCTGTGCAGGTAATCCACGGACCAGCTCAGCCGCCGAAATATTTCCTGCTGCGTGGCGCGCTTCACGGCAGGGAGCTGGGCGGCCACTTGCTGGGCCTGGTGGTGCACCCCCAGCAGATGGGCCACCAGTTGCAGCAGCAGCTGTTCGCGCAACAGCGCATTGGCGTTAAACGCCTCGGCGTGCTGGCGAATTTGGCCAACGAGGGCACGTATGGATTCGTCCTTGGGGTAAAGCCGGGAATAAAACTCCACCGCCGGCGCAGGGCCACGGGGGTCGTCTAATAAGCGGTCGGCTGGGGTAGTTAGGTCGCGCAGGGCCGTTTCGGCCAGTTGGTCGCCGAAATGGATGTTGAAGGTTTCCGTTTCGCCCGGCTCCTCCACAGCAAGGGTGTAATGCTCGGCGCGGTTCGAGAGAAAATAGGTATCAGTCTCGATGCGCACGCGGCGCTGGCCCACGGCGCAGGTACTGGCCCCCGCCAGATTCATGAACAACGACAGAGGCCCGCAAACGTCAGGCCGATGCACGGGGCCGCTGGGCCGCGCCTGAATGATAACGCTGGGCCAGCCCCGACCATCGGCGAAGCGGTGCGCTACTTCACGCTTCAGCCACAATAGGTCGGGGAAGGCGGTGCGCAACATGGCAAAACCGGTTGGTTACGTTAACAATCAAGGCTTCCGACCAACCAGGGCGCCTACTCGTTGGCCTGCTTCACCTTCTACCCATCCCGCTTTTACGGCGTGATGCTAGGCGTGGAGCAGCACTTCAATGTTAAGGTACAACCAGTCGTCTTCCCACGATTTATGCGTGAGGCGCGCCGTAATGCGGTAACCGGCATCGAGGAGGCGCGCCACGGTTTCGTTACGGCCTTCGGGTAGGTAGCCGAGCCACACACCGCCTGCTTCGGACAGGGTGTGTACCTGCACGGCCCAGTCGTCGAAGGAGCTATCGGCTTCGCGGCGCAGTTCGAGTTCCTGATCGAGCTGAAGGTTGGGCTCGTGCTCGGCGAGGTTGTCGCGGTGCGAGGTGCCCGCCACCAGGCATTCCAGAAGTACGAGCGGCGCGGCAGAAGTAGAGTTAGCGGACATAGGCGGAAGGGGTTGCGTGGACGCAAATTAACAGGTCTGGGGCTTGCGTCAATCCATGCCCAAGTCGCTGGTTAAGCTGTCTTGCGGATGAATCTCCCAAACCTCCGCTCCCGACTTCTCGCTGACTATGCCAATTACAGCCCGCAGGACATCGTACGGGTTATTGAAAAACCGGCCAGCGTAGAACTCGGCGTAGTTGAGCGAGATGATCCAGCCAATCAGCTCGGCCAAGGTGTTTCCCGTCCAATCGGGCCAGCGTACGGGCTTGCGGCCCAAAAACCGAAACAGCCAGCTTGACTCTGGCGGAGCCGGCGCATGTAACTGCGGAACAAGCCAGCCGTTCTGCTGAGCCAGATGCTCCAAAAAAGGCTTTCCCGGTTGTTGATCAGCAGCAAGTAAGAGCGGGGCGAGTGGCTCGTTAGCCGCCGGCGGCTCCGGAGGCCCATACACGGCTTGCAGTTCCCGGTGCACGGCTTCCTCTACCGCGCCGTGCACACGTGACTCGTTTTCAGCAGCTTCCTGGCAGCCTAGTAGCCGGCATACAATGTCGGCTATGTCCTGTACGGTGCTTATCTGCTCGGCTTCGGTATCGGCAATGGCAATTTGGAAGTAGTCCTCGGTTGCCTGAATCAGCTCAACGGTATCTAAACCCATGCGCCTTTAACGGTTATCTGGCGCCTAACTTACAGCGTAAGGCGACTATTGTACCTTCACGTCTACTTCGCACTTCGCCTCCCATGTACAGCAAAATAGAGGCGGCCCACCTGCGCCAGGCGTTTTGGACCACGTTTGGCCAGTACATGCAGCCTGTGCCATCGGCCGAGGGCGTACCCACCAACTGGATCAACTACAAAACCGGCCTCAAGCACGTGTACTTCCGCCTGCACGCCGACGGTAAGCAGGCCCGCATAGCCATAGAAATAACCCACCCCGACGCTGGGCTGCGCGAACTGTTTTTCGAGCAGTTCCGGGAACTGAAAGCCATGCTGGAAGAAACCACCGGCGAAGCCTGGACCTGGGCCCCCGAAGCGGAGGATGCCAACGGCCAACCCATTGCGCGCATTTACCAGGAACTGGTGCCGGCCAACCTGTTCAACCGCGACGATTGGCCGCGGCTGATTTCGTTCTTCAAACCCCGCCTGATGGCGCTGGACGAGTTTTGGAGCACGGCGCAGTACGCGTTTGAGGAGCTGCGGTAAGTGTGGCTGTTGTTGCTGCTGGTGTTTGGGGAATGGCCCAATTTGTGCGCTGATTCCTGCGCCTTACCAATGCAAGGCAACATCCCATCTTCCACTTCACTTCAACGCCTTATGCAAAAAGTTATTTACTTGATCGGCTTACTGCTTGCAAGTGCAGCGGCATACGCCCAACAGCCGCAGCCGGCCCGTTACTTAATGCTGGTGCGTGAAGTGCAAGCTGGAATGCTGGAAACGCGCTCTTCGCTCACGGTTATCGAGCCCGACGGCACCATGAAAACCGAAGAATTCGTTACGTATTTTAACAGCATTCCGAAGAAGGCCCTCAACGCGTCCTTACAACAAGGCACCGCCGATTCTACCACGTTGCAGCAGCGCCGCATCCGTTTTGCCAACCTGAAAGTGTACCAGGCAGAGCTTCAGAAGCTAAACGAATTTAGTACGAACGGCTGGACGCTGGTAAGCACGGTGGAGGAAGGGCCTAGAACCCGGTATTTGCTCCGCAAGGATGCCTTGCTGAAATAAGCAAACAGCGCCGCCCCGGTTATCGGGGCGGCGCTGGGTCTTTTGTTTGTGACTCTTAAACAATCAAGCAATAAACCCACTAATGGTCTTTACCACCTGCCATTTACCCTTATGCCGACGTACCACAAAAATTTCTCCCCGTCCGCATAGCCCAAAGCATACCTGATTGATTTCCACAATCACCGTCTGAAAATCACGCGAAAAAAGAGGCATGGCAATCTGTCCAAACATGCTGGTACCGTAGCGCTGCTCCAATTCATCTACTAGCTTACTCTTCTTGCCTTTCGTGGTCAACCGCTCGGCAATGCTCTCCAAAGTATCTTTAGGTATCAACTTATAGCCAGGCAACATTTCGGCCTGAAGCCTATATGCGGAGGATGTAGCTATCTGTTGGTGTATAAACACCGTATCGTCCGCAGTCAGAATTTGATCCTGAATCACAAGATCGGCTAGTGCTCCTGCAGCTAGTGAAGGAGTATTACCGTAGGTCCAATTTCCCTTCCACCCGGGTGGTTTGGGCGCTGTAGAGCGGTCAAAGAACGTTTTGCCCAAAGTTGTTCCCTTCAGATAAAGTTGGCCTGATTCACCTTGGTTTAGCAAGCTTCGAATGAACCGGTGAATAACGGTATCGTCCAGCAGCTTACGTTCGGCCCACTGTCGCTTGGTTGCGCCCTTTACTACAGGAGGCTCCCACCATCCCTGAATTGGCGGCTCCTGCTTAGAACACCCTACCAAAGTCAAGCAAAGAATTATAGACGTTACACGCTGATAGCACATAAGTAGCAAGAACTAAAAAACGGCCGTTCTTACACAAGAACGGCCGTTTTCGTCTTTATTAATTCCGTCCTACTTAAACGCCTGAATGCCGGTAATATCAGCACCGGTGATGAGCAGGTGAATGTCGTGGGTGCCTTCGTAGGTAATTACCGACTCCAGGTTCATCATGTGGCGCATGATGGGGTACTCGCCCGTAATGCCCATGCCGCCGTGAATCTGGCGGGCTTCGCGGGCAATATGCAGGGCCATGTCCACGGAGTTGCGCTTGGCCATCGAAATCTGGGCCGAGGTGGCTTTGCCCTCATTCTTGAGGGTACCCAGGCGCCACACCATGAGCTGGGCCTTGGTAATTTCGGTAATCATTTCGGCCAGTTTCTTCTGCTGCAGCTGGAAGCCGGCAATGGGCTTACCGAACTGTTCCCGCTCCAGCGAGTATTTCAGCGCCGACTCGTAGCAGTCGATGGCCACGCCGATGGCGCCCCAGGCAATGCCGTAGCGGGCCGAATCGAGGCAGCCGAGCGGGCCTTTAAGGCCTTCCACGTTGGGCAGCAGGTTCTCTTTGGGCACCTTCACGTTGTCGAACACCAGCTCGCCGGTGATGCTGGCGCGCAGGCTCCACTTGTTGTGGATTTCGGGGGCGGTGAAGCCTTCCATACCGCGTTCCACGATAACGCCGCGGATGCGGCCTTCGTCGTTTTTGGCCCACACCACGGCTACCTGGCTCTGGGGCGAGTTGCTGATCCACAGCTTGGCGCCGTTCAGCAGGTAATAGTCGCCCATGTCCTTGATGGTGGTGGTCATGCCGCCGGGGTTCGAGCCGTGGTCGGGCTCCGTGAGGCCGAAGCAGCCGAGCCACTCACCCGAAGCGAGCTTGGGCAGGTACTTGCGGCGCTGCTCTTCGGAGCCGTAGGCGTAAATGGGGTACATCACCAGGGAGCCTTGCACCGAGGCGGTGGAGCGCATGCCGGAGTCGCCGCGCTCAATTTCCTGCATAATCAGGCCGTAGCTGATGTAGTCCAACCCGCCGCCGCCGTACTCGGTGGGGATGGTGGGACCGAACGCGCCGACGTCGCCAAACTTCTTGACGATTTCGGAGGGGAAATGATTGTCCTGGGCCCACTTCTCGATGTTGGGCGAAATCTCGCGCTTCACGAAGTCGCGGATGCTCTGGCGAATGAGTTTGTGCTCTTCGGTGAGCAAACCGTCGATGTCGTAGTAATCGGTGAAACCGGCGGCGTTCAGGGAGCCTTTGTTTTGCTGTACCTGCGCTTTGGGCGAGAGTACGTCGGCTTGGGAGGACATAAGCGGGAAACGGTTGGATGGGAAGCCCAAAGATAAAAATTTCGGGACGGCGCGGGCGGTTTCTTGCCACCGCCACCGGCTGTTTATAGAACAGCCGGGGCCGGGCAGGGTTCCGGCGCTGCCGAATCAATTCCCATCTTTCGGCCGCCAATCCGCATAGCGCGTATCCATTGCTGCTTTGCCGGGGTACCGCTTTGCATACTGCCTCGGGTAAGGCAGCACCAGCCGCACCCTCGCCTGCTTTACGTTCCAGCTACCTTCCTATGCGCCGCCCCCAGTTAAGCAAATACATCCACGACCACCTGCTGCAAGAGCACCGCCCGCGGCTGCTAACCCGGGCCGATACCGCACTGTTTTACCTCAGCTTGGCCGGTTTACTGGTTTTTCTTTACGACCTGGGTTTTGCCCATACCGAAGCCGCCGAGCACCTGCTCAACGGGTTTTACGGGGTATACACGCTGTGCCTGATGGTGATTTTGGTTGCGCGGCTGTTTCTGCTTAACCGAGCGGGCGTGCCCAAAGGTTGGGTGATGGTGGAGTGCCTGTTAATTGGGCTGGCGGGCTACGGCGTGTTCCTGAGCTTTTTCCCGGAAAGCTTTGTGCTCGACGACACCTTACTGGGCCGTTACGTGGAGCAGGATTTGCTGATTCTGGGCGTGCTGCTGTACATTTTTCTGATTGAGCTTTCCCGCCGTTCGCTCAATTTCTACCGCCTTCAGTACAACCCCGCCCTGCTATTCATGAGCAGCTTCGTGGTGCTTATTTTTCTAGGCATGGGCTTGCTGCTGCTGCCGCGTGCCACTACTGCCGGCATCAGCCCGCTCGATGCCTTGTTCACGTCGGCCAGTGCCGTGTGCGTTACCGGGCTCGTTAGCGTGGATACCGCCACGGTGTTTACCACCTTCGGCAAGGTGGTAATTCTGATGCTTATTCAGCTCGGCGGCTTGGGCATCATGACCTTCACAAGCTTTCTGACGCTGTTCTTCCAACGCTCGTCGTCGTTTCAAAACCAGCTGTTCATGCAGGGCCTCATCAACGAGGAAAGCATTGGCAACACCATGCGCACCATCGGCAATATCGTCTGGATTACGTTTCTGGTGGAGTTTCTGGGCGCCTGCCTGATTTACGCCTCCATTGGCCCGGCCGATATTCCCCGCCTGCACGACCGGCTGGGCTTTGCCATTTTCCACTCCGTCTCGGCCTTTTGCAACGCGGGCTTCTCCACGCTTTCGGCGGGCCTTTACGACACCGGCTACCGCTTTAACTACGGCCTTCAGCTTGTTGTCATTGCCCTCATCATCGTTGGCGGCATTGGATTTCCCATCATTTTCAACCTGTACCGCTACCTGCGCGAAACCGGCCGCAGCCGCTGGCGGCAGTTTTACCACCGCGAGCGGTACGTACACACCACGCGCATCATCAACGTAAACACCAAAATCGTGCTGCTGACCTCGGCCGCCTTACTGGTAGCCGGAACGTTGCTGTACTTCGTGCTGGAGTACAACAGTACGCTGCGTGAGCATTCCGGCCTGGGCAAATTTGTGGCGGCCTTGTTTGGGGGGGTTACGCCCCGCACCGCCGGCTTTAACACCGTTGACATGACCCAAATGGGTCTGCCCATTGTGCTGGTGTATTTGCTGCTGATGTGGATTGGGGCCTCGCCTGGCTCTACGGGCGGTGGCATTAAAACCACCACGTTTGCGCTGGCTTTCCTGAACATTTACAGCATTGCGCGCGGCAAGGAGCGGCTGGAAGCTTTCGGCCGGCAGGTACCTAGCAAGTCGGTGCAGCAGGCGTTTGCCGTTATCATGCTCTCGTTTCTGGTTATCGGCCTGTGCACGCTGCTGGTAGCCATGTTCAATCCTGAAATTCCGCTTATTAAAGTCGCTTTCGAGGCGTTTTCGGCTTACAGCACCGTGGGACTGAGCCTCAACATCACCAGCAGTCTAAGTGCGGGCAGCAAGGTGGTCATCATGATTACCATGTTCCTGGGCCGCGTGGGCACCTTTACCCTCATTGCCGGTGTGGTAAGCAAGGCAAACGACCTGCACTACCGCTACCCCACCGAAAACATCATCATCACCTAACCTTCCGCACCGCCGCATGAAATATATCATTGTTGGGTTGGGCTACTTTGGCTCGTCGTTGTCGATGAAACTCACCGAAATGGGCCACGAGGTCATTTCAGTTGATAGCGACATGGCCAAGGTTACGCAGTTCAAGGACCGCGTTACGCACACCGTTTGCCTGGATGCCAAAGACCAGCAGGCCCTGGCCTCGTTGCCGCTCTCCGACACCGACGTGGTGCTGGTGGGCATTGGCGAAGACTTTGGCGCCTCGGTTATGGCCGTGGCTAATTTCAAGCAGCTGGGCGTGAAAAAGCTCATTGGCCGGGCCATTTCGCCGCTGCACCAAACGGTGCTGGAAGCCATTGGAGTCGATAAAATCATTCGGCCCGAAACCGAGTTTGCCGAGCGCCTGGCCAAAAGCCTGGACTTAACCGGCATTCTGGATTCGCTTGACCTGACCGAGGATTACAACATCATTCAGGCCACGGTGCCGCCGCGCTACGTGGGCAAAACCATTCAGGAAGCCAACTTCCGGCAGAAGTACAACATCAACGTACTCACCATTATCCGGCCGAAAGAATCCACCAATTTGTTCGGCCGCTCGCACCGCAAACCCGCCGCCATTGGCGTGGTAGCCGCCGACACGGTTTTTCTGGCCGACGACATCATGGTGCTGTTCGGCAAAATGGAAGACATCCGGAAGGTGCTGCAGTAGCCGGCGTATGCTTACTTCGGGTGCGGAATTCCGTATCTATTCTGCCGCTCACTTCTTCCACCCGATTTTGTCCGTGGCTACCTCCCCCGCCAATCCCCCTATCGATATTGAAGTGCAGTCCTGGGAAGAGTTGCAGCATGTGCTGTTTCGCGACACCTGGGACGGCCGCATCGGGCGTTTCCGTTCGCCGTTCGTGTACCGCGGCGTTCGTTCCCGCGACTACACCCTCACCACCAGCCTGCAGCGCCTCGGCGGGCAGTACCACGAGTTGGAGCACCACCTGCTGCGCAACTTCCGCAAGTACGCCCACGACACGCCCATGATGGACACGGCCTCGCTCTGGAACTGGCTGGCCGTGGCCCAGCACCACGGCTTGCCCACGCGCCTACTGGACTGGACGTACTCGCCGTACGTGGCCCTGCACTTCGCCACCGACGACATTGAGGCCTACGACCGCGACGGCGTGATTTGGGCCCTGAACTACGTGAAAGCCGCCGAATACATGCCCGAGCGCCTGCAAGATGCTCTGCGGATGGAGGGCTCCAACGTGTTCACGCCTGAAATTCTGCAGCCAGTTTGCACCACCCTGCGCGAGTTGGCCGATATGCAGCCCCAACAGCCCTACGTTCTGTTTCTCGAGCCCCCGTCTCTCGATGCGCGCATTGTTCACCAGTACGCGCTTTTTTCGCTGATGTCGACCTCGCAGGCAGTGTTGCCCGAGTGGCTGGAGCAGCACCCGGAGCTTTTCTTCCGCATTATCCTGCCGGCTCGCCTGAAGTGGGAAGTGCGCGACAAGCTCGACCAGGCCAACATTACGGAACGCGTGCTTTTCCCCGGCCTCGGCGGCCTAAGCCGCTGGCTGCACCGCCACTACAGCCCCGCCCCCAGCCACGATGCCCACTCCGGCCTCGATCAGGTTTCGGGCTGAAGCACTTCAGCGTCTGAATTGAAATGCTGTCTTCCTGAACGCGGTGAAGGACCTTCTCACGCTGAAACGAGTCGTTGTTACGATAGTCGTTCATCGGTGAAAAGGTCCTTCACCGCGTTTAGGAGAACAGGTAGATTACTCGCAATCGGCAATTGACAACCTTCGCAACTATCCGCCCAGCCGCTTTTTGGTGAGCTTGGTGGGTACGTGGCTCAAGGGGTCTTCGGGCCAGGGGTGCTTGGGGTAGCGGCCACGTAAGTCCTTGCGCACTTCGAAGTAACCGGTTTGCCAGAAGCTGCGCAGGTCGCGGGTAACCTGGGCCGGCCGCCCACCGGGAGAGAGTAAATGCAACGTGAGCGGTACCCGCCCGCCGCCAATGTGCGGCGTATCGAGCAAGCCGAATACTTCCTGCAGCTTCACAGCTAAAACCGGCGCGGCCGGGTCGGTATAGTCCAGGCGAATGTGGGAGCCGCTGGGCACCTCCAGGTGGGCTGGCGCGAGGCGCTCCAGCTCTTGCCGCTGCGCCCAGCCGCCGGGCAGCCGTTGCAACAGAAGTTCGTTCCAGTCGAGGCGCGCTAAATCGGCTAGGCTGCGCATACCGTCCATGTGGGGCGCCAGCCAATCATCCAGCTCCTGTTGCAGCGTTTCATCCGATACGTTGGGCCAATCGGCAGTAAAATGCTGATGCAGGAACGCCAGCCTTTCGCGCAGCTGCCGGGCACTTTCCGACCACGGCAGGCTTCCTACTCCCCCAGCTCGTACCGCGTCCATTAAAGCCTGGGTTACCAGTTCGGGGCTTGGCTGCGCGAGGGCTGCGTCGCTGAGCACCAATGCCCCTAGCCGCCGCAGTCGGCGCGCTACTACCCGGCCCGTGGCGGCATCGAAACGTACTTCGTCGCGGCTCTCGATCTGCTCGGGAAACAATTGCTCTATTTCCTTTAACGAGAGCGGCGCGGCCATGCCAGCCCGCGGTGCGGTAGCAGTTCCATCGAGGTAGGCCACGGCAAAAAACTGGTCTTGCGACCCAAAAAACTCGGCGGGTAGCGCAGCCCGTTGGCCGGTTACCAGCCGCACGCGCTCGGGTGTTTCGCGCTGGGCCAGGCGGTCGGGGTAGGCCAATGCGGCCAGTAGGCCGGCGGCATCGGGTTCCACGTACTGCCCGCTAACGCCGGCGCGTCCGCGAAGCGCGGCCGCGGCCTCGCGCACCCGGCGTAGGGCTCCGGCATCGGCTATTAAACCCGGCAGCGGGGAACGGCCGGTATGCAAAGCTTCCAAGCGTAATCGTAAATCGGGGGCTGCTTGCTGCCCGGGGTTAGCGGACCGCAGAATGTCGCGTTCGGCCAGCAATGCCGCCAGCAGGCAGGCGGTGGCACCGTGGTTTAGCTCGCGGCCGCGCACCACCAAATGGCCGAGGCGGGGCGGCAAGCCCAGGCGGGCCAGCTCGCGGCCGTGGGCGGTGGCCTGGCCGCTCGGCAGTAGTGCGCCCAGCCGAACCAATAATTCACGCGCCTGCGCCAACGCCGGCGCGGGCGGCGCGTCGAGCCAGCGTAGCGCGGTAGCATCGGAACCCCACAGGGCCAGCTCCAAGGCCAGGCTGCTGAGGTCGGCCGTTAGGATTTCGGCTGGTAGGTGCTGGGGAAGCTGTTGTTGCTCGGCTTCGGTCCAGAGGCGCACGCACACGCCGGGCCCGAGGCGGCCGGCACGGCCCCGGCGCTGGTCGGCGGCGGCCTGGCTTACGGGCACGGTTTCGAGCGTGGTAAGGCCGGTGCGCGGCACGAAGCGCGGTACGCGGGCATACCCGCCATCCACCACCACCCGCACGCCCTCAATGGTGAGGCTGGTTTCGGCAATACTGGTGGCCAATACCACTTTGCGGCGGCCTACGGTGGCCGGACGCAGGGCGGCATCCTGCTGCTCCAGGGGCAGTTCACCGTGCAGTACGTGCAGGTCGGTGTTGTCGGTTAAAGCGCTGCTGAGGCGGTCGGCCACGCGGCGCTGGTCGGCGAGGCCAGGCAGAAACACGAGTACGTCGCCGGTGTGCTCGGCCAGGGCCTCTCGAATGGCCACGGGCGCAAGTTCGGTTAAACGGTCAGCGGGACGCGAACCTACGCCGGCCGCGCGGCGCGGACTCAGGTATTGCGTTTCGACGGGGTGCATGAAACCGGCGCTGGTAACCACGGGGGCATCCAGCCAGGGGCCCAACCGAGCGGCATCGAGCGTGGCCGACATGACGAGTAGCCGCAAATCGGGCCGCAATACGGTTTGGGCGTCGAGGGCCAAGGCCAGGCCGAGGTCGGCTTGCAGGCTACGCTCGTGAAATTCATCGAAGAGCACGGCCGCAATGCCTTCCAGCGCGGGGTCGTCCTGCACGAGGCGCGTCAGAATGCCTTCCGTTACCACCTCTATGCGCGTGTGGCTCGACACCTTGTTTTCGAGCCGGACGCGGTAGCCCACGGTGTGGCCCACCGGCTCGTTCAGCAGCTTGGCCATGCGCGTAGCGGCGGCGCGGGCTGCGAGGCGGCGGGGTTCCAGCACCAGGATTTTGCCATCGGCACGCCACGGAGCATCCAGCAAGGCCAGCGGTACCACGGTGGTTTTGCCAGCGCCGGGCGGGGCTTGCAGCACAGCGCGGTTGCCGGTTTCCAGGGCCGCCAATAATTCAGGCAGCGCGGCGCAAATGGGTAAATCGGGGAGCAGCATGAGGGAGGTGAAGATACGGCCGGGCCGCGCCTCGTTTTTAGTACACGGGCACGTTGGGGTCTACCCGCACCGACCACGCATGGATGCCGCCGCGCAGGTTCAGCAGGTTGGTCAGCTCGTGGCGGTGCTGCAGGTAGGCCAACGCCTGGGCCGAGCGTACGCCGTGGTGGCAGATAAGCACCACGGGCCGGTCGTCGGCTATTTCCTCTGCCCGCCGGGCAAGGTCGTCGAGGGGCACGAGCACGCTGCCTTCGATGCGGCAGTACTCGAATTCCTCGGGCTGGCGCACGTCGATCAGCTGCAGGTTTTCGCCGGCGGCCAGCCGGTCGCGGAGCTGCTCGGGTGTGAGTTCGGGAAAGGTCATCGGAAGCGGAAGAAGCAAAGAAAAACGGCCAGGGAATACAAAAGTAGCCCAAGCCTCGCTAGCTTTGACTTTGGTTGTCACCCACAACCGTTGCGTTTTTCCACCCGCTTCCCTTCTGCCTGTTGGCTTCGTTCTGGCTTGAGTTCTGGACTGCTCTTCGTGCGAGCAGTGTTTACGACGTTTGGGGGTTTATCACCGGACTGCTCTGCGTGTGGCTGGCAGCGCGGGAATCGGTGTGGAATTTCCCGGTAGCCATTGTGGCCTGTGTTATTGCGGGCATTGTGTATTTCCAGGCCAAGCTCTACTCCGATATGGGCCTGCAGGTCGTGTTTGTGGCCCTGGCTTTTTACGGGTGGTGGATGTGGCTGCGCAAAGGCCCTGCGCAGGGACAATTGCACGTGTCTACCACGTCGTGGCGCTGGTGGGTGGTGCTGGCTGCTTTGGCCGTTGGCTTTACGCTAATAGCCGGCTACCTCTTCGAAACCTATACCGATGCGGCAGCTCCGTACTGGGACAACGGCGCAACGGCCGTAAGCTTGGTTGCCCAATTCCTGCTCACGCGTAAAAAACTGGAAAACTGGCTTCTCTGGATTGCCGTTGATATTTTATACGTGGTGCTGTATTGGCATCGTGGCTTAGCACTTTTCAGCGTAGAGTACGTCATATTTATTGGGCTGGCCGTCTACGGCTACTGGGAATGGCGCCGTTTGCGGCGTGCAGCTCCGGCGCTATCCACTCCTCTTTCGGCTGCCTGATGCTTCGCGTTGCCCTCACCGGACCCGAATCGACGGGCAAAACCACTCTCAGCCAGCAACTGGCCGATTATTACCACACCGTATGGGCCGCCGAGTACGCCCGCGAGTACCTCGACTCGCGCCAGCTGGGCTTGCGCTATTCCCTTGCCGACCTCGAAGCCATTGCCCGGGGCCAGCTGGCGGCCGAGGACGCGGCCGTGGCGCAAGCCCAGCAAGCCGGCCTGCCCGTTGTGTTTTGCGACACCGAGCTGCTCATTATCAAGGTATGGTCTGAGCACGCGTTCGGCAACTGCCCCGACTGGATTCAGGAGGAAATTGAGCGGCGGCACTACGACCTGATTTTGCTTATGGGTATCGATATTCCGTGGGAGCCCGACCCCCTGCGGGAACATCCGCACCAGCGCCAGCATTTCTACGACCTTTACCGCAGCGAGCTAAGCAGCCGCATGTCGAACTTCGCCGAAATCAGCGGCACGGCCTGCGGCCGCCTGGAGCAGGCCTGCTTCCTGGTCGATGAGCTGCTCATCAGCCGCGGGTTGCTGCCGCATTAATTGTGGTTGTACAAGACTGAACGATACTTACTGGTGCTTATCCCATGAAATACACTCTGGAAAACGAGCATTGCCGCGTGGTAATTAACCGGCACGGTGCCGAGCTGGCCAGCTTCGTTCGCCTCGACCTCGACAATCTGGAATACATCTGGCAGGCCGATGCCGTCGTGTGGGGCCGCCATGCGCCGGTGCTCTTTCCCATTGTGGGCCGCCTGCCTAACGATACATATTACCACCAAGGCCAGCCCTACCGGTTGCCGCAGCACGGTTTTGCCCGCGACCGGCCTTTTACTCTGGTTGAGCAAACGCCTACCTCGCTCACGCTCCGCCTCACCGACGACGAAGCCAGCCGCGCAGTCTACCCTTTCGCTTTCCAACTCGATATCAGCCACCGCCTTTCCGGGACCACGCTGTATGTGGACTGGCGCGTACACAACCCCGATACCGCGCAGGACCTGCTGTTCAGCATTGGCGCGCACCCCGGCTTCCGCTGCCCGCTGCTGACCGACGAGCAGTTCGAGGATTACGCCTTTCGCTTCGACCACCCGGTGCAGTTGGAGCGGCACTTGCTGGATGGTGGTTTACTGAACGGTGCCACCGAGCCCGTACTGGCCGCTCCAGCCCAAGAGCTGCCGCTCAGTTACGACTTGTTTCGGCGCGACGCGCTGGTGTTGAAGCACTACGATTTTACCCGCATTACCCTAGCCAGCGCCCGTTCGCCGCGCGCGGTAACTATGCAGTTCAACGGTTTTCCATACCTGGGCCTTTGGACCAAAAGCGAAGGCACGCCCTTCGTGTGCATCGAGCCCTGGCACGGCGTAGCCAGTTCGGTAGGGCCGCCTGCCGAGCTGAGCGACAAAGAGGGCATTCTGACGCTAGCGCCCGGTAATACGTTTACTGCCGGTTACAGCATCAGCGCCAAGTAAGGACATGGCTACGCAGCCGCGCACCGTTATAATTCGTGCTGTTTCGGCGGAAGAAACCTACGCGTTACGCCAAGCCGTGCTTTGGCCCGCCAAGCCATTGGCGCACGTACGCATTGCCGAAGACGCTATGGGCCACCATTTCGGCGCTTTCGTGGGTACTGAGCTGGTGGCGGTTGTTTCCCTGTTCGTAACCAACGGCGAAGCCCGTTTTCGCAAGTTTGCCACACACCCGGCTTACCAGCGGCAAGGCATTGGCTCGGCGTTGCTGAAATACACGTTTGGCGCCGCGCGTCGCTTGGGCGCCCGCAGCATTTGGTGCGACGCCCGCCAGGAAGCAGCTCCCTTCTACCACCGTTTTGGCCTGCACGAAGTCGGAGCTCCTTTCGTCAAAAGCGAGCTGGCTTACGTGCGTATGCAGGCGGTGCTAACGAGCTGAACCAGCCCGCCGCTTAGCCAAGCTAAAAGGCTGCCGGCTGTGTCGGGCGCACCGGCCGCCGCCGATTGTACTCCGGTTCCCAGTCGTTAATGGGGCGCGAAATGCCGGGGGGCAGGTCCAGGTCCGGGAGTCCATCGTCGAGTGGTTCGCCGCCGTCGTCGTCGTTATCGGCGGAAGGCGGCCGCGAATGTAGGCGGCGCGGTATCACCATGAAGTAGGCAAGAATGGTGAGGACCACGAGCGTATAGACAAGGCTGATCATGACGAATCCGAGCTATGGTAGCGGGGCAATTTCCCTCCCCTTACAAGCGCTAACGAAGCAGGCCGGGGAGTTGTTTAGCTACACAGCGGCTTTTTTCGCCCCTGGCCGCCCGCAGTCCATGTACCTCACTGTCAAGCCGCAACCCCGCTTCCGAATAAGCAAGTGGCGAACGGTTATGGCTTTTTGGTTCGGGGCTGTACCTTTGCCCCGCGTTTAGGGGTGCTCCGCCGCTAATACGGCTGCGCGGAGCTGAGATTATACCCATTGAACCTGATGCGGCTAATACCGACGAAGGGAACAAACGGTACGCGAACGAGCACACCGCCGCTCCGACCCCTGGGGCGCGGCTCCGTTCCACCTTTTTATTTTTCACCTTGTTCAAGTTAAGAACCCTGTCTGGGGCCGCGTGCTGCACGCTGCTGCTCGGGCATGCGGCATGGGCCCAAGGTCCCGTGTCCGGCACCCTCACCGACGGGCGTAGCGGCCAACCGCTGCCCGGCGCCACCCTCCTGCTCGACGGCACGCCGGCGGGCGTAACCGACGCCAACGGCTCCTTTTCGCTACCAGCCGTGGCAGCCGGCGCGCACGAGCTCCGACTGAGCTTTGTGGGCTACCAGCCCATTACGCGGCGCCTGCTGGGCCAGCCCACGGCGCAGCAGCTCACTTTTGCCCTACAACCCGCCGATGTGCTAACCGGCGAAGCCGTGGTAACGGCTACCCGTGCCAACGAACGCACCGCCACGGCCTACACCAACCTCAGCAAGGAAGAGCTGGCCAAGCGCAACTTCGGCCAAGACATTCCTTACCTGCTCGACCAAACGCCTTCGGTGGTGGTGAATTCCGACGCCGGCGCGGGCGTGGGCTACACCGGCATCCGCATCCGGGGCGTAGACGTGACGGGCATTAACGTGACCATCAACGGCGTGCCGCTGAACGATGCCGAGTCACACGGCGCGTTTTTCGTGAACACGCCCGACCTGGCCGCCTCGGTGCAGGACATACAAGTGCAACGCGGCGTGGGCACCAGCGCAAACGGCGGCGCGGCCTTTGGCGCCAGCCTGAACATTCGGACGCTGGCCGTAAACCGTGACCCGTACGCTGAAACCCAGAACACTTACGGCTCATTCAATACCTGGCGCAACTCGGTATCGTTCGGCACGGGTCTGGTAGGCGGCAAATTCACCTTCGACGGCCGCCTCTCGCGCATCAGCTCCGACGGTTATATTGAGCGCGCCTCTTCCGATCTGAAGTCGTACTACTTCGCGGGGGGCTTTCAGCATAAGAACACCATGTTGAAGTTCGTGACTTTTGCGGGCAAAGAAATAACCTACCAGGCCTGGAATGGTGTGCCCGGTCCGGCCCTTACCGGCGACCGAAAGGCCCTGCAGCCCTACCTCGACAAGTATGCCGTGGACGTGGCCGACACCACCCGCCTGTTTACCGCCGGCCGTCGCTACAACCAGTATACTTACGACAACCAGGTTGATAATTACCAGCAGAACCACTACCAGCTGCACTTCTCGCAGGGGCTGGGCCGAAGCTGGAATCTGGGCGGCGCCTTGCACTTAACCCGCGGCTTCGGCTATTACGAGCAGTTTCGGGCCAACGACCGGCTCAGCAACTACGAGCTGCCGCCGGTGGTGCTAACGGGCCCGGGTGGCACGGTTACCGTGTCGCGCACCGACCTGGTGCGGCGCAAGTGGCTCGACAACTACTTCTACGGCCTGACTTACGCCCTGAACTACCAAGCGCCCGAAAACGACCGGCTGACGGCCACGCTTGGCGGCGGCTGGAACCGCTACGACGGCGACCATTTCGGCGAGGTTATTTGGGCCCGCTTTGCTTCTACGTCCAACATTCGGCAGCGCTATTACTTTAACGACGCGCAGAAAACCGACTTCAACGTTTTCGCCAAAGCCACCTACCAGCTGCTGCCGCGCCTGGGCCTGTACGGTGACCTGCAGCTGCGCACCATCGACTACTTAATCGACGGTGTAGACGATGACCGCCGCGACGTGACCACCCGTGCCAGCTACACGTTCTTCAACCCCAAAGCCGGCGCCACCTTCACCCTCGCCCCCGGCCAAACGCTGTACGCCAGCTACGCCGTGGGTCAGCGCGAACCCGTGCGCTCCGACTTCACCGACCGCCCCGTGGGCGACCGGCCCAAATCGGAACGGCTTAACGACCTGGAAGCAGGCTACCGCGTCAACCAGCCCATTGGCTCGCTCTTCGGGCAGTCCCTGGGCTTGCGCGCCGAAGTGAACTACTTTCTGATGAACTACCGCAATCAGCTGGTGCTAACCGGCCAGCTGAACGACGTGGGCTCGGCCCTGCGCACCAACGTACCCGAGAGCTACCGCACCGGCGTGGAGCTGAGCGCCGCCGCCAGCCTCGCCGAGTGGGTCACGCTGAGCACCAACGTAACACTGAGCCGCAACAAGCTGCGCAGTTACCGCGAAAAGCTCTACCAATACGACGAGTACTACGAGGAGCTGGGCACGTCGGAAGTGGCTTACTCCAACGCCGACATTTCGTACTCGCCGGAGGTGGTAACGGGCAGCCAGCTGGAAGTGCAGCCGCTGAAGGGCCTGCGGGCCGCGCTGCTCTACAAAACCGTGAGCCGTCAGTACCTCGACAATACCGCCAGCGCCGACCGCCAATTGCCCGCCTACCAAGTGGCCGACCTGCGCCTGCGCTACAGCATTCGGCCCAAGTGGCTGCGCGAAATCGAGCTGGGCCTGCTCGTGAACAACCTGTTCAACGAGGAGTATTCGGCCAACGGCTACACCTACGGTGGCCAGTTCCCCGACGGCCGCCTGAGTTTTAACTTTTATTTCCCGCAGGCCACGCGCAATTACCTGGCATCGGTGGGGCTGAAATTCTAGCGGCAGGCTTCACCCCGCGCCGCAGGCCCGAGGCAACGAACGCGTTGCCTCGGGCTTTTTAGTGGCTATTCGCCGGAAAGCCCGGCGCCGCCAATGTTATGTTTTTGGCCTGCGCGTAACATTCAGGTAACA
The DNA here is from genome assembly GCF_039541855.1 of Hymenobacter koreensis. Classification (NCBI taxonomy): domain Bacteria; kingdom Pseudomonadati; phylum Bacteroidota; class Cytophagia; order Cytophagales; family Hymenobacteraceae; genus Hymenobacter; species Hymenobacter koreensis. Next base: position 585,212 of record NZ_BAABHA010000002.1, read on the forward strand.
ATAGCCGATATTCGATAACAATTAAGTAACACAGCCAGGCCGCTATGGAAAAACATATACAATTCGCTTCGCTGGCGTTTATTTTCTCGCTGATTCTGGCCGCCCCGTGTTACGCTCAAACCCAGCTGCCCGAAGGCCGCGTGGCCGATTACAACCGACACGCGTGGCTGGTTTACAACGGCGACTTTCGGCTGACCAGCCGCTGGGGCGTGCACACCGAGGCGCAATGGCGCCGCGCCAACGGCCTGCGCGACGCGCAGCAGAATTTAGTGCGCGCCGGCCTCAACTACCACCTGAGCAACAACCTGCTGCTGACAGGGGGCTATGCCTTCGCCGATACCCATCCGTACGGCGAATACCCGGCAGCCAAGGCGTTTCCGGAACACCGGCTGTACCAGCAGGTATTACTGCGCAGCAATGAAGGCTTTTTACAGGTGCAGCACCGTTACCGGCTGGAGCAGCGCTGGGTTCGGTTTGCAAACAACCCCGAGTACACCTACCTGAACCGAGCCCGCTACCAGTTGCGCCTGGCCGCGCCCTTGCTCGGTCCCAAGCTCACGGCCGGTATGCCGTATCTGGTAGCTTCCAACGAGCTGTTTATCAATTTCGGCAACAACGTGAGCCGCAACATATTCGACCAAAACCGCGCTTACGCGGCTCTGGGCTATATGATTCGAAAAAATGTGAACATAGAAGCCGGCTACCTGCACCAGTTGGTACAACAGCGCCACGGCACCGTGTTCGAGCATAATAACACGTTGCAGCTAAGCTTAAACCTGAACCTGGACCTGCGAAAGGAAGGCCTTGGCGTGCCCGAAATTGCGCCTGCTGCCACGGAGTAAGGTTAAGCTTGGGCAATGCGGGTGCAGAGCGGCTTGCCAACCGGCAAATCGTCGTAGCTTTGCGCGGCAAGAGGAGTATACCACGCTAAAGCCTTTTGCCTATGGCCGCCGAACCCGCCGCCAAAATTGCCTTCGAGGCCCTAACCTACGACGACGTACTGCTGCTGCCAGCATACTCCGAGGTGTTGCCCCGCGATGCTGACACCAGCACGCAACTCACCCGCCGCATTCGGCTGAACATTCCCTTCATTTCGGCTGCCATGGACACGGTAACCGAATACGAGCTGGCCATTGCGCTGGCCCAGGAAGGCGGAATTGGTATCATTCATAAAAACATGAGCATCCGGGCGCAGGCCGAGCAGGTGCGGCGCGTGAAGCGTTCGGAAAGCGGCATGGTGCTCGACCCCATTACCCTGGGCCAGGAGGCTACCCTGGCCGATGCGCAGCAGCTCATGCGCAAAAACAAGATTGGCGGCATTCCCATTGTCGACGGTGAGCGGCGCCTGCAAGGCATCCTGACCTCGCGCGACCTGCGGTTCGAGAAAGACCTCACCCGTTCCGTTACCACCGTTATGACGCCCGGCGACCGGCTCATCACGGCTCAGGCCGGCACCGACTTAGCCCGCGCCGAAGAAATTCTGCACGCCAGCAAAGTGGAGAAGCTGCCCGTAGTGGACGCCGACGGCCGCCTGGCCGGCCTTATCACCTACCGCGACATTCGCAAGCGCCGCTCCCGCCCCCGCGCCTGCAAAGACGAGCTCGGCCGCCTGCGCGTGGGAGCCGCCGTGGGCGTAACCCCCGACACCCTGGAACGTGTGGCTGCTTTGGTGGAAGCCGGCGTGGATGTGGTAAGCATTGATACCGCCCATGGTCACTCCAAAGGGGTGCTCGACATGGTACGCACCGTAAAGCAGCGCTTCCCCAAACTGGAGCTCATTGCCGGTAACGTAGCCACCGCCGATGGCGCCCGTGCCCTGGCCGATGCCGGTGCCGACGCCGTGAAAGTGGGCGTGGGCCCGGGCTCCATCTGCACGACTCGCATTATTGCCGGCATTGGCGTTCCGCAGCTTTCGGCCGTACTGGAAGCCGTACGCGGGCTGGCCGGCACCGACGTACCGGTTATTGCCGACGGCGGCGTAAAGTTTTCCGGCGACGCCGTGAAGGCCCTGGCCGCTGGCGCGGGCTCGGTCATGATTGGCTCCCTGCTGGCCGGCACCGAAGAAGCCCCCGGCGACATTATCATTTACGAAGGCCGTAAGTACAAAACGTACCGCGGCATGGGCTCAGTAGAAGCCATGGAAGAAGGCTCTAAGGACCGTTACTTTCAGGATGCCGAGGACGACGTGAAAAAGCTGGTGCCCGAAGGCATTGTGGGCCGCGTGCCGTTCAAAGGCGGTGTGGCCGAAGTGCTGTACCAGTTGGTGGGCGGCCTGCGCGCCGGCATGGGCTACGTAGGCGCCGCCGACATGCCAGCCCTGCACCAGGCGCGCATGGTGCGCATCACCGGCGCCGGCCTGCGGGAATCGCACCCGCACGATGTTCAGATTACCCGCGAAGCTCCTAACTACAGCACCCGCTAAACCCTGGCCGCTACTTGGGCGTTACTTTGGCATCCCGCTGCTCCAGCGTAAGCAGCGGGATGCTTTTTTATGCTCTGAGCAGAGGCAGCGGTTTTAGCCAGCGCCTTGTATCTTCGGCATTCGGTTCGGCGCCATTATTGTGGGCTGCTCTGCGCTTACTTGCTCCCTTCTCCGCTGCATGACCCCATTACTCCGGAAACTAAACACCGCTTTGTTGCTAGGTGCCGGCCTGAGTTGGCTGCTGATGCTGGCAGGGGCGGCGTTACGGGCCAGTGCTCCGCTTTCCGCCCAATGGGGTACCGTGCCCGATACGGCTTTGCTGCTGGCCCAGGGCGGGCTGGCACTGTGTGCTTTTCTGTACGAGCGTAACCACCAGTCGCGCCTGCGCGGCACCGAGTTCGTGAGCCTGCTGCGCCGCCTGATGCTGGGCATTGGGCTGGCCGCTGGGTTAGGAGCCGGCTTGCACTTGGCGGCCCGTTATTTGGGCTTGGTGGCTGTTACCGGCAGCTCGGTCCCTCTTAACCTGCTGTATGTTGTCAACATTGGCCTGACTACCTACTTCCTGGCGCAGGCGTACAATACGTGGCGGTCCTTGGTGTTCTTTCGCGCCACCCAACTCACGCGCACCCGCTGGTACTGGTTCGAGTTGTTGCTGGGCATCACGCTAATTGTCCGACTCATCATTCCGGGTAACGCCCTGCCGTACTTATCGGTGCCGCTGGTGCTGCTGGCGCTGCTGGGCGTGTACCTTGGCTCGCACCAGCAGTGGGTGGCGTACCTAAACCGCAAGCAGCGTTGGGGAGCCATTACCCTGCAGGGCTTTGCTTCGCTGATTTGCTTGCTGCTCACTTTTTACTTCCTAAACACCCAGCAAGACCCTACGCTGGTAGCACCGTCGGCCCAGCGGGCCTACCTGCTGCTAATGACCACGTTTGCGGCCTTTTACTCGTTCACCGGCCTGCTCGTAACGTTTGTTACGCTGCCCACCGCTACCATATTTGAGCAGAAGCGCGAGGAAATTTTGAGCATGCAACGCCTGGCCCAGCTTATTCAGAAAGGCCAAAGCGAGCAGGAAGTGTACACGTTGCTCTTCGATTCGGCGGTGCAAACCGTGGAGGCCGACGCCGCGTGGCTGGACTTGTACGAGGAAACCGGCAGCGCCAACCTCGCGCGCCGCATCGACCCCGAAGCCCGGCTGGGCATTTGCACCTTGCTTTCCGACTACAACATCGGGCACATCGAGTACCTGAACAACGATTTGCCCAACAGCGCCGGTTTCCGGGCGCTTAACCTGCCGTATGGTTCGCTGATTGTGATGCCGCTGCGCTCCACCAAGCGCCACTACGGCACGCTGTACCTGCTTAAAGAGCACACCCAGGGTTTCGACCGCGAGAACCTGGGCCTGCTGCAAACCTTTACCAGCCAAACGGTACTTACCATTGAAAACCTGCGCCTGCTGGAAGAGTCGCTGCAAAACGAGCGAGTGAAGGAAGAACTCAAAATTGCCAGCTTAGTGCAGGAAAGCCTCATTCCAAAAGTGCTGCCTGCCGACAGCTGGTTCGAGATTCGCTGGCATAGCAAAGCGGCCCGGGAAGTGGGTGGCGACTTTTACGACTTCCTGCAGCTGAGCGCCTCGCGCATTGCCATCATCATAGGCGACGTATCGGGCAAAGGCACCACGGCGGCTTTCCACGTGGCCCAAATGAAGGGAATCTTTCACACCCTCATGCTGCTCGATCAGCCCGAGAAAAACCAGCCTCTGCAGCCCAGCAAGTTCATGACCATGGCCAACCAGGCCCTAAGCCACTGCCTGGAGCGCAGCTCGTTTATCACGGCTTCGTTTTACATCATCGACTACAAGGAGCGGGGCTTCGCTTTTGCCCGGGCCGGCCACTGCCACACGCTCTATTACAATGCCATTACGGAAGAAACGTTTTACTTTCAGACCGCGGGCCTGGGCTTGGGCATCATGCGCGACACCTCGTACGAGAAGCGCATCAAGAACATGTACTACGACTACAACCCCGGCGACGTGATGATCATGTACACCGACGGGATTGTGGAAGCGCGCGACGGCACGGGCGAAGAATACGGCGAGGACCGCCTGCGCGAGCTGCTGGGGCGTACTTTTTACCTCGAAGCCGAGGAAATCAAGCAGGCCATTGTGGACGATGTGGAGGACTTCACCCACGGTCAGCCCCCCCACGACGATCAAACCCTGCTCGTCATCAAATTCAAGAGCGCCCAACCTGGAGTATAGGCCTGACGTAAAGACTCGCTATGAAAATTGCACAGAACGCAGACACCACCACCCTTACGCTGATCCTCGACGGTGAACTCGACGCCAGCTCATCCGTGTTGCTCGATACGGAGCTAACGCAACCCGAAATCCTACGCTACCAGAAGGTTATGATTGACTGCCAACGGCTCAATTATATTTCTTCGGCTGGCCTGGGCGTGTTTATTTCCCATTTGCAGCGCTTTCAGGACGCCGGCGTGAAGCTGGTTTTCTTCAACATGCAGGAGAAAGTGCACAACGTATTCGAAATTCTGGGGCTCGATTCGCTCATGACCATCGTGCCCACCGAGCAAGAAGCTGCCGCCCTGTAGCCCGTTTGCCGTCTTTCCGCTATTATGAACCACACCTTGCGAGTCAGCTGTAACCGCCAAAACCTGAAAGTGGTGCGCGACTTCGTGGGGGAGTTTCTCGCGGAATACGGGCTGTCGGTCATTTTGCAGAACCAGATCATTTTGGCCATCGACGAAATTGTGGCCAACCTCATTATTCATTCCAACCAAGAGGACGACAGCAAATTCCTCGACATTCGGCTGGCAGTGGAAAACAACGAGTTCCGGTTTGAGGCCGAAGACGGCGGCGCCTCCTTTTCCCCGTCGGGTTACCAAGACCCCGACTTGCTGGAACACATTAGGCTGGCGAAAAAGGGCGGCGTAGGCATTGCCTTGGTTAGCCGCATTATGGACAGTGTGGAATACACCACCATTGGCACACGCAACTTTTGCCGGCTAACCAAGCGTTTGGCTTGAGCTAGCCCGTCGGGATGCCGCCGATTTTTGCGTAACATTGCGACTAGCAGCCGTCCGCGGCCGGCCCGGCCGGATGACGGACGGCTATTTTTTGTCACTCATCTTTAGTATGCGCAGCAACCGCATTCTGTTCTCGAGCGCCGCGTTTGCGGCCACGATTTTGGCCGCTTGCCAGGCTTCCAAACCCACCGCTTCCACCCCTCAGCCCGTACTCATGTCGCTGGGCACCGCCCAGGTGCCGGCGTCGGAGTTTGCGTACGTGTACCGCAAGAACAACAGCGCGGCGCCCGATGCCAACACCCGTCAAAACGTGCAGGAGTATCTGGACCTGTACACCAACTTCAAGCTGAAGGTGCTCGAAGCCGAAGCCAAAGGCCTCGATACCACGCGGGCCTTCAAGGCCGAGCTCGAGGGCTACAAGCAACAGCTGGCCCAGCCCTACCTCACGGAGAAAAGCGTAACCGACCAGCTCGTACGCGAAGCCTACGACCACCTGCAAAAGGAAGTCAACGCCTCGCACATTCTGGTACGCATTGCCCCCGAAGCTGACCCCAAGGACACCTTGGCCGCGTACCAGAAAATTGTGGCCCTGCGCCAGCGGGCTACCAGCGGCGAAGATTTCGAGAAGGTGGCCCGCGAAGCTTCGGAAGACCCCTCGGCCCGCGAAAACGGGGGTCGGTTGGGCTACTTCACGGCCCTGCAAATGGTGTATCCGTTTGAGGCCGCGGCCTACAAAACGCCCGTTGGGCAAGTGTCGCAGCCCATTCGTACGCGCTTTGGCTACCACGTGCTGAAAGTGAACGACATGCGGCAGGCTCAGGGCGAAATCAAGGTGGCTCACCTAATGATTCGCGCTACGCCCGGCATGCCCAAAGCCGACTCGGTTACGGCAAAGAAGAAAGTAGACGAGTTATACGCCCGCTTGAAAAAGGGCGAGAACTGGGAGAAAACCGTAGCTCAGTTTTCGGAAGACGCGGGCTCGGCCCCGAACGGCGGCGAGTTGCCGCCCTTTGGCACCGGCCGCATGATTCCATCGTTTGAAGAAGTAGCCTTTAAGCTGCAAAAGCCCGGTGACTTGTCGGCCCCGGTACAAACCCCGTATGGCTGGCACATCATCAAGCTAATTGAGAAGCAGCCGCTGGCTTCGTTTGAGCAAATGGAGCCCAGCCTGAAAGGCAAAGTGGCCAAGGATTCGCGTTCCGAACTCAACCGGGCCGCTTTCCTGAAGCGCATTAAGGTAGAAAACAAATTCACCGAGGTGCCTTTGGTACGCGACGCCGTACTGGCCCAGGCCGACTCGGCAATGGTGAACGGCCGCTTCAAGGCCGATGCTTACCTGGCTAAGTTCAGCGCCGCTCCGGCCAAAGGCAGCAAGAAGAACACGGCCGTAGCAGCCACAACGCCGCTTTTTACCATCGGCACCAAGGCCTACACCGTGCAGGACTTTGCCACCTACGTAGAGCAGCACCAGCAGCCCCGCCCGAACACCACGCCGGCCTATGCCGCCCAGCTTCAGTACGACCAGTTTGCCGACCAAAGCCTGCTGGAGTACGAACGCACCAACCTCGAGAACAAGCACGAAGACTACCGCATGCTGGTGCGCGAGTACCGCGACGGTATTCTGTTGTTCCAGTTGATGGACGAAAAGGTGTGGTCGAAAGCCATTGAGGACACCGTGGGCCTGCAGAAGTTCTTCGCAGCCAACCAGGCCAAGTACCAGTGGGAACCGCGCGTACAGGGCACCCTCATCAGCGCGGCCTCGCCGGAGCTGCTGAAGCAGGCCCAGCAGCAGTTCGCCAAAGGCCGTTACGTGATTAAGCAAGGCCTGCCCACTTCCCTTACCTTCCAGGGCGGCCGGGCAGTGCTCAGCAAGCCTGCAGTGGTGCAGTTGGAGAGCGTAGTGCAGCGCATGGCGCTGGACTCGTCGGTATCCGTGCGCGTGATTGGGCAGGTGAAAACCGGCGAAAAAAGCGCCTTGGCCCAGCAGCGTGCCCAGCGCGTAGCCGAGGTGTTGAAAAGTAAGCGTATTCCGGCAAACCGCATCAGCGTAACCACCGCCGCCAAGCCGGTTTCGGCCCCCACGGCACAGCTGGAGTTTACCACCACCACCCTCAGCGGCCTGGAGGAAATGATGAACGCCCAGAACCCACTGGCCGTGCAGGTGCAGCAGCGCGCTTTCCCCAAAGGTGAAAACAAAGTGGTGGACGGCGTACCGCAGCAACCCGGCACTCACACCGTTCAGCAAGACGGCCGCTACCACGCCGTTATCGTGGAGAAAGTATTGCCAGCCGGCCCCAAAACGCTGGCCGAAGCCCGCGGCCAGGCTACTTCCGACTACCAGAATTACCTGGAGCAGGAATGGATTAAAGAGCTGCGGCAGAAGTACCCGGTGAAGGTAAACGAAGCCGAAGTAAACAAGCTGGTAACGAAATAACGCTTCGGCCGGCGCAACCGAACTGGTGCCATGACCTCTGCGTTGTGGCACCAGTTCGGTTTTTAAGCGCTTGCCTCAGCTTTTTTTGCTTTCCTACCCCTCGTTCAGGCATGCAACTTTAGCGCCTGCATGGGGCTCCTTTGCGGGAGCAGTCGGCAGGATTTTGTGTGCCCAGCGAATTATGTTGAAATTTACCGGCCGCTTTGGCTGTTTGCCCAAGCGGAGTTGGTCTGTGACTCGTTGCGCGCTGCATGGGCAGCCCGGACCCCGTTTTTGTAACCTGAACATGACGTATTCTTTTCGCATTGCCGCCACGGCTTGCTGCTTGTTGCTAACGGCCGCCGCGGCCCAGGCCCAGGTAGTAGCCGGTTTGGGGCGTTCCACCAGCAAGCCGGTTGCCGACGGCATCATCGTGAAGGTGGATAATCAGATTGTGCTGCGCTCGGAGTTGGAGGGCATTTACGCCCAGCAGCAAATGCAGGCCGAGGGCAAGCCGCTTCCCCCCGATCTGCGCTGCCAGATTCTGCAGTCCCTCACGCTTAACCGCTTGCTGCTGGCCAAGGCCGAAACCGATTCGGTGGTGGTTAACGAAGGCCAAGTGACCAACGAGCTAAACCGCCGCATGAACTACTTCATCCAACAGATTGGCTCGGAGAAGAAGCTGGAAGAGTACTACAACAAGCCCCTCCGGCAACTGAAAGAGGAGCTGCGCGGGCAGGTACACGACCAGCTGGTGCAGCAGAAAATGGAGGAGGAAATTTCGGGTAAGGTCACCGTGACCCCGCGCGAAGTGCGTCAGTTCTTCAGCCGCATTCCCAAAGACAGCATCCCCTACTACTCCACCGAAGTGGAAGTGGGCCAGATTGTGAAGCTGGCCAAGCCCGACGACAAAGCCGAGCAAGCCACGGTAGCCAAGCTTAACGAGCTGCGCGCCCGCATTCAGGCTGGTGAAAGCTTTGAAAAGCTGGCCAAGGAGTTTTCCGAAGACCCCGGTTCGGCCAAGGAAGGCGGTTACTTGGGCTTTTTTAAGCGCCGCGAGCTGGTGCCCGAGTACGAGGCCGCAGCCCTGCGTATGGAGCCGGGCGGGTTGTCGCCGGTGGTGAAGTCGCAGTTCGGCTACCACCTCATTCAGTTGATCGAGAAGAAAGGCGACAGTTTCAGCTCGCGCCACATTCTGCTGAAGCCAGCCACCGGAAACACCAATATTTCGGCCGCAGCCACGGAGTTAACCAAGCTTCGCACCCGCATTCTGGCCGACAGCATTTCGTTTGCGAAGGCCGCCAAGGATTTGTCGGACGATAAAAACACCGGCGCGAACGGCGGCCTGTTGGCCAACCGCCGCGACGGCGGCAGCCGCTTGCCCCTCGATCAGCTCGATCCGGCCATTTTCTTCACCATCGACACCATGAAGGTGGGCAGCATTACGCCCCCCATGCCCTACCGCACCGATGATGGCAAAGACGCGGTGCGCATCCTCTGGCTGAAGTCCAACACGCCGCCCCACCAGGCCAACCTGAAGGACGATTACCAGAAAATTGCCACCGCCGCCCTCAACGAAAAGAAAAACAAGGCGCTTGACGCGTGGTTTCTAAAGAACCGCGGCACGGTATACCTCGAAGTCGATCCTGAGTTTTCGGGTTGCTCCGTGCTTTCCGTCGGGAAATAAGTAGTTGCTGGTTGCGTAATGTAGGGCTGGCTGCCGCAACCTGCGGCCTTGTACGCCCGACCATAGCAGACTCATACCTGGCAACAGGCCACCGATAACTCATCGAATGCGACAATACTCATCGGATAAGGAAGCCGCCGACGCGCTGGCTCAGGCCTATAAAACGCTGCGGCAGGAGATTGGGAAGGTCATTGTAGGGCAAGACGAAGTGGTGCGGCTGTTGCTGACGGCCGTTTTCTCGCAGGGCCACGCCCTGTTGGTGGGCGTGCCGGGCTTGGCCAAAACGCTGCTCGTGCAAACCGTAGCCGATGCCCTGGACCTCTCGTTCAACCGCATTCAGTTTACGCCCGACCTGATGCCCTCCGACATCGTGGGCTCGGAGACGCTCAACAACCAGCGCGAGTTTCACTTTGTGAAGGGCCCGGTTTTCGCCAACATTATTCTGGCCGACGAAATCAACCGCACGCCGCCTAAAACGCAGGCCGCGCTGTTGGAATCGATGCAGGAGTATGCTGTAACGGTAGCCGGGCAGCGCTACCCCCTGCAGCGGCCGTTTTTCGTGCTGGCCACGCAAAACCCCATCGAGCAAGAAGGCACCTATCCGCTGCCCGAAGCCCAGCTCGACCGTTTCATGTTCAACATCACGCTGGACTACCCGAGCTACGAGGCGGAACTGCAGATTGTAAAGAACACCACGGCCGACATTAAGCCCACGGTGCAAAAAATCCTCCACGCCGACGACATCGAAGCCTTTCAGCATTTGGTGCGCCGGGTACCCGTGACGGACAATGTAATCGAGTACGCTGTGGGCTTGGTACACAAAACGCGCCCCGGTACGGCCCGCGCTGCCGCCCGCGCCACGCAGTTGCTGGAGTGGGGTGCTGGTCCGCGTGCTTCGCAGCACCTCATTGTGGGTGCCAAGTGCAACGCGCTGCTTAACGGCAAGTACTCACCCGATATTGAGGATGTACGCGCTGTGGCGCCGGCCATTTTGCGGCACCGCATCGTGCGTAACTTCAAGGCCGAAGCCGAAGGCACTACGGTCGACCAGATTGTACAAGAACTGCTTTAGTCATTAATCATTTATCATGCGGCCTTTTAACCGCCCCGCCACTTGGCAGGCCTAAAATGTTGGCTGATAACTGATCAATGTTAACTGATAAATGACCTAACATGGAAGTTCAAGGCTACTACGACAACTTTCCGCGCAACCTCCACATGGTGGACGATGCCCTGCGCGCCGGCCTCGATTTGCGCACCACGGCACTGGAAGTTTCGCTGCCCCTAGAAATTTACGTACTGAGCGAAGTGCTCAACCAAGCCGGTGGCCAGTTTCGCCTGACCTCCGACGGGCTCAACCGCGTGGCCGAGTTCAAGCAGCAGTACGAAGCCAGCTTCGACGCGACCAATGCCGCCATGCAGCATATTCTAAGCGACGCCAAGGCTTACATGCGTACTCCTGAAGGCCGCGTACTAACCAAGGAAATGCTCATTCGCCGGCTGGAATTTTTTAATGAAGCCGCCCGCCAGGTAAACGTGATGCGCACCCAACAGTCGCTCGGCAGCCCGGCCCAATACAAGCACCCGCATTTGCCAGAAGCCGCGCTGATTTCGACGCTGCCGCGGTAAGGCCTACGCCTTCAGTTGATAACAACAAGGAGCCCCGGCTGCATAGCTGCAGCCGGGGCTCCTTGTTGTTATCAACTGAAGCAATTGGGATACCTACCCCAAGTGCTTCCACTGGTCCTGCTTGCGAATTTCGGCGTGGCCATCTTGGGAATGTTCGAGGTTTAACTCCCCTTCGGGCTCCTTTTTGAGGCTGCTGGGCACCTCGGCGCCGTGCGGACCTTTGGAGTTAGTTACGCCGCCATCCACAAAATACAGGGCCCCGGTTACGTAGCTGGCTTCATCAGAGGCTAGGAACAAGTAAACATTGGCCACTTCCTCGGGCGTGCCGCGGCGGCCCATGGGTGTGCCTTCCACAGTTTGCTTCTCCATTTTGGCCGACATTGGGCCGGTTTCCTTGTGTGTCCAGGCGGTATCAATGGGGCCGGGACATACGCAGTTGGCGCGTACGCCCTCCTTGGCCTGCTCGGTGGCTACGCCCTTCATGAAGGCGTGAATAAAAGCCTTCGTGCCACCGTAGGGCGTATTTTCGGCAATACCCATCCAGCCGGCCTCTGAGCCCGCCGACACCACGTTGCCCCGGGTTTTCTGCAGCTCTGGCATGGCGGCCCGCGTCATCATGAAGCAGGAGTAAATGTTGTTCTTCACCATGTACTGAAACGCATCGACGGGGTACTTGTCGATGGTGGAGGTGGCCGGAAAAACACCCGCGTTATTCACCAGGATATCGAGTTTGCCGTACTGCTCACGCGCCAGCAGCACGCAAGCTTCGGCCGTTTCCTGCACCGATAAGTCGCCGGTAAAGGCCACGGCGCGCCCGCCCTGCTGGTTGATTTCTTCCACCACCTCGTGCACGGGGTCTTCCACAAATCCAGCCACCACCACGGCGGCCCCTTCCTTGGCAAACCGTTTGGCCACGGCCTCGCCAATACCTGAGCCTGCGCCCGTTACGATGGCTACTTTGCCTTCTAATCGATTCATTGTTTAGGTGTTTGGGGTAGAAAGGATGCAAAAGGCACCCTATGGCCGGGCACCAGCAAAAGCTAACGCAGCCCAGCAGCCGGGGTTTGTCGTAAAGCCGTATTTTTCCTGTCTCTGCCCCCTGCGGCAACCACCCCTCTGCATTGTGCGTGGCAGAGTAAATTCCTTTGACTATGGCCTTGCTGCCTAGCCCGTCGGCGGCGCCCATTACCACGGAGCGCCTCTTGCTTCGTCCTTATACCACCGCCGATGCCTTGGCTTTTTTTACGGTGCTCGATGCTGACCGTGAACGGCTCCAAAGCGCCTTCCCACGCCGCATAGCCGCCGTACAAACCCTCTCCGACGCCCAGCAAACCTTGCGTACATACGCCGCCAACTGGCGTCAGCGGCGTTTGTTAGTGTGGGGAATCTGGCGGCACACCGACGGCCTGTACCTCGGCGACATCAGCCTGCAGCCTGATACTGCCCGCGCCCGGATGGGCGAAATCGGCTATTATCTCGCCAATTCCGCTGAGGGCCAAGGCTACGCCCGGGAAGCCTTGCAGGCTATAGTAGCATATGCTTTCGGTTCGGCCCTTAACAGCCAGCAGCTCATTCTGCGCTGCCGGCCCGATAATATCCGCAGCATTGCCACTGCCGAAGCCGTCGGCTTTCAGCGTAGTCGGGCACAGTTCGAGCCCGGAATCTGGCAGTACGAACTGCGAAACGAGTCATGACTACGTTAATCACGCTTGAGCGTGGTCAGGAAAAACTCGCGGTTGAAGTTGATGTAAGTCCCAAACGAGAATTCAATCTGGCGGCTGCGGAAATCATAAAACGGCTCGAAGCGGGTAGATAGCGTGAGGCCGTCGGTGAGCTTGTAGTCGCTGAAAAACCGCAGAATCAGCAGCTGGCGGTTGCGTTCGGTATAATCGGGGCTGTTCACGGTGTACGAAATCGACTGGTAGAGCGGGCCGCCTTGGGGTGCAATGAAGCCCTTGCCGTGCCAGTAAGCCACTTGTAGTTTGGTTAGGCGCGTATCTACGCCGGCGTTCAGGTACAGGCCCGTTCCGCTTTTGTAGGGCAGTACTTTGGTAAAGGAGTAATCCTGGTAGTACACGCCGTAGCCATCGAAATGCACCGCGTGGAAAAACGACGAGGCCAGTTCCTTGCGCACGCGCAGGCCACTGGCCACGTTAAAAAGCGTAGTCAGCGGCGTAGAAATGGTGTCGATTTGGCCGCCTCGGTGAATGGCCAGAAACTGAAACGGCACCCGTACCCGCAAGCCCGCAGTAGTATCGTGGACCACGGTGGCATTGGCTACCAACCCACCGGCTACCTCCTCTTGAAAATTGCTAAACCGGTACTGCTGCCGCTGCCAATCCACCCAGGCATCCACGTCGAAGCGGCGGGTGGTCAGCTGGTACTGCATGCCTTCTTCCAGGCGGTTCAGCATCACCCGCTCAAAATCGAAAAGCGGCTCGATGTAGCCGTGGTTCAGGTGAGCGTCGATGTTGCCGAACAAGATGCGGTGCGGGCCGCGTTGGTAAATAGCCGTGAACATGGGGCGCACCTGGCGCAGGCGCGGCGTACCGTAATCTTTGTAGAGAAACACGCCTGCTTCTAGCCTTAGCTCAGGACTGGGATAGTACACCAAGCGCGGAGCGAACTGGGTGCCGTAGTAGGTACGCCCTTCGAAGATTTTATTGAAATACTCGTTGTCCTTTGTAAATAGAAACGCCTCCACGGCTAGGCGTAGCTGGTTGTTGTGCTCGGCGCGTACAGGCCGCCGGTACTCAAACGCGCGGTTATCGAGTTGCGCCCATGCTAACTGGCTTGTAAAACACAGAGCCCCAATAGCTAATAGTTTTAGCAAATATTTTCTCATATATTTATTGCTCAACTGGCACAAAACCGGGCTTGCCTGTGTTAGAAAAAGCTGTCTGCAATGGACGCTAACGGGGTTTTCTCCGTAGTATTCCGACGCTTGGCAGTTACGCCTTAACAGCGACTTTCAAACCTACATCATATCTTCCCAACGCACGCACACATGGCTGCAACCACTGACAAAACGGTGAACCAAAACGCCGAAAAAATGAAGGCTCTCCAGCTCACCATGGACAAGCTGGACAAGGCTTATGGCAAGGGCACCGTCATGAAGCTGAGCGACAATAAGGTGGTGGACATTCCCGCCATCAGCACCGGTTCGCTGGGCTTGGACATTGCCTTGGGCATCGGCGGCGTGCCGCGTGGCCGCGTCATCGAAATCTACGGGCCGGAATCGTCGGGTAAAACCACGCTGACCCTGCACATGATTGCCGAGGCGCAGAAGAAAGGCGGCGTGGCCGCGTTCATCGACGCCGAACACGCCTTCGACAAGAGCTACGCCGAGAAGCTGGGCATTGACACAAGCAACCTGCTCATCGCTCAGCCCGACAACGGTGAGCAAGCCTTGGAAATTGCGGATCAACTGATTTCCTCGGGTGCCATCGACATTATTGTAATTGACTCCGTGGCTGCCCTGGTGCCGAAAGGCGAATTGGAAGGTGACATGGGCGATTCGAAGGTGGGCTTGCACGCCCGCCTCATGAGCCAGGCCCTGCGTAAGCTCACCGGTACCATCAACAAAACTGGCTGCTGCTGCGTGTTCATCAACCAGCTGCGCGAAAAAATCGGCGTGATGTTCGGCTCGCCCGAAACCACTACCGGTGGTAACGCCCTGAAGTTCTACGCTTCGGTTCGCCTTGACATCCGCCGTATTGGCCAGATCAAGGAGGACAAAGACAACGTAACCGGTAACCGCACCAAGGTGAAGGTGGTGAAGAACAAAGTAGCACCGCCCTTCAAGGTGGTCGAGTTCGATATCATCTACGGTGAGGGCATCAGCAAAGTCGGCGAAATCCTTGACTTGGCTACCGACATGGAAATCATCCAGAAGTCGGGTTCGTGGTTCTCGTACAACGGCAACCGCCTGGGCCAGGGCCGCGAGGGTGTGAAAACCATTCTGCAGGACAACCCCGAGCTGGCCGACGAAATCGAAGCCAAAGTGCGCCAGAAGGCTAAAGGTGAGCCCGAAGCCGTAGCCGCCGCCATTCCGGTGGACCTGAGCGGCCCCGAGGACGGCGAAGACACGCTCTAAGCCTGTTGCTCTAAACGAAAAAAGCCCGCTGCCCTCCGCAGCGGGCTTTTTTATTGCCCGCTGCAAAGCTCATGTGAGCGTTGTCGTTGTTATGACATCATCCGGCGTTTCACACTTGAAAACCAGCGGTAAAAAGCCCGAATCGGCAACCAAACGACTGGCCATTGCAGTACATACCCCCTGACCGTAGCCGGGAGTTTCGCTGGGCGGGGCATCTGGCTATATTTGCTGGCATCCACTTTGCGTAGGAGCCAGCCACCACTGATTTGATTGTTCGCGTGTTTACCTTTTCCAACCGCCGCTGGCTTTTGCTTACCCCCGCGCTGCTGCTCTCAACGGCGCTGGGACTCACCGCTTTTACACCTACCGGTGCCGAGCAGCGCGCCATACGCAACGAAAGTTTTGGCCGGGGCGAGGAAATTCGGTACAAAGTGCACTACGGCCTGTTGACAGCCGGCGAGGCGGTAATTGAGGTTTCCAACGAGATTCAGCGCATCAACGACCGACCCTGCTTCAAGGCCACGGTAACGGGCCGCACGAATGGGTCCGTGGACCTCTTCATGAAAGTGCGCGACACCTGGCGTTCCTACATCGACACCACCAGTATTTTGCCGCAGAAGTTCTTCCGTAACATCGAGGAGAACAACTACCGCAAAAAGGAAACGATTGATTTCGACCACCTGCGCGACGTGGCCGAGGTGGAATCGAAAAAGAAGGGCAAAGACGTGAAGAAGAGCACCCACAAGGTGCCCGACAACGTGCAGGACCTCGTTAGCGGCTTTTATTTTTTGCGCACGCTCGATTACAGCAACCGCAAGGTGGGCGAGCAAATCAAGGTGCAGGGCTTCTTCGACGATGAAGTATTCGATATGACCGTGACCTACAAGGGCCGGCAGAACGTAGATACCAAAGCCGGCGTGATTCGGGCCATTCGTCTCACGCCCAGAATGCCCTCCAACAAGCTGTTCCGCGGCGAAGACGCCATTAGCGTGTACCTCTCCGACGACCGTAACAAGATTCCGGTGCTCTTCGAGGCCGAAATGTTCGTGGGCTCGGTGAAGATTGATATGTACAAGTACAGCGGCCTGAAAAGCCGTTTAGCCTTGGTGACGAAGAATTAGAGCCCTGCTATATCCGGCCAAGGGTGTCGCGCTAGCTGTTTACAAAAACGTAACACGCCTGCTGTCAGGGTTAGCGGTATTTTTGCGGCGGAACGCGTGTTCGTTCTCCTTAGCTGCTTACTGCCGTGCAACAGCCCTCTGCCTCCGCATCTACTCTTTACAAGGTATTGGTGGTCGATGACGACCCCGATATCCTGGAGCTGCTTGAGTACAACCTGCGCAAGGAAGGCTACGAAGTGGCCACGGCCACCGACGGCCGCAAAGCCGTGGACCTCGCGCCGCAGTTCAACCCCGACATCGTGCTGCTGGACGTAATGATGCCGAACCTCGACGGCATTGCGGCCTGCCGCGAGTTGCGTGCTCAGCCCCGCTTTAAGGACACCTACATCCTGTTCCTGACGGCCCGCTCCGAGGAATTCTCGGAAGTAGCGGCCTTCGAAGCCGGCGCCGACGACTACCTGAGCAAACCCATTAAGCCGCGCGCCCTCATGAGCCGGCTAGCCGCCGTGGTGCGCCGCGACCTGGAGCCCACCACCCCGCAGTCCGACGTTATCGATATCAACGGCTTGCGCATTGACCGCACGGGCTTTGCCGTGTACCAGGAAGGCCGCAAAATCTCGCTTCCCAAAAAGGAATTCGAGCTGCTGGCGTTTCTGGCAGCCTCGCCCCACAAGGTATTTGGCCGCGACGAGCTGCTGCAGAACATCTGGGGCAACGACGTTTTTGTACTGGCCCGCACCGTGGATGTGCACGTGCGCAAAGTGCGCGAAAAAGTAGGCGACCATCATATCCAGACGATCAAGGGCGTTGGGTATAAGTTTAACGCCGATAACTGAGAAGTTGCCCGCTACGAGCTGCCCGTTGTCCGTCCGCTTTCCTGGCATGATAACCCACAACGAGCAACTCGAAACGATCAACCAATACCAACCGCGGAATTGCGACTTTTGGGGTGAAAAACAATCGCCACGCTGCGGCGGCTCACGGAGCCGGCCGGGTTTCGGTGCGCCGAGACGATGACGGGGCGGTGTTTTCCGCTCACGATTCGTCGCTTCCTTTTGTGTTCAACCTCAACCTCTCGTCGCGGGTCATTGCCATCCTCATAGCCCTGTTGGTGGGTGGGGTATTGACCTTCTTCGCTTACATGGCCCCTACGCTGCCGTTTGAACAGGCCATGCTGGCTGGCGGTATCACGGTAGCGGCCTGCTTTCTGCTGGTGTACCTCTCGTTCGAGGCCCTGATGTTCCGGGAAATTAACAACATCTACGCCGGCCTGGAGCACGTGAAGCGCAAGGAGTTTCGGCGCTTGTCGAACAAGTTTCTGTTCCGGCCCGAGCCGCTCAAACGCATGCGCGAGGAAATCTTGGACATGGCCGTGCGTCGCCAACACGAAATCGACGAGCTGCGCCGCCTTCAGCAGCTCCGTTCCGATTTTCTGGCCGATGTATCGCACGAGCTGAAAACGCCCATTTTTGCCGCCCAGGGTTTCGTACACACCGTGCTCGACGCGGGCGAAGACGAAGAGTTCATCCGCGAAAAATTCCTACTAAAGGCCGCTTCCAGCCTCGATGCCCTCGACGCCCTGGTCCAGGACTTGGTAACCATTTCGCAGCTGGAAAAAGGTGTGGTGCGCATGCGCCGGCAGGTGTTCGATCTGGCCCTGCTGGTGCGGGAGATTTTCGAGCAATTAGAATTGAAAGCCGCCAAGCGCGGGGTTACGCTGGAACTACTGCCTGCTACCTTACCCACCGAAGGCGTACGTGTACTGGCCGACCGCAACCGCATTCGGCAGGTGCTTATAAACCTCATCGACAACGCCCTAAAGTACGGCCGCGAGCAAGGGCAAGTGACCGTAACGCTGCACGAAGCCAGTAAAAGCGTACGCATTGCCGTTTCTGACGACGGCGAAGGCATTCCCGAAGAGCACCAGCGCCGCATATTCGAGCGTTTCTACCGCATCGATAAAAGCCGCTCGCGCGACTCAGGCGGCTCGGGGTTGGGCCTGGCCATTAGCAAGCACATTGTGGAAGCGCATAAATCCACCATTCGGGTGCGTAGCGCGGTGGGCCAGGGCACCACCCTGGAATTCAAGCTGGCCAAACCCCGCACCCCGGCTTACGACTGATAGCAGGCGTTGCTGCACTACAAAAAAAAGCCGGCCCTGCGCTGCAGGGCCGGCTTTTATTCTCGCCAAACGGCGCTACTTGCTGGATTTGCGGCCCGATCCGCCCGGTTTTTTGCCGCCGCCGTCCTGCTTGTTTACTGTGGCCCAGGCTCGGCGTTCGGCTTCTTCTTCGGAAAGGCCTTGCTTTTCGTAGCCTTCCTCAATGTGTTCTGCTTTGCGAATTTGCTTGTCCGTGTACTTGGACTTATCTCCTTGTGGCATGATTCCGGTAGGTTATGGTTGAGGAAACGCGCAGCAACAGAAAGGTATACGCTCCCGTGCACGCCGGGTTAGTGGGCAAATCGAACAGGGAGTTAAAGCAGGGTGGTATCTTCGTTGGCTTAATTCGCTTTGCCATGCGCCACGTTGCCGATATTCCGCATCCCGATATTAAAATCACCCTGCTGGCCTGGAACGGCAAGTACCTGCTCAAGCTGGAGCAAGGTATGCTGGAACAAACCTATAAAGTGAGCGAGCTGGACCTGATTGGGGGCGACGCCGAAATGCGCCAGCTGCTTGACGAGACGTTCCTGGCATCGGCCACACAGCGCTTCCAGGACATGCGCGCGGATCTGCACGCGGCCTTGGAGCGGCACGACCTGCTGTAAGCGCATTTTTCCCGAACGATTTAACGAGCTACTTCCATGAACCGCTTTTCAACCCATTTTTTCGGCTTTCTTTTTCTGCTGGCGGTGCTACCCACGGCCCGGGTAGCCGCGCAGGTATACGACGTACGCACCAGCACCGTGAACGTGGACAAGCGTGAACGGCCCGCGCTGAAAGTTCAGGTAGAAGGCAGCACCGCTCTGGTGCGGGGCTTTTTCCAGGACTTCATGAAGGAGACCTACAACATCAAATTCAAAACCGGCGGCGTGTTGGGTCTGGGCGGCAGCAAAGAGGTGCTAACCGCGAAGCAGACTCCGGTTTCGAGCGTTTCGGGCAAGTTGATCGACTTTTACGCCAACGTAGTGGCCCCCACCGATACCACTACTGAAGTCCAGGTGTTTGCTTCCTTCGACAACGGCACCACCTGGATTGACCCGGAGCGGACGCCCTCTGAGTTTGCGGCCCTGCGCACCATCGTCAACAACTTCGCCCAGGAAGCCCGTCCTTACTTCTACAAGGTGCAGGTGCAGGAAGCCGAGAAAATGTTGGTAACCGCCCAAAACGAGAAGCAGCGGCTGGAAAAAGACACCAAAACGACCCAGGAGAATACCACCAGTAACCTGGCCAAGATTCAGCAATTGCAGGAGCAGAACGAGAAAAACGCGGCCCGCGTGAAGGATAACGAAGAGAAGCTGGTGCAAAACGCAGCCAGTGTGGAACGCCAGAAAGTACTCCTCCAACGCCGACGTGACCGTTTGTCGGCCCTGGGCCGTAAATAACCCGCGGCAATTCCGCTTCCGAACCGCTGCTCCCTCCATGGACAACTCCAATTCCAACCCCTCTCCTCTCGATACCCTGCGTCAGCTGAAAGAATGGCTCGACGCGGGCACCATCACGCCGCAGGAGTTCGAAACGCTGAAGCGCAAGCTGCTCTTCGATGAAAAGGCCCAGGCGGCCGGCACCAGCCCTACGCCCACGCCGGTTACGCCGCCTCCCGCTCCTACGGCATTCGACAGCTCCTACCCACAACCCGTGCAGGCGCGCCCCCTCACCCCCGCGCCCCACACGGTGCCCCCGCCCACAACCGACCCGCTACTTCCGCCCAGCCTGAACGATTCGCCCAGCCAGCCGCCACTGAAACCGGTTGCGCTCGACCCCATTACCCACCGGCCCACGGAAGCGCCCATGCCGCGCATGCCCGAGCCCGAAGCTGAGGTCGAAGAAGATCCGGCCATTTTCGAGCGGGAGCCGGCTCGTCAGCAGCCGTTGGCGGCGGTGCTCATCATTGGTGGCATTGTATTGCTGCTCGCCGTGGTGGCTTACCTGCTGCTGGGCAACCGTTCCTCCGAGCGTCTTACCAGCAGCAGCATGACGGCTGCCGACTCCGCCACCGTGGCCGTGGAAGAAGGCCCACAAGCCGAGCAGTTGGAGTTGCCGGCCGTGGCCGCTCCCGAAACCGTGCGGGTGCAGCCGGTTGTGCCTGTAACGCCCGCCGAAACAACTGCCACGGCCCCTGTTGCGCCCCCCACTGAGCAGCCTGCCGCCGCTACGTCGCCTCCCGCTGCCGAAAACGAATCGGCGCTAAAAAGCCGCGTGCAACGTACGCTTACGGCGCTTTACAACGACATGGAGGCGGCTCCCTTCAACGCCGGTCAGCATTTTGCTCCGCAAGTAGAGCGGTTTTACACCTTGCAAAACACTACTCCTGCCGCCATCGAGGAAGAGTTAAACCGCTCCCACTTTCCCGAGTTTCTGGAAAGTGAAATCAGTTTCGACCCCGGCACCCTGCAAATCAGCCCGGTGGCCGAAGACGGCACTGTAATGGTGCAGTACCAGGAACGCGGCCGGAGCCTACGCAAGTCGCGCAACCAGTACCAGCAAACCGTGGCCCAGGTACGCGCCCGCATCGACCGGAGCGGCAAAGTCACGTATTTCCGGCAGGAACGTCTGCTCCAAAACACGTTCACAGACGCGGCTGCCCCCACCCCGCCTGCAACCGAATAAGCTTTCTGCATGCATGCATTCCAGCCTGTTTTTCGCCGCTGGCTACTTCTGGGCATCCCGTTGCTCTTGCTTTCGGGCTGCCTGAACATCATCAAGCCCCGCAGGGAATTCACGGCGTACACTCCTTCTGCTGCCCCTAACTACAGCCAGCCCGAAAGCTGGGCCGCACTCCCCACCCGCGCCGATGCCGCCGACCAGCTTCCTGCGGGCACCGACCTGCAAGACCGTCAGGCCCAAGCCCCGGCCGATGTATTTTTCGTGCATCCCACCACGCTGTTTAAGCCTTCCGCCTGGAATGCCGACCTGGCCGATGCGCAGCTCAACAGCTTCACCGATAACTCGGTCATTCGGAAGCAGGCCAGCGTGTTTAACGCTGCGGGCCGCATTTACGCCCCGCGCTACCGCCAGGCCACGCTTATCTCGTTTTTCGACAGCACGGCCAACGGCAAGCTGGCCCTGGAACTGGCCTACGGCGATGTACGCGCCGCTTTCGAGTTTTATTTGAAGCACCACAACCAGGGCCGGCCCATTATTGTAGCCGGTCACAGCCAGGGCACCCACCATGCCCGGCGTTTGGTGCGCGAGTTCTTCGACCAGGACCCCAAGCTGCGCCGGCAGCTGGTAGCGGCCTACCTCATCGGGTTCGATGTGCCGCGCAGCACCTACCAAATGCTTCAGCCCTGCACCGACTCCTTGCAAACAGGCTGCTACGTGAGTTGGAACACAGCCGAGTGGGGCTACGAATTTACCCCGTTCCGCAATGCGGTGGTAACCAACCCGCTTACCTGGGCCCTCGATACCGCCGCCGCGCCCGCTGCCCTCAACCGCGGCAGCGTCCCCATCGGCTTCGACAAGATAGAGCCCAACGTAGCCGACGCGAAGATTCACAACGGCGTGCTTTGGATGCACCCTCCCGAATCCAACGGCTACCCGCGGTTTTTACTTCCCGGCCAGCCGCTACTACGCCATTCCTTCCACATCGCCGATTACGGCCTGTACTACATGAACCTACGCCGCAACGCCGTGGCGCGGGTGCAGGCGTGGCAGCGGCGGCAGTGAGGTTAATCAGCGTCGGTTTCTCCTGTTAGCCAAAGCAAGTGCTGCTTATAAAACTGCTCGAACAGAACAAACGCCGAGTTATTTGGAAGCCTTCGACTGAAAAGGCGATACTCTTGCCAGAACGTCTTCTCATCAAACCCATCGAAGTCAATGGCTGAATAGAAAGCGGCTTTTTGCAGCCACCGCGCAATGAGTGCCGAAGCTTTTATCAGACGATAGTGTCGGCGCCATGATGCTGGGTTATAAAGTTTGAATTCATACGATTCGCAGCAAATAGCAATTAGTCTAAAGCCATTTTCCAGGAGCCCACGTATTGCGAATTTTCGATCTTCTGTCATCGTGCTCAAAGTAACCCCTATCGACACAAAAAAGCCCGCTGACACGAGGCCAGCGGGCTTTTTATTGCAACTAGTGATGCTTAAGCACCGATAGCCACACGCTTGAAATCCGATACCGTCATGCCTTTCGACGTTTTGTCGAGCAGCTGAGCAATGGTTACCGAATTGTCCTTTACGAACTCTTGGTTCAGGAGGGTATTCTCTTTGTAGAACTTGTTGAGCTTGCCTTGGGCAATCTTCTCCAGCATAGCCTCGGGCTTGCCTTCGGCACGCGCCTGCTCTTTACCGATTTCGATTTCACGCTCCACCGTGCCCGAATCCACACCGTCTTTGTCAACGGCTACGGGGCGCATGGCTACGATTTGCATCGCAACGTCGCGGCCTACGGCTGTTACGTCGGCACCGCCTACGTTCTTCAGGCCCACCAGTACGCCTTTCTTGTTGTCGGAGTGGATGTACGAGGCCACCTTCTCAGCGGTCATGTTCTCGTAAGCCACCACGTCCAGCTTCTCGCCGATTTTACCCATCAGGTCGGTGATGTGGTCTTGCAGCGAACGGCCGTCGGCTTGGGCCGAAGCCAGCAGGTCTTCCTTGGTGCCGGCGTTGCTCTGCACAGCGGCATCCAAGATTTGCTGCGCCAGGGCTTTGAAGTCGGCTACTTTCGATACCGGCTCGGTTTCGCAAGCCAAGGCAATCAGTTTGCCGTTGGTGCCGTCGGCGCTTACGTTGGCCAGCACCAAGCCTTCCGACGTGGCGTTGTCCGAACGCTTGTCGGCAATTTTCTGGCCCTGCTTGCGCAGAATGTCCCGAGCGGCTTCGAAGTCGCCATCGGCTTCTACCAGCGCTTTTTTGCAATCCATCATGCCCGCACCGGTCATGGTGCGCAGCTTGTTCACGTCTGCGGCGGTAATTGCTGCCATTGTGTTTAAGAAGTTAGTAGCTAGAAGCTAGGATTTTGAACGAGGGAGAGGAAAGAAGGAAACGGAAAGAAGCTAGGAGTCAAAAACCAGAATCGAATGGGCTACGGGCCAACATCACGAATTCCAGCTCCTGACTCCTAGCTTCTAGCTCCTCCAATGATTATTCGTCGGCGGTCTGCTTTTCCTGGATGGCTTCTTCGTCAGCCTGCTTGCGGTCGGCGTCTTCTTTGTCCACCTTGCGCTCCGACAGACCTTCTTCGATAGCCTTGCTGATAGCACCTACGATCAGGGCTACCGACTTCGAAGCGTCGTCGTTGGCGGGAATGGCGAAGTCAACGAGTTCGGGGTTTGAGTTCGTGTCGCAGATTGCAAACACCGGGATACCCAATTTGTGGGCTTCCTTCACGGCAATGTGCTCACGCTTCACGTCCACGATGAACAGAGCAGCGGGCAGGCGGCTCAGGTCGGCAATGCCGCCAAGTACGCGCTCCAGCTTCTCCCGCTCACGCGACAGCATCAGACGCTCACGCTTAGCAATGGCAGCGTAGGCGGTGTTTTCCTTCACCATCTTGTCGATGGTGCTCATTTTCTTCAGCGACTTGCGCACGGTGGCGAAGTTGGTGAGCATACCGCCCAGCCAACGGTCGGTCACGTACGGCATTTTGAGACGCTTGGCCTCTTCCGTAACGATTTCCTGCGCCTGCTTCTTGGTGGCCACGAACATGATCTTCCGACCCGACTTGGCAATGTTGCGGATGGCCGACGAGGCCTGGTCCAGCGACACCAAGGTTTTGTTCAGGTCGATGATGTGGATGCCGTTCTTCTCCATGAAGATGTACGGCGCCATTTTCGGGTCCCACTTGCGGGTAAGGTGACCAAAGTGGGCACCGGCATCCAGCAAGTCTTTATAGGTGATGGACTGAGCCATAATGTAAATTCCTCTGGATTAGCGTTTCGAGAACTGGAACGAGCGACGAGCCTTGCGGCGGCCCGGCTTCTTACGCTCCACCATGCGGGGGTCGCGGGTCAGGAAGCCTTCCTTCTTCAGGGCCGGACGGGTTTCGGCATTTTCTTCAACCAAGGCCTTCGAAATGGCCAGGCGAATTGCTTCGGCCTGGGCGCTGATGCCTCCGCCGCGCACGTTAACGCGCACGTCGTACTTACCCACGGCATCGAGCGTGGTGAAGGGCTGGTTGACGATGGTTTCCAGGAGCTCGTTGCTGAAGTACGACTTCATGTCCCGGTCGTTGATAGTGATAATCCCTTGCCCGGCTTGCATGTAGATGCGAGCCACCGAGGTTTTTCTTCTACCAGAGGTGTTGGTGATTTCCATGAGTTAAACAAAAAGGAAACGCGGCCGTGGGGCGCACGTCGAAAATGCTTACAGATTGGTCAGCGAAACCGTGGTGGGCTGCTGGGCCTGGTGCGGGTGCTCGGCACCGGCGTACACGAACAAGTTGCGGAACTGCTCGCGGCCGAGGCGGTTGCCTTGCAGCATGCCTTTCACCGCGTGCTCGATTACCGAGGGCGAATTCTTCGCCTTCTTGTCGCGCAGGTTGATGCTACGCTGACCGCCGGGGTAGCCCGTGTGGCGCAGGTAGATCTTGTCCGTCATTTTCTTGCCGGTCACGCGCAGTTTGTCGGCGTTGATGACAATGACGTTGTCGCCGCAGTCGGCGTTCGGGGTGAACGAGGGCTTGTGCTTGCCACGCAGCATGTTGGCAATCTGGCTGGCCACTCGTCCGAGCGTGTTGTCGCTGGCGTCCACAACAACCCAGGCCTTATCGGCCGAGGCTTTGTTTACCGAGCGCGTTTTGAAGCTCAGATGATCCATGGATCAGGAAGTTGATGGTTGGGTAAGTATTTACGATTCAGCCACAAACCCTGAGAAGAAGGCACAGGGTCCGGGAAAAACGGACACAAAATTAGCGCTTTTCCCTTGATATGCAAAGCAGTAAGTGGATAAAGCCGTGTAGCACGCACTTTTAGTTCGCCTTACACAGCGCGAACTACCCGCATAAACAGCATCGAAAGGACATTTACCTAAAGGGAATTCGAACCAGAATCAGCTTCGCCACCCTATGAGCGTGCTATTAGCTGTACTGCCGCAGCGTTTCCACCAGCACCCGGAAATCCTTGGGGTACTCGGCTTCCACACTGATTGGCTCGCCGTCGAGGCCGGCGAAAGTGAGCTGGCGGGCGTGCAGGGCAAAGCGCTTGATGAAGGGCTGCTCTTCGTCGCCTTGCTTCACGTTGAACTTGCGCTTGATGGACGAAAGGTAGAAATCTTCGCCGCCGTACATGGTGTCGCCCACAATGGGGGCCTGCAGGTACATCAGGTGCAAACGAATTTGGTGCATGCGGCCGGTTACGGGCATGCATTCAAATAGCGTATGGCGGCTGAATGTTTCCAGCGTACGCACCAGGGTTTCGGCGGGCTTGCCGCTGAAAGCCAGGCGGGCTTTGCCTTTGGTGGTGGTTTCGATGTTGCGCTCAACCCGCAAGCCCTCGATGTGGTGCACACCCCAGCTTACGGCGTGGTACACCTTTTTTACCTTGCGGTCCTCAAACTGCATGGCCAAATGGCGGTAGGCCGCCGGGTTCTTGGCCAGGGCCAGGGCGCCGCTCGTTTCCTTGTCGATGCGGTGCGCAGCCTGAATGTCGTCGTAGTGCTGGCGAGCGAGACGCAGGATGTTGGGGGCGCCCCCTACCCGCTCATCGAGCGTGGCCAGAAACGGCGGCTTATTGATGACGAGGTAGTCCTCGTTTTCAAAAATGATGAGGTCGTGGAATGCGGGTAGCTTCATATCAGGCTGGCAAAGGTACGGCCTCGGGCAGCAAAAGTATGGGGTGGTGGCAGGTTAGGTGGCACGCAAAATAAAACGCCCGCGGGAAGGCCGCGGGCGTTGCGTTAGAACGGGTTGGCGTCGGCGCTTACAATACGGTATGCAGAATTACCCATAGCGACACGGCTGATATGGCAATCCACAGCGTCAGACCCTGAATGAAGGGCTTTGCTCCCACGGCTTTCAAAACTTTTGTCGATAGCCCGGCGCCAATCAGAAAGAGCGTTACCGTGAGCCCCACTTTGGCCAAGCGCACCAAAAACGGGGCGAAAGATTGTAATGCCGGCACGTAGGTAACCAATAGCATGGCGCCGATGAAGCCCAGGATGAAATAAGGCAGCTTTACTTTGGTGCCCGGGGTTTTAAAAAGCACGGCCGTGCCCAGCGCCACCGGAATAATCCAGAGGGCACGGGCCAGCTTTACGGTGGTGGCAATTTGCAGAGCTTCGTCGCCGTAGTGGCTGGCGGCACCCACTACCGAACTGGTATCGTGAATGGCAATGGCGGCCCACAACCCAAACTGGTTCTGGCTCATGCTCAGCGCCTCGCCAATGATGGGAAACAGAAACAAAGCCACGGCATTCAGCACGAACACGGTACCCAGCGCCACCGACATTTCTTCTTCCGACGCTTTCATAACTGGCCCTACGGCGGCAATAGCCGAGCCGCCGCAAATGGCAGTGCCGCTGGCAATAAGGTGAGACGTACGGCGCGAAATGCCCAACCACCGACCCACCAAATAGCCCAGCACGAGCGTGCCCGCAATAGAGGCCACGGCAAACACGATGCCTTCGCGGCCGGCCTGCAGGGCGGTGTGGGCATTCATGCCAAAACCCAGCCCGATGACCGACCATTGCAGCAGCTTGCCAGTGTACTGCTTGCTCTGCGCCGGAAACGGATTTCCCATCGTTAATGCCAACGCTAGGCCTAAAGCCAAAGCTAGCGGCGGGGAGCCCCACGGAGAGAGGCAAACCAGCAGCAAGAATCCGAACAACAGCATGGCGGGCGTAACGCGCCAGCGCCCCACGTGGAACGAGCGAGCTTGAAAAGCAGCAAAAGAGCTGCGGGCGTGGTCGGTTGGGGAGGACCGATAAGGTATGCGGTGGGCGGTTTTCACGAAAAGGGCGCTGGCAATAAGGACGCCAAAAGTACGGCCTCCCCCCTTTTTCGGATAATCATAATTGGTTATAATCAATTACTTTTGGTTATAAGCTTGACTGGCGAAATGCTGTTGGGCGTAGGTCAGGAAACGTTGGGCGGGGCTGGGCAAAGGTTGACCTTGTACCCACACGGCATCGAAGCGGCGCGAGAGGTGCAGGTCCTGAACCGGCACAATTTCCAACCGGCCGGCAGCCACGTCTTTCTCGATTGCGCGTTTCGAAACAAAGCCCAAAGCATCCGACGCTTCTATGTAGGACTTAATGGCCTCGGTGTTGTCGAGGTACAACGCTACGGGCAGTTGGGCGAGCTTGACTTTATGTTCGCGCAGAGCAAACTCTAGTACTTCCAGCGTGCCGGAGCCTCGCTCGCGCAGTACCCAAGGTTGCTTTAAGACTTCGGCTAGAGGCAGCGGCCGAGTTGGTGGGCCACTGGAGGAAGCCCGACGTACGGCCAACAGCTCGTCGTGCAGCAATAATTCATAGTGCAAGTCGCGGTTCTTGACTTGGCCTTCCACAAAGCCCAGTTCGATCTGGCCCCGCAGCAGCGCATCGGCAATGTGCTCGGTGTTTCCGTTAAGCAGGGTAAGCTCTACGCGGGGATAAGCGGCCTGAAATCCGGGTAGAATGGGCGGAATAACATACTGGGCTAACGTGGTGCTGGCGCCCAGGCGCAGGCGGCCGGCGGCGGCATCATGCAAACCGTGGAGCTGCTCGGCCAAGTGGTGGTGCAGCTCGGTTACCTGATTGGCATAGGTCAGAAGCAGTTGCCCGGCCTGCGTGAGACCCACGCGGCCCGCGCGCCGCTCGAACATGCGCTGGCCGTAGCTGCGCTCCAGCTCGCTCACGTGCTTGGTAACGGCTGGCTGGGTAATAAAAAGCTCCTGCGCAGCCTTGGTAAAGCTTAGGTGCCGGGCTACGGCCTGGAAGACGCGGAGACGGAAATCGGACATGGACGCAAGGTAAGTGTGCGGCTGCTTCGGCCGAACGCCCCGCGCGGGTGGCGGGCTGTTAGGCACCTGAAGACGTTTCCGGGCCCGAGTGAATGAGCAGCATAGCACCAACGTAGCTGACCTGAGCCAGGCTAGCTGAACCGGAAACGACCCCAGTTGCTATGCGGTGACTACCCCGATACCGGCAGCGTTGCCCCAATCTGAAAACAAGCAAAATGTTTATTTAGATTTTATCTAATCAACTATTTGGAATGATTCAAAACAGATCTACTTTTGCCGCCGAAATGCCAGCACCACCCGGTGCGGCTCCCGCTCTTTATGCCTGCATCTTCGTTTCTGCTCGCTTTTTTGCTGACCGCCGCGGCGCCGGCTTTGTCGGCCCCGACCGCCATTGATGCCCCTGTCCTACCGTCCAGCGACGGGCCCGAGCGCAGCGCCTCGCTTACCGGTACCGTGCTCGACCGCAGCGGTCAGCCGGTGGAAGGCGTGCTGGTAACGGCCGGCCCGCGTGCCACGGTAACCGATTCTCGCGGCGCGTTCCGCCTCTACGGCTTGCCCGCGGGCGAAATCGGGGTAACCGTAACGGGACTCAGCATAAAGCCCGTTACGCAAACCCTGACGCTGGAAAACGGCAAGGCGCACACGCTGCAGCTCACCATTGAGGAAAGCGTGCGGGAGTTGGCCGGCGTAACGGTGGCGGCCAAGGCAGCCACGTTTGCCCCGGAGGTAGACGGCACCACCCTCACGGCCGGTAAAAAAAACGAGATTATTCAGCTCGATAAGCTTAACGCCAACCTGGTGATGAACAGCTCGCGCCAGGTTTTTGCGAAAGTGCCGGGCGTAACGGTGTGGGAAAGCGACGGATCGGGCCAGCAGATAAACGTGGCCACGCGCGGCCTCTCGCCCAACCGAAGCTGGGAGTTTAACACCCGCCAGAACGGCATGGACATCAGCTCCGACCCGTTTGGCTACCCCGAGGCCTACTACAATCCGCCGCTGGAGGCCGTGGAGCGCATTCAGATTATCCGGGGCGGTGGCTCCCTGCAGTACGGCCCGCAGTTTGGCGGCCTGCTGAACTACGAAATCAAGCGCGGCCCACGCGACAAGAAGCTGGAATTCGAAACCAGCAACACGGTGGGCAACAACGGCCTAGTCAGCTCCTTCAACTCGTTGGGCGGCACTACGGGCAAGGTGAATTACTACGGCTACTTCCAGCAGCGCCTCGGCGGCGCGTGGCGCGACAACTCGGAGTTTAACGTGCGCAACGCCCACGCCAACGCCACGTTCCAGGCCACCGAGAAACTGCGCATCGGGGCCGAAATCAGCCACATGAGCTACGTGATTCAGCAGCCCGGCGGCCTCACCGACGAGCAGTTTCACCGCGGCGAACTGCGCAGCAGCGCCCGCGGCCGCAACTGGTTCAGCACGCCCTGGACCATTCCAGCTTTCACGGCCGACTACCAGTTTTCGGAGCGCACCCGTCTGAGCCTGAAAACGTTTGGCCTGCTCGGCGAGCGTAACTCCATCGGCTTCACCGGGGCCGTAAACGTGCCCGACGCCGTAAACCCGGCCACCGGCCTGCAAGCCAACCGCCAGATTGACCGCGACCGGTACCGCAACCTGGGCTCCGAGCTGCGCCTGCTCACCGACTACGGCCTGCTGGGCCAGCAGCACACGCTGGCCGCCGGCGTGCGCGTGGCCGGCGCCCACCTGCGCCGCCAGCAGCAGGGCCGCGGCGACACGGGCTCGGGTTTCAACCTCGATTTGCAGGCCCCGCGCTTTGGCCGCGAGCTGCACTTTAGCACCCGCAACTACGCCGCTTTCGCCGAGAACATCTTCCGGCTGGGTTCGCGCCTGACCGTTACGCCCGGCCTGCGCCTGGAAGTTATCGACAACGAAGGCCGCGGCTACCTGAGCCTGAACGCCGACGGCTCCGAAAACCGCATTGAGCAGAACTCGCGCCGCCAGGTGCTGCTTTACGGCGCGGGCACCGAGTACCGCGTGACCGAGCAAACCAGCCTGTACGCCAACTACTCGCGGGCTTTCCGCCCCGTAACCTACGCCGACCTGACTCCGCCCGCTACCACCGACGTCATCGACCCGAACCTGCGCGACTCCAACGGCTTCAATGCCGAAGTGGGCTACCGCGGCACCTGGGGCAACGTGCTGAGCTTCGACGTGGACGCCTTCTGGCTGAACTACAATGACCGCATTGGTACGTTGCGCCAGCCGGTGCCCGGCGGCACGGCCGGTCAAACCCAGCAGCTCCGCACCAACATCGGTACGAGCGTGCACAAGGGCGTGGAAGCCTACGTGGAGCTGGACCTGATTCACGCCTTCACCGGCGACTTTTCGCTGCCGCACTTTGATGTGTACGCCTCCACGGCGCTGGTAGACGCCCGCTACACCGAGCTGCGCACGGCCACGCTGGCGGGCAGCAACATTCAGGAAGGCGACCTGAAAAACAACCGCGTGGAGTACGCGCCTAAGTACACGCACCGCTTCGGGGGCACGTTTGCCCACCGCGGCTTCTCGGCCACGGCCCAGCTCACGCGGGTGGCCGGCGTGTTTGCCGACGCCAACAACACCCTGGCGCCCAATGCCGCTGCTACCACAGGCCGCGTGCCGGGCTACTCGGTTACCGATATATCGGCCACGTACCGCTTCGCCAAGCGCTTTACCCTGCGCGGCGGCATTAACAACGTGTTCGACAAAAACTACTTCACCCGCCGCGCCGGCGGCTACCCCGGCCCCGGCCTGCTGCCTGCCGACGGCCGCACGTGGTTTGCCACGGTGGGCGTAAAGCTGTAGACCGACGATGGTGCCTGAGGGCGCCCCCGCTTCGAGCTTCTGCGGAAGCGGCGAAGCGGGGGCGTTTTACGTTTGGTGAACGGCAAACGATCCGGCCGGTGGCGCGACGGTGTTACCTTGCTAGTCTAATTTCTGTTCTCATTACGCTGCCATGAAAAAACCGCTGCTGCTGGCCTTGCTAGCCACCGCGCACCTGCCCGTTTTTGCTCAACAGCAAACGTTTACCCCGGAGCTGCTCTGGCAGCTGGGCCGCCTGGGCGAAATGCAGGTGTCGCCCGACCGCAAAACGGTGGCCTTCACCGTAACGCGCTACGACCTGAACGCCAACAAAGGCAACGCCGACATTTACACCGTGCCCGTAAGCGGTGGCGCGGTGAAACAGCTCACCGCTACGCCCACCGGCGAAAACACCCTGAACTGGCGCCCCGACGGCAAGCTCACTTTTCTCTCCGACGAAGGCGGCAATACCCAGCTGTATGCCATGAACGCCGACGGCTCGGGCAAAACCAAAATCAGCGACTTTCAGGACGAAAGCGTGGGCAACCTGAAGTATGCGCCCACCGGCAAGTTCATCCTGTACACCCAGGACGTGAAAGTGCGCAAAAGCCTGCAGGACCTCTACCCCGACCTGCCCAAAGCCGATGCCAAGCTCTACGACGACCTGTTTTACCGCCACTGGACGCAGTGGGAAGACGACAAAGCTTCTCACGTTTTCTTTCACCCGGTGGCCAACGACGGCCGCCTGACCGGCTACGGCAAGGACGTGCAGGAAGGCGAGGCGTTCGACTCGCCGGTGCGGCCCCTCTCCGGCTCCGAGCAGCTGGCCTTCGCGCCCGACGGTTACAAGCTGGCCTATACCTCGCGCAAGCTTTCGGGCCGGGCCGAAGCCGTGAGTACCAACTCCGACATTTACCTCTACGACCTGCGCAACAACGCTACCGTGAACCTCTCGCAGGGCATGGAAGGCTACGACGTGGAGCCGACTTTTTCGCCCGATGGCACGCAGGTGGCGTGGCTGAGCATGGCCACGCCCGGTTTCGAGGCCGACCGCAACGCCATTGTGGTACACAACTTCGGTACCGGCAAGCACGAAGACGTTACCAAAGGCTCGGAGCTGAGCGCGGCCAACGTGCGCTGGTCACCCGACGGTAAAACGATTTACTTTCTGGCCGTGGTAGAAGGCACCGAGCAGCTGTTTTCGGTGCCCAGCAAGGGTGGCAAAATAAAGCAGCTCACCACCGGCTTGCAGAACTACAACGCGTTCGAGTTGGTGGGCAACGAGGCCGCAATCTGCAACCGTACCACCCTCACCACGCCCGCCGAAGTGGTGCGCGTGAGCCTGAAAAACGGCAAGGAAACCCCGCTAACCAAGCTCAACCAGGACCTGATGGCTTCGGTGAAGCCGGTGAAAGTGGAGAACCGCCGCGTTACCACCACCGACGGCAAGCAGATGCAGGTGTACGTCATCTTTCCACCCGATTTCGACCCCAAGAAGAAGTACCCGACGCTGCTATACTGCCAGGGCGGCCCGCAAAGCCCCATCACGCAGGCGTTTTCCTACCGCTGGAACTTCCCGCTAATGGCCTCGCAAGGCTACATTGTGGTGGCACCCAACCGCCGCGGCCTGCCCGGTTTCGGCCGGCAGTGGAACGACCAGATCAGCGGCGACTGGGGCGGGCAGCCCATCCAGGATTACTTATCGGCCATTGACAAAGTGAGCGAGGAGCCGTACGTGGACAAAGACCGGCGCGGGTGCGTGGGCGCCAGCTACGGCGGCTACTCGGTGTACTACCTGGCGGGCCACCACAAGGGCCGTTTCAAGACGTTCATTGCCCACGCCGGCCTTTTCGACCTCACCAGCTGGTACCCCAGCACCGAGGAAACGTTCTTCGCCCACCACGATTTGGGCGGTGCCCCCTGGGAGCAGATTACCTCGCCCAACGAGCTGCAGCAAGCCGCCGACGTGGAGAAAATGATGAACGGCGACCGGAAAGCCACTACCAACACCAGCATTTACCGCACCTACACCCAGTTTAACCCGCAGCGCTTCGTGGGCAACTGGGACACGCCCATTCTGGTCATTCACGGCGGCAAGGACTTCCGCGTACCCGAAGGCCAGGGCATGGAGGCGTTCGGCTCGGCGCAGCTGCGGGGCATTCCCAGCCGCTTTCTGTATTTCCCCAACGAAGGCCACTGGATTCAGAAACCCCAGAACGCCGTGCTCTGGAACCGTGTGTTCTACGACTGGCTGGGCCGCACACTGAAGCCTCAGGAAGGCCAAGCCGTGAAGTAGCACCTGACTGCTACCCCGCAAAAAAACCGCGCAAAACGTTTTGCGCGGTTTTTTTGCGGGGTATGGCGAACGGTGGCGTGGGATTACGCCGATGCGCGACTCTGCAGAACCTGCTGCGTGTACCGCTCGGCGTCGAGCAGCGTGGCTACAATCGGCGGGTGAATAATCGACAACGACTCCAGCTCCTGCCGGACTTCTTCGCTGAGGTGGCAAAGGATTAAGCTCATGCCGTGCTTATTCAGTTTGTTGTAATAATACGTCAGCAGCTTGCAGGCATCGGGCGGCAGATGATGCAAGTGGGTACAATCGACCCAAACGCTGGACTTGCCGCTGCGCACCGCCCGGCGCAGGGCCCAATCGAGGGCCTCGTCCTGGGCCGGGTGCTCGGGTGCGTCATCCGCCAGGATCAGCAAATAGCTTTGGGGCAAAATTTCGCGGTAAACCTCCATTGGAGTAGGGGCAATTCGAGTGGGCTTGGGTACAGGTGGAGGGTCAGGTGAAAAAGTGGAGCCGCGGGCGGGCAGCCAGCGTGGAAGGGTCGCAGAGTAAGCGTATCCGGGGTACTCAGGCCTATGGACTGCCTGGGTTAGGGCAGTATTACTCGCTCGACCTAACCCAGCCTTGGCATGGCTGTGGCGAGGCATTGTCGTTCTAACCGGACATTTACCTGATACTCTAAAATACCAGACATGGTTCTGCCTTCCGTTCAGCACTAGCTTGTTTACAAAGTAATTACGTGTTTTTCGCACCCCTCTGCTTCAACTACGCACCGGCCCGGGAGGCAGTCCTATACCAGCCGTTTAATACAGCACGTCTTTGATGGGCCGGATGGGCGGCGGCAGCTCGGTTTCGCCCAGCATTTCGCGCAGGTCAATTTCCACGGTCCGGCACAGCGCCGTCATGGGCACGTCGTTCATTTGGTTCTCGAAGGGGTTTTCGCTGGTGTGGCCCACCGATTCGATGGTGTTAAACACCCAGGCCACCAACGTGGCAAACGGCACGGTAAGCCACACCATGTAGTGGCCCAGCTGGTCGAACTCGCGCAACAGGCCCAGCGGCAGCAGCAAGGCAAACAAGCACACAAACACGAAGCTGTAAAAGGCAAACTGCCGCGGGAAAGGCGTGTTCTTGATTCGCTCGCAGCCGCCTTGCAGCACAAACAGCTGGTCGAGGGTTTGCATGAGGGCTAGGTGCTGAAAGTCGTTGAGCAGGCCCCGCTCTTCGCGCAACACGCGCAGCTCGGCGGCCTGGCGGCGCAGCAAATGCGTGGGCGGATTAGCCCGCAACCGCATAAACGCGCTTTCTTCTTCCGATAAAAACGGCGCCACATCGGTGTCCCAACACTCGGCGCGCTGCCGGCGCAGCTCCAGCCGCAGGGCGTTGCACCAGGCAATGTGGCGGTACAGCAGCCGGCGGTGGCGCACGGTTAGCTCGGCGGCGGTAGCGGCGGGCATTTCGTGGAGCAGGTCGGGCGCATCTACCCGCGACGTAATGTACTCCAGCGCCTGAATGGCCCACGTGCGGCTGGCGTTTACGATGCCGCCCCAAATCTGGCGGCCTTCCCAGAACCGGTCGTACGAGCCGTTGTTCTTGAAACCGATGTAGAAAGCCACGGCCGTGCCCAGCGTAGCCACGGGTTGCCAAGGAATAGTTATTTGAGTGAAGCCGCTGGCAAAAACGGCACACACCACCGTGTTATAGAGCGTCAGGAAAAGAACCGATTGCCATGATTTGCGCCAAATGATGCTCCAGCGCAGGTTTTGCCGAATGTACATGAGCCGTTAACAGAAGTAAGCCACCTGCTCATACGGCTAAGCTCGAATCAAGCACATCAGTAATCGGTCTTTCGCTCCTATCTGGCAATCTTCCTGCTACTTGTTTACTCCAATTCCCATCAGCTCCATCAGCTTACTGGCGTTGAACTCGCGGCACAGGCCCGGCGTGAGGCGGTAGTCGAACCGAATGTCGTCGCCCTCCACGGTGCTGTTAAAGCTGAAGTTGGTCACGAAGCCGGGCAGCTCCTGTTCTAGGTCGCCCAGCTCTAAATCGTGGGTGCTTACCAGGCCGCTGGCAGGGCGGCGGTGCAATTGCCGAATGAGGCCGCGGGCGCCGTCGTGCCGGTCGCGGGAGTTGGTGCCTTTCAGGATTTCATCGAGCAGGAAAAACACAGGCTGCCCAGCTTCCGTGAGGTCCAGCAGCTGGCGCAGGCGCTTCAGCTCGGCGTAAAACGACGACGTGCTTTCGGCCAGGTTATCCTGGGTGCGCATAGCCGTAAACAGCTGCATGGGGCCCACGCGCAGGCGCCGCGCACACGCCGGGCCACCGGCCAAAGCCAGCACCGCATTAACGCCAATGGTGCGCAGAAACGTGGTTTTGCCCGACATGTTAGAGCCCGTGACCAAGGCCGTGCGTCCGGCGCCCACGCTGGTAAAGTCGTTGGCCACGCGGCTGGCGCTGAAAATGAGCGGGTGCGCCAGCGCTTCGGCTTCGAAGGTGAGCGGTGACTCCACCAGCTCGGGCACGGTCCAGGTAGGGTTGGCGTACTGCGTGGCGGCGAGGCTGACCAAGGCTTCCACCTCGGCCACTACATCCAGCCATGCCTCCAAGGAGCCGCCCAGTCGCTGCTTCCACCGCTCCAGGCGCCACATCCAAAAGAAGTCCCACATCAGCACGGTATTGGCGAAAAAACCGGCCAAGGTGCTCCAGCGCAGCGAAAAGTTCTGCGCAATGCGCGCCAAGCGGGAAACGTACGCCGAAGCTGACTCGCCCCGCTCCAAAAGCTGCGCCCGCAACTCCGCTAAATGCGGTGCGGTACACTCACGCTCCTCCATGCTTACCAACTGGTCGCGGTAAGCTCGTAGTACGTCGTACATATCCATGCTCCGTTCGAACACGGCGTCACGCTCTGCCCGAAAGCGGTAGTTTACGGCGTACATGGCAAGTAACGGCACCCCGGCCAGCCAACCCGAATACCCCTGAAACCAAAGTGCAATGCCCGCCAGCGCCAACAGCGGCAGCACTAGCAACAAGGCCAGTATCCAGCGGCGGGTGGCGTAGAAATCGGGGGCCTTCATCCACTGCAAAAAGGGCCGCGGGTCGTCGGATTGCTTGGGAAAATGGCGGGCCCGGGCCTGCCAATCCTGGCTCCAGGTTACATCGGGGGCCAGTTCGGCTACGGCAGCTTGCCGCTGGCGCAGAGTAACCGCGTCGGCGGGGGCTTGAAGCCAGCTGGCTAGCCGGTCGTGACCGAGGCGGGAAGTGGTGCGGCTCACCAGCTGAAACAGGGAGTGCGGCCCAAATACGTCGAGGTCGGCGGTATAGGGATGAGCAGCGTCGGCGTAGCGCTGGCCGGCATCGAAGCCGCGCAGGCTACCAGCTTGGCGCTGCAGTTCCTCCTGGTTGATAAGGGCCAGAAGCTGCTGATGCCGCAGCCGGTAGCTAATGCGGCTGTGCCAGCGCATTACCAGCAGAAAAACGATGTAGCTCACCACCAAGCAGGCAAAAGCCGCGGCGGGCTGATCGGCGCGAAAAAGCCACCACGTACCGGCAGCACCGGCCAGAAACACGGCCACGCGTAGCCAGCCCACCGCGGCGTGCCGGCCCGAAATGCGGTTGGCCTCGGCGGTATGCGTGGCTTGGTTATCGGTGAAAACGGCGTGGGGCGAAACGACGAGCGGACGGATGGCAGAGGAAATAGGCACGGCAATACAAGTATGCCCGCGAAGGTAAGGCAAGCACGAAGGAGCTAGACGGCTAGAACCCCTCCTCAACTGAGGAGGGGTTGGGGGTGGTTGACTTTTAAGTTACTGGCCGATAGCTGACAGCTAATAGCTTTTCAACCACCCCGCCCTGCGGGCACCCCTCCTCATCTGAGGTGGGGTACTTGACGTTCTGCCGTATTTTCTACTCTACTTTACCCAGGCCGCGGTCAGCGGGGCCGTTTACCAGCTCGCCTAAGGCGCTGAAGCGGCTGCCGTGGCAGGGACAATCCCAGCTTTTTTCCAAGTTGTTCCAGTGCACCACGCAGCCCAGGTGCGGGCAAATGGCCGAGCACGCGTGCTGCTTGCCTTGCGGGTCGCGGTACACGGCCACTTTGGTGAGGCCGCGGCGGAGTACGGCGCCGGTGCCGGGCGCAATGTCCTCGGCGCTGGATACGTCGCCGCCGGTCAGCAGGTCGGTGTATTCGGCGGCCACGTTCAGGTTTTCTTTCAGGAACTCCTTGGCCGTATCCAGCTTGCCGGTAATGCGGCCGGGGTCGTAGAGCTTTTCCCAGGGGTTGTCGCGGTCCTGAATGAGGTCGGTAACGAGGGTGGCGCCCAGGGTGCTGTGCGTCATGCCGTGGCCTGAGTCGCCGGTGATGATGTACACATTATCGGCATCGAGCGGATTGCGGCCGGCGTAGCCCAGGCTGTCAACGGGCTCCATTACCTGTCCCGACCACCGGAACTCGGTTTGCTGCGCCGAGGGAAAATGTTCGCGCATCCACTCTTCCAAGCAGCGCAGGCGTTCTTCGGGGTTTTCTTCCTGGCCGGTTTTGTGGTCTTCGCCGCCCACAATCAGCAGGTCGTAGTCGCCGCTGCCGGTGGTGTTGGTCATTTCCTGCAGGCGGATGTAGTGGTAAGGGTCGGCGGTGTCCCAGTACAGGGCTTTGGTTACCGAGCCTTTGGGCACGCGGGCGGCCACCACGTAGGTGCGGTAAGGCGCCTGCTTGGTGTGCATTACCACGCGGTCGTTAAACGGCGTGTTGGTAGCCACCACCACGTGGTTGGCGGTAACCTCGGCCCCGCTTTCGGTTACCACGCGCACGTCTTTGTCAATGACGTGAATTTCTTTGGCGCGGGTATGGGTGAAAATGCGGCCGCCGCGCTGGGTAATGGCTTTGGTGAGGCCGTTCAAGTACTTCAGAATATGAAACTGGCCCTGGTTGGGGAAGCGCAGACAGTCGCCGGTTTTAAAGCCCTGGGCTTTGGCATCGGGCAGGCGTTGCACGCCGGTAAGGCCGGCGCGGTGAGCGGCAGCCAGCTCATCGTCCAGTTCCTTTGGCGTCTCGCTGGCGGAGAGGAACAGGAAACCGTCGAGGCGCGAAAAGTCGCAGTCGATGTTTTCCTGGCGCACAATCCGCTCGATGGTGTCGATGGCCGCGCCGTGGCTTTCGGCGGCCAGCCGGGCGCCCTCCTGGCCAAAGAGGCTTTCCAGGTGATAGTACCGGTCGTCGAGGGCGTTCGAGAGGTGGGCGGTGGTGCGGCCCGATTCGCCGGAGGCAATTTCACCGTCTTCGAGCACCACCACCGAGCGGCCTTCCTGGGTTAACAGGTAGGCCGTGGTGAGGCCCGCTATGCCGCCCCCAATTACCACCACGTCGGCGGCAGTGGTTTTTTGGAGCGAATCGAACGTGGGCCGGTCGGCGGTGGCCAGCCAAGAGGTAGAGGTGGCGCCGGAGGTTTGATCGGGTGCGAGCATAGGAAGGCGAGTTGGTTGGTAAGGAACGTTGTTCGCTTACGCTTGGCTTCCCGGCGAGGTTGGCTACCGCGCCAGCCCGGCCCGCTGCGCGCAGTGCTAATTGCGCAGCGGGGCCGTTCGAAACCACAGGCCAGGCTATTTATGCGCTACCTCCGAGGTGATGGGCAATTCGATGTTTACCGTGGTGCCCTTGCCCGGCTGCGACTGAATGGTAAGCTGCCCGCCCAGCAACCCCACACGGTTTCGGATGCCAGCCAACCCAATTCCTTCGCGCTTTTTGGTGCTGTTTTTCACCTCGAAGCCCACGCCGTCGTCTTCCACGCTCACGTGCACCATGCCCGCGCTGACAATAACGTACACGAAAGCCTCCTGGGCCTGCGCGTGCTTCATGATGTTGTTGAGCAGCTCCTGCACAATGCGGTACACGGCCGTTTGCAGCAGGCGCGGCAGCGGCTTGCGCGTTTCCTTGATGTTCAGGTTTACCCGCAGGTGCTGGTTGGGAATGCGCTTGCAGATTTCCTCCAACGCCGTTTTCAGGCCGAAGTCCTCCAGAATGCTCGGCGTCAGCTCGAAGGAGATGGTGCGGGTGGTGCGAATGGCCTCGTTTAACAGCGCCACGGCCTGGTCGCGGTGGGTTTCGTCAATGGACTTGTGCTCCAGGTGCAGCTTGGTGGCGTACAGCAGCTGGCCCACGCCATTGTGCAGGGCCTCGGCAATGCGTTTCCGTTCGTCTTCCTGGGTGTGCAGAATGGCGCTAAGCACTTCTTTCTCGCGCTGCACCTGCTGCTGGGTAGCCTCAGAGGCCAGCCGGTTCCGCTCGGTTACGTCGCGAATAACGGCCAGCGCACCCGTAACAGAGCCGTCGGTATTGCGCAGGGGCGCGAAGTACGCGTCGAAATACCGCTCCCGGAACAGCAGGTTGTAGCGCTGCAGCGAGGCACCCTGCACTACCTGCTCGAGCACTTGCCGGTACAAGGGAAGGTCGAGCTCGGGCACCACCTCGAACAGCGGGTGCTGCACCACCTCGGCCTCTACCAGCTGAAAGGTTTCGGCTGCCACCCGGTTGAGCACGGTAATGCGCAGGTCGGTATCGAGCGCCACAATGCCGTCGACGCTGGTATCGAGCAGGTTGCGGCTGAAGTCTTTTTCCTGCCGCAGCTGGGCGTTGGCCTGCTGGGTTTCGGTCACGTCGATGGCGAACATGATGCCGCACTGCCGTTCCTCGTCGAAGAAGCCGTAGTTCTGAAAGTACAATTGCCGGTCGCGCTTCGGCGGCATGCCCAGGAAGTGAATTTCCTCGCCGGCCAGTAACCGATTTATCGGCTCGGTAAGCATGGGGTAGGCGTCGAACACGTTCCGGCCGGCCAGGGCATTATCGGGCACTGCAAAGGGGGCCAGCCCCGCCCCTACTACCTCCAGCAGCGTACCGTCCTGGGCAATGCGCGTGAGTACCACGGGCATGTTGTGCACCACGCGGTCCATGAGCCGGGTTTGGTAATTAAGCTCCTGCTGGGCTTCGTGGCCAGCAGTAATATCGCGCACCAGGCCCACAAAGCGCACGGGCTGCTGCTTGGCGTTCAGCACCGTTTGGCCGGTGGCCGACAGGTAACGCACGCTGCCATCGGGCCACACAATGCGGTACTCCAGCTCGAAGGGCGTGTTCAGCTGCATGGAGGCGCTTAGAGCCGCTTGCACGCCCTCCAGGTCGGCGGGAATAATGGCGTCGGTGAAGGCGGCGAACGGTACGGGCTTGTCGAGGAACGGCCGCCCGAAGATGGTCTGGGTGCGCTCGTCCCACTGCAGCTCGTTGGTGGTTAGGTCTACTTCCCACACGCCGGCACCGGCGGCCAGCAAGGCCAGCCGGAGGCGCTCCTCGCTGTCGAGCAGGCGCTGCCGGTCGCGGCGGCGCTCGGTTACGTCGCGTATTACGGCCGTAATACGAATGGGCTGGTCCTGCTCGTCGCGGGTGAGCTGGCCCATAACGCGCAGGTCCCGAACGGCGCCGTTGGGCCACGTAATGCGTTCGGCAAAGTCGAGCGGGGTGCCCTCGCGCCAGGCCCGCAGCAGCTTCTCGTCCACCATGGCGCGGTCGTCGGGGTGGGTGGCATCGGCCAGCTGGCTTAACGCAATGGGGCTTTCGGCCGGCAGGCAAAAAATGTCGCGGGCGCGCTCGTCGAGGAATACCTCCCGGGCTTGCATGTCCCAGGAAACCACGCCCAGCTTGGCCGAGCGCAAAGCGGAGCGCAGGCGGTCTTCGCTTTCGCGCAGGCGCTGCACGTCCCGGCGGCGTTCGGTTACATCGCGCCACACCACGTGCGTGAGCGTGGCCTGGCCGGGAATATCCACCGGGGTAAGTACGGCTTCCAGCCAAATCTGGTGGCCGGCGAAATGGTTCATCTGGGCCTCGAAGCGCAAGGAGCCCTCTTGTTGGGCGCGTTGCACGTTTTCGGCAAACCAGGCGGCGCTTTCCTGGCCGTCGGGCTGCACGGCGGGGGCGCATACCGTGGCCGGCTGGCCCACTATGTCCTCGGGGCGCTGGGCCCCCACCATGCGCAGGGCAGCGGCGTTGCAGGCAATGTAGCGGCCTTCCTGCAGCAGCAACGTGCCGTCGGAGCTTTGCTCGAACAGGGTGCGGAAGCGGGCTTCGCTGTCTTTTAAAGCTGCTTCGGCGCGCTTGCGGTCCGATATGTTGCGCCACGTGCTGTGCACCAGCAACTGGCCGTTTACCTCAATGGGCGTTAGCGTTATTTCCAGCCACAGTGCCTCGCCCGCAAACGTGTGGCGCACCCACTCGAACTGGCACGAGCCGCCTGCTATGGCCACCTCCATGTAGTGCTTGATGAGCAACCGGGAGGTGCGGCCGTCGGGTTGCGCAGCCGGGGTGTTCAGCAGCACCGACTGCCCGATGAGCTGGAATTTATCGTGGGCGCCCAGCAGGCGCACGGCGGCTTGGTTGCAGTCGATGTAGTGCCCGTCCAGCACCAGCACCGAGGCATCGGCCGAGTGCTCGAACAGGGTTCGGAACTTGGCTTCGCTGGCACGCAGGTCTTCGGCGGTTTTGCGCTGGGCGGTGTTGTCCATGATAACCAAGCGCACCCGGGGCTGCTCGTCGATAATGGGCATGCCTTCCAGCAGGGCGTAGAAAGTGGTACCGTTGGAGCGCTGCATTTCCAGTTCGCACACCTGGCGCTCCTCGCTGTGCAGTACGCGCTGCATGAACCCGTAAAACAGGTCGCGGTTGGTGAGGGCCACAAACAGCGAAAAGCGGCGGTCCTGCAGCTGCTGGCGCACGCTGCCCAGCAATTGGCTGGCGCGCAGGTTCAGCTGCATAATGCGGCCCTGGGCATCCAGGGTACAGTAGCCCACGGGGGCAAAGTCGTAGAGGTCTACGTACTGGGCGCGCACGCGCTGGGTTTCGGCCTGGGCCTGCAGCAGCTCCTCGCATTGCATTTCCAGCTCTATCTGGTGCACCTGCAG
Organism: Hymenobacter koreensis; assembly: GCF_039541855.1. NCBI lineage: Bacteria > Pseudomonadati > Bacteroidota > Cytophagia > Cytophagales > Hymenobacteraceae > Hymenobacter > Hymenobacter koreensis. The sequence goes on from NZ_BAABHA010000002.1 coordinate 627,710, forward strand.
CTCTTCTACCAGGCGCTGCACCTCCTCCGGGCTTTTCTTGCCCAGGGTTTCGGTTACCACGCGGCGGCGCTCGGCCTTCAGGCGCAGCTCCTCCAGGTTGGCCTGGGGACTTTGGGCCGTTCTGCTGGGCTTGCGTTTGTTCATAACTCGGGAGTAAGTAGCAGCGCTGAACCCCGCCACGGAACAAACGAACGCGGCGGAGCCCGGCACTGGGCGGGGCAGAAGTAAATGTACGGCGCTACGATAACGGCCGGCCGCTAGCGGGTGGTTCCGGCGCGGTTACGCCGGCAGCGGCGGCTCGCAGATGCCCACCAGCAGGTGGCCGTTGGGCTGGCCGTCGAGGCGCAGGCGGCGGCCGTAGAAGCTCAAGCGGTGCGTACCCAAACGCGGAAAAGTGGCTTCTACCGGCAGCTGGTCAAACTCCTGCCCGTCGGCGGCCAGGGCCTGCACGTGCTCGGTGAGGGTGCCGTCGCGCCAGGCACCTTCGCCCAAGTCGGCAAAGAGCTGCCCGCAGCCGCCGGCCGTATCAATGCCAAACATATCGGCAAAGGCCTGGCTGAGGCTCACCACGCGCATCTGCTCGTTGAGCACCACCAGCGGCTCGCGCACGGCGGCCACCACGCTTTCGGCAAAGGCCGCGCTTTGCTGCGTGCGCTCTTCCAGCTGCTTGAGGGCGGTAATGTCGGTGAAGGTGATGACAGCCCCGCTGATGTAGTTATCGAGGGTACGGTAGGGCAGAATGCGCATGTCGTACCACTCGCCGGTGGTGGTTTGAATGTTGGTACTCACGGCCACCAGGCGGTCGAGCACGCGGCGCACGTCCTGCTCCAGGGTTTCGTAGCGCAGCTTGGAGGCGAAGTGGGTAATGGGGCGGCCCACGTCGGTGGGCATGAGCGAGATAATGCGCGACACCGAAGCCGTGAAGCGCTTTATCACCATGTCGTTGTCGAGGAAAATGGTGGCAATGGCGGTGGCGTCGAGCAGGTTCTTCATGTCGTTGGCCGCCTGGCTCAGTTCCTCGGTTTTGCTGAGGTACTGCATGTTCAACGTCATCAGCTCCTCGTTCAGGCTCTGCATTTCCTCCTTGTTGGTCATGGCCTCCTCGTTGGTGCTTTGCAGCTCCTCGTTGGCGCTCTGCAGCTCCTCGTTGGTGCTCTTGAGCTCCTCCAGGCTCGACTCCATTTCCTCGATGGTGCTTTGCAGGCGCTGCTTGGTGTATTGCAGCTCGCGCTGCAGGTTTTCCACCACGCTGGAGTGCACCACCTCGGTGCCCGAGGCGCGGCGGCGCGGTTTGGGCGTAGGCACGTCCTCGAACACTACCAGCAACAGGCCGGCCAGGGCCTCGGGCTGCTGCAGGTACTTCACGGTAATGCGCACCAGCTCGTAGCCGCGGGTGGTGTTAAGCTTGCCGGCTTCCACCACCACGTCTTGCCGCTGCTGATGGGCCCGGTGCACCGCCCCGCTAATTTCGAAGCGCAGCTCCTCGCGGGCCATTTCAAACACGTTCATGCCGCCCAGGCCGGGGGCGGGCTCCAGGTACTTGCCGGTACGGCCGTTCACGAACAGGATTTCACCCTTTGCGTTTATCACCACCGCGGGCGGGGCGTAAGCGCCAAGCAGGAGTTTTTGCACCAGTACGGCAAAGGTGCTGTCCTTGCGGGCGGGGGTATGCATGGTGCCAGAGGTAGTAGCCGCGGCCGATTGCCGGGAAAGCGAGAAGGGGAAATTAACAATGCGGGCCAGCGAGTACGGCACGTTCGTGCGCTGCGAAATCTTCCACTTGATGTCGAGCGGCTGAAACAGCTCCTGAAAACCGGTGAGGTTTTCGCTGGGCCCTAAAAACAACAGGCCGCTGGGGTTCAGGGCGTAGTGAAACACTGGCAGCAGGTTGCGTTGCAGCTCGCTGTTCAGGTAAATGAGCAGGTTGCGGCACACCAGCAAGTCCAGCTTGGTGAAGGGGGCGTCTTTGTTGAGGTTGTGCACGGCAAACACCACCGCGTCGCGCACTTCCTTTTTCACCTGGTAGCTGGCGTCGGTTTTGGTGAAGAAGCGCCGCAGCCGCTCGGGGCTTATGTCGGCGGCAATGTTCTCGTTGTACACGCCGGCGCGGGCGTGGTCCACGCCGTCCTGGTTGATGTCGGTGGCAAACACCTGCAGCTTGAGGTACTTGTTGGGGGCCACCTGGTCGAGGCACTCCTTCAGCACCATTACCAAGGAGTACGCCTCCTCGCCGGTAGAGCAGCCCGGCGCCCACACCCGAATGGTGCTGTCGACGGGCTTGCGCTGCAACAGGGGACCAAGGTGGTTTTTCAGGGCCTCAAAGGCCTCGTTGTCGCGGAAAAACTTGGTAACGCCAATGAGCAACTCCTTGAACAGCAGGTCCACCTCCTGGGGGTTTTCCTGCAGGTAGCGCACGTAGTCGGTGAATTCCTTGATTTGGTGGGAATTCATGCGCCGCTCAATGCGCCGGAACACGGTGTTGCGCTTGTAAAAGGAAAAGTCGTGGCCGGTTTTGTTGCGAATCAGGATGAAGATTTTCTGGAGCGCGTGGGCCGGTTTGCTGCCGGCCTCGGCGGGCTCCCGCTCCACGGAGCGGGTGTGCAGCTGCGGGCGGCGCATGTAGTCGAGCAGCACGGTGGGCATTTGCTCGGGCGCCAGCACCTGGTCCACAAACTCGGTGCTAATGGCCGAACGCGGCATGGAGTCGAAGGCGGCCGTGTCGGGGTCCTGCACCATCACCATCCCAAAGTTTTCCATCACCATCTTCAGCCCAATGGTGCCATCGGAGCCGGCGCCCGAGAACAGAATGCAGATGGCCCGCTCGTTCGCGTCTTTGGCCAGGCTTTGCAAAAAGTAGTCGATGGGCATGCGGCGGCCGCGGGGCTGGGTGGGCGGCAGCAGCAGCAGCGTGCCGTGCAGCATGCTCATGTCGCGGTCGGGCGGAATGCAGTACACGTGGTCGGGCTTCACGCGCATGCCGTCCTCGGCCCGCTGCACGGGCATGGCGGTAAAGCGGGCCAGCACGTCGGGCAGCATGTCTTTGCCGTCGGGGTCGAGGTGCATTACTACCACGAAAGCCATGCCGGTGGTGGCGGGCAGGTGCAGGAAAAACCGCTCCAGGGCTTCCAAGCCACCCGCCGAAGCGCCCAGTGCCACCACCGGAAACCGGTCGCCTTTCATTTCCGGCGGCTTTATTTCCACCACTTTGCCGTTCGGGAACTGTGCACTGGCATCCACCACTTCCGGCAAGGCGTGTGCACTATTTTCCGACGACGGCGGGTTAGGAAACTCACTCATGGGGGTGGCAACGGGCCGCGCGTGCACTGGCCGCGGAGCTGTGAGAAGGAAAGGAATGTACCCCCGGCCAACAGCAACCTGGGGCGGGCACTGTTTTCAAATTTAGCCAATAGCGGCGGGTTAGGCTGCGAAAAAGAGCGCGGCAGTTATAAGATACGTGTTTTCCCGAGGGAGGGGGTAAACACGTATTTTTTCCCGTACCGAACATTTTCGCGCCTGTCGGCGGTTCGATTAGGTGCTTAGGGGCGCATTCCAGGCGGCTGAGGGTGTATGTTTTGCGCCTGCTTGCGTACAGCTTTATACGGCCGTTGCGGCGGCCCACCGCCCTCCCTACTCCGAGCTCTGGTTCCTGTGAAACACCTACACCACGTTATCGTCATTGGCACCTCAGCCGGCGGCATGCCGGCGCTGTGTCAGCTGGTAGCGCAGCTTCCCGCCGAGCTGCCTGCGTCCGTGTTTATTGTGCAGCACCTGGCGCCCGATTCGTCGGGGCAGTACCTCATCGAGCGCCTGGCTAGCCACACCAGCTTGCGCTGCCACTTGGCCGAAGACGGGCAGCACATTGGCAAAGGCCACCTGTACCTGGCCCCGCCCGACCGCCACTTGCTGGTGAAAGACGGCCACGTAATGGTTACCAAGGGCCCCCGCGAAAACCACTACCGCCCCGCCGCCGATGCCCTGTTTCGCTCGGCTGCGGCTGCGTACGGCCCCCTGGCCATTGGGGTGGTACTTACCGGCATGCTGCACGACGGCACGGCCGGCCTGGAGCTTATCAAGCGCGCCGGCGGCATTGCCCTGGTGCAAGACCCCCACGAAGCCGAGTACTCGAGCATGCCCAGTAGCGCCCTGGCCAACGTGCCCATCGATTACTCGGTGCCCATTAGCGAAATGGGCGCCCTACTGCAGCAATTATGCGAAACCCGGCCCGAGGAAAAGCACTTGGTACCGGACGACATTCTTTTAGAAGCCGCTATTGCGGAACGTGTTGTGGGAAAAACGCCAGAAGTGCAGCAATTGGGCCGCCAAGTGCCCCTCACCTGCCCCGAATGCGGCGGCACCCTGTGGGAAATGGTCCACGGCAAGGTGTTGCGCTACCGCTGCCACACCGGCCACGCGTATACCGCCGACAGCCTGCTGCGGGACAGCCAGGAGTCGTTAGAAGAAACGCTGTGGGTGGCTTTGCGCATGATGGAGGAGCGCAAAAACCTGCTCACCAGCATGGCCATTCGCGGCGAAGGCCAATGGAGCGTGCAGCAGGAAGAGCGCGTGGATGAGCTCAAGCAGCACATCAACCGCCTGCGCGAGTTTTTGCTGAACGGCCGGACAACCAAAAACCCCATTGGCAAAGTAGACGCCGAAAGCAGCCAGGCGGGGTAGATACGTCTTGGCCGCAAAGCCACTAAAAAGCCCCAGGCAGCCGGTTTACCGGTTTGCCTGGGGCTTTTGTTTGCCGGGCGGGAAATTAGGCCAGCAGGCCGGTTTCCATGGCGTACTTGATGAGGGCCGCCGTGTTTTTAGCCTGGGTTTTCTCGATTATGTTCTGGCGGTGCGTTTCAATAGTACGCTTGCTGGTGAAGAGCTTGTCGGCAATTTCGGCGTTGGTGAGGCCCTCGGCAATCAGGCGCAGCACCTCCGTTTCGCGCACCGACAGGTCGTTGGGCTTTTTGGGGCCGCTTTGGGCGGCCGGCGCCTGCACCAGCTTGTTCAACACCGCCAGCCCGATTTCGGAGCACAGGAAAGTGCGGTTAGCCGCCACCGTACGAATGGCGTGCACAATTTCCTCTTTGCCCGCATTCTTGAGCACGTAGCCCATAGCGCCGGCAGTCAGGGCCTGGTGCACGTATTTCTCGTGGTCGAGCATGGATAGCACCAGCACGCGCAGGTCGGGAAACTGCTCGCGCAGCAGCGGCAAGGCTTCGAAACCGGTCATTACGGGCATATTCAGGTCCATTAGGGCTACGTCGGCGGGTGTTTCGGCCAGGGTATCCAGCAGTTCCTGCCCGTTGCCGACCGTGGTAACCACTTCCAGATCGGCTACGTCGGCCAGCAAAGCCTTAATGCCGTCGCGAATGATGGTATGGTCGTCGGCAAGAATGAGGCGGATCATGGCAAAGGGGAAGAGAGGTATAAAGGAGGACGCGGGTAGAGGTGGAGGTTTAACCGACTTCAAGATTAACGCCAACGCGGCAGAAAACGCCGGCTTCCAACCCAGATTACGCAGTATTACTGACGGGGTGCGGGTTGTACGCACGAGGTAAATTGGTTGTTAACACGGGGTTGCGCAGCCGCTTGTACTCGTATTTTTGATTAGCCTCAAGTCAGGTAGCCGCAGCGCGGCCCGCTTGCTTGAGCGCCTTGCCTGTCCCTGTTCGCGCTTTCTTTCCACAACGAAAACATGCTATCCTATTTCACTCCCCCGCCGTCATCGGCTCGGCTGATTCCGGTCAACTTTAACGCCATCGAGCCGGTGGAACTGGCCCGCTCCCTGGCGCAGGACCCTGACATCCAGCGCAAGCCGTTGTACGTGCTCATCGACTGCCAGCACCTGACTTGCCTGCGCACCCGCGGCGTGTGCCATTTCTTCTCGCAGCTGCTGCTCATGCGCCGGGCCGGCGTAGAAGTAGTGCTGGATAATGTAAACGGGCTGCTGGCGCGCATGTTGCGCCTTTGCCGCCTCGATACCCTTTTCACCTACGTTCACCCGGCGCAGCTCCTGCCGCGTAAGCCTACCCGCTCGGCCGCCTGAAACTGCGGGGCTGGCATAACTACGTAGCTCGGCGGTTAATGCGGAGAAGCGCTCCGTAAAAGGCCGTAAAGATGCCGTTTAAGCGCTTTTTCTCGCGCCGACCTTCGCTGTTCTGCTCGTTCTGCCGTTAACGGAATCCGAAACTACGCCTCGAACTACGCTCCATCTTCCTTCCTCACCCAAACACACAACCAAGCTATGGCAACGACCAACCAATCCTCCCGCGGCAGCATGTCGCAATCCGAGAACGTGAAACGTACCCAAAGCGGCACCAGCAACCGCGGTTTTGCTTCCATGGACCCCGAGCAGCAGCGGCGCATCGCGGCCGAAGGCGGCCGGGCCTCCCACCTGAGCGGCCGCGGCCACGAGTGGACCTCGCAGGAGGCCCGCGAAGCCGGTCGTAAAGGCGGCCAGGCCAGCGGCAGCCGCAACAAAACCCAGGCCGCTACCAGTGGCGGCGCTACTGCCCAGAAACGCGAAACCGGCCGCAAGAGCGGTGAAGCTTCGGGGGGCGGCAACCGCTAAACTCCATCTACCTCCTCCCCTCCTCTTCCACCTTTCTGAGCCATGAACCGCAAAAAGCCCCGGACAGTGTCCGGGGCTTTTTGCGTGTTAGTATCCAGGGCTGCCTTTTTAAATGTGCATTTGCTCCTGAATGGGCAAGGTGTAACGCTGCCCACGGGCCAGCAGGTGAATGCGCAGGTTGCGGATGGAAAACACCTCCCCGGGCTTGATTTCGTGGATGGTGTTGCCTTCGCACTCCCGTCCGTCTACAATTACCACCATGCCGTTACCAATTACTTCCAGCTCGTTGCCGTTGGTTACCAGCACGGCGGTGTCCTCTTCCAGGCCCAGGCCTATGCAGCCGGGGTTGGTGGCAATGATTTGGGCCATGCGCACTATGCGGCCGCGGGCCACAAAGTGGGTATCTACTGCCACGTCGTGCATAAACTGCAGGCCGGTGGTTACGTGAATTTCATCCTTCACAAAACCGGCATCGTTGCGGCCCTGGTAAATCATGGGCGTGCTCATGGCCGCCGCCCCGGCGCTGGTGCCGGCAATTACAATGCGGTCGTGGGTGTAGCGGGCCTTCAGCAGGCGCAGCATTTCGGTGCCGCCAAGCAGGGCGGTTAGCCGAAGCTGGTCGCCGCCGGTAAACATGATGCCCGCGGCCGTTTCAAGCACGGTCAGGCACTCGGGGTTGTCGGCTTCATCGCGGCGGCGGATGTCCAGCACTTCCACGCGCTTTACGCCGAGGTCGGTGAAAATTTTTATGTAGTCCCGGGCCGCTTCTATAGGCTCCTCCGAAGCGGTGGGTATCACCACCACCGGCCCATCGCCGCTTAGCTCTTCAACGAAGCGCTTCAGGATGCTGTCATCGGCAAATTCAGCGTCGTTGGCTTCGGTATCTTTTCTTTCGTGGCCACCTATAGATATCAGAACACCTTTCGGGTGCGGACAAGGGGAAGCGGTACGCGGGCGCGCTGCGCTTTTCTTGCTAGTTGTCATGCGTGGATTGGGTTAACGTGAAGCGGCGCTGCTAGTACGCTGGCAACGCACGGTTAGATGTACCCACTCCACGCCGGGGTTAGCCGGAGGCTTGCTTCGGCTCTGCTATTTCGTTTTTGCATTCAGTAGGTTGCAGGCAGCTTTCAACGCCACCGGACCAAGCCAAAATCGAAATAGAATGTAAAAATTACGTGTTTTCAACCAATACCATTCCGTAGTAATTCTGGGCCCTTGCGTATTGCCCGCGCCGGTTTTCAGCCGCACCTTACCATCCTAAATGGGCTTAGGCCTATGAGAAAGCGCCGCAGCAAAACCCGTATTTCTAGCTTGGCAAAAACCGTATCTGCCCCCTCCCGGGTACAAATCGGAAGGTCGTCCTTTGTAACAGGCAGGCTGCTCGTCAAATGCGGCAACATTAGCGTAGCCATTGGTGTGGTACTACGCTGGTGACGAGCGGCCTGCTTTTTTTATGCCTTTTGGATTGGTTTACCGCTCCCCCACCCACGCAATGCACTTCAGCTCGATGGCAATGGGCGTAGGCAGGCAGTTGATTTCGACGGTGGTGCGGCACGGCTGCGAATCGGCGAAATACTCCGCGTAGAGGCGGTTGTAAGTCGCGAAATCGTCCTTCATGTTGGTCAGGAACACGGTCACGTCCACCAGGTCCTGCCACTGCGCGCCGGCCTCTTCCACTATGTAGCGCACGTTCTGAAACACGGCGTGGCACTGCCGCTCGAAATCGTAGCGCAGCACTTGGCCGTTGGCATCTAGCTCCACGCCCGGAATGGCTTTTTCGCCGCGTTGGCGCGGCCCCACGCCTGAGAGAAACAGCAGGTTGCCCACGCGGCGGGCATGCGGGTACAGGCCCACCGGCTCGGGGGCGCGCGACGAATTCAGGGCCGACGAATCGGGGGCGGGAGTTTGGCTCATGGGCCGAAAATAAGGCGCTTTTTGGTAGTTTAGGAAGCCCCCGCGGGCGGCTGGTGCGGTTGTTGCCTCCGGTCCTGTCTGTTTCCCGCCTTCTTTCGTACTCCGCCCTATGACTCGTCTGTTCTCCGTAACTGCTTTGGCCGCCCTGCTGCTGGCCAGTGCGCCGGGTGCCCAAGCCCAGCAAAAGCTGAAGTACCCCAAAGCCACGCCCGTGGATATTTACGACGCCGTGGAAAAGCCCGCCGAGCCAATCGGGGGCGTTCAGGCCTACGCCGACTACCTCGGCGACAAGCTCACCTACCCCACTGCCGCCTTGCAGGCCGGTATAGAAGGAACCGTAGAAACCACGTTCGTGGTCGAGAAAACCGGGTACACCTCTAACTGGACCGTTACCAAGTCCGTTTCGCCCGAATGCGACGCCGAAGCCTTGCGCCTGGTAAAGGCCGGCCCCCGCTGGAAACCGGCTCAGCACAAAGGCGGCGTGGTGCGCCAGCGCGTAACGGTGCCCATTACGTTTAAAATGCCGCTCGGTGCCGGCGGCCCCGCCCCAGCCACCGGCACCGATGCCCCGCCCGTTACTAACGGTACTACCAATGCGGCCGGCCTGCAGGTAGTAACGCCCGAAACCCCGGCCCAACCCGTGGGCGGCACCGAGGCGTTTTTTGAATGGGTGCAGAAAAACCAGAAGTACCCGGCCCTGGCCCGTCAGCGCAAAATTCAGGGCAAGGTGATGATGGAGTTTACCATTGAAAAAGACGGCTCGCTCGCCAACATCAAACCCGTGAAGCGCCTCGGCTCGGGCCTCGACGAAGAAGCCATTCGCCTCATTAAAGCCAGCCCCAAGTGGGAGCCGGCCCGCTACCAGGGCCAGCCGGTGCGTCAGAAAATGGTGCTTCCCATTCTGTTCCAGCTCTAAAGTAGCCACAGAGCATTCCGTGCTTCGGCCCGGTCGCGTTAGTCGTGGCCGGGCCGTTGTGCTTTGTGCGGGTTATCTTGAGGTGAATTAAGGTATTCGGGCAAACAAAAACGTCTGCTTCAGGGTACTGCTAGCTACCCTCCCTCCGCGCTATGTTTTCCCCTCTCCCGGTTGTTTCGGCCCAGCTTGCTCCCGCCGACGAATACGTTATCTGGCCGTTTCAGGCGCAATTTCAGCGGGCGGCCCAAGCTAGTGCCGTGAGCGTGCTGGCCGACCTGGACGAGGACCTGCAGCCGGTGTTATCGTTGCTGGGAATTCCCGTTGACGGTGGCCTGCCGGTGTGCCTGGAGCCCGACGACTGTGGCCTGCCTGCTGACCGCTTCACCAACGTGCTAACCCGCGCCGAGGAGCTGTTTCAGCCCCACACCCCGCAGGAACATACCATGTACGGCCGCGACAACGCCCTGCGCCGCCGCGAAATGCTGAGCCTGCGGCACGCCGTACAGGAGGTACTGGATGCTTTCGACGGCACTGGCGGGCAGCAGTCGTTTGCCAGCGTGCCAGTGCGCATTAACGAGTACTACGTGGTGCCGGTGCTACGCATTCGACGCAAGGCCCTGCGCATGCAGCCCGCGCTGCAACCCAGCCGCTACTACACCGACGGCAAGCCCCTGGCCTCCTCGTTGGTGCAGGCCGCCATGTTGCGTTTCGGCGAAGAGTGCATGAAAGCGCTGATGGAGCCCATGCCCGGCATGAGCATGCTCACCCGCCCCCGCGACGCCGACGAGATTATTCGGGCCGCCGGCAAGCTGTTGATGGACACGCCCGCGCAGTCTCTGGGCACCGACCCCTCGAACGCCAAGCTGTTTGCCACGCTCAACACCATTTCCTCGTTGCGCTACGAGGGCACGGCCGGCATAGGCCAACTGCTGCTGGCGCGGCGCGGCCACCCGAACATTCAGGAGATTTTTGCCCTCACCTGCCCCACGCCGCTTACCGATTACCGCGCCATTCGGAAGCTGCTGCAGATGACCTCCAACGACGTGTGTTTGCTGGCCGACGGCGAAAATGCCTACGCCATGGGCCGCCTGGTGGGCGAGTACGGCGGCGCGCGGGAAGATTTATTCACCATCGCCTTCGTAAACCACTACGTGTGGGAGTTTCGGCATGCCGGCCGGGTGCTGATGCGGGCGGCTTACGGCCTGCCCAGCCTGCCACATACCCGCCTAAGCCGCAGCCAGTTCCGGCGCAGCCTGCGCCACACTTTCGGCATTACCGACGCCGGTAAAGTGGAGCGCCTGTGGGATGTGCTGCTGGAGGCCAGCCGCCAGTCGCACGGCACGCTGCTGGTTATTACCACCGAAGCCCTGGCCGAAGCCGACCGCCTGAAGCTGCAATGCACCCTCATCGACCCGGTGCAGCTTACGCCGCTCATCACTCGCCTCGTTACTGCCATCGACGGCGCGGTGCTCCTCGACCCCGAAGCATACTGCTACTCCATTGGCGTAATTCTCGATGGCAAGGCCAGCGGGCGGGGTTCCAGCACCCGCGGCGCCCGCTACAACTCGGCCCTTCGCTACGTGGAAAGCAGCCCCTACCCGTGCGTAGCTATTGTGGTCAGCGAAGACGGTCTGGTGGACATTCTAACTAAAGACAACCTACCGGAATTGGAGTAGCCACACTTCTGTCGCCTACTCCAACTCCATCATCCTCGTCATTCTTCATCTGGCGTCCGCAACGCGAAGGATGACGCGGCGGTCTATACGCCTTTCTTCTTCGCCCGAAACGACCACGTAATACGGAACACCGCTACCACTTCGCCGCTGGTGTCGCGGCCGGTACTGGTGCATACCACGGTGCGGCCTTCGCCGGTGGCGCAGCTTTCGGCCACGGCCTGGGCAATGGCGGCGCCGTCGGGGCAGGTGAAGGCGATGCGGGTTACGGCTTTCTTAGTGAATTCGGCTTGCATGCCCACCACCAGCATGGAAACTGCTTGCTCACTGGTGCTGGTGTACATGAGGGCCAGCGTGCCCGACGCCATTTCGGCCGCCATGCTCAGGCAGGCGAAATAAATGCTGCGGAACGGGTTCTTGGTCAGGTAAGTGAAGGGCACCGTTACTGTGGCGGCTTCGTTGGTTAGCTCGGTCACGCGCAGGCCCGCCAAGGCAGCCATGGGCAGGCGTTGCAGCGCAAACAGGCGCAGCTTTACCGGATTGAGCAGGTTGCGCTGAAAAGCGGCCAACCGGGACGCATTAGAAACGGAAGTGGATGTAGACATGAGCAAAGGGCGGCAGGAACCCCAAGGTAAGGGTTTCCCGCGGCCGTAAGGTTTAGGCAGCGGCCGGGCGCCACGGCTTTTTCTCCAGTACCAGCACCACCTTTTTGAAGCAGGAGGCCGCGTTAATGACTTTCCGGAAGGCTTCGGACTCCTGCTTGGGCCAGTGAAACTGCTTATAAGGCTCGGTTATCCCCGTGGCATAATTCGCGGCCACACCAAAGCTAATGGAGCTTGTAGCACCGGTTACACTCTACCAGCAACTAGCCGGCAGCAGTTATTAATCCCCCGAGCGTACTGATTTAGCACGTTTTAACGCCGTACCGCGCCCGAAACTATGGCTTGCTGCGGGAGGCTGGTTTGGCCGGGCGCTTCGGCGTTGCCCGTGGGTACACAACCAGCTCGTTATACCCGAAAGTGGGGTCTGGTTCGCGCCGGAATTCCACGTCTTCCAGCACGCCTATCACCAACTCCGCGGTGGTGTACACGAGGTTGCCATCGAGCAGATGCCCGCCAAAGGTGCGGCCCGTGGAATCGGCTACCGACAAATGCACGTGGCTGCCGCTTTCGGCCAGCGTACCCACTAACGACACGATTTCGAAGTGGCCCCGGTAAATGGTGGGCCCTTCTTGGTTGGCCAGTCGCAGCGTTACCTGCGTGAGGCTACCCACACAGGTAAGCAGGGCACCGGCTTTGATTCGCTCGTCTTGGGCAAAACGCAATAAACATTGGCGCAGGTCGTCGCCGGGCCGTAGGCGCAGGGCATAGGTGCGCATGGCTGAAGGAATAGCGCGGGGCGCCGGGGTAGCAGCGGCTGGCATGGCAACAGAAGTTTGGGCCGTGGCAGTGCCCATCATTGAGCTCAGCACGAGCATCAAGCAACACCACCACAGGCAACGATACAGCATGCCGGCAAAGGTAACGGCCGGGTGGTTGCCAGCCTGAAAAAGCAAAAAGCCGGCGGCCGCCGGCTTTTTGCTTTTTCAGGCCCGTACCGGGCTTTGTAACCATCCGCTTAGCGGTTAAAACTCACGCTGCTGTAGCGCGTCTTAATATTTACGTTGCCTACCGACTTGGCTTGCGGCATTCCGTAGCGCCCCTGCATTTCGCTCGAAGAAGGGCTGCTTTCCTCGGCCTTTACTTTCACCAAGCGCTTGTCGATGAGCAGCTTGCCATTCTCGGCGTTTACATCAAAAAGGAAGCCTGCGTTATCGGGGAAATTCAGCAGAATGGTGCTGTACCCACCGTCGAGATTGATGCTGCGGAAGTTAGGACCGGTGGTGCGCACCTCAAAAGCCGGGCAGTACTGCACTTTCATGTTCAGCTGATCGGACACCTTGTCCACGCTAAACCGGGAGTAACCGGTGCTGCCCCGCAGGTTACGCACCGTGCCCAGGCTTACGTCGCCGTATTTGCTGTGCACGGCCAGGTCCTGCACCGTACCCATGTCAATATCGGAGCCGTTGTTGCGCAGGTCCACGGTGTGGCCCGCATCGAGGCGAAGCCGCGAATGGGTGGCGTCGATGGAAGCCTGCCGAACGTACTGTACCGTGGCGGCGCTGTTGCTCACCCGAATGCTGTTACGCGGTCCGTCGAGGCGGGCGGTACGCAGGCTGCCGTAACCGATGGCCAGGTCTACAGCGCCGCTTCGGTCGCCGGTAATGCTTATGTCGCCAAAGTTGTTGTGAACCCGCAGCGGCGAGCCTTTGGGCACCCACACAGTGTAATTCACTTCGTAGAGGCGCTGCCGGCTCCAACACTCGCGCGGCATCTCACCGAACTGGGTGCGCAGGGCAATACCTCCTTCCTCGGTGCTTTGTTCCTCCATCAGCACCTGAATCATATCCAGCAGCTGCTGCGCTTTCTCGTCGGAGTCGGCCCGGGAAATAATATCCACCTCGGCTTTAATCTCCGAGCGCGACCAGGTGTTGATCTGAACCCGACCGTAACGCGTGTCGATGCTCAAAGGGCGGCCAGCCGGCGCTTTAAAGGTACGGCTGAGCTTGCGGCTGCGCTCTGCGGTAGCGGCAATCGGCTCGGGCTGTGCCGAAGTGCTTTGCTGCGTCCCGTTCTGGCCATTCTGCAGCACGCCGTCCTGCACCTGCTCCCAGTACCGGTCGTTTGGGGGGCAAGGCTGCACCACCCCGGCCGGGAGTGTTCCGCCGGCGCGTACCGGCTGGCCCACCTGTCCTGTAGCCGGACCAGCTACCAGCGCCAGCACCACAAGGAAAGGCAGCCAACGGGTAGTTGCGTAGCGAAGGATCAGGTTAGACATACCGAAAGAACTGCTATTTGGTGACGACATACGCATCGTCGTGGTACTGCTGAATTTGCTCACGGGTGCGCAACTGCTGGTTCAGGATATCCAACCGAATTTGCAGGTTGCGGCCCATGGCTTCGAGCACCACATCGGGGTCGGGGTTGCGGTAAAGCTCGGTGCGCAGCTGCCGGTAAGTCGAGTCCAGTGCTGTCAGCTCGTGCTGCCAGTCGGCGGCTTTGGGCGTCATGCCGGGCTTGGCACTAGCGTCGAGTTGGCGCAGCTCGTGCTGCTTTTCCAGGATTTGCGTGGCGTAATATGCCTCCATGCTGCGCACGGCCGTAGCCAAGCGGCGGGCCGGGCTGCTTTCCGATACCGTCAGTGGCTCGGGCGAGCCTAAAGCATCGGTTACGGCCGTGGGCTGGTCTTGCATAACGGGCTGCACCGCCACCTCCATAGTCGATGGCGTAGAAGCTTGGTCGGCACGGTTCAGGCCGTAGCCGCCGGCCAGCACCAACAGGGCAACAGCGGCGGCAGCGGCGTAGCGGTACCAGCCGGTAGCGGTGGAAGCCGCGGACTGGACAGTGGCAGCCGGGGTAGTAAAGACGGGTGAAGACGCGAGCGGAAGAACGTAGGTGGGCGTTTCGTCAGCGTCGGCCGGCTCGTCGAGTCGCGCTTCGATGGCGTCCCAAAGGTCGGGGCGCGGCTCGAAGGCATCGAGGTCGGCGCTGTGCCGCTCGACGAAGGCCTCAAGTCCGGAGTTGGGTTTCATGGCAGTCATTTTCTTTCGCACAAAGGCTCCCCAGGACCGGGGCACAACGTGGGTGGCTAGCGCCGTCGGTCCTTGCAGTGAAACGTAATAGTTGAATTAGAGTCCGTGTTGCTTGGCCAATTCCAGCAGTTTTTTGCGGGCCCGGCTGTATTGCGACTTCGAGGTGGACTCGGTAATGTTCATGATGCCGGCAATTTCGCCGTGGTCGTAGCCCTCAAGCAGGTAGAGCGTGAGCACCACGCGGTACCCATCGGGCAGGTCCTGAATGCAGCGACGCAGCACATCGGCCCGCCACTGTACGTCGTCGCCGTCGCCGGGGGTTACCGGGTCGTCGGCGCCGGCCCCGTCGTGCTGTTCGGCTAGGGGTACCAGCTGCAGGCGCCGGTTGCGCAGGCAGTTGATGCTTTTGTTGATAACAATGCGCTTCAGCCACGAGCCAAAGGACGAGTCGCCTTTGTAGGTATGCAGCTCCCGAAACGCACTCAAAAACGACTCCTGCAGCACATCCTCGGCCTCGGCATAGTCGCCGGTAATGCGCAGCGAGGCGTTGAACATGGCTTTGGCGTAGCGCTTGTAAATCTCGGCTTGCGCGCGCCGGTCGCCTAGGCGGCAGCGCTCCACCAAGGGGGCATTTATATCAACATAAGCAACGGCTTCCATGGGCTCAGCGGTTTGGGTCTGGCTTTCGTCAAGAGCAGCAGGTGGATAAAGTTCGGACATCGGCTTCACATTTGCCACTTTCCTGATCATCAACGCTCCATAGACCCCCAGACCCTACCGGGGGTTGCACCTGGTTTAAACCGATCTGGCTATATTAACCACGCTAGATTCTTCCTAATCACGTTCCTTTTCGTTTGCGGTTATGAATTTAAAGCTAACTGGTTACCGAACCCTACCCGCCGCGATGCGCCACGCGGTAGAACGAGCTTACTTTGGCAAACGCATTCAGGCGGAAAAACATCCGCAGTCTTCCTGGCTGTCGAGCTACCTGCACTGCCTGCTGGCTATCGGCGGCCATTGTGTTTACATCAACGATACCGAAGCGCTGAGCGAATGGCCCGGCCTGCACACCGACGGCAGAACGCTGCGGGCCTTTACCCGCTTGGGTGTATCGAGCGACCTGCAGGTGCTGCAGCAGGTTTGGGAACACCGCGAGTATGCGGCCGTGACCAACTACATGCGGAAACATGCCGATTGCAATGGTGCATTGCGAATCATCGACGCCGGCGCCAACGTGGGCTATACCGCCTTGTATTTGGGCAACACATTCCCCAATGCTCAGATCATCAGCATCGAACCGGAGTCGTCTAATTTCCGCCAACTGAGCCGCAACGTTACGGCTTCAGGGTTAGCAAATGTAGAGCCCCTGCAAGCCGGGCTGTGGCAGCGCCGGGCCCACTTGGAAGTTGGGCGCGACTTTCGGGACCATCGGGAGTGGTCGTTTTACGTGCGTGAATCCCATCATGCCACCGACCTTATGGGCTACGGCGTACGGCAACTAGCCGCCGAGCGGGACTGGACTTGCATCGACTTGCTCAAAATTGATATAGAAGGCGCGGAGCGTTACTTGGTGGAAACCGATGAGCTGGCAGCCGAGCTCCTGGAAAACACCCGCTTTATTGCCATCGAGATACACGACGAGTTCAACATTCGCCCCCGCATCTATGAGTGCTTGCGCCGACATGGGTTTGAGTTCTTCGAAAACGGTGAGCTTACCATTGGGCGCAACACCAACCTAACCGGGGGCTCCGGGACTCTCTAATCTGCTTGAAATTTGAGGATAAGCAGCTGGCCAGACGTCAGCTGCTTTTTTGCGCCCTTCAGCCGATGGTATTTATTCCCCTGACCAGGAAAACTTTAATCCAAAGAGCCGGCGCAACCGTTTGCCCGGCAGCGTTTATGTGCGAATTTCCCTGCGCATTAAAGCGGCGTTTTTACGTTCAAGGGCTACGCTTGCCTTTTCTGCCTCTTTTCCGAAGTTATGTTTCACAACAGGTTATATAGGCTTCTTTGCTATTGCGGTGCGCTGGCAGCTGTTTTCAGTAGCTGCGTTTCCAGCCGACCGTTCGATATGAGCAGCTACCAGGTGGTGTTCGAAGACGACTTTGCTTACGCCTCGGGCCAGGAGTTGCTGGCGACGGGGCGCTGGGCCCCGGGCACGGCCCATTGGGACAGCAACCTGCGCTGCAACGACTACGGTCCCAGCAGCTACGCCTACCGGGCCGCCGACGTCCGCACCATAACCGACAGCGCCGGCCGCCAGCTGGTAGCCCTCGACTACACCTACCACAACCCACCCCTCGACAGTGTGGTGTCGAGCAACGGAGAAGTCACCAAAGGGCGCTTTTACAAAACCAGTGGGCTGCTCCGTGCCGTGTACCGAGGCGACAGCAGCTGCGCCGACACCGGTTTCCGGTACGGCATTTTTGAGGTGCGCTGCAAAGTACCCGATACGGACGGTTTGCAAGCGGCCTTTTGGCTGTGGAACGCCCACGGATGCGGCGCCACCGATGTAGACCGCCGCCCCGGTGACATCTGGGAAATAGACGCGTTTGAGACTTTTCGCAACGGAAACGAGCGGGTATTTTTCTCTACGATACAGCCCAATGCGTTTACCGACCACAAGTCTGTTTCTACGCTTCTCGACTTTCCGCGCGGCCAAAGCCCGGCTACCGCGTTTCATACTTACACGCTGGAGTGGACGCCCACCCGCCTGGTGTACTACGTTGACGGCCGGATAACCATGATTCGGCGCGCTACCCGCCGCAACCCCAACGGAACCGGCGCCCCCGATACCGAGCTCAACTTGCTACTGAGTGCTCATTACCAGTGGGACTGCAAAAAAAACTACCACTGCGACACCCTTGCCGACCGCACCACGCCCAACGACCAGCGGTGCCCGCAGCCCAACGACCCGTACCTGATCGACTACGTCCGCGTGTACCGGCCCAAGTCTACAGCTCCGAATGGCTCGTGGCCCAAGCTGCGGCGTCAGCCGGCCCACCGACGCGAATAGCACGTCCGCTGTCATAAAAAAACCCACCCGATGGTTATCGGGCGGGTTTTTCTTGTCTGGCAAGGGCCTTAGATATCGAACTTGATGCCCTGGGCCAGTGGCAGCTGTGTGCTGTAATTGATGGTATTGGTCTGGCGACGCATGTAAATCTTCCAGGCGTCGGAACCCGATTCGCGGCCGCCGCCAGTTTCCTTTTCGCCACCGAATGCGCCGCCGATTTCGGCGCCCGAGGTACCGATGTTCACGTTGGCAATGCCACAGTCGGAGCCCGTGGCAGCCAGGAATGCTTCCGCCTCACGCATATTCAGGGTAAAAATGCTCGACGAGAGGCCCTGACGCACGCCATTCTGCAAGTCAATGGCTTCCTCTACCGAGCCGGAGTATTTGATCAGGTACAGAATGGGCGCGAAGGTTTCTTCCTGAACCGTGTGGTACTCGTTCTTGGCTTCTACCAACGCGGGCTGCACGTAGGTGCCGGTTTCGTAGCCCGAGCCGCTTAGCACCTCGCCGCCCGTCAGCAGCTTGCCGCCTTCGGCCTGTACTTCCTGCAAGGCCTTGGTAAACGACTGCACCGCATCGGTGTCAATCAGCGGACCTACCAGGTTGCCTTCCTGCAGCGGGTGGCCAATAGGCAGCTTGGGGTAGGCATTGAGCAGGCGCTGCTTCACGTCCTCGTAAATCGAGTCGTGAATGATGAGGCGGCGCGTGGTAGTGCAGCGCTGGCCGGCAGTACCCACGGCTCCAAATAACACGGCGCGAATGGCAATGTCGAGGTCGGCGTGCTCGGTGAGAATGATGGCGTTGTTGCCGCCCAGCTCCAGCAAAGCCTTGCCCAAGCGGGCACCTACCACTTCGCCCACTTTCTTGCCCATGCGGGTAGAGCCGGTAGCCGATACCAGCGGCACACGTGTATCGGCAGCCATTTTGGCCCCGATTTCGGCGTCGCCGATGATGACGTTGAAGATGCCTTCGGGCAGTTCGTTTTCGGTGAGTACGTCTTTGATGATGTGCTGCACCGCCACGGCTACCAGCGGCGTTTTTTCCGAGGGCTTCCAGATGCTCACATCGCCGCATACGGCGGCCAGCATGGCGTTCCAGCTCCACACAGCCACGGGGAAGTTGAAGGCCGAGATAATGCCTACGAGGCCCAGCGGGTGGTACTGCTCGTACATGCGGTGCGCGGGGCGCTCCGAGTGCATGGTGAGGCCGTGCAACTGGCGCGAAAGGCCCACCGCGAAGTCGCAGATGTCAATCATTTCCTGCACTTCGCCGAGACCTTCCTGAAGGATTTTGCCCATCTCATAGCTAACCAGCTTGCCCAGGTCTTCCTTGTACTCGCGCAGCTTGTTGCCAATCTGGCGCACAATTTCGCCGCGTTTGGGGGCCGGTACCTGCCGCCAGGTTTTGAAGGCTTCCTGGGCTTTCAGAATTACCTGCTCGTAATCTTCGGCCGTGACCAGGGCTACCGAGGCAATGCGCTGCCCATCGGTGGGCGAGTGAATGGCCCGGGTATTGGCGTTAGTGGCGCCGCCCCACTGCAAGCCGGTGCTGAATGCCGGATTTTGCTCCTGCACGCCCAGGCGGCCCAATACCTGACGTATGCCGTGGTGGTCGTGCTCCTGTACATCGGTGCCGGTAGCGGCAGCTTCTTCAATGGCGAGTTTCATACGGGGAAGAGAAGGGGTGACAGGGCCCGCAAGGCCCAAAGAATAGACCAGCAAAGCTAAGAAATACCGTTCGGCCACGTCGAAAAGGCCGTTGGGGTCGGATAAATGTTTTCACTAGCGTGAAGAAGCGTAACAGCGTGGCTTGGTTAGGGTGTAACTTGCTAACGGCCGATACACCTGCGGCCTCCCGTATTCATGCTTTTTTATTCATCTGCACACCTTAACCTTATCCACGGGCCCGAGGCAGATATGCTATGCGCTGTTTGGCACCGGCCCGTTACCCTATCCGAATTGCAAAGCGGGTATGAACTGCTTCGCGACGCGAGCGTGCGTTTAAGAGCCCCGCGCTGGTTAATGGATTTGCGGCACCGCCAAGTTCCCTTGCCCGTCGATTACGGACAGTGGCTGCACCATGAGTTTTTACCCGGCCTTTACTCGCTCTACGCCGAGCCCGTACGCTTGGCCTGCCTGATGTCGGCAACACAGTTTGCCGACCTGCAACGAGACCCGGTGAGCCTCGCCAACGCCCAAATGCTTACCGATCCGGACCTGCCGTTTCAGCTGGCCCTGTTTACCGACCAAACGGAAGCCATTGAATGGCTGGCAAAAGAAACGATCTGACTTGAATTTTCCCCTCTGTTAAACCAGATGGTCTACAAGCCAGCCAACTCTGTTAACTGGGCGCTCAGCCCTCAACGGTTTTCATAAACAAAAAAGCCCCCGCCAATGAGGCGGGGGCTTTTTTATTGGCATGTGCAAGGGTTACTCTACCTGACCGATGGGGTAATACGCCTTGCGGCCGTCGGGGTAAACGCCTTCCACCAGAGCACCCTGGCCTTCCTTAGCGGCTTCGAGGTAGCGCTTCACGTCCTGGGGCTTCTCTACCTTGTTCTTGTCGATGCGGGTAATAATGAACCCGTCGCCGATACCGGTTTCGCGGAAGTTGGAGCCGCGTACGCCGCTGATCTTGGCGCCACCTTCGAGGTCGAGCTTGTTCAGTTCCTGACGGCTCAAGGGCGAGAACTTGGCACCTTCGTACTCTACTACCGCCCCGGTTTCCTCGCGCACAATGTCGGTGGTACCGGTGGAGTTACGCAGGGTGGCGGTGGTGTTGCGCGAGTTGCCGTCGCGCAGGTAGCTCACCTTTATTTTGTCGCCGGGGCGGAAGCGCGCTACTTGCTCCTGCAGCTGCGAAGAGGTGTTCACCTTCACGCCGTTGATTTCGGTAATCACGTCGCCCGCTTTTAGGCCAGCTTCAGCGGCGGCACTGGTGCTGCCCATGCCCACCACGTACACGCCGTCGAGGTTCTTCAGCTTTTTCTCCGAAGCCAGGGTGGCGTCTACTTCGCGGATGTTTACGCCCAGCAAGGCGCGCTGCACCACTTTGTACTTCAGCAGGTCGTCTACCACCTTGCTCACGATGGAGCTGGGCACGGCAAACGAGTAGCCTTCGAACGAGCCCGAGCGCGACGCAATGGCGGAGTTGATACCGATCAGGTCACCGTTCAGGTTCACCAGCGCACCGCCCGAGTTGCCGGGGTTTACCACGGCATCGGTTTGCAGGAACGACTCGATGCCCATGCCTTCGCGGCCGCGCAGAATATTAATATTGCGGCCCTTGGCCGAGATAATACCCGCCGTTACGGTCGAGTTCAGGTTAAAAGGGTTGCCCACGGCCAGTACCCACTCCCCTACTTTCACCTGGTCGGAGTTACCGTAACGCACGTACGGCAGGTTATCGGCCTCCACTTTCAGCAGCGCCAAGTCCGTATTGGGGTCGGCGCCTACGAGGGTTGCCTTGTACTTGCGCTTGTCGTCAAGCACCACCTCAATCTTGTCGGCTTTGTCGATAACGTGGTTGTTGGTAACAATGTAGCCGTTCGCGGCAATAACCACGCCCGAGCCCGAACCCTGCTGCGGGCCCTGCTGCGAGTGGTAACGGCCGGCATCGTCGCCGAAAAACTGGCGCAGGAACGGGTCCATGCGAATGGCATCGTTCTGCGACATTTTCGGCGCGTACTCGGTCATAACGTGCACCACCGCCGGCGTTACGGCCGAGGCCGCAGCCACGAAGTTCAACCCTTCGGGTACGGCGTAGTTCGAGCTGCGAAGGGCGCTGGTGTAACGTACGTTGGGGTCGGCAGCCACAGCCTGGGGCTCGGCGTTGCGCTCGGGCTCCAGTAGCTTGTACCCACCAACGGCGACGCCGCCACCCAGAACTGCGGAGGCCATCAGGCCGAGCATCATTTGTTTGGCTTGCATGGGTAGGAAAGTGGTAATGTGGGTTGAGTAGTTCGGAAACTAAAATACGCAAAACCGAAAACAGAGTGCAACAGGAAACACTGCGTTTTGCGCGGCGCACTCCTAACGCCAGATACCCTGGCTTCGGTATAGGGTTGCACAGGTATAACCGCGGCGGTCAGAAAAAAGGCACCAAACACGGTGCCTTTTTTCTAACAAGCCAAGCGGAACCGCTTAGCGCACTTCAATTTGGTAACGGGCTGTCTTCTCGGCGTCGAAGGGTAACACCAAGCGCAGCACGCCGTCGGTCAACTCGGCTTCTACGGCCTTGCCGTTGATGTTCTCGGGCAAGCGGAACTGGCGCGAGAACGTGCCGTACGACGATTCCATGCGGCGCACTTTCGGGCCGTTTTCGCCTTCGATTACCGGTGCCTTCCGCTCGCCGCTCACCGTGAGCGTGCCTTGCTGCACGTCGATGGTCAGGGAGTCTTTGGGTACACCGGGCAGCGTGAGCAGCAACTCAAAACCGTTGGCGGTTTCCAGCACATCGGCGGCTGGTACAAAGCCCCCCGACGGCCGGTTGGTGCCCGGCAGGCTGTCGTTGAGCAGGTGGTTGAACATGGCGTTAAAAGCCCGCGAAGGACGCAGGGCGGGAGTCTGGTTATACATCTGCGTTGCCATTGTTGTAAGAAGTTGTCGGGTTCAGAGTCTGGAGGTAAGTGTCGGTTGGCTCTCGACACACTACCCTATCAGTAAATTCTGTACCAACCAACTTTTAACGACATTATGGCACGAAGAAGCAATTTTCAACTGACGAAATTATCAGCATCCTCAATCAATTCTTTCATACCAGCATGTATGACGGTCTTCTCACCAAAAACACCATCAGCCATTATGTCACGACAAGCCTAGTACTGTGTGGGTAGCTGCCGCCGCTCGGTTGATTTTTCACCTTTGAAAAGCGTAACCCGGGCCTCTACACCCAACACGGGCTGTACCGAAGAAAAAAGCCCGGCCGGAATCCGGATGTTCCCGTTGGCATCGAACTGCGCCAGCACAAAACTGTACGCCGATTGGTAGGCGAAGAAGGGAGTAAAGTCGAAGTGGTCGGATACGCGGCAGCCGATTTCGGCGCGTAGGTTCGCGAAATCGAGGAAGGGTTCTTTCACGTCTTCATCATCGCGCTGCAGGCGCACAAACAACACCGGCTCCACGGCCAGGCGTGGCCGCAATCCAATTCGCCCAAGAGCAAACACCCGGTCTACATCGAGGCGCAGGGCCGCAAGGGCCCGGCTGCGGACGCCTTCTTCATCGAAGGGCACGGCGTAGCGCAAACCCAGGCGCTGCCGGAAATTTACGCTGCCGAAGGTGTTCCAATGGCGTAACAGCAGTTCGGGCACTACCGTGGTGGTAACGACCGGGCCCCTGGCGCCTGTGAGCGTGCCGCCCCAGCTCCACTGCTCGTTCCAGAAATGCTCGTACCCCAGCCGGAACTGCCCTTGCGCGAAGGTGCCGCCTAGGTTGCCGTTGTTTGTTACCAGGTTAATGGAGCCGAACACGTAGTCGTCGCCTTGCAGGGCTACTTCTACCTGCGCTTCGGGCAGATAAACTGGATCGGCAACGGAACGGCGCTGCGCAGCGGCCGTGAACGGAAAAGCCAGTGCTGCCAGAACAGCCGCGAGGAGAATGTGGCGCATAGAAACGACGAGGTTAGATCAGGCTTACGCAACAGGAGCGTTGGCGGCTAGTTCCTGCAGGGCCAACCATGCCATGAGTCCGGGACCAGTTTCCAGTGACTTTTCGTCCACGTCGAAGGTGGGCGTGTGCACCGAGGCGGCAAAGCGGCCGTCGGCAGCGCGGGTACCCAAGCGGTAAAAGCACGAGGGCGCGGCCTGCGAGAAGTAAGCAAAGTCTTCGGCGGCCATCCACTGGTCCAGTTCCACCACGTTGTCGGCGCCGAGGTAGGCTTCGGCGGCGGCGCGCACGCGGGCCGTGGTGGCTTCGTCGTTTTCCAGGCACGGGTAGCCGCGCCGGATTTCCAGCTCGCACACCGCGCCCATGGAAGCGGCCAGTCCTTCGCAAAGCTGCCGCAGGTGCTGGTGGGCTTCCTGGCGCCACTGCTCGTTCATGGTCCGGAACGTGCCTTCGATGTACACTTCGTTGGGAATAACGTTGGTGGCACCGTTGGCAATAACCTTCCCGAACGACAGCACCGACGGCAGCTTGGGATTAGCCCGGCGGCTCACAATTTGCTGCGCAGCCACAATGATGTGGGCCGCTACCAGCACGGGGTCGAGGTTTTGCTCGGGCATGGCGCCGTGCCCGCCTTTGCCGCGCACGGTCAGGTACAGCTCGTCGGTGCTGGCCATGTAACGACCGGCCCGCACGCCAATTTTACCAGCTGGCAGGTGCGGAAACACGTGCTGCCCCAGTACGCTTTGCGGCGCCGGATTTTCCAGTACGCCTTCCTCAATCATAACCGAAGCGCCGCCGGGCAGCCGCTCTTCGCCGGGCTGAAACATGAGCTTAACGGTGCCTTCGAACTCGTTGCGCAGCTGGGTAAGGATGCGCGCCGCGCCCAGCAACGACGACGTGTGTACGTCGTGGCCGCAGGCGTGCATCACGCCGGGGTTTTGTGAGCGGTACGGCACCTCGTTCTGCTCCTGAATGGGCAGCGCGTCCATGTCGGCGCGCAGGGCTACCGTGCGGCTGCCGGGGTTACGACCTTCGATGAGGGCAACCAACCCGGTGGTGGCAATGGGCTGGGGCGCGAGGCCCATGCTTTCCAGCTGTTGCTTCACGAAGGCCATCGTCTGGAATTCTTCAAACGAAAGCTCCGGGTGGGCGTGCAGGTGCTGGCGCAGCGCCACTACCTCGGCAGCTTGGGCAGCGGCTAGTTGTTGAATGCGGTCGGGCTGAATCACGGATTGGGGCGGATTAGTCGGATTGGTCGGATTTTGTAGCTGGCATGGGAAGCCTTAAAAGCACCTGGCCCGCTGGTATGTTTGCCCTACTCGAAAAGCACGCTCATGTGCGGCTTGGTGGCAATGGTCATGGGGCGGCCGTACACGTTGGGGCTGAAGGCGGCATCGGTTTGTTCCTCGCTCAGAGCCAAGCGGCTTACCAACACGCAGTCGTGGAAAGCCAGGTATTCGCCGGCTTTGTCGTTGTTATAGCGAATGCGCCCCCGTACGGCTACTGTCAGGTCGAGCAAAATGGCTTCGGAGGCGCTTTGCACCAGCGTTACGTCTACCAAGCCGTGGTTTGGCCATAGCGACAGGAGCAGCACCAGCCCATCGTGGTGGAGGCGGTAGTGGAGGCTTCCGTCTTCGCCTTCGGTCGGGATGGTGTCCATGCCCTGCAGCAAATCCAGCTCGTCCCACTGCAACTGCCGAAGGAGCGGCATGGCTAAAAGCGCGTTTTGTTAACGAGGACCTGAGTCGCCTGCAGCTCGGCTTTGGGCGCCAGCGGCCTAATGCGCAGCATGGCCTGCTCGGCTTCCAACCGACTGGTGTAGTCGCCGATGTAGAGGCGGTACAGCGGCTGTTTGAAGGTAATGTAATCGGTTTCCTGGGGGTAGCGGCTGATAACGGCGCGGCGAATGTTCATGGCGTCCTGCCGCTCTAGCCCGATGTACACCAGAATGCGGTAGCCGCTGGTGTACTTCACGCTCTGATTTGTGAAGGCCAGGTCGCGCAGGCGCTGGTCGATTTGTGAGTTCACGTGGGCCGTGGGCGTCACATTTGGCTTGGCGGCACTACTGCTTGTTTTAGGCGGCGCGGGCGCCGTGAATACCGGCCGGTACTTGCCCAGGTCTTCGGCCGGGGCCGCTTTTGCAGCGGGCCGGGTGGTATCGGGCGCCGGGGAGGTGGCAGTGCGAGCCGGACTGGAAGCCGCACACGCTACCAGCGTCAGCAGAGCGGGGACTACGAGCACGTTAGTAAGCAGTCGGTTCATGAGCGGCGTCGTTGTCAAGAGTCAGCAAAGCCAGGCCGGCAGAAGCCCCGAGGCGGTCGGCGCCGGCCTGCACCAGCGCCACGGCTTGCGCGTGGGTGCGGATGCCGCCGGCTGCCTTAATACGGATGTGCGCGGGCAGCTGGCTACGCATCAGCCGTACGTCTTCTACGGAAGCGCCGCGGCTGGCAAATCCGGTCGAGGTTTTTACAAAGTCAGCACCGGCCGCGGCGCACAGTTCGCACGCTTTGGCAATGTCCTCGGGCGTGAGCAGTGCGGTTTCAATAATGACTTTCAGCAGCGCGCCTTGGTGGTGGCATATGTCGGCCAGCTGCTGAATATCGCGCTGTACGGCGGCAAAGTCGCCGGAGCGAAAAGCGGCATTGTTCAGCACCATGTCCAGTTCGGTGGCGCCATGGCGCAGGGCTTCTTCGGCTTCGGCTTGCTTGGCGGCAGGGGTGTTATAGCCCAGCGGAAACCCGATAACGGTACACACCGCCACGCCCGAACTGTGCAGCGCCGCAGCCGCCACCGGCACGTAATGCGGCGGCACGCACACGCTGGCAAAGCCCGCAGCAACGGCTTCGGAGCAAAGCTGTTCGATTTGGGCGCGGGTGGCATCGGGCTTGAGCAGCGTGTGGTCGATGCGGGCCGCGAGGTTATCGGTAGAAAACATGTGGCAAAGGTAACTAATAGGCGGGGCGCTAATCGAAGCGGTTGTACTCCTCTTGCCAGGCCCGGTAACGGCGGTAAAGCCAATCGCCCAGTCGTAAAGCCAGTAAGCCGGTAAACATAAATGCCAGCAGCCAGCCCAGTAGCCACGCACCCACAAAGAGCAGGATCTGTCCAAACGTCTGTAGGTGCCCGCCGATATCCTCTTTGGCGTGGGGCACAAACTCCGAGTTATGGGGCAACAGGTAAGACAGCGTAAACAGCCCGGCCGCGCCCACTCCGGTAATGAGCAACTGTTTATCCCGCCGGCGGTTTTCGTCGCTCTTATGTTCCACAGCTCCAAATAATAAAGAAACGCTGCCCGACACCAGGCCGAGCAGCGTTCCATTAAGTTACAGGTGGTCTACAGCACCTGTCCTGACCGTCGATTAGTCAATGATGACGGCGCGGTTGTTCAGCACGTCGTCTTCTACGCTCTTGAACTTCACGTCGCGTACGATGCGGCCGTCCATGTACTGCACGCTCACTTTATCGTTGCGGTTGGCTACTTTCTGTGAGCGAACGGGTACTTGCTTTTCGGCTACTTCCACGCCCAGCTCGTGCGCTTGCTCCAAGTCTTCCATGCCGGCGCCCAACGAGGTCGTCGATACTTCCTTCTCGGCTTTCAGCTTGGGCTGCGGGGCACGCTCTACCTGAACGGCTTCCTCGAAGTGAATTTCGGGCTCCTCCGTCGGGCCGGCCTGCGACGACGGAATGTCGGCGCGGAACAGGAACGACACGGTATCCTCGTTCACCTTGCTGATCATGCGCTTGAACAGCTCAAACGACTCGAACTTGTAAATCAAGAGCGGGTCTTTCTGCTCGTACACCGCGTTCTGAACCACCTGCTTCAGGTCGTCCATGGCGCGTAAGTGTTGCGTCCAGGCCTCGTCGATGAGGGCCAGCACAATCACCTTTTCAGCGGCACGAATCAACTCGTGGCCGCCGTTCTGGCGGGCTTTGGCCAGGTTAGCCACGGCTTGCACTTGCTTGCGGCCGTCGGTGAACGGTACGGCAATGTTCTCGAAGGGCACTTGCTGGTTGAGCAAGTCCACCACCAACGGCAAGGCCGATTCGGCAATGACGTCGTTCTTGCTCTGGTAGTACCCCAGCGCCTCTTCGTACAGCTTCTGAATGAGCTGCGGCGCGGGCTGGGCCGTAAATTCGGCTTGCGAAATGTGGGTATCGTAGCCGAATACGCGGATGATGGCCAGCTTGAAGTCTTCGTAGTCGCCGCTGATCTTGTGGCCGCTCACGATGTCGTCGCTCACGTCGTAGATCATGTTCAGCACGTCCAGCTCCAAACGCTCCCCAAACAGGGCGTTGCGGCGGCGCGAGTACACCACTTCGCGCTGGGCGTTCATCACGTCGTCGTACTCCAGCAGGCGCTTCCGAATACCGAAGTTGTTTTCCTCGACTTTCTTCTGAGCGCGCTCAATGCTGCTGGTAATCATCGAGTGCTGAATCACCTCGCCTTCTTCCAGACCCATGCGGTCCATGAGGCGCGCAATACGGTCGGAGCCGAACAGGCGCATCAGGTTGTCGTCGAGGGCCACGAAGAACTGCGACGTACCCGGGTCACCCTGGCGGCCCGAACGACCGCGCAGCTGGCGGTCAACGCGGCGGGACTCGTGACGCTCCGTACCGATGATGGCCAGACCGCCCGCCTCCTTGGACGTTTCGCGCAGCTTAATGTCGGTACCCCGACCGGCCATGTTCGTGGCAATGGTCACGGTGCCGGGGTAACCGGCGCCGGCTACAATTTCGGCTTCGCGCTGGTTCTGCTTGGCGTTCAGTACTTGGTGCTGAATACCGCGCAGCTTCAGCATGCGGCTGATGATTTCCGAGTTTTCTACCGAGGTAGTACCCACCAGTACCGGGCGGCCGGCTTTTACCAGCTCCTGGATTTCCTCGGCCACGGCGTTGTACTTCTCGCGCGTGGTTTTATACACTTTGTCGTGCTCGTCTTTGCGGGAAATGGCGCGGTTCGTGGGAATTACCACCACGTCGAGCTTGTAGATTTCCCAGAATTCGCCCGCTTCCGTTTCGGCCGTGCCGGTCATGCCGCCCAGCTTGTGGTACATGCGGAAGTAGTTTTGCAGCGTAACCGTGGCGTAGGTCTGGGTGGCGTCTTCGATGCGCACGTTTTCCTTGGCCTCAATGGCCTGGTGCAAACCGTCGGAGTAGCGGCGGCCTTCCATTACACGGCCCGTTTGCTCGTCCACAATTTTCACCTTGTGGTCTTCGGTCACGATGTACTGGTCGTCGCGCTCGAACAGCGTGTAGGCCTTCAGCAGCTGGTTGATGGTGTGGATACGCTCGGATTTCTCCTGGTAATCCTGCATCAAGTGCTCCTTAGTGTGCAGCTTCTCGTCGGCCGACAGGGCTTTGTTGTTCTCGATGGCGGCCAGCTCCATGCCGATGTCGGGCATGATGAAGAAGTGCGGGTCTTCGCCTTGGCCGGTAATCAGGTCGACACCGCGCTCGGTCAGCTCGATCTGGTTGTTTTTCTCGTCGATGGTGAAGAACAGCGGCTTGTCGGCCTGCGGCATCTGGCGCGAGTTGTCCTGCAGGTAGTAGTTCTCCACTTTCTGCAGAATGGCGCGGTTGCCGGTTTCCGAGAGGAACTTGATGAGCGGCTTGCTCTTGGGCAGACCGCGGAAGGCGCGGAACAAAGCCAAGCCACCTTCGCCGTCTTTCGGGCCGTCGTTGCCTTCTTTAATCAGGCGTTTGGCGTCGAGCAGGTACTGCTGAATGAGCTTCTTCTGCTCTTCTACAAGGCGCTGAATGCGTGGCTTCAGAATCAGGAATTCGTGCACGTCGCCTTTGGGCACCGGACCGCTGATGATAAGCGGCGTCCGGGCGTCGTCGATGAGCACGGAGTCCACTTCGTCGACCATGGCGTAGTGGTGCTTGCGCTGCACCAGCTCGTCGGTTTCCCGCGCCATGTTGTCGCGCAGGTAGTCGAAGCCGAACTCGTTGTTGGTGCCGTAGGTAATATCGGCGCGGTAAGCAGCACGGCGGCCGGGCGTGTTGGGCTGGTGCTTGTCGATGCAGTCCACCGTGATGCCGTGAAACTCGAACAGCGGCGCATTCCACTCCGAGTCACGCTTGGCCAGGTAGTCGTTCACCGTTACCAAGTGCACGCCACGCTTCGACAGCGCGTTCAGGAACGAGGGCAAAGTGGAAACCAGGGTTTTGCCTTCGCCGGTGGCCATTTCGGCAATTTTGCCCTGGTGCAGCACCACGCCGCCAATCAGCTGCACGTCGTAGTGCACCATGTCCCACACAATCTCGGCACCGCCGGCCATCCAGCGGTTGGCCCAAATGGCCTTGTCGCCTTCCAGGGTTACGTTGGACTTGCGGCTGGCGTACTCACGGTCGTAGTCGGTAGCCGTAACCACCAGCTGGCCGTTTTCCTTGTAGCGGCGGGCCGTGTCTTTCACAATGGCAAAAGCCTGCGGCAGCACTTCCATCAGCACTACTTCCAGCTCCTTGTTGCGCTGCTTTTCCAGCGCGTCAATTTGCTCGAACAAAGCCTCTTTCTGCTGAACATCGAGGTTGGGCTGATCGGTGATGCTCTGGTGCAAAGCGGCAATCTGCCCATCGATATCTTTCAGATGGTCGCTGATGCGGGCACGAACCTGATCGGTCTGGGCGCGCAGCTCGTCATCGGAGAGGCCTGCCAGTTTGGCGTATTCGGCGTTAATGGTCGCCACGTAAGGGATGATGCCTTTCAAGTCCCGCTCCGACTTGGTGCCGAAGACTTTGGTGACGGCCTTCCCGATAAAATCGAACATGCTGCTAGTAGTTTGCTGAAAAACGCCGGGGCGCACCTCAAATTTACGGTGTTTGCGGCAAAAGCCCCAGACGCGTTCTAAGATGTCCCAGAAAAGACAAACCCCGCCTCTTCAAAAAGAGTGCGGGGTTGGCCCAGGAAGCAACGTTGTCAGGTTTTACAGCGCTATTTAGGCGGCTCACGACAAAAGTGGCGGCCGCGCTGCACCAGCCGGCAAGCATTGCAGCTACGATGCTACCGCAATGGCTTCTTCGGGGGCACTTTTCAAATTTGCCATAACCTCGGCCACGCAGCGCTCCATGCGGCTTTCTACGGAGGGCAGCAGGTTGCCCTGTTTGCTGCCCAGCACGCTGTAAACGGGGCGGGCAGCAGGCCAGCCGAACGTATTTACCGAGCGTGGCACCACGAAAGAGGTATCCAGTCCGCCCATATCGGCAGCCAAGCGTGCCAGCTCGGCCCAGGTAAACGACCCTTGGTTAGCCAAGTGCCACACGCCGCGCTCCTCGTCGATGAGTAAGTCCAGGGACACGTTCACCAAATCGGGCACGTAGGTGGGCGAAATAAGTACGTCGTCGGCGGCATCGAAGGCTTCTTTGCGGTGGCCGGCCCGCAAGGCGTAGTACACGAAGTTGTACTCGTCCCAGGGGCTGAAAAAGGCGCTAGTACGCACTACCAAGGCATTGGGCATGCGAGCCAGCACGTCGCGCTCGGCAAGGCGTTTACTATTGCCATACACGTTCAACGGGCGCGGGGTGTCGCTTTCTACGTAAGCCGCCGACTTATTGCCGTCGAACACGAGGTCGGACGAGAACGTGAGGAAATGGATGTCGCGGTAGGCGCAGGCGGCGGCCAGTATGGTGGGGCCGGTGGTATTCTCGCGGTAGCACCGCTCGAAGTCCTTTTCGGCATCGTCGACGCGCACGTACCCGGCGGTATTAACCACGGCCCAGGGGTTGTATTGCGTTAGGGCTCTTTCCACAGAAATAGGATCGGTAATGTCCAGCTGGCTGCGGTTCAGGGCTACCGCTTCGATACCCCGAATGGCGCAGATTCGTTGGAAAGCACGACCTAGGGTGCCGTTGGCTCCGGTAATAAGCAGGGGCTGAACGGGGGACGGAATAGAGCTTGCGGCCAGGTCGTTTACGTTAAGAATGTGCATAGCTAGGAGGTCTTGGAAGTGGGACAATGGTGGTGATACAGGAAACGGTCTTCCCGTTCCCACCACCCTTTGTTGCGGAGCAATGGATGGTCGTATTGACCGGTGGTAGCAAGGCTTTTTACCATTTTGAAGAGGGCCGTGGGCCGGGGCTTGCCGCCGCGCATGTCAAATACGCCACTTTCGTAAAATGCCCCTTCGCAGGTAAGCAGGGTGTTCCAGTCGTAGGCCCCGAGCAGGGACCATACGGTTATGGCGCGCATATCCACCCCTTCCTGCTTCAGTTGGTTGGCGGCGTCCCAGGCATACTGCACCCAGCGCATTTGCTCTTCACGGGTGCAGTCGAGGTGCACCTCGGTAACAGCTATGGGTATGTGGTACCGCTCCCAGGCTTCCAGCAGCAAATCGTGCAGGCCGGTTAGCTCTACCAAACGCACGCGTACGGCTTCTACGTCGGCGTAATCGGTACGCTCGTGGCTGCGCCGCAAGTGGTGAACGGGAAAGTACTGGTGATTTTCATCCAGAAACCGCTCACTGGTAACGTAGTAATTAACGCCCAGCACGTCGGGCGGCGTGGGGTTGTGGGCCAGGTCCAGCAGTTCGTCCTCGGCGGCGCCACTGTCGCGCAGGTAGTGCCACAGCGGGTGGTGACGGTCTACGTATCCGCAGAGCATGTCGAAGGTGAGCCAGCGACGGTTGTTTTCGAACTCGGCCTGTTGCTCCAGGCTGGGGGTGCAATGGGTTTTGCCCAGGTCTTCGGTTTGCACCAGCTGCGCATCGGGCGTTATTTCCCGAATGGCTTTCATGGCCTCGCGCACGCCCTTGATGTGGTTGAGCTGAATGCGCACGAAGGTGGCATCGTCGAAGGCGTGCGGGTACCAGATGCCGTACAGGCCGCTGAAGCGGGCGGTTGTGAGCGGCTCGTTTACGGGCGTGTAATGCTTTACCCAAGGGTAGCGCTCGGCTACCATGCGGGCAAAGCGCGCCAGGCCGGACACAAAATTATCCTGGTGCAAGGCGGTGTAGTGCGGGCCACTGCCGTGGTGCAGCAAGGTTACGATGGGGTCGACTCCCAATTCGCGCAGACGAGCCATTCGTGCGTCGGTCCACGTCCAGTCGGGCTGGTCGAGGCTTTCCGGAGCTACCTGCTCCCACAAAATAGGGTAGCGCAATTTGCGGATGCCCAGTTCGGCAAACAGGTCCAGGTCTTCGATTCGGCTGAGGTGGCCACTACTGGCGAGTTGGTTGGAGTACCCGTTTCCAATTCGCCGAATGGTGCATTCCACGCCGCCCCACATTTCTACTTTTTCCATGCTTCTATCGGTTTATGGCGGCCGGCAAGACCGGCGCTATAAAGGATGAGGTGTTACCACCTGAAAACGGCTCTGTCACTCCGGGCCGCCCGGGAAGCTTTGGTGTCGGCAGCGCAGTGGCTTTTCGACCTCAAAGCTTCTCGTGCGGCTCAGAATGACAGTCATCTGGCAACCGATTTAGGGTAAGCGCTATTCTTTGGCCGGAGCGCGCGGAACAAGCTTATCGATGATGGAAGCCGAGCCGGTAATCGTCGGCTTTTTGGCTTTTTGCGCTTCTTCGCCCTTTTCCGTGAGCTTCTTATACAACGTCAGCGCCTGGGCTACCACCTGGTCCATGTTGTAGTACTTGTAAGTAGCCAAGCGGCCCACGAAGTGTACGTTGGGCGTTTCGTCGGCCAGCTTCTTGTACTTGTTGTACAACTCGGCGTTTTCGAGGCGCGGAATTGGGTAGTACGGGTCGCCTTCGGCTTTCGGGTACTCGTACACGATGCTTGTTTTCGGGTGTGTTTGGCCGGTGAGGGCCTTGAACTCCGTGATGCGCGTGTACAGGTGCTCGTTCGGGTAGTTCACCACCGGAGCCTCCAGGTGCTGCTCTTTGTTCAGTGTTTCGTGCTTGAACTCCAAAGAGCGGTAAGGCAGCTTGCCGAATTTGTAATCGAAGTACTCGTCTACCGGGCCCGTGAAAATCATTTCCTTGAACGGAATCATGTTCACGATTTCGTGGTAGTCGGTGTTGAGCATCACCTTGATGTTCGGGTGGTCGAGCATCTTCTCGAACATCTTGGTGTAGCCGTGCAGGGGCATGGCTTGGTAGGTGTCGGTGAAGTAGCGACGGTCGCGGTTGGTGCGGGTGGGCACGCGCGAGGTAACCGACTTATCCAGCTCCGACGGGTCTAATCCCCACTGCTTGCGGGTGTAGTTGCGGAAGAACTTCTCGTACAGCTCGCGGCCTACTTTGCTCACCACCACGTCTTCCGACGTTTTGATAACTGGAATTTCCTCGGCCAGCGACTCCAGGAACGCATCCACCTCGAAAGAGGTCATGTTCGTACCGTACAGTTTGTTGATGGTATCGAGGTTGATCGGAATCGGCACGTGCTGGCCGTCTACCGACGCCAGTACCCAGTGTTCGTAAGGGCGCCAGTCGGTGAAGTTCGAGAGGTATTCGAATACGTCTTTGGCATTGGTATGGAAGATGTGCGGGCCGTACTTGTGGACCAGAATGCCATCTTCGTTGTAGTGGTCGTAGGCGTTGCCCGCAATGTGGTTGCGCTTGTCTACGATGAGCACTTTCTTGTTAGAACGCGTTGCAAGGCGCTCGGCCAACACGCTGCCAGCAAAGCCGGCGCCGACGATCAGATAGTCAAACATAGCTCGGGAGATGGTGATGGGGTGGTTGTGGAAAAGAGGGTCAGTAACTCGTGGTAATCGGTGAGGGTTGTACGGGAAATGCTAGCTTTTGGCCACCTTCTGCAATTCGGCCTGCATCAGATCCACCATTCCCTGCCACGTTTGGTCCCACGAAATGGTGGCCAAATAGGCATCTACGCGCTGTAGCCAGGCAGCATCGTCTACTTCGTCGAGGGCCATGGAAATAGCCTTCCCAAACTTGTCGGCATCGGCGGCAATGTGCACGAGGCCCAGCTCGCCGTAAGGCCGCACCACGTCGCGTATGGGCGTGCTCACCACCGGCTTGCCGGCGGCCAGGTACTCCGGCGTTTTGGTGGGCGAAATGAACTTGGTGCTTTCGTTATCGGCAAAGAGCAGCGTAGCCACGTCCCAGCCGTGCAGGTAGGTGGGCAGCTCCTTGTAATCTTTGCCGCCGAGGTAGTGGATGTTTTTCGAGCTCGGCAGCGTAGCCGGGTCAATTTTCACCACCGGCCCGATGACGATGAACTGCCACTCCGGGTGCGCCGTGGCCAGCTGGCCCAGCAGCTCAATGTCGAGGCGCTCGTCCACCACCCCGAAGAAGCCAACGCGCGGGTGCGGAATATTCTTCTGGTCCTTGGGCTCGGTGAGGTTGGTGCGCGCTTGTCCGAAGTGGGCTTTATCGATGCTGCTCGGGAAGGCGTGTGCGCTGTGGTGCTGCTTGGTTTTGGCTTCGTACAAGCTTTGGCCGCCGGTAAACACCAGCTGGGCCTGCTTGAACAGCTCTTGCTCGCGGCTGCGCAGCTCGGGGTGCGCGCCTTTGAAGTTGGCCAGCTCGTCCATGCAGTCGTAGATGGTGAGGGCCGGCTTCAGGTGCCGCGACTTGGCCAGGAACATGGGCGAGTAGTACCACGCAATAAAGTCCTGGATTTTTTCCTTCTCGAAATATGCCGTCAGCATCTCTGCCTGAATAGCATCGGCCTTTTCCTCGGTTAAACCGCCGGGCAAGTGCGCCACTACTACTTTCAGCTTGCCTTCCTCGCGGTCCTTCACTTCCATCCACGGCTTCATCTTCGTGTCGTCGAAGTGGGTGCAGGGCTCCTCGATGTAAAACACCCGCGTTTGCTGCGCGAAACGCGACAACAAGTGCTGCGGGCGCTGCCACACAAAGTCCCAGTGCAGGTGCGCAAAGCACACGAGGTCGGGAAGTTTGGAAGAAGCACCGTTCAGGCCGGTAGTAGCAATGGATTCAGGGGTAGTGGAAACAGCAGTAGTAAGTTCAGTAGCGGCATTATGCGGCGCGAGGGAAGAGGCGTCGAGTAAGGACATGCGTAGTAGCGTCAAAAAAGTTTTGGCGAAAAATTGGTGCGGGAAGGAGGAGGAACCCGGTGGCGCGAAACAGGCTACCAGGCGCGGCAGAATTGCATACGCAGCTTTCCGGCAAAAGGATGCCGGGCCTGCCGGGCGGCAGAAATACGAGGCCCCGGAATAAGAACAGAAGTAAGCCTAGGCGCCGGTTGAGGGGGCGTGCAGCAGGCACTGCATTTCCACGGCGTCCTGCCATCCGGAACCGCTGCGCAGCCACTGGCGGCGCACACCCACGCGCTGAAATCCTACGCTCCGAAACAGCTTCAGACTGGCTGTATTACCGGCCGCCACAGTGCAATAAATCTGGTGTAGCTGCAGCGTGTAACGAGCGTAGTCGATGAGCAGGTGCAGCGCCGCGGCGGCGTAACCGTGGCGGCGTTCGTTGTGCGCTACCATGATGCCCACGGCGGCGCGGCGGTGGTGCGGCTGAAAATCAAACACATCAATGGTGCCCACGGCGCGGTTTCCGGCGTGGGCGCAAATCACGAGGCGCAGCTGGCGCACTTCGTAAAAATCGGCGGCGGCGTTATCGAGGTAGCGCCGCAGGTTGTAGCGCGATACGGGCGTGAGCGTGTCGCTGCCCACACCCCACACGGCGGCGTCGTTTTCCAGCTCGTAGAGAAACGAGAGGTCTGTGTCCTCCAGCGCCCGCAACGATACTTCCGCCGAACGCAGCATGGCTTTAAATCTCGATGGAACCGGTGAAGACAAACTCAGCTGGTCCGCTCAAAAACACGTTGGTGAACGAGCCATCGGGATGCATGCTGAACGACACCGCCAAGTCGCCGCCCAAGGTGCGCAGCGGTACGGGGCTGCTTGCGCCGCGCCTTGCCGCTGCCAGGGCCACGGCCGTTACACCCGTACCGCAAGAGAAAGTTTCGTCTTCCACGCCCCGCTCGTAGGTACGCACCTGCCACGGCTGCTCGGGCGTTTGCGGTGCCTCCACAAAGTTCACGTTCGTACCGCCTCGTTCGCGGAACGTGTCGCCGTAGCGCACAGCGCGGCCTTCGCCATACACATCGTACTCGGCTAGGGTGCTGGCGGGCAGGAAGCGGACGATGTGCGGCGAGCCGGTGTTAAGGAAGATGCCGTCGGGAATTTCCTGTTGGCCGGGCACATCAATCATGCGCAGGTTCACGCGGCCGTCGGTTTCCACCGTGGCCTCGTGGGGGCCATCGGCGGCTAAAAAATGAGTTTTATCGGTAATAACGCCCAGCTGGCGCGCAAACGCTACGGCACACCGGCCGCCGTTGCCGCACATGGAACCCAGATAGCCGTCGGCGTTGAAATACAGCATTTCGAAATCGAAGCCCGGCTGGGTGCGCAGCAAAATCAGGCCGTCGGCGCCTATGCCGCGGCGCCGGTCGCAGAGGCGGCGCACCAGCACGTGGTCGTCGGCCGGAAACGTGCGGGCGCGGTCGTCCACCATCACGAAGTCGTTGGAGGTGCCTTGGTATTTGTGAAAGTGCAGCGTCATGAAAGGCAAAAAGGCGGTAGTCGCAGCCTAAAAGGCGCGGTTACGGGTGAATTGGCGGGTTAAACAAACGCTTTTTTCAGCAAAGCCCCCTGCCCGGCGTGGTACAAGTTGTGTTGCGCAACGCCGTGCAACAGTACATAGTTCGTGACTCCTGCGCCTTGGGGCTGGTCGGGCGTGGCGCCCAATTCCTGGGTTAAGTCGGCCTCATGAAAGCGGGCGGCGGTAGTCAGCAAAGCCACATGCGCGGCGTATAAATCCTGCTGCGCCCGCTGCCAGGCAGCTTCGTCGGTGGACTCGGGCAACGCGGGCCAGTTGTCAGCGTCGAGCATTTCTACCAAGCGGTTTTCGGCAAGGCGCTGTTGCACCATACGCACCCAAGCGGTTACGTGCAGCACAATTTCCCAAATGCTGTGCGCAGCTGGCAACGGCCGCTGGCGGGCCTGCGCGGCCGTTACACCTTGTAGGGTGGCCACGAGCGAAGGGCCCGACCACGCGTCGCCGTCGAAGGCGCGCCGGAGTTGGTCGAGGATGCGGGCGGTTTCAGGCATGACTGAAGGTCGGAAGCAGAAGGCAGATAATTCGGCGCGGTCGGCAAAAATTGCGTAGCGTACCTTTGCCGGCCCGCCCAGCGGGTAGTTTCGCGTAGCCCAAAGGTACTTATGTATTCATTCCTGACGACCAGCCCCTGGCCCGACTACGAGCTGATTGACGCCGGTAACTTCCAGAAGCTGGAGCGGTTTGGCCGCTATGTGCTCAGCCGCCCCGAGCCCCAGGCCGTGTGGGACCCGCACCTACCCGCGAGCGAGTGGCAGCGCGCCCACGCTACGTTTAACCGCGAGGCCGGCAGCCAAGAGCGCGGTCAGTGGAAGCTAAAGCCCGGCATGGCCGAGCAGTGGCACATCGGCTACGACCGGCCCGACGGCTTAAAGCTGAAATTCCGCTTGGGCTTGTCGTCGTTCAAGCACGTGGGCCTGTTCCCTGAGCAGGACCCCAATTGGCAGTTCATTTACGAGCAAACCAAGCGCCGCCGCGCCGAAAAGCCCAAGGTGCTGAACCTGTTTGCCTACACCGGCGCCGCCACGCTGGCCGCCCGCGCCGCCGGCGCCGACGTCACCCACCTCGACTCGGTGAAGCAGGTGAACTTCTGGGCCCGCGACAACATGGAAGCCTCGGGCATTGACGGGGTGCGCTGGCTGGTGGAAGACGCCTGGAAATACGTGCAGCGCGAAGTAAAGCGCGGCAACAAGTACCAGGGCCTGATTCTGGACCCGCCCGCCTACGGCCGCGGCCCAAACGGCGAAAAGTGGCAGTTGGAAGACCAGCTTAATGAAATGCTGAAGCTGTGCCGCGAGCTGCTCGACCCGCAGGACCACTTCTTCGTCATCAACCTTTACTCCATCGGTTTCTCGGCGCTGATTCTGGATAACCTGATCGGCGACATTTACCCGCCGTACGGGCAGCAGCGCGAAATCGGGGAAATTTACCTGCACGACCAAGGCCAGCGCAAGCTGCCGCTGGGCACGTTCTGTCGGTTTGCCAATTAGTTTTTGGTTATTGGTTGGTGGTTTTTGGCCCCGAGTGACTCTCCATCAGCCGGCGTGAAACACGTTTCTATTTTGTTTTACGCGCCAAAAACCACCACCCAATAACTATCAACCAAGATGCACCAACGCCTGGCCCTCATCGACATGGGCACAAATACGTTTCACCTGCTCATCGTGGAGCTGCCTGCCACTGGCCAGACGGAACCCACGGTGCTGCTGCGCACTAAAGTGGGCGTAAAGCTGGGCGAAGGCGGCATCAGCAACGGCGAAATTGCGCCCGAAGCCTATGCCCGGGCGCTACACACGCTGCAGGCGTTTCAGGAAGAAATAGAGCTGCACCAAGTACAGGACGTGCGCGCCACGGCCACCAGCGCTGTGCGCGTGGCCCACAACGGGCAGGAGCTGGTGAAGGATATTTTCGAGCAAACCGGTATTCGGGTGGAAGTTATTCCCGGCGCCCGCGAAGCCGAACTGATTTGCAAAGGCATTCGGCAAGCCGTGGCGCTGGGCACCGAACCCAACCTACTGATGGACATTGGTGGCGGCTCGGTGGAATTTATCATTGCCAACGCCAGCACCATTTTCTGGAAGCAAAGCTTCGAAATTGGGGCCCAACGGATGCTCGACATGTTCTTCCGTCACGACCCATTGCTGCCAGCCGACGTGCAGGACGAGCAAGCCTACCTGCGCACGACGCTTGCGCCGCTGCTGGCCGCCATCGAGCATTTTCGACCCGAAAACCTGGTGGGCGCGTCCGGCACCTTCGATACGCTGGGCGACATGCAGGCCGCCCGCGCTGGCGAAGACTACATGCACCAACCGCCTGCCCGCACTATTTCCCTCGAGAGCTTCCGTCAGAGCTACGAACAACTCCTGCGACTGAGCCACGCCGAGCGCCTGCAACTGCCCGGCATGACGCCCCTGCGCGCCGACATGATTGTGGTAGCCTGCGTGCTGATTGATCTGGTGCTGCAGTACGGCCCGTTCACGCGCATCACGGCTTCGGCTTACGCCCTAAAGGAAGGCTTGCTGGCCGAAATGCTGGAGCAGCAGTAGCCCGTTGCGACGGGAAAGACCAGCCGCCGCCTTGCAAAGCGCGCGTCAATACCTTTGCGGTTCGCGCCGCTGGTTCACGGATTTGCCCCAAACGAACCGGCGCGGTTGACTTTGTTCGCGCTCCATGCCTACTACTTACTCCTACACCCGCCTGTTTGCGTTTGCCGAAGCCGTTTTCCGCAGCATGGGCTGCTCTGAAACCGACGCCCGCCAAGCCACTGAAACCTTGCTTTCAGCCGATTTACGCGGCGTCGATTCGCATGGCGTGGCCCGCCTGAGCGGCTACTTGCGGCTGTGGGAAGCGCAGCGCGTAAATGCCACGCCCTCCATAGGCGTGGTGCACGAAACGCCGAGCACTGCCGTGGTCGATGGCGACGCCGGCCTGGGTTTAGTAGTGGGGCCGCATGCCATGCGCCTCGCCATTGAAAAAGCCCAGAGCGTGGGCACCGGCTGGGTGGCCGTGCGCAACTCAAACCACTACGGCATTGCCGGCTACCACGCCATGCTGGCCCTGCCCCACGACATGATTGGCATTTCGCTCACCAACGCCTCACCGCTGGTGGCACCCACGCACTCGTTGGAACGGCTACTGGGCACCAACCCCATTTCGGTGGCCATTCCGGCCGGCGACCAGCCACCTTTCGTGCTGGATATGGCTACCACCACGGCGGCGCAGGGCAAAATGGAAATTTTGGAGCGCAAGGGCCTCCCCGCCCCTGCCGGCTGGATTCAGGACCAATACGGCAACTCTTCGCAGAATCCCACCGAAACCCGCAGCGGCGGTGCCCTCATTCCATTAGGCGGCGAAACCGGCAGCCACAAAGGCTACGGGCTGGGCGCCACGGTCGATATTCTGTCGGCGGTACTTTCGGGGGCAAACTACGGGCCGTGGGTGCCGCCGTTTGTGGCGTTTCTGCAGCCGCCGGCTAACCCCGTAGGTCAGGGCATCGGGCATTTCTTCGGGGCAATGCGCGTGGACGCGTTCCGGCCCGCCGCCGAGTTCAAGGCCCATATGGACAACTGGATCGAGACCTTCCGCAATGCCAAGGCAGTGCCCGAGAAGCACGTGCTCATTCCCGGCGACCCGGAGCGGCTAACCACCGAACAACGGCTGCTGAACGGCATTCCGCTGCTGCAAAAAGTGGTAGACGACCTGCAAAGCGTGGGCGAGAAATTTGGGCTGACGCTGTAGCCGCAGCGCTAAGTCGTAAAACAAACAGCGCGCCTCCGGTCAAAGCCGGGGGCGCGCTGTTGTCACTCACTTCTAGCCGGTGTTTTGCTCCTTATCAAAACGCTGGCAACACAGGCTATACGTGCTACACGTTCGAGCCGTTGGCTTCGGCGCTGAATTGGTGCGCGGCCATGTCGGTATTCAGGAACTCAGAGTCGTAGTTTTGGTCCGGGCCGTTCAGGAACAGGCAAGTGCCGTCCTGCACGGTGTCAATCACTTGCGCGTACTGGTCCATGGGCAGCGAGGGGCAGCCGAGGCTGCGGCCCAGGCGGCCGTATTGCTTGATAAATTCTTCGCTCACGTACTCGGCGCCGTGCATAACCACGGAACGTTCGAGGGCTCGGTCGTTGTAGCCTTCGTCTACGCCTTCCAGCTTAAGCGAGCGGCCGTGTTTGCCGTAGTAGTCGCCTTTGGTTACGTAGAACCCCAGGCTGCTCATGTTCGACTCGTTCTCGTTCGAGAAG
Organism: Hymenobacter koreensis; assembly: GCF_039541855.1. Lineage (NCBI taxonomy): Bacteria > Pseudomonadati > Bacteroidota > Cytophagia > Cytophagales > Hymenobacteraceae > Hymenobacter > Hymenobacter koreensis. The sequence continues at coordinate 668,777 of NZ_BAABHA010000002.1, forward strand.
TTGGTCGCCACGTTTTCGCCGGAGTTGTGACCGTGGGCCACCAACGTGTGAAACAGCACTTGCTTGCCCGATAGATCGAGCACCCAAAGGCGTTTCTCGGTAGAAGGCTTTTCGAAGTCGATTACCGTGAGCATGCTACGCGAGGCGTCGAGCTGGCCCTTCGCTTTCAGGTTCAGAAAACCCGTGTAAGCTTTCTGGAACACCTCGTAGCGCAGGCCGCTGTCGGCTACGTTCAGCTCGTTGTAAAGCTGGCGTACCCCGTCCTGAAAAGCCACGGCTTCGAACTGCTTAACCGAAGGCATGCGGGCCGTTACGGAGTGCGGACGCGCTTGGGAAGAACTTACCGGAGAGGCCAAGGGCGTAGCGAGGAACAACGACGCCACGAACGGCAACGCTCGTCGCATGGCCCGTCGGGCGCGCACTTTCAGGCGCAGGCGGTGTACAACAGTGTGCTTTTCCATGATACTCAGGCGGTTTAAACGGCTACCCAGCTGTTTACGGCTGCGGGCAGAACACGGACACTTATACAGGAAATTCCGCATGTGGCATCCGCTATATTCTAAACAGGCACCAAGCCTCAAAGATTCCCCGGTTTCCAATGCCGCTGTTGGGGGCTTGTTTATTTGCGTCTTTTATTTACCTTTTACCTCCGCTTCGTTCTCATAATGAGGCCATTTGATTCCGAACACCCAAATATTTCCTCAACCCAAACACCTCTACTCATAATGCAAAAAGTATGGCGTGCGGCCGCCCTATGGGCGCTGCTTACCCTTGGCCTGGCCGTTGGTACGGCTCAGCCCGCCCGAGCCCAAAAAGTGGTGCTCCAAGGCTTCTGGTGGGACTACTGGAACACCAATTACCCCAACGGCTGGGCGAATTACATTGCCGACTTGGCCCCTCGTTTAAAAGCCATGGGCATTGATGCGGTGTGGTTGCCGCCGTCCATCAAAAATGGGAACCAAGGCAACGGCTATTCGCCTTTCGACCACTACGACCTCGGCGACAAGTACCAAAAGGGATTTTTGCCCACGCGCCTCGGCACCAAAGATGAGTTGCTGCGCGGCGTGGCCATTTTGCACGCTAACGGCATTGAAGTGGTGCAGGACATTGTGCTCAACCACGTAGACAACGCCGGCTCCGGCAACGGCTCGGGCGGGCAAGATCCGGCGGCCTGGGAAGATTTCACCACCAGCAAGTACAAGAACTTCCGGTACGTGAGCTTTACCCGGCCCGCCACCGACGAAACCGCCGCCAACTACCTGGCCCGCAACGGCCGCTTCTCCAAAAACTGGCAGAATTTCAACCCCAATCCCGGCAACAACTCCACGTCCGGCGACTGGAACGCCATTCTGTTTGGGCCTGATGTGAGCTTCTACAACGGCTCGTACGGCCAAAGCTCGAACGCCACGTTCAACCCCGCTCAGAGCGCCGATTACATGCGCAACAACATGCGTGCCTGGCTGATCTGGTACAAAAAGCAAGTCGGGTTCGACGGTGTACGGCTGGATGCGGTGAAGCACTTCCCGGATTTCGCCACCGAAGATTTCCTTTACAACCTGCAGAACAACGCAGGCTGGGCCAACGGCGGCGCCTCTATGTACGCCGTAGGTGAGTTTGTGGGCGGCGCCGGGCAGCTCGACCAGTGGACGGCCAACGTGCAGAACCGCGCCGGCACTTTCGACTTCGCGCTGCGCAACGGGCTATACAACATTGTGAGCGGCGGCGGCAACTTCGACATTGGCAGCTTGCCGGGCTACCAGCAAAGCACCCGCGTGGTGCTCATTAACGGGCAGTACGTACACCGCACGGTGCCCTTTGTGAACAACCACGACACGTTCCGGCCACAGCTCAGCTCCACCGGCAACTACATTGGCTGGAACACCGGCAGCGAGCTGGCGCCCCACATCGATCCGTTCGATCCGCGCCTGTCGGCCACGTATGCGGCGGCACTGGCTCTGGACGGCTCGCCCCAGATTTTCTTCGAAGATCTGTTCAACATCGGCAACACCGGCAAGCGTTTTTCGCACAGCCCCAAGAGCACCGTGGATTTGCCCACCCGCTCCGACATCGAGAACCTGATTTGGTGCCACCAGAACCTGCGCTTTAAAGAAGGAGCGTACAAAGTGCGCTGGCAGAGCCAGGACCACCTCGTGATTGAGCGCAGCACCAAGGCCATCATCGGTATCAACGACAATTTCAGCGCTTGGCAGAACAGCACCGTATCGTGCGATTTTGCGCCGGGCACCGTGCTCAAAGACTATTCGGGGGCCAACGGCACGGCTACCGTAACGGTGAGCGGCAGTAAAACCGTGACCATTAACACGCCGCCCTGCAACGGCACCGCCGCCGGTGGGCGCCGGGGCTACTCGGTGTGGGCTCCTACCGGTATCGGCACCAACTATAACTTGGCCGAGCGCAGCACCACGCAGGAGTGGGAACTGGCCGACGATTTAGGCGACAACGACTCCCGTTCCCTCAGGCAAGGTGGGCAATTGCCGGCCGGCTCTACCGCGTTGCGTACGGCGGGTCGCATTTACGTGGCGGCCAATAAAACCATTACCTACAACCTCTTCCCCAGCAACAGCACGCAATCGTTGGTGGTTGGCCTCTACAATGCGGCCGGCACCTTGGTCAGCAGCCGTACCGGTACTGGTACGCTTACGGGCACCTACACGCCTACCGCCAACGGCTGGATTACGTTGCGCGCGCGCCAGAACGCCACCACCAACCCGGCCCAGAAGGTATTCGTGAAAGCCACCTACACCGCTCCGGCCGATATCAATACCGCCACGGCCGGGCGCACGGCCCTGGCCTCGCAAACGCCTAAGCTCAACATACAGGCCGATCTGCAGCTGTTCCCCAACCCCACTGCCTCCGACCGCGTGGACGTGCTGGTGGTCAGCGACTCACAGGTTGCCGCCACGGTGCAGGTGTTCGACCTCACGGGCCGCCTGGTTCACCAGGAGCCGCTCACGCTGTACCCCGGCACTAACGAGCAGCGCCTGAAGCCCCGCGCTCCGCTGGCAGCAGGCGTGTACCAGCTCACGGTTCCCGAGCTGCAACTTACCCGCAAGCTGGTGCTGAAGTAAAGCCAAATATAGACGCAATAAAAAAGCCCTTCCTGAATCAGGAGGGGCTTTTTTTATGTGACAGCAACCCTTATTGCCCCAATCTAAATTATTACCAGCTTTTGCTTTTCCGCAGCGCGGTTCACCCAACAGGTGTCCCTCGGGACGTCACGCGTTTCAAGCGACACACGCCGCTTGCATGCGGATAACTCCTGCCCTCCCAACGGTTCAACTGCCATGTATTATGCCCGTGCGGGGTGGGCTTAGAAAAAAATGCTGCCGTTGACCTTCAGGAAAAACGGCGTACCGGGCGTGTAGTGCAGCTCCGATACGGCATCCCGCTCCTGCCGCAGGCGGCTTTCGGTGTCGAATTGGGCTTCGTTCCAGTCCACGTTCAGCAGGTTTTCGATGCTGAAGCCTACCTGATAGCGGGGCTGGGTGTAGCTGGCTACGGCATCGAGCAGAAAGTAGCCGCGGGCCTGCACGGAGTTATCCTCGTTGGCAGGGCGCGTGTCGATGTGGCGGTAGCGCAGGCTGGCGCTCAGGCCGCTGGGGCGCTTCACCGTGAGCCCCCCGATGCTGGTGAACCGCGGCGCCAGCGGAATGTAGTCTTCGCCGTCGGGCTCGCCCACGGCGCGGCCGTAATTGTAGTTCAGATCTACGTCGGCAAACAGTGCGGGTGTGAGCTGGTAACGAATGCCCAGGTCGGCGCCGAAGCGGCGGGTGGGGCCGGCACTTTCCACAATGCCCGCGTCGCCCACGTACACCAATTCGTCTTGCAGGTGCAAGGCCCAGAGCGCGGCATTTACCACCAAGGCCGCCGTTGGCTTGAAATTGCTGCCAAGCTCGTAGCCGATAGCCCGCGGCAGGGACTTGGCCGCGCCGGCCACTACGGAACGCGCATCGTTCGAGTGAAAACCGAAGCCCGAGCGGGCAAATAGCTGCACGGCGGGCGTGAGCTGGTAGTACAGATTCAACTTGGGGCTGACGCGCGGTTTGCTGGCTCGGCCCGACAACGAATCGTTGCGGTCTTCGCGAAACCGGAACCGGAAGTAGTCCACGCGCAGGGCGGCATTCACGGTAAAGCGCTCGGTAATGGGTAACGTTTCGTCGAGCCAGGCAAACAGGCTTTGCTGCTGCACGCGGCCGCTCACCAAGGTATCGGTTACCTGGCGGCGCAGGGAACGGCGTAGGGCCAGGTTCACGTCGTCGGCGCGGGTGCCTACGCCCAGCGTGGAGCGCAGCGTGCGGCTTCCCAGGGCAATGTCGCGTTCGTAGGTGCCGCGGTAGCCGGCCAGGTGGCGGGCTTCGTTCTGCCGAATCTGGTCGCCCTGCACGCTGTCTTCGAGGAAGAAGGTGAAGTTGGAGTACAGGTTAAAGTGGTAGCGGCTGTAGTACACCTGCTGGGTAAGCACCGCGTTGTTGGGCAAGTCCACCGTCAGAATGGCGTTGGCGTTGGTGCGGTCGGTGTTGCCGCCCTCGGTGTTATCGAGACTACCAAAACGGGTAATGAGCCCTTCCTGCACGGCACGCTCCGGAATTTGGCCCGAAGCATCCCAGCTGGAAGTAAAGTGCGAGCCGGAGAGGGCGAGTGTGGCGCGCTCGGACAGCTGCCCGGTGTACTTAGCCAAGCCGTTAAACCGCCGAAAATCCTGCGCACTTTCAAAGTAAGAGTTCGAGAAGTTGTACTCGGTGGCCACGTAGGCACTTTCCCGCCGGTTGCGGCTGAACACGCGGCCGTCCTTACCTGTCAGGTCCACCATTAGCAGCGCCCGGCGGGTATCGAACCGCCCTAATTCCAGTTTCGCCTGGCTTTGCCCGAGGCTGGTTTTGGTGGTAAACTCCCCGGCGCCCGCCGTGGCAAAATCGCCGAAGCGGGCGGTGTACGGTCCTTTGTACACGCGCAGCTGCTCCACGGTTTCGGGTATCACGAAGTGAAAGTCGGCGTAGCCCTGGCCGTGCGCGTGGCTCACCATGTTCACCGGTATGCCGTCGAGCGTTACGGCGAAATCGGTACCGTGGTCCACATCGAAACCGCGCAGGAAAATCTGCTCGGCTTTACCGCCGCCCGCGTGCTGGGCAATGAACAAACCCGGCACCAGCCGCAACAGATCCTGCGCCGAATTCACGGGCCGCAACTGCCGGTCGATGTCGCTGATGGCGGCTACGCTTTGGTTTAGGTCGCGGGGCTGGGCCACATTCACCTCGGCTAGCTGCAAGGCAGTGGCTGCTACCGCAAAATTCAGGGTTTGGGTTTCGCCCGCCGCCAGGTTGACCACGGCCGTACGGCTGCGGTAGCCCAGCGCCGAAGCCCGTACAGTGTAGGTACCGGCGGCCAGGCGAGAAATTCGGAATGTTCCTAACGCGTCGGTGCTTGCGCCTTCGGGCCGCCCCAGCAGCTGAACGCTCACGTTGTCGAGCGGCCGGCCGGTAAGGGAATCGGTAAGGGTGCCGCGCAAGGCGCCCAATTGCCCATTTTGGGCCTGCGCATTAAGCGTGCAGAAGAAACAGCCGAGCAGAGCCAGCTGAACCAGCTTGCCGGTGAAAAAGCGTATAAAAGTGGCGTACATACCGTTACGTAGGGGTTACCGAACTGCGCAGAAGCGCTGCCGGCAACCAAACCGAAAGAAAAAACCGGGGCCAATGCGCGGCGCATTGGCGGGGCTCTGCTGTGCCGAAGGGAAGGGGCACACGTGAGCCGGCAGCGGAATTAGCTTAGGCGGGGCGGTAAGTCCAGTCGGGCACACGCGCCCGCAGCAAGGGCCGGCGTGGTGCTGGTGTAAAACACCCGGGCAAACTGCGGCAACGGCGCGGGCACCGTGGGCGCGGCGTCGAAGGAGCAGTGTACGTCGAGGCTCTTGAGTGTGGTGAGCAGGTGCTGCCACGTGTCGCCGGGGGCGTGTTTTTGCACCGTTTGTGCGTCGTTGTTGCAGCGGTCGAAGCAGTCGAGGCGCAGGTAATTCTCGTGCTGGCAAGTGGTGCTGTGCACGTACGGCGTACCCGCCGGGCGCACCGGCTCGGGCCGTCCCACGAGGCCAGCACCTACCACCAGCAGGTAGTAGCCAAGCAGCAGCAACACCAAGCAGGTCCGGGCCACGTTGTGGTTTTTAAAGGTTCTTTGTTGGCTTCGCGAAGACGAGGCTTCGCTTGTGAACTAGTTACTTCTCAAACGAAGAACACGCGCTCGACGGTCCACCACAGGGCCACGGCGCCAATGAGCACCGACACCGGCACCACCACGCGCTGCTTGTACCAGGGCTTGCGGCCGTACCATTTGCCCACCAGAAACCAGGCGAGCAGAATGATGGTAACCTGGCCCAGCTCCACGCCCACGTTAAAGCTGATGAGTGCCTCCACGAATGCGTGTTTGGGCAACCCGATTTCGGCCAGCACGCCGGCAAAGCCTAACCCGTGCAACAGCCCGAAGGCAAAGACCAGGGCAATGCGCCAGGGCTGTAACCGGTCGGTAAGCAGGTTCTCGACGGCCACAAAGAGGATGGAAAGCGCAATAAGCGGCTCTACTACCGACGGCAGCGGTTGTACCACGCCAGCCGCCGCGAGGCCCAGAGTTATGGAGTGCGCCACCGTAAAAGCCGTGGCCTGCCACAGCACCGGTTTCAGCCGCGGCTCCAGCACAAACAACCCCAGGATGAACAGAATGTGGTCGAGCCCCAGCGGCAGTATGTGCGTAAAGCCCACCTCGAGGTAACCCAGTACCACATCGGTGCGCGAGAGTTTACTTAAGTCGGTGTTCAGCTTGTGCGCCTCGGCCAGCACGGGCAGCAGCACAACCCCCAGCAGCAACAGCGCGGAGCGCAGGCGAAGCAACGGCAGCCGATTACGGAACATGTAGAGCAGGATTGGCTAGCGCGCGGCAGTTAACATGGGCTCCTCACCGGCGTCGGTGAGCAAGTGCGGATTCAGCGTACGAGCCTGCTGAATGAGAGCCTGGCCTTCGGCTGGTTTGCCGCTGCGTAGGGCAATGCAGCCTGCACGGTACAGCAGCTGCGGGTTTTTGCTGCCGGTACGGCGGGCCAGGGCCATGTGCTTTGCCGCTTCGGCGTACTCGCCGCGGCGGTAGTGCACCCAAGCCATGGTTTCGCACACGTCAATATTATCGGGGCGGCGCTCGTACTCAATGCGGGCGTGCTCCAGGGCTTTGTCGAGCTGGTTGGTTTTCAAGTAGGCGTAGGCCAGCTCGCGGTCGGAATAGTGGCCAAGCTCTTCGTTTTCGTCGGCGGAGTTAGCCTCGGCCGCCAATTCTTTTATCACTGCTTTTGCGGCTTGCGCGGCACGTTGGGGCTGCTTGCTGATGCGGTAAACATCGGTCAGCTCGTCCATGAACGCGTAGTCGCGAACCAGCTGGTGAGCTTGCTTTAAGTGCTTGATGGCGGTGGCATAGTCGCCGCGGGCGCGGGCCGTGCTGGCCAAACCAGCCAGCGCATACGCGTAGTTCGGGCGAGCAGCCAGGGCTTTTTGGTACTCGGCATCGGCGCGTTCCAGGTCGCCGCTGTTTTCGTGGAGGCGGCCCAGGGTTACGCGGCTCCATTCGGTTTGCTCCAAGCCGGCTACACCGGCTTTAACGGCCATGTCCATGGCTTCTTTGGCGCCGGCCACGTCGCCGTGAATTTCGCGCAGGTAGGAAACCCGGGCGTAAGCGCGCAAATCGGGACGCAGCTGGTTCATGCGGTCGGCAGCCTTTACGGCTTCGTCGTAATGACCCAGTTCCACGTGCGCATCGCAGAGTAGCCCCTGCACGAAGGCGTTCGAATGATTCAAGGCTTCGGCTTTTTCGGCCAGGGCCAAACCTTGCGAAAAGTGGTGCTGCGAGAGGCAGATAACGGCCTTGGTGCACAAAGCCTCAAAATTTTCCGGTTCGCGGTTCAGTACTTCGTCCACCAGCTCCATGGCGGCGGCATCGTAGTACGTATGGTTGCCGGTTATGCGGCCCTCCTGAATGTAGGCTTGCGAAAGCAGCAGGCGGGCTTCGTGGTCTTTGGGATTTTTGCGCAGGCGGGCTTGCAAGCCGTTCACGGCATTGCGCGTATTCAGCCATTCGCCCCCCAAGGCCAAGGAGCCTTGGCGGGCTTGCAGCTTGGGCACAGGGGCCGTGGGGCGGCGCAAGAGCAGCGCGCCGGCCGCCGCCATAAAACCCACAATCAGCAAAGTATACAGAATGCGTCGGCCTGTGGTCATAGCGTCAGGTCGTTGAGGAGAAGTAGTAGCAAAGGAAAAACGTTACGTGAGTTGCGCACGCGTCCGGCCGCCTCACGGCGGCCGGACGGTTAAGCACAAATGGCAATGGGTTTACTAGTTGGTGGTGTGCACCAGCTTCACGGTTTGCAGCATGGTTTTGCCCGTAGAGAGCGTAGCCACGTACATGCCCGCCGCGAGGCGCTTGGGCATCCAGTTAAACTCGTACGTACCGGCCCGTACCATCTTGTCGCGCACCGGCGTATCGATTACGCGGCCGTTCAAGTCGGTGATGGTGATGGTCACGTTCATACGCTGCTTTACCTCGTACGTGAACGTGGTTTGGTCCACAAACGGGTTTGGGTAGTTCTGCGCGAGCGAAGCCAGCTCCGGCTTCAGGTTTAAGCCACCGTTAGCCGTGCGCTGGGCCAGGGCAATGCGCTGGGCGTTGGTACCGCTCCAGGGGCCTTGGGAGAAGGGGAATGCCGCCTTGAACGTGGTGTCGTTGGCCGTGATGCCGGCGTTAAATCCTACTACGCTCAGCAGCTGCGGCGTCACCGGGCTGGCCGTGGTAGCGGTGTAGTCGTCGTAGAACAGGCCGATGGCAGCCAGTACGGCACCACCCACGGCTTGCAGCTCGATGCGGGTCACGTCGTCTTCCAAACGACGGCCGTTCGGGAAGCCGTCCATGTTCGGAATCATTTGAATGTTGGCGTTGGCGTTGTAGCGCGGGTCCGTCAGGCCCAGTACAGCCGCTTGCAGCAAACCTTCCGAGCTGAAGTCGGGCGAGTTGCGGGGCGTGGGCGGTACAGCCATGTTCAGGCGCAGCATGTCGCCGCCGGGGTTAGCCGCCGTGGCATTGGCCAGCAGGAAGTTGTTGATGAACGGCTTGCCCGGGGAAAGCGGGTTACGCGGCGTTTTGCCGGTGGCCAGCTGGTACGGGGGCAGGTTGGGCACACCGGTGTGGAAAATCGGCAGGATGTCTACCGAACGCGGTTTGCCGGCGCGCAGCAAGTACGGCCCGAATGCGTTCGGCGCCAAGGCCGTGTTGGCCAGGGCCGCGTTGCCTACCAGGCCCGACAAGCCGGCGGCACCGTTGCGGAAGTCGAAACCGTTGGCGGGCAAACCGGGGCTGCCGGCCAGGGAGCGAGTCTGTATGCGCAGCGGGCTCAAACCAGGAACAGCGGCACCAAAGTAGGTTTGGCCGTTGGCCATGCCTTCGGCCATGTACAGGCCCAGCTCGGGGTTCGAGAGGTTATCGTCGGTGGAAGCGGCCTCGTTGTAAGGCGTGCGGGCGTTCCAGGCGTCTTTCTGGCCAATGGGGTTGATTACCTCGTTGGTCAGCGGCATGCCCAGGCGCGACACCTGAATGTAGTTGCCGGTGTGGGTTTGCGTGCCGTCGGCGTTCAGCGTCCGCAGTGCCGGGCGGCTGGCCGAAGCCCACACGCCAATTACGTAGTTCGGGTCCAGAATATTGGTAGCGGCCGAAACCGGCTGGCCGGTGCGCTGCAAGACCGTGATGGGAATTTGCAGGGCAATGGCGTGGGTGTTCTTGCGGGCCAAACCGTCGCGGGCCTGGCCGGGAGGCCGAATGCCGCCGAGGTCAAAAATACCGCCCAGATCAGCAAAAAACGGGTCGTCGGTAGGGCCGCAGAACACTTTCGTGCCGTTGCCCAGCGTCTGAATAGCGCTGGTCATGAGCGCCGTGTACGAACCGGCGTTCAGACCGGCGGCAGTGGTAATGGAGCGCGGGCCCACATTGGGCGGCGGCACAATTCCGTTGGTAATAACCGAGGTAAAGGCGCCCCCGGCCAAGCTCTGCTCCATCGTGTAGGTCGTCTTCAGGTTTTGCTGGCCCAGACGGATGTTGAAGAACGTGGTGGGGTCCTGGTTGGTGCGCGTAAACGTGAACCGATAGGTAATGTCGTCGCCGGCGGTAGCCGGGTTGTTCTTAATGTGAATCTCATACCGCACGTTTTCGCCGAACGTGTTATAGTTCGGGCCGCCCTGCGGCAGCTCCAGCGGAATGTAGTTGGCAATGATGGTGACGCTTTCGGTGCCGTCGGGGCTGCGGAAAGCGTAGAGGTCGGTGTTGTCGGCCAACGGGTCGTCGGCAATCAGCGGGGCCTCTCGGTGACTCGATGCTTCAAGGCTATTGTTTTGGCCACTCCAAGCCAGCACACCGAGTAAGGTGCTGCAGGAGATGCCCAGAAGCCAAAGTGGACGGAAACGGTTTTCCATAGGTAAGCGGTTTAGGGTTGGTAAGAGAAATGGTAATCGAAAACGCTGAGGAAAAAGCCCGCTTCCAACTGTATTCGCGCACCGTACCGTAATGGCAAGGAGGTACAATTACCGCTTTGGGCGGGGCAGCTGAAGGAGTTTTCTGCCTTGCCCAACCGGGGCAAGACGAGGGGGAGTTGGGTACGCTGATGAGTCGATTTTAGGAAACCGACCCCAATGCGCTGCGGCCAAGTGCGGGGCTACAACGTATGCGGCAAGGAGCGTGGCATTGCGGCTGAACCGCAAAAAGTGCGAATAAGCAGCTTAGCCTCTGATACAATTAGCAGATCTACGGTGTAGTTATAGGTTTGGATGTAAGAGTTCCACGGTTTTCATGTTTATTTTTAATAGTTGTTAAAACCCACTATTCCGCTTAAACAACTAAGCATTTTGTCGGTTTAGCTTCGCTTGCTACGCGCTTGGCCCGGCCGCATGCGTTCAGGCACCCGCAGTCTTTTCGTCGTAGTTTTGCGACCCGCCGGCCTCCTTCCTTTTCCCAGCCGCGTCTTATGGCCAAAGTATCCATCAACCTGTCTACCGGCTCACTGCAGCAGGCCGAAATCATCGTCGGTATCGACTTGGGCACCACCAACTCGCTGGTCGCATACATTCATCCGGAGAATCGGCAGCCCATAGCCATTAACGACCAAGGTCGCGGCACCATCGTGCCCTCCGTAGTACACTTCCCGGCCGATGGCTCCTCCCCCATCGTGGGCAACGAAGCGCGGCAGTATTTGGAGCTAGCGCCGCAAAACACCATTTATTCGGTGAAGCGGCTGCTGGGCAAATCGTACAAGGATTTGGGCAACCATGCCGGCGAGCTGGGCTACAAAGTCATCGACGACGACTCGGAAGGCCTGGTGAAAATTCGGGTGCAGGACCGCTTCTACTCCCCCATCGAGCTGTCGAGCGAAATCCTGAAGGAGCTGCGCGCCCGCGCCGAGCACGCGCTGAAAACGCCCGTGAACAAGGCCGTAATTACCGTGCCGGCCTATTTCAACGATTCCCAGCGCCAGGCCACCCGCGACGCCGGCCGCCTCGCCGGCTTGGAAGTGCTGCGCATTGTTAACGAGCCCACCGCCGCAGCATTAGCTTACGGCATTGGCCTGAGCCCCGACGACGAGAAAACCGTGGCCGTGTATGACCTCGGCGGCGGCACCTTCGATATCAGCATTCTGCACCTGCACCAAGGCATTTTTGAGGTACTGAGCACCCACGGCGACACCTACCTAGGCGGCGACGATTTCGACCGCGCCGTGGTCGACCATTGGGTGGCCCAGCACGACCTGCAAAGTGCCGAAGCTGCCGATCCGCAGTTCAAGCAGCGCCTGCGCCTGCTGGCCGAGCAGGCCAAGCGTCACCTTAGCCAAGCCGACACTTTTGGAGCAGCCCTCACCGGCGAGGTAAACGTGCAGCTTACCCGCGCCGAGTTCGACCGTCTTATTCAGCCCTTGGTGGAGCGCACCATGGTTTCGTGCCGCCAAGCCCTGGCCGATGCCAAGCTGGAGCCCACTGCCTTGGATGCCGTACTGCTGGTGGGCGGTTCTACCCGCGTGCCACTGGTGTACGATACGGTTTCGGCCTTTTTCGGGCAGCCGGCCAACAACTCCCTCAACCCCGACGAAGTGGTGGCCCTGGGCGCCGCCATTCAGGCCGATATTCTGGCCGGCAACCGCCGCGACATTCTGTTGCTCGACGTGACGCCGCTCACGCTGGGCATCGAAACCCTGGGTGGGCTGATGGACCCCATCATTCCGCGCAATTCCAAGATTCCCACCAAAGCCGGCCGCCAGTACACCACTTCCGTGGACGGACAGGTAAACATGAAGATTTCGGTGTACCAGGGCGAGCGTGACCTAGTGCAGGAAAACCGTAAGCTGGCCGAATTCGACCTGCGCGGCATTCCCGCTATGCCTGCCGGCCTGCCTAAAATCGACGTCAACTTCATTCTGAACGCCGACGGCATTCTGAAAGTGGAGGCGCTGGAATTGCGCTCCGGCGTAAAGCAGAGCATCGAAATCAAGCCCCAGTACGGCCTCACCGACGAGCAGGTGGAGCAAATGCTCATGGACTCGCTCACCCACGCCAAGCAGGACGTGGCCGCCCGTATGGTCATCGAAGCCCGTACCGCCGCCGAGCAGATGTTGTACCAGGTTGAGCGGTTTCTGCAAACCAACGGCCAGCACCTTACGGAAGACGAAATCAGCCAGACCCGTGCGCAAGCCGAAGTACTGCGCGGTACCCTCGGCAGCGGCGACAAAGACGCCATTTACCGCGCCGTCGACGATTTGGAAGCCCTGACCAGCCCCTTTGCTGAGCGCGTCATGCAAATTTCTATTAAACAGGCCATGACGGGTAAGAAGATTATCTAGCCCTGATTTACCCTATGTTTAGCGCCCGGACGGCACAGTTTTCATAGCTGCGCCGCCCGGGCGTTAAACGTTATTGCGCTACCAATACCTTAGCCCCATGAACCCGCACCTCGCCCGCCTCGCCCACATTGCTCAGCAGCCCAGTCGCCGCATTATTGGTCTGATGTCGGGCACTTCCCTTGATGGACTGGATGTGGCTCTGTGTCGCTTAGAAGGCAGCGGCACCGCTTCGCAGCTTACGCTAGAGCAGTTCAGCACCGTGCCGTACGAAGATGAGGTGCGCACGCGCATACGGCGGGTATTTGCGCAGGCGGAAGTTTCGTTAGAAGAGTTGACCTTACTTAACGCGTGGCTGGGCAAGCTGCACGGCCAACTGGTGCTCGACTGCCTCCAGAGCTGGGGAATCAGCCCCGCAACCATTGACGCTATAGCCAGCCACGGCCAAACGGTGTACCACGCGCCCCAGCACCAACACCAGCGCCCGGACTACCCGCTGAACGCCACCCTGCAGATTGGCGACGCCGACCATTTAGCCGTGCGCACTGGTGTAATTACCATCAGCGACTTTCGGCAAAAGCACATTGCGGCCGGGGGCGAAGGCGCGCCGCTGGCCGCGTACGGTGACTACCTGCTTTACTCGCAAGCGGGCGAAGAACGGCTGCTGCTCAACCTCGGTGGCATTGCCAACTTTACCTACCTGCCCGCCTCACTCAACCCCGAACTGGTGTTCAGTACCGACGTTGGCCCTGGCAATACCCTTCTCGATGCGTTTGTGCGCGAATTGTTTCCGGGGCACCACTTCGACCCAAACGGCGAGTTTGCGGCGGCTGGCACCATTCACCAAGGGCTGCTGAACGCGTTGCTGGCCCACGACTTTTTTGGTGCTGGCCTGCCCAAAACCACCGGCCCCGAGTTGTTCAGCCCCGCCTACGTGCGCGCCGCACAGCAACGCAGCCGTACCGAAAACATTTCTTCGCACGACTTACTAGCCACGCTCACCGAGTTTAGCGCCCAAGGCGTGAAGCAAGCGGCGGAACTGGCGTTCGGTCCCGAGCCGCAGGCGGCGGTGTACGTGAGCGGCGGTGGCATGCACAACCCCACGCTGCTGCGCGCTATTCAACGCCTGCTGCCCGCTTGCCGCTTCGCCGATACAAACGTGCTAGGTGTAGCGCCCGATGCCAAAGAAGCGGTGTTGTTCGCGGTGCTGGCCAACGAAACGCTTTGCGGATCGGGGGTAGCCATTGGCGCGGGGCGCCAGCGCATTCCGGCCGTGTCGTTAGGCAAGATTTCCCTACCGGGCTAGTTGCTGCGCGGAGCCACTGCCGGGCTGGTACGCTGGGGAGCCGGAATCAGCGTAAAACTCAGCACCTGCGTGGCGGCCGAGTCCCGAAACGTTACGTCCATCTGCACCTTAGGCACTTTGGCGGTGGTGTCGCTGCGGAACATGAAGGCGTAGAAGAAACGTGAGTCGTCTGTGTCGCCGATGCGCACGCCTAGTTTGTACAGGTCAATGGTCGGCCCGAAACGTTTGCCCTGCTCGTGCAGTGGCTGGGCTACTTCCTGAAAACGGGCGGGTGTGAGTCCCGTGCGCACTTCCGGCGCTAGTAAGGCGTAAGCCTGCGCGTACTCGCCGCGTAAAATGGCCAGGCAGAAGTTGCGGGCCACGCGCACTTGCGTTGCGGGTGTAGCGGCATCGGCTGGTGCGGTCGGGGTTGCGGTTATGAGCAAGCATACCAACAGCAGCAACGCTAATCGGCCGAAACGCGAGCAGGATTCAGGAGCTTGGTTCATTGAGTTCAGCAACGTGTGCCGCCGGGCTTTGGTGCAAGCCCGGCAAAGAAATCGGCGGTACCGGCCGTGGAATTGCTTCCTTGGCCAGTACCGCCGATTTGTTCAACCGGATTTGCGTACCCGGCGCAGCTATGGCTCTTAGTGGAAAACCACCCGCCGCACGGCGTTCAGGTTTTTGCCCGAGATGCGCAAAGTGTACACGCCATGTGCCAAGCCGTCGGTGTCAAACACCACCGGCGCGGCACCGGGACGCAGCGTGACCTGTCGGCGGCTTACTACCTGGCCCACGCTGTTGAGCAGCGTCAGCTCAGCTTCCGTGTTAGCCCCCTGACCGGCAAAGTGCACCGCGAAGTCCTGGCCGTTCACCACGGGGTTTGGGTATAGGCCAATGGCGAAACCTGCGGTTTGTTCCCGTACGGCCGTGCCCACGGTTACTACCAGCGGACGGCTCACGAGGTTGTTCTGCTCGTTGCTTTCCGTAATCTGGCTTTGGGCATCCACTACGTACAGCAAGAAGTAGTTGCCTGGAACTGTACCAGCCGGTACCGTTACAGTATTCGAGCGGGTGTTACCGGCTCCGGCAGCCATGGCCGTGTACGACACGCTGCGCAGCAACACGTCGTTGGCGCTCAGCTGATTGTCGGTGGAGAGGTAGTAGGCCAGCGTGTGTACACCGGCATCCACCTGACCCAGGTTTTCATGAAAGCACGTGGTAACTACCACGTTACCGGCGGCTACCGTGCCCGGAGCTACCGTCGGCGAGCTAAGGGCCAGATCGGGAGCAGCGCCCTGAACCGTTATGGCAATGGGCGTGGCTACGTTGTTGTTCTCGTTGGTTTCGGGCACCACACCGCCGCCATCGGCTACGCAGAGCAGGTAGTAAGCGCCCGTAGCCACGTTTGAGGGCACGGTAACGGGGCTGCTGCGCGAAACCGTTTGGCCGTTGCTCAACGAACCGCCCCCAATGGTACCAATGAGTCGGTCACTGGCATCGAGGGTTGTGTTTGTGGAGAGGAAGTAGCTCACCGGCGAGCTGCCGGCAATTCCCGGACCGATGTTCGAAATGGTGAAGCTGGCCGTCATTTGGCCACCGGACGCCACCGTAGTGGGCGTGGCGGAAGCTTGGGTAATGGTCAGGTCGGGCAGCGCCGTGGTGAAGCAGGAAATGGTTGCCTCAAAACCGGCGCTGGTTACGCTGCCGTCGGTGGTAAACACAATGGTAAGGGCGCCGCTAGTGTTCTGGGCCGAGGCCGTAATAACACCGGGGTTGGCAGTGCCCGTAAACGAGCCCAACTGGGGCGCCTGTGCAGTGGGGCCGTCGTAAACGCGCACGTAGTCGAAGCCGTTTTCCAGCGAGAAGAGCGTGAACGTGAGGCGCACCTTAGCCCCGGCAGTAGCTGGGTTAATGACCAATGTACCACTGGCCCCGTTATCGTAATCGTCGGTGCCGCCGTGGTCGTACACCGTGTTGCTGCACGTAGTAACACTGGCCTGCGACAGGTAGGGTACCACCAGCCCGTTAAACGGAGCCGTAATGGTGAGCGGAATGTTGGCTACGTTGTTCTGCTCGTTGGTTTCGCTGATGATGTTCGTGGCATCGGCCGCAAACAGCACGAAATAGGAGCCGGGCGTGGTGGCGGCGGGAATGGTAACCGAGCCGTACACCACTTGGCCATTGCCGGCCGTTACAGGAAATACCGGCGTCGTGCCAATGGCCACGTCGTTGGCGCTCAGGGTTACGTCGGTTGACAGGTAATAACCCAACGTACTGTTGTTGGCCGTGGTGGTTCCCTGGTTCACAACCGTTGCATTGGTTTGCAGCGTGGCCCCGGCTGCTGCCGAAACGCGCGACAGGAATGGCTGTTGCACCGTCAGGTCGACGCCGGGTGCTACCACTGTCAGCTGCGCGCTGACGACGTTGTTGTTCTCGTTGGTCTCGGTTACCTGGTTCAGCGGGTCGGCTACGAACAGCACGAAGTAGGAGCCCACGGCCGTGTTGGCCGGAATCAGCACGTTTACCGAACGCGAAGAGCTGCTGTTGGCGTTCAGCGGACCACCGTTGGTGGATTGGCTGAGCAGCACGTCGCTTGCATCCAGCGTGGCATTCGTTGAGAGGTAGTAGCCAACGTTCGAACTCAGCGCCTGGGTGTTGCCTTGGTTGAAAATGGTCACGAAAGTCCCCACCGTGTTGCCCGAAGCTGTAGTTTGCGGGTTCACCGATGGCTGGTACATGGCCAAATCAACGTTGGGCGTAATAATGGTCAGGAATCGGCTGCGCACGTTGTTGTTCTCATCTACTTCGCTCACCTGGTTGAGGTGGTCGGCCACGAACAGCACGTAATAGTTGCCCGGGGCGGTACCCGCGGGCACCGTGATGTTAGTGCTGCGGTAGCTGCTGCCGCCCCCAAAAAGCTGTCCACCCGTTGAGGAGCCCATCAGTTGGTCGCCGGAATCGAAAGTGGTATTGGTAGAAAGGTAATACCCCAGATTGCTGGTGGCCGCCGTCAGGTTGCCCAGGTTCACTACGTAAGCCGCAACGCCCACGGTAGTGCCCGCTGTGGCTGTCGAGTTAAACAGCTGCTCCTGCTGAACCGCCAGGTCCACCCCCGAAGGCGCTACCGTCAGCGGCGCGCTGGCTACGTTGTTGTTCTCGTTGGTCTCGGTTACCTGGTTAAGCGGGTCGGCCACAAACAGCACGAAATAGTTGCCGGGTGCGGTACTCGCAGGTACGTTAAACGAACCGTAGCGCGAAGACGAGCTGAACCCGAAGAGAGTGAAGCCGGTGGTTTGGCTCAGCAGCACATCGGCCGCGTCCAGGGTGGCGTTCGTCGATAGGTAGTACCCCACCGTGGAACTGCTGGCGGTGGAATTGCCCTGGTTATAGATGATGCTGTACGCGTTAACCAGCGCACCGGCCTGCGTAGTCGTAGGCGCGATGGATGGTTGCTGCATTACCAAGTCCACCGAAGCCGGCAGTACCGTGAGTGGGCGGCTGCGCACGTTGTTGGTTTCGTCTGCTTCGCTCACCTGGTTGAGGTGGTCGGCCACGAACAGCACAAAGTAGTTGCCGGCCGCTGTGGCCGATGGAATAGTAAGCGTTGCGCTCCGGTAGCTGGTCTGGCTGGCTCCTAACGTGGTACCCGAGGCGGCCGACAGCAGTTGGTCGTTGGCGTCTAAGTTCGTGTCGGTGGAGAGGTAAAAGCCCACACTGCTCGACGCTGCGGCCGTTGTTCCTTGATTGAAAACGAAGGCGCCAGCTGAAACAGCGTTGCCCGCCGTTACGCTGCTTGGACTAAGCTGCTCCTGCTGCACCAGCAGATCCACGTTGGGCGTGGTTACCACCAGCTGCACGCTGGCTACGTTGTTGCTTTCGTTGGTTTCGCTGACCTGGTTTTGGTAATCGGCCACATACAGCACGAAATAGCTGCCCGGCGTGGTACTCGCCGGAATGTTAATGCCGGCAAACCGCGAGCTGGGAAAACCCGGTGTGAGGGTACCTCCGAAAGATGCCGTCAACAGCTGGTCGTTGGCATCCAGCGTAGTGTTAGTCGATAGGTAATAGCCCACGCTGCTGCTCGCGGCTGTGGCATTGCCCTGGTTGAAAATACTGCACGCGAAGTTCACAAAGGCTCCCGGCGTAGTAACGGCCGGGTTCAAGCCCGGCTGCTGAATCACCAGGTCTACCGCAGGCTGGGTTACCACCAGCGCCGCCGCCGCTACGTTGTTGGTTTCGTTGCTTTCGTTTACCTGGTTTTGGTGGTCGGCTACAAACAGTACAAAGTAGCTACCCGGCGTGGTGGAGGCCGGTACAAAGACCTGCGTTAAACGAGACGACGATTGCCCGGCGGCTAACGCTCCGCCAAAGCTGGAACCCAGCAGTACGTCGCCGGCATCTAGGGTATTGTTGGTTGATAAGTAGTAGCCCAGGTTGCTGCTGCTGGCAGTTACCCCGGCCAGGTTTACCACGTTGCTACTAACGTTCACGCTGCCGCCGGCTACCGTTGAGCCGGGCGTTACCACTGCGCCTTGCACGGCCAAATCGGCCTGCGGCACCGATGTCACGCAGCCGACAGCCGCCGTAAAACCGTTCAGGTTCACCACGCCGTCACTGGTTAAACGCAGCGTGAGGGCGCCGGTCGCATTGCTCGCGTACAAGGTGCCAGGAGGAAAGTTGCTATCGAAGCTTCCCAGCAGGGGCGCGGAGGTAGAAGCACCATCATACACAAATAGCCGATCGTAACCGCTTTCCACCTCGAATTGGCTAAAGATCAGTCTGATCTTGTTGCCCGATATGGCAGGTGAAATCGTTAAGGTGCTGTTCTCCCCGTTGGTATAGGGGCCGTTGGCGCCGCCGCTGTCGTAAAGCGTACCACTGCAGGTGGTAATGGAGGCCGAACCCGAAGTTGGCATCTGGTAGGTCTGAGCACTGGCCTGCAATCCTAAACATGCCAGAAGCAGGCACATAGCAATGCGCAGCGTGTTGCTAAAACACCCTGGGTAACCGTTTGTCATAAGGTAGAAAAGAAGGTAAGCTGAAGCATAAGGGCACCAGACAAATGGCACCGGTTACAAAAATAATACAGTAAATGAGCGGGGCTAGTAAACTCTGAATAAAAATTATCCAGTTCAGAATTTACTCTTCTACTTCCTGCGGCACCAGAATAAAGACATCTTCGCCGGGCTTTTTCATCACGTACTTCTCGCGGGCAAATTTCTCCAGCATCTCCGGGCTGCTGAGCAGTTCGGTTCGGTCTTGCTTCACTTCCGCAATCTTCTGCGTGTAATAATCACGCTCGGTACGTAAGTCCTGCCACTTGTCGTACATGTCGTATTGCTTCATTAGGTCGTTGGCGTCGAAGAGCACCATCCATACCAAAAAGGCTACTCCCGTCAGAAAGTAGAAGCTACGCAGAAAGCGCGGAACGCGGTCGAAGAAGTCAGGCAAACGCATAACATAAAAGTACACACAAAAACGGCCGGACTGCAGCAGCAGCCCGGCCGTTTATTGCCTTCTCGTGGTCGAACTACATCTTACGACCGGGGTAGTACGCAATTTCGCCCAGTTCCTGCTCTATGCGCAACAGCTGGTTGTACTTGGCCATCCGGTCGGAACGGGACATGGAACCGGTTTTGATCTGACCGCAGTTCAGCGCCACTGCCAGGTCAGCAATGGTGTTGTCTTCCGTCTCGCCCGAGCGGTGACTCATAATGCTCTTGTATTGGTGCCGGCGGCCCAGGTTAATGGCATCAATGGTTTCGGTGAGGGAGCCGATCTGGTTTACCTTAATCAGAATGGCGTTGGCCACACCTTTCTCAATGCCTTCCTGAATGCGCTTCACGTTGGTCACGAACAGGTCGTCGCCTACCAGCTGTACTTTGTCGCCCACGGCATCGGTCAGCTGCTTCCAGCCGCTCCAGTCGTCTTCGTCCAAGCCGTCCTCGATGCTGATGATGGGGTACTTCCGGGTCCACTCGGCCCAGTAGTTCGCCATTTCGCTCGACGTCAACTTGTCGCCCGAACTCTTCTTGAAGTGGTAATGACCATCGGAGTAGAACTCCGAAGCCGCCGCGTCCAGCGCAATCATCACGTCGTCGCCGGGCTTGTAGCCAGCAGTTTCAATGGCCTGCAGTACTACTTCAATAGCGGCTTCGTTCGATTCAATGTTCGGCGCAAAGCCGCCTTCGTCACCCACGTTCGTGCTCAGGCCTTTCTTCTTCAGTACAGCCTTCAGGTGGTGGAAAATTTCCGAACCCCAACGCATAGCCTCTGTGAACGACTCTGCTCCTACCGGCATAATCATAAACTCCTGGAAGTCGATGGAGTTGTCGGCGTGCGAGCCACCATTCAGAATGTTCATCATGGGCACCGGTAGCGTGGAGGCGTTTACCCCACCCACGTAGCGGTACAGCGGCATGCCGGCTTCCTGCGCCGCGGCACGGGCCACAGCCAGCGAAACACCCAGAATAGCATTAGCGCCCAGGTTGGCCTTGTTCGGCGTACCGTCCGACTCAATCATGATACGGTCGATCAGGCTTTGCTCGAATACCGAGAAACCTACCAGCTCTTCGGCAATCTTGCTGTTCACGTTGTCTACCGCCGTCAGCACGCCCTTGCCCATGTACTTGCTTTTGTCGTCGTCGCGCAACTCCACGGCTTCGTGTTTACCCGTAGAAGCGCCCGATGGCACCGCAGCACGGCCCACTACGCCATTTTCGGTGGTCACGTCTACTTCCACGGTCGGGTTTCCGCGCGAGTCAAAAATCTGGCGGGCGTTAATGGCAGCAATAATGCTCATGTCAGCAAGGGTAAAGGTGAGAAGATGAAGGCGGTTTGGGGATTCCGCCGGGTTTACGCATTAATTTGGGCCGAAGCGTATTCAACCCGCTGCGACAAAGAAACGCAAGCGCGTGCGAACGGCCTAAAAAAGACAAGGGGACGAACCCCGTAGGATTCGTCCCCTTGTGCTTAGTGTCTCGAAAGACCGTTCATTTACGAAGCAGCTTCTTCGCCTTTCTCTTCGCGGGTCTCGCCTTCTTTCAGCGTGTCCGTGGCGGTGTCAGCAGGAGCTTCTACGTTCGTAGTAGCAGCCGGAGCGTCGGTCGAGGCAGCAGCTACCGGAGCGGCAGCACCTTCGGCCTTCTTGCCACCGCGGCGCGAACGACGGGTAGTGGCTTTGGCCGTACCAGCGTTTTTGGCTTCGAGGAGGGTTTCGTTGTAGTCCACCAACTCCATTACGCACATATCAGCGTTGTCACCGGCGCGGCCGTCGCTCAGCTTGATAATGCGGGTGTAGCCACCGGGGCGGTTAGCTACTTTGGCTGCCACGTCGCCGTACAGCTCCTTCAACGACTCCTTGTTCTGCAGCAGGGCAAACACCGTGCGGCGGGAGTGAGTCGTGTCGTCTTTCGAACGGGTCAGGATGGGCTCTACGTACTTGCGCAGTTCCTTGGCTTTAGCCACCGTGGTAGTAATGCGCTTATGCAGGATCAGCGACGAAGCCATGTTCGACAACATGGCGGCGCGGTGGGAGGCCGTGCGGCCGAGGTGGTTGTTTTTTTTACCGTGTCTCATCGGACAAAAGAAAAATGAAGTGGGTGTACTTGCGAGCGGTAGCCACGGCGGACCGAAGCCTCATTTGAACCGCCGCCCCTTGGGCACACTGGTTAAAAAGCAAGTGGTGAACCCAGCCGCATTGCGCCAGGTTCACCACTAAGGGTATTTGTTAGTCTTCTTCGAGGCGGAACTTCGCCACGTCCATGCCGAAGTGCAAGCCTTTTTCCTCTACGAGGTTTTCCAGCTCAGTCAGCGACTTCTTGCCGAAGTTGCGGAACTTCATCATGTCGGCCAGGTCCAGCTGTACCAAGTCGCCCAGCGTCTTGATGTCAGCAGCCTTGAGGCAGTTGTAAGCACGAACCGAAAGGTCCATATCCTGCAACGGCGTCTTCAGCACCTTGCGCATGTGCAGCGTTTCCTCGTCCACGCTCTCCTCTTCTTCCGGCTTGGAAGTTTCGAAGGTCATCGTGTTGTCCGAGAACAGCATGAAATGCTGAATCAGGATGTTGGCAGCACCTTTCAGCGCGTCCTCTGGGTGAATCGAACCGTCGGTCTGAATTTCGATCAGCAGACGCTCGTAGTCGGTGCGCTGCTCCACACGGGTGTTTTCTACCGAGTATTTCACGTTCTTGATAGGCGTGAAAATAGCATCGATGGAAATCTGACCGAAGATCTGGTCGTTGGGCTTGTTCTCCTCAGCAGGAACGTAGCCACGGCCCTTCTGAACGGTGAATTCAAACTCCAGCGACGTTACGCTCGGATCAACGTGGCAAATGATCAGCTCGGGGTTCAACACCTCAAAACCATTCGTGAACTTGTTGATGTCGCCGGCCGCGAAGGTGTCCTGACCGCTGATGCGAACCGTGATTTTGTCTTCGATAACATCGTTGATCTTCTTGAACCGAACTTGCTTCAGGTTCAAGATGATTTCCGACATATCTTCAATCACGCCCTCGATGGTCTGGAACTCGTGCAACACGCTGTTCGTGCGCACCGTGGTGATGGCGTAACCCTCGAGCGACGACAGCAGGATGCGACGCAGCGCGTTACCAATCGTTACGCCGTAACCCTTCTCCAGCGGTTTGAACTCAAACGTACCGTAGAAGTCGTCGGATTTCTCCATCACGACCTTCTCCGGCATTTGAAAAGCGAGAATTGACATAGATGCGGATGTAAGGGATGTTAAGTGGAAGAAGCAGGCAATGCAGGAGCCGGCCCTGCCCAAGATAGCTCTCGGGCAGTAACCGGCTCACTGTCAGGCTTACTTCGAGTACAGTTCGACGATCAGCTGCTCCTCGATTTTCTCGGGAATCTGGTCGCGCTGCGGGGCCGAGATAACCTTACCGGCCAGCTCTTTGCCGTCCCACTCCAACCAGCCGAAAGCACGCGAGTTGCGCACCGACAGGCTCGTGGTAATGGCTTCCAGCGACTTCGACTTTTCGCGAACCGCAACGATAGCACCCGGCTTCACGTGGAACGACGGGATGTTTACCACCTCACCATCAACCGTGATGTGCTTGTGCGACACCAGCTGACGGGCAGCGCGGCGCGTTGGAGCAATGCCCAAACGGTACACCACGTTGTCGAGACGCTGCTCCAAGAAGGCCAGCAGGTTTTCACCGGTGATGCCCGGCTTACCAGCAGCCTTGTCGAAGAGGTTAGCGAACTGCTTCTCCAGCACCCCGTAGAGGTACTTCACTTTTTGTTT
Source organism: Hymenobacter koreensis (assembly GCF_039541855.1). Classification (NCBI taxonomy): domain Bacteria; kingdom Pseudomonadati; phylum Bacteroidota; class Cytophagia; order Cytophagales; family Hymenobacteraceae; genus Hymenobacter; species Hymenobacter koreensis. The sequence goes on from NZ_BAABHA010000002.1 coordinate 692,243, forward strand.
CTCCATCAGCTGCACGGCGTATTCCGACTGCTTCTTGCGGCGGCCGCGGCCGTGCTGGCCGGGAGGGTATGCTTTCTTAGTAAGAGCCTTGCTCGGGCCGAAGATGGCTTCCCCGAAGCGACGGGCAATCTTAGTTTTTGGGCCGGTATAACGTGCCATTTCAGAGAGGTGATTTTTCTGGAAAGAAAAGTAAACTGCCTGGCCAGCGCGCTGGCTCCCTCACGGGGCGAGCATAGCCACGCGTCTGCCGTTACTCAGACGCGGCGACGTTTGGGCGGACGGCAGCCGTTGTGCGGCAGCGGCGTCACATCGCGAATAGTTGTTACCTCCATGCCCATGTTCTGGAACGTGCGGATGGCCGACTCACGACCAGCGCCCGGGCCTTTCACAAACACCTCTACCTTGCGCATACCCAGGTCGTAAGCAACCTTGCCGCAATCGTTAGCTGCCGTTTGAGCAGCGTACGGGGTGTTCTTCTTCGAGCCACGGAAGCCCATTTTGCCGGCCGAAGCCCACGAAATCACCTGGCCGTTGTTGTTCGTAACCGAGATGATGATATTGTTAAACGAGGCCTTGATGTGCACCTGTCCGGTGGCTTCCACCTGGACGACGCGCTTCTTGGCTTTGTCTTTTCTCTTTTGTGCCATTTGGTTATCGCAGAAAAGGCGAGAGGTGTTGGCGCCAGTGGATTATGGAAGGCCCGGCGCCGATTCCCGCTATTGGTTATTTGGTAGCCTTCTTCTTGTTGGCAACGGTTTTCCGTTTGCCTTTGCGGGTGCGCGTGTTGTTCTTCGTACGCTGACCCCGAACCGGAAGGCCCTTGCGGTGACGGAGGCCACGGTAGCAACCGATGTCCATCAAACGCTTAATGTTGAGCTGTACTTCCGAGCGCAGAACGCCTTCCGTCTTGTACTCCGCCGCAATGATGCTACGGATTTCACCAGCTTCGGCTTCCGTCCATTCCGTCACCTTCTTGTTCAGGTCTACACCTGCTTTGGTGAGGATGGCTTGAGCGGCCGAGCGACCGATGCCGAAGATGTACGTGAGGGCGATTTCGCCGCGCTTTTTGTCCGGGATGTCTACCCCTGCAATACGTGCCATGTTCTTGTGCTGCTAGTGTGGCTTAACCCTGACGCTGCTTGTAACGCGGGTTCTTTTTGTTGATCACGTAAAGTTTGCCTTTACGACGAATCACTTTGCAGTCGGCGCTGCGCTTCTTTACCGATGCTTTGACTTTCATGTCGCGGGGTTATTTGTAACGGTACACGATTCGGCCCTTCGACAAATCGTAGGGCGACATTTCGAGCTTTACTTTGTCGCCAGGCAGAATCTTGATGTAGTGCATGCGCATCTTTCCGGAGATGTGCGCAATTAACTGGTGCCCGTTCTCTAACTCCACGCGGAACATGGCGTTCGAAAGGGCTTCCAAGATGGTTCCGTCCTGCTCAATCGACGACTGTTTGGCCATAAGGCTGCTGTAAAGCTTTTTCTATGTAAGCGAAGGAGGTTAAAATCTCCGCTTTGTTTTGACGAATGACTACGGTGTGCTCGAAGTGTGCCGAAGGCAGGCGGTCCTTGGTACGGATGGTCCAACCGTCTTTCTCCTGCACGACTGCTTTGGTGCCGAGATTAACCATCGGTTCAATGGCCAATACCAATCCACTTTGCAATTTAAGGCCTGCACCACGCTTACCGTAGTTTGGGACTTCGGGCCGTTCGTGCAGGCTCTTTCCGATACCATGCCCCACTAGTTCCCGTACGACCGAGTAACCCCGCTTCTCCACATGATCCTGGATTGCAAAGGCTAAGTCGCCCATACGGTTGCCAGCTATAGCTTGCTCAATGCCGGCATACAAAGAATCCTTTGTAGCATCGAGCAAGGCTTTCACTTCGGGCTTCACTTCCCCGACCGGGTAAGTATAGGCGCTGTCACTGTGGTAGCCGTTGAGCTTTACGCCGCAGTCTACCGAAATAACATCACCGCTTTTGAGGACGAAGTCACCCGGAAAGCCGTGTACCACTACCTCATTCGGGGAGATACACAGACTGAACGGAAAACCGTTGTACCCTTTAAAAGAAGGTTGCGCGCCATGGTCCCGGATGAATTCCTCCGCGCGCTTGTCCAGCTCACGCGTAGTCACTCCTTCCCGAATCATGCCCGCAACTTCTCCGTGCGCCTGAGCCAGCACTTGCGCGCTGGCTCGGATGAGTTCGATTTCTTCTTCGGTTTTGTACAGTATCATTTCTAAGAGGCCAGCGCGATATTTTGCGCGCGACCTTTCAGCTTGCCCGTTTTCATCATGCCATCGTAATGACGCATGAGCAAGTAGCTTTCAATTTGGTTCATGGTATCGAGTACCACACCCACCATAATGATTAGCGACGTGCCACCATAAAAGGCAGAGAACGGGCGAGTGATGCCAAACAACAATGCAATGGCAGGAAAGATTGCAATCAACGCCAAGGCAATTGCACCCGGTAGTGTTATGTGGGTCAGCACCTCGTCGATATACTCGGAGGTAGCATCGCCCGGTTTAACACCCGGTACAAAACCACCACTACGCTTCAAATCATCCGCGATTTGCTTGGGATTGACGCTAATGGCAGTGTAGAAGTACGTGAACAGAATAATCAACGTAGCAAAAACCACATTGTACTGCCACGATGTGTAATCAGAAAATTTCTGCCCGATAGCCGTTGCTATTTCGCTGTCCTGGTTCCACGCTGAAGCAGCAATGGCCGGAACGAACATGAGCGACTGCGCGAAAATGATCGGCATTACGCCGGCCGCATTCACTTTGAGCGGAATAAACTGACGCTGAGCGTTCAACTGGCTTACGCCACCTACTTGCTTGGCATATTGTACCGGGATGCGACGTACTGCTTGGGTAAGGATAATAACACCCATTACCACAAAGAACAACACGGCCAGTTCAATCAGGAATATCAGCGAACCACGCATGCCTTTAGCAGCTGCTTCACCAATAATGGCCCCGGGAAAGCGCGACACGATACCGATCATAATGATCATCGAAATACCGTTGCCGATGCCTTTATCGGTAATCTTCTCGCCCAGCCACATGCAGAACAGCGTGCCAGCGGTCAGAATAATCATCGTGGATACCGTGAAAAACACACTGGTATCAACAATGGCGTCCTGATTGATGGTAGCAATGAAACCAATCGACTGCGCCATCACAATAGGAATGGTGAGCAGACGAGTGTACTGGTTAATCTTCTTCCGACCCGATTCGCCTTCCTTCTGGAGCTTCTGGAAGTACGGAACGGCTATCGTGAGCAATTGCAACACAATAGAAGCCGAAATGTACGGCATGATGCCAAGGGCGAAAATGGAAGCGTTGCTGAACGCGCCGCCAAGCAGCGTATCCAGCAAGCCAAAAACTCCCCCCGATTCCGAATCCAGACGGCTCGGATCGACACCCGGCAGCACAACGAAAGAACCCAGCCGGTAAATGGCAATGAAAAACAGGGTATTGAAAATCCGGGCCCGAAGGTCCGGAATTTCAAAGATGTTCTTAACCGTTGTGATAAACTTGTTCATGCCGAACAGACTTACAGCGTCACTGCTTTGCCACCGGCCTTCTCAATGGCTTCAACAGCCGATTTCGAGAAAGCGTGAGCGTGTACTTCCAGAGCGGTGGAAACTTCACCACGGCCCAGAACTTTGATCTTGGCGTTTTTCGAAGCCAGACCGTTAGATACGAAATACTCCGAGTCCATCAAGGTCGTCTGACCTTTCTCGTTCAAGGCCTGCAGCACATCAAGGTTGATGGCTTTGTACTCGACACGGTTGATGTTCTTGAAGCCAAACTTCGGGATACGACGCTGCAAGGGCATCTGGCCACCTTCGAAGCCGGACTTCTTAGAGTAACCCGAACGCGACTTGGCGCCTTTATGACCACGCGTCGAGGTACCGCCGCGCGTCGAGCCTTCACCACGGCCCAAGCGCTTGTTGTTGCGCACGGAGCCTTCAGCGGGCTTTAGATTGCTGAGATTCATGATCGTGGTAGGTCTACAGTTCGGTTACTTCAATCAGGTGACCAACTTTGGCCACCATGCCGGCTACGGCCGCGGTGTTTTCCACTTCGCGGGTCGCACCGATTTTCGTCAGGCCTAAAGCCTGCATCGTGCGCTTCTGCCGCTCGGGGCGGTCAATTACGCTGCGCACTTGTTTGATTTGAATCCGTGCCATCGTCGCTTAGCCGTTAAACACTTTGTCGAGGCTGATGCCGCGTTGCTGGGCAACTTGCATCGGGTCGCGCATTTTATTGAGGGCGTCGAAGGTAGCCTTAACCACGTTGTGGGGGTTCGAGGAGCCTTTCGACTTCGCCAGTACATCCTTGATGCCGGCGCTTTCGAACACGGCACGCATAGCACCACCAGCAATTACGCCGGTACCAGCAGCGGCGGGCTGTACCAAAACGAAACCGCCCGAGTACTTGCCTTCCATTTTGTGAGGCACCGTGTGCTTGTACATCGGCACCTTCACCAGGTTCTTCTTGGCGTCGTCAATTGCTTTGGCAATTGCGTCGGTTACTTCGTTGGCTTTGCCGAGGCCGTGGCCTACGGTGCCGTTGCCGTCACCTACTACTACGATGGCCGAGAAGCTGAAGCGACGACCACCTTTTACCACCTTCGCTACGCGGTTGATGGCAACTACTTTTTCCTTCAGGTCAGACTCCGAAGCCTTAACCGTGGGTTTATTTTGCTCGCGCATAGCTTAGAATTTGAGGCCGCCTTCGCGGGCACCTTCTGCCAATGACTTCACGCGGCCGTGGTAGAGGTAACCGGAACGGTCAAATACTACCTGCGTGATACCCTTCTCTTGGGCGCGGGAGGCCAGCTCCTTGCCCACGGCAGCTGCCGTAGCTACCGGCGTTTCGCCGGCGGATACGTGCTTCGACGAAGCAGCCACGATGGTGCGGCCTGCGGTGTCGTCGATGATCTGCGCGTAGATGCCCGTGTTGCTGCGGAATACCGACAGGCGGGGGCGCTCGGACGTGCCGGCCACCTTATTACGGATGTGGCGCCGGATCCGAAGTCTTCTCTCTGCTTTAGTTACAGCCATTGTGCTCGGTTATTTCGAGGCGGTCTTACCAGCCTTGCGACGAATCTGCTCACCCACGAAACGCACACCTTTGCCTTTGTAAGGCTCAACTTTGCGCAGCGAGCGAATTTTAGCGGCTACCTGACCGATCAACTGTTTGTCGATGCTGGTCAAAGTGATGATCGGGTTTTTGCCCTTCTCAGTCACAGCCGTTGCGGTTACTTCCTTTGGCAGAGCCAGGAAGATGTTGTGCGAGTAGCCCAAAGCCAGTTCCAGCAGGCTGCCGGTAGCGGTGGCTTTGAAACCTACACCTACCAGCTCAAGCTGCTCGGTGTAGCCGGTGCTTACACCGGTAATCATGTTGTTAATAAGGGAGCGGTACAGGCCGTGCATGGCCTTGTGACGCTTCTGTTCCGTAGGACGCTCCACTAAGATGGAACCGTCTTCGGTGCGAACAGTAATGTCGCGGTCAACGGGAGTTTTCAATTCCCCTTTAGGACCCTTTACCGTTACTTCGTTGTCGTTGCCGACGGTCAGCTGCACGCCCGAGGGCAGGCTGATCGGGAGTTTACCAATGCGGGACATATCTTCTCTTCTCTCTCGCTTAGTACACGTAGCACAGCACTTCGCCGCCCACGTTCTCGTTTTTGGCCTCCTTCTCCGTCATTACCCCTTTCGAGGTCGACAGAATCGCAACACCCAAACCGCTCAATACGCGTGGCAGGTTCTCCACGTGAGCGTAGGTACGCAGACCCGGCTTGCTGATGCGCTCCAATTTCTGGATAGCCGGTTTCTTGGTTACGGGGTGGTACTTCAGGGCGATTTTAATCGTGCCTTGTACCGATGAATCATCAAACCGGTAACTCTGAATGTACCCTTTTTCGTAGAGCACTTTCGTAATTTCCTTCTTGATGTTGCTGGCCGGAATCTCTACAACCCGGTGATTCGCCTTAATGGCGTTGCGGACCCGGGTCAGGTAGTCGGCAATCGGATCTGTGTTCATTTGGATGTTTAAGAGGGCTCCCCGCGTTTAGGGAACCGCAAAGGTAGGAAAATTTCACCACCACTTAGACCAGTGATGGTGAAATTTTCGGTTAAGACTACTTGGCATTCACGGCGAAAGCCGCAGCCAATGGTTTCTTTCGGCAACCTGCCAAATGGGTGATACTTCCAAGGAAGCATCAGATAACTCTGGTTTACTGGAGAAGCCTTGCGGCTGCTTACCAGCTGGCCTTCGTTACACCGGGAATTTTACCAGCCGAAGCCATTTCGCGGAACGTTACGCGGCTGATGCCAAACTTGCGCATGTAACCACGGGGACGGCCGGTCAGCTTACAACGGTTGTGCAGGCGCACGGGCGAAGCGTTACGGGGCAACTTGTCGAGGCCTTCGTAGTCGCCGGCGGCTTTCAGGGCCTTACGCTTTTCAGCGAACCGAACAACCAGCGCTTCACGTTTCCGCTCTCTTGCTTTTACAGATTCCTTAGCCATTTGTCAGCTTATTTCTTGGCGTTGGCAAACGGCATCCCGAAGGCGCGCAGCAGCTCGTAGCTCTGCTCGTCGTTTTCAGCCGTCGTCACGAAGGTGATGTCCATACCGGCAATTTCCTTGATCTTATCGATCGAAATTTCCGGGAAAATGATTTGCTCCTTAACGCCGAGGGTGTAGTTACCACGGCCATCGAAGCCTTTGTCGCTGATGCCTTTGAAGTCGCGTACGCGGGGCAGAGCAACGGTCAGCAGACGGTCGAGGAATTCGTACATCTGCTCACCACGCAGCGTTACGCGGGCGCCAATCGGCATACCCTCGCGCAGCTTGAAGTTCGAAACCGAACGCTTCGCGATGGTCGGCACAGCTTTCTGACCGGTGATGATGGTCAGCTCGTCCACGCCATTGTCAACCAGCTTCTTGTCGGCTACTGCCTTACCAATACCCCGGTTGATGCAGATTTTGCTGATGCGCGGCACCTGCATGCTGCTTTTGAACTGGAATTTCTCCTGCAGCTGCTGGCGAATCTCCTTGTTGTATATGTCTTTGAGTCGAGCCATTGTCGTTGGGCCTAATTAGGCTTTATTAGAATCAACCAGCTTGACGTTGCTCACGTGAATGGGAGCCTCGATCTTGGTGATGCCACCCTGGGGCGACTTTGCACTGGGTTTATTGTGCTTGGTCACCAGGTTCAGGCCCTCCACGATTACGCGCTGGGTGGTACGGTTTACCGACTTGATAACGCCGGTCTTGCCACGCTCGTCACCAGCAATAACCAGGACGTTGTCACCGGTTTTCACGTGCAACTTTACGGGCGCTGCTTTTGCTTTCGTTGCCATTGGTTAGAGAACTTCAGGAGCCAGCGACACGATTTTCATGAACTGCTTCTCGCGCAGTTCGCGGGCTACCGGCCCGAAGATACGCGTGCCACGCGGCTCGTCGTTGTTGTTGAGCAGCACGGCGGCGTTGTCGTCGAAGCGGATGTACGAACCGTCTTTGCGGCGTACTTCCTTCTTCGTGCGAACTACCACAGCTTTCGATACGGCACCCTTCTTGGCATTGCCCGAGGGGATGGCCGACTTGATAGCTACGACAATTTTGTCGCCTACCGAAGCATACTTCTTGCCCGTGCCACCTAGGACACGGATGCAGAGTACTTCTTTGGCGCCGCTGTTGTCGGCTACCGTCAGACGGGATTCTTGCTGGATCATCTTACTTGGCTCGCTCTACGATTTCAACCAAACGCCACCGCTTCCGCTTGCTCAGCGGACGGGTTTCCATGATGCGCACCGTATCGCCTTCACCACACTCGTTGTTTTCGTCGTGGGCGGTGAACTTGGTCGACTTCGACACGAATTTGCCGTAAATCGGGTGCTTCATTTTGCTTTCAACCACAACCACGATGGTCTTATCCATCTTGCTGCTGGTTACGCGGCCGACGCGCTCTTTGCGCAGGTTACGCTCTTCCGTAGCGACGCCCTGCTGTTCTGCGTTGTTTTCCATTGCTTACTTATCAGCGGGTACTACGAGTTTTGCTCCTGCTCGCGACGCTTCAGCTCGGTGAGCAAGCGGGCGATGTTGCGCCGACCGTACTTGATGCGGGTCGGGTTTTCCAAGGGCGAGATGGCGTGGGCAAACCGCAAGGTCTGACCGTTGGTCTGCTCTTTTTTGATTTTCTCTTTCAGCTCCTCGAGCGAAAGGGCACGAACTTCAGCGTTTTTCATCTTTACTTGGCCTCAACGTAGTCGCGACGTACCACAAATTGGGTGCGAACCGGCAGCTTTTGGGCTGCCAAACGCAGCGACTCCTGAGCCAGTTCCAACGAAACCCCGTCCGATTCGAACAGGATGGTGCCGGGCTTTACTACGGCTACCCAGTACTCGGGCGAGCCTTTGCCCTTACCCATACGTACCTCTGCAGGCTTCTTCGTGATGGGCTTGTCTGGGAAGATACGGATCCACACTTGGCCTTCGCGCTTCATAGCGCGGGTCATGGCGATACGAGCTGCTTCAATCTGGCGGGCCGTAATCCAGGCCTGCTCCAAAGATTTGATAGCGAACGAACCGAAGTCGATGGAGCTACCGCGGTAGGCCAGGCCGTGTACGCGGCCCTTCTGCATCTTCCGATATTTGGTTCTTTTCGGTTGTAACATGTCTTAGTCTCGAAAAAGAAGTGGAAGAGAAGGACTAACGACGGGGGCCACGGCCTGCGCCGCCACCACCTGGGTTGCCACCACGGTTGCCACTGGCACCTGCGCCACCGCCACGGTTGCCACCGCCGGCACCGCCGCCGAAGCCACCACGACCAGCACCGCCACCCTGGCCACCACGGTTGTCACCGCCGCCACGTGGGCCACGGTCACCACCACGACCGCCACGGTCGCCACGCTCACCCCGGTCACCCCGCTCGCCACGACCACCACGGTCGCCACGGTCGTTGCCACCCTGGCCCTGCTGCTGAGTCAGCAACTGGTTGGGCGAGAGGTCGGGCTTGCCGAATACTTCACCACGCATAATCCACACCTTGATGCCAATTTTGCCATACACCGTCTGGGCTTCAGACAGGGCGTAGTCGATATCAGCACGGAGGGTGTGCAGCGGAGTGCGGCCTTCCTTGTATTGTTCTGAACGGGCAATTTCAGCACCGCCGAGGCGGCCGCCGCACTGCACCTTGATGCCTTCAGCACCCACGCGAATGGCGCCCTGAATGGCTTGCTTCATCGCACGACGGAAGGAGATACGCGCCTGCAGCTGCTGAGCGATGCTTTCGCCTACCAGCTTGGCGTCGAGTTCCGGGCGCTTGATTTCGAAGATATTGATCTGAACGTCTTTGCTCGTGAGCTTTTTCAGCTCGTCTTTGATCTTATCAACTTCCTGGCCGCCCTTACCAATTACCACACCCGGACGAGCCGTGTTGATGGTGATGGTGATGCGCTTCAGGGTGCGCTCGATGATGATCTTCGAGATGCCACCCTTCGGGATGCGTGCCAGGATGTATTTGCGGATTTTCTCGTCTTCGACCAGTTTGTCAGCAAAGTCTTTGCCGCCATACCAGTTCGAATCCCAACCCTTAATGATGCCGAGGCGGAAACCTACCGGATTAACTTTCTGTCCCATAATACTTATTCGGTGGCGTCAGCCGCGGTTTGGGTATCAGCTTTCTTGGTCGAGCGACGCGTCGTCTTCTTCGGTGCTTCTTCAGCGGCCGGAGCTACGGCAGCCGGAGCAGTTTCCTGCTTGGCAGCGGCATCTTTCAGACCCTGGCGGCTGCCAATGGCTTCCACCTTCGAATCAATGATCAGCGTGATGTGGTTGCTGCGCTTACGAATGCGGTGACCACGGCCCTGAGGGGCGGGGCGCAGACGCTTCAGCTGGCGGCCTTCATCAACGAAAATCTCTTTGATGTAAAGATTAGCGTCTTCGATACGCTCGTCTTCGTTCTTCTGCTGCCAGTTGGCCAAAGCCGACAGGAGCAGTTTCTCGATACGCTCAGCGCCCGAATTAGCCTCAAACTTCAACAAGCCCAAGGCACGGGTAACGCTTTTGCCGCGTACTAGGCCGGCCACGAGGCGCATCTTGCGCGGCGAGGTCGGTACGTTACGGAGTTTAGCTACTGCTTCCATGTCTTAGCGCTTGCCTTTGTCTTTTTTGGCGACGTGGCCGCGGAAGTTGCGCGTGGGCGCAAATTCCCCAAGCTTGTGACCGACCATGTTTTCGGTCACATACACCGGGATAAATTTATTGCCGTTGTGAACGGCGAAGGTATGCCCTACAAAGTCCGGCGAAATCATCGAGCGACGCGACCAGGTCTTCACCACCGATTTTTTGTTGGACTCCTCCATCACTTGCACCTTCCGCTCCAGGCGGAAGTCGATGTACGGGCCTTTTTTAAGCGAACGTGCCATTACTTCTTGCCTTTACGCGAAACGATGAGTTGCTCAGAGTACTTGTTCTTGTTGCGGGTCTTCTTGCCTTTCGACAGCAGACCTTTGCGGCTGCGTGGGTGACCACCCGACGACTTGCCTTCGCCACCGCCCATGGGGTGGTCAACGGGGTTCATCGCAACACCACGTACGCGAGGACGACGACCGGCCCAACGGTTACGACCGGCTTTGCCCATGCGAACGTTCATATGGTCGCCGTTCGAAACCGTACCAACCGTGGCAATGCAGGTTACCAGAACCATGCGCATTTCACCGGAAGGCAGTTTCAACGTAGCGTACTTGTCTTCGCGAGCTACCAGCTGGGCGTAAGTGCCAGCCGAGCGAGCGAGAACTGCACCAGCACCGGGCATCAGCTCGATGTTGTGTACAATCGTACCGAGCGGCATGTTGCGCAGGGTAAGGGCGTTGCCTACTTCCGGGGTGGCAGAGGGGCCAGCTACTACCGTAGCGCCTACCGTCAAGCCAGCCGGAGCGATAATGTACGCCTTCTCGCCATCTGCATAATGCAGCAGGGCGATGCGAGCGGTACGGTTGGGGTCGTACTCAATCTCCTTCACGGTAGCTGGCACATCGTGCTTGCTGCGCTTGAAGTCGATTACGCGGTACTTCTGCTTGTGACCACCACCGATGTAACGGTTGGTCATTTTTCCGGAATCATTCCGGCCACCGGATTTTTTGAGGGGTGCCAACAGCGACTTCTCCGGCGTCGACGTGGTAATCTCGTCGAAAGCCGGGGCGATGCGGAAGCGCTGACCCGGTGATGTTGGTCTTAGTTTTTTGAGTGCCATTGCTTAGCTGAATTGCTCTGGCGAGGGGGTGCCCCGCCCGAAACGATGGTGCTGCTTAGATGCCGCTGTAGAAGTCGATGATGTCGCCTTCCTTCACGGTCACGATGGCTTTTTTGCCATGCGGACGGCGGCCAATTACAGCACCCGTCTTCGTGAACTTCGACTTGAGTTTGCCGTTGGTGCGGATAGTGTTTACACTCAACACCGTTACGCCGTACAGCTGCTCAATTTCTTTTTTGATCTGAACCTTGTTGGCGTTACGCTCCACGGAGAAGGCGTACTGGCCTTTCTCGTTCAGCGCCGTAGCCTTCTCGGTCACGATGGGCTTCTTGATCGTGCTCATTACTCAGCGGCCGTGTAAAGTTGGTTGAGCGCCTGCAGGCCATCTTCCGATAGCAACAGGGTGTCCGTGTTCAGCAGGTCGTGGGTATTCAGAGCAACGGGCGTAGCCACTTTTACTTTCTGAATGTTACGAGCCGACAGCACCACGTTCTTGTTAGCCTCACCAGTCACCAGCAAAGTCTTTTTGCCGTTGTTCAGCTTCAGGCCGCTCAGAATGTTGAGAAAGTCTTTGGTCCGGGGAGTTTCAATGCTGAAGTTCTCAACCAGGGCCAAACGGTTTTCGCGAGCAAGAACCGACAGCGCCGACAAACGGGCCAGCTGCTTGGTTTTCTTGTTCACTTTGAAACCGTAGTCACGGGGCTTAGGACCGAATACGCGACCACCACCGATGAAAACCGGCGACTTCATCGAACCAGCACGGGCACCGCCGGTACCTTTCTGCTTCTTCAGTTTCTTGGTCGTGCGGGCAATTTCAGCGCGCTCCTTCGACTTATGCGTGCCTTGGCGCTGGTTAGCCAAGTACAGCTTTACGTCGAGGTACATGGCGTGCTCATTCGGCTCCAGCCCGAAGATGGCGTCAGACAGCGTAACCTTGCGGCCGGTGTCTTCACCTTTGATCGTCAATACAGAGAGTTCCATCGCGCCTATTTCTCCAGGATAACGTAACCGTTTTTAGCACCGGGCACCGAGCCGCTCACCAAGATGAGGTTGTGCTCGAGCATCACGCGCAGAACCTTCAGGTTTTGCACTTTCACACGGTCACCGCCCATACGACCCGCCATGCGCATTCCTTTGAACACGCGCGAAGGCCACGAGCAAGCACCGATAGAACCGGGGTGACGGCCGCGGTTGTGCTGGCCGTGGGTTTGACCACCTACACCAGCAAAGTTGTGACGCTTTACAACGCCTTGGAAACCCTTGCCTTTGGAAGTACCAACTACATCGACGAAGTCACCTTCTACGAAGTATTCGGCATTCACTTCGGCGCCGAGCGTGTACGAAGCCACGTCGTCGGTGCGGAATTCCACGAGTTTCTTGCGGGGGGTAACTCCCGCCTTAGCGAAATGGCCAGCCAACGGTTTGTTGGTGTTCTTGGCCTTCTTGTCGCCGTACCCGAGTTGAACAGCTGTGTAGCCGTCGTTCTCGAGCGTTTTCACCTGCGTCACTACGCACGGGCCAGCTTGGATGAGCGTGCAGGGCACGTTCTTGCCGTCCGGAGTGAAGAGGCTTGTCATACCGATTTTTTTACCGATAATGCCAGGCATTCGAATGGGATTAGAGAAAAGACACAGGAAAACGCCCGAATGACGTTTTCGGAAAGGGAGTGCAAAGCTAGGCAATTGTTAAGATAAAATTGCAACCCCCTTCTGAAATAATTTATGAACCCTTACGGCTATAAGTCAGCACGTTCGGCTGCGTAGCCATACTCCAACTGGAACGAGCAAAACAGCAGCACCACGGAATTGGTCAATAATTTGTGGTGCGCCGCTCTTATTCAGGTTCGCGGGCTTCAGCTTGAATAAGTCACTGTATTTGTTGTAACAGGCTTATTTAAATCCCCACGTGAGGGGATTACCCAAAGCAGGAACGCGAGGAAGAAGGCTGGAATAACTGTACCAATTTGGCTTTCCAACATAGGGTTCACCATGAAGGAAACGGTAATAACCGAATAATACGCCAGTAGCAACCAGTGCCAGCGGCGCCGTGCCCACCAAAGGGGGTAGTAAAATCCGAGCAGAAACACCATTAGCCCAACCGCTCCATAGGACACCAGTTGTTCGAGGTACTGGTTGTGGGGGCGGTTGTAATTATTGGAGGTAATCTGAGGAAACAGCGCTTGATACTGGGCACTCATTTCCCGGTGAACATCTGCTTTGCCAACTCCCCAGACTGGATTCTCCTTCGCTATGGCCCAGGCAGCCTGATACGAATAGACCCGGCCCACCAAAGAATACCGATTTGCTTCCTGCGACTGGCCTAGCTGCCCAGCGTCTTCGCGGGTATTGTGGTACTTGTTATAGAAAGTGGGCAAGCACACATAGCTCACGATGGGCATCAGTAGCAGAAAGCATCCTAGCAACGCCGCCTTTAGTATTTGGCGGCGCCACAGTAAACGGGCACCATACATCATGCTAAATACATAGAAAGCAAGCAGCCCGCTACGAACAGCCAGCAGGTATTGGAAGAAAACAAGGAATACAACGCACCCTATAAGCCACTTCCTAGTATTGGCGGCTAACTGTTCACATTCCAATAACTGAACTCCTGTAGCGGTTGCCAACGCCACCAAAATGCTGAAGTTAACATGGTCGGGCACCGTGGGCATTAGTTTGGAGTGCTTGTATAATTCATGCACTTCCTCGGCGTGAAACAAGTAGTACACCGTGCTTCCGACAGCTGAGGCTGCTGTAATCAAAACGAAGAAGGTGTACAATATACCACGCAGGCGAGCCGACGGAGCAGGCAAAATCACAAAGGCAATGGGCAGTAATAGGAAAGGCAGTTGCAATACAACTCCCCGCCAAAACTCCTTCATGTTATCCGCATCGGTGTTTATTCCCGACACCAATTGCAATGCAAAGAGCAGCGTTACCGCGGCGTAAGGAGGTAGCTTATCCAGCTGCTCTGCCCTACGGTTTAGAACTAAATAAATCAGTCCTATAAGGGTTATAAGAGCAATGCCAATGCTGGAAAGCGTGCGCAGCAGCGGAACGGTATACATTCCCAGCAAAACCAATCCGCAGCCACTAACGGCTGCGGTTGAAGTCCACGGCTCGGTCATGGACTTTTGTGGCATATCAGCTTTAGTTGTTTGAATGGTCATCATGATTACATCAGGTAGCAAAGCGGCTGATGCGGTCTGCTTGATTACGCAAATACGGTATTATCCTCTTGTATTGCCGGATTTCGTCCATGACGTCTTACCCTAGCTTAAAAAACAAGCCCCACCGACTCAAGGAATCGGTGGGGCTTGTTCGTTCAAACGAGGGCTATCCTCAGACTTTGATTTCTACGTCAACGCCGCTGGGCAATTCCAGCTTCATCAGCGCATCTACCGTCTTCGACGAAGTCGAGTAAATGTCAACGAGGCGCTTGTAAGTGCAAAGCTGGAACTGCTCACGAGCCTTCTTGTTCACGTGGGGCGAACGGAGAACGGTGAACTTATCTTTCTCGGTAGGCAAAGGAATCGGGCCGCTTACGATGGCACCGGTTGCTTTCACCGCCTTTACGATCTTCTCCGACGACTTATCGACGAGGTTATGATCGTAGGACTTCAGTTTGATGCGAATTTTCTGGTTCATGATGTCAGCTTGTGAAAGCAACGATTATTTACCGCCTTTTACCTTGGCGATGATGCCCTCGGCGAGGTTCATCGGTACCTGCTCGTAGTGCGAGAAGGTAAGCGACGCGGAAGCACGACCCGATGAGATGGTGCGCAGGTCGGTTACGTAGCCGAACAGTTCCGACAGCGGAACGTCAGCCTTGATAACCTGGGCACCAGCCTTCGTGTCCATACCTTTCATAATGCCACGACGACGGTTCAGGTCACCCGTTACCGGGCCAGTGTACTCGTCCGGCGACACTACTTCAACGGCCATGATGGGCTCGAGCAATTTCGGGGCGCAACGCGGTGCAGCCTCTTTGTAGCCCAGACGTGCTGCCATTTCGAACGACAGCGCATCGGAGTCAACATCGTGGTACGAACCGTGGTAAATGCGTACACGCATCGAGTCCAGCGGGAAGCCGGCCAGAACACCGCTCTTCATAGCTTCTTCGAAGCCTTTCTGGATCGGAGCAATGAATTCGCGCGGGATAACACCACCGGTGATGCCGTTTACGAACTCCAGACCGGGTTTCTCCGGCTCGATTTCTTTCGGACCGAGTTCAAACTCGATGTGAGCGAATTTACCACGACCACCTGTCTGCTTCTTGTAGACTTCGCGGTGCTCGATTTTCTTGGTAATCATCTCCTTGTACGCTACCTGCGGAGCACCCTGGTTGATTTCAACCTTGAACTCGCGACGCATACGGTCGATGATGATTTCCAAGTGAAGTTCGCCCATGCCGCGCAGTACCGTCTGGCCCGTTTCGGGGTCGGTGAATACCGTCAGGGTGGGGTCTTCTTCTACGAGTTTGGCAATGGCCATACCCATCTTATCCACGTCGGCTTGCGTCTTCGGCTCGATAGCGTAACCGATTACGGGCTCGGGGAAAGACATAGACTCGAGAACGAGACGGTCTTTCTCTTCCGTCAGCGTGTCACCGGTCTTGATGTCTTTGAAACCCACGCCGGCAGCAATATCACCAGCCTGAATTTTGTCGATGGGGTTCTGCTTGTTGGAGTGCATCTGCATCAGACGCGAGATGCGCTCCTTCTTGCCCGTACGGTTGTTGAATACGTACGAACCCGATTCCAGCTGACCGCTGTAGCAGCGGAAGAAGCACAGACGGCCCACGAAGGGGTCGGTAGCAATTTTAAACGCCAGGGCGGTGAACGGCTCGGTATTGTCCGGGTGACGCTCTACTTCCTCGCCCGTGTCGGGGTTGGTACCGATGATAGCCGGCATGTCGAGCGGCGAAGGCAGGTAAGCCATTACGCCGTCCAGCATCGACTGAACACCTTTGTTTTTGAAGGCCGAGCCGCACATTACGGGCGAGAACTTCATGTCGATTACCGCCTGGCGGATAACGACCATCATTTCCTCGCGGGTGATGCTGTCCGGATCTTCGAAGAATTTCTCGAGCAGTGCATCGTCGTATTCGGCAACGCTTTCTACCAGCTTCTGACGCCACTCGGCAACCGTTTCCACCAGATCCTCGGGAACGGGGATTTCGTGGTAGGCTTTGCCCTGGGTTGCGTCGTCCCACACGATGGCTTTGCCAGTGAGCAGGTCAACTACGCCCTTGAAGGTGTCTTCGGCTCCGATCGGGATTTGCAGCGGCACGGGGTTAGCGCCCAGCTTGTCCTTAATCTCGGTTACAGCCTTGAAGAAGTCAGCACCGGCGCGGTCCATCTTGTTTACGAAACAGATGCGCGGCACTTTGTACTTGTCAGCCTGACGCCATACGGTTTCCGACTGCGGCTCTACGCCCGAAACGGCGCAAAACAGAGCAACGGCACCGTCGAGCACACGCAGCGAGCGTTCAACTTCAACGGTGAAGTCAACGTGGCCGGGGGTGTCAATCAGGTTGATTTTGTACTGCTTGGTTTCCGGAGTTGGGTCACCGTTAGAGTCGGTGGGGTAGTTCCAGAACGTGGTGGTAGCAGCCGAAGTGATGGTGATACCACGCTCCTGCTCTTGCTCCATCCAGTCCATCGTGGCGGCACCTTCGTGCACTTCCCCGATTTTGTGGGTTTTACCGGTGTAGTATAGGATACGCTCCGACGTGGTGGTCTTACCGGCGTCGATGTGCGCCATAATCCCAATGTTGCGGAGGTACTGAAGGTCTTTGTTTACGGCCATTGTCTTATGCGGACTTAGGAATGTGGGGACTCAAGGCTTGGATTCGTGTGAGAACAAAAAACCAAGACCTAAAGTCCCCAATGCCCAAAAACCATTTCTAGAAACGGAAGTGCGAGAAAGCCTTGTTGGCTTCCGCCATCCGGTGGGTGTCGTCCTTTTTCTTAACGGCAGCACCTTCACCTTTTGCAGCGGCGATAATTTCACCGGCCAGCTTGTCCTTCATGGTCTTCTCACCGCGACGACGCGAGTATTGAATCAACCACTTCGAACCAACGGCGATACGACGATCGGGGCGAACTTCGGTGGGAACCTGGAAGGTAGCACCACCTACGCGGCGGCTCTTTACTTCCACGGTCGGCATCACGTTGTTCAGGGCTTTGCGCCACTGCTCCAGGCCGTTCTCTTTGGTGCGGGCTTCTACCTGCTCTAGGGCATCGTAGAAGATGCCGTACGACAGGCTCTTCTTGCCGTCGTACATCAGGTAGTTAACGAAACGGGTAACCAGCGTCTCACCGAACTTGGGGTCCGGCAGGAGGATGCGCTTCTTTGGTTTTGCTTTTCTCATGATTTCGAAAGGGCTTGGCGACTGTGCTTAGAGTGGAATCAGGCTTCACACGCTGACCGCGTATTACTCAGACCCCTGATTCAGGCACCGACAGCCGTCAGAGTGACCTTATTACTTTTTCTTACCTGCGGGTTTGCCGCCTTTGCCAGCTGCTGCTGCAGGTTGGCCCGGCTTCGGACGCTTAGCACCGTACTTCGAACGGCGCTGGAGACGGCCGCTTACGCCGGCGGTGTCCAGAGCACCACGGATGATGTGGTAACGAACACCCGGCAAGTCTTTCACACGACCACCGCGGATCAGCACGATGCTGTGTTCCTGCAGGTTGTGGCCTTCGCCCGGGATGTAGGCGTTAACTTCTTTGCCGTTGGTGAGGCGCACACGGGCCACTTTACGCATGGCCGAGTTCGGCTTCTTAGGCGTAGTAGTGTACACGCGGGTGCAAACGCCACGGCGCTGGGGGCACGAATCAAGAGCCGGCGACTTCGACTTCGTCGTCAGCTTCTCGCGGCCCTTGCGTACTAATTGGTTGATGGTTGGCATCTACAAATGGGTTTGTGCCGGGAGGGTCTTCTCCCAAAAAATTAGGCTTGCAAAGGTAGACAGTCTGATTTACAATAGCAAACGGGTATTATAACTTAACCCGAACGGCTTGTACGGCTCAGAATCAGGGGATTTACCGCCCCCGTATTTGAATTCTGAAAAGGCGCTATAAAAGCCCACACTGCACTGCAGAGGCCGTTTCGGCTTCTAGGAGCTCAAGCGTAGTCGTTTTATTCGACGCTCTGCAATGTCACCGGGCCTAAGTCGGCGCAACGGCTGAGTACATACCCGAGCACGGTTAAGCTTGTGTAGCTGCGGCTGTAGTCGCAGAAGTACAGACCGTATTCAGCCCGCTGAAGTGCAGCATCGGGAAGTCCCGATACATTGGCGGAGCTGCGGTATTCATGCAGCCCCAATTCGTCGATATTGTCTAGGCTTGGTGCCTTGCTCAGAATAGAATTAGCCTGTTCAATAGTCAACAAGCAAACAATACGGTATTCAAATCCCGTTTCAATCAAGCACATATCATCAATTAGTAAGCCATATTACTAACACTAGTTATCGGTAACGGCACTTACTATCATCTAATTGTTGCCGCACGTAAGAATATGTGGAAACGCACTTCACGGCGTTCTTCGCCCCACTTCTGCCGCAGTTCCTGCTCGATGAGCTTCAGCGGCTCCTCCCCTATTTCTTGCTGGTAGCGCTGCACGCTGCTCCACGTCTGCAAATAACGTAGAAACCGGTCAGCATCCCACTCCTGCCGCTCTTCAAATTCGCGCCGCTGGATATTGGCGAACGGAAACGAAATACGAGCAAATTGGTCGTCGATGTGGCGCCGGTTATCGTCCCAGTACGGTCCCACCACATCGGTGTAGAAATGCTGTATCAGTGGGGCAATATCCGGATTCACTTGCACCAACCCGTAGCCCCATTCTGCAATGGTAGCGCCGGGCTTGGCCACACGAGTTGCCTCGTGGTGAAATGCACCTGCGTCGAACCAATGCAGCGCCTGGGCTACCGTTATCAGATCGAAGGTGTCATCGGCAAACGAAGTTTGTTCAGCTGCGCTTATCGAATAACTGATATTCGGTCGTTGTACCGCCTGGGCCAATTGTTTCGCACTGATATCGGTAGCTTCTACCTGTCCAAAGTGCGTCGCCAAATCGGCCGCTACCTGGCCATTGCCGGTACCGCAGTCCCAAGCGGCTTCGCGGCCGGGCGTGAGGGAAAGCAGAAAGTCATACAGCGCAGCCGGGTAGGTAATGCGGAACTGGGCGTATTGCGCGGCGTGGTTGGAGAAACGGTCGAGAGGCATTTTCCTACTTACCTAAAACGACTTTAGCAGTTTTTTTATCTTTTATCAAAACATAAAGCGCAAATGCTTTTTCGAAATGCTCTTTAGGCAACTCTTCTTTCATAATCTTCAGCAAATCATGAAGTTGTTCGCGAGCAGTTTCGTGAATTCCAGCTTGCTTATTAGTTAGATCATCAAAAGCAAAAGGAACACCTGTTTTCACTACAAACGAAAAATTAGCAGGGTCATAACCGAATACGTAGGTGGTATTGCGATACAATGATTTCTTTATGTAGCAAAACCTATAACGGTCCGTATTATTTGGCATATAATAATCAATAGTCTTAAGAATTTTAACCATTGTAGAACATCTATATATAGTAGATTGCCAATCGGCCAAGTTCAACGGCCTAACAAACTTCACTTCATATAATTGACCATTTACACAATCCCATTCCTCAAATACTGCTTCGATATTATTATAAACTTTAAAATCAACAAATTTCGCTAAATCCTCTCTTATTAACTCTTTTTTCCTATCCAGTGG
The DNA here is from genome assembly GCF_039541855.1 of Hymenobacter koreensis. Classification (NCBI taxonomy): domain Bacteria; kingdom Pseudomonadati; phylum Bacteroidota; class Cytophagia; order Cytophagales; family Hymenobacteraceae; genus Hymenobacter; species Hymenobacter koreensis. The sequence continues at coordinate 712,285 of NZ_BAABHA010000002.1, forward strand.
AGACAGTACAGAGTTATTAATTTGCTGCGTCTTATTCTCAAGCAATAATTTCAAATCCTTTTGCTCCAGATTGTCTATTCTTTCTCCAAACAACGATGAGCGCTTAGAACTTGTAAAAATGTCAAATGATTTAAGAGCTTCATTTATCTCTTCATTGGTACTACTTTCATTTTCTAATACATCAATTATGCTACTTAAAAAGTATCCACGAGACGAATTGGGATTCAAAGCGTCTTTTTCCTCCTTGATTCGTATTCTATCGAAGGTACTTAAATAGGGGTTCATCTTATTTCGTATTTGTGGCCAAGTTATTTACGCCTCTCCCATCGTGCCACCGAAGTTCATCGGGAAGCTAGGCATGTCGCCTTGCACTTTTATCGGGCCGAAGCTGCGTTCGTACCGTTCGATGTTATCGGCCAGTGCATTCAATAGCCTTTTGGCGTGTTCTGGGGTAATTACCACACGGGCTTTCACCTTGGCTTTGGGCAAACCGGGCATCAGGCGAATGAAGTCGATGACAAACTCGCTGCTGCTGTGGGCAATCATGGCCAGGTTGGCGTACTCGCCTTCGGCAATGTCTTCGGAGAGTTCGATGTTGATTTGCTGCTGCTCCTCGGGGGTAGGTTCGGGTTGGTTCGTCATGGTCTGTTTCGCGAAAGAGGTGTCGCGTGGCAATAAGATATTGAAATGCGGCTGGTGCTACTGAAGCCGGATGTTTTATCCGCGCTAAGCACCGCTAAAGCTAAAAAGAAAAGCCCGCCGGAATTGCTTCCGGCGGGCTTCCCTATTCAATTAACCAGTCAGCCTAAGCTGAAACGCTTATTCCGAAACGGTTTCGCGCTTGCTGCGGCTGGCACGGGGCCGAGCTTCGGCAGCGGCCGGAGCGGCTACAGCGGGCTCGGGGTCCTCGGTAGAACCAACGATGATTCGCTGGTACTCGCGCAGACCGGTACCGGCCGGGATGAGGTGACCAACAATCACGTTCTCCTTCAGGCCCAGCAGTTCGTCGGCCTTGCCACGGATGGCAGCTTCCGACAGCACCTTGGTCGTTTCCTGGAAGGAAGCAGCCGAGATGAACGACTGCGTACCCAACGAAGCCTGGGTGATACCCTGCAGCGTGGGGCGCGATACAGCTGGAGAAGCATCACGCACTTCTACCAGTTTCAGGTCGCGACGACGCAGCGAGGAGTTCTCGTCGCGCAGCTTACGAGCCGTTACGATCTGACCACGCTTCAGCTCCGTCGATTCGCCCTCGTCCGTCACCACCTTCATATCGATGATGGAGTCGTTTTCTTCCATGAAGGTCACCTTGTCAATAACTTGGTGCTCCAGGAACGAGGTGTCGCCTGGGTCGATAATCACGACTTTCTGCATCATCTGGCGAACTACCACCTCGATGTGCTTGTCGTTGATTTTCACACCCTGCAAGCGGTACACTTCCTGAATCTCGTTCACGAGGTACTCCTGCACGGCGCCCGGTCCCTGAATGTTCAGGATGTCAATCGGGGTAATGGCACCATCCGACAACGGCGAACCGGCGCGGATGAAGTCGTTGTCCTGCACCAGAATGTGCTTCGACAGCGGCACCATGTACTTCTTCTTAACGCCGTCTTTCGACTCGACAAAGATTTCGCGGTTACCACGCTTCACCGTGCCGTAGGTTACCACACCGTCGATTTCCGACACAACAGCCGGGTTAGACGGGTTGCGGGCCTCAAACAATTCGGTTACGCGGGGCAGACCACCGGTGATGTCGCGGGTCTTACCTACCGCACGAGGAATCTTAGCCAAGATGTGACCGGCCTTGATTTTCTCGCCGTTTTCCACACTGATATGCGAGCCAACGGGGATGTTGTAGGTACGCTCCGACTCGTCGCCGCCTTTCTTGCCGGCTTTCACGATCAGGGCAGGTGCCATCGTCTTGTCTTTCGATTCGATGATGACCTTCTCGCGGTGACCGGTCTGTTCGTCCGACTCCTCGCGGTAGGTTACGCCTTCCTTGATGCCGTCGTAGGCAATAGAACCGTCGAACTCGGCCAGAATAACGGCGTTGTACGGGTCCCAGTTGCAAAGCTCGGCGCCCTTCTCTACTTCCTGACCTTCGTCAACAACCAGGAAAGAGCCGTACGGTACGTGGTTCGAGATAAACACCTTGCCGGTGCCTTTCTCCACGATGCGAACTTCGCCCGAGCGGCCCATCACCACTTTGCCCTTCGCGCCGTCGTCGGTCAGAGTATCCACGGTGCGGATATCCTCGAACTCAACAACACCGGCGAACTTGGCGCGGATGCTGGCTTCAACGGCAATGTTCGAAGCCGTACCACCTACGTGGAAGGTACGCAGCGTGAGCTGGGTACCCGGCTCACCGATGGACTGAGCAGCAATTACACCTACCGCTTCACCTTTCTGGACCATGCGGCCCGACGACAGGTTACGGCCGTAGCACTTGCCGCAAATACCACGCTTGGCTTCGCAGGTCAGCACCGAGCGGATTTCCACCGATTCGATAGCCGTAGCGTCGATGCGACGGGTAACTTCTTCGGTGATTTCCTCACCAGCCGGCAGGATAATCTCGTCCGTGAGCGGGTCGATGATGTCGTGTACCGCTACGCGGCCCAGGATACGCTCGGCCAGCGGCTCTACCACGTCCTCGTTGTCCTTCAAAGCGAAGGTCTCGATGCCGCGCAGCGTACCGCAGTCCACGTCGTTTACAATCACGTCCTGCGACACGTCAACCAGACGACGCGTCAGGTAGCCGGCGTCAGCCGTCTTCAGAGCGGTGTCGGCCAGACCCTTACGGGCACCGTGGGTCGAAATGAAGTACTCGATTACGTCCAGGCCTTCTTTGAAGTTGGACAGAATCGGGTTTTCGATGATTTCGCCTACCGAACCCTGCAGCGACTTCTGCGGCTTGGCCATCAGACCCCGCATACCGCCGAGCTGACGAATCTGCTCGCGCGAACCACGGGCACCGGAGTGCATCATCATGTAGATCGAGTTGAAGCCCTGATCGTCCGTTTCCAAACGACGCATGAGCGTCTCCGTAATCTGGTTGTTGATGCGCGTCCAGATGTCGATAACCTGGTTGTAACGCTCGTTGTCGGTAATCAGACCCATCTGGTAGTTCTGGGTTACCGCATCCACGTCGGCCTTGGCCTGCGCGATGAGGGCGTCCTTCTCCTTCGGAATCTGAATATCGCCCAGACCCATGCTCAGGCCGCCTTTGAAGGCCGACTGGAAACCGAGGGTCTTGATGTCGTCGAGGAACTGAGCCGTACGGGCCATACCCGTGCGCTTGAATACCAGCGAAATGATCTGCTGGAGTTTCTTCTTCGTGAGTAGTTCGTCGACGAAGCCCACTTCCTGCGGCACGAGCAGGTTGAACAGCACGCGGCCAGCAACGGTCTCGATGATTTTCGGCACCAAGTTGTCCTGCTCGTCGCGTACCATCGTGCGAACCTTGATGTACGCCTGCTTCGAGAGCTGCTTCTCGTTGATGGCAATAACAACTTCCTCCGCGGAGTAGAACGTCATGCCTTCGCCTTGAATCTTCTCGGTTTCGGTGCTGCGCTTGCCTTTGGTCACGTAGTACAAGCCCAGAACCATGTCCTGCGACGGTACCGCGATGGGCGCGCCGTTGGCCGGGTTCAGGATGTTGTGCGAGGCCAACATGAGCATGGAGGCTTCCAGAACGGCAGCCGGGCCCAGGGGCACGTGCACAGCCATCTGGTCACCGTCAAAGTCAGCGTTGAAGGCGGTACACACCAGCGGGTGCAGCTGAATAGCTTTGCCCTCGATGAGACGCGGCTGGAACGCCTGGATGCCCAAACGGTGCAACGTAGGAGCACGGTTGAGCAGTACGGGGTGACCCTTGAGTACGTTCTCAAGGATATCCCATACCACGGCGTCCTTGCGGTCCACGATTTTCTTGGCCGACTTCACCGTTTTCACGATGCCGCGCTCGATGAGCTTACGGATGATGAAGGGTTTGAACAGCTCGGCCGCCATGTTCTTGGGCAGACCGCACTCGTGCAGCTTCAGCTCCGGACCTACCACGATAACCGAACGGCCCGAGTAGTCGACACGCTTACCGAGCAGGTTCTGACGGAAGCGGCCCTGCTTGCCTTTCAGCATATCGGACAGCGACTTCAGGGCGCGGTTGCCTTCGGCACGCACGGCATTCACCTTACGCGAGTTATCGAAGAGCGAATCCACAGCTTCCTGCAACATGCGCTTCTCGTTTCGCAGAATCACCTCCGGCGCCTTGATTTCAATCAGGCGCTTGAGGCGGTTGTTGCGGATGATTACGCGGCGGTACAGGTCGTTCAAGTCGGAGGTAGCGAAACGGCCACCGTCCAGGGGCACGAGCGGACGCAATTCCGGCGGAATAACCGGCACCATGCGGATTACCATCCACTCGGGGCGGTTTTCCACGCGGGTGTTGGCTTCGCGGAACGCTTCTACCACGCGCAGACGCTTCAACGCCTCAGCCTTACGCTGCTGCGAGGTTTCGTGGGCGGCAGAGTCACGCAGCGAGTAGCTCAACTCGTCCAGGTTCAGGCGCTCGAGCAGCATGTACAATGCGTCGGCACCCATGCGGGCGATGAACTTCTGCGGGTCTTCGTTGGGCAACATCTGGTTCTCGCGGGGGAGCTTGTCGATGATGTCCAGGTATTCGTCTTCGGTCAAGAAGTCGTACTGCTGTACGCCTTCCGTTTCCAATACGCCCGGCTGCACTACCACGTAACGTTCGTAGTAGATGATCTGGTCGAGCTTCTTGGTGGGCATACCCAGCAGGTAGCCAATTTTATTCGGCAGCGACTTGAAGTACCAAATGTGCGCAACGGGTACCACCAGTTCGATGTGACCCATCCGCTCGCGGCGCACTTTCTTCTCGGTCACCTCCACGCCGCAACGGTCGCAGATGATGCCCTTGTAACGAATGCGCTTGTATTTGCCGCAGTGGCACTCCCAGTCCTTCACCGGCCCGAAGATCCGCTCACAGAACAGACCGCCCATTTCGGGCTTGTACGTCCGGTAGTTGATCGTCTCGGGCTTCACCACTTCGCCGTTCGACCGCTCCAGAATAGCTTCCGGCGAGGCGAGCGAGATAGTGACTTTCGAGAAGTCCTGCACTAACTTCTTGGTTTTTGCAAACGCCATGTTGCTTGTTTGTTAAGCTGTTAGCTTGTTGCTATTCACTGCCTGTCTTTCCGCTTAGTGCCGATGGCATGACCGCAGAAAGAGAGAACAGCTCGACTCACGTAAAAGTGCTCTGCGGGTCGGATAGGTACGCCGCGCAGTAGGTTTTATCGGGTCTGAGGATGGAGTCCGGTTGACTGCCTTCGAGTGGCTTGTTGATGACTTTCCAGACGGTTTGTGTTGTCCTGACCTTATCTCGGAACAACATCCGAAAAGCATGTCGCGAAGCCGTTCGCACTATGCGCGAAATGGTTGCCGGCACCAAAGCACCAGCAACCATTCCTTTGCAGCTTACTTAATCCAGCGTGATTTCCAGGGCCAGACCACGCAGCTCGTGAATGAGCACGTTGAACGACTCAGGGATATTCGGCTTGGGCAACACGTCGCCTTTTACAATGGCTTCGTACGCTTTGGCACGGCCTACCACGTCGTCCGATTTCACCGTCAGGATTTCCTGCAGGATGTTCGAAGCACCGAAGGCTTCCAAAGCCCACACTTCCATTTCGCCGAAGCGCTGACCACCGAACTGCGCTTTACCACCCAGCGGCTGCTGCGTAATGAGCGAGTACGGACCGATGGAACGGGCGTGCATTTTGTCGTCGACCAAGTGACCGAGTTTGAGCATGTAAATCACACCCACGGTTACCGGCTGGTCGAAACGGTCACCCGAAAGGCCGTCGTGCAGGTACGCACGACCCCAATCCGGCAAGCCTGCTTCGGTCAGTTCCTTGGCTACTTCTTCTTCGGTACCACCGTCGAAAATCGGCGTCGAGTACTTACGGCCCAGTTTGAGACCAGCCCAGCCGAGTACCGTTTCGTAGATCTGACCGATGTTCATGCGGCTCGGTACACCCAGCGGGTTCAGCACGATGTCCATCGGCGTGCCGTCGGGCAGGAAGGGCATGTCCTCATCGCGTACGATGCGGGCTACCACCCCTTTGTTACCGTGACGGCCGGCCATCTTGTCACCCACCTTCAGCTTGCGCTTCTTGGCGATGTACACTTTAGCCAGCTGTACGATGCCCGCGGGTAGTTCGTCGCCTACTTCCAGCGTGAAACGGTCGCGCTTGAAACGAGCCGTTACAATGTTGCGGCGCTTGGTGTAATTCTTCACCAATTCCACAACCATGCTGTTCACCTTCTCGTCGGCGGTCCAACCTTCAAGGATCAAGTCCTTGAACATGTTAACCTCCTCTGGTACGGCGTAGTTGCTCTCGTCCTTGTAAGGGTTTTTGTCGGGGAACAACGCTTCCGTGATGTTCTTCTTCCCGAATTTCACACCCTTGCTCAGGATTTCGTCGCCGAAACGGTGCTTCAACCCTTGCGAAGTTTTGCCTTCGAGCAGTTGCACCAGCTTCTCTACCATCACGGTTTTCACGCCGCGCAGCTCGGCCGCGTAACGGTCCTTCAGCTCCTCTACTTCGCGCTTCGACTTCGCCCGGAGGTTTTTGTCCTTCTTAGGACGTGCAAACAGCTTCGTCTCAATTACGACACCCTGCAAGGAGGGCGGCGCCTTAAGCGAGGCATCTTTCACGTCGCCGGCTTTGTCGCCGAAGATGGCACGCAGCAGCTTCTCTTCCGGAGTCGGGTCGGTCTCGCCCTTCGGCGTGATTTTACCGATCAGAATGTCGCCTTCGCGTACTTCAGCACCGATGCGGATGATACCGTTCTCGTCGAGGTTGCGCACGGCTTCCTCGCTTACGTTCGGAATTTCCGAGGTCAGTTCCTCTTCGCCGCGCTTGGTTTCGCGTACTTCCAGCTCGAACTCTTCGATGTGAATCGAAGTGAAGATGTCGTCGCGCACAACCTTCTCCGAAATCACGATGGCATCCTCGAAGTTGTAACCCTGCCATGGCATAAATGCCACCTGCATGTTACGACCCAAGGCTAGCTCACCGCCTTCGGTGGCGTAGCCTTCGCACAACGGCTGGCCCTTCTCAACCCGGTCACCGCGCTTCACGATGGGGCTCAGGTTAATGCAGGTATCCTGGTTGGTACGACGGAATTTGATCAGATCGTAGGTTACGCGCTCGGCGTCGAAGCTCACGAGGATGTCTTCGGCCGAGAGGTCGTACTTCACGATGATCTTGTTGGCATCCACGTAATCGATGGTGCCGGGGCCCTCTGCTACTACCAAGGCGCGCGAGTCAATAGCTACACGACCTTCGAGGCCGGTACCTACAATCGGAGCCTGCGGACGCAGCAATGGAACCGCCTGACGCTGCATGTTCGAGCCCATCAGGGCGCGGTTGGCGTCGTCGTGCTCCAGGAACGGAATCATCGAGGCAGCCACCGACACAATCTGGTTCGGTGCAATGTCCATATAGGTGTACTCGGCTGGCTCTACTACCGGGAAGTCACCTTCGAAACGACCTTTTACGCGGTCCGACAGGAAGTTACCATTGTCATCGAGACGGGCGTTAGCCTGCGCAATGTGGTGGGTATCTTCCTCTTCGGCTGTCAGGTACTTCACGTTCTCGCTCATGTCAACCGTTCCGTTCTGCACGGTGCGGTAGGGCGTTTCAATGAAGCCCATCGAGTTAACGCGGGCGTGCACGCACAGCGACGAAATCAGACCAATGTTCGGTCCTTCCGGCGTTTCAATGGTGCAAAGGCGGCCGTAGTGCGTGTAGTGAACGTCACGTACTTCGAAACCAGCACGCTCGCGCGATAGACCTCCTGGCCCCAGTGCCGATACGCGACGCTTGTGCGTCACCTCGGCCAGCGGGTTGGTTTGGTCCATGAACTGCGACAACTGGTTGGTGCCGAAGAACGAGTTGATTACCGACGACAGCGTACGGGCATTGATCAGGTCAACGGGCTTGAAGTCCTCGTTGTCGCGCACATTCATGCGTTCCTTGATGGTACGCGCCATACGAGCCAGACCTACGCCAAACTGGGCGTACAGCTGCTCGCCCACCGTGCGTACACGGCGATTCGACAAGTGGTCAATGTCATCGACTACTGCCTTCGAGTTGATCAGGCCGATCAGGTACTTCACAATGAGAACAATGTCCTCGTTGGTCAGTACGCGAGCTTCCCAGTTCTTGTCAAGGCCGAGCTTCTTGTTGATCCGGTAACGGCCAACGTCGCCCAAGTCGTAACGCTTATCCGAGAAGAACAACTTCTGAATGATGTCACGCGCGGTTTCTTCGTCCGGCGCTTCCGTGTTACGGAGCTGGCGGTAAATCTGCTCCACGGCTTCCTTCTCCGAGTTGGAGTTGTCTTTCTGAAGCGTGTTGTAGATGATAGCGAAGTCGGCGATGTTAACGTTTTCGCGGTGCAGGATAATCGACTTAACCCCCGAATCCACGATGGTGTCGATGTCGCTGTCCTCCACGGCGGAGTCACGCTCCAGCAGCACTTCGTTACGGTCGATGGATACCACTTCACCGGTGTCCTCGTCCACGAAGTCTTCCGTCCAAGTGCGTAGTACACGGGCAGCCAGCTTGCGGCCAACTACTTTCTTGAGTGTTTTCTTGTCGGCTTTCACCTCCTCCGACAGTCCGAACAGGTCGAGAATGTCTTTGTCGGTACCGTAGCCGATGGCGCGAAGCAGCGTCGTAACCGGGAATTTCTTCTTACGGTCAATGTACGCGTACATCACGTTGTTCACGTCCGTGGCAAACTCAATCCACGAACCCTTGAACGGGATAATACGGGCCGAATACAGCTTCGTGCCGTTGGTGTGCTTGCTCTGGGCAAAGAACACGCCCGGCGAACGGTGCAGCTGCGATACGATAACGCGCTCAGCGCCGTTGATGACGAACGAACCCTTCTCCGTCATGTAGGGAATGTTCCCGAGGAACACTTCCTGCTCGATGGTTTCAAAGTCCTCGTTGTCGGCGTCGTTGCACAGCAGGCGCAGTTTCGCCTTCAGGGGTACCGAGTACGTCAAGCCGCGGTCAATGCACTCGTCAACCGAGTACTTGGGCGGATCCACGTGGTAATCCATGAACTGCAGCACGAAGTTTTCGCGGGAGTCCGAAATCGGAAAGTTCTCGGCAAACACCTTAAACAAACCTTCATCCGTACGATTCTCGGCGGCCGTCTCGAGCTGGAAGAAATCCTGGAACGACTGCAACTGTACGTCCAAGAAATCCGGATACTCAATAACCTTCTTAATCTTGGCGAAGTTGATCCGCTCCTCGGCCGAAGCCGTTTTCTTGCGTGTAGCCAACGTGTAAGGGGGTTAAAATGACAAAGGGTGGTACTCTGCAAACTTTGCGTAGCTTCTACGCGTAGACGCGCGAAAACGCCCCTAAGGGCGTGGAAACCGCGTTCAGCAAAGTTTGTAGGCTACAAACAGGAAAAGACCTGACTTAGTTGCCAGGCCTTCTCCATGCTTGTTGGGCGGGGTTGAAACGGAACCGGCTGACTGTTGAGTCACCGGTAACCGTTGCGTCCGTCCGATGAAGCAGGTGGGTGGGAGGGTAATTACTTAACCTCTACTTCAGCACCAGCTTCTTCCAGCTGCTTCTTCAGGCCTTCAGCCTCGTCTTTAGCAACACCTTCTTTCAGGGGCTTCGGAGCGCCGTCAACCAGTTCTTTGGCTTCCTTCAGGCCGAGGCCGGTCAGGTCTTTCACCAGCTTAACTACAGCCAGTTTCTGAGCACCAGCCGACTTCAGGATTACGTCGAACGAAGTCTTCTCCTCAGGAGCTTCAGCAGCAGCGCCAGCGCCGCCACCAGCCATCATTACCGGAGCAGCAGCTGCCGGCTCGATGCCGTACTCGTCCTTCAGGATAGTAGCCAGTTCGTTAACTTCTTTAACGGTCAGGCTAACGAGCTGCTCTGCAAATGCTTTCAAATCTGCCATTTTGCAAAAAAATTTGGGGGTGTTGTTGAAAACGATTGAATGAATAAAAGAGAGCAGCGGTTAGCCTGCGGCCTCTTCTTTTTCCGAAAGGGTTTTGAGGATGCCAGCCAGCTTGTTGCCGCCGCTCTGCAGAGCACCGATAACGTTTTTGGCGGGCGACTGGAGCAGACCGATGATTTCACCGATGAGTTCCTGCTTGCCTTTGATGGTGGCCAGTGTTTCCAGCTGGTTGGCACCAACGAACAGGTCGCTATCGAGGTAAGCGCCTTTCAGCACCGGCTTCGGCACTACGTTCTTACCGTAGTTCTGCGACTTGTAAAAATCCTTCAACAGCTTGGCAGGAGCCGAGCCCGACTCTTTCGAGAACAGGATGCCCGACTGGCCTTTTAGTGCTGCATCCAGCTCAGCGGTGTCGCCCGAGAGGCGGTCCAGCGCTTTGCGGATTAGGGTGTTTTTGTAAACCTTGTATTCCATGCCGCGCGTGTAGCACAGGCGACGGAATTCGTTGATCTTCGCCACGGTCATGCCCGAGGCATCCGTGAGGTAGAAGAAGCTGTATTCGCCGAACTTCTCGGCCAGCTCATCTACGAGGGCATATTTTTCTTCCTTCGTCATGATCAGGCGCGTTATTATTTGGCGGAATTAACCGAAGTATCAACCGGTACGCCCGGGCTCATCGTGCTCGAGAGCGTGATGCTCTTGATGTATGTGCCCTTGGCCGACGAAGGCTTCAGGCGCTGCAGGGTCTGGATCAGTTCCAGTGCGTTTTCAGCGAGTTTGTCCTCGCCGAAAGACACCTTGCCAACCGAGGTGTGAATGATACCGGTTTTGTCAACTTTGAAGTCGATTTTACCAGCCTTCACTTCCTGCACAGCCTTGGCTACGTCCGTGGTTACAGTGCCCGACTTCGGATTCGGCATCAGACCACGGGGGCCCAACACGCGGCCCAAGCGGCCTACTTTAGCCATTACGGCCGGCATCGTGATGATTACGTCGATGTCGGTCCAGCCTTTCTCGATCTTGGCGATGTAGTCGTCCAGACCTACGAAATCGGCACCAGCAGCCGTTGCTTCGGCTTCTTTGTCCGGAGTAACGAGGGCCAGAACGCGAACCGTTTTACCGGTACCGTGGGGCAGCGTAGCTACGCCACGAACCATCTGGTCGGCTTTACGGGGGTCAACACCTAGGCGTACATCGATGTCAACAGAAGCGTCAAACTTGGTGAAGGTGATTTCCTTTACCACTTTGGCGGCATCCTGCAACGAACGTACTTCCGTTAGGTCAAACTTGGCAAGGGCTTCCTTGCGCTTTTTGCTCACTTTTGCCATGGTCGTAGCCGATTACTTGGTGAGGGGGCTTTCGCCCGTAATGGTGATGCCCATGCTGCGAGCGGTGCCAGCTACGAGGCTCATGGCCGACTCGATCTTGAAAGCGTTCAAGTCGGGCATTTTCGTTTCGGCAATTTGGCGGACTTGGTCCCAGGTCACCGAGCCAACTTTGTTACGGTTGGGCTCTTTCGAGCCGCTTTGCAGTTTCGCTGCTTCCATGAGCAGGATCGGCGCGGGCGGCGTCTTGATGACAAAGTCAAACGACTTGTCAGTGTACATGGTGATGAGAACAGGTAACACTTGGCCGGCTTTATCCTGGGTGCGAGCGTTGAACTGCTTGCAGAATTCCATGATGTTCAAGCCTTTTGATCCAAGCGCAGGTCCAATCGGCGGGGCAGGGTTAGCCGCGCCTCCCTTTACCTGAAGTTTCAGGTAACCTCTGATTTCCTTGGCCATTTGGGTTGGTTAAAGGTCGGCACTAGGTGGCGCCTAATGCCGGTTTGAAAATGCTCCTATGGAAGCAACCGCAGATCTGGAGCAGATGACCAGCGGCCGTACTTGTAACAGTGTGTTCTAGACTTCCTTCTCGACCTGCGTGTAGCTCAGTTCTACTGGCTGGGCACGGCCGAAAATCTTAACAATCACGTTCAGCTTCTTACGCTCCTCGAATACTTCGTTTACAGTACCTGAGAAACCGTTGAACGGACCGTCAATAACCTTCACCGTTTCGTTCACCACGAAAGGCACCTCCAGCGTGGCAGTCTGCTCTTCCGTTTCATCCACGATACCGAGGATGCGGTTCACTTCGCTCATGCGCAGCGGCACGGGCTTGGTGTTGGCGGTTTTGCCTTCCTTGTCGCTGAGGAAACCCAATACACCAGGCGTGCTGGTGATAATGTGGTCTACTTCACCATGCGTCAGGTCGGCGTGAATCAGAATGTATCCAGGAAAGAAGCTACGCTCGCGCACCCGTTTCTTACCATTGCGCATCTCGTATACCTTCTCGGCCGGAATCAATACCTGCGGCACCAACTCATCGAGGCCATGGCGGTGAATCTCGGTTTCGAGGTACTGCTTGGCTTTCTTCTCTTGTCCGCTCACCGAGCGTACCACGTACCACTTCAATTCTCCCATCGTATTAAACTTACTGGCTGGGACTAGCGGAACGAGTTGTAGAACGCCTTCAGCAGCGACTCAAACGTAATGTCCATGACACCAACGACGGCGGCAAAGACCAGCGAACCGATAAGCACCAGACCGGCACTCTTCTGCAATTCGTCGAAAGTGGGCCACGTAGTCTTGTAGCGCATCTCCTCGACGGTGTCGCGGAAGTATTTCGTCAGCTTGTCCATGATTGATGTGCCGGTTGACGGATTAGGCAAAAGCAGCAGTTGCGAGTGCAACCACCTAAAAGAAATTAGCACGGGCGGAGAGATTCGAACTCCCATCAAAGGTTTTGGAGACCTCTATTCTACCCTTGAACTACGCCCGTGTAAGCGCTCCAATTCAAACCGGGTTTGAACGGGACTGCAAATGTAGGGAACTGTTTATACAAAACAAATCCGCCCCCGAAAAAATCGGGGGCGGATTGTATTGATCCAGCGGTAATTAGTCGAGGATTTCGGTTACCTGACCGGCACCTACCGTACGGCCACCTTCGCGGATAGCGAAACGCAGGCCTTTTTCCATAGCTACCGAGCTGATCAGCTCCACCGTGATGGTCACGTTGTCGCCAGGCATTACCATTTCCACACCTTCGGCCAGCGAGATGATGCCGGTTACGTCGGTGGTGCGGAAGTAGAACTGCGGACGGTAGTTATTGAAGAACGGCGTGTGACGGCCACCTTCCTCTTTAGAGAGAACGTAAACCTCAGCCTTGAACTTTTTGTGGGGAGTTACCGAGCCGGGCTTGCAGATAACCATACCACGACGGATGGCTTCTTTTTCGATGCCACGGAGCAACAGACCTACGTTGTCACCAGCTTCGCCACGGTCAAGGATTTTGCGGAACATCTCAACACCGGTTACAACCGACTTGAGGTTTTCAGCACCCATGCCCAGGATTTCAACCTGCTCACCCGAGTTAATGATACCACGCTCGATACGGCCAGTAGCAACCGTTCCACGACCCGTGATAGAGAACACGTCCTCTACGGGCATCAGGAAGGGCAGATCGGTCAAGCGGGGAGGAATCGGAATAAACGAGTCCACTGCAGCCATCAGCTCTTCGATCTTGGGAACCCAAGTAGCGTCGCCATTCAGACCACCCAGAGCCGAGCCTTGGATAACTGGAATGTTGTCGCCGTCGAAGTTGTAGAACGAGAGCAACTCGCGGATTTCCATCTCAACGAGTTCGAGCAGCTCGGGGTCGTCAACCATGTCCACCTTGTTCATGAACACTACCAGCTGCGGAACGCCTACCTGGCGGGCCAACAGGATGTGCTCACGCGTCTGGGGCATTGGGCCGTCGGTAGCAGCTACCACGAGGATAGCGCCGTCCATCTGAGCAGCACCAGTAACCATGTTCTTTACGTAGTCAGCGTGACCAGGGCAGTCAACGTGAGCGTAGTGACGGTTTTCGGTAGCGTACTCAACGTGAGCCGTGTTGATCGTAATGCCGCGCTCTTTTTCCTCGGGCGCGTTGTCGATCGAAGAGAAGTCACGCTTAGCGGCCAGACCTTTGTTAGCCAACACCGTGGTGATGGCAGCGGTCAGGGTCGTTTTGCCGTGGTCCACGTGACCGATCGTGCCGATGTTTACGTGCGGCTTGGAACGGTCAAAATTTTCTTTAGCCATTGTAAAGAGATTGGGAAGAAATTTTGAGGAAAAAGAGAAACGCGCTGATACTGCAAGAAAGCGAAACGCAGACTCCCGCTAGGGAAACGCTGCACGTCGCTTGCAGAAGGCCACACGGCGACAGGCGCGCTGCCCCGTTGGGTTCACTCTGAGCCGTTGCGGGGATTTGAACCCCGGACCTCTTCCTTACCAAGGAAGTGCTCTACCCCTGAGCTACAACGGCTGGTTATTTCAAGTCAATGCCTTCGTGCGAAAGTGGAAGCCACTAGAGCGGGAGACGAGGTTCGAACCCGCGACCTGCAGCTTGGAAGGCTGCCGCTCTACCAACTGAGCTACTCCCGCGTAAAAGGGCATTGACAAGAAAAGGGTGTGGGGGGAGGAGGATTCGAACCTCCGAAGTCCGAAGACAGCAGATTTACAGTCTGATCCATTTGGCCACTCTGGAATCCCCCCGTTTGATTAACCAAGGCCGGATGCCAAGGTTGTTTTTCCATTCATTCCGCTGCTTTCGGCGACTCGGCTGGTGAATGGAGACGCAAAATTAGGGGGTTTCCGATGCAAGTCAAGCTATGACGCAAAAACATGCATTTATTTTTTCCGCCTGCCCCGCTTCGCTTCAGCCATTCTCTACTCAGTGGGCTTTATTGCAGCAGGTTATATATGCCGATGAGGCGCTCATCTTTTTCCTTACCGCGAATGTCAACCAAGGTAGTTTTGAGGTTAGGCATGTTTTCAGATAAGGTTCGCAGGCCGTGATAAGACCCGAGGCGCACATAATACTCAGGATGGGTACGGGCCATGGCCTCCAGTTTTTTCACTCCTTTGTCGCGCTCTACGGCTGGCATTCGGAGCATGAACGTGCCAAAATCCTGGGCCAGCTGGTAAAGCTCCGTGCCGTTGCTGTCGTCAAGGCGTTGCAGGTACCACTGGTACTGATCGGCGGTACCGTTTAAGGCGTAGTAGCCAGAAAGCGCGGTAACAATAGCTGGATTGGTTTCTCCCTGAAGGGTATTGATCTTCTCTCGTGTGGCCAGAGTCGGGACTTTGGCCAACGACTTGATGGCAGCACCCATTACCAAGTACGAGCTATCGGCAAGTGCTTTGGCGTATACCTCGCTAAAATCTTCGTTTGGAAACGTTGCTAATGCCAGCAACGCCGAACTCCGTACCCGACTGTCCTTGTCCGAAATTGCCACACGCTGCAGTTCTTTGCGGATGGCACCACCTTCGGGGCCTTTGTAGCGGCGTAATGCTTCGCTCGCAGCGCGCCGTACTCCCCAGAAATTATCATTAAGGGCACTGCGCAACATACCGCTTACGGCTAAGTCGCCAACCTTGGGCTTTAGCTCCTCAATGACCTGCAGCTTCGACAATACGTTTTTAGCGTGATAGTACTGGTAAAGCTGTTCATCCTGTGTTTTGGACTCTTCCAGATTAGCCAGCAACATCTTTTCCGAATCAAACTGCACGAGGCTGGGCTTTTGATTAACGGGCAGCTGAAACGTTTGATTGGCTTTGGTTACTACAATGCGGTGGTCGGTGGGCTGGTTGTTGTTCCAGGTGGTAACCACCACCGGCAGGCGGTATACGGGCTGGTAGAGCGTGTCCTGCTTTTGTACCACGCGCAACGTCACCTTGCTATCGGCGTAGGAATGGGAAACGGCCAGTTCCGGGTGCCCACGCTGGAGAAACCACTGGTCGAAAAACCACTTCAGATCTTCCCCGGTTACGTCCTCGAATGCCATGCGTAGCTCATCTATTTCTACGGCCGAGTATTTGTGCAGGGTGAGGTAACGGTTAAGCGCTGTAAAGAAGGCATCATCGCCGATGAGCGTGCGCAGCATGTGTAGTACCCGACCACCCTTCTCGTAAGAGTGACGGTCGAACATGTCTTCCTGGCTGGCATAGCGGTACCGAATCAGGGGCTCACGTTTGCCTTGGGCTTCCTCGAAATAATAGCCGGCTTTTTTCAGACCCAGCAAGTCGGCGGCTTCGCGGCCGTATTTGAATTCGGTCCAGAGATATTCGGAGTAATCGGCGAAGGACTCGTTGAGGGGCAGATTCGACCATGATTCGGTGGTTACATAGTCGCCGAACCATTGGTGAAACAGCTCGTGGGCAATGACCTCGTCGCGGTTTTCATCGATCAACTCGCGGCGGGTCATTTGCACATTTTCGCCGTGCACAGTAGCGGTAGTATTCTCCATGGCCCCCGATACGTAGTCGCGGACGGCTACCTGCGCATACTTCTCCCATGGGTAATCGACGCCCAGCTTCTTGGAGAAGTACTCCATCATTTCGGGTGTGCGACCAAACACCGCTTTGGCCGAAGCCGCGTATTTGGGCTCTACGTAATAATCGACCGCCTTACCGCGCCACGTGTCGTTTATCACGGCGTAGTCGCCTACGGCCATCATGGCCAGATAGGGCGCATGCGGCTGGCTAAGCTTCCAGGTGTCGGTACGGGTACCGTCGTTGTTCTTTTTGGAATTGACCAGCAAACCGTTCGAGAGCGTTTTGTACTGCTGCTCCACGGTCATGCTAATTTCCTGCGTCATGCGCTGGTTGGGCCGGTCGATGGTGGGGAACCAGCAGGAACTGGCTTCCGTCTCGCCCTGCGTCCAGATCTGCTTGGGTTTATTTTTATCGGTGCCCAGCGGATTGATAAAGTACAGGCCTTTATCGGAAGTAATGGCGGCGCTACCACCAGCGGCCAGCTCGTTAGGCTTAGCCACGTACTGAATGCGCACTTGATAAGGCTCGGTGCGGGTGTAAGCCCGATCCAACGCAATGTTGAGGCGGCGCTTGTCGTATTGGTAGTTGAGGTTTTTCTCCTTCGTGCCAGTGAGCAGCTTTACCGACTTCACGTCGAAGCCTTTGGCATCGAGTACGAGTTGAGTCTGCGGGTAAAAGTGTGGGCGCACAGTGAGCGTGGCCGTGCCTAGCAGCCACTGCTTGGCCCAGTCGAATTTCACGTCGAGCTTGGTATCCACGAGGTCGTGGAGAATAGTAGCCGCGGGCTGTACCGGATGGGTTTGAGGGAGCCAGTTGGGCACGATTAGCACCGATTGCGGCGAAATCTGCGCGGCCGGCGCGGGTTCGGTGGTAGGTGCTTTACGGGCACCGCTTTTTTTCGGCGCCGACTTGGTGGGCTGGCCTAGCAGGTTAAAGGGCAAGGCAATAGCCCAAAAGAGGGCACCGAGGGCCGCATATCTCATGGGTAGGGTATTGGGGTAATCTGGGCTTGAAGTTCGGGAATAATTTCAGATTCCGCCTATCTTTAAGCCCTTTTCCGCCTCCGCTTCACCCCTATTTCCTGCCCGCATGCTACAGGTCCGCACTGGCCCCGATTCCGTTTGGGACGTCGATTACCGTCCCGATCAGATTACTGTGAACGGGCAGCCGTTTAGCTGGGATTTGGTAGAACTAGGTAACGGCCGTTACCACTTGCTCTGGCAAAACCGCTCCTACCCCGTTGAGGTAGTAGATATTAACGCCACCACAAAAACGGTTCAGCTTAAGCTCGATGGCCGTCGTTTTGAGGTTCAGGCCAAGGACCGCTTCGACTTGTTGCTCGACAAATTGGGTATGAGCCAAGCCGCCAGCAACAAGATCAACGAAGTAAAAGCCCCCATGCCCGGTCTCATCGTAGACATTCGGGTGGCACCGGGCCAAGCGGTGCAAAAAGGCGACCCGTTGTTGGTGCTGGAAGCCATGAAAATGGAGAACATCATCAAAGCTCCCGGCGACGGAGTGGTTAGCGCCGTAAAGGTGTCGATGCGCGACAACGTGACCAAAGGCCAGATTCTGGTACTGTTCGCGTAAGTGCGCGGTGTTTGAGCAGTTACGCTGCTTGAAATACCCGTAGGTAAGTCATAACTCAATCCCAGACCGTTGAAATACAACCGAATTCTGCTGAAGCTGAGCGGCGAGGCCCTGATGGGTAAGCAGCAGTATGGCATCGATGCCGAGCGCCTGATGCAATACGCCGAAGAAATTCGCACCGTAGCCCAAACCGGCGTGCAGGTAGCCATTGTAATTGGCGGTGGCAACATCTTCCGCGGCGTACAGGCCGAGGCCTTTGGTCTAGACCGCGTGCAGGGCGACTACATGGGCATGCTGGCTACGGTCATCAACTCCATGGCTCTGCAAAGCGCCTTGGAAAAGCTGGGCGTACCCACGCGGTTGCTGTCGGGCGTTACCATTCAGCGCGTTTGCGAGCCGTACATCCGCCGCCGGGCCCTACGCCACTTGGAGAAAAACCGCGTGGTCATTTTCGGCGCGGGCATTGGCTCGCCCTACTTCACCACCGACTCAGCCGCTTCCCTGCGCGCTATTGAGGTGGAAGCAGATGTAGTGCTAAAAGGCACCCGCGTGGACGGCATTTACACCGCCGACCCCGAGAAAGACCCCACGGCCACGCGCTACCCCCAGATTACCTTCGACGAGGTAATGGAGAAGAACCTGAACGTAATGGACATGACGGCATTTACGCTCTGCAAGGAGAATAATCTGCCCATTATTGTGTTCGACATGAACAAAGGCGGCAATTTGCAGCGCCTTGTGGAGGGTGAGGCCATTGGTACCCTGGTAACCATGAACGGCGACGCAACCCACCGCCTCGACCCCAAGCAAAGTGCCCTGCAGCCCGATTTAAAGCGCGCTTCGGCGTCGCCGGCTGAACAAGCCTAACCCCTTTTAGTTACTTACACCGACATTCCCCAACTCATTTCCGCCCCAACATGGACGAAGAAATTCAGTTGTTCCTAAGCGACGCCGAAGAATCAATGGAAAAGGCGCTGCAGCACTTCAGCACCGAACTCAGCCGCATTCGGGCAGGCAAAGCTTCACCGGCTATGCTGGACTCGCTGCGCGTTGATTATTACGGCACCCCTACTCCTATCAGCCAAGTGGCTAACGTGGGTGCTCCCGATGCCCGCTCACTCGTGATTAAGCCCTGGGAGAAAAACGTCCTTGGCGAAATTTCGAAAGCCATTAAGAACAGCGACCTGGGTCTGAACCCAATTATGGATGCTGATTCCATTCGTCTGAACCTGCCGCCGATGACGGAGGAACGTCGCCGGGACCTGGTAAAGCAGGTGAAAAACGAATCGGAAGGCGGCAAGGTCCGTATTCGCGGCATTCGCAAGGACGTAAACGAATCGTTGCGCAAGCTGCTGAAAGAAGGAGCTCCGGAAGACGCTATTAAAGATGCAGAAGCCAAGGTGCAGAAGTTCACCGACAGCTACATCGTGAAAATTGACGGCCTGATGAGCAAGAAAGAGTCGGAAATCATGACTATCTGATTTCAATTTCGAATACAAAAAAGCCCCGACTGCTAACAGTCGGGGCTTTTTTGTGTACCTATTTGATCTACTGCTGCCAGTAGCTTCGTGCTTGTATTTCTCGCTCTACGGCCTCGGGCACGAGGTAGCGAATAGACATGCCAGCTCCAATACTTTGCCGGATAAAGGTGGCTGAAATATCGAGCAGGGGCGCTTCTAATACCCGCACGCGCGACCAATTAAGCGGTATGTCAACTGCGTAACCAGGCCGAGGGTACACGTAGATATCGAATTCCTTCTGCAAAAGGTCGGCAGCTTTCCAGCGCGGTAGGCCCGCGAGGTTGTCGCCACCAGTTATCAGCACAAACTCAGTGGCAGGATACTGACGGCGCAACTCATCGAGGGTATCGATGGTGTAGCTGGGTCGTGGCATATGAAACTCCACATCCAGTGCACGCAATCGGTCGTTGCCGGCTATGGCCAACTCTACCAATTCCAAGCGGGCCGTTTCGGGCAATAACTCCTCCCCTACTTTGAATGGACTCTGGGGCGACACCACCAGCCACACGGCCGATAAATCGGTACGCGTGGCCATGTGGTTTGCCAGAATCAGGTG
The DNA here is from genome assembly GCF_039541855.1 of Hymenobacter koreensis. Classification (NCBI taxonomy): domain Bacteria; kingdom Pseudomonadati; phylum Bacteroidota; class Cytophagia; order Cytophagales; family Hymenobacteraceae; genus Hymenobacter; species Hymenobacter koreensis. The sequence goes on from NZ_BAABHA010000002.1 coordinate 732,330, forward strand.
CCCGGTATGGACGGGGTTGAATGAGCCGAACAGCAAGCCGACGCGTTGCGGAGCATCAGGCGCGGCCATACGGCTTACACAATGGCCGGCTCAGCCGAAATGAAGTCCCGTACGAGCTTCTCGGCCTGCGCCGTGGCCACATCCAAGTCGTCGTTCACGATGACGGCGTCGAAGCGGTCCTCGAAGGTTAACTCGAAGTTGGCTTTATAAAGACGGGCCGAAATGCTGGACGCGGAATCGGTGGCGCGCGACTTAAGCCGTTGCTCCAGTACTTCCATAGATGGTGGCTTCACGAACAGGCACAATGCCCGGTCCTTGTAAAACTCCTTGACCGACAAGCCCCCTTTCACGTCGATATCGAGGATGGCGTGCTTGCCGCTGTCCCAGATTCGCTCGATTTCCGATTTCAGGGTTCCGTAGTAAGAGCCTTCGTAGACTTCCTCCCACTCCACGAATTCGTCGTGGCGGATTTTCTCCTGAAACTCCTGAACCGTAATGAAATAGTAGTCCTTGCCATTCACTTCAGCCCGACCGCGACGGTCGCGGGTACAGGCTGAAATAGAAAAGCTTAGCTCTGGAATGCGCTCCATGAGCCGGTGGACAATGGTGGTTTTGCCAGCGCCGGAAGGCGCCGAAAAGGCGATGATTTTCCCCTGCATGGGGCAAAATTAGACCTTTTCGGCCTGCACCCGCGCCATTATTTTGGACGAGAGTTCCGAAGGCACGCCTTTACGGCCTACGTACTGGTTCACAAAGTCGACGAAGACGCGCTGTTTATCAATGCTATCGAAGCATGGCGAGCAATCTTCGGCGTGGTTAACGAAGTAATGTTCGTCTTCAACGCTAGGCTCCTGCCCCACGATGATTTGGTCTAGAATCGTATTCACACGCTCACAGTCGGCGCCTTGGGCGGTTGTGGTGGCCGAGGCGCCAGGTTGGTTAGGAGTAGACTTTGCGGCCATAACGGTACGGGGGAGAAAAGGGAGAGAAGGGGTTTAAAGCTTAGATGTCGTCTTCGTCGTCTGGGAGGTCAACACCGGCTTCGTCGGATTCGTTGCCGTAGCCCATTTTTTTCGCGTATCGCTCGAGCTTCTCTTTCAAAAAGTTGCGTGCCCGGTGCAGGCGCGAGCGAACCGTACCAATGGGAATATCGAGCACTTTGGCCATTTCCTCGTAGGTAAACCCTTCTAGGTCGCAGAGGATGATAACGGTGCGGAAATCCACGGGCAGCGAATTCAGCGCGGAGGCCACTTCGTCGCCGATCAGGTCGCGAGTTGCTTGCTGGCGTAAATCGGCGGAGGTAGAACCCGCGTCGCCTTCGGCGTCCACGTCTTCGGTGTTGTAGTAGCCCTCAATCTCGCTGTAGTCGACCTTGGCGGGTTGCTTGCTTTTCTTCCGAAAGTCGTTGATAAACGAATTTTTCAGGATGCGAAACAGCCACGCTTTGGCGTTGGTTCCCGGCTCGAAGTACTCGAAAAAGCGGTATGCCTTCAAATACGTCTCCTGGACGAGGTCATTGGCGTCGTCCTCGTCGAGGGTGAGGCGGAAGGCAAAGTTGTAGAGCGAGTCCAGCACGGGCATCAGCTCGGCCTGGAAACGGCGGTCTTTTTCCTCCTTGCTCAGTTTGGGTACCCGTTCGGGAGTGTCACTCATAAGAGGGTGGGTTCGGTCAAGGCCGGTTTACGTGCCTTGCAAGCAAATGTAACGAAACGAACTACTCATTGGGTTACGCTGCGAGCTTGCGCACGGCGTTCGGTAGCCACTACCAGAAATCCGTACAAGAACACAAAAAGGTTGAAACCGATTTGCAGCTCCAGGAGGGAATCGGCTAGGGCGGCGGCACCGAATATGAGCAGGAAATGCCTTACGTACGGATTTCGGCGGGTGGCGGGTTGCCAAAGCGGACCAATGAGTACCCACAACCAAGCAGCAAAGCCCACTACGCCACCTCCCACGAAGTAGTGGAGGTACTGATTATGAATCATCACGCGGTTTTCGGGGCGCAGACCGTAGTTGCGCCACGAGTACTGATCCATCATGGCCTGGCGCACATCGGCGGGAGCTATGCCCAGCACCGGGTTCTGCTGAATTAGCACACCGGCAGTTTGCCAAGCAGCTAGGCGCCGGGCCAAAGAAAAATCGTTGATGTCGCGCTGCTGATAAAATTGCTCCACATCATACTTGGTGCTCCGGTAGCGCTGCCGCACCGATTCGAACGAGTAATAGGCCACAAGCGGCAATAACAAGCCAGCAACCAATAACCCCAAGGCCCAGGCCGGCCGTCGAAACAGCAAGACCATGGTTGTGGCGGCCAACCCCAGGTAAAAGGCCAGCAACCCGGTTCGGTAAGCCAGCAAGTGTAGGCTAACAGCAGTGGCTCCAGCAGCAGCCAGTAGCGCCCATTTACCAAACCGCCCGGCTACCGGTTCCTGACTTAGGCTAAAGCCGAAAAAACTGGACAAAGCCAGCATCAGACCGAAGTGAATGTGAAAAACGCCCGTGACAGAGCCCACGTTCTGGCCGATGTTGATGAGTCGGTGGGCCTCGTCGGGATTCAGCAGGTACTTCCCCACGGTGGCCAGACCAAGCAGCGCATTTCCTACCACGAACAATGCCCCCACACCAAAGCGTTGTTGCCTGCTTAGCGGCACCGCTAAGGCAAAAGCCAGCGGCACACCAATAAGCGGCAGCTGCCGAAAAACTTCATGACGCCACACCGGCCAATCCTGGGTGTGCCACCAAGTGAGTGGCAGCAGCAGGTACAAACCCAACAGGCGTTGAGCTCCACGGTTTCGCAGCCACAGGGGCAGGGCCTTTCGCAAACCGGGGTTTAGCAAGGCCGCAATTACTGCCGTTACGGGTGCCAATGCCACCAGCGCCCGCGCCGTGAGCATGAGGCTTAGTGCACCGGCTACGCAGGCCACCAGCAACCCGTACTGCGACCAGTTGCCATTGCGGTACCAACGACGAAGTAAATCAGTCCCTGAATTCACTCAGTTCAATAGAAACGTTTGCCTTAAAGGTAAGCGGCAGGTAACGGCTCCCAAGCGGCTATGCGCGCTAATACAGCTGCAGGCTGCAAGGCTTTAATGCAGGCGCAGGATGCAGCGTTGGAGCGGCAATCGTCGCATGCAGGCTTATCGAACACTAAAAACTCAGCGTGCAGCCCCAGCGGTGCCCAGCGGCCCGGATGAATGGGCCGCATGGGCGGGAACAGGCCCAACGCATGTCGCCTTAGGGCGGCGGCGAGGTGCAACGGACCGGTCCCGGAAGCCACTAGCCCATCGGCTGAGCCGATAAATGCCAGAAACTGCGGGAGAGTAAGCTGGCCCGTCAGATCAACGAGCACATGGGCGTGTTCGTGGAGCCAGTCGCGCATGGAGTCGCCTTCGGCCTGGGTACCTGTTACGAGCACGCGGTGGCCTTGGGCGTGCAGGGCTTGGGCTAGTGCGCCAAAGTGTATGAGGCCCCACTCACGGCCGTGTCCTCGGGAACGAGGGTGCAGAATAATATTCAGCTGCCCAGGCGAGGTTCGTTCCAATAAGGCAGCAACTGAATCAGGCAGTGAATTGTCGGCTAATAAAAGTCCCAAGGGCACTAAATCCACTAATTCGGGCACATCAACGAGCCCCAAAGGACGCAGCAATAGCATGTTCAGCTGGGCTTCGTGCAGCGGCGAATGACGTCGACTGAGCGCAACTAGCTTGTTGCAGGTGAACCAATGAAACCATCGGCTGCGGGTACCAATCCGTACCGGTATGCCAGCCCTTTGGGCCAAGGATGCCAGCCGCTTGCTGGGAAATACATGCAGCACCACATCGGCTTGAACTCGACGAAGAGCGGCTATCTGTTCTAATTTGGGAAGCTTTTGCAGGTCATCGTCACTGATGAAAACGTCGATGGCCGGACAGGCTGCAGCCACGGCGCGGGTATAGTCGCGGCCGAGCAACACCACGCGACAACCGGGGAACTGCTGCTTCAGCCAGCCGCATAAGGGCAGGGTCAGCACCAGGTCACCAATGGCGTCGGTGCGGCTTACAAGGAAGTTTTTCATTGGCCGGCTTTCCGGGTTAGTACGCGCAGCTTGGCGTATTTCAAGAATACGCCCCACGCCGACAGCGCCGCGATGCTCAAGCCCGCAAAACCGTCGAGCAGGCCGCCGCGCAGCAAGTATAGGTGCAGGAATTTCCAGGCTGGCTTCAGCCATAAATGCCCCCAACTGGCGTGTTTGCCGCGCGTTACCAACTCTTCGGCCCCAATGGAGGTAAACTTATTCAGCTGCTGCACGTGGCTTTCGATGGTGGGGTAAGAATAATGGAGCAAGTCGGCGGTAAGCTGCCCTACTGACTGGCCGGCTTGCACTTCGTACCGCTCGTGCAGCAACTGGCCTTGCCAGGCCCCAAGGCGCCGGTCGTAGAGGCGCAGCTTGCGGTCGGGGTACCAGCCGCCGTGGCGCACCCACTGGCCGCAATAATTGGTGAGGCGCGGCAAGGTGTAGCCGGCGTGCTGCCAGTTGGCTTTTAACTGCTCTATTTCGGCGCGCAGGTCGTCGGTCAGCACTTCATCGGCATCGAGCTGCAGCACGTGATGGTGCCGAGCCTGGGCCGTGGCGAAGTTCTTTTGGGCCACGTAACCCGCGAAAGGATGATGCACCACGCGGGCGCCGTGCTCCTGGCAAATGGCAACGGTGCGGTCGGTGGAGCCGGAATCTACTACCACTACGTCGTCGGTAACGTGGCCAATTGCAGCCAAGCAGCGGCCGATGTTGGCTTCTTCGTTGAAGGTTATAATGACGACGGAAAGCGGAACTACGGGCATAGAGAAGACAAATATCCAGGATTTGCTTAAGCAGGTATGTAATTAGCACCAGACGCTGCATTTGACGCCGTTGTCTACTACATAAAAAGCCCCGCCTGACGAATCAGGCGGGGCTTTCTAGTTGACGCTGTAACAGCTTAGTAACGGTACAAGTCCGACTTAAAGGGGCCTTCCGGCGTTACGCCAATGTAGGAAGCCTGCTTCTCGTTCAGCTCGTCCAGCTCCACGCCGATTTTCTCGAGGTGCAGACGGGCTACCATTTCGTCGAGGTGCTTGGGCAGCGTGTACACTTTGTTCTCGTACTGCGCCGCATTCTGCCACAGCTCCAGCTGGGCCAGCACTTGGTTGGTGAACGAGTTCGACATTACGAACGAGGGGTGGCCGGTGGCGCAGCCCAGGTTTACCAAACGACCTTCGGCCAGAATGATAACCTCCTTGCCGTCGATGTTGTACAGGTCAACCTGCGGCTTGATGGTGTCCTTGGTGTGGCCGTAGTTACCGTTCAGCCAAGCCATGTCGATTTCATCATCGAAGTGACCGATGTTGCAAACGATGGCCTTGTCCTTCAGGCTGCGGAAGTGTTGCTCGGTGATGATGTCGCAGTTGCCGGTAGCGGTAACCACGATGTCGGCGCGCTTCACGGCGTCGGCCATCTTCTTCACCTCGAAACCGTCCATGGCGGCTTGCAGAGCGCAAATCGGGTCGATTTCGGTTACGATTACGCGGGCGCCAGCGCCTTGCAGCGAAGCTGCAGTACCTTTTCCTACGTCGCCGTAGCCGGCTACCACTGCTACTTTACCGGCCATCATCACGTCGGTGGCGCGGCGGATAGCGTCTACGCACGACTCTTTGCAGCCGTACTTGTTATCGAACTTCGACTTAGTAACCGAGTCGTTGATGTTGAACGCGGGCATGGGCAATGTGCCGGCTTTCACGCGGTCCAGCAGACGCAGAACGCCCGTGGTGGTTTCTTCCGAAATGCCTTTGATGCCGGCGGCCAGCTCAGGGAACTGGTTCAGCACCATGTTGGTCAGGTCACCGCCGTCGTCGAGAATCATGTTCAGCGGCTGACGCTCCTCACCGAAGAACAACGTCTGCTCGATGCACCAGTTGAATTCCTCTTCGTTCATGCCTTTCCAGGCGTAAACCGGAATACCAGCAGCCGCAATGGCCGCAGCAGCGTGGTCCTGAGTCGAGAAGATGTTGCACGACGACCACGTAACATCGGCACCCAGTTCAATGAGGGTTTCGATGAGCACCGCCGTTTGGATCGTCATGTGCAGACAGCCGGCAACGCGGGCACCCTTCAGGGGCTTGCTGGCACCGTACTGCTTGCGCAGAGCCATCAGACCCGGCATTTCAGCCTCGGCCAGCTGAATTTCCTTACGGCCCCATTCGGCCAGTGCAATGTCTTTTACCTTGTAGGGTACGTAGGTCTTGGTCTCTACCATGAGCTTAGAATTTTCGCAATACAACTACAAAGGTAGCCAATTTGTTAGTGGGCCGCCAGCAAAAACGCCTGCCCCGGTTGGGAGCAGGCGTTGGTCTACATGCCAGACGTAGTGGACTTAGTTGTTTTGAATAACGGTTGCCCGCGGTTGCAGAGCGGGGTCAAGGCTGCCGGAAATGCCCCGCACTACTACGGTGTAAATTTTACCAGCCTCGTAATTTTTGGTGGCCGTAGCCGTGGCTGTACCGTTTGCGCCTGTGCCGCTACCGTCGCCAACGGCAACTACAGTAACCGAGGGCGAGCCACTGGTAACTAGCAAGTTGTAAGTACCAGCCGGCACTGATGCAAAGTTAGAAGCAGCTGTGGTGGCGGTTGCCGAAGCAGGAAACGTAGCCGACACGTTCGGAATGTCTACGGCACCGGCTACAGTTTGCTGCGAAAGTTTAACGGTAGCGGGCGCGTTCAGGGCCAAATGCACCACACGCACCTTGGCTTGACCGGCGGCCGGTGCCGTCAGGTCGTCGACGACGGGCAAAAGACCAGCGGTAGTGGCTGTAGGTGCGTAGGCAAATACCGAGTAGTTTTGATTTTTGGCTACCGTTAGGACTTGTGAAACAGCCGTTTGCCCGGCACTGTTATTAATTTTTAACGTGGGTGTACCGGCGTTAACGTTCAGGTAACTGGTGCTTTGTCCGTACGTCAGCTGGCCTACCGACTGGTCGTTTACCAAGGCTGTTATCTGAAAATTGGCGGAAGCAGCGGCGTGTGAAAGCAGCACTTTACCTTGGTCGGGCGTAGGGGCTACCGGATCATCGTCGTCGTTACCGCAACCCGTGAACACGGCGGCGGGCAGAGCTGCCATCAAAAACAGGCGGCTAAAACGTTTCAGGGGGTGATTCATGGAGGAGAGAAATTAGGTGAACACCTCTTGGGGTGGCCAGAGAACGTAAAGTATCGATGTTTTGTTGGCCGGCTCACAAGGAGGCGCATGTTTTCCTTGATCTGTCGACTGTTATATTTGTAGCATGACCCTCTCCACCCCGGTTGTTGTCCAGCGCGCTAGCCTTCGTTCTGGTTTGTTGTTTTCGCTGTCTTTAGCCTTTTCTGCCCCGTTATTGGCACAAACGGCTGCCCCCCAGCAACCTACTCTTATTCGTTTGGCGCCTGAGGATGCCGAGCGTGGACTAAACGGTGTACAAAAGAATTTTTGGTTCTCCACCGGCAGCAGCCAGGAATTCCAAAGCGCCGGCTTCTTTGGTCAGCGCTTGCGCCCGTATGTTTCTGACGATGCACAGGCGCTGGAGAGCTTAAACAACTACCGCCGCCAAAAGTGGTTGTTTCTGGGGGAGCGGTTTGTTTTTCTGGGTGCTGCGGGCTTGTACAGCCAACAAGTGCTGGCTGGCGATGAGCGGCAATATTTCAACACGACTCAAAAAATAGCCATTGGTTTGGCCGTAGGCAGCTTGTTGTCGAATGCGCTGATAACGCGCAATACCAACCGCCACCTGCAGCGCGCCGTGGATGCCCATAACGCCACCTTACCGGCGGCACGCCGTATGGGCTTAGATCGAGCCATGCCCAACATGCTTGGCGTAACGGCCCCCACGGGTCGGCCGCAGCTGTTGGTGGGCTGGTCGCTGCGCTAATCCTGCCATTTCCTTCGCGAAATTTCGCGTTTCTTGCTTGTGATGGATGTTCCGCTGTCGGCGGAGGCCCGGCAATACGTAGCCGAGCACCTGCACGACGACCCCGCTACGCTGGCCCTGCAGGCCCGACGTTATCCGCATTTGCCCGTACCCGAACTGGTGCGCCAGATTCAGGCCCGCCAAAAGGCCAAGGCCAAGGTGCCTACCTGGGCCGATAATGCCGAGCTGGTGTTTCCGCCGACGTTGTCTGTCGAGCAGGCTTCGTCGGCGCGCACAGCGGCATTTAAAGCCGGCTTGGTGAGCGGGCAGCGGCTGGCCGATTTAACCGGCGGTTTTGGGGTAGACGCCGCGCATTTCGCGGCCAGCTTCGCGGAAGTCCACTACGTGGAACGCAATCCGCAGCTGGCGGCCGTGGTGGAGCATAACCTGGCCGTGCTCGGCATTACCAATGTGCAGTGCCACACTGCCGATGCCGCCGCGTGGCTGCGCGCTCAGCCCGACGGGCATTTCGACTACATCTACCTCGACCCCGCCCGTCGCGACAAGGCCGACAAAAAGATATTCCGCCTGACCGACTGCGAGCCGGATGTGCTGCGCCTGCTGCCGCTGCTGTTGCGCAAAGCCCGGCGCGTACTGCTGAAAACTTCGCCCATGCTCGATATCGAGCAAGCCATTCAGGAACTGGGGCACGTGCGCCGGCTGTGGGTAGTGGCCGTGGATAACGAGTGCAAAGAGGTGCTCTACAAGCTGGGCCCGGAGGCCGCCGTCGACCCCGAACGGCTTACGGTGAATTTGCTGCGCGACGGACGGGAGCAATCCTTTCGGCTCAACAAAACCCGCGAAGCCCGCGCTATTCCGCGCTACGCCGAGCCGCAGCAGTACATCTACGAGCCTAACGTGGCCGTACTGAAAGCCGGTGGGTTCAAGAGCATCGGTATGAGCTACAACCTGCTGAAGCTGCATCAGCACAGCCACCTTTACACCTCCGACACGCTGCGTACGGATTTTCCCGGCCGCGTTTTTCGCTGCCTGGCCAATTGCCGCTACGATAAGAAGGAGCTTCTCTCCCACCTCGGTCCCGAGCAGCGGGCCCACGTAACCACGCGCAATTTCCCCGACTCGGTAGCCGATTTCCGCTACAAAACCGGCATCCGCGAAGGCGGCACGCTGTACCTGCTGGGCACTACCGATTTGCGCAACCGTCTGATTGTGCTCGTTTGTGAGCGGCTTTTTTTCAACGAATAGGTAACAGCACGACTGGTAGCTGCTTGAGTCTACCGGTCATTCGCTATTTCGCAGGACTGGTCCACTTGCTGCCTTCCAGCCGAAAGCGCCACGGCAGGGCAGCATCGGCGCCGGCGTAGTCAATACCCACCCGCGGACTGGCCCGAATCTGCTCTGGTGGCACCGCGTCGCCGCGGTCTTCCAGCCAAATGAGGTTACCCGTGACATCGTTTCCGTAATGCGAGGTATTAATCCCGAGGGCTTGCGTGAGCAGCCCGGGGCCGGCCGTAAGCTTGGTCGATACGGTGCTGAGGCCGCGCCGCAACTGCATTTCGGCTATTCCTTCCACGGGTTCAAGCCCCCGGATGAGCACGGCATCGGCCTTGCCGGCTTCGTTGGTAATGATGTTAAAAAGGGCGTAGCGGCCGTAAATCAGGTACACATAAGCCACACCGCCCGGCTCGTACATGATCCGGGTGCGCTTGGTAAAACGCCCGAGGTGGGAGTGGCAAGCTTGGTCGTTGATGTGGGCATAAGCCTCGGTTTCTACCACGCGGCCACCGGTTAACACGCCGTCGATGTTGGTAAACAAATACTTACCGATTAGCTCGCGGGCAATGCTTACCACGTCGGAGCCACGGTAAAAGGTAGCTGGTAATTTCATGCGAAGGTTTACGCAGAAGCGTGCCTGGTGTGTTCGGAGGTGGCTTCTTCTGCGTTGATTATATGGTTTGCACGCAGCCGCCGCAGCTAATCCGGTAAATCCGTGCATATCTTTGCGCTTAACATAGGTGGCCAACCCCCAATTGCGGGGCGCGGCTGAAAAGGGAAGGCCGTGCAATTCGGCCGCTGTCCCCGCAACTGTGAGCTTCATTACCCAGCGTCGGGCCCTACCCGCCACTGTCCTGCCGACGGCCGCTCCCGCAATGAGCGCAGCCCGAGGGATGGGAAGGCCGCCCAACGTGAAGCGAGTCAGGAGACCTGCCTATGCCAGTTTAGTGTTCGGCGCCTGCGGAGGACGGGCGGAGAATGGATCATTTTGGGCTTTTGGCAGCTGCCAACGCCCGGCTTACCTGATTCTGACTCGGCTCTGAGGTGCGCTGCTGAGGCCACTGCGGGGTTCTGAACCGAATTTTTCGGCCACCGAAAAATCTGGTTCGGATGCGTTACGCATTGTTATTGCCGCTGCTGCAGCGGTTTCGTGTACTTATGGCGGCCAGCGCCTTGGGGCTGGCTCCGGTTTCGGCGTGGGCTCAAACCCCAAGCCAAGCTTTAGCCGATACCGCGCGGCGCGTGCTGCCCACGGTGCAGGTACAAGCAGCCCGGCCCGCCAAATATGCTGCCGGCAGCCGCTTCACGTCCCTCGACTCTACTGCTCTTGCGGCCTATCAGGGCGGCACCGTAGCCGATGTGCTGTCGGCCCGCACGCCACTGCACCTGAAAACCTACGGCCCGGGTCAGTTGGCTTCCATTTCCATTCGGGGCACCTCGGCGCGGCATACGGCAGTACTTTGGCACGGCTTCTCCCTCAACTTTCCCACCTTGGGCGAAGCCGATATGGCTTTGCTGCCGGTGGCGGGCGTGAGCAGGATTGACGTGCAGCACGGTCCGGCCGCGGCTCTATACGGCAGCGGGGCTTTGGGCGGCGCGGTGGTGTTAGGCGAGCAAACGGCCCCGACGGGTACACAGGTCAGCGGCCTGGTGGAGGCCGGCAGCTTTGGCACCCGCGCCCTGAGCGTAAGCGGCAGCCAGCGCGACGGCCGCGTGAGCACCCGCACGAGCTTCATGACCCGCGAAGCCCGCAACGATTTCCACTACACCAGCCGGGAGTTTGCCGGGGTGGTGCGCCGCCGCCAGGAAAACGCGGCCCTGCAGCAAAGCAGCTTTCAGCAGGATGTAACGGTGCAGGCCGGCCAGCGCGGCGAGGTAACAGCGGCGGCGTGGTTCACCGATGCCAACCGCCAGATTCAGCCCTCGATTGGGGCGGCCAACAACCACGCCCGCGAGCGTGACCAAAGCGGCCGCGTGATACTGGGCTACCGCTACCGGGCACAGCGCAGCGAAACGGCGGTACGCGCCGCGTGGTTTGGTGACCTAATCGACTACCAGAATGACCAGCTGCGCACCAGTCACTCGCGCGCCTCGGTGCGGCAGGCCCACCTGGAACACACCGTGCAGTGGCGCCCGAACCTGAGTTTGCGCCTGGGCGCCGAGGCGCAGCACTTCGTGGCTCACGTAGACGGTTACCGGGGCCGCGTGGAAGAGCAACGCTACGCCGGTTTCGCGCTGCTGCGCTACGACCCCACGGCGCGTTTACGCCTTACCCTGAACGCCCGGCAGGCCGCTTTGCCCGACCGTCAGCCGCCATTAACGCCCACCTTTGGCGCCGAGTGGGAAGTATGGCGCAACACCCACCAGCAGCTGTGGCTGAAAGCCAGCACCGCCCGCGGCTACCGCGCCCCCACGCTTAACGAGCGGTACTGGCGCCCCGGCGGCAACCCCAACCTGATTCCCGAAACCAGCATGGGCGGCGAATCCGGCCTGCACTACGAAGGCTTGTTAACGGCCACGGGCAAACTCAGCTTGCAGGCCGACATCAGTGCTTACGGGCTGCTGGTGGATGACTGGGTGCAGTGGATACCCAATGCCGACGGGGTTTGGTCGCCGCGGAATTTGCGCCGGGTGCGTACCCAAGGACTGGAGGCCAGTACCCTGGCTCAGTGGCAGCCGGTGGTCGGCTATACACTACGGGCCGGCGCGGGCTATGCGTTTACCCAGGCCCAAAAGGTGAGTGGCTATTTGGCCGACGAAGACCCCGTGGGTGTGCAACTGCCCTACGTGCCCCTGCATGCCGCCTCGCTGCATACCGACCACGACTGGCACGGCTGGCTGCTTATGGCTTCGGGCGCTTTCACCGGATTTCGCTACACCAGCGCCTCGGCCACGGAGTATTTGCCTTCCTACCTGCTTTTTAACGGCAGCGTGGGCCGCCGTTTCAGCGTGGGCCGCTGGCAGCTAACTGCACTGCTGCAAGGCTACAACCTTGGCAACGCCGATTACCAGAACTACGACGCCCGCGCCATGCCGCCGCGCAGCGGCGCCCTTAGCCTGCGGGCTGCCTGGCACTAACCGACATTTCCATTCTTCTTCACTTCACTTTTAATGTACAGCATGTACAAGCGCACTCTATTTAGCCGGGCTGCTGTGGCCGGTTTGCTGCCCCTGTCAGCTTTCTTCCTCGCTTCCTGCGACCCGGACAAAGACAAAATCACGCCTGTGGTAGGCAGCGACAGTGTATTTGTGGTAAATGAAGGCCGCTTTCTGAGTGCCAACGCTTCCATTAGCGTATTTCAGCCGGCATCGAAAACCGTTACCAGCAAGGACATTTTTCAGGCAGCCAACAACCGCGCCCTCGGCGACGTGGCCCAATCGATGGCCGTAGCCAACAACCGCGGCTACATTGTGGTGAACAACAGCAAGAAAGTGGAAGTAGTGACCCTGCCCGATTTCAGGTCGGCGGGGGTAATTACCAAGCTGCGCTTTCCGCGCTACTTCGCCGCCGAGGGCAACCGCGGCTACATTACCCAAACCCGCGCCTACGACGGCGGCCCCGGGCAGGTAATTGTGGTGGACCTGGCCACAAACCGGGCTGTGGATAGCATTAACGTGGGCGTTCAGCCCGAGCGCATCCTCATCAGCAGCGGTAAAGCGTATGTGGCCAACAACGGCGAAAACACCATTTCCATTATCGATTTGGCTACCAAGGCCGAGTCGAAAGTAGTAGTGGGCGACTCGCCGAACAGCTTAGCTATTGACCGCAACGGCCGCCTATGGGTGCTGTGCGGCGGCAAAGTAGCCTACCTACCCGACTACTCGGTGGACTACGGCAACACCACCCCCGGCAGCTTGGTTGATTTCATGCCGAATGCTCCTACGGCGCAAAACCGCCGCACTTTCGCTTCGAACCGCAGCGTACCCAACCGTTTGCAGCGCAACGGCAACGGCGAGCAGCTGTATTTCACCTTCCTGAACGGCGTGTACCGCATGAACATCGGTGATGCGGCGCTGCCCACCGCGCCCATCATTCGCCGCCGGCTCACGGGCCTGGGCGTCGATCCGAAAGACAACAGCATTTACGGCGGCACGGGCCTGTTTACGGCCGATGGCAAGATAATTCGCTACAACGCCGACGGCGCGGCTCAGGACTCGGCCATCGTGGGCATCGGGCCAAATGGCTTTGCTTTTCTGTAGCAAACGCCTGCTTCCCACCAACAGCAACGCCCGCCGACTGCATAGTCGGCGGGCGTTGCTGTTAGTAGCGGCGACAGAGGTTAGTCCTCGATGCCGTCGTTGTTGAGGTCTTTGGCCTGGCTGGCGCGTTCGTACTGTTGCTCCTGCTTGCTCTCGGTTTGGTTGCGCTGAATACGGGTACTGTCCACGCCGCCGTCGGCCGTGCGGGCGCCGGGGTCGATGTTGATTTTATCGTCGCCGCGTTCCACGTTGGTGGCGCCGGAATGGTCGCCGGTGTCGCAGGCGGTTACGGCTGCGCTTAGCAGCAGGGCCGCGCCCAGAAGCCGAAGCGGGCGGAGCAGGTTGGAAGTGGTGTTCATGGTGAGAAGAAGGTTGTGGAACGTAGAGCGGGAGCGTACGCCGCCGCCGCAAAGGGCGCACCCTTCGTGCTTGAACTAACGCCGCCGCCGGTTTTTGGTTATGCCGCCCGGCCTGGCGGGGGCCGCCGCGGTTGGTATCTTTGCAACCATGTCCACTGCTCGTCGCCGTCGTCCCGCCGTTTCGCATTTTGCTTACCGCCCGCTGTTGCGCCGCGCCGGTATCCTGCTGGCCGTCAGCTTCGGGCTGTCGTTTGCGTTAATGGCTTATCTGTTTGGTTTCGACGGCTCGTTCTTCGGGCGGCTGGTGGGCTCGGTGCTGGTGCTGTTTACGTTGCTGAGCGTCACTTTTTTGCTGGTAGTGCCGTTTGTGAACTGGGCGGCCGACCACTGGTTTGGGCGCACCTGGGCCGAGGCACCTACGCCGCAACCCGCACGCCGCCCACGCGCCACTAACACGCCCAAGCCCGCGCGCTACGCACCCCGCACGCCCGCGAACGACTAAACATCAGACCCTGCCATGACCACCGAGCTGCACATTAAAAACATGGTTTGCCCTAGGTGCATCAGCACGGTGCAGCGGGTGCTAACGGAAGCGGGTTACACACCCACCGCAGTTACGCTGGGCCACGCGCAGCTCGACGAACACACTCCTGCCGAACCCGAGCGCATTCGTCCGCTATTGGAGGCAGAAGGCTTCGAGCTGCTCCAAACTCGCGACGAGCAACTGGTCGATCAGCTGAAAACGGCCCTGGCCGAGTACCTCGACCACCTGCGCACGGCCCGCATACCCCTCACGGCCTCGGCCTTTCTGAGCGAGAAATTCGACTCTTCGTACGCCCACTTGAGCAAGCTATTTTCGCGGGTGGTAGGACTTACCATCGAGAAGTACCTCATTCGGCTGAAAATAGAGCGGGTAAAGGAGCTATTGAGCTACGGAGAGCTGACCCTGGCCGACATTGCCGATGAGTTGCGGTACAGCAGCTCGCAGCACCTATCGAATCAGTTTCGGCAGGTTACGGGCCAAACGGTTACCGAGTATAAGGCGCAGCCGCAGCGCACGTCGCTAGACAATTTGGCGTAGCAGCGGCCAACTTCCCGTGACACCACAGCCATGCAACTGCTAGATTTTATTTCCTTAGTCGCTAAAGCTCGTCAACCCGGGTTGCCATCTGTGGCCGAACAGCTTAACGTTGACCCCGACTACACCGAAGTGTATATGAAGGGTGCTTTGGCGTTAGATGCTGAGCTGGTTTTCTTGGATAGCGAAGAAACGGATCTGCTGATTTACGAGAAAGAGGGCCAACGCTACTTCTCATTTTTTTCTTTGTGGCAGCTTCTGGAAGCCGTCGATGAAATGCTTTCGGAGAAAATTAGTCCCGAAGCCATTGCGGCCCGATTGCTGGAGTACCGCATCAACGATGCCTGACATCGACAGCCGAGTCTGGGCTGGATTGGCATAATCCGACGTTGATGAAAGCCGGCCTTACCATTTGCACAAGCGCAATCAACGAAGCATCAGTACCATTCACGGTCTACCTTTGCGGGCACCTAAGCGTCTTATTCGCTGTTGCTGCCCCGTGTCGACTGCTCCGCTCCGCATCCTGCTTGTTACTCCGCCGCTTACGCAGCTGAATACCCCCTACCCGGCCACGGCCTACCTCACGGGATTTTTGCGCGGCCGCGGCTACCACACGGCGCAGGCCGATGTGGGCATTGAGCTGGTGTGCAAGCTGTTTTCGGTGGAAGGGCTGCGGCGCGTTTTTGCGGCCATCGAAGCCGGCACGTTTGTCCTTAGCGACAACGCCAAACGCATGATGCGGCTGCAGAAAAGCTACCTGACGACCATTACGCCCGTCATGCGGTTTCTGCAGAACAAGGACCTGACGCTTGCCTCCCGCATTTGCCACAGCCGCTTCCTGCCCGAGGCTTCCCGCTTCGATAACGTAGCCGATCTGGAAGCTGCTTTCGGCACCATGGGCCTCACCGACCACGCCCGGCACCTGGCTACGCTTTACCTCGAAGACCTAGCCGACCTCATCAAGGAAACTGTAGGGCCGCAGTTCGGCTTTTCGCGCTACGCCGAGCACCTGGGCCTTTCGGCCACGCATTTCGATGAATTGCATGCGGCCCTGCAACAGGCGCCCAACCTCGTCGATGAGATGCTGCTGGAGTGCTTTGCCGCCGTTTTAGAGCGCGAGCAGCCCGATGTGTTAGGCTTTACCGTGCCTTTTCCCGGCAACCTGTACGGGGCCCTGCGGCTGGCACAGTTCGCCAAGCAGCAGCGGCCGGCCATTAAAACGCTTATGGGCGGCGGCTACCCTAACACCGAGCTACGCCAAATCAAGGAGCCTCGCTTCTTCGATTACATCGATTACCTCACCCTCGACGACGGCGAAGGCCCTTGGTTACAGCTGCTGAAGTATTTTGAGAGCTGTCGGTTGTCAGTTGATGATCGGCAGGCAGTGGGGGAAACCCAACGGTCAATTGCCGATTTCCAGTTTGGAGAAGTAGCTAGTGCAGCCCCGGTGCTTGCTGGTTCCGCTCTGCTAACTGACACCTCGAATCTGACAACTCCCTTCCAGCGCACCTTTTTGCGCAACGCGGCCGGTCAGGTAGAATACGTTAACCACCCGGCTCCGCCCGTTCACCATGCCGAAGTGGGCACGCCCGATTATGATGGCCTGCCGCTGACTGAGTACCTCTCGGTTATTGAGGTGTTGAATCCTATGCACCGGCTCTGGAGCGACGGCCGCTGGAACAAGCTCACGGTGGCCCACGGCTGCTACTGGAAACGCTGCTCGTTCTGCGACGTGACCCTGGACTACATCAGCCGCTACGAAACCGCCCCCGCGGCCTTGCTCGTCGACCGAATCGAGCAGATTGTGCGGCAAACCGGGCAAACCGGCTTCCATTTCGTGGACGAAGCTGCGCCGCCGCTGGCCCTGCGCGATTTAGCCGTGGAGCTGCTCAAGCGCGGAGTTAGCATAACGTGGTGGGGTAACATTCGCTTCGAGAAAACTTTCTCGCCCGACCTTTGCCGTCTATTGGCTGCCTCGGGCTGCATTGCCGTATCGGGCGGACTGGAAGTGGCCTCCGACCGCCTCCTAACGCTCATGGAAAAGGGCGTAACCATTGCGCAGGTAGCCCGGGTAACCGAAGGTTTTACCCAGGCCGGAATTATGGTGCACGCCTACCTCATGTATGGCTTCCCCACCGAAACCGCGCAGGAAACCATTGATTCGTTAGAGGTAGTGCGGCAGCTGTTCGCGGCCGGCATCGTGCAATCGGGCTTTTGGCACCGCTTTGCCATGACGGCCCACTCGCCCGTTGGCAAAAACCCGAGCAAGTACCACGTGCGCCAAATTGGTCCCGAGCCCGGCAACTTTGCCTGGAACGACCTGTGGCACGACGACCCCACCGGCGCCGACCACGAACTTTTTGGCAAGGGCCTAGCCAAAGCCCTGTACAATTACATGCACGCCGTAGCCCTCAACGAGCCGCTGCATTTTTGGTTCGATTTCCGCGTACCGCGCACCACCGTACCGCGGCAGCTCATCGAGAAGGCCCTGCAGGAACCCGGCAAGCCTGACGCGGCCAAGCAGAACCTGCGGCTGTTCTGGCTGGGTAACGCGCCCGAGCTGACTATAGAAACCAAGCCTAAGAAAGGGCGCCCCTTGGAGCAGGCAGTCCTAACTTTCTACGAGCAAGCCGAAGACTTTGAGCTTCGGACTACGCTAGCCGTGGCTGCGTGGCTCTACCCCCTGCTCACCAGGCTTGCCACCGATTATGACGCCAAGCTCCTGCTGAAAGAAGCAGCCCAGACATTTCCGGCCGAGGCCGCCGGCCTTTCGTTCGAAGCTTTTCTGATTTCGCCGATTTGGCTTCAGTTGCGGGAAAAAGGTCTTCTGTTGATTTAAGCAAGCAGTAGAAACACTCGGCAAAGCATCTTAAACGATGGATGCCCCCTTACAGGCATAGCCTTCGCATGGGCTATTTTTCCGTTTGCTGCTTTAACCAGCTCGGCATGTCCTCTAGGTAGCCGGGGGCAGGCTGGGGCCATTGCCACTGCGTGGTGCTATCGGCTGGCGCGGTGTTAACCAGCAGATGCTGGTCGGCTCCTGGATAGAGTTTCACGGCCGACCCGCGCTGCCGCACCACACGGCGTAGGCGCTGGGCTGCTTCAGAGGCATTAAAACGGTCGTCGGCGCCGCCGTAGAGCAGCAGCACCGGCACGCGCACTTGCTGCCAGGTTTGGCGCGGGTCCAGAGCAAAGTTGCGCCACTGCGCCTGCGCCTCTCTTTCAGCGGCGGTAGGCAGTTCCCGTGGCAATGCCGTGTGCACGGCCCAGGGTTGTTGCCACGCGGCGGTAAGCGCCGTCGCAGCCTTCAGGGAATCGGTAGTGCGGCCACGACGGAGGAATTGCTCTAGTGCATCGAAAGCGCGCATGGCTTGGCGTGCCTCGGCCGTAGAGGCTCCGGCTTTGCGCAAGCCTACTTGGCTTTGGTAGCGCAGTGCGGCGCCCTCTGTTACGCCCGCACTCGAAACGCCCACCACAAAAGCAACAGGTTTACCTGGCTGGCTGGCCGCTAACGCGGCAGCCGTGGCCCCGTCGGCTACTCCCCACAACCCCACCCGGGTTGAATCGACGCGCCGGTTGAATTTGAGTGCACGCACGGCAGCCAAGGCCGCATCGACCAACTCTGCTTGTACCTCTTTCTTTATGTTCGACTGAGAAGCATCGGGCCGCCCGAAGAGCAGGGCCACGAAGCCGTTACGTGCCAGCAGATCGGCATGGGCCTGCAGGGTTTGTTGCTGCATGGTGCTGTTGCCGGGCAGCAAGACCACCGCCGGATGCGGCAGCGTATCGGCAGGCACGAACAGGGTAACGGAGCGCAGACCGGCCGCCGTGGCCAGGCGCACTTGCCGTTTGCGGTATACAGGTGCCGCCGCAGCTCCTCGGCGCAACACCAGTAATTGGGCCTGCAGGGTGTCGTGCAAGCGTACGGTGCCGCGAAAAAAATTTGATTCGTGGCGGATGTTCAAGGCCGGCGTGGCTCCGCTGCCGGCTTCCAACTGCGAACCGGCGAACCGCACCCGGGCGTAATGCCAGCCCAGGTTTTGCGCCGCGGGCATCCGCAGGTCGGCCAGCAATGAGTCGCCGGGCAACTCGTGCAGATCAAAGGTGATGCGTAGTTCGGCACCACGCGCGGTAAGCGTGCCCTCGTAGTGCCCGGTGGGCACCGGTATTTTTTCCGGTTGAGCAGAGCAGGCCGTGAGCCACAGCGCCAGCAACAGCGCCGCGGATACCCAAGTGAGGAGTCGGATGCTCACAGCCCTTTGCGCAGAATAAAGTCGTTCTGCATGTCGTTGCCCACCCGAAAAGTTGTTTCGCCAATCTGCTTAAACCCTTTCCGTTGGTAGAATTCCTGCGCCCGCGCGTTCTTCTCCCACACGGTAAGCACCAACGAGCGGCAGCCGTGGCTACGTACTTCGTCGAAACATCGCCGTAGCAATGCCGCGCCCAAGCCGGTACCAATCCAATCGGTTTTTACGTAAAGCCGCTGCAACTCGGCGCGGGTGCGGACATCTTCATTTGGTTTCGCGCCCAGCTCAGAGCCCACATGCAACTTGGCGTAGCCCACAATTTCCTGTTGCATATAGGCCAGCAGGAAGTAGGTATCGGGGTCTTGCAGTTCGGCTAGCTGCTGCTCGGGCCCGAAGTTTTCAGCCAGATAGAGGGCCATGTCTTCGGGCGTATTCTGGGCTGCATACGTATCGTGAAAGGTTTGCTGGCCAAGTTCGGCTAACTGGGCAGCCATGGTGGCGTTGCGCTTGGCCAGCGCAATTCGGAGAGGAGACGACATAAACAGAACTACCAATCAATGACTACGACCGTGGCCAGCCCCAGCTGAGGCTCGTCGGCCGGATCTGTGCTACCAAAGCAGAGCATAAGCAGACAGTATGTGGCCCAGCGGCCTTTTACTCCCCTGGTTATACCGCCAGCCGGCCGTTTTTCGGAATGCAAGGTATGCAACCCTGTCCTCAGGTAATGGAATGGTCGCCGGGCTCGTCGGAAATGTGGCCGTCGCGGCGCATGCGCCACCCGAAGCGCATCAGTAATACTGCAACCACCAGCATGAGTACCGTTAGTACAAGGTAGGTGTACCCGGTATTGGTCCAGAGGCCGCGCTGCCATTCCACGGCTGCAATACCAAAACGCAGGAGCTGTGCCAGCAGCAACAACGCGCCGGCAACCATGAGTAACGAGCCGGTAAAACGGCGAGTAAATGGCGTCATGCGGGAAGTAGGCATGCGTTTCGATTCAATGTTAGCAGGTAGCTTGTATACGCTAATTCGTACCGGCGCGCTGCCTTAACATTCCCGAAACGTGCACTGCAACTCTAAATTGAATATTGCTCTGCATCCCGTATTTTTACTGCACCAAGCCCCGCGAGAGTAGCTCAGTTGGTAGAGCATCAGCTTCCCAAGCTGAGGGTCGCGAGTTCGAACCTCGTTTCTCGCTCACTTATAATCAGCCACTTAGCATTGCTGCTAAGTGGCTGATTTGTTTCCGGTTTAAACGTTGGTTTAAACATGCGAACGGTTCCTTACAAGTTAATCAGGAAGTTGGTGTTCATAGTAACCCATACTGTCGGTTCTTTTTCCTACTCCTGCAAAGCTTATGGCCAAAGCATACATTATAACTCCCTCGGCATAAACCGCATTTGCTGCTGTGCGGCATACCAAGCAAGACCGCCCCATGCTATGAGCGGCCACATAGCGGAGTGCTTATTAGGCGGAGGCGCCCCTTTTTCAACCCGCCCCCCGGTCTGCGCGACGGCTGCAACTTCCGCTTCGTTACCCGCCGTTTTGTAACCGCTGCCTGCTTTAGCTAGCTCCTCAAAGGCTCTTACCTTGAAGGCATGTGCAGTCTTGGCCCAATCAAACTACGCTGGCCCTATTGTGACGCTCGGGCCCCGCCATCAAAATTCCTTGGCCGGCCACAGAAGAGTGACTCCCATCCCTCTACTCCACCTCTATAAGCTCTTGGTAAAATTGACCTTGATTTTCAATTGAAAATCGGCAATGACCTTAAATATTTCCTTGAGGGTCACTTGTTCGACCTGAGTTAGCGCCACGGGGTCAACGTAGTTGGTCGGGGCTGAGTGGTCGTTGATAATTTGCCGGGCTTGTTGCTGCAAACGCATGCCCATCAGGTAGTAGTAGGCCTGCAGCAGCTCCCGGTACTGCTGTTCCTTGAACACGCCTTGTTTCTGGAGCTGCGCCAGTCGTTGGCCCGTATTGGTGCGAAAAATCTGGTGTTGCAGCGCATACACTCGCACCAGGTCCACGATGGGCGTCATGGCTTTTTTCAGGTCGAATACCTGCTGGCCGGCCTGCTCGAAGGTGCGGAAGTTGCGCAGGAACGACGTGAGCGGCGGCTCGTATTGCAGGGCGTTTTTGGCCATGAAAAACAGGAAGCGGTCGAGGGGCTGGGTTAGCTCCTGGTGCAGGTAGGCCTGCAGCTCGTCGAACAGCGGCTTCTCGCCGTACAGGTAGCGGCAGTCGAAAAACGTGGCGAACTGCATCACTGTTTCGGGGTTCGACTCACTCATCCACTGGTGGTAGTTGCGCTTCCAATGCGAGAGCGAGTGCGTCCACTTGGGGTTTTTGGCCATGTAGCCGCCGGTGCAATGGTGCAGGCCAATGTGGTCGAGCTGGTCGGAAACTTCCGTGGCAAAGCGCAGAAACCAAGCCCGCACCAGCTCGCGCTGCTCGTTGGCCTTGTCTTCGTAGATAATGGCGTTGTCCTGGTCGGTGAGCAGGGTTTGCTCTTGCCGGCCTTCGCTGCCCAGCACCATGAACACGAAGCGGGCCGGGGCCGGCCCCCGCTCGGCCATCACGTTCTCAATGACCTTCACGGCAATGGTGTCGGCCACGGTGGAAATCACCTGGTTCACGATATCGGCCTTCACGCCCCGGCTCAGCAGCTGGTTCACGATGTCGGGCACCATTTCCCACCGCCGCTTCAGCTCCGGGCTGCCCTGTGCCAGCTTCACGGCCTGAATAAACATAAACGGCGACTGGGCCAAATCACTTAGGAGCTTGTTGCGGCTCAAAAAGCCCACGTACTCCGTGCCGCGCTCTACCAGCAGGTAGCGGGTTTTGGTTTGGAACATGAGCAGGATGGCCTCGTACACGAAGGCCTGGTCGGAGATGGAAACCAGCGGGGTGGCGGCAATGGCCAGCACCGGCTCGGAAGCATCGCGGCGTTGGGCCACCACGGTGTCGCGCATGGTGATGTCGGTGCAATAGCCAACAACGCCCCCCGCGGCATCCGTTACAAAGAGGCAGCTGACTTTGGCGGCGCCCATGCGCCGGGCCGCTTCGTAAATGGGCTCGGTGCTGGGGCACGTCACCAGCCGGCGCACTTCCAGGGTTTGGATGCGGCGCGAAAAGAGCTGATCGGCCACCAGGAAATTCTGCTCGGGGGGGCTGGCCGGCTTCACGAAGTGGGCGTACTCCTCGTCGAGCATCCGTTCGCCGTAGCGGGCCGTGAAGTAGTGGAAGAAGGGCTCGTAGGCTTGGCACAGGGCCCGGAAGTCGCGGCGGGGCAGCTGCAGCACCCGAGTGCCCTTGTGCACCACCACCGTGCGCAGCGAGCGTTTCTTGTTCAGCAGAATCGACATGCCGCCGTAGCAGGTACCCGGGCCGTAAGCTTCGGGCAGGCGCTTGTGCTGTTCGCTATCGTAGAAAAATGTTTCGTACTCGCCCTCCACCACGATGTCGAGGTGACGCAGCTTGGAAATATCCTGCTGGTAGAGCAGCGCTTCGCGGGGGTGCTGCTCTTCTACCAGCAAGCCCACCACGCCGAGCAGCACCTCTTCGGGCAGCAGGTTGAACGGCGCGACGGTGCGCAGAAATGTGAGACGATTATCCATGGGCCAGCCAGTATAGAAAAGAGCTGAGCAGCCCCCCCACGGCCAGCACGGTCCCGAACCAGCGCCGCGACCCGGCCGGGCCGGCCGGCTCGCTCAGCCGGGGGTGTTCGGCCAGCATGGCCGGCGTGAGCACCCGGCGGCGCTGCAGCTCAAAGAAGCAGCGGGCCGTGGCCGTGGCATCGCCGAAGGCGTCGTGGAAGCCGGCCACCGGCTCGGCAAAGAGCAGCTCATGCAGCTCATCGAGGCGCAGGTAGCGGGCGGGGCCTTCCTGCAGCAGGGCCGGCCAGGGCGGGCGCATGGTGCAGAACTGGGGCAGTTCCGGCAGCGGGTTGGGCATGGCGGCGCGAGCGAAGGCCGCGCCCAGCACGTGAAAGTCGAGCTGCAGAAAATGGCCCACCACCCGCGGGCGGAAGGTGGCCAGATCCGCAAGCAGCCGGCCAAGAACAACCGCAGGTTCCTGCCCGTTTTCGCGCAGAAACGCCGGCGTTAGGCCGTGAATGACAATGGCCGACGCCGGCATGCTGCCTTCGGGAATCTGCAGGTAGTCCTGGTCGGTTTTCACCAGCTGCCCCTCGGCGGTGTACACCAGCCATGCCAGTTGGGCAACGCAGGGCCAAGCGTGTTCATCGGAATAGGGCCGGTTCCAGCGGGCGGGCAGCCCGGTGGTTTCGGTGTCGATGAACAGCAGGTACTCTCGGGCCATGCGCGCTGGCGGCTAGTACATGCGGCCGTTGAGCACCGGCACAGCCTCGGCGACTTCCACCCGGCGCTGCGACGAGGGGCGCACGAGCAATTCGGGGCGCAACACTACCTGCCGGGGCGTGAACAGCGTGCCCTGGGCTTCTATTATCTCCAGCAGGAGGCGCACAGCGGCCTGGCCCATCTCCTCGCAGCGCTGGTCGATGGTCGTGATGGCCGGCTCGGTCACCAGCGTGAACGACTCGTTGCTGAAGCCGGCAATGGCCAGGTCATCGGGGACGCGCAGGCCCTGGCGCTTGGCCTCCTGCATGGCTCCAAAGGCGCAGTAGTCGCCCGAGCCAAACACCGCATCGGGTGGACTAGGCTGGGCCAGGAGCTGGCGCATGGCTTCGGCGCCCTGCTGCTGCTGCATGTCGGTGTACACAATCAGCTCCTCATCCGGCGGCAGGCCGGCTTCACGCAGGGCATCGAAATAGCCTTGGCGACGGTTTTTGTAGATGTTCAGGTGCTGGGGGCCGGCCAGGTGGGCAATGCGCCGGCACCCTTGGTCGAGAAGGTGGCGCGTGGAGAGGTAGCCACCTTCACGGTCGTCGAGCACCACGGCGTTGACGCTTTCGCCTTCCACCACGCGGTCGAAGTAGACAAGCGGCACGCCCCGGGCCCGCAGCTTATCGAAGTGGCGGTAGTCGAGCGTAGTACGCGAAAGCGACACGAGCACCCCGGCCACCTGGGCGCTGAGTAGCGAGTCGAGGCTGCGCCGCTCCTGGGCCACGTCTTCGTTCGATTGGCAGATGATGACGTTGTAGCCGGCCTTGCTGGCGGCCTTTTCGATTCCGTGGACCACAGAGGGGAAAAACCGGCCTTCGATGTAAGGTACCACAATGCCCAGCAGCTTGCTTTTGCCTTTGCGCAGGGCCGAGGCCATGCGGTTGGGCTGGTAATTGTACTTCTTGGCCAGCTTAAGCACTTTCTGTTTCATGGCCGGGCCAATACTAAAATGGTCGCTCAGCGCCCGCGATACTGTCGTCATCGACACGTTTAGCTCACGGGCCAGGTCGGCCATAGATACCGGCGGAGCAGCGTCGGAACCATCACCTTGTTTTTTTCGAGGAGCCATAGGGGGAGGAATTACACAATGCTTTGTGTAAAGTTAACGGTTATGGGAAATTTAGCGGCGCAGAATCCCGGCTGACGTTAGAGGGCGTTGCACGCCTTTGTTTACCAGAGTCCGACAAAGGTCACTTTTCTGCTTTGGGTTGCGCTTGATGCCCTAATTTTTGCGAAAGGTAATCAACATATAAAGCTTTTCCTTTTACTTTACACAATCGATTGTGCGAAGCAATTTATTGGATCCGATCTGTTGCGCACCGGTTTGGGCTGAATCCCGCTTCACCTCAATGCTTTTCGCAATTGTTTGCTTCGCTCCGTGCCCACCTAACTTTCCTCCCTCATGCCTACCATCGCTCCCACCTGTTTGGCCCGGCTTGCTTTTGGCCTTGCATTATGTTCCCAAGCCGGTTCGGCTTCGGCCCAGTCCAAGCCCTCGGCCGCCAACACCATCACGGTGCAGGTAAACAAGCCCGGCGCGCCCATTGCCAAAACCATGTACGGCTTGTTTTTTGAAGACATCAACTTCGCGGCCGACGGTGGCCTGTACCCGGAGCTGGTCAAGAACAAATCGTTTGAAACCGACGACCGGCTGCTGGGCTGGAAGGCCATTCGCGGCGCGGCGGCGCTGGCCGTCTACAACGTCATCAGCCAGCAGCCCATCAGCGCCACCAACCGCAACTTCCTGCGCCTGACGGCCGCCACGGCCAGCCCCGACGCCGGCCTTATCAACGAGGGCTTCCGCGGCATGGGCGTGAAGCAGGGCGCCGAATACACCTTCTCGGTGTACCTGCGGCGCGGCCCCGGCAGCGTGAGCGGCCTGAACGTGACGCTGGAAGAGCCCGGCCGCGCCGGCGGCCCCGGCCCGGAAACGCCGCTATCCGGCGCCGTGCTGGCCCAGACCCGCATTGAGGGCCTGACGGGCGAGTGGAAAAAGTACAGCGTGGTGCTCAAGCCTACGGCCACCGCCGCCAAGGCCCGCCTGAAGCTGACGCTGGAAGGCGCCGGCACGCTCGACCTCGACGTGGTGTCGCTGTTTCCGAAAGACACCTGGAAAAACCGCGAGAACGGCATGCGCCCCGACCTGGTGCAGCTGCTCAAGGACATGCAGCCGGGTTTCCTGCGCTTCCCCGGCGGCTGCATCGTGGAAGGCCGCACCCTGGCCGAACGCTACCAGTGGAAAGAAACCATCGGCGAGCTGGCCAGCCGCCAGCCGCTGATAAACCGCTGGAATACCGAGTTTGTGCACAAGTTCACGCCCGATTACTACCAGTCGTTTGGGCTGGGCTTCTACGAGTACTTCCAGCTTTCCGAGGACATCGGCGCCGAGCCCGTCCCGATTCTGAACGTGGGCATGGCCTGCCAGTTCAACTCGGCCGAGCTGGCCCCGGTAAGCGCCACCCGCGGCCCCAGCGCCGCGGAAGCCCACAGCCACGCCGACGACCCTTCGCTCGACGTTTTCATTCAGGATGCGCTGGACTTGATTGAGTTTGCCAACGGCCCGGCCACCAGCCCCTGGGGCGCCAAGCGCGTGGCCATGGGTCACCCGGCCCCGTTCAACCTCAAGTACATCGGCATCGGCAACGAGCAGTGGGGCCCGCAGTACCTGGAGCGCTACGAGCCGTTTGCCAAAGCCGTGAAAGCCAGGTACCCGGCCATGAACATCGTGTCGAGCGCCGGCCCCGCCCCCGACGGCGAACTGTTTGAAAAAGCCAGCCAGCGCCTGCGCGAGTTGAAGGCCGAGGTGATTGACGAGCATTACTACGCCAAGCCCGAGTGGTTCCGCCAGAACGCGGGCCGCTACGACAACTACCCCACCACCGGCTCGAAAATCTTCGCCGGCGAGTACGCGGCCCAAAGCGTGGCCATCGGCAGCCCCGACAACAAGAACAGCTGGGACTGCGCCATCTCGGAAGCCGCCTTCATGACCGGCCTGGAGCGCAACGCCGACAAGGTGATTATGGCCTCCTACGCACCGCTGTTCGCGCACGTCGACGCCTGGCAGTGGACGCCCGACATGATTTGGTTTGACAACCTGAAAGCCTACGGCACGCCCAATTACTACGTGCAGAAGCTCTACGGCGTGAACCGCGGCACCACCATGCTGCCCGTGCAGCGCGGCAACAACGCCAAAAACGGCGACGACAACCTGTTCAGCAGCGCCGTGGCCGACGACGCCACCGGCGAAATCGTGGTGAAGCTGGTGAACTACTCGGCCGAGGCACGCCCCGTCACTATCAGCCTGGCCGGCGTGAAGAAGCTGGGCAAAACCGGCAAGGCCACCGTGCTGGCCAGCCCCGACCTGAACGCCGAAAACAGCCTGAAGGAGCCCCAGAAAGTGGCGCCCAAAGACGAGACGTTCAAGGTCTCCTCGTCGAACGTGGCGTACACGCTGGCTCCGCACTCGTTCACGGTGCTGCGCATCCCCGGCAAGCGTTAAAACATGGCTTTTATGAAGACGCTACAACTGCTTTTCCTGGCCGGCCTTATTACTGCCCCGGCCCTGCGGCCCACGACGGCGCTGGGCCAGGCCGCCCCGGTGCCCAAGGCCGGCAACCCCATCGTCCGCGACAAGTACACGGCCGACCCGGCGGCACTTGTGCATAACGGCACCGTGTACATCTACGCCGGGCACGACGAAGCACCCGCCCCGGAGCAGCGTTACGTGATGCATGAGTGGCTGTGCTACTCGTCGCAGGACATGGTGACCTGGAAAGAGCACCCGTCGCCGCTCAACGTAAAGGCCTTTGCCTGGGCCCGCGACGACGCCTGGGCCTCGCAAGTGATTGAGCGCAATGGCAAGTTCTACTGGTACGCCACCGTGGAGCACGGCTCCGTGCCGGGCAAGTCCATCGGCGTGGCCGTGGCCGACAGCCCCACCGGGCCTTTCAAGGATGCCCGGGGCTCGGCTTTGATTACTAATAACATGACCGAAAGCAAAATCATGTGGGACGACATCGACCCCACGGTTTTTGTGGACGACAAGGGCCAAGCTTACCTGTACTGGGGCAACACCAACTGCTACTGGGCCAAACTTAAGCCCAACATGACCGAGCTCGACGGCCCCATTAATAAGGTGGCTAACCTGCCCGGCTACACCGAGGCGCCCTGGGTGCACAAGCGCGGCGGCTGGTACTACCTGAGCTACGCCTACCAGTTTCCGGAGAAAATAGCCTATGCCATGAGCCGCAGCATTGAGGGGCCGTGGGAGTTCAAGGGCCTGCTTAACGAGGTGGCGGGCAACTCCAACACCAACCACCAAGCCATTATCAGCTTCAAGGGCAAAGACTACTTCATTTACCACAACGGCGCCATTCCAACCGACGGCGGTAGCTTTCGGCGCTCGGTGTGCATCGATTACCTGTACTACAACAAGGACGGCACGATGCAGCGGGTGGCCATGACGACCGAAGGCGTGAAAGCGGCGAAATAACCGGCCCTTGTGGCCTGCTGTTTGCTTACCGGCTCCTCAGCCATAACCTACCTTTCATAATTCCCAAAGGCCTGTTGCTTGCGCAACAGGCCTTTTTATTTGGCAGGCGCCATAACAACAGACCCAATTGCGCGCTCCAATTGCCGCCGGTAGAGAGGCCGCCTTTCCTTCGTGCCGATAGTCAACCTAATGGGTCGGATTCAAATAAGGGCATGCTCTTGGCTAACTGCTCCGTACCAAGGCCAGCCTAGTAGTCGAGCGTACGAAAGTTGTTGGCAAAGGGTCCGGAAATACCTCAGCAGCAATGCCCAGGACAAAAAAAGCGCCCATCTTTTCAGATGGGCGCTTTTGATTTACTGTAGGGAACAAACCCGCAGCCTACTGCTGCACGAACTGCGTCTGCTGCACAAAATCACCTTGGTGCAGGCGCACCAAATACAGGCCGGGAGCAAGGGGCGTATGGTGCAGCTTGAAGGGGTTGCCGCCCACCTGCAGCTCTACCTGCTGGGAGTGAACCGAACGGCCGATCATGTCGACCACTTCCAGTTTGGCTTCTCCCCGGCGCTTGGCTTCGATCTTCAGGTTCAGGGACTGGCCCGGGGCCAGGGGGCTGGGGTAAGCTTGCAGCCAAACCAGGGCATCGGCGGCGTTTTTGGTGGCTAGCACGGTCCGCGTCAGCTCCCAGCGCTGGGCGGGCTCGAAGCCGTTGTCGTCCCAGAGGATGATCCGCGCCCCGGGCGCAGGGCTGGCGAAGCCCACTTCCAGCACCTGGGAAACGCCGCCCGCGTTGGCCGAGTTTTTCAGCGTGAACTTGTAGCGGCCGTTGTTGCCCGGGTCGGTGATTAAGAAGCGCTGGGCGTCGTCGTTGGCATTCAGCAGCACGTTTTGCTCCAACTGGGTGCCGGCCACCTTGGCTAGGCCAACGGTTTGTACATACATGGTGGTGCCCAGGTGCCGCAGCTTATAGGAGCCGTCGGTCTGCCGTTCGAACACAAAGCGCTGCGCATTGATGCCGTTGTCGCCCCACTGGCCGATAGAGGCGCCGGCGGTTGACGCGTCCAGGTCGACATCCATACACAGTGGCGTACCGGCCGGCACGCCAAAGGCGGCCGCGGAGCCATCGGCTACCGTGCCGTAGCGGGTTATTTTGTAGGTACCGCCATTGACGATGGCACCCTGCGCATTCGCGAGATGGGAGAAGCCCAGCGAGGCGAATGCAGCCAGCGCACCGAGAAGTACATTTTTTTTCATGGGAGTTCCGGGGTTAAGAAGGTGAGAGTAATTGGGCGCAAGGCTTGCGGGGCAGCACCGGCCCAATGTGGCTCAGTACACCTGAGGCCTAAGCAAATATAGGTAGGGGGTTAGCCATTTTCACAAACGATTGTGTTGATTTTTTTTATATTTGCTCACCTTGTTGTTCGCAAGGCAATGCCAATGTGAGCTTGGCCCTAGCAGAGCCTCGGAATAGAATGGACCTTTAAAGTCAGCATACAGAACACGTTTCCAATGCCTTCCTTTATCTATTACACTTAAAAACAAATAGTTACTCAAATACAAAATTTGTTTCGGCTCTGACTTTCTTCTTAGTGCTCTATCCACGCAAGACCATAAGTTCCCAGACTTTCAGCTGACCTCCGCGTATTCACGGGGCTACTCTGACCTCCGAATTTGAATCATTTGCACAATCGTTTATTTACTTGACCAGCCCGATGAAAGCATTGCTTTGCCTTCTGGCTTTGCTCGTGGCCGGCTTGGCCGCGCATTGCCAGTCCCCGCCCCTGATACCGGCGCACGACCCGGTGCTTATCCGGCAAAACGGGACGTACTACATGTTCGGCACCGGCAAGGGTATTACCGTGTGGTCGTCGCGCGACCGGCAAACCTGGAAGCCCGAAAAGCCGGTTTTTGCCAGCGCCCCGGCCTGGGCCGTTCAGGCCGTGCCGGGCTTTCGCGACAACCACATCTGGGCCCCCGACATTTCTTACCACGACGGGCTGTACTACCTTTTCTACTCCATTTCGGCCTTCGGCAAAAACACCTCCTGCATCGGGCTGGCCGTGAATAAAACCTTGGATGCCAGCGCGCCGAACTACAAGTGGGAAGACAAAGGCCCCGTCATTCAGTCAGTGCCCGGGCGCGACATGTGGAACGCCATCGACCCCAACCTCGTCCGCGACGAGGCCGGAAAGCCCTGGCTCTCGTTCGGCTCGTTCTGGGACGGCATCAAGCTGGTGCAGCTGCGGGCAGACCTTACCGGCCCAGCCCAGCCCGAGCAGTGGCGCACCCTGGCCCGGCGGCCGCGCAACCCCGCCCTGACCGACTCGCTGCCCGGGGATGGCGCCATCGAAGCCCCCTTCATCTTCCGGAAAGGCGGGTACTACTACCTCTTCACCTCGTTCGACTACTGCTGCCGCGGCCCCGAAAGCACCTACAAGATGGTGGTGGGCCGCGCCAAAAGCCTGACCGGCCCCTACCTCGACCAGGCCGGCAAAAGCCTGGAGCAGGGCGGCGGCACGCTGGTGCTGGAAGGCAACAAAAGCTGGTTTGGCGTCGGCCACAACTCGGTGTACACCTTCGACAACGCCGACTACCTGGTGTTTCACGGCTACGACGCCACTGACAAAGGCCGCTCCAAGCTGCGCATTGAGTCCCTGAGCTGGGACGCGCAGGGCTGGCCGGTGGTAAAGCATGCCGTCAAGTAATAAGCTCTCTTTACATAACTCGAAACACAATCGATTGTGCAAACCTTAACACCCAGCCACTCCTTCAAAACCGACTAATACCGAACTGATATTTCATGAGTACTCTCCCTAAATCCATTACCGAGCAGAGCGTAAGCACCATCCGGCTGCTGTCGGTCGACATGGTGCAGGCCGCCAACTCCGGCCACCCCGGCCTGCCGTTGGGCGCGGCGCCCATGGCCTATGTGCTGTTCTCACGTTTCCTGCGCTTCAACCCCCAGGACCCCAACTGGCCCGACCGGGACCGGTTTGTACTCTCGGCCGGGCATGGCTCGGCTTTGCTTTACAGCCTGCTGCACCTCTATGGCTACGACCTGTCGCTCGACGATCTGAAAGCCTTCCGGCAGCTGCACTCCCGCACGCCGGGCCACCCCGAGGTCAACATCACGCCCGGCGTGGAGGTAACCACCGGCCCGCTGGGGCAGGGCTTCGCCAACGGCGTGGGCATGGCCATGGCCGAGGCGCACCTGGCCGCCGTGTACAACCAGCCCGGCCTGGAGCTGGTGAACCACTACACCTACGCCATCGTGAGCGACGGCGACCTGATGGAAGGCATTGCCGCCGAAGCCGCCTCGCTGGCCGGCCACCTCAAGCTGGGCAAGCTCATCTACCTCTACGACGACAACGACATCTGCCTGGACGGGCCCACCAGCCTTTCCTACACCGAGGACGCGCTGGCCCGGTTCGACGCCTACGGCTGGCACACCCAGCGCGTGGCCGACGGCAACGACCTCGACGCCATCGAGGCGGCCATCCGAGCCGCGCAGCAGGACGAGCGACCCTCGCTGATTTCCATCAAAACCATTATCGGCTACGGCAGCCCGCAGGAAGGCACCAGCAAGGTGCACGGCTCGCCGCTGGGCCCCGACAACCTGAGAAAAGCCAAGGAGTTTTTCGGCTTCGACCCCGAAGCCACCTTTGTGGTGCCCGCCGAGGTGCGCGCGCACCTGACCGAAGCCGGGCAGCGCGGGGCGGCCATCCAGGCCGAGTGGCAGCGGCAAACCGAGGCGTACCAGCAGAAGCATCCGGCAGCGTGGGAACTGTTCGATGCTTCGTTCGCGGGGGACCTGCCCGCCGGCTGGGACGCCTCATTGCCGGTCTTTACGCCCGCCGACGGCGCCCTGGCCACCCGCCAAGCCTCGGGCAAGGCGCTGAACGCGCTCAAGCAGAGCGTGCCCTTCCTGTTCGGTGGCTCGGCCGACCTGGCCAGCTCGAACGAGATGCCGACCAGCGGCGCGGTGAGCTTCCAGCCCGGCAGCTACCAGCACAGCAACATCTGGTTTGGGGTGCGCGAGCACGCCATGGGCGCCGCCATGAATGGCATGGCCCGGCACGGCGGCGTGCGCACCTACGGCGGCACCTTCCTTACTTTCTCCGACTACATGCGCGGCGCCATCCGACTCACGGCGCTTTCGGAGTCGGCCGCGACGTTCGTGTTCACCCACGACAGCATCGGGCTGGGCGAGGACGGCCCCACCCACCAGCCGGTGGAGCACGTGGCGGCCTTGCGCACCATTCCCAACATCGTGGTGATACGGCCGGCCGACGCCAACGAAACCGTGGAAGCCTGGCGCGTGGCAATGAGCACGCCCAAGTCGCCGGTGGTGCTGATTCTCTCGCGCCAGAGGCTGCCGGTGCTCGACCAGGCCAGGTACGGCCCGGCCCGCGAGGGCGTGGCCCGGGGCGCCTACATTCTGAGCGAGGCCGAGGGCGGCCAGCCGGAGCTGCTGCTGCTGGCTACGGGCTCGGAAGTGGCGCTGGCCATGGAGGCCCAACAGAAGCTGCAGGCCGAAGGCGTGGCTACCCGGGTGGTTAGCATGCCGTCGTGGGAGCTGTTTGAAAAGCAGCCCAAAATCTACCAGCAGCTGGTGCTGCCGCCGGCCGTGCGCAAGCGCGTGGCCATTGAGGCCGGCTCGCCGATGGGCTGGCACAAATACGCCACCGACGAGGGCGCGGTCATCGCCATCAGCCGCTTCGGCGAGTCGGGCCCCGGCGAGGAAGTAATGGCCCTGTTTGGCTTCTCGGTGGAGAATGTGGTGCGGCAGGCCCGGCTGGTGCTCGAAGGCGAGCCCGCCGAGACTGAGGCCAAAGAGGTACTGCCTTAACCTGCTTTTCTTCTCCCTATTTCAGCTAACAGCATGACTTCGAACACCAATCCCCTGGTTGCCATCCATAGCTTCGGCCAGAGTATCTGGCTCGACTACATCCGCCGCAACATCCTGCACAACGGCGAGCTGCAGCGCCTTATCGACGAAGACGGGCTGCGGGGCGTGACGTCCAACCCGGCCATCTTTGAAAAGGCCATTGCCGGCAGCAGCGACTACGCGGCCGACATCGAGCAGCTAGCAGCCCGGGGCCTGAGCGCCGGACAGATTTACGCCGAGCTGGCCGTGGCCGACGTGCAGCGGGCCTGCGACCTGCTGCGGCCCCTCCACGACCGGCCCGACAGCGGCGGCGACGGCTACGTGAGCCTGGAAGTGTCGCCTGAGCTGATTGACGACACCGCCGGCACCGTGGCCGAGGGCCTGCACTACTGGCAGGCCGTGAACCGGCCCAACGTGATGATTAAGGTGCCCGCCACGCTGGCCGGCCTGCCCGCCATCCGCCAGCTGATTGCCGCGGGGGTGAACGTGAACGTGACGCTGATTTTCAGCGTGGCGCGCTACCGGGCCGTGGCCGAAGCCTTCCTGGCCGGCCTCGAAGACCGGGTGCGGGCCGGGCAGCCGGTGCAGCGCCTCGACTCGGTGGCCAGCTTTTTCCTGAGCCGCATCGACGTGCTGCTGGACCCGCAGCTGGAGAAGCTGGCCGAGGCGGGCGGCCGCCTGGGCGCGCTGGCGCAGTCGGTGGTGGGCGAGGTAGCCATTGCCAGCGCCCGCCAGGCCTACACCGAGTACCAGCAGATTTTCCAGGGGCCGCGCTGGGCGGCGCTGCAGGCGCAGGGCGCCCGGCCGCAGCGGCTGCTCTGGGCCAGCACCGGCAACAAGAACCCCAAGTACGACGACCTGAAGTACGTGGAGGCCCTCATCGGCCCCGACACGGTGAACACCATCCCGGTAGAAACCCTGGATTTGTACCGCGCCAAAGGCCAGCCCGCCGCCCGCCTCAGCGACGCCGATGGGGCCAGCACGCTGGCCCGCCTGCCCGAGCTGGGCCTCGACCTGGAAGCCCTGACCCGGCAGCTGGAGCGCGAGGGCGCCCGGAAGTTCACCGAGCCCTTCGGCAAGCTGCTGGATGTGCTGGAGCAGCAGCGCCAAAAGGCCCTGGCTGCTGCCGCCCACTAAGAGCCTATCCAAATAGGATGAAGAAAGAACGGTCATGCTGAACGCAGTGAAGCATCTCTACCGCTTCGGTGAACGGCCCTAACGGCCCAGGCCGGCTTTCCGGCCGGCCTGGGCCTCAGCCGGCACTTACTACTCATTTCCCTATTTCAAAATCCCACCATTATGACGCACGCTTTACTTTCTTCCAGCTTCTCATTCTCCCGGGCGGCCCGCGCCTGGGTTAGCGCCCTGTGCTTGCTGCTGGGCCTGCTGGCCGCCCGGCCGGCCTGCGCGCTGCAGGGTGCCAGCGGCAGCCACGACCCCAGCAGCCTTATCAAGGACGGCAACAAGTACTGGATGTTTACCACCGGCGACGGCATTTACGCGGCTTACTCCACCGACCTGATTAACTGGACGCCCGGGCCGCAGACCATTTTCCCCATCGGCACCTGGCCGTCGTGGATTAACACCTACGTGCCGGATTTCGCGGGTACGTTCTGGGCGCCGGAATGCTTTTTCATGAACGGGCAGTACTACCTGTACTACTCCTGCTCCACGTTCGGCTCGCCGCGCTCGGTTATTGGCCTGGCCACCTCCCCTACCCTCGACCCCACGGCGCCCAACTACAAGTGGACCGACCGCGGCATGGTGGTGTCGTCGACGACCAGCAGCAACGTTAACGCCATCGACCCGGCCCTGCTCAAGGATAGCGACGGCAAGGTGTACCTGTACTACGGCTCGTTTAACGGCGGCCTGGGTGTGGTGGAGCTCAACCCGCTCACGGGCCTGCGCAAGGTGGCCAACGCCGCCCCGACCCGCGTGGCCGGCAACACCACCAGCGGCACCCGCGACTGGGAAGCACCCTTCGTGGTCAAGGAAAACGGCTTTTACTACTTCTTCGTCAACCGCGGCGCCTGCTGCCAGGGCAGCAACAGCACCTACAAGATTGTGGTAGGCCGGGGCACCAGCCCGCTGGGCCCCTTCCTGGACCGGAATGGCATGGCGCTGACGGCTACCAACACCCAGGCCACGGCGGCCGGCTTCAGTGGGGTGGGCACGCTGGTGCTGGGCAGCGCGGGCCGCTACGTCGGGCCCGGGCACTTCGGCCTGCTGCGCGACAACGGCGTGCCCCTGGTGTCGATGCACTACTACGACAACACGGCCAACGGCGCCGCCAAGCTCGACATCGCCACGCTGCGCTACGACGCCGCCAGCTGGCCCATTATCAGCCGCGACTGGCTGGCGGCGGGCCGCTACAAAATCACCAACCAGAACAGCGGCCTTTCCTGGGACTCGTGGGGCTGCACGGCCAATGCCGGCGAAACCATTGCCCAGGGCAGCTGGGCCAACCTGACCTGCCAGAAGTGGGACCTCACGCCCCTGGGCAACGGCTTCTACAAAGTAGCCAACGCGCTGAACGCAAACCGCGTGGCCGACCTGGCTTTCTGCACCAACGCCAACGGCACCACCCTCGGCATCTGGGACTGGCTTAACAACGACTGCCAGAAAATAAAGGTGGAGCGGGCTGCCGACGGCACGTTTTCGCTGAGCCCGGCCGCCGCGCTGAACCGCGTGATTGAGGTGCCCGCCGCCTCCACCACGGCCGGGGTGCAGCTGGCCATCTGGGACTACACGGGCAGCTCCTGCCAGAAATGGGGCATCGAAACCGCCCCCAACACCTGGACCGGGGCCGCCTCCACCAGCTGGCACGACGCGGCCAACTGGAGCGCCGGCGCCGTGCCCGGCCCGGCCGACAACGCCTACATCCCGGCCGTAGCCAACCGGCCGGCGCTGACTTCGGGCCAGGCGCTGGCCAACAACCTCACCATTGCCCCGGGCTCGGCCTTCACCCTCAATGCCCCGGCTACCCTGCAGCTAGGCGGCAACTGGACCAACAACGGTGCTGCCACGCTCAACGGGCCGGCCAGCTTTACCGGCGCGGCCACCCAGCTTATCGGCGGGAGCGCGCCGGCCAGCTTCGCCGCCTTCACCGTGAATAAGCCCAGCGGCACCGTGCTGCTGAACCGCGACCTGGCCATCAGCTCGGCGCTGACCCTGAGTGGCGGCACCCTCACCACGGGCGCTTACACCGTGGGGATGGGCAGCCAAGCTTCCATTAGCGAAACCGACCAGAGCTACGTGCTGGGCAACGTGGAAGCCACCCGCCTGCTCGGTACGGCTGGAGTCGGAAGCACCTTTGGGGGCCTGGGCCTCACCCTAACACCCCAGGGCAGCAGCCTGCCTGGCAGCACCACCGTGCGCCGCGTAACCGGCACGCTGCCCACCGGCGTGCGCGGCAGCCAGGGCATTGCCCGCTACTTCAGCGTGCAAGCCGCCAACAACACCAACCTCAATGTGGACCTAGTTTTCAGCTATTTCGACCACGAGCTGCAGGGAATTGAGTCGACCAGCCTAGCTTTGTTTAAGGCCGCCAGCAGCCCGACCGGGCCCTGGATAAACCAACAGCCAGTGGTGTTGGGCGCCGGCTCGGTAAGCCGCAACGGCCTCGCCGGACTGGGCTTGTTCACCCTCGGCAGCACGCAGGCCCCGCTGCCCGTGGAGCTGACCGCCTTCACCGCGGCCCTCGCCCACCCGGGCAGCGTGCAGCTAACCTGGGCCACGGCCTACGAAAAAAACAACGCCGGCTTTACAGTGGAGCGCAGCCCGGACGGCAACGCTTTTCAACCCATTGCAACCGTGGCCGGGGCCGGCGAAAGCCAGCGCCTCCGCCACTACAGCCTGCTCGATAGCCAGCTGCCGGCCCACGCCACCGTGCTGTATTACCGTCTGCGGCAGGCCGACCTAGACGGTTCGGTGTCCTACTCCCCCGTGCGTGCCGTACCCTTGGAAGCTGCGCCGGCCGCTTTATTGGCTTACCCCAACCCGGCCCGTGCCGCGGTGACCGTGCGCCTTACCCGGTCTGAATGGGGCGCGGCACTGCAGCTTCTCGACAACCTAGGCCGGGTGGTGCATATCCAGCCGGCCCCTGCCCCCGGTGAGGAGGCACAATTGCCGCTGAAAAACCTTCCGGCGGGCTTCTACGTGCTGCGTTGCGGAGCCCTTACGCAGCGGCTGGCGGTGGAATAATCCCTTGATTCATCAACCAAAAAAGCGTCAGGACGGGCTAATCGAAGTCCAGAAGCAACTGAACCGAATAAAAGAGTGTGGGAATTTGCTGAAGCGCCCCTCCTGCAGCTGCGGCTCAACGGCCGGGCAAGTTCTTGCTGACGCTTTATGTAACGGGCCCGGTCGTATCCCACGGCCGGGCCCGCCGCTTATGTCCCACTCGATTCAACACAGCAGAGCGGCCATCAGCGCCGTGTTTTTTCTGGCCGGTATGTGCTTCGCCAGCTGGGCCTCGCGCATTCCCGACATCAGCCTGAAGCTTGGGTTGAGCGAGGGCGAGCTGGGACAGCTGCTACTAGCCGTGCCGGTAGGCTCGCTGCTGGCCTTGCCGCCGGCCGGCTGGCTGGTGCACCGCTGGGGCAGCCGGCAGGTGCTGCTGCTGGCTGCCGGGCTGTATTCGGTTGCGCTGCCTTTGCTGGGGCTGGCCGACCGGTTCTGGAGGTTGGCGCCGGCATTGGCGCTGTTTGGCCTGGCCAGCAACCTAGTCAACATCGCCGTCAACACCCAGGCCATCGGCGTACAGGCCCACCACGACCGGCCCATCATGGGGTCGTTTCACGGTTTGTGGAGCCTAGCCGGCTTTCTGAGTGGCGCCTTTGCCACGCTGCTCATTTCCTGGCATCTAAGCCCACTGCCGCACTTTCTGATAATCATGACGGTGGGGCTGGCCATCATCGGCGTGGCCCACCGCTACACGCTGCGGCACGATGAAGGCCGCGAAGCCGGAGGCCTGGCCTGGCGGCGGCCCGACCCCTACCTGCTCCGCATCGGGCTCATTGCCTTCTGCGGCATGCTCTGCGAGGGCACCATGTTCGACTGGGCGGGCGTGTACTTTCAGCGGGTGGTGCGGCCGGGCCCCGCGCTGGTGACCAGCGGCTACGTGGCCTGCATGGGCACCATGGCCCTGGGCCGGTTTGCCGCCGATGCCCTCACCCACCGCTTTGGGGCCACGCGGGTGCTGCAGCTCAGCAGCGCCCTTATCAGTGTGGGGCTGCTGCTGGCGGTGGCATTGC
Source organism: Hymenobacter koreensis (assembly GCF_039541855.1). NCBI lineage: Bacteria > Pseudomonadati > Bacteroidota > Cytophagia > Cytophagales > Hymenobacteraceae > Hymenobacter > Hymenobacter koreensis. The sequence continues at coordinate 770,399 of NZ_BAABHA010000002.1, forward strand.
CCTACCTGCTGCCCGCGCTGCTGGGCTTTGGGCTGGTGGGCTTCGGCATCGCCGCGGTGGTGCCGCTGTCGTACAGCGCGGCAGGGCAGGCCGGTAGTATGGCCCCCGGGCCCGCGCTGGCACTGGTGTCGTCCATCAGCTTCACCGGCTTTCTGCTGGGGCCGCCACTGATTGGCTTTCTCGCCGAGGCTTCCAGCCTGCGGGTTTCGCTGGCTTTTGTGGCGTTGGTGGGGGCCGGCATTGGCCTGCTGGCCGCCCGCAGCAGGCCACGGAAAGCATACCTGACCGTGCCGCAAAAGCTGGCCGGTTGAGCTGTTGCGTCTTTGATTCGGACCTTTGTATTCCGGCAGCGCCTCCCCTGCCGTTTCTTTTAACTCTTCCTCCCTTGATGAAAGCGTTTATTTTCGACCTGAACGGCACCATGATCCACGACATGGACTACCACACCGATGCCTGGCGGCAGCTGTTGAACCAGGACCTGGGCGGCAGCTTCAGTCGGGACGAGGTGAAGCAGCAGATGTACGGCAAAAACCAGGAAGTGCTGGTGCGCATGTTCGGCCCCGACCGGTTTACGGAAGATGAGATGGTGCGCCTGTCGGTGGAGAAGGAGAAGCGCTACCAGGAAGCTTTTTTCCCGCACCTGCGCCTGCTGCCTGGCCTGCCCGAGTTCCTGGAAAAAGCCCATCAGCAGGGCATTCCCATGGCCATTGCCTCGGCCGCCATTCCCTTCAACATCAACTTCGTGCTCGACAACCTCAACCTGCGCCACTACTTCGGGGCCGTGGTAAGCGCCGACGATGTGAGCATCAGCAAGCCCCACCCCGAAACCTTCCTCAAGGCCGCCGAGCTGCTGGGCGTGCCGCCCGCCGACTGCCTCGTGTTCGAGGACGTGCCCAAGGGCGCGGAGGCCGCCCACAATGCCGGCATGGATGCCGTGGTGCTTACCACTACCCACGTCCCGGCCGAGTTTACGGCCCTGCCCAACGTGCTGAAGTTTGCCCCGGACTTTACTGATGAGTTTATCCAGGGGCTGGTATAGAGTTGGGAGTTAAAAAGCAGAACGACTTTTAACTCTCCACAATCATCTGACGGATGTAGAGAGGCAACATTTTGCGTCTCGTCGTTGAACGACGACGCCAGAACAGCAGGCTAACGGCGCGGCTCCGGAGACGCAAAATATTGCGTCTTTACGTTGTTTTTAAGTCACTCCGTAACGAGCTTAACTCCTTCTACTTCCCCACCGTCACCTCCTGGGGCTGGCGCGTCACCAAATCCACGTCGGTAAGCTGCTGGGGAAACCAGACGGTCATCTCGCCTTTGCCGCGGTTAGCCCAGGCGTAGTAGGGAATGGCCGTCAGCGTCCGCCGCGTGGTGCTGATGCTGGTGTTGGCGGCATCCACCTGCACCACGGGCACAGTGGCCTGCAGCTGCATGATGCCGTTGAGCAGCCCGGGCTGGTAGCTGGTGGTGAAGGACGTGGCGGCCGGCACGATGATGTTGCCGGCCTTGCCGCCGTTGTCTTTCCACTCGGCGCAGTACACGAGGGGGCCGCGCTGCAGGGCCACCTTGCCGAGGTTGTCCTGCACCTTGGGGCTGGCTTTTACCTGGCGCACCTCCAGGGGCAGGGTCAGCTCCACCACGTCGTTTTTGCGCCATTTGCGGCTGATGACGGCGTAGCCGTTGCGGGTGGCATACTGCACCGGCTGCCCGTTCACGCGCAGGCTGATGGGCTGGCTGGAGGGCGTGGCAAACTGGTAGAGCCCGGCGGGCAGGGCCTCGTTGCGGGCCCAGCCGGGCAGGCGCAGCAGCAGGTTGAACTCGGTGGCCGCGGCCGGGCTCACTACGAGCTTCAGGCTGCCTTCCCAGGGGTAGTTGTGCTGCTGGGTGATGCGCAGGGCCTTTTTGTTGACGGTTAAGTCCGTAGTGCCGCTGATGTAGAGGTTGGCGTACACGTCGCGGCCTTTCTGGGCGTACACGTAGCCCGGCAGCGAAGGAATGAGGCGGGCCAGGTTGGTGGGGCAGCAGGAGCAGTCGAACCAGCCCGCTCGAGCCGGCTCGGTCTGGGGGAAGCTGGCGCTGCTTTTTATCTGCATGGCGTTGGAGTAAAAGAAGCTTTTGCCGTCCAGCCCCACGCCCGAAATCAGGCCGTTGTACAGCACCTTCTCCAGCACGTCGATGTACTTCGAGTCGCCGTGCAGCAGGAACATGCGCTGGTTCCAGTACACGTTGGCCACGGCGGCGCAGGTTTCGTTGTAAGCCGTGGCGTTGGGCAGCTCGTAGTTGGCCCCGAACCGCTCGCCGGCCGGGATGGCGCCGGTGCCGCCGGTCACGTACAGCTTCTTGCTCACCATGTTCAGCCAGATGCTGTCGACGGCCGCCAGCAGGGCCCGGTCACCAGTGAGGGCGGCCACGTCGGCCATGGCCGAGTACAGGTATTCGGCCCGCACGGCGTGGCCGTCGGCTTCCTTCTGCTCCTTCACCGGCTGGTGGTCCTGCCAGTACGAGCCGTTGCGCCAGGAGTCGGGGCTTTTGGGGTCGTAGCCGGCAAATTTGCCGCGGGCCTCCAGGAAGAACCGGGCGGTGCTCAGGTACTCGGGCTTGCCGGTTACGCGGAACAGCCTTACCAGGCCCATCTCCACGATTTCGTGGCCCGGCGCCACGCTCAGCTTGCCGGGCCCGAAGGTGGCGCACACCAGGTCGGCGTTTTTGAGGGCGATGTTGAGCAGGCTTTTCTTGCCGGTGGCCTCGTAGTGGGCCACGGCCGACTCGTACAGGTGGCCGGAGTTGTAGAGCTCGTGGCTTAGCTCCCGCTCCTTTTCCCAGCGCTGCAGGCCGGCCCAGGGGTGCGGGTGGGCCGGGTCGATGGTGCGGGCGGTGTAGAGGTAGCCGTCGGGCTCCTGGGCCGCCGCCACCTTGGCTATCAGCCCGTCGATGTAGCCCTGCAGCTTCTCATCGGGGTAAAGCTTGAGCGAGTACGAAGCGCCCTCGATGGTCTTGTAGATATCGGTGTCGTCGAAGGGGAAGATGGTGGCAAACTTGCCGGCGCGGGCGGCGGCCATCTCGAAGTTCTTCACCCGGCTGGTGGCCTCGCAGCGCTGAAACGAGGCCGGGATGGTCACGTCGTTGTTGATTTTCAGGCGCGGCAGCCAGAAGTTGTCGGCCAGCTTCACCTGCGTGAAGCTCACGGCCTGAATGGGGTAGTCGGCGCGCTGCACCGGCTGCGCCCGGGCCGTTAGAGAGAGCAGCGTGGCGGCCAGTAGCGGGAGGAAGGGAGGTTTCATAGGCGGTCCGGCGGGGATTAAGGCAGACTTACTGCACCGGGTCGACGCCCTGGTTGGTCATCACCACCTGCTGCAGGGTGCTGTCGGCGTTGTAGCGCAGGTAATCGATGGCCACGGAGCGGCGGTAGCTGCCGCCGTCGGGGGCAATGGCGCCGTTGTGGTAGATGAAGTAGTCCTTGTTCTTGAAGCTGATGATGGCCTGGTGGTTGGTGTTGCAGTTGTAGGCCAGCTCGTTCAGCACGCCTTTGGGCGTCCAGGGGCCTTCGGGGCTGCGGCTCATGGCGTAGGAGATGCGCTCGGGAAAGCCCGAGGCGTAGCTCAGGTAGTACCAGCCGCCGCGCTTGTGCAGCCAGGGCGCTTCGGTGTAGCCGGGCAGGCTGGTTACCTGGTGGATGGGCCCGTCGAGCTCGGTCATGTTGGCGTTGAGCTTGGCCCAGTAGCAGCCCGTGTTGCCCCAGTAGAGGTAAGCCTGGCCGTTGCCGTCGATGAACACCGTGGGGTCGATGTCATCGAAAAAGCTGTTGACGCTGGTAGTCATATTATTGGTGATGAGCGCCGTGCCGCGGGCATCCACGAAGGGGCCGGTGGGGCTGTTGGACACTGCCACCCCGATGGCCTTGCCAGGCACCGTGCGGTGGTCCACGGTGGCGTACCAGTAGAAGCGGCCGTTGCGCTCAATCACCTGCGAGGCCCAGGCGTCGGCCCGTGCCCAGGCGAAGCTGCTCACGCGCAGCGGCACGGGGTGTTCGGTCCAGGTCACCATGTCGGATGAGGAGTAGCAGAGCCACTCGTTCATCACGTACTGCTGCAGAGGGGCGGGCGCCTCGTCGCGCCCGGCGTAGATGTACACGCGGTTGTTGTGAACCAGCGTCGCCGGGTCGGCCGTATATTTGTCGCGGATGATGGGGTTACGGAACACCACGTTCGGTTGCGTGGGCGGCACAAACGGCGCCGGCTTTTCCTTCTTACAAGCGGTGAACAAGCCGAGACTTACCAGGACGAGCAGTGGCAGGGCATTTTTCATGATCTATTTGATATTCAAGGCAATAAATCTGCGCTCAAAATGCCACGCAGCACGGGCTGTAGCAAAAACAAAACACGGGGACATGACCCACCCATGTCCCCGTTGTACTGATGCCTCATGCTTCTCTCCTCCCCTTCGGCACCAGGGCAATTCAGCCAGTTGCAGCTGGCCAAAGCGCCCGAAAACCACTGGAGTTCGGGCAGGAAAGCCAGGAGTTACCCGGGAATATGTTGCAGCGCGGCCCGGTGTTTCTGCCGCGCCGACGCTGTCGGGTTCGTTTAAGCAAGCCGCAAGTCAGCCTGTCCCGCCTGGCTCTACCAGAACTTAACGTACAGGGCTGTGAGCAGCAGCAGCGTGATGACGATGAGCGTGAGCGTCTGCCCGCTGACGCGAAACATGCGCGCGTCGATGGCAATGGCCCGCGGGTTGACAGCCGGCCCGAGCAGGCTTACAATGACCATCAGCACCATGGTGATGACGAACGAGAGGCCCATGCAAATCAGGAACGGTATTTCGTAGATGCCGGCGCTGTTGCGGAAGGCCGTGTACAGAACGGTGTCGTTGCCGAGCACCGCGGGCGCGTAGTTGTTGAAGAACACCGACAGCACGAAGCCCGCCAGGATGCCCACGATACCGGCCTGGGCCGTGGTACGCTTCCAGAACATGCCCAGCAGGAACACCGCCAAGATGCCGGGCGAGATAAAGCCGGTGTACTTCTGAATAAACTGGAAGCCGCCCTCGCCGCCGATGCCCAGCAAATCCTTCCAGGTGAAGGCCACGCTCAGCACGATGGCGGCCAGGATGGTGAGGCGGCCCACCCACACCTGCTTCTGCTCGCTGGCCTCTTTGTTGAGGTAGCGCTTGTAGATGTCGAGGGTGAAGATGGTCGAAATCGAGTTGACCTTGCCGGCCAGCGAGGCCACGATGGCGGCCGTCAGCGCGGCCATGCTCAGGCCCTTGAGGCCGTTGGGCAGGAAGGTGAGGATGGCCGAGTAGGCGTTGTCGGAGTTGAACGAGCCGGTGCTCGACATCTCGGCCTGCAGGCTGCCGTTCTGATACAGCACGTAGGCGGCAATGCCGGGCAGCATCACAATCACAGGCATCATCAGCTTCAGGATGCCGGCGAACAAAATACCGGTGCGGGCCGTGTGCAGGTCGGCGCCGAGGGCGCGCTGCGTGATGTACTGGTTGCAGCCCCAGTAGTTGAGGTTTACAATCCACTGCCCGGCCAGGTACATGGCAATGCCGGGCAGGGCCAGGTACTTATCCACGTCGGCCTGCGGCGAAGCGCCGGAGGGCTTGTCGAATATCATGTGGAAGTGGTCGGGTGCCTTTTCCATCAGGGCGTTGAAGCCCGAGATGGCGCCGCCGCCGAGGCCGAACTTGGTGCTCACCAGCGTCAGGGCAATGTAGGTCGTTACCAGGCCGCCCACCACCAGCACCACCACCTGCACCACGTCGGTGTAGCCCACCACCTTCATGCCGCCCACCGAGATGAGCAGGGCGAAAATGGCCAGCAGCACGATGATGACGTGGAAGGAGTCGCCGCCCACCAGGTTGCTCAGCGCCAGCGCCCCGAGGTACAGAATGGAAGTCAGGTTTACCAGCACATAGAGGAAAAGCCAGAAGATGCTCATAATGAGGCTCAGCGCTGAGTTGTAGCGCTGCTCCAGAAACTGCGGCATCGTGAAAATCTTCTCCTTCAGATACACCGGCATAAAGAACACGGCCACGATGATGAGCACAACGGCCGCCACCCATTCGTAGGCGGCCACGGCCACGCCCACCTTGAAGCCCGAGCCCGACATGCCGATGAACTGCTCGGCCGAGATGTTGGAGGCAATCATCGAGGCGCCAATGGCCCACCAGGTCAGCGAGCCTTCGGCCAGGAAATAGTCCTTAGTGCTCTGCTCGGCCTTTTTCTTGCTCTGGTAGATGTAGACCCCGTAGGCCGACACCCCGATAAGGTAGGTGAAGAAGACCAGCAGGTCCAGCGTGGTAATGTTGTTACGCATCAGTGGGAACTGAGAATTTTAAAAGTTAAGTCAAGCCCGACAAAAAAGCCCGCAAGAACGTCATGCTGAGCACGGTCGAAGCATCTCTACCACGAGAGTAAACCAATCGATTGAATTACTGCTGCACGCGAGATGATTCGCTGCGCTTAGCATGACGTTCCTGGTCACAGGCCTTCTTTAGCGCCCGCTGAACGCCACGTCGTTGTAGCGCAGCTCGTTTTTGAAGGTGCGCAGGCGGGTTTCGTCGTCGATGAGCAAGTACTCGATGCCGGCCATCTCAGCGAAGTCTTCGAGGTACTCGGCGGTGAGGTTCTGGCTGTAGCCGGTGTGGTGGGCGCCGCCGGCCAGAATCCAGGCCGCGGCGCCGGTGCTCAGGTCGGGCTTTACTTTCCAGAGCACGCGGGCCACGGGCAGGTGGGGCAGCTCGTGCTCGGGCGCTACGGCCTCCACTTCGTTCACCACGAGGCGGAAGCGGTGGCCCAAATCCACGATGGTGGCGTTCAGGGCCGGGCCGGCGGGGCAGTTGAACACCAGGCGGGCCGGGTCGGCCTTGCCGCCGATGCCCAGCGGGTGCACCTCGATGCGGGGCTTGCCCTCGGCTATGCTGGGGCAGATTTCGAGCATGTGCGAGCCCAGCACCAGCTCGTTGCCGGGCTGGAAGTGGTAGGTGTAGTCTTCCATGAACGAGTTGCCGCCGGGCAGGCCGGCGCCCATCACCTTCATGGCGCGCACCAGGGCCGAGGTTTTCCAGTCGCCCTCGCCACCGAAGCCGTAGCCCTCGGCCATCAGGCGCTGGGTGGCAATGCCGGGCAACTGCACCATGCCGTGCAGGTCCTCGAAGGTGTCGGTGAAGCCGATGGCCTGGGTTTCCTGCAGGAACTGGCGCATGCCCACCTCAATCTTGGCGGCGTCGCGCAGGCTCTGGCGCTGGCTGCCGCCTTCGCGCAGGCTCTCGCCCAGCTCGTATTCCTGCTCGTAGGTGGCCAGCAGCTCGTCCACGCGCGCCTCGCTCACGGCGTCGATTACGGCCACCAGGTCGCCCACGCCGTAGGTATTCACCGAGTAGCCAAACTTGAACTCGGCTTCCACTTTGTCGCCTTCCGTTACGGCCACGTAGCGCATGTTGTCGCCGAAGCGCACGATGCGGGCCCCCTGCCAGTCGGCCCAGGCGCAGGCCGCGCGGGCCCAGATGCTGAGGCGCTCCTGCACGTCGGCGCTTTGCCAGTGACCCACCACCACCTTGCGCTTCAGCTTGAGCCGGGCGCCGATAAAGCCGAACTCCCGGTCGCCGTGCGCCGACTGGTTGGTGTTCATGAAGTCCATGTCGATGGCCTCCCAGGGAATGTCGCGGTTGAACTGGGTGTGCAGGTGAGCCAGGGGCTTCTGCAGAATCTTCAGGCCATTAATCCACATCTTGGCCGGCGAGAAGGTGTGCATCCAAGCAATCAAACCCACGCAGTTCGGGGTGGTGTTGGCTTCCTGCATCAGCTTGGTGATGCCGTCCGGGCCGGTTAGCACCGGCTTGTAAACAATTTTGATGGGCAAAGCCGCGCCCAGGGATTGGGCAATCTGCTGGGAGTGCTGAGCAACTTGCTCCAGGGTCTCGGGGCCGTAGAGGTGCTGGCTGCCGGTGATAAACCAGGCTTCGTACTGGGAGAGGTCAATCATTCGAATGGGTGGGTTTTAGAGAAGCCGGAGCTTACACAATCGTTAAACTAAATCGAGCAAAAAAAAGAGAGGCAGCTTCAGGACTGGCCGTAGTAGGAATTGGCGCCGTGCTTGCGCTCGTAGTGCTTCCTAATCAGGGCATCCTTGAGGCGGGACACCCCGGGGCGCAGCGTGCAGCTCAGGTACGCCAGGCGGGCTAGCTCCTCGAGCACGGCGCTGTGGTACACGGCCTTCTCCACGGTTTTGCCCCAGGTGAAGGGCGCGTGGTTGCCCACGAGTATCATCTCTACTTCGGACGGGGAAAGGCTGCGCTTTTCAAACTCGTTGATGATTTGCCAGCCGGTCTGGTGCTCGTAGTCGCCCTCAATCAGCTCGTCGCTCATGGGCGGGGCGCAGGGCACGTCGGCGGTGAGGTGGTCGGCGTGGGTGGTGCCCAGGATGGGGATGTCGAGCTGGGTCTGGGCCCAGGCCGTGGCGTAGGTGGAGTGCGTGTGCACAATGCCGCCGATGCCGGTCCACTGCTTGAAAAGCAGGGCGTGGGTTTTGGTGTCGGACGAAGGCCGCTTGCTGCCTTCCACGGGGTTGCCCTCGAAGTCGACGATGACGATGTCCTCAGGCTGCAGCGTGTCGTAGGGCACCCCGCTGGGCTTGATGGCAAACACGCTCCGCTCCCGGTCGACCACGCTGGCGTTGCCGAAGGTGAAGAGCACCAGCCCCAGCTTGGGCAGCTGCATGTTGGCCTCGTAGCACTGCTGCTTTAGGGCTTGAAACTCGCTCATGTGTAGTTGTCAGTTGTTCGTTGTCAGTTGTCAGGCCGTGCTTAGGCGGGCTCGGCCACGGGCGCGGCAGCCGACAAAGCCAGTTCGGCGTCGCCCAGCGTAGCGTTTTCCACGAACCGGCCGAAGGCTTGGTACTGGGCGTAGCGGGCCTGGTAGTCGGCCACGCGGGCGGGGTTGGGCGTGTAGGTTTCGGCAAATCCGCTGCCCATCTTTTGCTGGGCCGTCAGCACATCGGGGTGAATGCCGGCGGCCACGGCCGCGTACATGGCCGAGCCCAGCGCGGGCGCCTGCTCCGACACGGCAATTTTGATGGGCCGGTCGAGCACGTCGGCCAGGGTCTGCATCACAAACTGCGACTTCTTGGCCACGCCGCCGATGCCAATTACCTGCTTAATGGGAATGCCTTCGGCCTCGAACCGCTCCACAATCTGCTTCGAGCCGTAGCAGATGGCCTCGACCAGCGCCCGGAAAATCTGGGGGGCATTAGTACCCATCGTGAGGTTCATCAGGGCACCTTTCAGGGCCTGGTTGGCATCGGGGGTACGGCGGCCGTTTACCCAGTCGAGGGCCAGCACGTGCGACTCCTCGGGGTTTACGTCGGCGGCGGCCTTGCTCAGCTCCACCAGCAGGGCGTCGCTCATTTCGGCGCGCAGGGCCTGCTGCAGTTCCGGCGTCAGCACCTTGGAGTGGTTCAGCACGTTATGCAGCGGCCACTCCACGATGTTGCGGAACCAGGCCAGCAGGTCGCCAAAGGCCGACTGCCCGGCCTCCAGGCCCAGCATGCCGGGGATGACGGAGCCATCTACCTGCCCGCAGATGCCGGCCACGAGGTGGCTGCCGACTTCGGCGGTGGGCGCCACCACAATGTCGCAGGTGCTGGTGCCCATCACCTTCACCATGGAGTAGGCTTCGATTTCACCGGCTACGGCGCCGGCGTGGGCGTCGAACGAGCCGACGGCCACCACGGTGTTGGTGGTCAGGCCCAGGCGCGCGGCCCACTCTTCGGACAAGTGGCCGGCCACCTCGTCGGCGGTGTAGGTTTCGGTGAACAGGCGGACGGCCAGGCCAGCCAACCTGGGCTCCAGGTGCGTCAGGAATTCTTCGGCGGGCAGGCCGCCCCAGCTTTCGTGCCACATGGCTTTGTGGCCGGCGGCGCAGCGGCTGCGCTTGAAGGAGGCCAGGTCGCCGCCGGTGAGCAGCAAGGTCAGCCAGTCGCAGTGCTCCATCCAGGAGTGCGCGGCCCGGGCCACGGCTTCGTCTTCGCGCAGGATGTGCATGATTTTGGCCCAGAACCACTCCGAGGAGTAGATGCCGCCCTCGAACTTGGTGAAATCCTCGCCGCCCCAGGTGCGGGCCTTGTGGTTGATTTCGGCGGCTTCGGCCAGGGCCGTGTGGTCTTTCCAGAGCACAAACAGCGCGTTGGGGTTGTCGGCAAACTCGGGCAGCAAGCCCAGGGCCACGCCCTCGGCGTTTACCGGGCCGGGCGTCGAGCCGGTGGTGTCAACGGCCAAGCCTACAATCTGGGCGGCGGGCACGTGCCGGGCTACCTGGCGCACGGTGGCTTCGAGGCCCTCGATGTGGTCGAGCGGGTGCTGGCGGAACTGGTTTTTGGTGGGGTTGCAGTACTGCAGCGTTTTCCAGCGTGCGTAGTAGTGCACGGCCTGGGCTACTTCGGCCCCGGTGTGGGCATCTACCAGCAGCGCCCGCACGGAGTCGGTGCCGTAGTCGATGCCAATAACATAAGCCGCTTTGGAAGAAGGTTCTTGCACGGGAATTCTTGAGTTAAAAGTTAAAACTGGGGGTCATGCGGAGCATTCCGCGCATTAAGCGGCGTCGCAGCGCAGTCGAAGCATCTCTACCAAGAGAGTAAATCAGTCGAATGAATTACTGCCGCACGCGAGATGCTTCAGCTTCGCTCAGCATGACGTTCTTCTGGGCTCTACTTGCGCACGCCGAAGCGGTAGCTGGTGGTGGTGCTGAGCGTTTCGCCGGGCTTGAGAAGGGTGCTGGCGAACTTGGCCTGGTTGGGGGCGTCGGGGAAGTGCTGGGTTTCGAGGCAGAAGCCGGCGTGCTTCACGTACTGCGTGCCGCCTTTGCCCTTAAGGCTGCCGTCGAGGAAGTTGCCGGTGTAGAACTGGATGCCGGGCTGGTCGGTGACGACTTCCATGGTGCGCCCCGAGGCGGGGTCGTACACGGTGGCGGCGGTGCACATAACGGGCTTACAGCCATTCAGGGCCCAGTTGTGGTCGTAGCCGCCGGGCACCTGCGCAATCCGCTCGCCGATGGCGTGGGGCGTGGTGAAGTCGAAGGGCGTGCCCTTCACCGGCTTCAGCTCACCGGTCGGAATCAGCTCGGCGTCGACCACGGTGTAGCGGTCGGCGGGCAGCATCACCTCGTGGGCCAGGATGTCCTTGCTCGTGCCGTGGCTGAGGTTGAAGTAGGCGTGGTTGGTGAGGTTGACGGGCGTGGCCTTGTCGGTGGTAGCGGTGTACTCAATCTGCAGCGCGTCGTCGTTGGTGAGGGTGTACACCACCGTCACCCGCAGGTTGCCGGGGTAGCCTTCCTCGCCGTCCTTGCTCAGGTAGCTCAGCTTGAGGGTTTGGCCGTTGGCCGAAGTACCGGGCTCGGCCTGCCACACTTTCTGGTCGAAGCCCACTTTGCCGCCGTGCAGCGAGTTGGGGCCGTTGTTCACGCCCAGCTGGTAGGCTTTGCCATCGATGGTGAATTTGCCGGCCTTGATGCGGTTGCCGTAGCGCCCGATGATGGCGCCGAAGTAGGGGTTGGCCTTGCGGTAGGCGGCGCTTTGGTAGCCGCTCACGTCGTCGAAGCCCAGCACCACCTCGCCAAGCTTGCCGTTTTTGTCGGGTACCAGCAGGCTGGTTACGATGCCGCCGTAGTTGCTGATGGCGGCTTTCAGGCCGTGGGCGTTGGTGAGGGTAAAGAGCTGCACCTCGGTGCCGTCGGTGGTTTTGCCGAAGGGCGCGGATGTGGGCACGGCAGTAGCGGTGGTATCAGCGGCCGCGCCGGCATTGCCGGCCGCATCGGTCTGGGTGGCGGGCTTCGAGTCGCAGGCGGCTAGCAGCAGCGCCCCGGCAAGGCCCGCGGCGAGCAAGCTGAAAGAGGGAATTGTCGTCATCGGGTGAGGTTGGGTAAGCGGGATGAGAGGAAAGCCAGAGGCGACTACAGCACCGGCAGCTTCTGGCTGAGCAGGCCCCGGCCCTGCCGCACCTGCACGAGGTAGATGCCCACGGGCAGGTTGGTTTCCACGCTCAGGCGGCTCTGGCGGCCGGCAAAAAGCTGCTGGTAGATGCGCTGCCCTTGCAGGTTGAATACTTCCACGGTCACGGCCTCGGCGGCCCGCTGGCTGCCCAGCTCCACGGTAAAGCCGCGGCGCGTGGCGGGCACCGGAAACAGGCTAGCGCCCGGCAGCGGCACGCTGGAGGCCGTGCCCAGGGCGGTATTGGTAAGGGTCCAGCGCTGGCAGGGGCAGTTGTTGTAGTCGAACAAGCCCAGCTGCTGCCCGGGCGTGGCCGAGTTGGCCGGTACTTCCACCACGCGGTTGCCGTTCAGGGAGGCAAAAACCAGTTTGCCGTCGGCGGCGCGGTCAATGTGAAACTGCTTGCAGCTGGTGAAGCTGTAGCTGCCCAGCTGCAGCAGCGCCCCGTTGGCCGGCGAGCAGCCGGCCACGGTGGCGGCCAGACCGCCCTGCATGCTGGTGATTTTGTAGTCGCCGTCGCCCAGCGGGGTGAAGTCCCACTTCTGGCAATCCTGGCCGTTGCGGGTGCCTTGGGTAATGGCCTGGCCGGTCGCGCCGGTGCAGCCGCGGGTTTCCCACACCTGGCCGTTGGCGCCGGCAATTTCGTAGCGGCCCGGCGCCACCCAGTCGCGAGTCACCTCGGGCCAGCCGGCGGCGCTCCAGGTCAGCTTGGCTAAGCCCAGCTTGGGGATGCCGTTGTCTTCAAAATCGTAGTAATGGTGCGAGAAGTAGTTGACGCCGCCTTCCTGCAGAATGCCGGCGTGGCCGGGCCCCACGTAGCGGCCCGACACGTTTAGCACTAGGGTGCCGCCGCCGCTGTTGAGACTCACGCCGTTGCGGTCGAGGAAGGGGCCGGTGGGGGAAGCGGAGCGGCCTACAACGATGTAATAGGTGCTGTTGCTGCCCTGACAGCAGGAGCCCCGGTTGACGAAGAGGTAGTAAAAGCTGCCGTTTTTGGTGAGATAAGCCGCCTCAGGGTCGCGGTCGGCCACGGCAAACTGGTTGCCTTGGTTGATGATTTTGCCGGTGCTGGGGTTGAGCTGAGTGATGCGGATGCCGCCCCAGTACGAGCCGTAGCTAAACCACACGTCGCCGTTGCTGTCGCGGAACACGGCCGGGTCGATGGCGTTTACCGGGCTGCCGTTGTTGGTTGAAATCACCTCTCCCTCGTCTACCCAGCGGTAGTTCGGGCTGTTGGGGTCCAGGGTAACGTTGGTAGCCAGCCCGATGGCCGACACCCGCGACCCGAAGGTGGAGCAAGAGTAGTAGAGGTAGTAGCGGCCGTTCATGAAAATGATTTCCGGCGCCCAGAAGTGGCCCGTAAAGCCCGGCACGCGGGTGTTAATCCAGCTCGGGTAGCCGTTCGGAAACACCGGGCGAGGCCCGGGCGTCCACTTCACCAGGTCGGTGGAGTACAGGCTGGTGATGCCCTGTCCGGTGGTGAAAGTCCAGTAGGTGTTGCCTTCCTTCACAATGGCCGAAGGGTCGTGGGCACCTGGGTTGCCCTGTAGGGCCAGCGCCGGGCTCCAGCTGAGGCTGGCGGCCAGCAGCACAAGCAGCGCCAGGAGCCGGCGCAGGGACTTCATCAGAGGGGAAAGGGCAAGTTGCATATCGGGTGTCAGTTGTTTGCTGTTCATTGTTGGTTGTCGGTGTTCTGACGTCAGCTTTGCCAGAACCAACTGACAACTAAAAAAGCTATTGCTCGCCGCCGGGGTTGGGAATGTCGACGCCGATGGGTACCGGGGTGCCGAAGTTGGGTGTGCCGTCGGCGTTCCAGTTGAACTTCTGCATGCGCGGGCTGCGGCGGTCGAAGCAGCCTTCGTTGGGGTTCGCGTTGGCGTGGTAGATAAGCCAGTCTTCGCGGCCATCGGGCGAGGTAAAAAACGAGTTGTGGCCGGTGGCGTAGGCCCGGCTGGCGGGGCTCTGGGCGAAAACCGGCTGGGGCGTCTTGGTCCACACCGCCGGGTTCATCGGGTCCGCAGTGTCGCTGGTGGTGAGCATGCCCAGCACGTACTGGTCGGTACCACAGAAGCTGGCCGAGTACACCAGGAAAGTCTTGCCGTTGCGCTTGAGGATTTCTGGTCCTTCGTTGACGTAGGGCGGGCCCACGTTTTCCCAGGCGAACTGGGGGCTCGAGAGCTCCACGCGCGGCCCGGTGAGCGTCCAGGGGTTGCTCATGCGCGAGATGTAGAGCCGCTGCACGCCGTCGGTGCCGTTGTGGCCCGACCAGATAAAGTAGCGGCTGCCGTTCTGCTCGAGCACCGTGCCGTCGATGGCCCAATGATCGGCCGTGGGGTTGTAGATACGGCCCTTGTCCACCCAAGTGCCGGTGGTGGGGTCGGCACTGGCGTTTTCCAGCACCCAGGTGCGCTGCAAACCCAGGTTGGTGCCGGGCGGGCCGGCCGAGTAGTAGAGGTACCACTTGCCGTCGAGAAAGAACAGCTCCGGCGCCCACACGTTGCCCGAGGCGGCGCCCTGAGCCGGGGGTGTCCACACCACCTGCCCGCTCATGCCGCGCAGGCCCGACATCTTCCGGGTTTTCCAGATGCGCAGGTCGGTGTAGGTGGTGTGCATGTAGTAGTAATAACCGTCCTTCTGGGCCACGAAAGGGTCGGCGCCGGAGGCTTGCAGCGGATTCTGGAAGGTGGTGGTGCTGCTGGTGTTGGGCGGCGGCACAAACGGCGCCGGACTGGATTTTTGGCAGGCACTCCCTCCTGCCGCCAGTAGCCCGGCAGTAAGCAGAACTACTGCGTGGCGGAAGAAAAGAAAGCACTGGAAAAGCCGCATGAGCAAAGCCAAAAAGACGTTGGGTGGCACCTCCAAACCCCGCAGCGACCCGGGCCAATGCCAAGGCTGCTGCGGGGTCGGTGGGCAGTTAAATGCGGAGAGCAGGACGTTTTTACCCTTTTGCCCTTCCCTTTAAACTACCTGTACAAGGCTTAGTAGCCCGGATTCTGCCGCAGGTTGCGGTCGATGTCGATGTCGGTCTGGGGGATGGGCAGCAGCTTGTTGCGGGGCGCCACGAAGTTGTTGAAGTCGGCGTCGCGGGCGCGCAGCTCGTTCAGGCCGTCGGCGGTGTCGAACAGGCCGTAGCGCACTAGGTCGCTCCAGCGCACGCCTTCGCCGGCCAGCTCGGTCACCCGCTCGTGGCGAATCTGCTCGCGCATGCTGGCCTGGGTGAAGGTGCCGGTAAGGGGCACCAGCCCCACCGAGGGGCGCTGGCGCACTTGGTTGAGCAACGGCAGGGCGGCGCTGGTCTGCCCCTGCTCGTTAAGGGCTTCGGCCTGCATGAGCAGCACGTCGGCGTAGCGAATCAGACGGATGTTGATGCCCGAGAAGAAGTCCTCGAAGGTGCGGGTGCGGTCGTTGGCGTACTTGCGCCAGAACATGCGGCTGGGGTTAAGGTTCAGGCCCCCGAGGCCGAAGTTCTGCCCGTAGATGCGCGGCGTACCCGTGGCGCTGAAGATGGTGACGTCGCGGCGGGGGTCTACGCCGCCCGAGGGCGTCAGGTCGCTGAACTCCTGAAACAGCCAGCGGCGCACTTCCACGTCACCAAACCCGATGGGAAAGGGCGAGAAGAACTGGGCCCGCTCGTTGCCCTCGGCGGCCCCGGCGAAGTCCTGGCCGAAGTTTTTGTTCACGCCCGAAAACTGCACCTCATACACCGACTCGCTGTTGTTTTCGTTACTTTCGGTAAAGTTGTCGGCGTAGTTAGGCACCAGCGCGTACTGGCCGGAGCTGATTACCTCGGCAAACTGCGTGGAGGCCTCGGCCCAGCGGCGCTGCTGCATGAACACCTTGCCCATGAGGGCTGCGGCGGCCCCGCGGGTGGCGCGGCCCTTGTTGTTGGCGTCGTAGGTGAGTGGCAGGTCCGCCTTGGCCTCGGTCAGGTCGCGGATAACTTGGGCATACACCTCGTCTTGCGTTACCTGGGGCACGCGGGTGTTGGCGTCGGCCAGCGTGGTCACCAACGGCACGTTGCCAAACAGCAGGCCCAGCTCGTAATAGCACAGCCCGCGCAGAAACAGGGCCTCGGCCAGAATCCGCTTTTTCACGGCTTCGTCCATCTGGATGGCCGGCACCTTGGTCAGCACTTGGTTGGCCCGGAAAATCATGCGGTAGGTGTCGTTCCATAGGAAAGCCGAGCGGCCGTCGGTGCTGCTCACCTGGCGGAACACGAGGTACTGGTTTAGGAACGGGTCGGGCGTGCTGGTGAAGGACTCGTCGGTGCGGCCGGTGGTGGCAAAATGCCAGTACAGGCTGTAAGTCGAGAAAATCTGCTGGCCCGAGTACACCGCCAGCACGGCGCGGTCGGCATCGTTGGCGGTATTCCAGAACTGCCCGGTGCTGGGCTCGTTGGGGTTTACCTGCTCGAGCAGGTCCTTGTCGCAGCTGGTGCTTAGCAGCAGCAGGCCCGACAGCGCCAGAAGGGAAATTTTAGAGGATTTCATGGAGGTAAGTCGATGAGATGGGAAGGGGCGCTGCCGCTTAGAAAGTCACCTGCAGGCCGCCGGTAAAGGCGCGCACGTTGGGGTAGGTGCCACTGTCGATGCCCCGGCCGAAGATGCCCAGGCCGGGCGTTTCGGGGTCGTAGCCCGTGTATTTGGTCAGGGTGAAGACGTTGCGGCCCGTCACGTAGAAGCGCACGGTGCTGCTCCCCTGAATTTTGCTGAGCACGGCTTTGGGCAGGGTGTAACCTAGCTGCACGTTTTTCAGGCGCAGGTAGCTGCCATCTTCCACCCAGCGGGTGCTGGCCAGCTCGAAGTTCTTTACGGCCTCTGCCCCGCCGCCATATACCAGGCGCGGCGTGGTATTGGAGCCGTTCTCTGGCGTCCAGGGCTCCAGGTCGCGGCGAAAGTTGGTGTCGCCGTTGAGGCCGTCGACGGCGGCGCGGGTCTGGTTCAGGATGTCGTTGCCGCTCACACCCTGCCAGAACACGCTCAGGTCAAAGCCTTTGTAGCCGGCCGTCAGATTCAGGCCGTACTGCAACTTGGGGAAGGGGTTGCCGAAGTAGGCCCGGTCGCCAGTGTAGGTGATGGTGCCGTCGCCGTTCACGTCCTTGTACTTCACGTCGCCGGGCTGGGCCAGGGGCTGAATCACGCGGCCGTCGGCGCTCTTGTAGTTCTGGATTTCGTCGAGGGTTTGGAAGATGCCCAGGGTCTCGAGCAGGTAGAGGCGGCTGATGGGCTGGCCGACTTCTGTGCGGGTGGCCCCGAAGGCGCCGGGAATCACCGGCTGAATGTCGGACAGCTTTAGCACCTCGTTGCGCACGGTGGCCAGGGTAAGATCGGCGCCGTACGTGAAGGCCTTGCGGCTTTCGTGGTAGCCCAAGGCAATTTCCAGACCTTTGTTCTGGATTTCGCCCAGGTTGGTAAAGGGCTGCCCGAAGCCGGCGGTGCCCACGTAGGCCGGCAGCGGCGGGTTCACCAGCGCGTCCTTGGTGGTGGAGATGTAGTAGTCAACCGACATCGTGACGCGGTTTTCCAGCAGGCCCAGGTCCAGGCCGAAGTTGGTGGTGTAGCGCGACTCCCAGCGAATATCCTTGCTTTCCAAGCCGGTCTGAATGGCGGCCGACTGCAGGGCTTGGCCGTTGCCCAGCGGGTAGTATACGTTCTGGTTTACCGTGGGCTGGTAGAGGTAGGAGCCCGGCAGCAAATCGTTGCCGTTCACGCCGTAACTGGCCCGCAGCTTCAGGTTGTTTACCTGGGGCAGGGCGTTCTTGAAGAAATCCTCCTCACTCAGGCGCCAGCCGACGGAGCCGGCGCCGAAGTTGGCGTAGCGCTTCGAGGCGTCGAAGCGCGACGATCCGTCGCGGCGGAAGCTGCCCGTTATCAGGTAGCGATTCTTGAAGTCATAATTTACTTGGCTGAAGTAGGAGCGTTTGGTGTACTTATCGATGCCCCCGCCCACCGAGGGCGGCGTGGCGGTGTTGGTGCCGGCGCCGAGCACGAAGAAGTACTGAGGCTGGGAGGCATAGCCTGAAGCGCGGGCCGTGGCGTTGTTCACGTTGGTGGCCTGCTCCGAGTACCCAATCAGCGCGTTCACGCTGTGGTCGGCAAAGCCCTTGTTGAAGTTCAGGGTGTTCTCGATGATGGTTGCGGCCGAGGTGCCGCGGTTTTCAAAGAGAAAGGTGGTATTCGGCGTAGACTCGCCAGCGCGCAGGTAGCCTTCCCTGCGGGCGTCCTTGTCGTTGTAGTCGTGCACTTCCAGGCCCAGGTTCAGGCGGTACGACAGGAAGTCGAAAAAGGCAAACTCGCCGTTGATGCTGCCCTGCAGACGGTTGTTTTTCTGGGTACGGTTGAGGATTTCCTGCGCCCCGATGGGGTTAACCGAAAAGTTGGGCAGGTTAGCGCTGCCAAAGCCGTAGCCGCCGAAGTTGCTGGGGTTGTATACCGGAATGCCCGGTAGCGTGGTCAGCACGTCGATAAACGGCACGTCGTTGAGCAGCGTGGTATTGATGCGGGTCAGCAGGGCGCTTTGGTTGATTTTCACCCGGCCCCGGCTCAGTCCCGAGTTCAGGCGCACGCTGTAGCGCTCGAATTTCGGCCCCTTGATAATGCCCTCCTGCTTGAAGTAGCCGCCCGAAATGAGGAAGTTGCTGGAACTTTTACCCGTGTTGCTGCCCCCGGCAAAGCTCAGGTTGTAGTCTTCCACCTTGCCGCTCCGGAACAGCTCCTCCTGCCAGTTGGTGTCGATGGCGTCGCTGTAGCCGGGGGTACCTTTGACGGAGCCGGGCATGCGCACGACCGGGTCGAGACCGGCGTTGCGGTACGCTACGGCGGCGCGGTCGGCCCATTCGCTGTGGTTGGTCAGGTCGTACTTGCGGGCAATAGTTTCCACGCCCGTGTAGCCGTTGAAGCTGATTTGCGGCTCGCCGGAGCGGCCGCGCCGGGTGGTGATGAGGATGACGCCGTTGGCGCCCCGCGAGCCGTACACGGCCGTCGAAGAGGCGTCCTTCAGCACGGTGGTCGACTCGATGTCGGCCGGGCTCAGGTCGCGGATGTTGTCAGTCCACAGCCCGTCAATTACGTACAGCGGGTTGCTGCCCGAGCCAATCGTGCCCACGCCCCGGATGAGAATATTAGGCACGGCGCCGGGGTTGCCGGCACTTTCCACCTGTACGCCGGCCACGCGGCCCTGAATGGCTTGGGCCAAGTTAGGCACCGGCGTCTTGGCCGACTCGCGCACGTCGAGGCTGCTCACGGCGCTGGTCACGTTTTGACGGTCCTGGGTTAGGTAGCCTACCACCATTACTTCGCTCAGGCGTTGCACGTCCTCCACCAGCGTCACGTTGATGACACTTGAAGAGCCCACCGCTATTTCCTGCTGGAGGTAGCCCAGGAAGTTGAAGGACAGGATGCTGCCTTCGGGAACGTTGAGGGTGTACTGACCTTCGGCGTTAGTGCTGGTACCAATGGTAGTGCCCTTCACCAAGATGCCTACACCGGGTAGTCCTTGCCCCTTCTCGTCCACTACCCGCCCCGAAACTGCGACGTCGGCTTGAATGGCTCCCACCCCGAACCTAGTGGAAGTTGCTGTCGCCCTGGCCAACGCAGGTTGACAAGGCAGGCTGCTGATAAGGACCGGCAAAGCCAGCCAGCTAATTTTGGGTACAGGCTTCTTCATAGGGAAAATGCATGGGAAGTGAGACAAATTTGCACAATCGTTTGTGAAAAACAACTTAACACAATCGATTGTGTGCAAGACCAAAAAAAAAGAGTTGACGGAAAACCCAATCAGCTGCCCAAAAACAGTGTTTTTAACTAAAAAGGCCGCAAAGAAGTTGAACTTATTTTGAGTTATTCGGACAAGACTAACGAATTTTCATCAATCTCGCAACAAAGATTTGTAGCGTTTTTACACAATCCATAATTAAAACGATTTGGTCTGTTGAAGAGGTAGGAAGAAGTACGCAATGTTCTTCTGGCCTCTTCGATAGACCTTCCTGTAAACTGAGCATAGGTCATTAGCGAAGATCTTTTTTCCCACCTCAGTACCCTTACCCGTATGCAACAGGGCAGCGGCTTGGCCAGAGAAACAAGAAGTAGTCGCTATGTTAAGCAAGTAAGGTTTAGTAACTGCGTTGCCTGGGCACACCGTTCATGTAGCTCAGGCTTAACTCCCTTGGCTCGTTGTGCCCACACCACCACCTTGACAAAATACATGGGGGGGGGGCGGATCAGAAAAGGCGCAGCTTGTTTGCGCCCATTCGCTGATCGAAAACTACAATACCGGCATTACCCACAGGAGCGAACGGTGGGTTTGCCCAGTGAACGGATGCGACCCGTCGCCAAGGTCTTGGGCGTGTAGTGCACCACATTTATGGTGACCTTCCCTCTTTGTGTGCGGTGGTTTTCGCCATAGTGTTTAAACCGCGCCGATTTAAACGCTGGTTTAAAAAATGTGATAAAAACCGCGGTTAAGCAACGACAGCATAAAGTGATAAACTACTTTAAAAACAACTTATTAATATGCAATAACATAGTAAAACAGGACTGTTATCACAGCTTCTCTAGCTAAGGGTCGCGAGTTCGAACCTCGTTTCTCGCTCGTTAAAACGCCTCCCCCACGCTGTACAGCGTGGGGGAGGCGTTGTTTTTGTGCCTAGGCGCTTGGTAGAACCTGTGCGGCCGATTACTTGCTCAGGCCCTTACTCACCCGGGCGGTAAGTCTTTTCGGCATGTTTTTGAACGTCTTCGGGGTAAAACAGCACATCCTTGAAGCGCGTTTCGGTGTAGAGGGCTGCTTGGTCGGTGAAGTGCGGAGAATTGGGGTGGCTGCTCTGGCCGCCCGATAACACCGAGCGGGCCTTGATGCGCGGACCAAACTCCACGACTGCCACAAAGCTGTTGCCCACGTTGCCGTAGCGCTTTTTGGTGCCGGGGTACGTGCGGGCTCCGTAGGCGGCCAAAGAGCCCCAGGACGACGACGTGAAGGCCACCGGCAGACTTGGCTTTTGGTCATCGTATACCTCCTTAATATTGCCCGTGAGGCGCTGAAACCGATTGACGTCGCCCCAAGGCGTTTTCCAGGTACCGAAGTCCCGGGTTAGTTCGTCTAGGGTTTCGGCCAGTGCGGTTACTTTTTCCTGGGGAGTGGTTTGCTGAATGGCAAAGACCGTAAAACTGATGTTATCCATCTGCGCGTCGGCGGGCACGCGGGGGCGAGCCAGGCGTAGCATGCGTTCGGCCCAGTAAATGGCTACGGTTTGGGCCACCGATGTTTTACTATAGGACTTGTTCCAGCCGCGCAATTCGTTGATGGCCTCCGTAACGGCAGGCGAGACGGGGTTGCCCGCACCGGCAGTGGTTTGGTAAGCCGTTAGCAGGGACGGAATAAGGTCTTCGAAGGCTGCCAGATGAGGGTCATTAGCTGCCGCAATCAGAGTATCGAGGGTAAACGTTTTTCGGCGGCCGAGCACGCGCACGGCGTTAATGCCGCGGTAGTTTTCGGCGTCGGGGGCCATGTAGGTGGGGTACTTGTCGCGCGCCGGGCTGCTCGGGCCCGACACCGTGAAGGGCGTCGAGTTGCAGTTCTGGATCCAGCCGCTGGCGGGGTTCAGCACCTGCACCAGCTCATCTACTTGGTGCAGGCCGCGCCACTCGGTTTTCGGATTGCTGCCGTCTACGGGGCGGCTCCAGTTAAACCCGGTGTTACGCTTGGGCATGAAGTTGCCGTGCCAGTACGCAATGTTGCCTTTGCTATCGGCAAAAACCGTGTTGTTGGATGCGTTGCCGTTCAGCTTCATTACCTTCTTGAAACTGGCGTAGTCGGTGGCCTTGGTGCGCAGGTACGACTGCTCCAAGGCTTCCAGGGGGGTATCCATCATACGAATGGTAACCCACTGGTTATCGGCTTGCTGGCCTACCACCGGACCGTGGTGGGTACGGTACGTGGTAAAGGTTTTGGTCAGGCGTTGATTGCCCTGCGTGTACGCCAGCGTAATGGGCTGCACCTGCACCGGGCGCAGCTTCTTGCCGTAGCGGTAGTAAAACTTCCCGTCCTTCTGCTCGATGCGTTCCAGGTACTCGTCCATGGAGTCGGCGTTGCTGGAGGTGTGCATCCAGCCGCAGTGCTGGTTAAAGCCTTGGTACACGAAGAACTGGCCCCAGGTAACGGCGCCGTAGGCGTTCAGGCCTTGCTCGCTCACCACCTGTACTTCGGGCCGGAAGTAGAACGAGGTGTGCGGGTTGATCAGCAGCAGGGCATGGCCCGATGCGCTTTTGGCCGGGGCAATGGCAAACCCGTTCGAGCCGACCGGTTCGCGGTCCTGCTTTTCGAAGTCGGGACGCTGCCAGGAGGTGGATTTCCGCTGCCCGTAAAACGCTTTCAGCCGCTCCAGCGGTACCACGCTGATGTTACCGCCAATGCTGCCTTCGCTGAACACAAGCGGCATCCAGGGCTGATAACGCGTGAGCAACCGCGGCTTCACCGTGGGGTGCGTGTGCAGGTAATAGTTGGTGCCGGCGGCAAAGGCATCGAGCAGCTGCTTCATCCAGACCGGACTTTTCTGGTAGATACTGATGGCCTGGGTGCTGTCGAGGAACAAGCGGGCCCGCAAGTCGCTGTAAAGCGCCGCCTCGCCCTCTACTTCGGCCAAGCGCCCGATGTTGGTGATGTAATTCTCCTCAACGCGGGCGAAATCGTCTTCGCACTGGGCATAGAGCAGGCCGAAGACCGCGTCGGCATCGGTCTTGCCGTAAATATGCGGTACGCCCCATTGGTCGCGCACGATGGTTACCTGCTTGGCTTGCTGCTGCCACTGGGCTATTTCGGCGGGCGTAAAGGCTTGGGCCCAGGCCGGCAGGCCCGCAAGCAGCAATAACAACGTGGAGAGGAGTCGGATCATACCAGAAAGGTAGTGCGAGGCGCCGTTTTGTGCCAACTCGACCGCAAAAGCCGCGCGCTGCTGAAAATTTCCCAAAAACAGAAGCGGCGCTTGCATTGCTCGGCAAAGCCTTGGACACAACCTTCAGCTACTTGGAAACGCGTTTAGATTTTTAAAAATAGCCTGCCTGATGCCGGATTCGATTGGCGAAGCATGTCGCTCTGTTTAGGCACCCAAAACAGAAACGGCCCGCCCAAACTGGGCGGGCCGTTTCTGTAATCAGAAAACCCGATTAGTTAGAGCTTCTCGTAGCCGTACGAATCAACGTTATCGTTGTCGTAGGCGGTGTTGCTGGCTCGCTTGCTGGCGTAGCTGCTGCTCGAACCGGGTCCGGTCCAACGCTGATTGGCAGCACGCTTTTTCTGCAACGATTTGCCGCCGCGACCTTGGGTGAAGGCCAGGTAACCGGCGCCCAACAGTACGGCACCACCTACGATTTTCTCGGCGGTGCTCAGGCGACCCAAACCGGTCCAGGCTTTGGCGCCGGCGTCTTTCAGGGTTTGCGGCAATTGCGAAGTAGACTCGGCAAGGCCCGATTTGTTCAGCCAGTCTTTGGCTTGGTCCAGCAGTGCGCCGGCATTGCCGGGAATAGCGGCCGGGGCTACGGCAGAAGCCGAAGAAGCATCCGACGAAGCGTCGGGGGTGGCGGGAGCAGCGCTGCTGGGGTCGGCGCCAAGCATGCTGGCTTTCGAGTTAACGGCGGAACGGGGAGATTGAGGATGGCTCATGGCGAAGTAGCAAATAAGGTGAGGGAACAGGAGCTGTTCCGGATGAGGTTATTCGCACGTTCTTGCTTTTGGGTTGCAAAAAACAGCTGCTTAAGGGCCCTGCGCTGGCCGAAGCTGAACAGCCACATTTACCTGATATGTTGTTGTTTGAGCATGTAAGGGGCCAAAACCCCGAATTTTCGGTTGGTACATTACGGCACCAAAACTTCTTTCCGAAATAATTTTTCGGACCGGCTGTAACGATGCCGGATTTTGCGGGTACTCCTCTCAACCAACCCGCAAAACCCAACCCCGGTGGCCGACCACTACCCGAGCGACGACTACTTAATGGCCCAGGTGCAGGCAAACGACCTGGACCAGCTCGCGGTGCTGTTCGACCGCTACCACCTGCCCATTTTCAACTACCTGTTGCAGCGCACTAACCGCGACCGGGAAACCGCCGAAGACCTCACCCAAACCGTGTTCGAACGCTTGCTGAAATACCGCACCAGCTACCAGTCGGGCCAGCCGTTTCGGGCCTGGATTTACCAACTGGCCCGCAACGTGCACGCCGACCACTGGCAGCGGCAGCAGCGCATGCACACCTCCGATTTGCAGGAAGTGGAGCAACAAGGCGGTTTTGGCCCCTCGGCCTTTGCCGCCATGACTACCACCGAACGCGACCAAAACCTGCACGAAGCCCTTGCGCTGCTGCCCGATGCGCAGCGTGATATTCTGGTACTGCACCGCTTTCAGGGGTTCAGCTACGAGGAAATTGGGCAGCAGCTGGCCTGTACCGCCGGCGCTGCCAAGGTTAAAGCGCACCGGGCTTTGCAAGCCCTGCGAGCCATCTATTTTGCTTCCTAGCCATGCTTAATCGCCCTTCTCCATACGATTGTTTTACCGTAGCCGACCTGCTGGTAGACTACGCCGACCAGGTGCTGCCGCCCGATCAGACCGAGCGCGTGGCCGCTCACCTAAGCCAGTGCCCCGCTTGCCAGGAGCAAGTGGCGCAGCTTCGGGAGTTATCCATTCAGATGGAGGTTTCCGAGCCCGTAAAGCCCACTCCCGCCTTGCGTAATCAGTTTATGTTGATGCTGGAACAGGAGAAGGCCGCACTGGCAGCCGCCCCGGTTGCAGCGCCGGAAGTACAGGCGGAAGCACGCGTACGGCCCATGTGGGCTGGTGAGGCCACCCGCTGGACAATGCGCATTGCGGCGGGCGTGGCCCTCCTGATTATGGGCATGGCCCTGGGCCAGTGGTGGCGCCCCATTGCAGCGCCAGATGTAGCCACTACCCCGCCGGCCGGTGCTACCAAGCATGCCATCCAGTTGGCTAGTGCGCTGTCGGGTGATGCGTCGCGGAGCTTGTCGGCCAGCGACCGGATTCAGCTGGTGAGTAACGCGGTAGAGCAGGTGGAAGGAACCGGCGACCCGGCCGTGCAGGTGCTCATTAACACCCTGAATTTCGACCCCAACGCCAACGTGCGCCTGGCCGCAGCCAGTGCCCTGTACCGTCTCCGCTCTGACCCTCGCGTGGGCGAAGCCTTCATCCAGTCGCTCACCATTCAAACCGACCCCAACGTGCAGATTCTGCTCATTGAGCTGCTGGTGAACATGCGCGAGCGACGGGCAACCCCTCAGCTCGAGCAGCTGGCCAAGAAGCCCGACGCCTTGCCCATAGTGCGTCAGCAAGCCGAATACGGCCTCGGCACCCTGATTTAGTTTTTCCTTTTTGCTTTTCCACCCCGATTCCTCTTTCTGGCGCTGCGAACGTGGCGGCTCCGGCCAGGCTCGATGTGTACTTCACTTCTGACATGAAAAAGTCTCTGCTTCTTACTTTCAGCTGCCTGTTGTTGGCAGCGCCGGCCCTCTGGGCGCAGGAATACAAGCTTAAGCTTGGCGGCAAGGACCGCAAAATTGAACTCGAACTTCAGGGCGGCAACGTGACCCTGGAAGGCTACAACGGCGAAGAACTTGTTATTCGGGGGAACGGCTACGAGCCCCTGCCCAAGCGGGCCGAAGGTCTGCGGTCGGTGTACAACACCGCCGAAGACAACACCCGGATGGGCCTTTCGGTAACACAGAAAGACAACGTAGTGCGCATTGTGCAGGCCACGCGCAAAGACGCCAACTACGTGATTCGGGTGCCGCGCTCAACCGCCGTCGTGTTCAACCAGACTAACTTCAACGGCGGCGACGTGGACGCGCGTGACCTTGAGGGCAATATTGAGCTGAGGCTGAAGAATGGCAACGCCAAGCTCACCAACATGGGCGGCGGCGTGGTGGCCAACACCATTAGCGGCAACATTACCGTGCGCTACGCCGACCTGAGCAAAGCCCCCAGCTCCATTTCCTCAGTAAGCGGCGACGTGGACGTAACCATGCGCCCCAGCAGCAAGGCCACCCTGCAGTTGCGTTCGGTATCGGGCGACGTGTACACCGACTTTGAAATTGCCATGGGCAAAACCAACGGCGACATGAAGCGCGTGGGTGGCCAGGTGGTGCACGGCACCGTGAACGGCGGCGGCACTAACGTGTCGCTGCAAACGGTAAGCGGCAACGTGTACGTGCGCAAAGCCAAGTAGCGAGTTGCTCGACAGCCCTCCTCTCCCCTTATAAACCTGCTATTACCATGAAATTCTTTCGCCTTCTGCTGAGCGTGTGCGGCTTCTTGCTGCTAATGGCACCCG
The DNA here is from genome assembly GCF_039541855.1 of Hymenobacter koreensis. Classification (NCBI taxonomy): domain Bacteria; kingdom Pseudomonadati; phylum Bacteroidota; class Cytophagia; order Cytophagales; family Hymenobacteraceae; genus Hymenobacter; species Hymenobacter koreensis. Next base: position 796,709 of record NZ_BAABHA010000002.1, read on the forward strand.
CGGCCAACGCCCAAAAAATCATCGAAAAAAGCGCCCCAGTGGGCTCTAAACAACAAGTGGTGCTGGATTTGAAACAGGCCACGACCATCAAGATTCGCGGCGGCAGTGGCAGTCAGCTGCGCGTGCGAGCCGCCGTAACCATCAATCAGAACAAGCTGAACGACGCGCTGCAACTCACTCTCAGCACCGAAGACGACCGGATTACCGTGAAATCAGCGTTCGATGAAGCCATGCTGCGCACCGGCCAGCCCGCTGACTGCCCCGAAAGCAATGGCCAAACGTCCTGGGTTTCGGGCGGTGGCAACAATGGCCGTAACAGCTACCGCGTGTGCAGCAACGTGGACGTGGAAATTGAAGTACCCGAAGGCGTTTCGCTGCGCGTCAATACCATCAGCGGCAACATCGAAGCCTCGGGCCTGACCGGGCAACTGGAAGCCAAATCCATCAGCGGTTTTGTGGACGTTACGTGGTCGGCGGGGCAAGGCGCTGAAGTGGCCTTCAAAACCATTACCGGCGAGGTGTACACCGACCAGGACATTGCCTTTACCAACCGCAAGCCGGGCGTGCCAATGGTGGGCTACGAAGTGCGCGGCTCTTTGGGAAAAACCGGCCCCTTGGTGCGTCTGGAATCCATCAGCAACGACGTGTACTTCCGCAAGCGGAAGTAAGCCGAGCCGAACTCGGTCCTGTGCTTTAGGCGCATCCTAAATGCAGCTAACCACAAGGAAGGCGTAAGCCAAGTGTTTCTGTACCGTAGTAGTCAGGTTCATTTAGTTGAGTGAATAGGCCCTGCCGAACCGATAGAGGTGCCTGGCTTACGCCTTCCTGCTGTTTTCAGCTTCTACTGGGAAGAATCATTTTACTTGGTTTAGCCACGAGCGGCACAACTTACATGGGTAGCCCTTCGCTCGGAATACCTGAAAGCCCCGGCGCCTTTGTGGCGCCGGGGCTTTCTTCTTTTAGCGGATCGGTGGCGTCCTTTTGGCCGCAGATATGAGCAGCCCGAAACCCGTTTGCCCTCCTGCCCAGAAAAAAGTTTGCAACTCGCTGTAACCATCGGGGATTCGTTGAGTTTCCACGGCCAAATAACCCCATCTACCACTGCTTCAGCCCCGCACTTCGCTTGAACTCGCTCTCCGACAATGCGCTCATGCTTCAGGTAAAAGGCGGCCAGCTGGACAAGATGGGGCTGCTCTTTGAACGCTACCACCGGGCGCTGCACGCGTTCTTTTACCACCAAACCGGGCAGCCCGCCTTCAGCGAAGATTTGGTGCAGAACGTGTTCGAGCGTATGCTCAAGTACCGGCACACCTTCACGGGCGAAGGCGAGTACCGGACCTGGATGTACCACCTCGCGCGCAACGTGCTAGCCGATGCCGCGAAGAAAAACAAACCCTCCCAGTACCACCAGGATGTAACGGCGCTGGCAGAGCACATCGGGGGTGGCCCCACGGCCGACGCCGACTTGCAGCGGAGCCAAGAGGTAGCGCAGCTGCACCAAGCCCTGGCCCGCCTCAGCCCCGACAGCCGCGAGGTGCTCGTGCTGAGCCGGTTTCAAGAGCTGAAATACGAGCAGATTGCCCAGTTGCTCGATACCAGTGTGGGGGCCGTGAAGGTGCGCGCGCACCGGGCCCTCAACCAGTTGAAGGACATTTATCTACGAATGGAAAATGGAAGCAAAGTTCATGAAGTGTGAGAGCGTGCAGCAGGGGCTAATGGACTGGCTGGCCAACGAATTACCAGCCCCCGAGCACGAAGCTGTAGCGGCGCACCTGGCCCAGTGCCCTGCCTGCCAGCAGGAGCTGCTAACGGCGCGTCAACTCTGGCAAACCATGGGCGCACTGCCCGTGCCTGAGCCCAGTGAGCAAATGCGTCCGCGCTTTTACTCCATGCTGGCCGAGGCCCAGGCTGCCGAGCAGCGCAAGCAACAGTACTCCGTGGCGGCCCTGGTAGAACGGCTGCGCGCGTGGTGGCAGCCCGAGTACGCCATGCGCTTGGCTTACGGCGTGGCGTTGCTGGTAATCGGTTTAGCCGGTGGCTACCTGCTCAAAGGCAACACTACCACTCCCTTAGAAACCACCCAGCAGCCAATGGCCGCCGCCTCGATAGGGGAACCGGAAAACATACGTCAAACCCAGCTGCTCACGCTGCTGGAAAACCCCTCGGCGGTGCAGCGGCTCCGGGCCGTGAGCTACGCCGAGGAGCTGGCGCCCAGCAACGAACGCGTGGTAGTGGCCCTGCTAAGCACGCTTAATTATGACCCCAACGTGAACGTGCGCCTGGCCACGCTGGAAGTGCTGGCGACTTTAACCGAAGACCCCACCGTGCGCCAAGGGCTGGTAAGGTCCATGGCCCGGCAAGAGTCGCCGCTGGTGCAGTCGGCCATGGCCGATGTAATGGTGCAGCTGCAGGAACGCCGCTCCGTGCGGCCCATGCAAAAGCTCCTGCAGCAAGAAAACCTGAACGAACAGGTGAAAACTAAAATCGAAGAAAGCATCCAAACGCTGTCGAACGGCCGGCAACAAGCCGAGCCTCAAACCCCTCCGCAATCCAATGAAAACCGCAGCCATATTCAGTCTGGTTCTGACACTTCTGTGGCTACCTAGCCGCCTGCCGGCTCAAGACCGCAAAGACCACACTGCCTCCGACAAGTTTAATAAGGAGTTTGCCCTGACCGGCAACGTCAGCCGTGCTACCCTCGCCCTGTATAACATCATGGGCTCGGTAACGGTGCAGGGCTATTCGGGCAAGAATGTGGTGGTGGAAGTTACTCGCACCCTTAAAGCCGCCACCCCAGAGCTGCTGGAGCGCGGCAAAAAGGAAGCCCAGCCCGGTTTCGATCAGCACGGCGACAGTGTACTGGTGTACGTGGCGGGTCCGCAGGACTCGCGCCCTCAGCGCCGAAACAACAACGGCAACAGCTACCAAGGCCGCTTCAGCGACAATTGGACGCACAACAACTCCGACCGCCCCGGCTATACGTACAGCTTCGATTTTGTGGTGAAAGTGCCGGCCGCCATGGAAGTACGCGCCTCCACGGTAAACGGCGGCAAAATGCTGGTGGAAGACGTGACCGGCCCGCTGCAAGCCCGCAACGTGAACGGCTCGGTTACCATTCGGAACGCGAAAAGCGCCACGGTGGCACACACCGTTAATGGTAACGTGGATGTCTCCTACACCGACGCCCCAACCTCGCCGGCTACCTACCACACCGTGAACGGCAGCATTACGGTAACCTACCCGCCCAACGTATCGGGCGACTTGCACTTCAAGAGCCTGAACGGCCACCTGTACACCGATTTCCCCCAGGCCGAGATATTGCCGGCTCGCGTCACCGCTAATCAGCAGCAAGACGGGCAAGGCACCAAGTACAAACTCAAAAAAGACACGGCCGTGCGCCTGGGCAAAGGCGGAGTGGATTTCCGCTTCGAAACCGTCAACGGCAACGTCACCGTTAAAAAGCAAACCCGATGAAATTGATAGTACCCCGTACCCTACTGGCCCTGCTGGCGCTGGTGTGGGCGCTGCCCTTAGCAGCTCAAAAAAACGATTCCGAACAACTGGTGGTGGCGCTTAGCTCGCCCAACAAGCCCGGCACGCTGCACCTTAAACTGGTCAACGGTTCCATTCGCGTGGAAAGCCACGCCGGCAAAGACGTTATCATTAACCCCGCTCCGCGTGGAGCCCACACCTCCCGAAGCAGCCAGGAAAGCAGCGCCGGCGACAACCCCAACCAGCTCCGGCGCATTAGCAAGGTGCAGGCGTTCGACGTAACAGCCCAGGAAAAAGACAACCAGGTGTACGTGCGCAACCAGTCGGCTCAGAACACGGTGGACTTCACGGTGAAAGTACCCCGGCAGTTCTCGCTGCGCCTGAGCACTGTGAACAACGGCAACATTACGGTGGAAAACGTGGCCGGCGAGCTGGAAATTTCCAACGTAAACGGCAGCATCTCGCTCAAGGATGTAAGCGGCTCGGCCGTGCTGAACACCGTTAACGGCAACGTGGTGGCCGTTTTTAAAGACGTAACCACTGGTGCGCCTATGGCCTTTTCCAGCGTAAACGGTAAAATTGACGTGACGCTACCAGCTAAAACCAAGGCGGCGCTCAAGCTCAAGTCGGACCGCGGCGATATTTACAGCGACTTTGAAATGGCCGTGGACGATGCCGCGCCCAAAGTGAGCCGCACCAACACCGACGGCACTTACCGCCTGAGCGTAGAAAGCTGGACCTACGGCAAAATAAACGGCGGCGGCGCCGAGCTGATGATGAAAACGCTTAACGGCAACATCGTTATCCGCAAGGCCAAATAACCGCAGGCAGTGCCCAGGCCCTGAAGTGTTTTACCACGTGTTCGGTGGCCAGCTGCAAAGCAGCCCTTCCGCCACCGCGCTGCGTTCCGATGAGTGAGTGTGCGTTGGAACGCCGTGCAAGAAACCGATTTGGCCAAGTTAGTTTCCGGTGAAACCCTTCAGGGCCTATCTACTATCAACCTCTCCTGCCCTAATTAATGGCCAGTTGCCGATTGCCGCATAGAGCGTGAGTAGCAGCTTGTAGCTCATCACCCCAAAATGTTGATGAGAAGTATCAGCAGCAGAACCAACATAATACGAATCGACCAACACCGCCGGGCAAGCGCACTGCGCCTGCCCGGCGGTGTTGTGTGCGAGCCGGCGGTATTTTCACCCTAAAGTCTGCTGATCTTCTGGCTATAAGCCATGCTTTTTTATGAGTAGCGTGGTACTTAACCACATAATAATGTGATTACGGGAACCATATATCAGGTAAGCCAATATCTTCGGGCCAGCTTCTTCCTTTAACTTAATTTTTTCAAGCTATGACATCACTTTTCCCCCGATTCACCCTGTCAACGGTGCTAGTGGTGCTGGTGGCATGGGCGACGCAGCATTCGGCTCTGGCCCAGCAACAGCTTCCGGCCAGAACCCGCAGTTGGTCGCCTGCCCTCAACGACCCAACGTACGCGGCGCGCAAGCAGCAGGCCGCCCGGGCAGCTGCAACGGCTCAGCCTGGGCAGCGCCCTGGTCGTGCACGCGCCTCCGCGGGCAATGGACCAGTTGCGGCAAGGGCTTTGCCCGCCTGCTTTGTACCGCTCGACACCACGGCGGCCGGTGGCTGGCGGCATTTATCGCGTGAGGGCGGCTTTGCTGATGACAGCTTCTTAGGCCCCATTCCGCTGGGTTTTGACTTTTCGCTGTACGGCACCGTGTACAATCAGGTGTACATAAACACCAACGGAAACATAACCTTCGGGCAGGGCTTTACCACCTTCACGGCCACCGGCTTGCCCATTTCTGTGCCCATGATTGCCCCGTTCTGGGCCGACGTAGACACCGAGTTAGCCGATACCCTGGCCACCCCCTACCCCAGCGGCAACATCTGGTACAAGGTATTCCCCGACCGCCTGGTAGTGACCTGGAACCGCGTGGCCTACTTCGCGCGCCACGCCGATAGAAAAAACACCTTTCAGCTGACCATTAAGGCCAACACCGCCCCCGGCTTTACCGGCGACGACGTGTTTTTTGCCTACGGCGACATGCAGTGGACTACCGGCGACGCTGATGGTGGCTCGGGCGGCTTCGGCGGCACGGCTGCTACGGTGGGAATTAACAAAGGCAACGGCACCAACTTCGTTCAGGTGGGCCGTTTTAACCTGAACAACAACACCTACACCAATAACGTTGACCCCAGCGGCGTAGACTGGCTTGATAATCAGTGCTTATCGTTCCAAGTTGGTGGCGGCAGCAACAACGTACCTCCCACAGCCACGGGCTTACCCGCGGGCAATACCATTACCCTGGGGCTTGGCGAAACCCGTAACCTGGCGCTGCAATTCCTGGGCCCGGAAGTGGGCCAAACGGTAACGGTAGTACCCAATACCAACGGCCTGTGCAATACCACGGTTAACAACAACGGCGCCTCCAACCCCACGGTAAACCTGAGCATCACGGGCGCCGCCTGTAACCTGGGCACCAACACCATTACCTTGCTGGCCACCGACAACGGCACACCCGTTGCGTCGCAGCAGTTTACGCTAACGGTAATAGTTACCCCGATAAACCGATGGACTGGTGCCGTGAGCACCGTGTACACCAACCCCGGCAACTGGAGCGCCAACGCGGTACCCACGGCCACCGACGACGTAATTATTCCGGCCGGCGTGCCCAATATGCCCGTGCTGAGCTCCACGGCAGGCGTGCGCGGCCTCACCATTGCCAGCGGCGCTAACCTTACCGTAGCCGCCAGCGGTGTGTACAACGTTAACGGAAGCATCAGCAACGATGGCCAGCTGCAAGGAGCCGGCATCCTGCAAACCACTGGCGCTGCTCAGCAAGCCTTCAGCGGCACGGGCCAAACGACGGTTCATTACGTAACCATTGGCGCATCGGGCGCGGTGCTAAACCAGCCTATGCGCCTGGCGCGCATGCTTACGCTGAACGGCAACCTGAACTCGAACGGCAACTTAACGCTGCTCTCGCCAATCGATGGGTCGGGAACGGCCATGGTGGTGAACAACGGCACCGCTGCGGTAACCGGTTCGGCGCGCGTAGAGCGTTTCGTGGGCGGTGGTGCCCAGTTGGGCTACCGTCATCTTGCTTCCCCCGTTACCAATACCTCCCTGGCCGATTTGGCCGTGGGTGGAGCCTTCAGCCCGGTGCTGAACCCGGCTTATAACACCGCCACAAACCCCGGCTTGGTTTCGCCGTTCCCGAACGTGTTCAGCTACGACCAAAGCCGCGTAACGGCTGGCAACGACGTTGCTGATTTCGACAAAGGTTGGGTGTCGCCCAGCAGCGCCGCCGAAACCATGACGCCCGGCATCGGCTACACCGTAAACATGCCTGGTCAGCAGGTGGTGGATTTTGTAGGCACGCTTGGCAACGGCGCGGTTAGCCACAGCGGCCTTGCCCGCGGCACTGGTCCGCAGGCCGGCTGGCACCTGATGGGCAACCCCTACCCGGCTCCCATCAGCTTCAGCCAGATTTCCCGCAGTGGACTCGATAACGCGGTTTACGTCTTTAAATCGACGGGACAGTACACGGGTTCGTATGCCAGCTACGTGAACGGTGTGCCGGCTAACGGTGGCAGCGACATCCTGCCCCTGGGCCAGGCTTTCTTCGTGCGCACTACGGCTCCGGGAGTGGCCGGCAGCATTAGTTTCTCTAACGCTGCTCGTGTAACCACTTACCAAAACCCCGACATGCAGCGTGCAACCGGCTCGGAAACCCGTCCGTTGCTGCAGTTGGCTTTGCGCAACGCCACCGGTTCGGCCTCCGAGCAAATTGCCGTATACTTTGAGCGCGGCGCCACCGCTGGCTTCGACCCTGCTTTCGATGCCTTCCGCCTTGGTAACGGCAACGTGGTTCAGCTGGGCGCTATGGCCGGTTCACAGGAACTATCCATCAGCGGTTTACCTGCCCTGAACACCACCGCTGTTACGGTACCCCTGGCAGTACGCGTAGCGCAAGCCGGCAGCTACACCCTGCAGGCTTCGGAGTTGATTAACCTGCCTTTGGGCTGGGTGGCCACTCTGCACGATGCCCAAACAGGTGCCGCCATCAACTTGCAAGCACAGCCTAACTACACCTGCACCATTACGCCAGGCCAAGCTTTGGGCCGCTTCCGCCTGGAGTTCCAGCAGGCTCGCGTATTGGCAGCTACTCAGGCGCAGCTGAACGCTGCCGTATCGGTGTATCCCAATCCGGCTCGGGGCTCGGTATCGTTGGGCCTGCCCGCAACCAAGCAAGCCGTGGACGTACAGATCGTGAATACCCTGGGCCAAACGGTGCTCAAACACCGGGCGGGCGCAACTGCCGGTGTTACGGTGTTGCCGCTTGGCAACCTGGCCCGCGGCGTTTACCACGTGCGGGTAGCCCTGCCCGAAGGCATTGTTACCAAGCGTTTGGTAGTAGAGTAACCTGGCTTTTAAACACATGAGCGCCGCTTGCTGCGGCAAGCGGCGCTCATTTACCCATCTCACACTGATGACCTTTTTACCCAAACATCTTCGCGTCGCCCTCGGCCTGGCCGGACTCTTGGCCGTCAGCCTGGTTTTGCCATTGCACGCCCAAGGCCCTGGCTCGGGTGGCCCCCAGCCGGGCGGCTCGCCCACGGTAATTCCCATCGACGGCGGCGCTTCGCTGCTGCTGGCCGGCGGCGCGGCATACGCCCTCAAGCGGCTGCGCAAACGCCAATAAGCACTTCTCTCAGACCCAAAATCAAGGCAAAAGAAAAGGGCACCCGTACTACGGGTGCCCTTTTCTTTTGCTTGAATCAGAAGAGTTATTCCTTCAACAGTTTGCGGGTAATGGCTTGTGCGCCCTCGCCCACGGTTATGGTGTAAAGGCCCGGCTTCAGATTCCGCAGATTCACTTGGTTGGTACGGTCGAGCTGAGTAGTGAGCAGCAAGCGGCCGGTTAGGTCGCGTACCCGTACGGCGGCATTGGTCGCAGGAGCCTGGGTAATGGTTAGCACATCCTGCACCGGGTTGGGGAAGAACGCGAAGCCTGCCGGCTCCTGACCGGTCCGCACGGGAGTTACAATCGTAACCGTGAAAGGCTGTGCACTAGTCACGTCGCTGCCCGAAGTAAACACCCTGATTTGGCCGGTAGTAGCCCCTGCGGGCACCACTGCCGTAACCCGACTAGCGCTGTTTACTACAAAGCTGGCCGTGGTACCGTTGAAAAACACAGCTACAGTGCCTGCCAGGTTACTGCCGTTAATGGTTACCGTGGAACCTACCGGACCGCTGCTCGGTGAAAAGCTGGTGATGCTGGCCGTGGCCCCGGCAGGGGTAACGATGAAGTTAACAGGGGCCGAAAGCCCGCCGCCCGGTGCCGGGTTAAGTACCTGAACTGGGTAGGAACCCACAATGGCCCCTGGCGGCAACTCCACCGACAACTGCGTGGGCGACAGGTAGGTGGTGGCGCTTACCGGCGCCATCGATACTACTTCAGAGGTAGGCACGAAGCCCGTACCCGTCACAATCAATCGGAAAGCACCGGTGCCCTCTGGTACCGAAGGCGGCGACAAAGCCGTGATGGTGGGCATGGGATTCACCGGATTGCCCGTTACAATTAGGTTAGTGGCGCTAATGGCCGTGCCCCCGGGCGTGGTTACCGCAATGCGACCGGTAGCAGAGCTGCTCGATACCACGAACGTCAGCTGGGTGGGGCTTTGCACCGAAAAACTGTTAACCCGTGAGCCGTTCAACGTCACGTCCTGAACGTTAATAAAGTTGGTTCCGGTAACGGTAACAATAGTGCCAGCCACGGCCGTGCCGGGTGCAAAACTCGTGATAGTGGGCACCGGAGCGGCCGGCACAATGAAGTCGAAAGGAGCCGAACTGCCTCCGCCCGGAGCGGGGTTGGTTACCACAACCGGGTACACACCTGGCGTGGCTCCGGGAGGTAGATCAACGCTGATTTGCGTAGGCGAAATAAACGTTATCGGGAGCGGGAAACCGCTAAACGTCACGGTTGAAGTCGGCATAAATCCGGTGCCTGTAATGACCAGCGTGAAGGCGCCCGAACCTGCCGGTACCGAAGGCGGCGACAAAGCCGTAATTACCGGGACGGGGTTAACGGGGTTTCCGGTTACAACCAGGTTAGTGGCGCTAACGGCTGTACCGTTGGCCGTGCTCACCGCAATGCGGCCAGTAGAAGAAGTGCTGGAAACGGTAAAGGTGAGCTGCGTGGGGCTAACCACGTTGTAGCTGCCCACCGATACGCCGTTCAGCGTAACACTGGTTACACCGGTAAAATTAGTACCCGTTACCATTACCACGGTGCCGGCCACGGCACTGCTCGGGGTAAAGCTCGTGATGCTTGGCACCGGTCCTGAGGCCACGAAAAAGTTAAACGGCGCCGAAGTACCGCCGCCGGGCGACGGATTGGTTACCGTTACGGGGTAAGTGCCCAAGACTGCTCCGGGCGGCAGGTCCACCGACAGTTGGGTGGGCGACAGGTAGGTGGTGGCGCTTACCGGCGCTGTAGACATTACCACTGAGGTCGGCACGAAACCCGTACCCGTAACCACGAGCGTAAAGGCGCCCGAGCCCGGCGGTACCGAGGGTGGCGACAAGGCTGTAATTACCGGAACGGGGTTGCCAACGCTGTAAATGCCGGTGCTAACCGATGTGCCATCGGGCGCAACCACGCCAATTGGACCACTGGTGGCTCCTACGGGCACCACAAACACAATTTGCCCGTCATTTACTACCGTGAAACTGGGCAGGGCAGTGCCGTTAAGTGTAACCGCCGTAGCGCCGCTAAATCCGCTGCCCAGTACCGTTACCACTGTACCGGCTGGGCCGTTTGTGGGAGAAAAACTACTCACAACGGGGGCCGCTCGCCGCATGCCGGCATTCTGGCTGACATCGGTTGCCAGGTTGCTGTGCGGCCTGGCAGTCCAGGTGCGCTGCACAGGGGCTTTATTTGCCAGCCACTCCCAAGTGGCGCCGCTTGGGAGTTTGGCTTTTGCGGCTCTCAACCATGCCTGATTCGGCACGGTTTGGGCTTGCGCCGCTTTGGGCTGCAGGCCGATGAACAGCAGGCAGCATAGCAGCAGGGGCCTGACCCAGCCCGTTGCCGCACGGGCGTTAGCCCGGACTACGTGTGTAATAAGATCCATTCTGAATGTATAAAGTGGAAGAAGGAGTTGAGCGGGTGTTCGAAGAGAAAGATGACTTAACCTCAAATCATTACAAACCAGTAATTAGCTGCAGATCTAGGTTCCAACCTAAAACCCGGGACTGTGGAGTAGCCACGGCGTTAATGTCAGTCAATAAATACCAATAATCAAAAGCTTAATTCTACTTGCTCGATTGAAAGCGTGTGCCCGAATGCATGGAATGGTTTTTCGGCTTTGCTAGAGAAAGAAGCCTTCTTCCCGTAAACAGGGGCAGCTAGATGAGCCGTATTGCTGCCCTCGGGTTGCATTTCCTTTCGCACTTTGTTGCGTACATACCGTGCCGGAAATACAAACACCGACGGCAGCAAGCCCAATGCCTGCCACCGTCGGTGCCAAAGTACTTATTGAACAGGTTCCCCTCTATTCTATTTTCACTGACCAGGCTACGCTAAAGCATCTGCCCCAAAGAAGTTTACTCTTTGCCTTGCTGCAAGATCCAGGCGCGTACGATTTCTTGGGTCTGGGGAGAGAAAGTCTCACGGGGTTGGCCGTTAACAAGCGGCCACTGCTGCGGATCGGCTTGAAAGAGGTGGTTTACGCCGGGCAGTTTCTTGGTGGTTACCCGCTTGTTACCCCGAAGCCCTTTGGCCAAAGCCGATAGGTTGGGTTCTGGTGCCACGTGCAAGTCTGCGTCGCCGTTGAGTAGCAGCACCGGGCACGTTACTTGGCTAAGCTTCTCCACCGGATCAAAAGCCAGAAAGTGCCGGTAGTGCGCCGAGGTAAGCTGGGTAGCACTGGCCAGGGCCGTAGCCGTGTCCATGGCCGGGTTACGCTGGCGCAGCATGTTGACCACCATGGCTTGTGCCTGGGCAGCATCGGGCACAGTTTCAATCACGTCAAACAAGTTGCGCTGATGCAGCAACGACGCTTCAATGAGGGCCGGCGCTGTTCCCATAGCGCGCAGCACAGCGGTTTGTTGGGCCAGCGCCAGGGCTTTGCCACTCAGGCCGGGTGCGGCCATGGTCACCACAAAGGCAGGTGCTAAGGGTTGAGCAGCAACTAGCAGGGCTGCGTTGCCTCCTTCGCCGTGGCCCACTACGCCCAAGCGCGAAAAGTCCACGTCGGGGCGGGTGCGCAGAAAATTCAGAGCCGCTTGTATATCGGCTACCCGTTGCGGCAATGCCGGTGCAGGGTCCACCGGTAGTCCATCGAGGCGAAGCACGGCAATACCGCGGCGGGTTAGATAGTCGGCCAGGGCGCCCAGCGGCCGGTACTCGCCCACCGTAGCGTCGCGGTCGGTAGCGCCAGCATCGGCTGCCAGCACCACGGCCGGAAACGGGCCAGGGCCGGCAGGCACCGTCAGCAGGCCGCCCAGCCGCTCGGTTCTGCCGGCGCTAAACGCAACTTCCTCCTCGCGGTACGGCGGCGACAACCGCACTTTACCACCCGGCGCGTTAACCGCCGGAGCGTGCTGCAACTGCATGGCAACCTGGTAGCCGGGCTGCTTCCAAACTCCCGCCAGCATCTTTCCGTCGATGTTGATTTGACCGGTAAAGCGACTGGCGGCCTCCTCGGCAAATAGCGAGATGGTGTCGCCGTGCAGATCCACACTCACGGCCATGTGCGCTACGCGCTGCAGGGGAACATCAAGGGTACCGTAATAGCCGCCATTTGACTGCTTTACAAGCCTGAAAATAACTTCCAACTGACCACCAGGCACCTTCAACGCTCCTTTCCAAAGACCGTCGAGCCCAGCGCCGGCTCCGGGCGTAGCAGCAGCTACGACGGCGTTCAGAATCAGACTCAAAAACAGCAAACAAGCGGCGCAGCGTTTCATGGCAGTTAAGCTCCCGGTAAGGTGGAGGCGTTTTCGGAACATAGTTCCCCCAAAAGCCCGCGCCAAGCTGGACTTTTGGCCCGATGGACTTTGCACCTATGTCAGGAGCCGGTTTGCGCGTCTGAACGTGTACCTGAGCTAGATAAAGTAAGCCTATGGAAAGGCAGCGAGTGACTATCGGCGCTTCAAACCAGCTGAATGCAAGTTTAAAAAGCTGATTTTCACTGCTGAACCGGAACCAAGCGCGGGCCCTGCTACACCGCAGGCTCGGCAGCGGGGGGAAGTTCGGCCGGAAGCTGCACAAGAGCCGCGCGAACGGCCGTGAGCAGCCGCGCTACGGCCGTATGGAGTACGGGTGCATCGGCGGGGGTAACGGGCCCCTGCCGCAGACGCTCCAGCTGCGCCAGCGGTGGCTCTACGCCCTGCACGTGCACTGCCAGCAGGTTGGGCTTGATGTGGTGTACCAGCTGCGCCACTTCGGTCCAATCGGGTAGGGCGGCGGCGGCTTCTATTTCGGCCAGGCTGCCGGGAATATTTGCCAGGAACGAACGCACAATTTTATGCACGAACACCTCTCGCCCGCGCGACAACTCCCGTAGCGGCGCCAAATCATAAGCCAAGCCGGGCTTGCGCAACAGGCCCACCATTACTTGGTAGAGTTCGTTTTCCACGAAGGGCTTGGCGAGGCAGGCGTCCATGCCTGCGGCCAGGTACCGCTCACTATCGGCCCGAAAGGCATTGGCCGTGAGGGCCAGAATGGGCGTGGCGGCGCGGGCTGCATCGGGGTAGCGGCGCAGGTGCAGGGTAGCTTCCAAGCCGCTCATGCCGGGCATTTGAATATCCATGAGCACGAGGTCGTAGGGGCGTTCGGCAAATCGGGCTACGCCGCTTTCCCCGTCCACGGCCTCATCTACCGCCACACCCCACTCCTCAAGCAATTGGCGGGCTACGTCGCGGTTGATTTCGTTGTCTTCCACCAGCAACACGCGTACGCCCTGTAGCTCGTTGGTGTTATAGTCGGGGGCGTTTTCGAATGCGGCGGGCTCGGTACGGGCGGCTTTGGGCAAGGTTAGCTGGAAGCGGAACGTACTCCCCTGCCCCAGCACGCTTTCGAGCGTGAGCGAGCCGCCCATTTGTTCCACCAACGCCCGGCAGATGCTCAGGCCCAGCCCAGTTCCGCCAAACTGACGGGTGGTATCGGCGTAAGCCTGCACGAAGTCGTTGAACACGTGCTCCTGCTTATCGGCCGGAATGCCCATGCCGGTGTCGGTTACGCGAAACTCCACGGTTAGGTCGTCGGCGGTTTGCGCCAGCTGCCGGCTGGCAATGGTTACGGTGCCGCTGGCGGTAAACTTAATGGCATTGCTAACCAAGTTGAGCAGCACCTGATTGATGCGGTGCGGGTCGCCGAGTACCTGGCAATTCTCGCAGGTGGCGTTGAGCGGCTCGAACACCATCTGCAAGCCTTTTTGCCGAGCCTGCTCCATTTGCGACTGCACCACGCGCTCCGTGGATTCGCTCAGGTTAAAGGACACCTGCTCCAGCTCCATTTTACCGGAATTAATTTTGGCCAGATCCAGCACATCGTTCAGCACGGCCAGCAGGTGCTGTCCCGAATGCTGAATTACCTCCAGCCGGTGCCGCTGCTCGCTGTTGAGCGACGTTTTGGCCAGCAGGTTGGCCATGCCCAATACCCCGTTCATGGGCGTGCGAATTTCGTGGCTCATGTTAGCCAAGAAATTCTCCCGCGTCTTTAAAGCAGCTTCGGCCGCTTCGCGGGCCCGTCGGGTTTCAGTTATGTCGGTACTTACGCCCAATACGTGCAGAGTACCGTCGTGGCGGCGCAGCGGGCGCTTGATGGTGTGAAACCAGCGCACCTCGCCCGTAAACAACGACATAGAATTTTCGAGCGACACTTCTGGCTCACCGGCCAGTATCTGGGCGTCGGTTTGGGCGTAGTTGCTGGCCTCCTGGGCTTCGGGACTGTTAGCGGGTAGCTCGTTGGCTTGGCCATGCCGGCTTTGCGCTTGCAGCTCGCGCATGGCGCGGTTCTCAAACACGTAGTTGGCCTGCGCGTCGCGCACGTAAATCAGGCTGGGCGTGGTGTCGAGGATGAGGTCGGTAAACTGCTGCTGCTCGCGCAGGCGTGCTTCGCTTACCCGCAGCTTTTCTTCGTCAAGGCGGCGCTGGGTAATGTCGGCGCCGTACCCTATAACCATGAGCAGCGTGCCGTTCCCATCGAACACCGGCTGCAGGTGACGCAGCACGTAGCCCACGCGGCCCGCAGCATCGCGCGTGGTTTCCTCCCAGGTCACGCCGCGAGCTTCGGCCACGGCCTGCCGAAACCGGTTCCGCCGTCCCCGGGCTTCGTCGTCGGGGCGGCCGCGAAAGGCGCAGTAATCGAAGTCGGTTTTGCCAATCAGCCACTCCCGCATAACGGGGTTACGCACGGCTGCTGGGTTAACAAACTGGTACCGATGCTCAGGGTCGAACACGGCCACGTCACCGGGCAGCTGGTTCAGGATGGTTTCATAGAATTCCCGCTGCTCGTCCAAGCGGCGTTCGGCCAGGCGGCGCTCCGTAATGTCGAGCCCGTAGCCCAGCATGAAGCGGAAGCCGGTGGGGTTGGCTAACGGGGTGAAGCAGCGCAAGTGGTGCTTGGTATCGGTGCCGGTTGAGGTGGCATCTTCCCAGGCATTGATTCGTTCGCCGGCATTGGCCCGAACGAACATCTTGTGCCGGTGCTCCGCCAGGGCCATATCGTACCCAAAAGTTTCGCAATACTCGGGCAGCGTGCGCCCCGTTAGCCATTGCCGGGCGTCGGCGTCGGGCACGGCTTGGGGGTTAGCGTACACGTACCGCTGCTGCTCGTCGAGCACTACTACTTCTACCGGAAGCGCGTCGAGCACGTGCTCGTAGAAGGAGCGTTGGGCGTCGCGTTCCTGCTCGGCGTGGCGCACGGCCGTGATATCCGTTAAATACAGGTTGGCGTATCCGTCGGCGGCGTAGGGAGCCACGGTCAGCAGGAAAAGCTGCCGCTGCCAAGCCAGTTCCTGGCGCAATACCGCGCCGTTTTCGATGGCCTGCTGCACACTGCGCAAAAGCGACGTACGCAATTCATCCGCCGGGGCCGTGTCGTAAGCTTCCCGCAGTGCGGCGGCCGATGGATTGGCAAACAAGACTTCGCCCGTGAGGCTGATGCGCAGAATGGGATTGGGATTTTGAGCCGGAATGGTGGCTATCCACCGCAGCTGCTTTTCCAATGCCACACGCTCCGTTACATCGCGCACGCAGAGCAGTAAGGTGCCGGATTGGCCGTCTTCGGGCCGCATGGCAATAACGTTGCGGGCCAGCATGCGGCCGTCGCGCAGCGGAATCAGCTCCTCGTAAACCGGGTCGGCACCGGGCTGGATATGCTCGGCCGCTCGCGCCAGAAACAGGGCCGGATCAGCCGCCTGCTCGCTGAACAAACGCATCAGATCCGAACCCGCACGCCCCAGCCACATCTGCGCGTTTTCGGAATGCAGGCCGTATAAATTGAAGTAGAGCTGGTTTACGGCGTTAACCGTACCGTCGGGGTTTATTACCAACATTCCTTCGGGCAAGCGGTCCGTAAACTGGCTCAGCCGGCGGGTAGCGGCTTCCGCTGCCGCTGTAGCATGCCCCAAGGCGGTAGCCAACTCCTCGTTTCGCTGCCACGACTGCGCCAATGCACGTTGCAGCTCTTCTATTGTAACGGGCATTCTTGTAAAAACAATTGGGGGCAAACTCATTAAGCGTAACAAGCGTCTACGCTTTCAAGTACGGGATTCGCTGTTGCAAACCCTGCCCGGCTCGTGCCAAAACCGGGGTTTTCCATGCCAACGGCGCCACCCGCTATGCGAATGAAATGCATCAGTTCGAAGCCGGCGTGGGAATCGGGCACCTGAAGCCGGCTTGCCGCATTCGGCTTTTGCGCTCATCACGATGCTTCACGGCTACGTTCTGCCTTGCTACACCAAAGCTTCTAGCATTAGTAGCCGGGCTTGCTTGGCCGGAGCACGCAGACGTTGCGCGGTGGGCGTCCAATAGCGGTGGGCGCGCAGAAAGTCCACCTGAATGCGGTTCCAGGCGTCTTCATCGGTAACTAAATGGCGTGCCCGCAGCTCGTCGTAAAGCGTGCGGCTGATGGGTTCGAAATCGGGGCGGCCGAGGTAGTCGAGGTCGGCGTCGCAGAGGATTTGGGCAAGGTGGGAGCTTCCGGGCCGTTGCGGAAACTGCGTGGCCATGATCAGGGCGCAAATCTGATCTACCTGGGCTTTGGTGTAGCCCATGCCGGGCAGGGTACGGCGCACCAGCTCGCAGCCGGCAGCTTCGTGGCCCTGGTACGTAGTCAGAAAGCCCGAGTCGTGGTAGTGCGCGGCGGTGCGGAGCAGGGCAAGGTCGGTGGGGTTGGTAACGCCTTCGGCGGCAGCTATGGCCCCGGCTTGCTGCACCACGTCGAGGGTGTGGTGCAGGCCGTGGTAGTAGAGCGTAGCCGGCAAGTGGGCGCGTAGTTGCTCCAGCACGTAGGTTTCGGCGCGAAGGCAGTCCATGAAATCGGCAGAAAAAGAAGGGCTTCAATAATCCGAAAAAATCCGGAACGACACGGGGCTGCTATCTTGCATACCGGTTATTGAGGCGCTTTCCCCCGAGCTGGCATGACACTACTTGAACGCGGGCAGCAGCTACTGGGCGTGCGACCCGGCGAGGGCCGCACGGTCTGGCTGTTTTTCCTGCACAACTTTTTGCTGGGCATCGGCACCATTCTGGTGTACGTGTCGGCCACGGTGGTGCTGCTCGAAAACAACCCCGAGCGCAACCTCCCGCTGGCTTACGGCGTGGCCGCGCTGGCCATGATGGCCGCCGGCAAAGTGTACGCGCATTACGAACACCACTGGGCCCTGCAGCGGCTGGCCAGCCGCGTGCTACTGGCCGCGCTGGTGCTTACGGGGGTGCTGGGGGTGCTGGTGGTTACCGGTAACTCGGTGGCCGCGGCCGTGGCCATTATGGCCGGTTACCGCGTCATTTATCTGCTTACGAATCTGGAATTCTGGGGCGTATCGGCGGTGGTGTTCGATGTGCGCCAAGGCAAGCGCCTGTTTAGCGTCATCAGCTCGGGCGACATGCCGGCTAAGGCCCTCGGTGCGGTGCTGGCCATCCTTATTCACAACCACACCGAGCTGCTGTGGCTGCTGCTGGTGGCTTTTGCGGCCTACTTGGGGGCGCTGCTGGTGTTGCGCGCCACCGTTAGCTCGCACGATGTTGTGGCCGCCCCAGCGCCGCGCCGCATTCGGGAAGGCGGGCTGAGTCCGCAGTTGCAGCCGTGGTTCGGCAACAGCCGCTTGGTACTGTTTATGTGCCTGAGCATGACAGGCGTGGCGGCGGTGTCGTCGGGTGTGGAGTATTCGTTTGTGGTGAACGTGAAGCACAAGTTTCACGACCAGGCCGCCGTAATGCAATACCTGGGCAGCGTGCTGGGCATTACTTACTTGGCGGCCATGGTATTCAAGCTGTTGCTCTCCCGGCTGGCCCTCGACCAAATGGGCGTGCGCCGCATGCTCATTACCCTGCCCGCGCTAGTGCTGTTAGGCCTGCTGCTTTTCGGCGGGCTGCGGGCGGCGGGCGCCTCCGAAAACACCTTGCTGCTTTACTTCTGCGGCCTGTACCTGGGCCTGGAAGTGCTGCGTCGGGCCGTGTTCGACCCCGTGTTCCTAGTGCTGTTTCAGCCCCTCTCCCCGCCCGAGCGCCTACAAGCCCACACGCTGGCCAAGGGTTTCTACGAGCCGTTGGGCATGGCCGTGGCTGGGGTATTGCTATTCGCCTTGCACGCGTATCCCAACCTGAGCGAATGGGTACCGTTTGTATGGATGAGCCTGTTTATGGCCGGGGCACTGTTTTTTTTACACCGTACATATGGCCACTACATTGGGGAGCTGCAACACGCCATTAGCCGCCGCTTCGCCCCTGCCGACGAGACCTTAGAGCTGAACACAACGGGCAACGAACAGCCGTTAATAAGCGCCGCAGTTGTCGACCCCGAAACCGTACGTCAACTCGTTACTCAACTTACCGATAAAACCCAACGCGCCGCTGCTACCGCGCAACTGTTGCAGCTCGGTGATGCTGCCGTGCCCGAGCTTAGCGCCGAGCTGCTCGCCGAAGGCCAAGATGACTACGTACGACGTGTAAGCCAGATTCTGGGGCAAATGCGTAGTCCAGCCAGCCGCCATGCCTTGGTACAGTTGGCCCGACAGCCGCACTTGTGGCGCCGCGAGCAAGCCTTACGTGCCCTGCGCAACTTTGCCCCCGAAGCCGCCGATGCCCCAACGTTCCAAGCACTGTTGCACAAGGAAATGCAGCTTGCCCAACAGCTGCTCCACGGTTTGGCCGCTACCGCCGAAGACGAGTTGCGCCGTAGCATCGACTACGAACTCATGCGTCTGCAGCAACGCCTTTTCGGCTTGTTGCTGCAGCTTTACCCGCCGCACATGATTGCCGATGCGCAACGCGGCGTGGCCCACGCAGCCCGCGAGCGGCAAGCCAATGCCCTCGAAATTCTCGACAATATTATCCCAAGGGTGCTTTACCAGCAGCTGCACGTGCTGCTCGAGGCCATGCCCGCCGCCGAAAAAGCCCGTGCGTTTGATCGTTTGTTGGGTCGTGCCGCGCAATTGCCGGCCCTGGTGCCCCTGCTGGTGCAGCGCGGCGAGGCCGATTTCTCCGATTGGACCGTGAGCGTAGCGCTGCGTCATTGGCACCCTACCGAACGGAACCTGACCGAACTGCTGCCGCATCTGCAAAGCCCCAGCCTATTGGTACGCGAAAGCGCCTTCGCCGCGTTCGATCAGTTGGCCGAGCACCACGCGGGGCTCTATCAGCAGCTACTAGCGTTCAACCCTTCTTTACCTTCTCTGAGCATGAGCCACCACGCCACTACTTCGCACATTTCGGCCCAGGAGCGGGTGCATGTGCTGCAGCAAACGGCCTTGTTTGCCCAAACACCGGCCAATGTGCTCAGCAGCATCGTGCCCATTATGAAGGAAGTTAGCTTCGCCAATGGGGAACAGATTTTTGCCAAAGGCGACCTGGGCACCTCGCTGTTCATCGTGTACGAGGGCGAGGTCAACATCATGAACGGCCCACAGCGGTTGGCCACGTTCCGTAAAGGCGAGTTCTTCGGCGAACTAGCCTTGCTGGATGCCGAGCCCCGGTCTGCAGCCGCCGTGGCCCACGGTTCCGTGGTAGCCTTTCGTCTCGATCAAGAGGACTTTTACGACGTGATGGAAGAGCGCGGCGAAGTGCTGCGCAACATCATGCGGGTGCTCTGCCAGCGCCTGCGCCGCCAGAACGAGCTGATGCAGGCGCCCGTGCCTGGTGCGGCGGAGTAACGCCTTCAGTCCAGCACGCGTTTCCGGCACGTCCTGCTGAGCCGCCCCTAAGCAAGGCGGCCTTATCTGTTACAACCCTACCGTTCCAGCTTAAAGTCTTTATCCGGCGTTGGCCGTTCCTGCCGGTTTGCCACGGCCCAGCCGGTTAAGTACAGCCAACGGGTAACGCCGGCCAATTTCTTGATGTCAATACGCTCGGGCTCGTCTTTGGGCGTGTGGTAGTCCTTGTGAAGCAGCGTGGTGTAGCAGATGGCCGGAATGCCCAGACGCGCGTACGGCAAGTGGTCGGAGCGGAAATACCATCCTTCGGGGTGCGTGGGCTTGTCCCAGAGGGTGTCAAGCTTGAACTGGGCGCTGGCTTGGTTGGCGGCAAAGGCGGTGTTTACCAAATCCAGGGAATTGCGGTGCGGACGCTGCGAACCGAGCAACGCGGCACTGTCGGGGGCGTTGCGGCCAATCATTTCGGCGTTTAGCACGGCTACGATGGACTCGCGCGGCACGGTGGGTAGGCTGGAGAAGTAGCGCGAACCGAGCAGGCCGCGTTCCTCGGCGCCGTGGTAGACAAACAGGGCCGTGCGGCGGCCGGGCTTTTGCTTGAAGGCTCGCATAACGGCCAGCAGCGCGGCGCTGCCGGTACCGTTGTCGTCGGCACCGTTCCAGATGGAGTCGCCGGCCACGGGTTTGCGCACGCCGTCGTGGTCTTGGTGGGTACTGAAGAGCACATGCTCGGCGCGCAGCTGCTTGTCGGAGCCCGAAATTTTGCCCACGATGTTCACCGATGGGTACTGAAAGCTTTCCACCCGAATGGTGGCCACCAGGCGCTGCCCGGCTTGTTGTACCAAAGGCAGATCGGAGGCAGCCAGCCAGATGGTGGGCGCCTGCTCTACTACGCGCACGTTGGGGCCGCCGGGCAAATCGTAGCGGCCGCGCTCGTAGCCGGTACCCCAGTTGTCGAAAATGTTCTGGGCGCGCTGGTCCGACACGTACACCACAGCCACGGCGCCGGCCTTCACCAGCTCGGCCGATTTTTCGCGCATGGTGGTCGTCAGAAAACGGCGGTAGCTAATTTCCTTCGGCTCGGTGCCCGAAAACACCAGCGCCACGGCCTTGCCTTTCACGTCTACTTTGGCTACTTCGGCTGGCGTACCGGTGCCCACAAACACCAGCGGCGCATCCACGGTGGCTATGCCGGGGGCCAATACCAGTGCGTTTTGTCCGTGCGTAAACGTACGGCCGCCTATGCTGATGCGGCTGTCTTTGGTAATGCGGGTGCGCTGAATGTGGAAAAACTGGTAGTAGGTGCCGTCGTCGCCGGCCGGCTCTACGCCAATGGCACGCATCTGCTCCCCAATCCACACGGAGGCTTTCAGCTCGTCGAGCGTGCCGCCTTCCCGACCCCGGAAATGGTCGCCGCTGATGGCAAACAGGTCGCGCTTCAGGTCGTCTTCACGAATGGCGGAGCGCTTGTCGCCGGTAAAGGCCGAGCGTTGCGCCACGGCTTCGGTAACCAGCAGGCTGGAAACGAACAAGCAGGCGGTTAACAACCGATTGGAGAAGGGCATGGGAAGCATAGAGTCAGGGGAGCGGAACGGGCCGGTTGCCCGCAAATGGTTGTTCAGGAGCGTGTAAGTACTGCAGCAGTGGATTTACTCCACCACCTCGTAAGTCATGACCGGCTGGGCTTTGTTCTTCAGGGTAATTTCGCCGACGGGTTGGCACTGGAACGACTCTTTTACCTTCTCGTAGGCGTCGTGGCTGATGATGATTTGGCCGGGCTGGGCGGCGGCTTGCAGGCGCTGACTCACGTTCACGGCGTCGCCGATTACGGTGTAGTCGAGGCGCTTGAGCGAGGCCGAGCCGATGTTCCCCGACACCATTTCGCCGGTGTTGATGCCGATGGACACCTTGGGCTGGTAGCCGGTGCCATCGAGCTCCACGGGCGTGGTGGCTTGCAGGCTGCTGCGCACAGCCAAAGCAGCATCCACGGCGCGGTCGAGGTGGTAGTCGCCGCGGAAAACAGCCATTACGGCGTCGCCCATGAACTTATCTACGTGGCCGCCCTGGGCAATAATTTCCTTCACCATCTGGTCGAAGTACTGGTTCAGGAGCTGCACCACGGTGGCCGGCGGCAGCTGCTCGGAAAGCGACGTAAACCCGCAGATGTCGATAAAGACCACCGTGGCTTCCACCGTTTCGCTCACCAGCAAGGTGTTTTCGAAGCCGGGGCGGGCCATGAAGTTGATGACCGTTTCGTCGACGTACATCTTCAGGATGTTGTTTTCCTGAATGGCCCGCAGCGTGTCGCGCAGCTGCTTTACCTGAGTAATGGTTTTCTCGATGGTCACTTCCAGGTCGGCGAAATCCACCGGCTTGGTCACGAAATCGAAAGCGCCGCGGTTCATGGCCGTGCGAATATTGGCCAGGTCACCGTAGGCCGACACCATTACGGTTTTGATGATGTTGTTGGCCTCGTGCAGCTTGGTAAGCAGCGTGAGCCCGTCCATCACCGGCATGTTGATGTCTGACAGCACGATATCGGTGTCGGGGTGCTCGGCTACGCGCTGCAGGGCCTCCTCGCCGTTGCTGGCAAAGACGAACTCGTACTGGTTCTCCCGGATTTTGCGCCGGAATTTCTGTTTGATGAGCAGCTCCAAATCGGCCTCATCGTCTACCACTAGAATCTTGGTTTTCATGCCTGGTTCAGGGACAGAAGTCGTTCTTTGAGCGCCGCAAAATCCACGGGCTTGGTCAGTAGGTCGCTGGCGCCCAGCTCCAAGGCCTGGCGGCGGCTTTCGTCGTCGCCGTAGGCCGTTATCATCATCACCATGGGGCGTGGCGGCGCGGGGTGCTCCTCGGTAATGTGCTGAAGCAGCTCCAACCCGCTCATGCCGGGCATGTTGATATCGGAGAGAATGAGCACCACTTCGGAGAAATGGTCGTGCAGGTATTCTAACGCAGCCTCGCCGGAATAGGCGAAGGAAAACGAGAGGGCGCCGGAGCGAATTTCCCGCCGAAAGCGCTGCTCGAACAGCGTGCGTACGTCCGTTTCATCGTCGACGACCAATATTTTCATGACTTACTAAGCTAGTACGGAAGGAAAAGAATGCGGATTTAAGCGGTGGGCAGCATCACCACAAACTCGGTGCCCTGGCCTTCCTGGGTGTTAACGGTGAGCGTGCCGCCGTGGCCTTGGGTTACAATGTCGTAGCTCAGGGACAGGCCGAGGCCGGTGCCTTCGCCGGTGGGTTTGGTGGTAAAAAACGGCTGGAAGATTTTTTCGACTACGGCCGCCGGAATACCGGTACCGTTGTCGCGCACGCGCAGCTCCACGCCGCCCGCGCAGCGCTGGGTACTTACGCGCACCTCCGGCTGGTAGCCCGGCTCGCCCTTCAGGCGGCGCTGCTGCACGGCGTAAAAGGCGTTGGTAAACAGGTTCAGCAGCACCCGCCCCACGTCCTGCGACACGGCCGTGACCTTGGGCAGCTCGGGGTCGAATTCGGTGGCGAGGGCAGCGTTGAAGGTTTTGTCTTTAGCACGTAGGCCATGATAGGCGAGGCGGAAATACTCGTCGGCCAGGGCGTTCAGGTCGGTGGGTACCCGCTCGCCGGTGCTGGTGCGGGAGTGGTCGAGCATGCCGCGTACGATACCCGAGGCGCGCTGGCCGTGGAAGGTAATTTTCTGCAGGTTTTGCTGCAGGTCTTCAATGAGGCTGGTTTCCAACTCGGCGTCGCCTTCTTCGCCTTTGGCCCACTCCTCGCGCAGCTCCTCAATGATTTCGGCGCTGACCTCGGCAAAGTTGTTCACGAAGTTGAGCGGGTTTTGAATTTCATGCGCAATGCCGGCCGTTAGCTCGCCCAAAGAGGCCATTTTCTCGGCCTGAATGAGCTGCGCTTGGGTGGTTTTAAGCTCGTTCAAGGTGTCGCGCAGCTCGTCGGCCTGCTGGGTAAGCGCGGCGGTGCGTTCGGCCACCAGGCGTTCCAGCTCAGCGTTCTGGGCCTCAATTAAGCGCTTGGCCTTTTCCTCTTCCTCGCGTTCCAGCCGCTCCTTCTCGAGCTGGCGCTTCTGGCCGCGGGCAATAAAGAAAAACGTCAGCAGCCAGATAAGCGCAAAGGCCCGCGCCGCTTCTATGGTGTCGTCGTACTCTTTTTCCAGGTCGCTGCTGATCAGCCCTAAAACAAAGTTCAGGAAGAGCAGAACGGAAAACGGCGCCACGGCCAGCAGCATGGTGCGGGCCGGCCGGTATTCCTTAATGGCGGCCAGCACCGCCATGATAACGCTCATGACCAGCAGCCAATAGCCCTTGCCCACCATGTCCCCGTCGAGCTTCCACACCCAATCGATGAGCAGCAGCACCACGCCGGGAATCCAGATTTTCATCAAGTGCTCGTCCCAGGCGGGCAAGCGCGTAGCTAAATCCAAACGGCGGCGCATCATCCGCATGACCACTAGGGCCAGCGGAATCAGGAATAACAACTCGGTGTTGAGCTTCATGAACGACTCCCGTTTAGTGCGGGTAAAGGTGGCGAAACCGCGGCGTGAGCGGGCTTTGCCCAAAGCTAGCGGGCCAGCCGTGAGTATTGCTATGCCGCCCCCGAATAAGTAGCTACGGAAGCCGCCCGGGTACCACCTTGAACCCTCTCGTCTGCACTTGCCCGGTTTCCGTACAGTTTGCTTGCCGCCCTACCTATAAAGCTTCGCTTATGCCTCCCCACTCCCCTTGGCACCCATTCCAGCGCGAAACCCTGTTGCAACAACTCACCAACACACTCACGTGGGACCTAGTGGTGGTGGGCGGCGGGGCTACCGGGCTGGGCGTGGCCCTCGATGGCTTGAGCCGGGGTTACTCGGTGCTTTTGCTGGAGCGCGACGATTTTGCCAAGGGTACGTCCAGCCGCAGCACCAAGCTGGTACACGGCGGCGTGCGTTACCTCGCCCAAGGCGATGTGGCCCTGGTGCGAGAAGCCCTGTTCGAGCGGAGCCTGTTGCTTGAAAACGCACCGCACCTCGTTAGCAACCAAACTTTTGTGGTACCGGCCTACGACTGGTGGAACCGCGGCCTATACACGCTGGGCCTGAAAGCTTACGATGTGCTGGCCGGCCACCGCAGCCTTGGAGCCTCGGTTGCGCTAAACGCAGTTGAAACGCTTGAGCATTTGCCGGGCATCCGGTCGGCGGGCCTGCGCGGCGGCGTGCTCTACCACGACGGGCAGTTCGACGATGCCCGCCTGGCCATAAACCTGGCGCAAACGGCCGTGGAGCAGGGCGGCACGGTGCTCAACCATTTCGCCGTCGATGGCCTTTTGAAAGACACCCTCGGCCGCACGGCGGGCGTGCAAGCCACCGACCGCGAAACAGGCACCCGCTATGAGCTGCATGCCCGGTGCGTGGTAAACGCCACCGGCGTGTTCGTGGATGATGTGCTACAGCTGGATGCGCCGGGTAAGCCTGCGCTGGTGCGTCCTAGTCAAGGCATCCACCTCGTGCTCGATGCCCGTTTTTTGCCCGGCCCGCACGCGCTCATGATTCCCAAAACTGACGACGGTCGGGTGCTTTTTGGCGTGCCCTGGCACGGGCAACTGGTGCTGGGCACCACCGATACGCCCATTACCGAGCGCCGCGAGGAGCCCCAAGCGCTGGAAACCGAAATCGACTTTGTGCTGCGCACGGCCGGGAAATACCTCACCCAGGCGCCCACCCGACACGATGTGCAAAGCGTATTTGCGGGCTTGCGGCCCTTGGCCGCTGCTGGCAGTAGTGGAAAAACAAAGGAACTCTCGCGCAGTCACAAAATTCTAGTGTCGGGCACGGGGTTGATTACCATTACCGGTGGCAAGTGGACTACCTACCGCCGCATGGCGCAGGACGCGCTGGACCGTGCCATAAAGGAAGGCTTGTTGCCGCCCAGCCACAGCCGTACGGCTAGCCTCCACATCCATGGAGCCCAACCTACCACCGCAACCGACCGCAAAAATCACCTTTACGTGTACGGCACCGACCAGCCCGCATTGAAGCAGCTGATGGACACCGAACCTGAGTTAGGTGCAAAGCTCGACGCCACGCAGGAATTCACCCGGGCCGAAGTAGTGTGGGCCGCGCGCTACGAAATGGCGCGCACCGTGGAAGACGTGCTGGCACGCCGCGTGCGGTTGCT
Organism: Hymenobacter koreensis; assembly: GCF_039541855.1. NCBI lineage: Bacteria > Pseudomonadati > Bacteroidota > Cytophagia > Cytophagales > Hymenobacteraceae > Hymenobacter > Hymenobacter koreensis. Next base: position 822,756 of record NZ_BAABHA010000002.1, read on the forward strand.
GTTCCTGAATGCCGCCGCGGCTATGCGGGCCGCGCCCGTAGTAGCGGAAATACTGGCGCAGGAATTGGGCCGCGACCAGGCTTGGCAGCATAGTCAGGTGGCTGATTTTACTCAGTTGGCCCGAGGGTATTTATTGATGGATGCACCAGTGCCAACTGGTACACCCGCTTCGTAACCCAACGGCTATTTGGTCTTGCGGAAGGTGTAACGGGTCATGAAAATACCTTGGTTGGTGCTGCCGCCACTTTGCAAGGTTTGCGTGAGCGGCGTCACCTGGAACAGCTCCCAACCTTCGGCGGTAACTTCGGAGAGGTACCGCATGATGATTTCCTCGTTAACCTGAACGTTCTTCATGTTGATGCCCGTGAGGCTGAACAGGTTTTCCATCTGGGTTTCCTTGGTGCCCTTGAACTCCGGCGTGAACAGCACCCGGGAACGGCCCAAACCACCCGCCACCACCGATTCAATGGTGGTCATTTGCATGTACTGATAGCCGGGGCCCTTGGCCTGGGCGTGAGCCTGCTGCGGCAGGAGCGGCAATACCAGCAGAAGCAATAACGGCAGCAAGCGGAGGAAACGAAGGTTACGCATAACGTTGAGGTGGTGAGACATTTTCGGCGTCAAATGTAGCTGCCGGGCTTACCAGTTTCAACACATAACCATGTGACACGCTCGGCCATAATTACAATTGCGCTGCTAGGTAATTTCAGCCTCCCATGGGAACCTAAGGAGCACCAGCAGCCCACACACCACCACCCCGAAAAGAGGCATAGGTGTTCCGGCTACAGCCCACGGCGCAAATCAGCGCGGTGCTTTTTGCTTGATTACGGTACCTGTTTCGGATGCCGCAGCAAGTAAATAGCGCCGACGTTGCCGTCCTTGTCGTTTTCGGGCAGTACGCTCACCAGTTCCCAGCCCGCGGCCGACAGGTTATTTAACATCCGGCTCATGGCTTCCCAACCCAGCTGTTTGGTGTCGAATAACTTGAATTTTTCGCCCTGAAAATCCGTCACTTTCACTTCTTCCTTGCCTTGGTAAGCGGGCGAGAAGTAAATGTGGCTGCCCCGGTAGTTGACGTGCATGAATTCGTAGGCCGGGCCGGCCTGCTGGGCCTGGGCGCTGGGCAGGAAAATACCACCCCAGAATAGTAAGTAGATAAAGAACAACCGCATAAGCGAGAGCTGAAAACAGTGGCTGGCAAATCCGCTTCCGGCACACAAACCAAGCGGTGCCGAGCCCGAGCAAAAGCAGTACCAAGACAAACGCCCGATCGACTCTGTGTTGATCGGGCGTTTTCTTTAGGAAAGGTCGCGGTTTAGTCGCGCTTGGTTTTGAGCAGCTGCTTGAGCGAGGCCAGCTCGTCGCGGAACTTGGCGGCTTGCAGGAAGTCCAGCTCTTTGGCAGCGGCTTCCATTTGCTTTTCGGTTTGCTTGATGAGCTTCTCCAGGTCGGTTTTGTTCATCATGGCTACCACCGGCTCGGCCGCAATGGCCAGGCTGTTCTCGTCGGGGCCGGCGTAGGCCTGCGGCTCCGGTATGCGGTAGTCCGACAGTGAGGTTTGGTCCATGATTTCGGCGTGGCTCTTGCGCACCGTGCGGGGCGTAATGCCGTGCTCATCGTTGTAGGCTTTCTGGGTGGCGCGGCGGCGGTTCGTCTCGTCGATGGCGCGTTGCATGGAGCCGGTAATACGGTCGGCGTACATGATAACCTTGCCGCGGTCGTTACGGGCGGCGCGGCCCATGGTCTGAATCAGGCTGCGCTGGTCGCGCAGGAAGCCTTCTTTGTCGGCATCGAGAATAGCCACCAAGCTCACTTCGGGCAAGTCCAAGCCTTCGCGCAGCAGGTTTACGCCAATCAGCACGTCTATTTCGCCGAGGCGCAGCTGCCGCAGAATCTCCACGCGGTCCAGCGTTTTTACGTCGGAGTGCACGTAGCTCACCTTGATGTTCAGGCGCTCCATGTACTTGGTGAGTTCCTCGGCCATGCGCTTGGTGAGAGTGGTTACCAGCACCCGGTCGCCCATTTTCACGCGGTTGTCCACCTCGTCCAGCAAGTCGTCGATTTGGTTGATGCTGGGGCGGATTTCGATTTCGGGGTCGAGCAGGCCGGTGGGCCGGATGATCTGCTCCACCACCACGCCGCCGGAACGTTCCAGCTCGTAGTCGGCCGGCGTGGCCGACACGAAAATGGCCTGCTGGTACATGCTCTCGAACTCGTTGAACGTGAGCGGGCGGTTGTCCATGGCACTCGGCAAACGGAAACCGTACTCCACCAGCGCCGTTTTGCGGCTTCGGTCGCCGCCCCACATGGCCCGGATTTGGGGCATGGTGGCGTGGCTTTCGTCCACTATCAGCAGGTAATCCTTGGGGAAGTAATCGAGCAAGCAGAACGGGCGCGAGCCGGGCGTACGGCCATCGAAATAGCGCGAGTAGTTCTCGATGCCCGAGCAGTAGCCTAGCTCCCGAATCATTTCCAGGTCGAATTCGGTGCGTTCCACTATGCGCTTGGCCTCGGAGTCACGGCCTTCTTTCTCGAAGTAGGCGTGCTGCTGCACCATGTCGTGCTGAATTTCCTTGATGGCCTGATTGAGCGTGTCCTTGCCGGTCACGAACAGGTTAGCCGGAAACAACGACACTTCCTTCTCCTCCATAATCTTCTTCCCCGAGTCGGGCTCGATGCGGTGAATGGCCTCGATTTCGTCGCCGAAGAAGAAAATGCGGTAGGCGTAATCCAAGTACGCGGGGTAAATGTCCACCGTGTCGCCCTTCACGCGGAAGGTGCCGCGGGTGAATTCCTGCTCGGTGCGGGCGTACAAAATCTGCACGAACTGGTAGAGCAGGTTGTTGCGCGAGAACTTCAGGCCCGGCCGCAGGAAAATCAGGTTTTTGCCGAACTCCTCGGGGTTACCAATGCCGTAAATGCACGACACCGAGGCCACCACAATTACGTCGCGGCGCCCACTCAGCAAGGATGAGGTGGCGTGCAAGCGTAGCTTCTCAATTTCCTGGTTGATGGCCAGGTCCTTCTCAATGAACACATCCGTAGAGGCGATGTACGCCTCCGGCTGGTAGTAGTCGTAGTAGCTGATGTAGTACTCGACGGCGTTGTTCGGGAAGAAGGCCTTGAACTCGCCGTAAAGCTGGGCTGCCAGCGTTTTGTTGTGCGCCAGAATCAGTGCCGGGCGGCCCGTTTGGGCAATTACGTTGGCCACGGTAAAGGTTTTACCGGTACCCGTGGCCCCCAGCAGCACCTGCGACGGTTCACCCGATTCGACGCCCGCTGCCAACTGGGCAATGGCTTTGGGCTGGTCGCCGGTGGGCTTGAATTCAGAAGTCAGTTGAAACTCCATGCACAGAAGGGTTGAGCGGGAAAGGTAACCGTTCTTAACTCCGCCGCGGGGCGGGAGGTTTCCGCGAAAAAAAGAAAAACCCGCGACCAAGACTGGGTCGCGGGTTTAGCTGCTCTCGGTTCGTCCACACCCCGTGGAAACGCCGGTAGCAATGGGGAGCTGTCGGCGGGTAACGCGGCTGAATTAGGGCTGCACTACATCAGCTTTGCGGCTACCGAACTCCATGCTGGCAGCCAGGCCAATGGAATACGGCTTGGTGCGCTCCAGCCAGGTGCCGGTGGCGTTGCTGTTCATGGAGTTCAGGCCTACTTCGGCTTCCGGACCAATCATAAACTTCCAGGGTGCTTTAGCCGAGGCAAACTGAAGGCCTACGTCGCCGCGGACCGAAGCCAGGGTGCGGCGGTACGGTACGTCGTCGGTTACCGGCTCGCCGTCTACTTCCAGCCGGTTGCGCAGGAGCACGTTTACAGCTGCACCCACGGCCCCGTACAACGACCAGCCCGATTTGCGGCCGCTGTAGCGCAGCTGCACGGGTACGCTGGCGGTGGTAAAGTGGTAACGCGCTTCCTGTTGCGAGGGTACGCGGTTGGCTACCATCGGAACACCGTAAGGGTAAAGCCGGGCCGGTGCTTCTTCCACCACGGTGTTGCCCGCTGCTACCGTTAGCTCGGCAGCAGTTACCAAGCTCCACCGCTCGGCAAACTGCCAGCTGCCGCCTACCTGTCCGCGCTGGGCAAGGCCTGGGTTTAGCACTGGCTTGGTTTTGGTGGTGAAGGATTGGGTACGGGAATCGGCCGAAAAGCCGCCGGCGCTACCCATTGCCGCAACCGTATTAATGTTAGGGGCAAACCGCGAAGCCGTGTAACCCGTGCGCCAGCGCCAGGCTTTGGCGGCCGCTTCGGCTGGCTTCTCGTCTTCTTCCTGGGCGGCGGGTACTTCGGCAGCAGCCAGCGTGGGCACCTGCAGCAGCGCAGCTTTCAGAGAGTCGGGGCGGGCGTCATTTGAGCCGCCATGCAGAACCGAGGCAATGGGCTGAAGCATGCTGGCCTCTTCGCTTAGCTGGCCCGCAAAGGCGGCGGCATCGGTGGCCGAAGCCCCGGCCCGGTTACCGGCAGCGGCTGTGGTAGCGGTAGTTGCCGTAGTAGTTGCGCCCGACGAACCGGCTGCTTCACCGAAAAACGAGCGGATTCCTTCCCGAACACCGGCCGTTAAGCCCAATCCCGACTTGTCAGCCGACTGCTGGCTGGCAGCGGCTACGCTGCTGGCCGAAGCAGCCGTGCCATAGCGCGGCGCCGTAACGGTGCGGTTGCTCGTTACGTTGCGGCGTGGTTGTGCTGCAGCGTTAGAGGTGGCGGTTAAGCCTTGACTAACGGCAGCATCTTCTTCGGTGGCATTGGTAGCCGCTACAGCCTGATTAGCCGCGCCGCTTTTAGCCGGCTCTACCAGTGCATCACGCAACGTAGAAGCGGCAGCCAGCGGCGCATCCGCTGCAGATTTAGTAGCGGTGCGGTCTTGCTGCATAAGCCAGGCACCGCCGCTGAGCGAGGCCACGGCGCAGGCGGCCGCAGCGGCCCAGCGCCACACGCCTAACCGACGGCGGTAGCCTTCGTTCTGGCGCACCAGCAGATCGTTATCCAGCCGTTCCCACAAGTCGGCGCGGGGCGCTACTTCCGCCTCGGCAAACTTCTGGCGGAACAGGTCCTCCAAAGAACCGGTGGACCGCTGCTCAGGGAAATTATTATCGGTAAAGGGAGTCATTATGGCGGTAATCGAGGCGTTCCAGCTTGGTTTTGAGAATGGCGCGGGCGCGGGAGTATTGCGACTTGCTGGTTCCTTCGGAAATGCCCAGCATGTCGCCAATTTCTTTGTGTCCGTAGCCTTCGATGGCGAACAGGTTAAAGACCATGCGGTAGCGCGGGGCCAGTTCCTGAATCATCTTCAGCAATTCTTCAAACGAGTAGTTCGATAAAATGAACTCCTCATCGGCAATGGTTTCGGGGTACTCGTTTTCGGTAACGGCCAGCATGGCGGCACTGCGGCGGTGCTGGCGCAGGGCAGCGTTAATCATGATGCGCCGGATCCAGAACTCGAGCGGGCATTCACGGCGGAATAAACGCAGGTTATTGAATACCGTTACAAAACCGTCCTGCATCACGTCTTCGGCCTCAAACGTAGTTTGGGCGTAGCGCAGGCACACGGCCAGCATACGGCTGGCGTAGCGGGTGTAGAGCTCTTTTTGCGCCACGCGGCTGCCGGCCAAACAGGCATCAATCAGCTCGGCTTCAGTCCATTTAGCGGACGGTTGCAGTGGCTTCACATGCGAAACGGTTTGGGTAGCGGACGACTCGGTGCTGGGGGCCAGGGGACCAAACAAGGTGCCCACGCCGCCGGATAACGGCGCGGCCATGGCACTCATTGCTGGTTCCGACTCGCCGAGCCGGTGGTAAGGCCCGTTGCCGCGATGCGGGCGGGCTTCTGCATAAAGTAGCTGCGTTTCATACGCCTAAGGGTAACTACTGAAAACCAACCGGCCAACCCGGTCAGTGCATGTATGAGTCGGGCAGGGCGGCGGCGGTTGCACCACCCATAATTTTTTTTCTGACGGCAGTTTAGCCACTTCCTTCCGATTTACCGTACCCCCTTTTACCTGTTCTATGTATGTAGGTACATGAAACAGGTCAATGAATTTTCCCTTTTCCACTTTAGCCCCGCTGCATGAAAACGCTCGTTCTGTTTTACTCCACTTATGGTCACGTTTGGAAAATGGCCGAGGCCGTAGCGGAGGGTGCCCGGCAGGTAGCCGGTAACGAAGTGGCGATAAAACGAGTACCCGAGACGCTGCCCAAAGAACTACTCGACCAAATTGGGGCTACCGAGGCCCAGAAAGCTTTCAGCCACTTGCCCGTGGCCACCGTGGAAGAGCTGGCCGATTACGATGCCATCATCCTGGGTGTGCCTACTCGCTACGGCAACATGTGTGGCCAGCTCCAAGCGTTTCTCGATGCCACGGGTCCGCTGTGGGCCAAAGGCGCTTTGGTTGGAAAAGCGGGCGGCGCTTTTGTGAGCACCGCTACCCAGCACGGCGGCCAGGAAACCACCGTGCGCAGCGCCCACACGGCGCTGCTGCACCACGGAATGGTTATCGTGGGCCTTCCGTACACTTGGCAGGGCCAAAGCAATATCGATGAAATGACCGGTGGCTCGCCGTACGGGGCGGGTACCATTGCCGGCGGCAAAGGCGAACGGCAGCCCAGCCAAAACGAGCTGGACGGCGCCCGGTTCCAAGGCAAGTACACGGCGGAAATTGCCAGCAAGCTGGCCGCTCGTTAGCCCACTGCACTTCACGCCAAAAGCCGCGCCCACCCGCTTTTTAAGCAAATGGGCGCGGCTTTCGGCGTAGGGCGGGCGTTAAACACCCGGACAACGTGAAACGGTGGCTGTTACGCAGAGCTTGCGTTCAAGGGCTGGCGCGCAGCAGCGCGAACTTTCAGTTCGCGTCCTCGCGCGCCGTTGGAACGGTCCTAACTGTGCGGGGATACGCGAACTAAAAGTTCGCGCTACTACCCGCCGGCGCAACATAAATTATGGGCAATTCTGTGCTCATCAGCGCAAAAGCTAACGGCTAACAGCCTGAAGCCAATGGCTCGGTACTTAAAGTAAGTTCTGAGCCCGAATCAAGGAAGTGAAGGCGTCGCGGTAGGTGTCGCCGATGGGTAGCAGGCGGCCGGCCACCTGCACCTTGCCGCGCTCCACGTGCTCGATGCGGGGCAGGGCCACGACGAAGGACTTGTGGATGCGGGCGAAGCGCTGCGGGGGCAGCACCTCCTCCACCCGCCGGAACGACTGCAGGGTGAGGATCTTGCCCCCGTCGGCGGTGTAAATCATCAGGTACTCCTTCATGCCCTCGATGTAGAGAATATCGTCGAAGGCCACCCGCTGCAGCCGGTGCTCGTTTTTCACGAACATCGCGTCGGGTAAGGTGCGGGCGGGCTGCGGAGCGGGTTCGGGAGCGAGAGTTGCGGCAGAGGCAGCGGGCACGGTTACCTGACTGCGCACTTTGTTTACGGCCTGCAGAAACCGGTCGAACCCTATGGGTTTCAGCAGGTAATCCACGGCGTTAAGCTCGTAGCTCTGCACGGCGTATTGGTCGTAGGCCGTGGTGAATACTACGCGTGGGCCGGGTTTGGGCAACAGCTGCACCAGTTGCAGGCCGGTGATGCGCGGCATGTGAATATCCACGAAAACGAGGTCCACGGGGTTGTCCTGCACGAAGGCCAGCGCCACCAGCGCGTCGTGAAACTGCCCTTTCAGCTCCAGGCCGGGCACTTGCTGGCAGTAGCCGGCCAACAGGTCAAGGGCCAGGGGCTCATCGTCGATGATAACGCAGGTTAGCGGGTGCATGCAGCAAATAAGGTAGTTAAACCGATGCCGGAAGGTATACAGATTCAGCCAACGAAACGCTGAATAGCCTGTTCATTGCTCTACGCCTCGCGCAAGGTTAGATCTACCTGGTGCTGGCCCTCGGGGCTGGTAACGGCCAAGACGTAACGCTTTGGATACAGCAGCTCCAGGCGGCGGCGCAGGTTGGTAAGCCCCACCCCACCGGGCTGGCCGAGCAGGCGGCTGTCTTCGGGGGCCACGTGGTTGCGTACGCTGAAATGCAGCTGGTTATCGGGCATAACCTGCAGGCGGATAACCACGGCGGGCCGCGCCGACAGGTCGCCGTGCTTGAAGGCGTTTTCTACCAGCGGCATCAGCAGCATGGGCGCAATGGCATAGCTGGTATCGGGCGGCACGCCGGTGGTATCGAACACAATGGCCTCGGGGGCGTTACCGGGCAGGCGCAGGCGCTGCAGGTCAAGGAAGCTGCGCAGATGGGCTACTTCCTTGGTGAGCGGCACGGTGTCGGCGTTGCTCTCGTAGAGCATGTAGCGCATGATTTCGGCTAAGCGCAACACGGCTTCGGGGGCACGGTCGGATTTCTGGCTGGCCAGCGAATAGATGTTGTTGAGCGTGTTAAACAGGAAGTGCGGATTCACCTGCATTTTCAGCAGCGAGAGTTCGGTAAGCAACTGCTGACGCTCCAGCTCGCGGCGGTTACGCTGCTCGCGCATATAGTCGCCGGTAACCTTAAAGCCCGAGCTGAGGAAAATCGTCATCAGCCCGAAAATGGTGTACGGCACGCTGAACATGGCCCAGTTGCGTTCGGCTTTGCTTTGCTCCGACTGAGGCTCGGTGGTGCTTCGCGTAACATATGAAGAGCCCATGCGCAGGGGCACAAACACCAGCAGCAGACCGCATACGCCCAGCACGTATGCCAGTACCCTACTGCGAGCCAGGGTGCGGGGAATGAGCACCGCCCAGTTGATATAAAACACCAACGATGCCAGGGCATCGTTCATCAACATGCGGGGCACAAGCTGCGTCCAGGGCGCGAGGCCATTTTGGCCGTTGTGCCAACTGAAAAGCTGAACGGCATCGGTGCCGATGAGCACTACCACCCACAGCACGTGCACCCACCACGGCACGGTGGCCGTGCCTCCTGCGGCACGCGGCCAGCGTTGGGGCCACTTCACTCGAAAAGAACTGCGCACGGAAGAAGCAAGCATAAGCAAAGAAGTAGCGCATTGCCGCAGGAACCCACGACGAGCGGCAAGCAAGGTAGCGCGGAGCTGCCCACCCCCCCGCCGTTTTCAACGAACTGGCACTGCGGCTCTACCAACGCGCCCGGCAAGGGACGGAACTGCCCGTCACTGCCGACGCCCGGGTTCCGCGCTTACCAAAAGCGGGTTGGTTGGGATTTCCGCGGTGTTTTGGGCAGCGGCGGCAGTTTTGGTTGAATACCTGAAAAACGCTCAAAATGACCCAGTACGTTTGGACCAGTTCTACCCGCTACCGCCTAGCCCCATGACACCAGCCCCACTTATAGAAACCCGCAACCTGTCGTTCCGCTACGGGTCCCGCACCATTCTGCACGAGCTGAACCTGAGCGTACCGGCCGCCAGCATCTACGGCTTTTTGGGGCCGAACGGCGCCGGCAAAAGCACCACCCTGCGCATTCTGCTGGGTTTGCTGGCCACTCCGGCCGGTACGGTGCGCTTGTTTGGCCACGACCTGAACCAGCACCGCCTTCCCATTCTGAGCCAGGTAGGCGCACTCATCGAAATGCCCTCGCTCTACGACCACCTCAGTGGCCACGACAATGTAGAAGCCACGCGCCGGCTGCGCGGTTTGGCCGCCGCCCGTACCGCCGCCGTGCTCGAGGTGGTGGGCCTGAGCGCCGATGCCCACCGCCCGGTGCGCGAATATTCCCTGGGCATGCGCCAGCGGCTGGGCTTGGCCCTGGCTTTGCTGCCCGATCCGCAGCTGCTTATTCTCGACGAACCCACCAACGGGCTGGACCCGCAAGGCATCCGGGAAATGCGCGAACTACTGCTTCGGCTGCAACAAGAGCACGACAAAACCATTCTGCTGTCCAGTCACCTCATCAGCGAAATAGAGCGGGTGGCTACGCACGTGGGGGTCATTCAGCAAGGCCGGCTGGTATTTCAAGGCAGCGTAAGCGCTTTGCAGCAGCGCCAGGGCACGCAGGTCCTCATCGACACCGACGACGCCGAAACCTGCCGCAACCTGCTTCCGCTGGACCTCGGCACGGCCTCGGTGCTCAGCGCTGGTACGCTGGCCCTCCCCTACCAGTCGCGGGAGCAAATGGCTTACCTGGCCCAGCAGCTGATTGGCGCCGGCCAGCCCGTGTACGCCCTGCGCTGCCAGCAAGCCAGCCTCGAACAAACCTTTCTACACCTCACCGAAAACGCCTTGGCCTAATGGAAACCTCTTTCCTCCTCGCGCCCGTTGCTTCGCCCCTTGTACAGTTGCGCCGCGCCGTGGCTTCCGATGCCCTGAAGCTTAAGCGTACCGCCGCCCTGCGCCTCACGCTGGCCAGCGGCGCCCTGCCGGTACTGCTCTCGTTTCTGATTTACTATTTCAAGGGCCACCTGCTGCTGAAGCCGGGGCAGGACCCGTGGTCGGCGTACATCCTGGGTAGTTGGCAATCGGCGGCCGGGCTGCTGCTGCCGCTGTTCGTGGTGCTGCTTACCAGTTTACTGCTGAACGTGGAGAACAAGGCCAGCGGCTGGAAGCACCTGCACGCCCAGCCGGTGGGCCGCGGGGCGGTGTTTGGCAGCAAGCTGCTGCTGTTGCTGGGCCTGAATTTGCTGGCGCAGCTGGTGTACGTGGCCTTGCTGCTGACCTCGGGCTGGGCGTTGGGTTTGCTGCGGCCGGAGCTGCACTTCCATGACCACAGCATTCCGTTCCAAGGCATCGGCACGTTGTTCTACCACACCTTTATAGCTACGCTGGGGCTGCTGGCTATTCAGTACGTGGCCAGCCTGTTATGGAAGTCGTTTGTGGCGCCGGTGGCGCTGGGCATGGGCGCTACCATCACGGCCCTGGTGCTCATGCGCTGGGAGCACATCGACTGGATTCCCTACGCCGCGCCGCTGTTGTCGTTGGGCAGTGCTAAAAAGGCGCAGGTAACGCTGCAAGTAGCCGGCACATTGTCGAACGCCGAATGGATTTCGCTCGGCTGGTTTGCGGTGGTGCTGCTGGTTGGGTACACGCTGCTGCGCTGGCGGCAGGAGTGAGTTGGCCGATGTTTAGTTGTCGGTTGTTAGTTGGCAGGATAAGAACGCCCTGACAACTAACAACGCACAACTGACAACTACTAAGCACCAAATCAATTTATCCTTATCGAAATGCAACCCTGCTATATAGCCGGTCGACCTTTGCCGCAGATGCAAATACGCCGCCCGACCACCCACACGGCGCGCCATGTTTGCCAATGCTTATCACATGATCGGGTGATTGTTTACCAGCCATTACCACCGGTCCTTTGCAGCTTCGTACCGACTGGAACAGCCCTTCGCCTAGCCAGCTATAAATCAGCAGCTTGCCCTTACACCACCCGCTTTAGCATACTCCTTTTCTCGTTCCCTTTAGCGCCGGTTACCGCCTCCTAACGCGGCCGAATGCTGCTCGCCGGTTTTTGCTTCGCCAAAAAGCACAGCGCCGGTAGGTTCACCCACATTTCTGATTCGACACCCTTCTGCGGTATGAAAAACCCTATACTATTCCTGTTGGCTTCGGCCAGTTTACTTTCCGGCTCGGCGCTTGCGCAGGCCCCCACTGCCCAACCGGGTACCCGCCCGGCTGGGCCGCCCGCCGGTGCCCCCACGGGCGCACCCGGTGGGGCCAGCCCCCGCGCCGCCGTATTACCGGCTGCCCCGCAGGGCAGCGGCCGCATCAGCGGTACCGTTATCGATGCGGCCACCAAGCAGCCGGTGGAATACGCCACGGTAGCTGTGCTGCCCGCCACCGGCGAGCAACCCCTCGATGGAGCCGTGGCCGATGACAAAGGCCGATTTGCCATTAAGGGTTTGGCGCCGGGCTCATACCGGTTATCCATCAGTTTTATTGGCTACGGCGCCTTGGTAACGCCCATTACGCTGAGCGAAGGCAAGATGAGCCTCGACATGGGCACCGTGGCGCTAACGTCGCAGGCCAAGCAGCTGGAAGGCGTAACGGTAACCGGCGAGCGGCCCGTGGTGGAAAGCAAGCCCGACCGCCTGGTGTACAACGCTGCCCAGGACGCCACCAACAAGGGTGGTACCGCCGCCGACGTGCTGCGCAAAGCCCCCATGGTGAGCGTGGACCCCGACGGTAACCTGCAGCTGCGCGGCTCGGGCAACGTAACGGTGCTCATCAACGGCAAGCCTTCGGCCGTGGTGGCCGGCGACATCGCCCAGGCCCTGAAGCAGCTGCCGGCCGACCAGATCAAGAACGTAGAGGTAATTACCTCGCCCTCGGCCAAGTACGACGCCGAAGGCTCGGCGGGCATCATTAACATTGTGCTGAAGGAGAACAACCTGCAAGGCATCAACGGCAACGTGGGCCTGGCTGTGGGCACACGTAACTCCAACGGCAACTTCGCCCTGAACGCCCGGCGCGGCAAAGTGGGCGTGTCGGCGGCGCTGAACGGCTGGGCCTTTTATGCCCCCGGCGACCAGGAAGTAGACCGCACGGACACCGGCATCGGGGTGCTGCGGCAGCGCAACGAAGGCCGCGGCCAGGGCGGCGGCGGCAACACCCGCGTAGGCCTGGAGTACGAGCCGGCGCCAAACCACGCGCTGAGCCTGTCGTTAAACGGCAACCTGTTCCGCAACCGCAACGAGGTTGACATCGTCAACACCTATTCGTATTTCGCGCCGCCCGCACCGGGCAGCCCGGCGCGCAACCCGTTATTGAACGACTACACCCGCGACTTTCAGCAGAACTTCCAGACCCAGAGCTACGACCTGACGGGCACCTACACCCGCACCTACGGGCAGGGCAACCGCCGCGAGTGGACGGTGCTGGCCCAGCACAACCGCAACCGCAACAACCGCGAGTACACGTTCGACCAGTTTCCGCTGTTTGCCAATAGCGCGTATGATTTTTTTCAGGAGAAAAGCCCCAACCTCTCGCGCAACCTGGAAAGCACTATCCAAACCGACTACGTGCTGCCCCTGGGCGAGAAGCAAACGGTGGAAGTGGGCGGCAAGATGATTCAGCGCCGGGTGGCAAGCGACTTTGAAGTGTTTCGCACCAATCTGACCAACGGCGCGCTGGAGCTGCAGCCCGGCCTGAGCGACAAATACGACTACGACCAAGACGTGCTGGCCGGCTACGCCACCTACGCCACCAGCCTGGGCAAGAAGTACAACGTGCGGTTAGGCGGCCGCCTGGAGCGCACCGACCTGAACGGCAACTTCCAGGGCCAGGATCGGCCCTTTGAGCTTACGTTCACCAACCTGTTACCCAACGTGGCCCTCACGCGCAACCTCAAGCAACCCGGTTCTACCATCCGCCTGAGCTACTCGCGCCGCATTCAGCGCCCAAGCGTATTCTTCCTCAACCCCTACCGCAACGAGGCCGACCCGCGCAACATTCAGGTGGGCAACCCCGAGCTGGACGCCGAGTTTACCGACAACTACGAGGTGAACTGGAACACCTTCGTGAAGGGCTCCACCATCAACGTATCGGTGTTCTCGCGCCAGACCAACAACGCTATTGAGCGGGTGTTCCAGACCAACCCCTTGGGCGTGGTGGTGTCCACGTTCGGCAACGTGGCCCGCAACCAGACCTACGGCCTGAACCTGTTCGGCTCGGCCAAGCCCCTGCCCAAGTGGGACATCAGCGGCAACATCAGCGCGTTCTACGTGTACCTGTACAGCCAGACGCTGCGCGACCAGGGCCAGCGCGGCAGCAACTCAGGCGTGGTGTACTCGGCCAACATCAACTCCGGTTACAAGTTCGACAAGGGCCTGAGCGTGCAGTTCTTCGGTATGCTCAACTCGCCGCGCATTCAGCTGCAAGGCCGCGTCTCGCCCTGGCAGATGTATTCCATTGGCCTGCGCAAAGAACTACTGAAGGGTAAAGCCGACTTCACCCTGAACGCCGACAACCCGTTCTCGCGCTACATCCGCCTGGAAAACGACTTCGACAACGGCCGCTCCCGCTCCACCAACACCACCTTTGTATACAACCGCGGCGTGCGCGGGGCCTTCAGCTACCGCTTCGGTAAGCTGGAGAACAAGCCCCGCCGCCCCAGCCGCAGCATCCGCAACGACGACCAGAAAGGCGGCGAAGGTGGCGGGCAGGGCCAGGGCAACTAAGCCGCTATTCGATTCATTAGGCCTTATACACACCGCGGCCACGCTCCTGACAGGGCGTGGCCGCGGTGTTTTCAGCGGGGTTTACGCCGAGCAATGGGCCGGCAAACCCCAGGCGTGGTGGCGGAGGGCGGCTACCGATTCCATATTTTCCAGGCGTCTTCGGCTTGGCGGCAGAGCATATCGAACCCGTTTTGGGTGCTGGCCCCGGCTTCGCGGCCGAGCCGCAGAAACTCGGTTTCGCTGGGGTTGTAAATGAGGTCGAAGAGGTGGTGTTGCGGGGTGAGGGCCTCGTAGGGCAGGGCCGGGTACTCGTCGGTGCGCGGGTACATGCCCAGCGGGGTAGTGTTGATGATGAGCGGGTGCTCCTGCAGCACTTGAGGGGTAAGGTCGGCGTAGGTCAGGCCGCGGCCCATGGCGTCGCGCGAGACCAGCCAGTAGCGGATGCCCAGCTCGTGCAGGGCCGCTTCCACGGCTTTGGCTCCACCGCCGGTGCCCAATATCAGGGCCGGGCCGGCACCGCGGTACTGGCGCCGCAGGGAGTCGCGGAAGCCGCTGTAATCGGTGTTGTGCCCGATCAGCATGCCGTTATCCTTCACCTCGATAACGTTTACCGCCCCCACGCGTGCGGCAGAGGGAGCCACCTCATCGAGATACGGCAGCACCAATTCTTTGTAAGGAATGGTCACGTTCAGGCCAACCAAATGCGGCCGACGAGCTAAAAGAGACGGCAGCTCCTGTATGTGAGCCAGCTCAAACGCCTCATACGAGCAGTCTTGCAACTCTAACTGATCGAATTTCTGCTGGAAATAAGTGGGCGAGAAAGAATGACGGAGGGAGCGGCCGATCAAGCCAAATTCGCGGGGCATACACTATTGATTATAGAGGGTAACAAAAAACCGCTAGAGCGATGAGGCCAAAGCGGTTTTAAGTGCTGAATATAAAACAAAATGCTAAGCAGCCGGACGGCTGGCAAAGCGGTGCTTCAAAAACTCAATGACCACCGGCAGCACCGATATGGCAATGATGAGGAGCGTAAACAGTCCAAAGTTTTTCTGGATGAACGGAATGCTGCCCAGAAAGTAGCCGGCCACCGTCAGCGACGTGACCCATATAACGCCGCCTATTACGTTGTACGACAGAAACTTGCCATACGTCATCGTACCTACGCCGGCTATAAAGGGCGCAAACGTGCGTACGATGGGCACGAAGCGAGCAATGATGATGGTTTTGGCGCCGTGCTTCTCGTAGAACTCCTGGGTGCGCATCAGGTGCTCCCGCTTCAGGAAGCGGTAGTCACGCCGGAACACCCGCGGCCCAATGTAGTCGCCGATGTGGTAATTGAGTGTGTCGCCGAGCACCGCCGCCACAATGAGCAGCGCAATCAGCAGCACTACGTTGAGCGGGCTGCCGGGCAAAGCCGCCAGCGAGCCGGCCGCGAACAGCAGCGAGTCGCCGGGCAGGAAGGGCAGCACCACCACGCCGGTTTCGACGAAGATGATGAGGAACAGAATGGCATAGGTCCAGACGTCGTACTGCTGAATCAGCTCAGCGAGGTGCTTATCGAGGTGCAGAACGAAATCTAAAAAATGCTGTAGAATCTCCATGGGGGGCAGTTGACGTGGCTCTTGTTTTACAAAGAAAGCGGGTAGTCGCCAAACTCCCCTGTTGAACCCACATTCTACCGGTCACGGAACACGCGGCAGCACGCATCAGGCGCGTTTCCTGTGGCCACTTAACCACTTGCGCGCCCCAGCCCCCAAGCGACGCTTGGGAACCGGGGCGCCATACATTCAACGTCCGCAAACTGCTTTACTGCACTACCAGCTTCTGCCCTACCCCCGTACCGGCCAGCGTTACCCAGTACGCGCCGGGTGCCAGCGCGAGCGGCACCTCTAGGGTGGCACTGCTGAGGATTTGACGGTATACCAACTGGCCCACGCCATTGAAAATTCGCACCTCGCGGTGTAGCAGGCGCGCATCACTGGTTTGCAGTGTGAGCTTGTTATGAGCCGGATTGGGAAAAAGCCGCAGAGCCGCAGGCGCCGCAGCCGCTAGCCTGGTATTGGTAACCACGGCTTGCAGGGCCCGGGCCGCATGTACCCGACCGTGACCGTAGTATGGGTCCCAGCCCGGGGCATCTTCCGCCGGGTTGCCCACGCGGTCATCGGCGGTGGTTTGCAGCAGGGTTTTCACCTGAGCGGGCGTCAGCTGCGGCTTCACCGTGAGCAGCAACGATACAAGGCCGGCCACGTGTGGCGTGGCCTGCGAAGTGCCGCCCCAGTAGGTGTTGTAGTTGGTATTCGACTGGTGACTTAGGCCGTAGATATAGTTGCCCGGCGCCACCACCGAAATGTGCGAACCGTAATTGCTGCCGCTGGTGGTGCTCCAGAAAAAGGGGCTCGTACGTGCGTCGTTGGGGTTGGTGGCGCCCACGGCTACCACGCCGTTCAGTCCCGCGGGATAAAAGGTGGTGTTGTTGTTTTCGTTCATCATGCACACCACCACTACCACGCCGCGCTGGGTGGCGTAGTTCACGGCATCCTGCATGGCCTGGGAGGTGCTCAAGCCACCCAACGACATGTTAAGTACTCGGGCACCGTTGTTCACGGCATAATACATGGCGCTGATCCACCAGGAGTAAAAGCCGGAGTTCTGGGCGTTGAGGCCTTTGCAGACCATCAGCTTACAGGCCCAGTTCACGCCGGCATAACCTATGCCGTTATTACCGGTGGCGCCCACAATGCCGGCCACGTTGGTGCCGTGGCCCTGGTCGTCGGTAGGGTTGTTGGTGTTGGTCACGAAATTCCAGCCGTTCACGTCGTCCACGTAACCGTTCTGGTCGTCGTCGATGTTGTTGCCGGCAGTTTCCTGGCGGTTGCGCCAAATGCGGCCGCTGAATTCGGGGTGGTCGAGCTTGCAGCCGCTGTCGATGATGGCCACCGTTACGGAGGAGTCGCCGCGGGTAATGGCCCAGGCGTCTTCCATCTTAATATCGGCGCCGGCGCGGGCCGCCGAGAGGCTGAACGAGCCGGTGTTGTTCAGGCCCCATTGGCGGTTATACACGGCGTCGTTCGGGGCGAAGCCCTGCACGCCACCGGCCTGGCCTACGGCATCTACCTCCACGTACCGAAACAAGCCACTCTGCTCATATTCGCGCACGGCTTGGGCGGCGTTGGTGCCGGCAGGCAGTTCAATCAGGTACATGGCCGGGGCTGCATCTGCACCGCGGGCAGCCGGCCGTCCCGGATTGAGAGCTTGCACCCGAACCGCGTGGTGGCTGCGGTTCAGCTGCTCAAATGCCCGGCTGGGCACCGGTATGCGGTTGTTTTGCGCGGATTCGGGCAGGGCTCCGTCGGCCAAGCGCACAATCAGGCGCGGCGCGGCCGAGGGCTGTTGCGCGGAAACCACGGCCGGGCTACCGAGTAGCAGCAATAATAAGCGTAGGGTATTCTTCATAAAGGCCAGGGTAATTCGTGTCGTGCTACACCGGGGTAAGACTAGGGCGCTTTTCGCCGCGGAAGGTACAACCAAAAGTCAATTTTCTAATGCTTCAATCCTAAGCGAATAGTATGGTACACAGCAAACGCAACAAGCCGGACCTTGCGGACCGGCTTGTGCTTAATAACTTAATTCCGTGCTGCTACTTTGTGGCGGCCACGCGCCACACGGTCTTGCCTGCGTCGTCGGTTACCAGCAGGGCTCCGTCGGGCAGGGGGGTTACGCCCACGGGGCGGCCGTACACCTCCTTGCTGTTCTCGGTGCTGATGAAGCCGGTGAGAAAGTCTTCGGGCTTGCCGCTGGGCTTACCGTTTTCGAAGGGCACAAATACCACCTTGTAACCTGAAAAGGCCGACCGGTTCCAGGAGCCGTGTTGGCCAATAAACGCGCCGTTGCGGTACTTCTCGGGAAAGGCATCCTGCTTGTAAAAAGCCAGGCCCAAGGAAGCGGTGTGGGCGCCCAGCGGCACTTCGGGCACTAGGGTTTTCTGCACCAGATCGGGTCGTTCGCCTTTGCGGCGCGGGTCCTCGTTGGCCCCGAAATAGGCGTAGGGCCAGCCATAAAACCCGCCCGGCTTCACGCTGGTCAGGTAATCGGGCACCAACTCGTCGCCTAACTCGTCGCGCTCATTCACAGCCGTCCAGAGCTGCTGCGTGCCGGGCGCCCAGTCCATGCCTACGGGGTTGCGCAGGCCGGCGGCATACACCCGCTCGCCCGAGCCGTCGGGGTTTATTTCGAGGATGTTAGCGCGGCGTACCTCTTCTTCGGCTCCGTGCTCCATTACGTTCGAGCCCGAGCCCACGCTCACGTAGATCTTCGAGCCGTTGGGATGGGCCACCAAATTGCGCGTCCAGTGGTTGTTGTAGCCACCTTTCGGCAGATCCAGGATTTTCTGGCCCGGTCCGCTGATTTTGGTTTGGCCGACCTTGTAGGGAAAACGCAGCAATCCGTCGGTGTTGGCCACGTAGAAATAGTCGCCGAGCACGAGCATGCCGAAGGGTTGGTTCAGGCCCGTCAGGAACGTGGTACGCACATCGGGCTTGCCGTCCTGGTTGGTATCGCGCAGCAGCGTAATACGGTTGGCGCTGGTTTTGTCCATCGACTTCGATGGGTCCAGGTTCAAGGCCTCGGCCACTTTTTTCTTGACGGTAGTGGGAATTGTGTTCGACTCCACCACCAGCACGTCGCCGTTGGGCGTTACGTAGGCCCAGCGCGGGCTGTCGAAGTCGCGGGCGTAGGCCGTTACCGTAAAGCCGGCCGGTGCAACTGGCGCTTTGCCTGCGGGCCAGCCTACCACTTTGCTGAAGTTTCGCACCGATTTGGTGGCGTAAGGAGCCGGTAACAGTACCTCGGAGCCCGCGGCGGTTTCCACGGTAGCAGGCAATTCGTCCTGGGCTGCGCGCTTGTTCTTTTTTTCTTCACTGCAGGCTGTCAGCAGCGCCAGAGCCGCTACAAAGCCGAAACGATAACTGGTCATTGGTAAGAGCTTAAGTAGAGTCTTCTCTTACTGCTAAGCTACCAGATGGTTACCTGGACAAGTATTAAGTACTTGACGCACGGCTCAAGGCCGCAACGGGACAACTACTGGCTCAATTTTATAACCTTGCTGGCGCAGCAACTGCAACACACCAGTAGCACCACCCAAATGGGCTGCTCCCACTGCGAAAAAACTGGGGCGCGCGGCCATCCAAGTCTTCATTTTGGGTATCCAATCCTGGTTGCGAACCGCTAAGTCAGCGGTTTCTGCTTGATTGGTTCCGAGCCGTGGATCGGTGGCCATGCGGTACAACGCGTCCACATTTTGCTGCCGATACGTAGTGACTAATTGCTGCATCAGCGGAGGAATAGAGTCGTAGGCAAGTACAGCTCGGACCAAGCTCTTGGCTTGCTGCTTTGGCGTTGCGCGTTGCAACGAGGCCATTTGCCACTCAACGGTTTCTAAGCCCTCTACTTCTTTGCTTTGGGCCTTGGCCAGTTCCATCAGCTTCAACTCATAGCTTACCGGCGTGCAAGACAAGGCGGTACTGTACACCACAGACTCCGTAAGCACCGGATACACACTTACATACGCCCAAATAGACTGGTTCAGCCGCTCGCGGAAGAACTGCTTCAGCACATTAAACTCGCGCTGTTTTAGCAACCGCCGTAACGAAACTCCCATCGGTAGCTGGCTAGCGCGCCGGGTTCTTTTCGCGAAATCGGGCGCATCCATATCCAATTCCAGTACAAGTTGCTCGCTGCTACGGAGGGCCTGTATCATTTCGTCGGTTACCGGCGCATCGTCTGGACACAGCAAGTGCATGGTACCAAAAACGTACGAGGACTGTGGTAAACCGGAACCTGAAATGCGCCACAGAAGCGTATTGGCTTGGTTATACGAGGCCGTATCGGTCGTAGAGGGCCTACTTTGAGCAAGCAAAGCCCGAGGCATTACGCTACTACAAATCAGGACGCACAACAGGATAAACCACCGCGCGAAACAGGGCAAGTAAATCATCATCTTAAAAAATAGAAAAAGGCTGCAGAAGTGTTGTGCAGCCTTTTTTGTTACTGAGACAGGATTTTACCCGCGTGGCATCGATGTGCCCGGCTTGCCGGGTGTCTTTACTTCGGGCTTGAACATCTCGTCCACGTTGTCCATGTCGAGGAAGTGCGTGAACGTGTCGCCGCGCAGGCCCAAGCGAATGGTTTCGAGGCTCACGATTTCGTTCGGAGCAATGTTGCCCAGGTTCACGTTTGCACCCAGCATCTTGATAAACCACACTTGCTGTGCCTTCTGCGGAGCTTCCCACAGAATTTTCTCGAAGGGAATCTGCGTCAGGATTTCTTCCACCAAGCCCGAGCGAACCTCGCCGGTGCTGCGAAACAAGCCTACGTTACCGGCTTCGCGGGCCTCGCCGATTACTTTCACGGCGCCGGCTTCCAGCTCTGTACGCATCTGCTGAATCCATTTGTAGGGCGGGATGATTTTTTCCGCATCCTTCGAACCCACTTCCGACAGCACTTTCACCTGCCCCGACAGCTGACGGATGAACTCCAGCTTTTGCTCGTGCACGAGGTCAATGGAGCCGTCCGATACCTCAGCGTACTCCATTCCGAACTGGTCGAGTAAGCGACGGTAGTCCTCGAACTGTCCGCGAATGATAAACGCCTCGAATAGCGTGCCGCCGAAGTACACCGGAATGCCCGCCTCTTTGTAGGCATCCAGCTTGCGCTGCAGGTTACCGGTTACGTACGACGTCGCCCAGCCCAGCTTCACGATGTCAGTGTAAGCAGCGCCTACCTCCAGGAAGTCTTCGACTTCGCGCACGCTCAGGCCTTTATCCATAACCATGGTAAAGCCTTGTTCGCGGGGTTTGGCGGTGCGCTCGGGTAGCTGCGAGAGGGAGTAGTTCATTGGAAAACGGGTGGCAAAGGGTGGGCCAGCCAAACGGTACGAACACAAACTAGCCGGACCAGTGGGCCTCTCAGAAGAAGCACGCCAGTCCGGCTAGGTTGGTGCGTTAACAGTGCGGCAAAGCAGTCAGGTTATTTTCGGTATTGGTCGATCAGGCGAGTGAGGGCGCGTTGCTGTTCCAGTTCCGGGAAGTACTCGAAGAGCAAGCGGTGCTTGTCGAAGTCCAAAAGTAGGGCATTTTCCAATACGTCGTAGGCCTGGCGGTAACGGCCGGCCGCTAACAGGTAGGCGCAGAGGCGGTACTGCAGGTCGGCGTCGGCGGGCTGCAGGTCGGTGGCGGTGCGCATCAGGTCAATGGCCGCATCGAAATTGCCTTGCTCGTAGAGAATGGCGCTCCAGTTAATCCACGCTTCCGGCGTATCCGGCGACACTTCCGTGGCCCGTTCGTAAGCTTCGATGGCGCTTACCACGTTGCCTACCTGGTACTCGGCGGCCGCCAGGGCCTGCCAGTACTCGGCGCTTTCGTCGTACAGGGTTACGGCCTTGCGGTAGAAATGCAGGGCCTCGAACCACTTTTCCTGGGCGTCGAGAATCACGCCAATACCAAACCAAGCCTCGTCCATTTCGGGGTCGAGGTCGATGGCTTTCTGGTAAAACAGGCGGGCCTTCTGCCAATCGGCCAGCTTTTCGTGGCACTCTCCAATGTTGCACAAGGCCTCGGCCGTGGGCTCCCCGGCGGGGTAACTCAGGTCGAACTCCTCGATGGCGCGACGGTACTCTTCGCGGCTTACATAGGTGCTGGCCAGGTAAGAATGCGCCTCGTAAAATTTAGGGTCGATGACGATGGCGTACTCGAAAGCATCGGCTGCGTCGTCGTAGCGGCCGGCTTTGTAGTAGGCCTGTCCCAGGTTATACCAGGCAATGGCCGAGTACGGGTCCTCGTCGGTGAAACGGCGGAAAAATTCCAAGTTCTTCTCCAAACGCCCCGATACTTCGAGGCAGTAAAGTAGTTCCTGAATGGCCGCGTCGTTGTCGGGGTTAATGCGCAGGCTCTGCTTGTAGTTGCGGGCCGCGCTCTTGAACTTCTGCCATTGCTGGTAGGCCAAGCCAAGGTTGAAATAGATATCGTCGCGGTCAGGTGAGCGGGCAATACCCTGCTCGAAGTAGCCCACGGCGGCGGCAATATCGCCGCGCTGGGTGGCAATGATGCCGCGCGTAACGGCTACGTCGGCATTGTCAGGCTCGCGCGTGGCTACCTCGTCAATTTGCGCCAGGGCTGCGTCGTACTCGCCGCGCATGGCCAAAACCTGGGCGCGGTCAACCAGTAACTCGTTGGAAAAAGGGTATTGGGCTACGGCCGCCTCGCAAGCTTGCAGGGCGCGGTCATAAAGAGTATTAGCCGTGTAATGGTCGATCAGGGTTTCAAAATCACCCAAATCAAAAAAGACCGGTTCGCCCTCGTCCATCATGCGCTCAAAACGGCGCACGGTGGCCAGGATTTCGTCCCGCTCTTCGGATGGTTCGTTCATTCTCATGCTTTCAGCGTCACTCCGGCGGGCCTACGAAAGACCAACCGGCATTTCCCATTACGGCGTATCGTATGGGCTAGGATACAACAACCGCGCCCGGGGCAGCGGAGTTCGGTAGGGCTGCCAAACCGGCACAACACCACCGAATTGTTTCCGCTACGGGCCGGAATGCCAGGCCGGCGGCGGCTTCGGCTTTGCTGGCTTGGTATTCCACCGGCCGGCGGCTGGCCCGGGCGGTGTCTTTGGTAATGAGTGGCCTGGAGCCGGTTATCATGCCCCGCACATGTTCCAAGCGCCAGATTACTTCGGCGGCCCAGTCGGGTACGGCCACGGTGGGCGGCTTTTTGCCAAAGCAGGCGGCGGCCTGGGCAAAAAACTCTTTCAGCGGTAAGCTACCGGCACTCAGCACGTACCGCTCGCCGGTTAAAGCGGGTCGGTCCAGCGTCAGGCGCAGCATGAAATCCACCACGTCGCGTACGTCCACAAAATTAACGCTTCCGGGCGTGTAAAACGAATGCTCTTGGTGGGCGTAGCGAAACAAGCGGGTGCTGCTGCGCGTCCAGTCGGTAGCGCCCAGCACCACCGATGGGTTCACGATGATGGCATTCAGCCCCTCGGAAATACCGCGCCATACCTCCAACTCGCCCAGGTACTTGGAAGTGGCGTAGGCCGAATGGCTGGCGTTCAGGTCCCATTTAGCCGTTTCGTCCAGCACGTTGCTGGTGGCCGTTTCGGGCAGCCCGCCCAATGCCGCGACGGACGACACGTGGCACAGCCGTAAGCCTTGGCGCTCCACGCAGGCATCCACCACGGCAGCCGTGCCTTCGATGTTGACTTGTTTGAGCAGTTCTTCATCCTGCGGCGCGTAGGATACCACGCCGGCACAATGAAATACGGTCGTCACACCGTCCAAGGCTTCGCGCAGCAAGCTGGAGTCGCGTACGTCGCCTTCCCGCCAGTCTACTTGCTCTGCCCCGGAAACATGGGCAGGAATTTTCTCCCGGTACAGCGCGCGTACGGGCAAGCCCCGTTCCAGCAGAGCCGGAATCAGGTAAGTGCCAATCAAGCCGCTGCCACCGGTAACAAAAATCATAGAAAGGAAAAGCTCAATGGTTGGGCCGATGAAGACTGCTTCTGTAACCGACTTGCCGGCCGATTAGCTTGTCAGCCCTTCTCCGGATAACCATTTTACAACGTGGAGTTCAGCAGCGGCAAGGCCAGTAGCTTGGGCAGGTATTCCGACTGCAGCACGCGGCGCAGGGCATCGGTGTGCTTGAGGTGGTGCATGTCGGTACCGGCCAGGTCTACCAAGCCCGCATCAATGAGCTTTTCCGCTACGCGCTTGGCGGCCGGCGAGTAGTACCCAACGAGGGAGTTCAGGTTCACCTGTAACAGCACGCCTTTTTCCCGAATCCGCTGCAGCTCGTCGAACTTGCTGTACAGATAGGTGTAACGCTCTGGATGGGCCAATACGGGCTGATAGCCGGCCGATTTCAACGCAAACACGATGTCGGTGAGGTTGAAAGGCTCGTTGATGTAGGACGTTTCGAACAGCAGGTAGCGGTTCTCGCCGCCGAAACTCAGCAGTTGCTGGCCTTCTTCCAATTTGCGCACCAGGCTGTCGTCGAGGTAATACTCAGCGGCGCACTCTAACTCCAGGTCGATACCGTGCTCCGTGGCGGCGTTGCGCAACAAAACCAGCTTTTCGCGAATCCCCTCGGGCGTGTTGCGGTAGAAGTCGCCCATGATGTGGGGCGTCATAATCAGCTTGCGGTAGCCCAGCTCGCGCATATGCTGCAAAAGCTCCACCGACTGCTCCACGGTTGCGGCTCCATCGTCGAGGCCGGGCAGCAGATGGGAGTGCATATCGACTCCCAACGCCGCCAACGACGTTAGCGCCGCCTCCGACCGGCCAAAGAGCTTTTGAAAGAATGAAGCCATACGGGCGGCAACTTACGAAAAGCGACGCCGCAAGCGAGCTAGCAGGCCCGTGGGCGCTTTGGTTTCCTCGTAATAGCCGTAACCGGTGCCGTAGCCATAGCCATAGCCATAGCCATAGCCGTAGCCGTAGCCGTACATGCCGCCGGCGCGGGCATCGTTCAGAATGGTGGTCAGCTTGCTAAAGCCGCCGGTTCGCACCAGCTTGTTAATGTTCTTGAGGAAGGACTTTTTCGAGTAGTCGGCCCGCACGATGTAGATGGGAATATCCACCTTTCGCATGATCAGAATGCCGTCGGTAACGAGGCCCACGGGCGGGGTATCAATGATAACCACGTCGTAGGTCTGCTGCAGATACGCCAGCATCTGATCGAACTCCGGGTGCAGGATAAGCTCCGATGGGTTGGGCGGCGTAGGGCCCGCTGAAATAAAGTCGAGGGTTGGAATGCTCGTCTTCTGAATGCACTCGTCGATGGAGTGGCGGTTGATGAGGATGGTGCTGACGCCTTTGGTATTTTCGGCCTCGAAGGCCAAGTTTACCTTGGGTTTGCGCATGTCCAGATCCAGGATAATCACCCGCTGATCCGACAAGGCAATAATACCGCCCAGGTTTACCGCCACGAAGGTTTTGCCTTCGCCCGAAATCGTGGAGGTAATGGAAATCATGCGCTTGGTCTTGCGCGAGGAGCTCATGAACTCCAGGTTGGTACGAATCGAGCGAATGGCCTCAGAAATAGCCGATTTGGGGTTCTTATCCACAATCAGCTTCGATACAGCCAGCTTCTCCTTGTCGTATGAAGGCACCACACCCAGCACCGGAGCCGGTGTGCTGCGCTCCAGCTCTCGGATGTTGGTAACCGTATTGTGCAACATGTAGCGTGTACCCACCAAGCCCAAGCCCAGCACAATACCCGTTGCCAGCCCAATGGCGTACACCATCAGTCGAACCGGGGAAATGGGTCCCAACGGCATTGAGGCCGGCGCCAAAATCTGGAAGTCGGGTGTTGTGCCGGCTTTGGCAATGCTGAACTCTACCTTCTTGTCCATCAGCATTAGGTACGACTTCTCGTACAGCTCGAAGGGACGACGCAGGCGGGCCAGTTCGGTCTCTTTTTCGGGCAACTGATTCAAGCGAGCGTCCAGTTCTCGTTGCACTTTGTCGAGGTCCGCCATTTCGCTTTGCAGCAGCTGCTGAGCACCCCTAAGCAAGTTCCGGATACTACGGCGGGTGTAGTTTAGAGCCTCCTGGCGCAACTGCACAGCCGTGGTCGTCGGGCGGTACGATTCAAGCAAGCGGTTCAAGTCGGCTTGCTGGTCGTTTAAAACAGCTACCTGCTGAGAAATCTGGTCGTTCTCCAGACGCGCAAGGGCTGGTACGCTTTCCTCAAGGGTAGCACCTTCGCGTACTAATACCCGATTCTCATCTACCACACCAGCAACTTCGGCCAGCGCCCCAAGCTTGCGGCGCAACTCCTCGCGCTCCTTTTGCAACTCGGCCATCTTTTCCGTGATGCCCGACACATCGGAGCGCACGTCATACGTCTTGTTCCGCCGGACAAAATCCTGCAGGGCCTGTTCTGCCTGCTGAAGTTTACTGCTGTTTTCGCCCAGCTGACTTTCCAAGAAGGCCAGCGTTTGCTGCGAGGCTAACGAGTTCTTCGCCAGCTTTTCCTGCAAATACAGCGTGTCAATCTTGTTAACGATGTCGTGCGCCTTCAGGGGGTTGTGGTCCTTAAAGGAAATACCGATGGTATTAGCCTCAGGATTGATGATTTCGACGACTAGGTTCTCATCAAAATACCGCGACATGGCGGCGTCATCGTTAACGATGAAATAGTAATTGGGCTTGGTCTGCTCGGCATCGAACCGGCCGTTGCGGTATACCGTTAGCTCCAGCTGCGGCGTGTTAATGGGTTGCCCAAACCGATATTCATTGGTAACCTCTTGGGTTCCCTCCTGGTAACTTAACCGAAAGCGGGTGCTATCCAGAAAGTTAAGATTGATCTTGCGGTTGTAGAGTCGGTTGTCCTTTAACCGATACGCCACCCGAAAGGGGGACGTTTTGTATAACTCGCTGGCCAGCACTGTGCCCTCGGTGTAATAGTTCACATCGAGGTTCAGGGAGTCGCGCAGCCGTTGGTAAATCAAGTTGGATTTTATCAGCTCTACTTCGCCAGCCAAGTTTTTAGCCGTCTGCCGCGTATCGGCTGCTTTGCCCAC
Organism: Hymenobacter koreensis; assembly: GCF_039541855.1. Lineage (NCBI taxonomy): Bacteria > Pseudomonadati > Bacteroidota > Cytophagia > Cytophagales > Hymenobacteraceae > Hymenobacter > Hymenobacter koreensis. The sequence continues at coordinate 849,399 of NZ_BAABHA010000002.1, forward strand.
TCCCTCTAGCCCTAAAACTCCTGCTTGGGTTTTCTGGTCAATTTTAAGGGTAGAAGAGGATTGGTAAACAGGTGGCGTGTAGCGCAAGTAGAGCCACGCAGCACCCAGCCCGAGCCCAATCAGCAACACCATCCACGGCAAGCTACGCCGGGTTACCATCAGCAAGGTGGCTATGTCTAGCCCACCGCCGGTATCTTCCTCTACTTCTTCGCCGCCAGCGGAACGAATCAACTCGTCCAGTTCCGCTTCTTTATCTACTGCCATAGGTTCAGAAAAACGCATAACCGTTGGAAACGAACGGAAGTACCCGTTGCTTTCCTTTGCGGATATTCCCGCTACAGCTTTCTTATTAAGAAAAGGGTGGTAACAAATCCGGTAATGCTGCTCACCAGGCCCAGCACAGGCCCTACGTCCTGCAACGCTTCGAAGAAAGGCCGTCGTACGGGCTCAATGTAGACTACATCATTGGGCTGCATACGCAGATTTGCCCGGCGCATACCCGCAACGGTAGTGAGGTCTACAATTTGTACTTGCGCCGTTTTCAGGTCGCCATTGGGTGCCGGTCGAATCAAACGGATGTTATGGGCCCGACCGCCACGCGACATAATGCCGTTATTACCGCCACCAGCTGCCGCGCCACCGTCTACCCCGCCCACTATGGCCAAGACCTCGAGCAGATTCATGTTCTCGTTGGTCATGGGAACCACCGCGCCGCCGGGTGTACCCAGCACGATGATGCGGTTATTGGTAACTCGTGATTGAACAAATACACCCTTGTAGAACTGCTCGTAACGCACTTGCAGCACGCTATCGAGTTGTGGTACCGTAAGTCCGGTTACAGGTACCCGGTATACGACGGGTAACGTTACGGTTCCGTCGGGGTGCACCAAGTAATCCAGGCTCGTCGCACCACCCGTGCCCGCTCCACCCGCTGCGGCACCTATACCGGGCCGGTTAGGCAAGCCAGTGGTAACCCGAGCCGACGCACGCGTATTGGCCCCGGTTGTGTTGGTGGCTCCTCCCGGTGAACCAAAACCCAATTCGCCGTTAGGATCGATTAGCCGCTCACCTTGGTTGGTATACACCCGCACTTCCAAATAATCGTTGGGCCGGATGCGGTACGTTGCCGCTGCCTGCATGATGGCGCCTTGCAAGCGGGTGGTATCGGGGCTCGTGCTGGCCTCGGAACGGAAAAGGATGTTTTGCCGGTAAGCGCGTGAAGAGGCACAGGAGCCAAGCAGGGCAAGCAGTACGGCCAGAAGCGGCAGGCGCAGGGCGCGGGGCAAGAAGGTCGAGTGCATGAAAACCGGCAGACCGGCGTGGGGGTTACTGAAAAAATAGGGAGCGGCCACAACAACGTTGCAACGTGGCGGTTTGTCCCAAAAACCTTCAAAGAAACCGAATTAAAGGCCTCTATCAAAATACGGGCTTGTCTGACGTAAGTCCTATCGTGGTATTCGGACCACAATTTTTGTACCTTCGCCAACCCAAAATCGGCTTTTACGAGCCGTACCGCCCCGTTTGTTTTCCCATCTCTTTCCCCAACTCCATGGAACTGGTAGCTACTGAAAACCAGACAATGATTGCCCAGATGGTGCGCGATTTTGGCGCAACCCACATCAAGCCCAAGATGCGCGAGTGGGACGACACCCAGGAATTCCCGGTGGACGTGTTCCATAAACTGGGCGAGCTGGGCCTAATGGGCGTACTGGTTCCTACTGAATACGGCGGCGCCGGTTTCGGTTACACCGAGTACGTTACGGCCATTGCCGAGCTGTCGAAAATTGACCCCAGCATTGGCCTCTCGATGGCGGCACACAACTCGCTATGCACCGGTCACATTCTCCAGCACGCTTCCGAAGAGCAAAAGCAGAAGTACCTGCCCAAGCTGGCTACCGGCGAATGGATTGGGGCTTGGGGCTTGACGGAGCCCAATACCGGTTCCGACGCCGGTAACATGCGTACCACCGCGGTGCTCGACGGCGACCATTACGTGCTGAACGGCGCTAAGAACTTTATTACCCACGGCAAAAGCGGCAATGTGGCCGTGGTTATTGCCCGCACCGGCGAAGTAGGTGACTCGCACGGCATGACGGCCTTTATTATCGAGCGCGGCACGCCGGGCTTCTCGGCCGGCCGCAAGGAAGACAAGTTGGGCATGCGTGCCTCCGAAACGACTGAGCTGATTTTCACCGACTGCCGCGTGCCGGTAGAAAACGTAATTGGCAAAGTAGGCGACGGATTCGTGCAGTCGTTAAAGGTGCTCGACGGCGGCCGCATCAGCATTGCCGCGCTGAGCTTGGGCATTGCCCAGGGCGCTTTTGAGGCCGCACTGCAGTACTCCAAGGAGCGCCACCAGTTCAACCAGCCTATCAGCAGCTTCCAAGGCATCAGCTTCAAGCTGGCCGATATGGCCACGGAAATTGAGGCAGCCTCGCTCCTCACCTACCGGGCGGCTGATATGAAGGATCAGGGCCTGAGCGTGAACCGCGAATCGGCTATGGCCAAGCTGTATGCATCGGAAGTGTGCGTGCGCACTGCTAACGAAGCTGTGCAAATCTTTGGCGGCTACGGCTACACTAAGGACTACCCCGCCGAGAAGTTCTACCGCGACTCCAAGCTTTGCACCATTGGTGAGGGTACCTCGGAGATTCAGAAGCTGGTAATTGCCCGTACCATTCTGAAATAGCGGAACTTGCACGGGGCTTGCATTGTAAGAGCTTGGCTATTACCTTTGCAGCCCTTAACTCTGAAACTCACGCTTTCTTTTTTTATGCTCATCGTCCAAATCAAGGAGAACGAGTCGGTTGACCGCGCCCTCAAGCGTTTCAAGAAAAAATTCGAACGCACGGGCGTCCTGAAAGAACTGCGTCGTCGCACGTTCTTCCAGAAGCCGTCCATCACCAAGCGCAAGCAGCGCCAGAAGGCCGCCTACAAACAGGCGACCTACGGTGAGCAGAACTAAGTAGCGTTTGGGCTACCGGCAACGGCAGCACTTCTCTACCCCGACTTTCCCGGCTAGCCGGCCTTGCACAAGCAGGGCCGGCTAGCCGTTTTTTTATGTTCGTTTTGTGGCGGCGGTTTCCTACATTGGCTATCCGCCCGCTGCTGTTGCCGCGGTATTTTCTATGGAGGCTTTTTTCGATTTCCTGCGCTTCGAGCGCCGCTACTCGCCGCATACCGTCACGTCCTACCGCACCGACCTGCGGCAGTTTGAGCAGTACCTCAAAACCACCTACGACCTACCCGACGCCTCCACCGCCGACCACCTGCTCATCCGCTCCTGGATTGTGAGCCTGATGGAACAGCAACGCGATGCGCGTACCGTAAACCGCAAAATTGCCTGCCTCCGCTCCTACTACAAGTTTCTGCTGCGCACGGGCGTGGTGGCGCGCAACCCCATGCTGCGCATCACGCCGCCCAAAATGAGCAAGAAGCTACCCGATTTTGTGTCCGAGGACCCGCTAAACGGGCTGCTGAACAGTTTCGAGTTTACCGACGACTTTGTGGGCCGCCGCGACCAACTGGTGCTGGAAATGCTGTATGGCACCGGCATCCGTTTGGCGGAGCTTATTGGCATTCGGCACGAAGACGTGAGCGTTTCGGCGCGCACTGTGCGGGTGACAGGGAAGGGCAACAAGCAGCGCATCGTGCCACTCAACCCGTCGCTCATTCAAGTTATCGAGCAGTATACCCAACAGAAAGCCAAGGAGTTCGGAACGACGGACAACGCCGCCGGACCCCTCCTCGTTACGGATAAAGGGCAGCCTGTTTATCCGCTTTTGGTATACCGCACCGTGAAACACTACTTAGGGCTTATCACTTCCGCACCCGGCCAGCAACACCCGCACGTGCTTCGTCACTCGTTTGCCACGCACCTGCTGGGCAAAGGCGCCGACTTGAACGCCATCAAGGAATTGTTGGGGCATGCCAATCTTGCCGCTACCCAGGTGTACACGCACCTAAGCATTGATAAACTGAAAGCCGTTTTCGAAAAGGCTCATCCCAAAGCCTGATTTTTTCTTTCTTCTACCCAAAACATCCACACCCGATGAAAGTACAGATGCAATCGGTGCACTTCACCGCCGACCAGAAACTGCTCGACTTCATCCAGAAGCGCCTCGATAAACTTGAAACCTTTTACGACCGCGTTACGGAGGGCGAAGTCATTATGCGCCTCAATAACAAGGACGGGGTAGACAATAAGACTGTCGAAGTAAAGCTGTTTGTGCCCGGTACCACGCTCTTCAGCCAAGAGGATGCCGGTACCTTTGAAGCCGCTGCCGACGCCGCTGCCGAGCAATTGAAAAAACAACTCATTCGCCACAAAGAGAAGCAGACCGCGCACTGAACAACCGCCGTTTAGCCAGAAAAGCAAGAGCCCGGCCTGTACAAACAGGCCGGGCTCTTGCTTTTCTGGCTAAACATCAGCTTTGTGCTTGTTATTACAGCTCAGTGGCTTAGGTAATAAGCAAACTCGCCTACACTCACACCGCTCCGGTAGATGGCCCATGCGGCCAGCCCCAGCAAAACGGCCTTAGCTGGCTTACCAACACCTTGCAGCAAAAGCGCGAGCTGATTTAACATACTACAAGCTAAAGGCTTCCTTAATCTGGTCGACGTAGTCCAATTTTTCCCAGGTGAAGGTTTCTACCTCGCGGGTTTCGCCGCTGGCCAGCTTTACCTGCTTGGTTTGCGGTTCGCGGCCCATGTGCCCGTAAGCAGCCGTTTCCCCAAAAATGGGGTTCTGCAAGCCGAAGCGCTGCACGATGGCGTACGGACGCATGTCGAACAGTTGATCCACCTTCGCCGAGATTTCGCCGTCGGTCATTGCTTCGCCGTTAGAGCCTTTCACTTTAGTAGTGCCGTACGTGGTTACGTACAGACCCACGGGCTTGGCTACACCAATGGCGTAGGCCACCTGCACCAGTACTTGGTCGGCAACACCGGCGGCCACAAGGTTCTTGGCAATGTGGCGAGCAGCGTACGCAGCCGAACGGTCTACTTTCGAGGAGTCTTTGCCCGAGAAAGCGCCGCCGCCGTGGGCGCCTTTACCGCCGTAAGTGTCCACAATTATTTTGCGGCCGGTAAGGCCCGAGTCGCCGTGGGGGCCGCCGATAACGAACTTGCCCGTGGGGTTAATGTGGTAGGTAATTTGGTCGGTGAAGAGCTGCTGTACCTCGGCGCTCAGACCGGCCTTTACGCGCGGAATCAGGATGCCCTTTACGTCTTCGGAAATGCGGCGCAGCATGGTTTCCTCCGATTCGTCGAAGTCGTCGTGCTGGGTAGAAACCACGATGGTGTCGATGGCTTCGGGCGTACCGGCGTCGCTGTAGCGGATGGTTACCTGCGACTTCGCATCGGGACGCAGGTACGTCATCTGGCGGCCTTCTTTGCGAATAGCGGCCAGTTCGCGCAGCAAACGGTGCGACAGATCCAGCGCCAGGGGCATGTAGTTATCGGTTTCGCGCGAGGCGTAGCCGAACATCATGCCTTGGTCGCCGGCACCCTGGTCTTCGGGGTTCTGACGCTCCACGCCTTGGTTGATATCGGGCGACTGTTCGTGCAGCGCCGAGAGGATGCCGCAGCTTTCGGCTTCGAACTTGTATTCGGCCTTGGTGTAGCCGATGCGGCGGATTACATCGCGGGCAACGCTTTGCACGTCGACGTAGGCCTTGGACTTCACTTCGCCGGCAACTACTACCAAACCCGTTGTAACGAGGGTTTCGCAGGCTACTTTAGAAGCGGGGTCTTGACGCAGAAACTCGTCGAGGATGGCGTCGGAAATTTGGTCGGCGACTTTGTCGGGATGACCTTCCGAAACGGATTCGGAGGTGAACAGGTAGGGCATTGTATGTACGTGCCGGCGTCGGTGAAACCAGGCCCACAACGGCGCCCCGGCAGAGCGGGTCATGGGAGGTGGCAAAGCTACCTAAATTCAGCAAAGCCACCTACCGGCCAGCATTGGGCATCTTGCCGGGCGGGGTGTGTAAGCTTACGCACATCAATCAGCTTGTAAACTAAAAGACAAGCGCTTACCCTAACAGCCAGCACTACTTCATGGCATTTATAGGCTGCGAAAAGCGCTGAGTTCAGCCGAATATTTCCTCCGTACGGAGGTCCGACCTTGGCTTACGTCTACTTGCAAAGCCCTATAACCTTTGCTCGAACCCACCATTTCCATGTTACGGGAAGCTAGAAGCAGGTGTTCTTGCCAGCCAGGAGGCGGCTCAATTACACCGAAGCCCCTGTTGGGCAGCTAGGAGAAAGGCCCATACGACCACACGTTGTACAGGTGCCAGCTAATAGCAACCAGCGCAATCATGGCAGGCTGAAAACGAGCGGGCAAACGGCTCAGCAGAAGCGCTGCACCACACAGCAGCAAAGGCACCAGTGTAAACGTCAGCCGTTGGTTGTAATACCCCAGCGCCACCAGGAAACTGCCAAACAGCACTAGTAGAAACACTACTTCGGGCCACGGCTGGGATACAAGGGTTTTGACGCGCTGCAGGCGAGTTAGCAGCCCAAGCAATGGTAAAACGAGCAAGAAGAAGGCAATGCCGATGAGCGTTTGGCTGAACTCACGCAGCTTGCTCCACAACGTGGGCAACCACTCGGCGGCAGGCTGTTGTGCCAGGTCGAGCAACCATACCAACTGGCGGAAACGCACCATTTCGTGATTGTAATAGGTGACACCTCGTAGCTTCAATACCAGAACCCAAGCCAAAGTTGGGAGCAGGAAAGCGGCAGCCACCATAACTCCCCGGCCCAACAAAGTCGGGCTGAAACGGCCGCTTGCATGCCGCCACATGGCGTACCACAAACACGGCAGCACCAGCACAAAATTGCCGTAGAGTAATGGCAACACGCCCAATGCTAAAGCCAGCACTGCCAGTCGTCCGGTCTGCAACGGCTTATGGCGAAATTGCAGCAGCAAGAACAGGCAAAACAGAGGCGTGAAGAAGCAGAACATCTGCTGGTGCGCCGTCCAGAAAAAAGCCTTGGTGATTTGGCTCGACGCCATAAAAACCATGAGCCCGTACATAACCACAGCCTGCCCCCGGCCGGCGGTTAGGCGGGGGTAAAGCCAGGAAAACAGCCACAAGCTGGCCGTGAGCACCCCAAAGTTGAGCAGCACGAAGGCGGGGTAAAACCCAATCAGATCGGGCAGCGGCACGGGTACCGGACTGGCATTCCAGAAATGGCTTTGCACGGTTTCCGCGCTGACACGCGGCGTAAGCAGCGCCCGCAGCGGATAGCCCAGAACCGTACCAAGCAGCACATACAGCGGCCGCGACTGTCGGACTTCCCCAGCTTGCAATAAGGCCTCAGGCCGCGCAGCCGCGCCGATATAGCCGTACGAGTCGTAATTCAAGATGAACCCGGCTCGGGGGCTCAGCTGAATGTACGTGCCCCAATAGTCCTCGGCGCCGGCCGGGCGCGGGGCGAACAGAAACGAACCGGCTGCCACCAGCACCAACGCCACAATAAGGAGCAGATTTCGCATACCGGCCGCCTTACCGCTACTCAGTTGCCACTGCTGGTTCCCGAACTCGAGCGGGCTGGCGACTGGTTTCGCAGGTTGGTTTCGAACAGCTTCAGAATGCGCTTGTACTCGTCGGTCCATGAGCTCGGCTCTACGAAACCGTGGTCCTCTACGGGGTACACGGCCAGCTCCCAGTTGTCTTTACCCAGCTCAATAAGCCGTTGCGAAAGGCGCACAATGTCCTGGAAGTGCACGTTGGTATCCACCATGCCGTGGCACATCAGCAGGGCGCCTTTCAGTCCTTCGGCGTGGTAAATGGGCGACGAGCGGGCGTAGGCCACGGAATCGTTGTAGGGCTCGTTCAGGATGTTGTCGGTGTAGCCGTGGTTGTAATGGGCCCAGTCGGTAACGGAGCGCAGAGCGGCGCCGGCCCGAAAAACATCGGGCTGAGTGAACATGGCCATGAGCGTGATGAAGCCGCCGTATGAGCCGCCGTAAATGCCAATGCGCTGCGGATCGACGTTGTACTTGTCAGCCAGCATTTTGGCGCCGTCTATGTGGTCGGAAAGATCTTTGCCGCCCATGTAGCGGTAGATGCCGGTGCGCACGTCGCGGCCGTAGCCGCTGGAACCGCGGTAGTCAATATCGAGCACGGTGTAGCCGCGCTCCACCAGCAGGTTATGGAACATGTACTCGCGGAAGTACTGGCTCCACCACTTGTGGGCATTTTGCAGGTAGCCCGCGCCGTGCACAAACACCACGGCCGGGCGCGTGGGGTCTTGTTTGGCGGGGCGGTACAGGCGGGCGTACACCTGAGCGCCGTCGCGGGCCGGAATGGTTACAATTTCTGGTTCGCGCCACGGGTAGCTCTCGAACTCAGAAGTGGTAGAATGCGTGAGCGGCCGCAGCTTGGCGCCGGGCTTGTTGTCCATCAGGTACAGCTCCCAGGGCTTGGTAGCGGCGCTGTAGCGCACCAGCAGCGTTTTCTCGTCGGGCGACAGCACCACTTCGTGGCCCCCGGTTTGAGAAGTAATTTGCGTAAGCGGGCCGCCGTTTACGGGCATGCGGTAGAAATGCTGCTCGCCGGGGTGGGTTTTGTTGGCCGTGAGGTACCAGGTCTTTTTGTCCTTCGAAAGCTGAGCCTGCTGCACTTCGAAATTGCCGCTGGTCAGGGCTTTTTTCTGGCCGTTGGTTACGTCCACGGTGTAGAGGTGCGAGTAGCCGGTTTCTTCGCTCTGAAACCAGATGCGCTGGTTGTCGGGCAGCCAGCCCACGTTGCCAGCTTCGTAGCCGATGCCGGGGCCGTTGATCCAGGCCTCGTCGCGCTGCCGGTCGAGCAGCCCGATTTTCTGGGTGCTGGGGTCGAGGCTCACCAGCCACCGGTCCTTATTATCGGCGGAGCGCACGACCAGGAAGGCGCGCTGGCCGTTATCCGACCAAAACGGGCCGTGCGGCACCACCCGGCGCTGCTCGGCTTTTTCTTTGGCCACGGCAGCGGGCGTTTTGCCATCGGCCGATACCGGCAGCGGTGCCTGCGCTTTTAGCGGGTACTCTTTGCGGTAAGCAGGCTGCTCGTCGAGACCTTTCAGCTCTTTATAGCCCAGCACAAAGGTGGTGTCGCGGCCAATGTCATAAATACCCATTTCGTAGGCGGTTTGGGCCGTGCCTACTTTGTTGCGGGTGGAAATGTCCTCGGTGTAACCCGAGGCGGTAACGAAGTTCGGAACCAATGCCAGCTTGTTGGCGGCCGGCTCCTGGGCCAGCGTGTAGGTCACAAACCGACCATCGGGGCTCAGACGCAGGTTTTCCACAGTCTGAGTGCCCAGGTAGATGGCCTTGGGCCGTAGCTTGGCCAAGCTTTTTTGTTGCTGCTCGCGGCTGAGGCGGTCCTGCTCGCGCTGGCGTACCACGTTAAACAAGGCCAGCTGCTGCGCCCGCAGAAACTGCTCGGCTTTGTCGGCTTTGGTGGGGGCTGGGCGCGGACCGCGGCGGAAATCGGTGCGCTGCGTGGTTTCGCCGGTGACCGGGTTCCAGGTAAACAGGTTGCCGCCGCGGGTGTAGCTCACGGCCTGGCCCTGCAAGGCAAACGCAGGCTCCGATTCCCGCTCGGCGGTGTTGGTCACGCGCCGGATTTTGCCCGACTTCACCTCTAGCAGGAAAATGTCGCCTTCCTTCTCGTAGAGCTTGCGGCTGCGCGTGAGGTCGTACGTGCCGCGCTGGGCGGGCAGTTCGCGCTGCTGGCGCAGGCTTACTTTGCGCGGATTCTTGCCGTCGAGGCCCACGGTGTAAAGCGAGTCGCGGCGGGCTTTATCCGGGTTCCAGCTAAAGTAAATGCGCTTGCCGTCTTCGCTCCAGTACGGGTTAGAGGGCAAGCCGCCGAGCCACTGCGCCGGTTCGCGCATGATTTTCTCGACGGTAAGCGGGCCCAAGGAAGTAGCCGCGGGTTGGTTTTGGGCAGAAGCAGAAGCCAGGGGGAACAGCCACAGCAACTGCAGCACGGAAGAAAAGCGCATACAAGAAAGAAATTCGGGAAAGGCGCACCGGACGCAGCGCGAAAGACAGGCTACCGCATCCAGCGTTGCAGTCGAACGGCTTCGCCCTGAAAGGTACGGCTGGGCTACAGCTCCGCCAACTCAGCCGCCAGGTTCTCCCGGGCCGCCGCTTCACGCTGCTCCCGCGCGAAGCCGGTGCGGTAAAGCTGCGGGGCATCGAGCAGCTGTTGCAGCACTTTGCGGCGACCCGGGCGGTACAGAAAACCGGGTACAATAAGGTACTCCTGCCGAATCTGACGGGCGTACTGCTGGTAAGCCTCGGGCGAAGCGCCCAAAACCCACAAATCGGCGTCGAGCAGCAAGGCGGTGTCCAGGGCGTCGTCGGGTTCGGTGGTGGCGTGGTGCTGGGTGCGCCGAATGAGCCGGTTGAGGCGCGTGTGCTGGCTTGCCGTGAGCGTAGTGGTTTGCAGCAGCTGCCGGGCGCAGTCAGCGCTGCGCGACTCGTTGTCGGAACGCAGGGGCTGGTACACGATGTCGTGAAACCACACGGCTAATTCCAGCACCACGGGGTCGGGCGCGGCGGCGGTTTCGGGGTGCGTATCGAGCACGGCAAACATGGCCTGCAGGTGCGACAAGGCGTGGTAATGCCGGCCGACGCCGCTGTAGTCGCGCTGAATCCGTTGCCAAGCTGCTTCCGCCGCTTCCGGCTCGGGAAACAACGAAGCGGCGCGCTGTTGCCAACGCGCCGCCAGGTTTTCCACGCTAAAGCTCGTTTCTGAAGCGGGCATTAGAAGTTCAGCTTCGGATGCTGCTCGTCGAAGGTAGTGGCGTCCTGGTAGGCCTTTACCAAAGCCAGCAGCTTGCCTTCCTCAAACAGCTGGCCCATAAACGTAATGGTTTGGGGCAGGCCTTCCTTGGTGAAACCGTTGGGCACGGCCACGGCCGGGTGACCGGTAAGGTTGGTCAGCACCAGGTTGCGACTGAACGAGGGTGCCATGTAACCATCTAGCCCCTGCAGACGCTTGTACATGTCTTCGATGAGCAGGGTGCGGTAACGCTGCGCCTGAATGTATTCCACGGCCGGGATAAAGCGGGAGCTGCGGAAAATATTTGGCCAGGCGCTTTTGCCCTGGTTCACCATTTCCTTGTCGCGGCCCGAGCGGGTGAGGTCGTCGAAGGCGGCGGCGCCTTCGGCCGTAAGCAGGTAGGTAATGTCGTTGGCGGGCAGCTGGGGCAGCTCCAGGGGCACCAGCTCCACCCCCAATTTGCGCAGCTCGGCCAGCGTGGCTTCGTCGTTGGCTTTGTTGGGGTACGCCCGCTCGAAATCAGCCTTCAGGTAGCCGATACGTAGTTTTTTCACGTCGGCATCGAAGGCGTAGCGGAAGTCGGCGGGTACGAGCAGCGTCACCGGGTCGCGGCGGTCCTGGCCCACCAGCGCGTCGAATACCAGGGCGCAGTCTTCGGCCGAGCGAGCAATGGGACCGGCCTTGTCCATGGTCCAGCTCAGGGCCATGGCGCCAGCGCGGCTAATGCGCCCGAACGAGGGCCGCAGACCCGTAACGCCGCAGGCCGTGCTGGGACTTACAATCGAGCCCAAGGTTTCGGCACCAATGGCAAACGGCAGCAAGCCCGCCGCCACGGCCGACGCCGAACCCGCCGACGAGCCGCTGGAGCCTTTTTCCAGGTTCCAGGGCGTGCGGGTTTTGCCCCCGTACCACACGTCGCCCATGGCCAGCTCGCCCAGGGTAAGCTTGGCGCAAAGCACGGCGCCGGCTTCGCGCAAGCGCGTTACCACGGCGGCATCTTCATCCAGGGTTTGCTCCTTATAAGGCACCGAGCCCCAGGTGGTTTTGTACCCTTTGGTGCTGAACAGGTCTTTGGCGCCGTACGGAATGCCGTGCAGCGGGCCGCGGTACTTGCCCTTCTTTATTTCCTCGTCGGCGGCGCGGGCCTGTTGCAGGGCCAGCTCTTCGGTAAGGGAGGTAACGCAGCGCAGCTTGGGGTCGAAGCGCTTGAGGCGGTCGAGGTAAAACTTGGTCAGCTCCTCGGAGGAAATTTGCTTGCTGCGCAGCAACTCGCCCAGCTGGCGCACCGAGTAAAAAGCGAGGTCTTCGCGGTTAGCGGGCAGCTTGACCTTGTCGGCCTTGGGCAGCTTGTCGTTGCCGAACGCGGGGCTTGGCTGCCAGGTGCTGGGCACGGGGTTAAAAATGGTGGCTGGCGCCACGCTGTTAGCCAGCGTCACCTTGCGGTTAGCGGCGTAATTGTCACGATACTCGGCTAAATCCTGGCGGGCCGAGTCGAGTTGAGCATCGGTGAACTTCAGCCCGAACAGTTCCTGGGCCGCCCGGGCCATGGGCACGGTAATGGGAGTGGGCGTATCGGCGGCGGTGCTTAATGCACCCAGCGCGAAGCACGCTGCACCGCCCAGCAAATAGGGAAACAGGTGTTTCATAGAGGAAAACGGAGAGGTCGGAAGAAACTGGCGGCGGAACGGGCAAACAAAGTACGCTAATCCGAAAGCCCGAAAAAATCGTTACGCTTACAAGCTCATCGCGAGAATGTTTCACACCTAAGTCCTCCTTGCATGAAACGAATTCTTACTTCCTGTTACCTCGGGGCACTGCTGGCCGGTGGCCTGGCCGCGCCGGCCGCCGCGCAGGTGGTGGCTACCTACCCGGTAGGCGCTACCACGGTCACCCTCTCGAACCTCACCACCGGCCTCGATACCCCGTGGGAATTGCTTTGGGGGCCCGATAATTTTCTGTGGATGACGGAGCGCGGCGGCCGCATCAGCCGCATAAACCCCACCACGGGCCAGCTCCTGCCGCTGCTCACCCTCTCCGATGTCACCCAGGGAGGCGAAAGCGGACTGCTGGGCATGACCGTGGTTCCCATAGCCAGTACCCAAGGCGGATCGGCTTACGTGTTTGTGGTGTACAACTACACCGATGGCGGCTTGAAGGAAAAGGTGGTTCGGTACACCTATACCAACGGCACCCTAACCGCTCCACTGGTGATACTGGGGAATATTCCGGCCGCCAACATTCACAGCGGTTCGCGCCTGTTGGCCCTGCCCGATAACACCCTGCTGGTAACCACCGGCGACGCGGCCAATACCAGTCTCTCGCAGAACAGCCAGTCGCTCAACGGCAAAATCCTGCGCATGAATTTCGACGGCACCGTGCCGGCCAACAACCCCACACCGGGCAGCCTGGTGTACACCATAGGCCACCGCAACCCGCAGGGACTGGTGCGGGTTGCCGCCACGGGCCGGGTGTACAGCTCGGAGCACGGCCCCAGCAACGACGACGAGGTAAACCTGATTGAGCCCGGCCGCAACTACGGCTGGCCAAACGTGGAAGGCCTGTGCAACCTGCCCGCCGAGCAAACCTTCTGCCAACAAAACAACGTGCGCGAGCCACTGGCGGTCTGGACGCCCACGCTGGCCGTAGCCGGCATTACGTACTACGACCACCCCGCCATTCCGGGCTGGCGCAATTCGCTGCTAATGGCCAGCCTAAAAGCGGGTACCCTCACCCAGCTTATCCTAACTACCGGCGGCGAAGCCATTGCACAGCAAGCCAATGTGTGGGCTGGCACCTACGGACGACTGCGGGCTATTTGCACGTCGCCACAAGGCCGGGTGTACGTGGCTACCAGCAACCGCGACGGCCGTGGCAACCCCGCCGCACAAGACGACCGCGTGATGGTGCTCGAAAACCGGGCGTTTGTTACCTCTGCTAAATCTACCCGCACCGCTACTTTTGCCCTCTACCCTAATCCGTCCACAACGTCGACCACGCTGCAACTGCCCGCTAAGTTGGGGGCCGCTACAGGCGTTGAAGTAGTGGACGCGCTGGGCCGGCAAGTGTACAACGCAAGCTTTCCCGCGGGTCAACAACGCGCTGTGTTGCCCAGCCAAGCCTGGAGCCCAGGCGTGTATACCGTGCGTGTGGCCAGCCCAGGCTTGTCATTTACCCCGCAGCGCTTGGTATTGGCCCGTTAAGCTTACTTATCAGGCACAAAAAAAGCGGCGCCTCCAGTGCAGGCGCCGCTTTTTTATTGAGGACGGAATGCTATTCCACCGTCACTTTGCGAGTAGTAGTGGTTTGGCCAACCTGCAAGCGAAGCGTATACAAGCCGCGGGCCAATGGGGTCATCGACACTTTGCCGTCAGCTGAGCCGTTGCTAATGCTGATGGTTTCCTGATGAACAACTTGGCCAATGGCATTGATAAGTTGCAACTGCGCCTTCGCGGCTTTGCCCACCCCGCGCAACTGCACCGTCATTTCGCCGCCCGATACCGGGTTCGGGAATACGTTCAACTCACCCACGAATGGATTGCGAGTGGAAAGCACACGGTCGTAAACAATAGTGAACGGTCCGGTGGTGGCGCCGGAGGTCAAACCAGCAACGCTGATGTAGTACTCCTGACCAGGCGTCAGACCAGTCACGCTGAATTGGCCAAGCGAGGAGTTAACGTTGGGAGCCACGCGGCAGGAAACGTCCGTCAGGGCCCCCGAGCATGAGGCACCACTAAACACGCGCAACGTACCAGCCGACGTACCGGTAACTTCCATTCGCATTTCGCTGGTCACAGGCCTGGCCCGGAACCACACGTCACGGGGATTGGCTGCGTTGCTGCAACCCGATTGCGCGGGGTTGCTGTAGCCATTCGGAATGGTAGTAGTGGCGCCGAAATTGGTGGCTTGTACCGTTACATTGGGCAACAACTGTATGGCAGCGCAAGGCTCGTCGTTGGTAGCTGAGAGTATACTGGTGCGGAAGCACACCGGCCCTACCGTAGGGCTGGGGTTGGCGCCGCTAGTGCAAGTCTGCGTTACGTAGAAGCAGTACTCCGTATCCGCTGCCAGACCCGTAATAGCTACCGACTGGCCAGCCTGCGTACGCACGGTTCCGGTTCCGGGCGCGAAACCCACCGGGCCGTACTCAACTGTGTAGGAGATACCCGAACCGGCATACGTGAGCGTGGCCGAACTACTGGTGATGTTGGTTGCTGCCAAGCCACCAGGCTCCGCACAAGTAGTTGGCGAAGAAGCGCATACGGTGAAGCCCCCTTCGGCATTGTTGCCACTTTCCCACACCCGTACGTAGAGCACTTCGCCCGGCGTGCGGCCGCTAATGTTGAGCAACCCATGACTACCCGTACCGCTGGCGGCGTCGCACACAATTTGAGTGAGGTTGCCGCACGTGCCCGAGTACACCGATAAGTCGGTATCGGTAAGCGGCGTAGAGCCGCCACCAGCCGTTTCCAGTCGCAGCCCTCCCGAAGGTGGCACCGTCACTTTGTACCATACATCGCCCCCGGCATAGGTACCACAGGTTGGGGATGCCACGCCGCTAGAGCCGCTAGCTCCCAGATTGGTTCCCACCACGGGGCTTGTGCAGTTCGTGCCGAAGCTCACCGGCAGCGTAATGGCATTAGCGCAATCGTCGTTAACTGGTGGGGTTGGCGACGGAGTAATGCAGATGGTAAAGTTGCTGTTGAATGCGGCAGGCGCGGTTGACCCAAACGAGAATATCCGGATGTAGTAGCGCTGCCCGATTGTAAGGCCGTTAACCCGGAGTCTTTCTTCTCCTCCGCTTGCGGAAGCATCAATGCACTGCAGGACGGAGAGGGAGCTACAGGCACCCGAAAACACCTGCACAACGCCATCAAAGCTGGTGGCTTCGTCAACGACGATGTCGTGCGAGGTACCGGCGGCCAGGAACGAGTACCACACGTCGTCGTCGGCGGTGCCGCTGCAGGCGGCTGGAGCGCCTTGCGACGTCGTAGCCCGGAACACGCTACCGTTGACGGGTGTGCACGTAGCACTAGGTGTTAGGGCCGTGGCATTGGCGCAATCGTCGTTGGCCGGCACCGGTGTGGGAGCCGTAACGCAAATGGAAAAGCTACTGTTGACGTCGGTGGGAACCGTAGCGGTAAAAGAGAAAACTCGTACCAAGTATTCCTGACCGACGGTTAGGTTAGTGGCCGATAGAACTTCGACGCTGCCGCCGGCGCTTTGGTCTTCACATGCAATGCTACCAATAATGCTGGTGCAGGTACCGTTGAATAACTGTACTACACCGTCGAAACCGGCGCCTTCAGTCAAGCGAATGTCATGAGCCGTTGCCGTCGCCGTGAATTTGTACCACACGTCATCGTCGGCGGCGGCAGTACCGCTACACTGCAAAGTACCAACCAGCGAATCCGTGGCTTTAAACACCGTTCCCGTAGTAGGTGTGCAAGTCTGGCCGGGGGTTAGAACGGTAGCATTGGCGCAATTGTCGTTTACCGGAGGCTGCGGCGCTGGGGTCACGCAGATGCTAAAGCTGCTATTGGCCGGCGTGGGAGCCGTTGCGCTGAAAGAGAATACCCGGACCTTGTAGGACGTACCCACAGTCAGGCTAGTCAGGGACAATATTTCCACACCCGCGGTGGTAACGTCGCGGCAGCCTAAGCTGGCCGTGAGGAAACCGCAATTTGAACCGCTGAACGCCTGCAGCACGCCATCAAAACCAGTGCCTTCAGTCAAACGAATATCCATAGCCGTTGCCGTCGCCGTGAATTCGTACCAGACGTCATCGTCGGCGGTGCCGGAACAACCTGACGTACCGACGTTGGAATTGGTGGCGCTTAACACGGTTCCATTAACCGAGTTACAAGCCTGCGGCGTTGCGCCAACGGTAAGCGTAGCAGCCGTGGCGCACTCGTCGTTGGCCGGGCGGGTGGCAAGGCTTGTTGGTCCAGTTCTCAAGGATGAACCATCCGTGCAGATACGGGCCACGTAGACGTCGTACTGCGTACCGGCCTGCAAACCGGTAATGGTGGTGCTGGTGCCTGCAATACCCGTGATGGTCTGGCTACCCGTTCCGCCTGGCGTAAAGCCAACCGGCCCGTAAAACACCGTGTAAGAGCTACCCGCCCCTATGCCGCCCCAGCTAATGGCGGCGGTAGTAGAGGTGACTGCACCTACCGTTAGGCCATTGGGAGCAAAACAAGCGTTAGCCGACCGAATGTCTACAGCATCTAAGCCAATATCGGATGCGCCAAAATCAGCCCGGGCCCGGAACCGCACCACAGCCGTTGCCGAAGTCGAGCTGATGGTTACATACTGCTTACTCCAAGCATTAGCCAGATTAATGCGCGTCAAGGCCGGACCAAAGGTTAATCCGCCATCGTTGGAGACATGTATCGCTAACGAATCGGATCCGGTGTTGTTGCGGTAGTCGAACGAGAGGATCTTGTCGCCGGCTTGGCTCAGGTTAACGTACAGGTCTAGAAACCCTATGCTGCCCGACGAGGCTTGGAATGAGTGGAATCGAGCAGAGCTATTGCCTTCACTCCCCGTGGGCGTGTAAGCCCCCGAAGTTGGGTTTACCCAGCCAGCGGAAATACCGTCGTCGTTGCGGCGCCACGAATTGTTACCCGTTGTGGGCGTGGTACGCCAGCTGTTGCTGGGAGCGTCTTTGATTCCGCAAACGTCAATCCAGTCGTTTTCAAATCCTTGGAAAAAGGGTAGCGTAGCGTAGGTAGGCGCCGCAAACGTAATTTGAGCCGGTGTTGAGTTTGCCGAAGCTCCGCTGCACGTTAATACAGCCCGGAAAAAAGTGGCCGTTGTTAGTACAGGTGTTGTGTACGTGGGGCCCGTAGCCCCAGCAATGTTGGTGTAGCTGGTTCCGTTCGTGGATTGCTGCCACTGATATGTTAAGCCAGTGCCAAAGGAAGCTCCTTGCAACGATAAAGAAACACTTCCGGGGGCGCACAGGCTGGAAGCAGAGGCAACCGTAGTACCGCCGTTAGGCGGTGTCGTGCACGGCGACGACGGAGTGTAAGTAACGCGCAAGGTAGGGCGGTTGTTGCCGTACGAAGCAGCTGTTAGCGTAGTTACCGGTGCTGAATCGGCATCTCCTACCGCAAACCCAGTGGCAGGATTTACCACAAAATTAATTACTCCGGTAGCGGTGCCCTGCTTTTCGTGGTCGGTAAGTACCAGCAAGTTGCCGCCGGTGTACACGAAGGGTTGCGCAAGGGTGACACTGAAGTAGGTGCCAGCGGCTCCGGTTACCTGTTGGGTGGTAGAGGTGTACACCTGCGTTGCACCAGCCGTTAATGTGCTCCAAGCCTGTGAAGTACCTAACGTGGTGAGGCTGCTGTTGCCCAGCAACACGTTAAACGTGTTGTTACCGGTCAACTCACCGGCATCTGATTTCAGCCATGCCAACTGCGTAATAACGGCACCAGCAGGAATACTCAGTTCAGCCGGCGTGTACAGGTGAGCGTAACGCGAATGATCGAACGTGCTGGTAGCTGTTGACCGGTAAATAGGCCCGTATGAATAGCTACTCCTGGCCGGTGCTACAACGGGCAAGGTCGTTGAGCCAATGGTAGAGGTTTGGGCACCGGCCAGTAACGGCAACAACAGCACACAAGCCGTTGTGAGCCACGTAACCAGACGCTTCAACCCTTGAGGCGGTTGATGAACAGCGGGTGACTGTTCGGGTAAAGGTATTTGCATAAGAAATGGGTGTGGGGTGGTTGGAATGAGAAAGCGACAGAAGCCAAGGTTCTTAAACTTATAAGTGGCAGGCATTTGTCGCCGGCTAAATCTAGTATTATCTCTTGTAATTACCCTACATCACAGTGTCAATTTTGCATATTCCTCATTTCGAGTCTGAAGAGCAAGCCCAACTTTATTCATAAAAAAATGCTTATGGTTGAGTAGAAATGTTTTCTAAATTACGCCGCCGTTACTTGCGGCTCACCCATTTACCACCCATTTACCACCCTCCAATGCAAACAGCTTTACGCATTGCTTACCGGCTCTTCTTCTCGTGCTTGTTCATGGCAATTCTTGCCTTACAAGCCCGTGCCTCCCACGTTCAAGGAGGTCAGCTCACCTACCGTTGGGTAAGCGGTACCACCTATGAAGTGACCCTCGTAACGTACCGTGACTGT
The DNA here is from genome assembly GCF_039541855.1 of Hymenobacter koreensis. NCBI lineage: Bacteria > Pseudomonadati > Bacteroidota > Cytophagia > Cytophagales > Hymenobacteraceae > Hymenobacter > Hymenobacter koreensis. Next base: position 868,339 of record NZ_BAABHA010000002.1, read on the forward strand.
TCCGGTATCGGCGCAGAAACGTCGTTCACATTAGCCGCCAGATCGGGTGGTTGTGCGTCTACCGCAACAACGGCTACCCTGATCCAAACGGGTGTACCTCTTCTGGGCACGCCTTACTGCCCGGGCATTCAGGCACAGGTGATATGTCCGGACAACTCCGGAACTGTTCCCTTCACGAATTTCAAAGAGTATACCTACATAGGCCGGATCAACCTTCCTCCGGCCGACGAATGGGTGCTGAGCGTTGAAAGCTGCTGCCGCCCGGAAACCCGCACCCTAGCTGGTGGGGTTAGCGCGGGCTTTCGCTTCGAAGCGACATTGAACAACCGCATTACGCCCGCAGGAGGTACCGTTCAAACGATAGAAAACACGTCGCCAAGATTTGCGGCCAACCAAGCAGGTATTCGCTTTGAATGTGCACAGAAAAATGCCACGGTGACTTTTTCGGCCAACGACCCGGTTGATAACGACTCGCTGGTTTATGAGCTGGCCCCTCCACTTGACGGCTGTAATACACCAAATTCCTTCCTGTCGTACCCCACAAACCTGCGGTGCACCACGCGCACCGTTGCGGGCTGCACTTACACCTGCTCGGGAACGACGCCGGCTTCGTTTAGCCCCACTTTCCCGATTGCCGTATCGTTTGATACAACCGGTACGTGCCCCAACCGCACACTCACCCCGCGGTTCCGGTTTTCGCCGGCCGACGGCCTTTTCTCCTTCACCGCAGCCTCTTTTGTTCCGGGAAACACCACTGCTGCCCAGGCACAAAACAAATACGTAGTCGTGGGCAAGGTTACCGAATACCGCCGCTTCCCCGGCAGCAACCGACGCTACAAGGTCGGTTCGATCCGCCGCGATATGCTGGTGGTGATTATTGATTGCGGTACCAACAGCCCGCCAGACCCGCCCCAAGTTGTGGTTAGCACCCAGCAGACCAACGCCGTGGTGCGCACCACCCGTGACTCAACATACATTACGGTACAGGCCTGCAATTACGCCCGCGTACGACTCCGGTTCACCGACCCGAACACGAGTAACCTGCTAACCGTTGAGCCTTTCAACAACCCCAGCAATGTACTTGAAGGTGGTGATATTGGCGAATACTTGGGTGTATCGGCCAATGGCTCTGCACAACCACAGGCCACCCTCTTGTTTCAACCGCAGCCAAATTTTGTGGGCACCACACGCACGCTGCTCTTCCGCATTACCGACGATGGGTGTCCATTCAAAGGAACGCAAGTACGGCCGGTTGTTATTCGGGTAGTAGAAGGCGAATTCGCCAGAGCATTGGCTTCGACTAACCAGCAAAACCAAGCCGTAGTGTGCGAAGGCCAGCCTGTAACCATCAACGCCTTGGTGCAACGCCCCGATTCGGTCATTCGGAACCGCCAAGTGTATGCTTTCACTTGGAGCGGCTCGCGTACTGGCATCACCCCGGCTGAAGGACTGAACCCGGGCGATGCCAATTTGCAAAACATTACGGTTCGCCCCACCCGTACCACGCGCTATTACCTCACCATCACTCCCACTCGAGCTTTCCAGCCGGCTCTGTGTCGCGACACAGCCTCGATTTTGGTGCGTATTTTGCCGCGCTTGACGGCTTCCTTTACTGTGGCCGAGCGTGCGTTTTACGCCAACCGGGACAATATTCCCCCGCGCATTTTCACCTTTACCAATACAACCCCCAGTTTAGCGCCCAACGACAGCGTACGCTGGACCTACAAGCGTATTACCAACGACGCCGGGGAACAGGTTATGGAGGATGAAATTGTGTTTTCGCGTCAGCGTATTGGCAACCCCGAGCTTACCCTCGATCAGGGAGGACAATACGAAATTCGTCTGTTCGTGTTCAACAACGTTGCTGGTACGTCTTGTCCTTCTGCCGTGGCCCTCAAAACGGTGCAGGTTCCGCCATTGGTTATTCCAAACGTTATTACGCCTAATGGGGACGGCAAAAACGAAACATTGGTTCTGCAATCCTTACCAGACAACAACCAGGTGCAAATTTTCAACCGCTGGGGCCGTTTGGTTCGAGAATACAAAAACTACCAGAACGATTGGGATGCAAAAGATCAGCCCGACGGGATATATTACTTTATGGTAACGGCCCAAAATGGGCAAAGGCTAAAAGGTTGGGTTGAAATCATTCGCTGATTAAAGTCGATGCCTAAGCAACAAAAAGGGCGCCTACCGAAGTAGGCGCCCTTTTTGTTGCGCTACACTTCTAACTGGTGCCGCTCGTTTTTCACCACGTTTTCCAGCGTCCAGGGAATAAGCCGGGTGAAGGCGTGGTGGCGCACGGGGCACTCGGGCATGGTACACGAGGGGCAGGCCGCAAACGTGCAGGGGTCGGCGTGCACGAACATTTCCACTTCTACCTCAAAGCGGCTGCGCACCAGTTCCTCAATGCGCGTAACCTCCGTGTGCGATTCGTCGAGGCTGAAATAGTAAGGCATGGTAATGTGACAATCGATGTGCAGGTCGGCCCCGTAGCGCACGATGCGTAGGTTGTGTACATCTATCCACGGCGGCTGGCGGTGCTGCTGCAACTCGCCAATTACCTGCTTTACGGTATCCACGTCGGACTCATCCATGAGGCCCGACACGGAGCGGCGCACCATGCGAAAGCCGTTCACCACAATGAAAAGACCTAGTATGAGCGCGGCCCCGGTATCGAAGAGCACGTTGCCGGTAAGGGCTACCAGCACCAGGGCCGCGCACGAAACCAGGGTGCTTACCGCGTCCAGGTACAAGTGCTGTCCGTCGCCCACCAGGGCTGGGGAATGGAGTTGGCGACCTTCGCGCACCAGCACAAACCCCACCAGCAAGTTGATAACGGCCGTGGAAGCCAGCAGCCAAATGCCCCAATCGGGGCGTTGTACTGCGTGCGGGGCCAGCAGGGCCTGCACCGCGCTGTAAAAAATGTACACGCCCGCGCCCAAAATCAGCGCACCTTCAAACCCCACCGACAGGTATTCGATTTTACCGTGGCCGTAGGGGTGGTTCCGGTCTTTGGGTAGCCCCGATAAGTAAAGGCTGTAAAGAGCGAAGCCGCTGGTAAACACGTTGATGATGGATTCCAGCGCATCCGTCAGCACGGCCTGCGAGTGAGTTAAACTCCAGGCATAAAACTTGACGAAAACCAAGCCGATACTTACCACCAAAGAGAGCAGACCGTAGCGGTTGCGCTTGAGCGTACGCAGCATAAACAGAAGAGACGAGTGAGGCGCAAACGGGCTACGCGGCAAACAAATTTCGCACGCGCAAACCTTTTCGGGACGTAATCGGTATTTAAGGAGGTTTAAAAAAAAATTTAGACTCGTCTAAAAGTTGTTTCTTTGTGACAGTTAGCGCTAGTACATGATTCCACTGCCTACCCAACCTTTGCAACGTCCTACCCCAGAGCCCATCGTTTCGCCAGACGAGCCGGGCTGGCGGCAACCGCGCCGCGCTCCTTCCTTGGCCGATGTGTACGCCAGCATACGCGTGCCCGCGCAAAACGCTTCGTTTTGGCGTAAGCTCATGGCTTTCTGGGGCCCCGGCCTTATGGTGGCCGTGGGCTATATGGACCCCGGCAACTGGGCCACCGATATTGCCGGCGGGTCCCGTTACGGCTACACGCTGCTGTCGGTTATTCTGATTTCGAACCTGTTTGCCATGCTGCTGCAGCACTTGGCTGCCAAGCTGGGCATTGTAACCGGCCGCGACCTGGCCCAGGCCTGCCGCGACCATTACAGCAAGCCGGTAGCCATGGCCCTGTGGGTGCTGTGCGAAATAGCTATTGCCGCCTGCGACCTGGCCGAAGTCATCGGCTCGGCCATTGCCCTGAACCTGCTGTTCGGCATTCCGCTTACGGTGGGTGTGGTGCTTACCATTCTCGATGTGCTGGTGGTGCTCTACTTTCAGAGCAAGGGCTTCCGCATCATCGAAAGCATTGTGGCCGGCCTTATCGTGGTCATTTTCGGCTGCTTCCTGTACGAAATCATCCTTTCACAGCCCGACTGGGCAGCTATGGCCGGGGGCCTGCTCCCGAAAACGGAAATCGTGACCAACCCGGCCATGCTGTACGTGGCCATTGGCATTCTGGGCGCCACCGTAATGCCCCACAACCTGTACCTGCACTCCAGCATTGTGCAAACGCGGGCCTTTGAACAGAATCCGGCCGGCAAACGCATGGCCATCAAGTTCTCCACCATCGATTCCACGGTGGCGCTGTTCCTGGCTTTCTTCGTGAATGCCGCCATTCTGGTGCTGGCTGCGGCGGCCTTTAACCGCAATGGCATGTACACAGTAGCCGACATTCACGACGCGCACAAGCTGCTCGCGCCGGTGCTCGGCGCTGGCGCGGCCGGGGTGGTATTCGCGGTGGCCTTGCTGGCTTCGGGCCAGAACTCCACGCTCACGGGCACGCTGGCCGGGCAGATTGTGATGGAAGGCTTTCTGCACCTGAAGATGAAGCCCTGGCTGCGGCGCCTCATCACCCGCCTGATTGCGGTGGTGCCGGCCTTCATTGTAACGCTTATCTACGGCGAAAAGGGCACCGGCGAGCTGCTGGTTCTCAGCCAGGTAATTCTGTCGCTGCAGCTCAGTTTCGCGGTGGTGCCGCTGGTACTTTTTACCAGCGACAAACGCAAAATGGGCCAGTTTGTGAATGCCCCCTGGGTTAAGTACACCGCTTGGGTGGTGTCGGGTATCATCATTGCCCTGAACCTGTACTTGCTGTTCGAAACGTTTTTTGGGTAAGCCGAACGGCGGGAGGCTTTGCGGCTTCCCGCCTTTTTTTGCCCGCCCCAGGTTTTAGACTCGTCTAAAAAAATATTTCAACTCACCTTCACTTTACGTTGATGCGACTTTTATTACTCTGCTGCTTGCTGTGGTGCTGCTCGTTCACGGTACAGGCGCAAACGGGCACGGTGCGGGGTGTGGTGCGGTCCGACGGCAAGCCGGTACCGTTTGCCAGCATCGGAATAAAAGGCACCACGCTGGGCACCACGGCCGACGAGGCTGGCAGTTTTGCGCTGGAGAAAGTACCGGCCGGCGCGCAACGAGTGGTAGCCAGCGCGGTAGGCTGTAAGCCAGCCGAACGCGACCTGACGGTGCGGGCCGGCGAAACCACCTCGGTGAATCTGCTGCTGGCATCGGCGGCTAATGCCCTGGGCGACGTGGTTATCAGCGGCACGCTGAGTGAGGTAGTCAAGAGCGAGTCGCCGGTGCCGGTGGAGATTTACACGCCCAAGTTCTTTCAGAAAAACCCCGCGTCCAGCTTGTTCGAGAACCTGATGATGGTGAACGGCGTGCGGCCGCAGCTGAACTGCAACGTGTGCAGCAGCGGCGACATCCACATTAATGGGCTGGAAGGGCCCTACACGATGGTTCTCATCGACGGCATGCCCATTGTGTCGTCGCTGAGCACGGTGTACGGGCTGAGCGGTATTCCCAACAGCATGGTGGAGCGCATTGAGGTGGTGAAAGGTCCCGCTTCCACGCTGTACGGCTCGGAGGCGGTAGGCGGACTCATCAACGTCATAACCAAAGACCCCTCAAAAGCACCGCAACTTTCGGTTGACGGGTTTGGCACCTCGCACGGCGAAGCCAACCTTGACCTGGGCACCACGCTGAAGGCCGGCAAAGCCACGTCGCTGCTCACTGCCAACTTATTCGGCTACGGCCAGCGGCGCGACGTGAACCAGGACGGATTCACCGATTTGCCCACGCAGCACCGCGTGTCGGTGTTCAACAAGTGGCAGCTGGCGCGGCCCGATAACCGCGTGGCCAGCTTTGCGGGGCGCTACTATTACGAGGACCGTTTTGGCGGGCAGCTGGGCTGGCGGCCCGAGTTTCGGGGCGGCGACAGTATTTACGGGGAGAGCATTTACACCAGCCGCTACGAGGCCCTGGGCCAGTACCAGCTACCACTCGCAAGTGAGAAAATGCTGCTCAGCGGCTCGTTTAACGAGCACAACCAGAATGCCGCCTATGGCAACACGCCGTACCGGGCCACCCAGCGCGTGGGCTTCGGGCAGCTTACGTGGACGCGCGACCTGAGCATCCGGCACAATTTGCTGATGGGCGCGGCCTACCGTTACACCTGGTACGACGACAACACGCCTGCCACGGCCACCGCCGATACCCTGAACCCCACCAACTTACCCGACCGCGTGCATTTGCCGGGCGTGTTTGTGCAAAGCGAGTTCCGGCTCACGCCCGATGCCACGCTGCTATCCGGCCTGCGCTACGATTACAACTCCCGGCACGGCAGCATTTTGTCGCCGCGCCTGAACTACAAGTGGGGCCGTCCCGATGGCTCCCAGGTACTGCGTGTGGGCGTGGGCAACGGCTTTCGGGTGGTGAATTTGTTTACCGAAGACCACGCCGCCCTCACCGGGGCCCGGCGTGTGGTGGTGGAAGGCGACCTGCAGCCCGAGCGGTCGTGGAACGCGAACGTGAACTACCAGCGGCATTTTACCACCGGCGCCGGTTCGCTCATTCTCGATGGCAGCGTGTTCTACACCTACTTCACCAACAAGATTACGCCCGACTACGACACCAACCCCGACCAGATCATTTACCGCAACCTCGACGGATATGCCGTATCCCGCGGCATTACGCTGAACGCCGACTGGACCCTGGCAGCGCCGCTGAAGCTGATTGCGGGCGTAACCGTGCTGGACGTGTACCGCCAGGAACGCGGCCCCGAGGGCGGACCTTTACGCTACCAGGAGCAGCTGCACACGCCGGCGGTATCGGGCACGTACGCGGCTACTTACACGCTGGAGCGCCTTGGACTGACGGTGGACTACACCGGGTTGGTGAACGGCCCCATGCGGCTACCTGTGCAGCCCAACGACTTCCGTCCGGCCCGTTCGCCGTGGTACACGCTGCAAAACGTGCAGGTTACCAAGCGCATGAGTGGCAAGCTGGAACTCTATGGCGGCCTGAAAAACCTACTGAACTTCATGCCGCGCCACGTGCTGCTCCGCCCCTTCGACCCCTTCGACCGGCAGGTGGCGCAGGACAACCCCAACGGCTACAGCTTCGATACCAGCTACAACTATGCGCCGGTGCAGGGCCGCCGGGCGTTTCTGGGGCTACGCTACTCGCTGTAGGTTTCAGCGGAACGGCTACTCTAGCGCTGTAACATCGAATGGAAAGCGTTCTGCGTATGCAAGGCACCTTCCCTCTTTCCCATGCTTCGCGCTTCCACTTTTTTGGTCGCTTTCCTGACGGGAACGGCCGCAATGGCCCAATCGAACTCGTCTGTGCCGGTCGATTCGGCCCGTTACACCTTATTTAAACCCACGCCGCGCGACCAACTGCGCAAGCTCCACCCCGACCGGCCCGGCATTACCCAAAGCGCTTACACCATTAATCCCGGCCATTTCCAGCTGGAAACGAACCTGATGCGGCTGCGCAAGGGGCGCGAAGACGGTGGCCCGCGTCACCGGGAGCTGCTCCTGAACCACGCCGTGCTGAAGATGGGCGTGACCGAACGCATGGATGTGCAGGTGAAAGTGGAGTCGTATTCGGTGGAGAAAGAGTGGCCCGACGATGCGGCTGGCCCGGAGCGGCATACCGGCTTTGGCGACGTAAGCGTACGCGTGAAACGCAACCTCTTCGGCGACGACAGCGGGAATTGGGCCTTGGCTGTCAGCGGCTACGTAACTCTGCCCACCGGAGCGGCTGTAGGCCGCGGCGGTTTAGAGGGCGGTTTGAGCATTCCCGTAGAGTATAAAATAGGCGAAGGCACCGGCCTTTCGATGCAGGTGCAAGGCGACATTGAAAACGACCGGGAGACGAACAGCCACTATTTCGCGCTACAGCCCGCCGCCACCATTAACCACGATTTTACCAAGTTTTTGGGCTCGTATGCCGAGGTGATGAGCCACTGGAACGCCCATACCGGCCGGTGGCGGCACCTGTTAAACCTTGGACCGGAGTTTACCCTAAGCGAAAACGTGCAGTTTGATATGGGTGCCGGCATTCCGCTGAACGCCCAAACCGACCGTGAGTTCTTCATTGGTTTTACCTACCGTCGGTAGCGGCCTCTAGTCGAATTCGGTCTACAGCAAAAAGCGCAGGCCCGGTCGGTAGTAACCGGCCGGGCCTGCGCTTTCGGAACAACTATTAACGCTGCGCCGGATTAATGCCGACGTTCATGGGCATCGGTGAGCATGGTGTGGGTTTGGGCTTTCCAGTCGGTAATAAGCCACACGAACAGGAACACGATGCCCGATCCAATAAACAGGTTGCGGGCCACGGGTTGTTCGTCGGAGAAGCCAAACAGGAACGGCAGCACAATGAACACCAGGCCGCTAACCAGCTCCGTAGCACCGTGAATGGGGAACGGAATAACGCGCATCCAGCCCAGCGGGTAATCCGTCATGAGCGCAATGAGCAGGTAACCAACACCCAGCACGTAAAACGCCGTGGAGTATGGGTGTTGCAAGTCGAAGAGGAAAGGAGCCATACCGAAGAAGATGGCCGTTATGTAGTCGAGCACACCGTGGGCCGGCGGGGACAGGATTCGCATGGGGCGGTTAAGTTTAAGATGAATAAACTATTCATGCTTTAATACGACCCTGAATGTCAATAAGATATAGCCGAGGTAATAACCCGAGTTATACCAGTCCACTAATGGGCGCGGGCCCAGTGCCCAGAATCGTGCCCGCATCGGCCTGTAGCCAGTCGCCTAGCACGGCGGCGTAAACGCTCCGGAAATCAACTTGATAGCGTAGGTCGCCCTCGTCGAGGTTAGCCAGATCGGGGGCATTGTTTACCACGCCTGGACGGCGCAATTTGCCGCCAATGAGCAGCACGTTGTTGGCCGTGCCGTGGTCGGTGCCGTTGCTGGCGTTCTGGGATACACGCCGTCCGAACTCGGAGAAAACTAGCACCAGCGTGCTATCGAATTGCCCGCCGCGCTGCAAATCCTGCACAAACGCCCCTAGCCCGTCCGACAAGTCGCCCAGCAATTTGCCTTGCTGCTCCTGCTGCCGCACGTGGGTATCGAACCCGGTGAGTGAAGTGTAGTACACCCGCGTATCGAGGCCGGAGTTAATGAGTTCGGCGGTGGTTTTCAGGCTGCGGGCAAACTCGGTATCGGGGTAAGTAACGGCCGAGCGGTAGACTTTGGCCTTCTCGTACAGGAACTCGGCCGACGAAGCCGTTTCCGCCAGGGTTTTGTAGAGGTAGTCCAGCTCGCCAATGCCGGTATTGGCCGACTCGCGGCTTACCTGGGCCAGTAATCGGTTTTGGGTGGCCTGGCGGAGCTTCTGCGGATTTTTCAGCGCCAGGCCTTTGCGGCTGTTGCCCTTCATGGCCAAGCTCAGGGTATCGTCGACCTCAATGCCGGTGTGGCCGGTGGTGCAGCCCGTGCAGCTGGCATCGAGGTAGCGGCCGAGCCAACCGGAGCTCAGGTACTCATCGGATGCTGAAGCCGTGTGCCAGATGTCCATCGAGCGGAAGTGTGAACGGTCGGGATTGGGGTAACCTACACTGTTCAGCACGGCCACGTGGCCCTCATCGTAGAGGGCTTTAAGGCGCGTCATAGCCGGGTGTAGGCCAAGGTCCTTTTCGAGCTTGTGCAAACCCACTTGCTCGCGCAGGGCCAGCGTGGGCCGGGCTTGGTAGTACAAGTCGTTGCGGTAGGGCACAATGGTGTTCAGGCCATCGTTACCGCCGCCCAGCTGCACCACCACAAGGCGCCGGCCGCTGCCATCGCGCAGGCCGGGCACGCCGCCGCGGTCGAGCGCGTGCAGGAAGCGGGGCACGAACAACAACGAGCTGGCTAGTACGGAGGATTTCAGGAAGTCGCGGCGGGTAGACATGGTTTTTGGCTATTGGCTGATGGCTGATGGCTATTGGCTGTTAGCTGATGGCTGTTGGCTATTAGTTGATGACAGTGGATACCACTGAAAAAAAACGTTGCGTTGGCGAAATACTGTCAGCCAAGAGCTAACAGCCAACAATCAGCACAGCTGGTACTCGGGCAACGACAACAGCGCACCCAGCCCGATACGCAGCCGCTGCTCCACGGGTGCGGCAGCCGTTAGCTGCTGCACCCGTTTCAGGTTTTCGGGGCGCAGCGGCGCTTGCAGTAAAAACGCTCCCAACCGGGACGGATGCTGTTCTGCTGGGACTTTATCGAGCAGGCGGGCCACGGTGGCAATGCTCACGGGGGCGGCGTTTTGGGTACGCAACACGCGCTCGGCTTTGGGCAAGGAAGGCGCAATGTCGTTTTCGTCTTCCTTGAGGGCCACGTTTACCTCGGCTTGTTTCAGGAGCACTTGCGGCAGTTGCAGGCGCAGCAGCAGCGACGAAGAGTCAATCCAGTTGCGGCCACCGGGCCAACCCGCAACGTTGGGCGGCTGAAACAAGGTTTGGCCGAGGGCCTTTTGCCAGAATACGAGCAGCCGACCGTCGGCAGGCTGCAAACCGGCTTGCCGGCGCAGCCCCACCAGCAGCTCCACCGGCGACTTTATGCGCGTACCCACGTTGGCAGCGTCGTAAAACCAATCGGCCGACAGCATGCGCTCCATCAAGTCCTCAATGTCGTAGCCGCTGCGGTAAAAGGCGTCGGCCAGGGGCTGAATGTGCTGCGCATTGGGCACGTCGTTCACAAAAAACCGGTAAAGCTTGGTAGTGATGAACGCGGCAGTTTCGCGGCGCTCCAGCAGGATGCGCAAAATGTCCTCGCCGCCGAAGTTGCCGGTGCGGCCCATGAAGGTTTTGGGGCCGTCGTCGTGCTGCCGCGCCCGAAACACGAACTGGCTTTGTGCATCGTAGCCCCAACCGGTGAAGGCGCGGGCGGCTTCTTTCACGTCCTGCTCGGTGTACTGCCCCCGGCCGATGGTGAACAGCTCCATCACCTCGCGGGCGAAGTTTTCGTTGGGCCGTTGCTTGCGGTTTTGCTGGTTGTTGAGGAACTGCAGCATGGCCGGCTCCTTCGATACGGCCAGCAATAAATCGGAGAACTTGCCCAGGGCCAGCCGGCGCACGGTGTTGTTGAGCTGCAGCGCGGCATCGGGCCGACGCACCCGGGCGGCAAAATGGCCGTGCCAGAAAAACGTGAGCTTTTCGCGGAACTGCGCCGGCGACGTAGCCATGCGTTCCAGCCAACCGGTGTTCATGGCGTAAAACGCCTCGCGAATCTGGCGGTTTTGCTGCTTGCGTTGCTCGGCCGTAAGTGCGCCGCGCTTCATGGCAGGAGCCTGCGGGTCTTGCCGCATATCTGCAGCAGGAGCCGGTGCCATGGCTAGTTGCTCGGCGTATTGCATGTGCGGCCCGCCCAACGGCTCAACCGTTTTTGAGTCCTGCAGCAGTTGCTTCAGGGCTTTTCGCACCGGCAAGCCCGAGGCAGCATCTTGGGGGCGAGGCCCAAACCCGGCCCGCCAATACAAATGCTGTAGCTGTTGTTGCGTTGCCATAGGGCTAGTACCGTGAAGTAGAAACTGCTGACTTGGATACGGTAAGCGGCCATAAGTTTAACGTGCATCACGTAAAGCACCCTTTAGTACGACAGCGCGACCAAGCCGACCAGCCTTCAGCAACGATTCCGTTCAACGACGCGGGGCCGGCAAGCTAAGCTTGCCGGCCCCGCCCGGTTCCGCGCCTTTCGCGCCGTTTGGTGTCGAGCTGAACGCTCTTGCGCCTCTCTTTAAAGTCGCGCCCCGAGCACCACGGTTTTCTTGTATTCCCGCTTCTGCCCGCCGTTTGGCCGGAACAGCTCAATGTGCAACAGGTAATGCCCAAGCCCGGCCTTGCGGCCCTGATCGGTAAGGCCGTCCCACTGAAAGAAACCGGTGGTAGCCAGCGTTTCGTTGCGCACCAAGCGGCGCACCATGCGGCCCTGCGTATCATACACGCTTACGCTGGCCGCATAGCCCGACTGATCGAGGCGGTAGGTAAGCGTGGTGAAGTCCCGGTCGCCGTCTTCGTCGGGCGTGAAAATCTCGGGGTCTACCTGAAACTGCTGGTTGCCCACAGCTTCGGCCAGAAACTGCGAGTTGCGGCGGCCCGGCGTGGCATAACCCACGCTGCCGGCAGCGGAGTGAAAGTTGCTGGCTACGCTGGGTCCTTCGGGCCGAATACGCTCCAGCGAAACCCCGTCGCGGGTATCCAGCAAAGCGAGGTGCATGTCCTGGTCGTACGTAAACCGGTCCAGCACTACTTGCTGCCCGTTGCGCAAAAGCACGGTACCCGCGTCGTCGGGGTAGCTGGGCAGCGAAGACATGGTTAGGAACGCCGTTGGGTCGTTACTCGTGGGGTACTGGCTTTGCACAATGGCCGGGTTGGTGGTGAGTACCAGCAGTCCGCCCGGCGCCAGCACCAGCGGCTCGGTGCTAATGGCGCTGAAATCGGTTCCGGTGCCCGTCTCCCGGCCTAAATCGGCCCCTTGCAGATCCACGTACTTGGTAGAGCGGTTGAGCAGCTCCACAAAATCGACACCGCCGGAGCGAGGATTAAACAGTACTTCGTTGATGACGACGTCGCCAGCCGCTGCGGGTACGGGCAGAGCAAATGTGGCCGAGGTGAAAGCACCGCTGGCATTGCCCACACAGTCGGTAGCGCGCTGCATGCTCACGGTAATGGGCTGATTGGCCGGTAAGGGCGTGGCCAACGTCAGGTTAACCGAACGGAAGTCGGGAGAAACCGCCGCCGCGCGCAGGATGCCCGTAACCGGCTGCAGCGTGTACAGTGCCAAGCTCGACACAGCGGCGCTGTCTAATTTCTCATTGAAATACAGACGTACGGTGGTGGCGTTAACTGCCACGGCGCGCAGCAACGTGGGGGCCGTGCGGTCGGTGTTTACAGCGCGGGCAGCGTTAGCTTGGCCGGGGGTGCCGCCGTTGGCGTTGGTGCTGGCGGTCCAGTTTTCCATGCCGCCGCAGGGGTTGGAGGTATCCACCATTTCCAGTGACCAACCGCCGTTTCGCTTGGCATTGTCGCGGTACCAGGTATCGGAGTACGTAACCTCAAAAAGCGTACGGCCGGATCGGCCACGCAGCACCAGTTGGTCGCCGCCGTTGCTCAGGCTAGGGAAACTACTCAGGCCGTAAACTGCTACGGAAAGGTTATTCTGTGCAAAATACTGCGTGAAAGCAGCCGCGGCCGAGGTGCCGCACACCACTGCGTATTCGCCGGGCCGCAGTACGGTTCCGTTCGGGAAAACAGCCGCCGAAGTCAGGCTGGGCTTCAGCAAACGCATGCCGCCCAAGTCCAGCAGCGTGGCAGTGGGGTTATAAATTTCGATGAACTCGAAGTTGGGCAAACGCACCGCCGGGTCCTCATCGGCCATTATTTCGGTGATGAGCACCTGCTGCGGATTGGGCAGCACGGCCGCCCCGAAGTACACAAACGAGGCGGAGGCAATGGGGCCGCTGGCGTTGCCCAGGCAGTCGGTGGCGCGCTGCACGTTTACCGTGAGCGGCTGGTTAACAGGTAAGGGCGCCGCCAGCGTAAGGTCCACGCTGCGGAAATCAGTACCCTGTACGGTTACGCTTTGCACGGCCGTGGCGGGTTGCAGCGTGTACAGCGCCACGTTGGCGGCTTGCGCGCTATCGAGCTTTTCGCCGAACGTCAGGCGCACCACCGTGGCACTTAGCGCCGTGGCACTGGTTAGCGTGGGGGCGGTTTGGTCGGGGCTGTTGGCACGCACGGAGTTCTGACGGGCGGGCGTCCCGCCGGTAGCGTCGGTGCTGGCGGCCCAGTTATCGGCGCCCACCACGCAGGGCCGGCCGGTGTCCACCATTTCCAGGGACCATCCGCCTTCTTTCTTCACATTGTCGCGGTACCAGGCATCGGAGTATGCCACGGCAAACAGCTGGCGCCCGTCGCGGCCACGCAGCAGTAGCTCATCACCACCGTTGCTTAAGCTGGGGAAGTTCGTGAGGCCAAATACTTTACCGAACCCGGTGAACTGCGCAATCCGCGTGCTGCCGCATACCACGGCGTACTCACCCGGCAGCAGCGTGGCCCCCGCCGGGAAAACGGCCGCGGTGGCAGTACCAGTTTTCAGCAGCCGCACGCCCGCTAAATCGAGCGGCGCCGCCGTAGGGTTAAATATTTCGATGTACTCGGAGGCGTAAGTGGCTGCCGCCCCCCCTGCGCCCGGGGTTTCGTCGGCGTAGATTTCGGTGATGAGCAGCTGGCTGGGGCCGGGTTGGGACTGCGGCGCCGTTGCGCTGAATGTGGCCGTGAGCGGACCGGCGGCCACGTTACCGTAGAGGTCGGCTACGTTGCGGACTTCCAGCGTGCTGGTGCCGCCGGGAAAAGCGCTGCCAAATGTGAGGCGCACCAGGGCCGGGTCGGCAGCGTCGCGGGTAGCGGCGGCGGGTACGGCGCCGCTGGCCAAGCGGAAGTTACCGGCAGCTACCGTGGCGGCCACCGGCTCGTTGAATAGAACCTCAAGCTGGGTGGTGGAGGTGGTGCTGGCCTGCACAAGCTGCGGCGGGGTGGTGTCGCTGATCAGGATATCGTCGAAGAGAAACGCGCGGTTGTTGGCCGACGAATACACCAGGGCCACGCCAAAATGCTGGCTGCGGGTAAGCGTAGCGTCGGTTGCGGTGCCTTCGGTGGTAAACGTGCGGCCGCCGGTTAGGTCGCGCTCCAGCGTCCAGACGTTAGCCGGGCTGCGGGTTACACGTACGCGCACCAGGTTGTTGGTTGAAGAACCCAGCGTACCGTCGGCGCCGTTAATGATAACGGTGCTGCTGCTGGCGTCTTTGCGGAACAAGCTGACTTCGTCGGCAGTGCCGCCCAGGCGCACAAAATAGCCGCGGTTGGTACTGGCTTTCAGGTCGGCTTGTTCCGACATCAGCCACACGTCGGCGAGGTTGGCAGACGACGTGGCCAGGCGCAGGTTAGCCCAAAACTCCCAGGTGGTGCCGGTTACGGCCTGGCTGGGCGTTACCAGCTGAATTTGGGAACCGGTTACGGCCGGGCCGTTGCTCTGCAGCTGCTGGGCAACTACCTGAAAAGAGGCCGCGTCGCCGGTCCAGGCCGGGTTTTGGGTGAAGTCGCCGTCGGTGAAAGATTCGTTGAGCTGAGCAGCAGCCGGCAAGGCCGGAAGCAGCAGGCACAACCCAAGAAGTAGCCGTTGCAGCATACAGGAAGGGTAAGCGGAATGAAGCGGTAACAGACGCCTACCGAACTGTTTCCAAACCACTTGGAAGCCAGCGCACAGCAGCGCAGGCTAAAGTTAGGAACAATACGCACGCTTTTACCGATTTTTGCATTGCGCTTGGTGTTACCGGCGACTTTAATTGACTTCTCTCATGAAAATAGCGGTTGTAGGAGCTACCGGTTTGGTGGGCACCGAAATGCTGAAAGTGCTCGAAGAGCGCAACTTCCCCGTCAGGGAATTACTGCCCGTGGCTTCCGAAAAATCAGTAGGCCAAACCATTACCTTCAAGGGCAAGCCTTACCAAGTGGTGAGCATGGCCGATGCCATTGCGGCTCGTCCGGCCGTGGCCATCTTCTCGGCCGGCGGCTCGGTGAGCAAGGAATTGGCGCCGCGCTTCGCCGAAGTAGGCACCGTGGTAATCGATAACTCCTCGGCCTGGCGTATGGACCCCACCAAAAAGCTGGTGGTGCCCGAGGTAAACGCTTACGTGCTCACGCCCGAGGATAAAATCATTGCCAACCCCAACTGCTCCACCATTCAAATGGTGGTGGCCCTAAGCAAGCTGCACGAGGCCTACCAGGTACAGCGCATTGTGGTTAGCACCTATCAAAGCGTAACTGGCACCGGCAAAAAAGCCGTGGACCAGCTGATGCAGGAACGCGCCGGCACCGCCGTAACCTCGCCTGCCTACCCTCACCCCATCGACCTGAACGTGCTGCCGCACATCGACGTGTTCGAGGAGAACGGCTACACCAAGGAGGAAATGAAGCTGGTGAAGGAAACCAAGAAAATCATGGGCGACGACGGCATTCGGGTAACGGCCACGGCCGTGCGCGTGCCCACCATGGGCGGCCACTCCGAGGCCGTGAACGTGGAATTTGCCCGCGACTTCGACCTGACCGATGTGCGCCGTCTGTTAAGCGAAACCGAAGGCGTGGAAGTAGTAGATGACCCCGCTAACAACCGCTACCCCATGCCCCGCGACGCCCACGGCCGCGACGCCGTGCTGGTAGGCCGCCTACGCCGCGACGAAACCCAACCCAACACCCTGAACATGTGGGTGGTAGCCGACAACCTGCGCAAGGGCGCCGCCACTAATGCCGTGCAAATTGCCGAGTACATGCTAAAAGCCGGCCTGATTAAGTAATACCGCAGCGTACAAAGTGCAATAGGTCGTTACCTTCGGGTTTCGACCTATTTTTTATTTATGCCTCGCCGTTTTTTATTGCTAGGTGCCGCGGTTTGTTCCGCTGCTTCCGCCGCCGCCCAAGCCCCCTCGGGCCCCGACTCTACCAAAACTTACCACTACGTAGAGCAGATGCCCACCTTTCACCGCGGCGGCACCGACTCGATTTTTGCCTACCTGGGCCGCCACCTGCGCTACCCGCCCGAAGCTTTGGCGGCACGCACGGAGGGCAAAGTATTCGTGGGCTTTGTGGTAAGTAAAAGCGGGGCGCTGGAAGACGTGAAGGTTACCAAAGGCACCAACCCCGTGCTGGATGCCGAAGCGCTGCGCGTTATTCAAAACATGCCGGCTTGGGAACCGGGCCGGCAGGTGGGCCAGCCGGTACGGGTAGCTTACGCCTTGCCCATTACGTTTCGCTTGCCGGCTTCCGCAGCGTCCTTGGCCCCCAGCCCCGCGCTTAAAACTCCTCGGCCCGATAACGAAAGCCGGCCTCCATATCCCAAAGGCGGACAAGAGGCGCTGTCGGCACACTTGAAATCGGCTTTTCAATACCCGACGGAGCTTCAGCAGGCCGGGGTATCGGGGGTAGTGTTTGTGCATCTAGAGGTAGATGCCACCGGCAACCTTACCAAGCTGGAGCCTTGGGCCGGAGCCGGTATTGCCGACGGGCAACGCACCAAGCTGCACCCGGCGCTGCAAGCGGCCGCCCAACAGCTTATTAAGCAGGGACCTGCTTGGCTTCCCGCCGAGCTCAAGGGCAAGCCCATGGCGGGCAGCAACCTCATTCCCTTGGTTTTCGACGCCAGTACGGGCACGGTTAGCCTCTTTCCAGGGTTGCGGCTGTTTCCCAACGAACCGCCCATCATTCCTGGCGGGCCGCAGAAATTTATGTCGTTTTTGGGCCGCAACATTCGCTACCCGTCGCAGGCACTCCGCTTGCAACAGCAAGGCAAAGTGGTGCTGTTCTTCGAAGTGAGCGAGGAGGGCCGCATCGAAAATCCGCTGGTTATTCAGTCGGTTACAGCAGCGCTGGACGCCGAAGCGCTACGTGTGATAGGGCTGATGCCGCCCATGCACCCGGCACGCGAAGCCGGAATGCCAGTTCGCACAGGCTTTACGGTACCCGTCACGTTTGCTATTCAGTAGTTTTCACCATTCGCCCGCCTCTTATTGCAAAACATCTACTTCTACCGCTGTTCGGGCCAACTTCACGCATTCCAGCCCCCGGTACCGGGTAAATTCCAGTGCCACTACGCCGCCCGGAACTGGCCGCTGAGCTGTACGTTCGCGCACCGTGAATACTGCGCCCCAAAGCACTCCTCGGGTTAGGCTAACCGCAACGTCGTCTCCCTTCATTCATCTTCACGGCAGCTCAATGGGTTAACACATAGCCGGTTGCTGTTCATTGTGTATGTTCATATGATACCATTAATACGCGTGCTACTGGCTGCGGCGCTAACTACTCCCCTAGCCGCCGTGGCTCAAACACCGGCTTCGCCTATAGTTTCCACTTCCGGTGAGGTGGTTTACCCGGTGGTTGAAGCTATGCCGCGCTTTCGAGCCGGAAACGCGCAGGATTCGCTCATGAGCTACCTTGCCCAGCACATGATTTATCCCGTTGAAGCCCAACGCGAACAGATCAAGGGCAAGGTTTACGTATCGTTTGTGGTAGGGCAGACGGGCAAAGTATCTGCAGCGCGGATTTTGAAGGGCGTGCACCCGTCGTTGGATGCGGAGGCCGTGCGGGTGGTAAGCAGTATGCCCGCCTGGGAATTGCCGGGCCGCCACAACGGCAATGTGGTAGCTGTAGCGTACACCGTGCCCGTGTCCTTTCAACTGGAGGACCCCGATAAGTATAGCCTCAACCAATTGCTTTTGCACCCGCATCAGGAAACGGTGTGTCGGTTTCCCGATGGCCCGGTGGGCTTGCGGCAGTACCTGAATCAGCCGGCAGGTCCCGGCCAGCCTCAGGGAATGGTGTTCGTACGGTTTTACATTACGCCCGAAGGCCGGGTGGCCAAGCCGCACGCCATACCGCCCCTTAACGGCGAAGGAAAGCCCAATGCCGCGCTTCGGGCTGCCACCAAGGCGCTGTGCGCGGCCGCCGAGAAATGCATTGCGGCCATGCCCGCCTGGACGCCGGCCACGGTAGATGGCAGCCCGCGGGCCAGCACCTACATTTTGCCGGTACAGTTTTCGAGCCAGCTCCCGACCGCTGACACCCCTTTGCCTTACGCCGACCAAGGGCCGGTTATCGACAACCTGACCACTGACGTGGAATTGGTGCGTTACCTGGAAAAGTCGGTGCAGTACCCGGCGCTGGCTGTCGGCGCCCGTGCGCAAGAAACCGTGCTGGCGTATTTCGTGGTGAACAGCCGGGGCCAGGTAGAGCAACCCGTAGTGCTGCAATCGGCCGGGCCGCTGTTCGATACCGAGGCGCTGCGCGCCATTCGGGCGCTGCCCGTGCAAAGGCCCGCCCAACTGGCCGGCCAGCCCGTGAGCGTGTTTTTTGTGGTGCCGGTAACGTTTGAACTTCGATAAAGCCCGGTTTTGTCCTTCTTTACACCTGCTATGCCATAATACTTAACTATTCATATAATACCCCGTACAGGTTTCCAACCTCCTTCCCCACGCAACCATACCACTTATGAAAAAGCCCCTATACTGCTTGCTCGCTCTTTCCCTGGCCTTAGCCAGCTGTGACGGCCTGAATAAGCCGCAAGCTAAAGACGAGCCCCAGGAAGCAACCCAGGACACCGCCGTGGTATACCGCGACGGCAAAACCGCCGCTGATGCGGCCGCCAGCGCAGCCGACAACTGGGACCTCGACGCCGACCTGCCCGACGCCCGCTACGAGGAAATTACGACCAAAGACGTGACCGTGCGCGGCAACGACCGGTACAGCGTGTACTCCGTTGACGAGGCCGTGTTTTTCGATACCGACAAGAGTGAGCTGAAGCCCACGGCTAAATCCACGCTGGAGCAAATCACCGCTTCCATCGGCAAACGCTTCGCCAACAAGGACGTTCGCGTTATGGGCTTTGCCGATGCGCGCGGCGATAAAAGCTACAACAAAGAGCTGAGCGCCCAGCGGGCCGAGGCCGTGAAAAACTGGCTGGTACAGAACGGCAAAATTGAGGCAACCCGTGTGAGCCTGGAGCCCATGGGCGAATCGGCCCCGGTAGCGTCGAACGCCACGGCGGCCGGCCGGCAGCAAAACCGCCGCGTCGAAATTGTGGTGCGGAATCAGTAACTGATTCCCTACGGAAATAAGTTGTTCGTTGTCAGTTGTTCGTTTTTAGTCAAGCAGTTGCATCAATCCTGACAACTGACAACTTAAAAAAGGCCCCGATGCACACTGCATCAGGGCCTTTTTTGTTTCGCCTTACTCCTCCCTGAAAACCCGGCCCGCGAAATCGAGTACGGCGCGGCGGGTATCGTCGGGCCGCTCGAAGTAGCCGAGGTGGCCTACGTCGGCTAGTACCAGCACGTGACTTTCGCGGGGCATTACCAGCTGGGGCTGCATGCTTTCCAGGGTTACGGCCACGTCTTCTTTGCCCACAATAAACTGTACCGGGTAGTGCGCTTCGATTAACACTTTGGTGCGGTCGGGCCGGTCGCGCATGGCGCGCAGGGCACCCACCACGGTATCGGTGGGCGTGGCTTTGCCGATGTCTTCCAGAAAGCAGCGCTGGTCAATCATCCGCTCGCGGTTCACGGGTGCAAACAGCGGCCGAATGAACGACTCCATGAACTTGTCCACGCCGTTGCGCATCACAAAGTCCATGTTTTTGTCGCGGTTGGCTTTCTTTTCGTCGCTATCGGCTAGGGCGGTGGAATGGAAAAGACTTAGGCCGGCCACCATGTTGGGGTAACGCTCGGCAAAGGCCAGGGCGGCGTACCCGCCCATGCTGTGGCCCACCAGCAGGGCCTGCTCTACGTTGCGGTGGCGCAGGTATTCGGCCAGGTAACGGGCCTGCGCTTCCATGGAATAGTCGCGAATGTCGCGGGTATTGGTCCCAAAACCCAACAGGTTGGGTGTGAGCAGGCGGTATTCGTCGGGAAAGTCGCGGGTAAAATCGGTCCAGACTTCGCGGCTTTCGCCGAAGCCGTGAATAAGGACGATAACCGGAAGCTGAGGCGCGGGAGCAGACATAACAGGGCACGGATGCGTGGGGCGGTAAAACTACACGATTGGCCGCTTGCATAGCTTGGGCAGCGCCAGCGGAGGGCTACACGGAGGCATTACCCGACCCGCCGAACCGAGTTTCGGTGGCGCGACGTAGCTTCACGGCCGCCGCTTGCGTATGCAGCCCGCTACTCCTGCTTCCCTATGACACATCGTTTCCTCTGCCTGCTACTTACCGCAGCGGGTTTTGCCGCCCCGGCAGCCCCGCTTCTGGCCCAGCAAACCGATACCACTCGCGTACTCACTCCCGTTCCCGCTCCGGTGCAAGTGCCGGCCCAGATTCCGGTGCAACAACCGGTTACTCCTGCGCCCGCACCGGTTTCCGCCGCGCCTCGCATCGACGTAACCGAACCCAGACGTACCATTCAGGCTCCGGTTTACGTGCCGCTCGATCAGGACATTTACCGCCTGATTGACCGCTACGCCATCAAGTTCGGCCCCGATTCCATCGGCGACATTCACACCTCCAACCGCCCGTACAACCGCGCCGCCGTAGCCCGGTTGGCCGAACGCATGATGCGGGAAAGCAGCTCAAGGGACTTTAGCAACTTATCGAAAGCCGACCAATTCAACATCAGCAACCTTCAAATAGACAATTGGCCCTATATAAGTAGTCAGCAAAACCCTCGGGAAACTAATGTTTTTCGGGCCTTTGGCAGATACTTTAATCCTAAAAAGAACCCAGGCTACGTTTCCGCTGACCTCTACAGCGTGCAAACACCCGATTTCACGCTGCGCGTGAACCCGGTGGTGCATTTCCAGCTTGGCTCCGATACCGAAACATCCGACGGCTTGCGCTTTGTGAACACCCGCGGGGTGCAGGTAGAGGGCACCATCGACCAGCGCCTGGGTTTTTACACCTACCTAGCCGACAACCAGATGGCCGTACCGCTCTACGTGCAACGGCGCGTGCAGCGCGACACCATTGTGCCGCATGAGGCCTACTGGAAATACTACAAGCAGGACCTCACCGACCCCAATCCGCCCAGCAAGTACGACTTCCTGTCGGCCCGCGGCTACCTCACCTATGCCGCTACCAAGCACATCAACGTGCAGCTCGGCCACGACCGTAACTTCATCGGCAACGGCTACCGCTCCCTCATCCTTTCCGACTACGCGGCCCCGTACTTCTTTCTGAAGCTGAACACGCGCATCTGGAAGTTTAATTACCAGAACCTGTTCGCCGAAATGAACGCCGACCGTGGCGTTCAGGACCGGGTGGACCCCAAGAAGTACATGGTTTTGCACCACCTCAGCCTCGACATTACGCCGTCGTTGAACGTGGGCGTGTTCGAGTCGACTATTCTGGCGCGCCGCAAGGGCCGGTTTGAACTGCAGTACCTGAACCCCATCATCTTCTACCGCGCCGTGGAGCAGGCCATCGGCTCCGATGACAACGCCCTGCTCGGCCTGGATTTCAAGTGGAACGTGCTCAAGCGCGGGCAGCTCTACGGCCAGGTGGTGCTCGACGAGTTTGTGCTGAGCCAGATTCGCTCCGGCAACGGTTGGTGGGCCAACAAACAGGCGTTCCAGCTGGGCGGCAGGTACATCGACGTGTTTGGCCTACGCAACCTCGATGCGCAGCTGGAGTTTAACTACATCCGCCCCTACACCTACCAGCACATTGATTATTACACCGGCTACACCCATTACCAGCAGCCGCTGGCTCACCCCATGGGCGCTAACCTGCGGGAGGTGCTGGGCGTGCTAAGCTACCAGCCTCTGCCGCGCCTGTCGCTGGTGGGAAAAGCATTTTACGTGCAACAAGGCCTCGACAACGTGAACGAATTAGGCGTGGAAACCAACTACGGCGGCAATGTGCTCAAGCCCTACACTAACCGCGTACAGGATTTCGGCAACTCCGTGGGCCAGGGCGTGCGCTACAACCTGCTGCACGGCGACTTCACCGCCACCTTTCAGGCCCGCCACAACCTCTTTCTCGATGCGAAGCTGATCGTGCGCAACTCGAACCTGTTCGGCAACGAGGCCATTCCCTCCATTTCGCTCCGCTGGAACGCCGTGCAGCGCCTGCACGAGTTTTAGACGACGAATTCAGTGGACTTGGCTACGCCTTCCGTCGATTCATGGATTTTGTAGCCGATTCAACAAGTGGCGCCCCGACGTTTTAGTTAGGGCGCCACTTTTGGGTTTATTTGGACACCAAGTTCCCGCTCATTATGCCCGCTGATTCTGAAACGCTGATTTTGTACCGCCCCGTGAACCAGGCCGAGCTGGATTTGATTGCCGCCGCCGACTGGCGGGCGTTTCCCCCGCGCCTGCCCGAGCAGCCCATCTTCTACCCCGTTACCAATGAAGCCTACGCAGCCCAAATAGCGCGCGACTGGAACGTGCCCTACTACGGCGTGGGGTATGTGCTGCGCTTTGCCGTAGATGCCGCTTACGCCAGCCGCTTTCCGGTGCAGAACGTGGGCGGCCCGGAACACGACGAACTGTGGGTACCCGCCGAAGACCTGGCAGAGTTTAACCAGCACATTGTTGGGCGCATTGAAGTAACCCAGGAATTTCGGCGCGAAGCTTAGCAGACCGGTTAAGGTAAACCAACCGATGCACCGACTGCCGGAACGCAAGCTCCGCCCGAGGGAGTTACCTTTGCCGCTTCGATGAAGACCTACCTCCGCATCCTCAACTTCGCCCGGCCCTTCGCCGATTTCGTGCCCCTGTACCTGCTGTACACGGTGCTGGGCATCATCTTCGGCATAGCCAACTTCAGCTTGGTTATTCCCCTGCTGAACGTGCTCTTCGATATCGTGAAGCTGGAGCCGATAAGCGCGCCACCTGCCTTTTCGCTCACGCTGGATTTCGTTTCGGGCACGTTCAATTACTATTTCCAGCAGGTGCTGGCAGCGCAGGGAAAAATGGGTGTGCTGGGCTTCGTTTGCGGGGTTATAGTGGTATCGGTGTTTTTCAGCAACCTGTTTCGCTACCTCAGCCTGCGGCTGGTGGCGCGGGTACGGGCTCGGGTAATTCGCAACATGCGCGCTACGCTCTACCAGAACGTGACGCGGTTGCCCCTCGGTTTCTTTTCCTCTACCCGTAAAGGCGACATCATGTCGCGCTTCACGAACGACGTGCAGGAAGTGGAAGTATCGGTTATCAACACCTTGCAGTCGGTGGTGCGCGAGCCGCTGACTATTATCGGCTACTTCATCGTGCTCTTCAGCATGTCGGTGAAGCTCACGCTGTTCACGCTGATTTTATTACCTATTTCGGGCGGTCTGATTGCGGGCGTCTCGAAACGCCTGCGCCAGCACGCCAAAATGAGCCAGTCCACGTTGGGCCACATGCTTTCGGTAATTGAGGAAACCCTGGGCGGCATGCGCGTTATCAAAGCCTTTAACGCCGAGCCCTACGTAACCGAAAAATTCCACGAGCAGAACGAGCAGTACACCAAAACCCAGCGCCGCATTGACAACACCCGCGACCTGGCCTCGCCTTTCTCGGAGTTTGCG
Organism: Hymenobacter koreensis; assembly: GCF_039541855.1. Lineage (NCBI taxonomy): Bacteria > Pseudomonadati > Bacteroidota > Cytophagia > Cytophagales > Hymenobacteraceae > Hymenobacter > Hymenobacter koreensis. The sequence continues at coordinate 892,311 of NZ_BAABHA010000002.1, forward strand.
GGCGTAATGGTGGTGGCAGGTTTGCTGTACTACGGCGGCTCACTGGTGCTCGGCGGCGAAGCCGGACTGGGCGCGGCGGCCTTCATTACCTACATCATTCTGTTTTCCCAGATTCTGGTACCGGCCAAGGCGCTGTCGTCCTCGTTCAGCAACATCCAGCGCGGCCTCGTGGCCGGCGAGCGGGTGCTGAGCATCATCGACACCGAACCCACTATCAAGGACAAGCCCGGTGCCGAGACGCTGCCGGCTTTTCGGGGCGAAATCGAGTTCCGCAACGTGGGCTTTAGCTACGGCGGCGAAAACGCCCGCAACGTGCTCGAAGAAATCAACCTCACGGTGGCCAAAGGCAAAACCGTGGCGCTGGTGGGTCCCTCGGGCGGCGGTAAAAGCACCCTCGCCGACCTGGTGCCGCGCTTCTACGACCCCACCGCCGGCCAGATTCTCATCGATGGCCACGACCTGCGCGACTGCACCGTACATTCCGTGCGCGAGCAAATGGGCATTGTAACCCAGGAAAGCATCCTGTTTAACGACACTATTTTCAACAACATCCGCTTCAACAAGCACGACGCCACCGAGGCCGAGGTGATGGAAGCCGCCAAAATTGCCAACGCCCACGAGTTCATTGTGGCCTCGCCCGAGGGCTACAACACCTTCATCGGCGACCGGGGCGCCCGCCTCTCGGGCGGGCAGCGGCAGCGCCTGAGCATTGCCCGCGCTATTCTGCGCAACCCGCCCATTCTTATCCTCGACGAAGCCACTTCCGCCCTCGATACCGAAAGCGAAAAGCTGGTGCAGGAAGCCCTTACTCGCCTTATGGCCAACCGCACGTCCATCGTTATTGCCCACCGCCTGAGCACCGTGCAGCACGCCGACGAAATTGTGGTGATTCAGCACGGCCGCATTGTGGAGCGCGGCACCCACGACGCGCTGTCGGCCCGCCCCGATGGCCTGTACGCCCGCCTCAGCCGCATGCAGGGCAATCCGGCCTTGGCCTAACCGCTCATAGCGCCAACCCAAAGTCGGGAACGTCATGTCGAGCTTGTCGAGACATCTCGCGTGCTGACGTCCAATACTACTTTTCTCATTCAACGAGAGGTTAGAACCCGCGCAAGATGTCTCGGCTGCGCTCGACATGACAAGCCCTTGACGCGCAGGCCCAACTGTGTTGGTTTGAGTCGTTCGCGGGGCCTGTAAATGCGTTCGGCTGACCTAAATCCGTCGTGCTCCCGTAAAGAGGCTATATTTCGCCGGCCCGATATCATTCGGGCCCGCCGCCATCTTTCACCGACACCGACTCCTCCCATGTCAGCCTTCCGCCGTTTTCTCACCGTCGTTGTGATGGTGTACCTGCTTCTCGCCCTGCTTTTCATTGCCCTGCCCGGAACCCGCGACTCGGTGCAAAGCATGTTTGGTGGCGAACGAGCCGACTTCTGGTTCACCATGACCGTTATCGGCACCGTGCTGCTGCTGCTCGAACTACTCGTGGAAAATGTGAACAGCGTGGCCATGCGCCGCGATATTACGCGCCACGAAAGCAAGGTAAACGAGCTCAAAGCCAAGCTCTACGACCACCAGATTGATCAGCGCGACCGGGACGTTCGGCCCGGCAACACCACCGCGGTACCTTCCACCTACGCCCACTCGGCGCCAACATTTACGCCCCCCGCCCCCGCGCCCGGCTCCATTCCGCGCACCGGCACGTCGGTACCCCCGCCCTCGGCCGTGGATCTGCCGCCCAGCGCCGTGCCGCCTACCACCACGCCTTACCCCAACGAGCCGTACCCGAACGACCCGCCGCGCGTGTAACTTTGCGCCGTGGCCGATACCCTTCCCAATCTCTCGTCAATCATCCGGGCCGAGCTTAGCGAAGCCCGCACCGTGCTCGACCGTTTTCTGGCCGAGCCCCAGAACCTTGCGAACATCGAGCAAGCCGCCCGCCTCATGGCCCAAAGCCTGCAAGCGGGCGGTAAGCTGTTAAGCTGCGGCAACGGCGGTTCCCTCTGCGACGCCCAGCACTTTGCCGAGGAGCTCAGCGGCCGCTACCGCCAGGACCGCCCCGCGCTGGCCGCCATTGCCCTCACCGAGGCCTCACACATGAGCTGCGTGGCCAACGACTACGGTTACGAGTACGTGTTCAGCCGCTACGTGCAGGCCCTCGGCCGCCCCGGCGACGTGCTCCTGGCCATTAGCACCAGCGGCCACTCCCCCAACATTTTGCGCGCCGCCGAAGCCGCCAAAGCCGCCGGCATGCAAGTAGTGGCCCTAACCGGCAAAGACGGCGGCCCGCTCGCTGCCCTGGCCGACGTAGAAATCCGGGCCCCGCATTCCGGCTTCGCCGACCGCATTCAGGAAATACACATCAAAGTCATTCATATTCTGATTCTGCTCATTGAGCAGCAGGTGCAGATGCAATAATCGTCTGTCATCCTGAGCGTAGCGCAGGACCTTCTCACCGCTGAACGACGGTCGTAACAACGACTTGTTCCAATATGAGAAGGTCCTTCGCGTTGCTCAGGATGACAGTAACTATTTTTGTGAGACGTACTTCGCCCTCTATCGTATCGATCTGACTTTCTACCACTCAACCTATGCTTACTAAAACCTTCGGCTCGGCCGTGCAGGGCGTTAATGCTTATACCATTACCATCGAAGTCGTTGTATCTCAGGGCATGAACTTTTACGTTGTCGGCCTGCCCGACAACGCCATTAAAGAAAGCCAGCAGCGCATTGAGGCCGCCATGCGGTTCCGGGGTTACAACATGCCGCGCACCAAGGTGGTCGTGAACATGGCTCCGGCCGACATCCGTAAGGAAGGTTCAGCCTACGATTTGCCCATTGCGCTGGGCATCTTGCACGCCTCGCAGCAGATTACCACCGAGAAGCTGAGCGAGTACATCATCATGGGTGAGTTGTCGCTCGATGGGGAGCTGCGGCCTGTTCGCGGGGTGCTGCCCATTGCCATTCAGGCCCGAAAAGAAGGCTTCAAGGGATTTATTCTGCCCAAGGAAAACGCCAAGGAAGCGGCCATCGTCAACAACTTGGACGTGATTCCCGTGACGACCATGCAGGAAGCCGTGGACTTTCTGGAAGGCCGCCAAAGCATCGAGCCGGTACGCATCGACACGCGAGACGTGTTCGAAACCGAAGCCAATCAGTACGCAGCCGACTTTGCCGATGTGCAGGGCCAGGAAAACATCAAACGGGCGCTGGAAATAGCGGCAGCGGGCGGTCATAATGTTATCATGGTCGGGCCACCCGGCGCGGGTAAAACCATGCTGGCCAAGCGCCTACCAGGTATTTTGCCGCCTCTTAACCTGCACGAGGCGCTGGAAACCACCAAAATTCACTCGGTAGCCGGCAAACTGGGCGCGGGCGGCTCCCTGCTGGGCACGCGCCCATTCCGTTCGCCGCACCACACCATTTCCGATGTGGCCTTGGTAGGCGGCGGCGGCAATCCGCAGCCCGGCGAAATCTCGCTGGCCCACAACGGCGTGCTGTTTCTCGACGAGCTGCCCGAGTTCAAGCGTACCGTGCTGGAAGTGATGCGCCAGCCGCTGGAAGAGCGCCGCGTGACCATTTCGCGTGCCAAAGTCAGCATCGACTTTCCGGCCAACTTCATGCTCATTGCCAGCATGAATCCCTGCCCCTGCGGCTACTACAACCACCCCGACAAAAACTGCGTGTGCGGCCCCGGCGTGGTGCAGCGCTACCTCAACAAAGTATCGGGCCCGCTGCTCGACCGCATTGATCTGCACGTGGAAGTCACGCCCGTTTCCTTCGATGAAATGACGCAAGTGCGTCCCGCCGAACGCAGCGGCACCATTCAGGAGCGGGTGAGCGAAGCCCGGCGGCGGCAAACCGAACGTTTCCAGAACATGCCCGACGTGCACTCCAACGCCATGATGCCTGCGCAAATGGTGAAGGACGTGTGCCGCATCAGCGACGCTGGCCGCACCCTGCTCAAAACAGCCATGGAACGCCTCGGCCTCTCGGCCCGCGCTTACGACCGCATCCTGAAAGTGTCGCGCACCATTGCGGACCTGGCCGGCACCGACGACATCCGCATCGAGCACTTGGCTGAAGCCATTCAATACCGTTCCCTCGACCGCGAAGGCTGGGCCGGATAACCGCGTGAACGAGTAGAAACGCATCTTCGCGTCTCACTCGTTGAACCGTTGGCATCGGATTCACCCGCATCAGCCACAACACAGGCGCAAGTATGCGACTTTACGGTGCGAGGATAAAGCAGCGCATCGGTTAGCTACCACCGGACCATACAGCTCAACATTATCATTAAGACCATGAAGTGCTGAAGCCCGCGGCGCGGCTGTAACTTGCGGCCCTAACCTTCGCCCTTGCCGCCTATGTACCGTTCGTTACTCAAGCCGCTGCTTTTTCGCCTCGATGCGGAGCAGGCACACCATTTGGTTTTTGGGGCGTTGGGTTTGGCTGGTGGTATTCCTGGTGTGCAGGCCGCTTTGCGCAGCCAGTTCAGCTACCAGCACCCGAGCCTGGAGCGTGAAGTGTTCGGCCTGAAGTTTAAGAACCCTATCGGCTTGGCTGCGGGCTTCGACAAAGATGCCCGGCTGGTCGACGAGCTGGCGGCCATGGGTTTCGGGCACGTAGAGATAGGCACGGTTACGCCGCGGCCGCAGCCCGGCAACCCCACACCGCGCATGTTCCGCCTGCCCCCCGACCGCGCCCTGATCAACCGCATGGGTTTCAACAACTCCGGTGCAGCCGCCGCAGCCGAACAGTTGCGCAAGCGGCGCAGCAACATTGTCATCGGCGGTAACATCGGTAAGAACAAAGACACGCCCAACGAGCAGGCCGCCGCCGATTACGTGGCCTGCGTGCAGGCCCTGCACGACGTGGTGGACTATTTCGTGGTTAACGTATCGTCGCCGAATACGCCGGGGCTGCGGCAGCTGCAGGAGCGGGAGCCGCTGCTGGCCCTGCTACGCACCGTGCAGCGTACCAATCAGGCGCAACGCACAGCGCGGCCTCTGCTACTCAAAATAGCCCCCGACCTCAGCAACGAGCAGCTCGACGACATCATTGAGATTGTGCGCGAAGCCGGCTTGAGCGGCGTGGTAGCCACCAACACCACCGTAAACCGCGCCGGGCTGCGCACGCCCAGTGCTGTGGTAGAGGACATAGGTGCTGGCGGCCTAAGCGGGGCCCCGTTACGGGCCCGCGCTACGGAGGTAATCCGGTATTTGCACACGCAATCGGGTGGCAGTTTCCCCATTGTTGGCGTGGGTGGCATTTTCTCGCTGGCCGATGTGCAGGAAAAGCTGGACGCGGGCGCGGCGCTGGTGCAGCTTTACACCGGCTTCATTTACGAAGGTCCCGGCGTAGTGCAGCGTATGTGCCGGGAACTGGTGCGCTCCGGCGGCGTAAAAAAGGGCTGAGCAGCATCTGGCACGGCAAGCCCAGTTGTAGCTCTATTCATACCCAAACGCCTGGCAAAGGAAACGCAATGCCCCTGCAATAAGCGTTGCAGAGCGCGTTTAGAGCTTTACGCCCACTTTCCACTCCAGCGCATCGGCCGAGCCGCGGTGCACTTTCAGGTCCATGGACCCGAAGAGGCGCTCGGTAAAATGGTACTTCATGCCGATGCGCTCGTAGTAGAAGTTATTGGACTTGTACGGGTTGTAGAGGTAAACCCCCAGGTGGGTGATAAACGCGAAGCGGCCGAAGAGCAGCTCGTGGCCCACCATTACCCCGGCCTTCTTCACGTCCTGAAAGGCGCGGCCGCCCGACACGGTGTCGCGTTGCTCGGCCAGCAGGGAACGGTCGTAGAAGCCATCCAGACCCACCAGCAGGTTGCTTTTGCGGTTCATGCGCCGGCCTGCCAGCACCGTTACGGAGTTAACGGTGTACAGGCGGGTGTCGCTTTCGTTGCGCTGCTTGAAGGCAAGGGCCGTGGTGATGTTCCAGAAATTCTTGCCCAAGTCGGCGGGTACGTCGGTGGCGGCATCCACGGGCAGCGGGGTAAACACGCGCCGCTGGTGGTAGTTCAGCCCCAGCATAAGCGTGGGCATGTTAATGCCCAGGTTGGGCTTGGCCGTAGCGCCGTTCGAGTAGTGGTTAAAGGCCAGGGCCATCAGCAGCCCTACTTTCGGCGAAAGCGCCACGTCGTACTCGGCGCGGCCCTGAATGGTGGCGTTCAGCCGCGAGCTGACGAAGGTGTTCTTGTGGTTGGTTTCGAGGTCGAAGCGGTTTGGGAAAATGGCAAAGCCCGAGCCCAGGCGAAAGTTAAGCTGTTGCCGCTCGGTGCGCCAGATGGTTTTGTTGATGTACGCACTGGCTGCGCAGGACTGGCCTAATGCACGATTATGGTAATCGTAGTACACCAGGGCCAGGCCCACTTTGGGGTAACGGTGCCAGGCGTGCCAGGGCTGGCTGCCGTTTAGCTGGCGCTGCAAGTTGAGTTCGAACCCAGTGGGGTGCGCCGTAACCAGGTGCTTCACGCGGGGCGAGTGCGCAATGATGAAGCCGCCCTGGGCATAGGCCCCGAATATGAGCGGGCCAGGTTGCGCTTTCGGGGCCTGGGCGTGGGCCGTTGGGCCGCGCCCAAGCAGGCTGCCGAGGCAAAGCACAAGAAAAAGAAAGCGGGGCATCATTGGCGGCAACGGGCAGAGCCGCAAAAATAGCGAAACAACAGGCTTATCAGCCTATTAGGGGAGTTTGCAACACTACTGTTTGATCGGCTTATGCACGTTACCCACAAGTGATTTTTGGGCTATTCCGCAACTTCGGGGCGTGGTTTGCAGTAAGTAGGGCAGATTTTACCGACCGGTACGTGCTGTTTACGTGGGGAACGTCCCCAAAATTCCCACCCCTTTTGTCTTTCCTACCATGAAAAAATTAGCTGCACTCGCGCTTGCCCTTACCGCTACCTCGGCCGCTTACGCTCAGGACCCCGGCGGCTTCCGCATCGGCCTGAAGGCTGGTGCTACCTACTCTAACATTTCCGGCGACAACGTCGAGCAGATTACCGGCCCCGGCTATAGCACCAAGCTTGGAAGCTACAAGCTTGGCTACAACGCTGGCCTGGCCGCCACCATTCCGGTGAGCAGCGACGGTTTCTTCTCGATTCAGCCCGAGTTGCTCTACAACCGCAAGGGCTACCAAACCGAGTCGGACTCGAAGGCCATTCCGGCCGGCGCTTCGCCCGGTACGACCAAGGTTGAGTACGAAACCGAACGCGTACTGCACTACATCGACGTGCCGGTGCTGGCCAAAATCAACGCCGGCGGCCTGTTCTTCGAGCTAGGCCCGCAGTTCTCGTACTTGTTTGGCTCGAAAACCGAGTCGCAGTACACCGAAAAGCGCGCCGACGGCACCAAGATCAAAGAAGAAACCCGTAGCGGCTTCCTCGATTACACGGGTGTTTCGCGCGACGATGCTTACAAATCTGATTTGGCACAGTTTGACCTGGGCGCCGTGGCCGGCCTCGGCTACCAGGCCGAAAGCGGCCTGAGCATTGGCCTGCGCTACGCCCGCGGCTTTAACTCGCTCATCGATTCCAAAGACACCGACAACGAGCCGAAAGCGTTTAACAACGCCTACACCCTGCAGGTAGGTTACTTGCTGCCAGTGGGTCGTTAATTCACACGGTTGAGCTTAAAACGGGCCGTTCCCTTTCGGGAGCGGCCCGTTTTTTTATGGCAGTTTCCCTGCGAGTTAGGCCCGCCCGGGAGGCGTAGTAGGGGTCAGCAGCGCGGTTTGGCATGTTTCTGGTGTAACGGCAGGCACTGCAGTTGTTTTTTCACCTAAACACCAAACTGCTTTTTCCCATGAAAAAAGTCGTTTTTGCTTTCGCCACTTTGCTAGCTGCCTCAGCAGCTGTTTCCTCGGCTCAGGCCCAGGGCGTGCGTTTGGGCTTCCGCGCCGGCGCTAACTACTCTAACCTGGCCGGCAACATTCAGAACGAGGCCACTTACAACAACAAAATTGGTTTCTTGGGCGGCGCTGTGCTAAACGCCGACTTGTCGGGCGACGGGTTCCTGTCGTTGCAGCCCGAGGTGCTCTTCTCGCAGAAGGGCTTCGAGAACAAGCCCACCGAATACAAGCGTACGCTGCCCCTGCTGGGCACTACCACCGAACGCCGCGAGGGCAAGGTAAACTACAATTACCTCGATGTACCGGTGCTGCTGAAGCTGAACGCCGACGGCTTCGTGTTTGAAGCCGGTCCGCAGTTCTCGTACCTGCTCAGCGCCAACAACGAAACCAAGTACTCGCGCACCACGCCCGACGGCCGCACTACCACCGAGGAGGCCACCAACAAAAATGACGTGAGCGGCCTGAATCGCGCCGAACTGGGCTACGCGGCCGGCATCGGCTACCAGGCCGAGAACGGCCTGGGCCTGAACCTGCGCTACACCGGCGCCTTCTCCGATTTCGTGAAGTCGGACAACGGCACGTACTTCAACGGCGACCTGCAGAACGCCCGCCAATCGGCGTTCCAACTGTCGCTGGGTTACCTCATTCCCAGCAAATAATCGTTTGGTGCCTTAACAACCGCCCGGTTAACCCTGCGTTGGCCGGGCGGTTGTACTTGCCCCTTTCGGCGCTGGAATATTCAAATAAACCAATCTTAATAGCGTCCCAAGTCGTATGCGAACTGCCTTAGGCGCTGCAGCGGCTGTGGCGCTTCTCTCACACAACCCTTTTTTTCGCCGTATGAAAAAGACCTTACTAGCAGTGGCCGTGCTGTGCGCCGCCTTCACTGCTTCCTCTTCCGCGCAGGCCCAGGGCATTCAGCTGGGCGTGAAAGTGGGTGCAAACTACTCCAACCTGGCCGGCGACCTGGCCGACGAGGACCGCTACCAAAGCAAGATTGGTCCGCACGCGGGGCTAATGCTGAACGTGAGTTTGCTCGACGACGGGTTCCTGTCGTTGCAGCCTGAGCTGCTCTTCTCGCAGAAGGGCTTTAAGTACGCCGACAACGAATTCACCCTGGGTGCCGACAAGTACAAATACACCGGCAAGGTGAACTACAACTACATTGATGTACCGGTGCTGTTTAAAATCAATGCCGACGGCCTGTACTTCGAGCTGGGCCCACAGGTGGGCTACCTGCTCAGCGTAAGCAACGATGTGAAATTGACCAAGAATGGCCAGGTAGTAACCAACTCCTCGAACTACGATAACCTGGACAACGCGCAGCGCACCGAGCTGGGCTACGCGGCTGGCTTCGGCTACCAGTCTGAAAGCGGCCCCATGATTGGCATCCGCTACAACGGCGGCCTGAGCAAGTACGGCAAAGACGGCGCCCCGAACGACGACTTTAACAACGCCCGCAATTCCACCTTCATGCTGTCGGTGGGCTACATGTTCGGCGGCAAGTAAACCCTGTTTTTTCAGTACACGGGCCCGAAGCTATACCCAGCTTCGGGCCCGTGGCGTTTAGGAGCGGCGGTTGTGCATCGGGCTTTCTGAAACCAGTAGCCGGTTGGTTTAAGTATACAGAAGCGCGCCACACCCACTTTCACCTCACCCGCCTTCCTATGAGAAAGACGACCATTCCGCTGCTGTTGGCCTTCGTTGGCCTGGGTGGCACGGCCCACGCGCAGGCAAGCCTCGGTTTTAAGGCCGGCGCAAACCTGGCAACGGCCGCCGGAACCAACGTATCCGAAGTCGAGGACATTATAACGCCCCACGGCGGTTTTACGCTGAACCTGCCCATTACCCAGGACGCCACCTTCTCGGTGCAGTCCGAGCTGCTGTATTCGCAGAAAGGCTACAGGCTCAAGTACATCAACAACTCTTACCTCACCACGCGCCTGCACTACATTGATGTACCCATGCTGGCGCGCATCAACGCCGACGGTTTCATCTTCGAGGCCGGCCCGCAGGTAGGTTACCTCGTGGCGGCCAACCGGGAACAGCCCACGGGCCTGGGCGAAAAGCAAAAGCTTACAGGCACCGACGGCTTGGACCGTCTCGACCTGGGGTACCTGGCCGGCATCGGCTTTCAAACGGCGCCTGGTCCCAACTTCGGCTTGCGCTACAACGGCGGCTTCACCAGCCCCACCATCGGCCGCAACTCGGTGTTTCAGCTGTACGTGGGGTACGCGCTGCCCAGCAGGTAGCTGTTTTACGGCATAGAAAACGGCCCGGCCTTCTGCTAAGACAGAGGCCCGGGCCGTTTGGTACTCGAAGCGAAGCCTTACGCTTGCTCTTTCATCAGGCGGGCGTAGTGCTGATAGAACAGCGGAATGGTTTCGATGCCTTTCATGAAGTTGAACACGCCGAACTTCTCGTTGGGCGAGTGAATGGCGTCACTGTCCAGGCCGAAGCCGAGCAGCACGGAATCGATGCCCAGCTGGCTCTTGAACATGGCCACGATGGGAATGGAGCCGCCGCCGCGGGTGGGAATGGGCTTCTTGCCGAAGGTATCTTCCATGGCCTGCGAAGCTGCTTTGTAAGCCACCGAGTCGGTGGGCGTAACCACCGGTTCGCCGCCGTGGTGGGGCTTTACTACCACGGTTACGCCTTCGGGTGCAATGCTCTGGAAGTGCTTCTGGAACAGCTGGCTGATTTCTTCGGAGGTTTGGTGAGGCACCAAGCGCATCGAGATTTTGGCGTAGGCCTTGGAGGCAATAACGGTTTTAGCGCCTTCGCCGGTGTAACCGCCCCAAATGCCGTTCACGTCCAAGGTGGGTCGGATGCTGGTGTGCTCCAGGGTGGTGAAGCCTTTCTCGCCGTAAGTGGCGGGCAGGCCGATGCTTTGCTTGTACTCTTCCTCGTCGTAGGGGGCTTTGTTGAGTTCGGCGCGCTCCTCGGGCGTTAGCTCCAGCACCTTGTCGTAGAAACCGGGGATGGTGATGTGCCGGTTCTCGTCGTGCAAAGAGGCAATCATCTTGCAGAGGGCATTGATGGGGTTGTGCACGGCGCCGCCGTACAGGCCAGAGTGCAGGTCGCGGTTCGGGCCGGTTACCTCCACTTCGTGGTAGCTCAGGCCGCGCAGGCCCACTTCAATGCTGGGCGTTTCGTTGTTGATAATGCCCGTGTCGGAGAGCAGTACCACGTCGGCGCGCAGCTTCTCTTTGTTGGCGTTAACGAAGATGCCCAGGTTTTCGGAGCCTACTTCCTCTTCGCCCTCAATCATCACCTTCACGTTGCAGGGCACGCCGCCGTTCTGGTTGAGCACCTCGAAGGCTTTTACGTGCATGTACACCTGGCCTTTGTCGTCGCAGGCGCCGCGGGCGTAAATGTTGCCGTCCTTAATCACGGGCTCGAAGGGGCCGGACGTCCACAGCTCGTAGGGGTCGGCGGGCTGCACGTCGTAGTGGCCGTACACAAGCACCGTGGGCAAGCTGGGGTCGATGATTTTATCGGCGTACACGATGGGGTTGCCGGCCGTTTGGCACAGCTCCACGTTTTCGAGGCCCACCTCTTCGAGGCGCATCTTCAGGTAATCGGCGGCCTTCAGCACATCGCCGTGAAACTTAGGGTCGGCCGAAACCGATGGGATGCGCAGCCACTCCAGCAGCTCGCTCAGGAAACGGTCTTGGTTCTCGGTGAGGTACGTCGAGGTCATTCAGGCAGGGAAATGGTGGACGATGATGGGGGTGTAAAGGTAAGTGGCCCGGAATAGTTGACCAATCCTTCCGGCCGGACACCTTCGGGGGCTTATTGCGCGGGCCATAAGTGAAATTGGCCCAAATTACTTCTCCCTGGCACCAGGTAAAGCGGCTTCTCACCGACTAGGCAATGGCTGACAGGCGCTGATGTCCAACTGAGCCAACACGCGCTGCTCCAACGTCTTCTTGAAGCTCTCGGTGCTCTGGTCCTCGTTGATTTGTCGCCAATCCCATTGAACAAAACCCGCAGAATCAGCAGCCTGGGCGGAACTCAGAACCCCCGAGAAGAGCAACTCGCTGGTCGTCTTGCCGCCGCGCAGCACACAATGGTAGAGATACCCGTCTATCTGCAGGTATAGGGTGTAAAAGTGAGAATTTTCCGGGTTCGAGCCCTCGTTGCGAAAGAAGTGAGACGGTGGTTGCAGGCCTTCGCGGCTTCTAAGGGCAGTCAGCTGCTCAATCAGGCAGGGGCGGCCAAATGCAAAGCTGTATCCCTCGGCCCGGGAATAGCTACCCGGTGAAATCCCCCAGCCTACCCATAGGAAGAAGAATACAATAGCAACTAATATAGCCCAAGCTAGCACTTGGCGGCGAGTAGTTTTTTGCTTGATCATCGTCAACTAGCTATAGAGAATCCGGGCGTCATAAAGCAATTCAGTTATTACTTCGCCCAGGGCAGCGGCACCCGACTCTCCGTGCCAACCCGCAGCCGCCCAATATTCGCGCGGTGGGTGTAAATCAGCAGCGCGGCCAGAATAAAGCCCACGTACACCAGAAACGGCTGCGGAGACCGAAACAGCGGCCGCCGCTGCAACAGCGCGAAGATAATGCCCTCGTCAAAAGCAGCGGCCCGCCGGGGTTTAGTAGTTACCGAACCCTGGCGGACCACTGCTTAGTTAACGGTCGGCGGCGCGGGCGCGGGGCGGCGCAGGTCCAGGTTCAGCACGGTGTTCAGGATAAAGCCGTTGTTGTACTGGAACACGTTACGCGTTTCTATTTCGCGGCCCAACTGCACGATTTGCTGGAAAAAGCCGCCCTCCAGGCGAAATTTCGGGTTGAAGCGGTAGCCCAGCAGCAGCCCCAGTCGGTTCTGATCGAACACGTTCTCGTTCACGTTGCGCCCAAAGCCGAGGAAAATCTCGTCGTAAGCGGCGGCGTAGGGGCCGCGGCCACCTTCGCCGGGGGTGCCCAAGGGCCGCTGCACTCGAACCATGTAGCGGGCGCGGTTCGTGTACACCCACTCGTCGAAGTCGCGCCCGCCGTCGGCGTCGCGCAGGATGCGCCCTACCCAGCGCTGCTCCAGCATGAAGCGGTGGCTGATTTCGGTTTTGCCAACGGGGTTACTGAGCGTGGCCATCTGGTAGGTGCGGTGCTCTGGGAAGCGAAAGCCCGCCGCCTGCAAAGGGTAGTCGCCGTAGGAGTAAGTCTCGATCCAGGCGTACCCGGCGCGCACCGTCAGCCGGTCGTTTACCTGGTAGTTGATACCGGTGCGCAACAGGCTCTGCTGCCAGTCGGTGATAAAGTTTTCGCGGCGGAACTGGTACTCCAGGTGCCCGCTCCACTTTTCAGCAAAGCGCAGCGTGGTGGTGTTGGTGTACCAGCCGATGCGGTTGTAGTCGCTGAGGCGCGTGTTTTGCGCGGCGGCCGGGGCTGTGGCCAGCAGCAGGGCCAGCCCGACCGCCGGCAGGCCGCGCCGGGCCCCGTGGGCCCGGCGCGGCGTGGGGGTCAAGGGCCTCATTTCTTGGTGGGCGCGGTGGAGGCCCGGAATTCAGGCAGGTCTTTCAGAGTTTCGGGCAGGAACTCCACCTTGCCGGTGCCCAGGTTGTACACGGCGCCCACAATCAAAATTTCGCCGTTGCGGTACTGTTTGGCCAGCACCGGCTCCAGGTCGCGCATCTCTTTTACCTGGTCGATGACGTTCTGGCGGACGGCGTTGTCGAGCGGGTCGCCGGCCATGGTCTTGGCCTTCTCGGCGGCAGGCTTGATGCTGTTGACCAGCGTTACGATGTGGCCCGGCACGTCGGGGCGCTTGATGGCGGCATCCACGGCGCCGCATTTCTGGTGGCCCAGCACCACAATCAGCTTAGAACCCAGCACGGCTGAGGCAAACTCGATGCTGCCGTACGAGGCCGCTGCCGATACCTGCCCGGCCGTGCGGATGATGAACAGGTCGCCCACGCCCTGGTCGAAAATGATTTCGTTGGGCACCCGGCTATCCGAGCAGCCCACGATGACGGCAAACGGCTTCTGCCCTTTTTCGGAGCTGAGAATGGCCGAGCGGTTCTGGCGGGGCTTGATGCTCTTGTCCTCCACGAAGCGGCGGTTGCCGCCCATGAGCTTGCGCAGGGCCACGCGCGGGTCGGCATAGGCCGAGTCGCGGTCCACTACGTAGTGGCTGGCGCGCCATTCCGGTGAGCCCACCGCAGGCTCGGCTTTAGCGGCGCGGCGTTTGGTTTGGGCTTCGGCGGCCCCGGCAACTGTCCACAACATTAACAGCACCAACAGAGGCTTAAAATTTGTCATGCGTGTGTTTGGGTTTAAGGTTCAAAAGCCGAACTACTATCATTAAAAATAGTTTTACTATTAATTGTAATAGCAATTAAATATCTCTCTTAGAGGCCATTAAAATCTAAATACCTATACTCAGGACACGGGGCTCCGGCGGTGCGGTAGACTGGGAGCCGCGCGGCTCCCTTAGTAGCACGACTTATAGCGGACGGACGGCCGTGCCAGAATCCGCCCGCCGAGGGCGCCGCAGAGTCCGTACAGATAATTGAATAAGTTGCTTCCAACGGCTTCAGACCAACCTGCCGCAAGTGCCTTCAGGCCGTGGCTTCTTCCGAAGCCACGGCCTGAAGGCACTTGCGGCAGTGAGCCCGGCAGATGAACGAAGACAAAGCACAAGTTGACACCGAAACCCGCAGGTTTCGCCAACATCATCCGGATTCCCAACCCGTCGTATAATGGCCCTTACTTCCGCCCGAACAGCGGCACCCGACTCTCCGTTCCGGCCCGCAGCCGCCCAATATTGGCTCGGTGGGTGTAAATCAGTAGCGCGGCGAGGATGAAGCCGACGTACACCAGAAACGGCTGCGGCGGCCGAAACTGCGGCAGCAGCTGCAACAAAGCGAAGGTGACGCCGGCCGTCATGCTGCTCAAGGACACGTAGCGACTGATGAAGAGCACCGCCAGGAACACCAGCAGGCACACGGCCACAGTGGCCGGGGCCACGCCCAGCATCATGCCCAGAATGGTGGCCACGCCCTTGCCCCCACGGAACTGCGCAAACACCGGGTAAATGTGGCCCACCACGGCCAGCACGCCGCAGGCCAGGCGGTAGTACACCTCGTGCTCGGGCTGAATGGCACCTTGCGCTACCAGAAACGCGGGGAGCAGATAGGCGGCCGCAAAGCCTTTGAAGGCGTCGAAGAACAGCACGAACGAGCCGGGGCGCTTGCCCAGCACCCGGAAGGTGTTGGTGGCGCCCGCGTTGCCGGAGCCGTGGTCCCGCACATCGAGGCCGTAGAAGCGGCGCCCCACCCAAAGGGCCGTGGGAATAGAACCGAGTAGGTAAGCCACCACGAGGGCGCCGAGGATCAGCGGCAAGTTCATGCAGGAGTTTGGTTACGGGAGCGGGTAAAGATAGGCGGTGTACGTGCTGGCTGGTGTATACGCAAGCCGCTGGGTGAGCCGCTAACGCAACAACGCCACGACCAAGGGCCGTGGCGTTGCGTGCTGGGAATCCGGAGCCGCGTTATTGGTCGCCGAAGGGGTCGTCCTCCTTTTTCTTGGCTTTCTTCTCCTTTTCCTTCTTCGGCTCCTTGGCCGGTTCGGCGGGCTTGGCTGGCTCCTCGGCCGGCACCGCTTCCTCCTTTTTCTTCTTGTCCTTCTTCGACTCTTTGGCCGGTTCAGCGGCGGGTTCGGTCGGGGCGCTGTCGGCGGGCGCGGCGGCGGCCTCCTCTTTCTTCTTCTTGTCCTTTTTCGACTCCTTGGCCGGCTCTTCTACCGGCGCATCCTGGGAGTAGGGGTCGATGTCCTTCTTCTTTTTCTTCTTGGTGGGCTCGGCGGCGGGGTCGTTGCCGAAATCATCGGCCGGCGCCTCGTCCTTCTTCTTCTTGTTCTTCTTGGCTACATCCGGGTCGAGGCTGTCGAAGTTCGAGTTTGAGGGGCGCGCGGCGGCGGGCTGCTGCTTCAGCGGCTTGGTTTGGCCGAGGTAATCCTTGCGGAAGTGGTTCACGAACATCACCTTCTCCGATTCGTCGCCGAGGAAGAAGCCGTAGTCGGTGGCCACGTTGTAGTCGCCTTTGGCAGCGCGACCCAGAATTTCGTCGAACTCGCCGTGCTGGGCTTTGGCCAGCATCTTGTTCTCGGCGTACTTAAAGTAGTACCAGGTTTCGGGGTCGGCTTCCAGGTACAGCTCCACGGCGTCGCCGGTGCTTTCCTTCTTGATTTCGATGTAGCCGTCGATGAGGGCGTTGATGTCCTTCTTGCCGATGCTCACCAAGCCAATTTTCCCGACGCTGTGCCAGGCCTTGTGCTTCTCGTTCCACACCAGCTGCACCTGGTTGAGCAGGATATCGTGCAGAAACTTGGTGGAAACCTTCTGCAGGGCCACGTAGCCGCCCTTGCGGTTGGCGTATTCGTTCACGGCTTTCGAGCCCGCAAACTCACCCATTTTGTACAGCTCGTTGGGCTGGCCCGACAGGGCTTCGGGCAGGCCTTTCGAGTACTTGGCCATGTCCAGGGCCATGGCCTCCATTGCCTTTTCGGGGAAGTTGAAATCGAAGGCCAACATGGCATCCACCTGGTAGCGGTTCGAGTCGGGTTTGGCTTTGCCCACACCCGAGGCTTCCAGCGTGTAGTCTTTGTTAGAACCAATGAAGTTCAGTTTGCCGCGGAAGTCCAGCTGGGCCGTCGAGTCGTTTACCGCCAGTACGTTGCCCTCGTAAATTTCCTGGTTCAGCGCATCGTGCTTGCTGATGCTGTAAATGCGCTTTTTGGGGTCATATGTCAGCGTGCCGTCTACCTGGAACAGGTTGCCGTCGGTCACGTTGGGCTTGGTGGCCACAAACAGCGGGTAGGGCTTGCCTGTGCCTTCGTTCTGGTACAGGCCGGTTATGAGCGGCGTACCGTCCTCGGCTTTGGGCTCCTTGAGTTTAATCTTTACCAGCTGCGAGTCGATGCTGTCCTGCACCGGGAACCAGTCGGCGGCTGTGGTGGCCTTGCTGAACTCCAGGCGGGCCTGCCCGTCGAAAGCAAAGCCGCGGCGCTGCGAATTCATGACTACCCCGCCGCGGTACTGAATGCGGGGCGCAATGCGGAATTTGTCGGCCGCCTTGATATCGGCCTTGGCCAGCGTGGGTGGTGAGAAGGTCGTTTCGTCGCCGCCCTTGCTTAACAAGCCCTTTTTCTTGCCGGCTTTGCCCCCGCCCGCCACGGCAGCGGAGTCAACGGTAAAGTTGGCAAACTTGATGGCGAAGGAGTCGGTGGGCGTTTTGTAGTTGTACACCGCGTTGCCCATGAACGCGGCCCGGCTCAGCACCTTGATTTCGCCCTTGTAGAGCTTGTGGTACTTGGTGAGGGTGTCCATCACAATGCCGGCGTTCTGGAAGGCCTTCATTTCGGCATTCGGCAGCACGTACACGCGGTTGGAATCAGGCTCAATCCAGGCATCGGCCGAGGCAATGTACGGCACCCCGTTGGCCACGAGGCGGTACTTGTTCAGGTCGTACATGCCCGTAGCTGCGCGGAAGCGCAGGCCCTTCTGGTCGGCTTTGGTGGAGTAGAAGTAGGCGCGGGTCGAGTCCTGACCCGGCGCTACACGCAGCTGCACGGTTTTCTTCTTGAAGTCCCAGCGGCCGCCGCTCAGCGAAGTGCGGTACTGCGAGTACGGCAACTCGATAGCCGATTTGGTCATGCCTTCCTCGCGGGTGAAGTCGGCGTAGCTGCGCTTGATGTTGTAGTTAAAGGCTACGTCGTTGGCCGTAACGGCGGGCTTGTTCGGCTCCGAGGACTTGATGCTTACCGTGGCCTTGCCGCCCTTGTACTCGGTAGGCAGGAAAGTGAACGAGGGGGAACGGATAACCGACTGCGTGCTTTCCATACGGCCCGTGCCAAACAGGCCTTTGGGCGTGAGTGCCGCCATGCCTTTGTACTGATACGTGCCGTCGTAGAAGCGCATGGCTTCGCCGCCGGGCGGGGTGCTCAGGTACATGGAGTCGGCTTTCACCACCCACTTCATCTGGTAGCCCTGCACGAGGGCCACTTTCGGGTATTCGGCGCCGTTCAACGGGCCCTCCTTAATGGTGGCGGTTTTGCCCACCGTCACCACGGAGTCTTTGTAGAAAATGAACTGGTCGCTTTTGAGGTTGCCCGAGAGGTAGTCAATCTGTCCGTCGCCCTGAATACCGCGGTTGCTCATTTTCACCTGGTTGTACAGGCGGCCTTTGCCACCGTACAGCGGAAAGCCTTCCTTGGGCACGTTGTACACGAAGCCCAGGGAGCCGTCGTCCTGCAGCGTGAGCTTGGTTTTGAAGTCGGGCATAATGCCGCTCGTCACAAACGTACCCTTGAAGCCCACCGCGGCGCGGTTGGCGTTGTTGAGCGAGTCGAGCTTAAAGGGCGGAATGTCGAAATACACCGTGGTGTCGTAGGCGCCGCCCAATACTTCGGGCTTGTTAAAGAACACGTAGGCGCCGGTGGTAGCGTCGAACGAAGGGTACGCGCCCAGTTTCTTACGGCCCGATTTGTTGTTCGGGGCGTTAATGTAGAGGCGGCCCGTGGAGTGGCGGCTTTTGTTGGTCAGGGCAAAGTCGGCCTCCTTGCGGGTGCGCATAACCGAGCCCTTCGAGCCCTTGCCCTTCACGATGATGGAGTCAATTTTGAACATGTCAATGAAGAATCCATTGTAGTCAAACTTGAACTCCTTGCCCTTGAAAATAAAGGCGGAGGCTACCACCGTACCACCAAAGTCGATGTTGCGGTTTTTCTGAATGCGTACCAGCGCCGAGTCGGGCTTTACGTACACCGTCACCGAGTCGTCGGAGAAGGCGAATTTGTCCACGCCGCGCACCAGCAGCACGTTGTTCTGCAGGTTCAGGGTGGCGTTATGGCCCGCCGGCGACAGGGACTTGATGGCAATGTGGTCGTAGTCCTTTTTTCCGCGCGACGAGTTTACGTAGTGCAGCGCCTTGGGCAGCAGCGACACTTCGTTGCTTACCGGGTTAATGGACACGTACCCATCCCGGGCCAGGCCCGAAATGGCCGAGCGCACGTTGGCTTCCTTGAGCTGCAAGGCCTCCACGATGTCCTGCACCGCGAAGGTTTTGGGGTTGTCATGGGTTTGGTAATAGCCCACCACCATTTGCAAAGGGTGCATCTTATTGATGGCCTTGATCTGCTGGTAGCGGGTGTTGGTATAGAATTCCTTCGACTCGAAATTGGCCGACACCTGGTTTTTAGCCGTGAGGGTGCGGAAGTCGATGTTGGGCGTTTTCAGGTTCCACGTCAGCAGCTCCGCCGACAATTCCATCTGGTGGTAAGAGTCGTAGTAGGGCGTGGTTTTATACAGGCCTTCCTCGCGAGCCAACATAAGCACTTGGCGCAGCTTGGAGAACTTCAGCTTTACACCGGGGTGCGTTACGGAGTCGGTGGCGCCCTGAAAAATGGTAATGGCAGCGCGGTTCGACGCAATAAGCGTATCGCCGAGCTGGTAATTGCGCGATGAGGCCTTAAAGCGCGGCTTGCCGTCGAGCTCCACCGTAATGCGCGACAACGACCCGTCGAGGGCCGAGCTGAACATGCGGGCGCCCGTGAGCGAGAAACCGCCGTTGTAGCGGATGTTGTCGCCGATGTTCTTCACGCGGGCATCGTTGGTGAGCGACACAAAACGGGGGTAACCGGTGTCGCCGCCGCCTTTTTTCTGCACGCTCTTGTAAGCCAGCGCACCGCGAATGGGCGCTTCCAGCACGGCCGCGTAGGTAAGCGTTACGGGCTCGGCCTTAAACTCGGGCTTGGTAACGTCGAAATCGTAATTCGTCAGCTGCGCCGACAGCGGGTTGTTGTTCAGCGTCCAGTCGAAGGTGCCGCCGGAACCCACAAAGCGGTTGGTGCCGGGCACCATGGAGCCGCTGGTTTTGCGAATCACCACCGAGTCGTAACTGGTACCAATGACCAGATCCACGTCCTTCAGCACCAACACCGGCCCTTTGGTGGGCGGCGGTGAGTAGGTGTCCATGTAGGCGGGGGCTGCGGGCTCGGTAATTACCGGTTTCGTTTCAAACAGCTTTTCAGCCTCCTTTACAGCCTGGGTTTTCTCGGCTGGCTTGGCTGGCGTTTTGGCGGTAGTGGTGGTTTTCTTGGCGGGAGCTTTCTTTTTAGCTGGCGCCCCCCAGCCGTCGTCCGACGAAGCGCCCCAGCCTCCGGTGTCCCAGCTACCGGAGTCCCAGTCGTCCCAGCCGCTGCTTTTCTTTTTGGCCGGCGCGGCTTTGGCTACGGGTTTCTTGGCAGGGGCCTTGGCAGCCGCGGCCGGTTTCGGTGCGGCCTTTACGGGCTCGGCGGGCTTGGGCTCGGGCTTGGCTGGCTCGCCCCAACCGCCTCCGCTAGGCGTTCCTCCGGCCGGCACGGGGTAATCGGTATCGTTATAGGCAAACGACACGGTACCGCCCACCATGCGCAGGCGACTGTAGCGCGAGTTGTGGACCGTACGCCCCTTCAGGAATTCGGTGGTAGTGGTAATGAAGGTTTGCAGGTCCTTCAGGTTATCGGGTACCAACGCTTTGCCCGTTACGGCCAGCATTTCATCGGTCTGCTGATCGTTAAGCGCGTTCGGGCCTTGCTTAGCGGCTACCACCATGCCAAAAAACGCCTCCATTACGGGACGCGGCTTCAGCTTGCGGGTCTGCATCTGCTGCACCAGCGCAATAAATTTGGCCTGCTGGGTGGTGGTCAGCTTGTTGGTGGCCCACACTTGCCGCAGCTGCTCGGTGGTGGCAATGGCCGGCGCGTTTTTGGTGGAAGCCATAACGGCCACCATCTCCCCAATGAATTTCTCGGGGTCGGAGCTGTATTTGGCCCCAATGGCGGGTCGGGGCGCGGCGGTGGGAGCGGCGGGCTGCGTTTGGGCCTGGCTGCTCGCGGCAGAACCAAGCACCAGCAACAGGCCGAGCCCCCAAGAGAAGAATTGCTTCATAGAAAAGTCCTCAGGGCGGAATGAGGCGCCTACAATTTCGTTAAAATTCGCCGCATTTGTGCGGCATTGCGGCTTAACCGCTTGTAAATGGAGGTTTTGAGCAAAATTCAAACCTAAATTATTCCGAAGCGTTGCTGCCCTGCGCGCGGGCCGCTTGCAGCGGCTTCAAAAAGCACCACCGGCTCTTTCCAAAGACACACGCCAACGCGCCCTAGGATGCACAAGCAGCAGCCCGACGTGCCCTGCAAACAGGAAACGTCGGGCTGCTGGTTCAACCGGGAAAAACTCGACCGTATTAGCTCTTCGTGAAGATGGCCGATACCCAGTGGTTGCGGGTGCGGTGCGAATCGTAGCGGAAACCGGCGCGCTCGGCTGCTTCGCTAATGAGGTGCAGGTCTTCCTCGTAGAAACCGGAGAAAATGATGGGGCCGCCGGGCTTCAGGTACTGGTAGTAGGCGCCCATGTCGTCGAGCAGCACGTTGCGGTTGATGTTGGCCAGAATCAGATCGAACGGCTCCTCCCCTTCCAGGGCCGTAATGTCGCCTAGGCGGGCTTCCACCTTGTCCTGCACGTTGTTTTCAAGGGCGTTGTCGGCGGCGTTTTCGGCTGTCCAGGGCTCCACGTCCACGGCCAGCACGTAATCGGCGCCCAGCTGCACGGCCATAATGGCCAGAATGCCGGTGCCGCAGCCCATGTCCAGCACGCGTTTGCCCTGGTGGTCTACCGTCAGCTGGTTCTCAATCATGAGCGCCGTGGTGTTATGGTGGCCGGTCCCGAAGGACATGCGCGGCATAATCACGATGTCGTACTGCAAATCGGGCCGCTCGGGGTGGAACGGCGCCCGCACCGATACCTTCTCGCCAATCACCAGCGGCTCGAAGTTCTTTTCCCACTCGGTATTCCAGTTCTGGCGGGTAATTACCCGGCTTTCGGCCACGGGCATGCCGCCGGGCCAGTGGGCGTACTTATCGATGATGGCCTGCGTAGCGTCTTTGTCGAAGCCATCTTCGTTGGCGTAGGCGCAGAAACCCTGCTCGTTTTCCTCGAAGGTGTCGAAGCTGAGTTGACCGAGTTCGGCAATGAGAATATCGGACAGGTCGGCTGGCGCGGTTACGCGCAATTCAATGAAATCCATGCGGGAGGAAAGGTTAAGCAGCTACTCTAAGCGGCTGCAATTTCGCAGGAAAATACGGGCTGCTGCGGCTCAGCGAGAAACGAAAAGATCAACGCCCCTGGACCAACCTCATCAGGTAAAGTTCAGGGGCGTTGCGTCTCGGGTTGTAGAGTGCTCAGTTCTGGCGGCACCCGGCAAACGAGCGGGACTTGGTGTAGTAAATCCCGAAGTCGGCTATGGCGCGGTTGTCGGTAATGAACACGGTGAAATCGGCAAAGTCGCGGGCGTCGGTGCGGTACCACAAGCCCGCCTTATCGGCGAAAAGCTTGTTGGCTTCGTCGTACACCACGAGGCTGGCAAAGGCTTCCTGCTGCTCCACATACACCGTGGCGTTGCAGTAGCCGCGGCGGCGCGGGTCACGCTCGATGTAGATGCTGCCGTAGATTTTACACGGATCGGCATAGCCCCTGGCTACCGCAGCCGGCAGCACGGTAGCGCTGGCCGGCGCAGGCTGGTGCCACCAAAGCAAAGCCGAAACGAGAGTGGTCAGAAACATGAAGAAGATAAAGCAGCGTGTGGTAAGCAGACGCCGGACCCAGAAGTTTGGTTCGCTTATGATGCTTTGCAAGCCGCAAAAGCCGTTTATTGCTTATAGTAAATAGATTTACTAAAATCGATTTTCAACGATTTAGTAACGCATCTTACTACATCAAAACCAGTTTATAAGGGCGTCGGCGAATATAGCACCGCGGTTCAGCTTTTCTAGAACGACTTGATGATGTCGGTAAAGTCGCGGGATTTAAGCGAAGCGCCACCGATAAGGCCGCCGTCTACATCGGGCTGGCTGAACAGCTCGCGGGCGTTCTGAGCATTGGCCGAGCCGCCGTACAGAATCGTGGTGTTCATGGCCGCCTCGGCGTCGTAGGCGCGGGCAATTTGCTCGCGAATGAAGGCGTGCACTTCCTGTGCCTGCTGGCTGGTGGCCGTTTTACCGGTACCGATGGCCCAAATGGGTTCGTAAGCCACCACCACCTGCTCGAACTCCTCGTTTGAGAGGTGAAACAAGCCGTTTTTCAGTTGGCTTTCGATGTACTTAAACGTGTCGCCCGACTCGCGCGTGTCCAGCGACTCGCCCACGCAGAAGATGGGTTTCAGGCCGGCGGCCAGCGCCGCTTTCAGCTTCTGGCTCAGCAGCTCGTCGTCTTCGCCAAAGTACTGACGGCGCTCGGAGTGACCCAGAATAACGTACTCGGTGCCCACCGAAGCCAGCAGCTTGGCCGATACTTCGCCGGTAAAGGCGCCGTTCTCCTTCTGGTGGCAGTTTTGCGCGCCCAGGTGCAGGCGGCCGCCCTCGGGCAGCATACGCCAGATAATGGGCAGCAGCGGGAACGGCGGGGCAATAACTACTTCCACGGCCGAGCCGGTGGTTTCGTCCTGCACCATGTTCACGATTTCCGATACCAGGGCCTGGCCGTCCTGGAGGGTCATGTTCATCTTCCAGTTGCCGGCGACGATGTTCTTGCGCATAGTTGCGAATTGGGGAGTGGGTTAGGGAAACGGCCCGCAAGGTACCACTCCGCCCGTTTCGGGACGCTACCGGGCGCGGGCTTGCTGCGCGGCACTTATGAGCAGCAACACCGCCCCGCCCAAAGCGGCCCAGCCCAGTTCGGGTACATCGAGGTGGCGCGCTACCCAAATGCCGCCGAAGGCCCACACGAGCACCAGCGGGTACACCCAGTCTTGAAAAACCCGGCTCACTACCACTCCCACCACCACCACTACCGCCATCAGCGCCGCGGTTAAGAGCACCGTAATGTTGGGCGGACTGGTTATATCCAGCTCACGCAGTACCAGCGTTGCGTTAATGACCGTGGCCACCGAAATCCAACCCAGGAACAGCGCAAAAGGCCAGCTGGCCGCCGCAGGAGCCTTGCCGCTGAGCACCAGCTTCCGCGCCAGGCCGTAGGCCAGAATCAGCGCGCCCAGGGCCAGCAGCATCAGGCCCATGCAAACCCCAATTTCTTCGTAGCTGAACGCCACCACCCACGCGCCGGTGCTGGCCGCGGCCACGGCCAAGGGCTGCGCCACGGCATCGGCCAAGGGCTGGCGGCGCTGGGGCGGCAGCAGCTGCCATACCGAATAAGCCGCCAACGAAAGAAAGATCAGCCCCCAGATGCTAAACGCGTAGCCGGCCGGCGTAAGCAGCGTGGGGTATTTGGCCGACACCCGACCCATGGTTTGGCCGTTGGGAGGGAAGGCGTTCCACCAGTAATTCACGCCGATATCGGCTAGTACGGCCAGGGCAGCCACCCAACGCCATAAATACGTGTACGAAGATGAGCGGGACGAACGGCGACGACGCGCCACAGGGGAAACGATGGAGGACATGGAGCGGGGAGAGTAGGTCAAGCTTACGAAACTGCTGTGGGCGTTAGATTTAACGCTGCAGGCCGCTCCTTCAGCTTAATGGGCTCCGCTAGTTTACCGTATTATTACGTAACACTCCCGATGACGCACTTTTCCGGTGTTCCGCTCGGGTCGTTTCTAGCGCCGGCGGCTTTCCACCAACTGGTCGTATTCTTTCGGCGCCCGGAAATTCAGATTGCCTACCAGTGACACCCGGTGCCCGCCTACTTCGGTTAATTGCCGGCCCGTGAGGGGAATATTGTACCCGTACAACAGATTCGCGAAGCCTATGAGCCCCACTCCCACGGCCGGCGTGAGCATGAGCTGCCGGCGCTTGAAGTCAGTGTAATACACCAGGGAAATATCGGCGCTGGCAGCGTTAGCCCCGAAGCTGCCGCCTACTTTGGGCCCCACGACGAGCCGGCGGCCGGGCACAATATCGGCGGCAGCGTACAGGCCGCGGCTGCTGTTGCCCAGCGTCTGGTACCGCACCCGGTGGCGAATAAGGCCCACTTCCACTGCCATCTGCTTTTGCAGCGCCACGCCCACGCGCGGCACCAAGTGCGGCTCACCCAGAATGTTAAACCGCCTGGGCAAGCTGTCGGTTGGGGTTTGAGCGTGAGCTGCAAACGAAGTACCGAGGCTGGCTGTCAAGCAAAGTAAGGAGCGGTTACCCATCATACAAACACAAAAAAGCGGAGCGGAAAGTACTTCCGCTCCGCTTGGCAACGCCTGAATAGCGCTTTTCTTACAGCTTCTCGGCCAAGAACCGGGCCGTGTCGTTGGTGTCCTTCTGCTTGGCAAAATCCTCAGGCGTGCCTTCGAAGAGCAGGTGGCCACCGTTGAGGCCGCCTTCGGGCCCGAGGTCGATGACCCAGTCGGCGGCCTTCACGATGTCCATGTTGTGCTCGATGATGAGCACCGAGTTGCCTTGCTCCACCAGCGCGTTTAGGGCCGTGAGCAGCTTATTGATGTCGTGGAAGTGCAGGCCGGTGCTGGGTTCGTCGAACACGAACAGGATTTTATCCGACTGCAGCGTGGCGCCTTTGGTCAGGAACGAGGCCAGCTTCACGCGCTGCGCTTCGCCACCCGAAAGCGTGTTGGCCGACTGCCCCAGGCGAATGTAGCCCAGGCCCACGTCGTTGAGCGGCTTCAGGCGCTCAGCTACTTTGGGGTGCTCGGCGAAGAAGCCCAGCGAGTCTTCCACCGTCAGCTCCAGCACCTCATCAATGCCTTTGTCCTTGTACTTCACCTCCAGAATATCCTGCTTGAACTTGCGCCCGTTGCAGGCCTCGCAGGTCAGGTAGATATCGGCCATAAACTGCATTTCAATCTTCACCTGGCCTTCGCCCTGACACACTTCGCAACGGCCGCCCTCAATGTTGAAGGAGAAGTGCGAGGGTTTCAGGCCGCGCGCCTTAGCCAGCGGCTGGTCGGCAAACAGCGTGCGAATGGCGTCGTAGGCCTTCACGTAGGTCACGGGGTTCGAGCGGCTGCTCTTGCCGATGGGGTTCTGGTCGACGAACTCCACGTGGGTTACCAGAGAGAAGTCGCCGCCCAGCTTGTCGAACTTGCCCATGCTCTCCGACGACGTGCCGCCGAGCTGCCGGGCCAGCGCCGGGTACAGAATGCGCTTAATGAGCGTAGACTTGCCCGAGCCCGACACGCCCGTTACCACCGTCATAACACCCAGCGGAAACTTCACCGTGAGGTTCTTCAGGTTGTTTTCGCGGGCGCCTATTACCTCGATGGAGTTGCGCCAGGGCCGGCGCACCTTGGGCACCGGTACGGCCATTTTGCCGCTCAGGTACTGCCCGGTATAAGTATTGGTGTCCTGCAGCAACTCCTGGTAAGTGCCCTGGAACATCAGGTTACCGCCGCCGGAACCGGCTTCCGGCCCGATGTCGATGATCTGATCGGCTACTTCCATCATTTTCTCCTCGTGCTCCACCACCACCACGGTGTTGCCGAGCTGCTGCAAGGAGCGCAATACCCCAATCAGCTGCTCGCCGTCCTTGGGGTGCAGGCCAATGCTGGGCTCGTCGAGCACGTACATGGAGCCCACCAGCGCCGAGCCGAGCGAGGTAGCCAGCTGGATGCGCTGCGACTCCCCGCCCGAAAGCGTATTCGACAAGCGGTTCAGCGTGAGGTAGCCCAAACCCACGCGCACGAGGTAGCTCAGGCGGTTGTGCACCTCCGTTACCAAGCGTTCGGATACCGACATATCGTGCGCCGACAAGCTCAGGTTTTCGAAAAACTCCTTGGCTTCGCGGATGGGCAGCAGCACCAGGTCGGCAATGTTCTTGTCGGCCACTTTTACGTACTGCGCGTCTTTGCGCAGGCGGGTGCCGCGGCACTCGGGGCACACGGTGCGGCCGCGGTAACGGCTTTGCAGCACCCGGTACTGAATCTTGTGGGTCTGCGTCTGTACCCACTCGAAGTAGGCATTCAGGCCGTCGAAGTGCTTGTTGCCTTCCCACAACAGGCGCTGCTCGGCCTCAGTTAGCTCGTTGTAGGGCCGGTGAATGGGAAAGTCAAAGCGGATGCCGTTTTTCAGCAGCGGCTTCAGCCACTCGCTCTGCTTTTCGGTACGCCAAGGGGCCACGGCGCCCTCGTACACCGTCAGGGTTTTGTCGGGAATAACGAGGTCGGGGTCGATGCCAAGCACCGAGCCGTAGCCTTCGCAGCGCTGGCAGGCGCCGTAGGGGTTATTGAACGAGAAGAAGTTGACGGTGGGTTCCTCGAAGCTCATGCCGTCCAGCTCGAAGCGGTCGGAGAAGGTGCGGGTTTCGAGTTGGTTGTCAGTTGCCCGTCGTGAGTTGTCAGTATTGTTCTGATTTCCCCCTTCTGACAACTGAGAACTAACAACTGACAACTTTACAACGCACGTGCCGTGGCCCTCGAAAAAGGCGGTTTGCACCGAATCGGAGAGGCGAAACTGCAGGTCCTCGTCGTCGGGCTGAATCACGGCCCGGTCAATCATGATCTGCACCTCGCCCTGGGGCTCGGGTTTGCCCTCGGCCAGCAGGTCTTCGATGAAGGCCATTTCGCCGTTGATGAGCACGCGGGAGTAGCCTTTCTGCAAGAGCAAATCCAGCTCCTTGCGCAGCGGGCGGCCCGCTTCGGCCGGAATGAGCGGCGCAATAACCATTACCCGCGTGTCGGCGGGCAGGGTGAAGAGGAAGTCGACCACGTCGCTCACGGTGTCTTTGCGCACCTCGCGGCCCGAAACGGGCGAGTAGGTGCGGCCCACGCGGGCGAAGAACAGCTTGAGGTAATCGTATATCTCGGTGCTGGTGCCCACCGTCGAGCGGTTGTTGCGCACCGTAACCTTCTGCTCGATGGCAATGGCGGGCGAAATGCCGCGGATGTAGTCCACATCGGGCTTGTCCATGCGCCCCAGAAACTGGCGAGCGTAGCTGCTCAGGCTTTCCACGTACATGCGCTGGCCTTCGGCATATAGCGTATCGAAGGCTAGAGACGATTTGCCCGAGCCCGAGAGGCCCGTGACAACGATGAACTTGTTGCGCGGAAAGGCCACGCTCAGGTTCTTGAGGTTATGCACGCGCGCGTTCTTGATGATGATGAATTCGCGCGGGTCGAGCTGGTCAATTGGGTCGGCAGCCGGAGCGGCTACCTGCAGGTTATCCTGGGCCATAGAATCTGCTAACACCCAATCCGGCCGGGAAGGTTTCGGCTAATGGCTTTAGCCGGTTGGGACTGCCGAAGGTACGACGGGAACGGGGTTGGGTGGGTAGGTTATGGCGGATTAGCTTATACTGGAGTTTCTTCTGGCCTTCGAGAGCCGTGCCAACATCAGTGGCCTTGCCAAAGGTTGATCATGAATAGGACGGTGGCTCCCGAAACTCGGTAGCTTTGATTGTTTCACAAACTCAGATGTTAGGTATAATTGACAAAATCATGAAAAGAAACGATTGGAAAACATTTAAAAAGAAATCCGAAGAAAAATTTGAAAAAATAGAGGTTAATTACGTAAACGTTTGGGGCTTCCAAGAGCAAAAAAATACAAAGTGGAATACAGGTTTGAGCACAGAAGAAATAAAAGAACTTGAAAAACATTTTGGATTTTCTTTACCAAAAGATTACTATGAGATGTTGAAAACTATCAACGGGTTCGACAAAGATCATATTTCCATTAACCCTGACAAAAAAAAGACGAAAGAGAATTCCAAAGAAGATGCTATAAATATCCAGATGATTTAGAGCAAACAAAATGGCTTATTAAAGAAGCACATGATTACATCGAGGATGCTAAGGAAGCTTTGAATATTAATGAATTTAACTGCGAAATAGAAGGCTTTGTCCCCTTATATGGTCATAGAGCACTTGTGGTTCTAAAAGACAAAACCAAATCACCGGTGTTATCTATTTGGGGCAGCGACATTATTGTTTACGGAAACACATTATTCGAATACTGGTGCAATAAATTTGGGTTAAAGTATGAACAATAAACACACCCAAATAAGTATTTTGCGTCAGTCGAGCTGAGATGTCAAATCCATGCAGCCTTTCGGCTGCGCATAATGTCAAGCAGTGAAGAGGAAGCTCTTTCAAACGCCTGCCTTTGCAAGCATAGACAAAGTAGCATGTCTACGCCCGAAGGCTCGTCAACTACAGCTAAATACAATGACCAGAACTGACCTAAAAATCATTACCTTCTTCCTGCTCTATTTCTTTGTTGGTAGCTGGGGAGTATATTTTTATGAATATGCGGAAAGCCAGAAAGCACTTCACCTCTCTTTCAAGTGGTTTATAATACCATCTGCTGTATTAGGCGTTGCTTTGTCATATTATGTTGTATTTCTCAAAGGGACAGAGCAGGCCATATGGAGAAAGATATTAGGCTCAGTAGCCATACTACTCGTATTTATTATGGTTTTTACAGTATCTACCCAAGGTTTTATCATCCTTTGGAACGCCCAAATTGGTAATCAAGAGAAAGTCGTATTAAGAGGCACGATAAGCGAATTAGATTACCCAGAAAAGAAAAAGCCCTTGAACTCATACGCTGTTTTTATAAACCTCGACAGCACAAAAGAAAACATTAACCTAACTGTCCCTACAAACGACTATAGAGTAGGGCAACGTTTTGAAAGGTCTATGACCAGAGGCTCCTTAGGAATTGTCTATAGTCACTAAAAAAAGGCACCAGCGTATCCAGGAGTACCCTTATGGAAATCAACACCCATACCATCAGCGGCATCCAAATTACCGAAGTACTTTCTTCTGATTTGGTAATCAAAACCGCAGCCGACGGTGTTGATTTACTCGGCAACCTGTATTACCAGAATTACGACAGCATCATCCTGCACCAGGCGAACATCACCCCGGCTTTCTTCGATCTGAAAACCGGCATAGCCGGCGAAATCCTGCAGAAGTTCTCCACCTACCGGGTTCGGCTGGCCGTGGTGGGTGATTTTACCCAGTACGCCAGCAAAAGCCTGCAGGACTTTATTGGCGAGAGCAACAAGGCCCGGCACATCAACTTCGTTGGCTCTACGGCCGAGGCATTAGCCGTACTTTCCCAGCACTAGCCCGCCCGCCGCCCAAGCTATGACCGACCTGCACTTTGCCCACTACCGCATCCGCCCGCTAACCCCAGCCGACCTCCACCCCTACTTTGAGATGGTGGAGCGCAACCGCCCGCGCTTGGAGCAGTTCTTCACCGGCACCGTGTCGCGCACCCGCACCCTTGCCGATACCCAGGATTTCCTGGCCGACATTGCCGAACGCCGCCAAGCCAAAACTTACCTGCCCTTCGTCATCCTCGACGAGGCTACCAACCGATTCATCGGCTTCCTCGACCTGAAGAACATCGACTGGAACATTCCGAAATCGGAAGTGGGCTGCTACATGGACGCCGATGCGGCCGGCCAGGGTGTGGCTACCCAAGCGTTCCGCCTCTTCTGCGACTATTGCTTCGCCGAGTTCAAGTTTCAGAAGCTGTTTCTGCGCACACACGAGAGCAACACAGCTGTCAGGCGCGTGGCGGAAAAATCCGGCTTTGAGGTGGAAGGCGTAATTCGCCGCGACTACAAAACGACGGCGGGTGAAGTGGTAGACCTGATTTACTACGGCCGGCTGAATTAACAACGTCAATGCGCTGAATCAGACCGGAAAAACACTAGTGCAATAGGCGCTTGCACTCAACGACTTTTTTTGTCGCTACTTTAGGTCCGGATGAAAAAGCACCTTTTCTGGCTTATTGTAGGCAATCTGTGTTGCTGCTGTAGCACTCCCGCCACTCGCCAAAATCAGGAGTTTGAGGCCGCGTTCCGTCGTTCATTAAGTCATGTAGCCACACAAACCCACGACTATGAGGTTATTCGATTTGATAGCCTAACGTCCTTTCCATGGGATAGTGTGTACTACTTCACGGAACACGAACAAAGCCGTTCTATAAGTATTATGATTGGGTTTGCATGGGAAGGCCCAAGTGTACCTGATGGGCGCAAGCGCCTTATGTTCGTTTGGAAGCAGCAAGTTGTCTCGTTTTTCGATTTTAGAACCAACGGCTCTTCAGATCCAGCCTCTGATGAGGCTGCACTACCCATACACTTGTGGTCTTGCAAGCCCGCTGCACGAGCTTCCTGGTCTAGAACAGAAGCTCTATTCGCTGTAAACCGTTATTGTCAAGAGGGCACGGTAGAATTTGAGTTCGTGCCTTTACAATGCCTTGGTACCCCGTTGAGGGAATTGTTAGAACTTCACTGTCCCGCTGCTACCGTTGCTGCTGAACCCGGTGAATCGGCAACGAAGTATTAATTCACTGGCATTTCTACTAGTTTTTAGCTAGTGCTGGCTACTTCACCAAATACGGCTCCACAATCTTGGTCCACATTTCGTAGCCGGGGCGCGTCATGTGCAGGCTGTCGGCGCGGTACAGTTCGGGGCGAGGCTTGCCGTTGGGGCCCAGCATGGGCGTGGCCACGTCGGCGTACTGCTGGTGGCGGTGCCAGCGGCAGTAGCGCCGAATGCGACGGTTGGTTTCCTTCATTTGCGGCCAGGCGCTCCAGCGCGAAGGGCTGGGCTTGATGGCCAAAAACAGCAGCTTGGCCTGGGGCAACTCGCGGCGCATGCGGCGGGCAAAGTCGCGGAAGGCGTCGTACACCTGGTCGGGGGTTTGGCCGTACACGAGGTCGTTGTCGCCTTCGTAAAGCACCACCTGCCGGGGCTGGTACTTCACAATGAGCTGCTCGAAGAAGTAGCTGACGTCGGGCGTTTGCGAGCCGCCAAAGCCGCGGTTGAGCACCGCACGATTGGGGAAATCGGCGGCCAGGGTGCGCCACGCCAGAATGGTAGAGCTGCCCGTGAACACAATACCACCCAGCGGCGGGGGCGTGAGGCTGTCCTGGCGGGCAAAAGCGGCCACGGCCTTGGCCCATTGCTGGGAGTTAACCGCCGGCTGGGCCTGCGCCATCGAAGCCAGCAAAAACAGCCAGCAACCCACCGCCAAGCGGAGGAAAAGACGTAATTGGTGAGGCATCGGGTAAAATTAGCAGAGCACAAAGGTATAACACGCAGGATTCGAGGCTAACTATAATTAAAGCCTACCGTATGTGGCCTCGGTTGGTTTGCGTAAATTTGGTATTCTTCGAGCCGAATATTCACCCAATCGACATACCGCCCACCTTTTTTGTAACTTTATGAAGATTTTTTTACGCATTCAATTAGTATTCTGCCTGCTCCTGGCCGTGGCTGAGGCGGTAGCGGCGCCCCCTGTTAAAGCCAATTCGTCGCTGGACGGCTACTGGAAAGGCCTTTTCCGCGTGCCTAGTGGCACCTGGGACTTGGCCCTGACTATTGTTCCGCTCTCGAACGGCACGCTGCACGCCACGCTCGATGTGCCGTCGCAGCAAATCAGCCGCATGCTTACCAAAGTAGAGGTGCGTGGCAGCGAAGTGACGCTGCGCATTCCCGAAGCCGGCAGCCGTTTTGTGGGCCAGCTCAGCGCCGATAAGAAGAAGATGACCGGCGTGTGGTATCAGCCCGGTATAAAGGCAAACGTGGTGCTCGAAAACCACATTACCAAGCTAACGGCCGCCAACTTCCGCGCCAAGCCCCCTTACCGGGAGGAAGAGGTGGTGGTGCCTAATAAAGTAGATAAAATCCGCCTTACCGGTACGCTTACCATGCCGCAAGGCAAAGGGCCGTTTCCGGCCGTGGTGCTGGTTTCGGATTCGGGCCCGCAGGAGCGCGACGCTACCGTGGATAACTTCAAGATGTTTGGCATTCTGGCCGACTACCTCACCCGCCGCGGCATTGCGGTGCTGCGCTACGACGACCGGGGCGTGGGCAAATCCACTGGCAACTACGCCTCTGCCACCACTGCCGACCTCGTGAGCGACGCCCAAGCGGCTATGGGCTTTTTGCGGGCCCACTACAAGATCAATAAAACGCAGGTGGGCATGATTGGGCACGGCGAGGGCGCTAACGTGGCCCTGCTGGCCGCCAGCGAGAAAAACGCCCCCAATTACATCGTTTCCCTGGCCGGATACGGCTTGCCGGGCCAGGAAATTCTGAAGCGGCAGCAGGTGGAAATCCTGCGCATGATTGGGGCCAACCCCAACCAGGTGCTGAACGCGCTGAAGTTTCACCAGCAAATGCTGGATGTTATTCGCCAAACGCCCGACAACAACCTGGCCCGCGCCAAGGTATCGGCCATGATGCGCATTGGTAACGCCGACATGGATTTCTCCATGCTGCATGCCCGCGCCAACCAGCTGACCTCGCCGTGGTACCGCTACTTCATTGATTTCGACCCGCGCAGCTCCCTGAAGAAAGTGAAATGCCCGGTGATGGTGCTCAACGGCACGAACGACTTGCTGGTGGCGGCCAATAAAAACCTGCCGGCGCTGCAAAAAGGATTGAAAACGAACGGCAACCGTTCGGTCTTCGTGTCGAAACTCATCGGTGCCAACCACTGGTTTCAGTCCGACCCCGACCAGTGGCCCATCATCGACGGGCGCCAGCAGGCCACTTTCGCTCCTAAGGCCCTGGAGCTGATTCACGACTGGGTGGAGCAGTACAGCTACACGCCCCCGCCCGCCAAAACCACCAACCCGCGCAAGCTTGCGGCCACGAAAGGTGGCAAAGGCGTAGCGGCCAGCGTAGCGCACTAGCTTGTTTTAACGCCCAAAGCGGCCCGGTCTTTTGCCACTAACGCTGGCACAGGCCGGGCCGCTGGCGTTGGCGCCTGTTCCGTACAGTGTGCTACCTAAAAACGAATGCCGGTGGTGTAACCTACCCAGCCCAACACGCGGCTAGAGGCGTTGCCTTCGTCGAGCAACAGCGTGCGGCCTTCGGTCAGGCCCGAGCCGATACCGCCCAGCTCGGCATCGTAGCGCTGAGTTACCAGGATGCTGAGCACGGGCCCAGCCACCACGCGCACCCGTCCGCCGGCCCGAAACGGGGAATATCCCATCAGCAAGCGAAACTGGTTTTGCAGGTTCAGGTAATCGGTCCAGCCATTGGGCTCCTCGCTCACCTGCACGGCCACCGCATCGAGCGTGAAGCTAAACCGATGCGAAGCCAGCACTTCAGAACCCACGCCGTAACCCAGGCCCCAGCGCCGCTTGCTGGCGCTGCCGGGCTGAATGGCGCCGGTAAAAAAAGTATAGAAATGGGGCGAACCGCCCAGTTTCAGGTTGGCCTGGGCCAGCCAGGTTTCCGAGTTGGTAAGCTCCAGCCGGTGGTAGCCGTGGCGCACCAGGTTCAGCGGAGCCAGGCTCACGCCGTTCACTGAGTCGGCAATATTGAGCAAGCCCGCTAGCTGCACCCCGCGCACATTCCGGGCTACGTTAAACAGACCGGCTGCCTGCACGCCGCGCACCTCCCCTAACGACACGTTAAACAAACCGCCTGCCTGCACCAGAAACTCACCGTCGGCAGTGCCGGTTTTGGCTGGCCCGGAGTAGTTAAATAAGCCCGCCGTTTGCGCGCCAGCCATGGGCCGCGTGGCCACGTTAAACAAGCCCGCCGACTGCCAGCCTTCCCCACTGCCACCCAGCACGTTAGCCAAACCGGCACCTTGGTAACCTTGTAACCGTTTACCCACCACGTTGGCGAGGCCTGCCACCTGCAGCCCCGTCACCGAGTCGCGCGAAACGTTGAATAAGCCGGCTGCTTCTACCCCGTCTACGCCCGCCGAGTAACCGCCCAGCACGTTTAGCGAAAAGGTGTTTACCGTTTGGCCGCTGCGCAGGCCGTTAGAACCCAGTGGGCCGAGAAAGGAAATTTGAGCCGTCTTGGTGTAAGTCGGCCGGGTTGGCGCTTCGGGCTCTTGATCCTCTTCTGGCTTTGCCGCTGGCTCTGTGGTCGGAGTGGGCTGAACGGGGTTGCGGGCTACCGAGTCGGTGGGCACTATGGCCGGGGGCGTGGAGGTGCTGGTAGAGGCGGTTGCGCCGGCTTCGTCGGCGGGCGCGGCAACGGGCCCAAGCTGCGCCTGACTGGGCGTTTCAGCCGTTGCAGTGCTGCCCTTTGCACCCGAAGCGACACTTGCTTCGGTCGGTTTTGCATCTTTCCGGTCCGATGTCGGCGCGCTGTTGGGTTTGGAGCTGACTACAGCTACGCCCTTGCTCTTCGTGGCAGCGGTAGTAGGCTTGAC
Organism: Hymenobacter koreensis; assembly: GCF_039541855.1. Taxonomy (NCBI): domain Bacteria; kingdom Pseudomonadati; phylum Bacteroidota; class Cytophagia; order Cytophagales; family Hymenobacteraceae; genus Hymenobacter; species Hymenobacter koreensis. Next base: position 927,248 of record NZ_BAABHA010000002.1, read on the forward strand.
AGGATTGGACTTCGGCGTAACCTTATTCTTAGGAGCTTCCCGCACCGGTACACGGGCCTCCTGTACGTGTGGCTTGCTGCTTTCGGCCGGCGCCACGGTTGGTTTCGGCCCGGTACCCGTTCCCGGCAAAGGTGCCGCATTGGGTGCGCGGTCCACGGTAGCTTTGCTAACGGTTGTCGTCGTTGCGGCCACGGTGGCGGCTGCGGCCTTATCGACAGCTCGTACTTTGGGCTGGGCGCGGTGCAGCACCACTTGGTCGCCCACCAGCTCATAGCCTATGTTCTTGTCGCGCAGCAGCTCGTTCAGCACCGCACGTAGCGGCTGGTTCTGCACGCTCAGCGTTACCGGCTGTTGCAAGTCCAGGGCAGTGTTGCTGTAGGAAATACGCACGCCGTACTGGCGGCGCAGCGTACGCAGCACCGACTCCAGCGGGGCCTGGTTGAAAGTCACGGTTACTTTGCGCTCCATAACGGAGCCGGGCCGAACCTGGGCGTTCGTGGCGGAAGGAGAGCCGGCCAGCGCGCAAAGCACGGCAGTGGCCAGGCAGATGCGGTGTCGCATTGCAAAAACTAATCAGAAAGCGAGAGGAAGGCAAGCCGGGCTATTGGCAGCCCGGTCCGTCAAGGGTGTAGCCGTCGGCCGATTGGCTCACGGACAAGTTGGCCGACAGGCTCACGACGCGCAACACCTGCGGCAGGTTAGCGCTGCGGAAAGTGCCGGTGAAGCGGCAGTTGGCCAGTTTAGGCTGGCTAAGCTCCACGGGTGTGCCGTAGTAGCGCGAGAGGGTTTGGGCTACCTGCCCCAGCGGTTGGTTGTCGAACACCAACTCGTCGTGCTGCCAGGCCCGGAAGTTGGGGTCGGTAATAGGTTTTTGCACGGCTACGGCGGGTGCATTGCGGCGAATAACGCCGCGCAGGCCAGGCGTCAGCAGCACCGAATCGGCCGCGGCTACTATGCGGCGGGCGGGACTGAACGCCACGCGGCCCGTTACTACCGATACCTCCACCGAGTCTTCGGTGCCGTAGGCACGCACGTTAAACGAGGTTCCCAGCACCCGGGTGCGGGTGTCGCCGGCCAGCACCGTAAAGGGTCGGCCGTGGTCTTTTCGTACCTCAAAAAACGCCTCACCCTGCAGCTGCACCACGCGTTCAGCTTGGTTGAAATCGGCGGCGTAGGTGAGTGTGGAGTTGCGGTTCACCCACACGCGGCTGCCGTCGGGCAAAGTAGCCAGTTGACGCTGGGCACCGGCGGCCACGGTTACGGGCTGCGCAGTCGGGCGCAGTTGCAGGAAGTTGCGCGCCACGGCCCACACACCAACCAGCAGCAACACGGCCGCCGCTACCCGCAGCCAGGGCTGGGCCGGGCTCCACATCGATACCACTTTGGCTTCGGACGCTACGGCAGCCGCGGGCTCAGCGGCGGTTTTCAGGCCGGCCGTTACGCTAAAGCGCTGCCAGGCCCGGTCCACGTCGGCTTCGGTAAATACCTCGGCCACGTTGCCGCCCCGTTCCCAGGTGCGCGTGGCATCGGTGAGCACGCGCAGGCGGCGCGGATCGGTCGTTAGCCAGCGGTGCAGCTCGTCCTGCTCCAATGCGGTAGCCTCGCCGGCCAGGTGCTTGGCCAGTAAGTCCCAGGGGGCTTCCGTATCGGAGTAGAAATCGAGCATGGCGGAGAGTTGGGTCTGAAATTCGGGAATTTCTGGGAAGTAGCGCCGATTTTTACGTTCGTGCTACTCCGGCTGAATAACGATAGAGGCCGAGCGTAGCGCCGTGCCGGCAAAGTACCCGACGGCTTTCGGGCCGTTCGGATTCGTGTTCAGCACGTTGGTACGCACGTTCGCGGGTGGGGTAGCAAATAGGCCCACGTTGTTGATCTGGGTGAACATCTCGTTCAGGAAGAAGAAGTAGTCGCGCGGCAACGAGAGCAGCTCCACGCGCACCCGGTCGCCCACGCGAAACGGACGGTCCGTCAGCTCCACGTCGCCGATGTACTTCCCATCGACCAGTTCGTCGGAGGTTACCACCAGTTCGTCGGGGTCGTTACGCAGCGTGTCGTTTTGGTAGAGCTTGAAGCGGTAGTAGTCGCCCACGCCGGGCAGCTCGGGGCCGTTGTACAGAACGTAGTAGCCATCGGACCAGCCGGTTTCGTTGCGTTTGTACTGCTGCTCGAACCGGTCGATTTCCGGCACGCGCTTGATTTCGGTGTTGGCGCGGTACTCTTGGCCTTCGGTGCGAATGGTTAGCACGTAGCGGTTCCCAATTTTGCCGCGCAGCTGGCTGGTTTGGTACTGGCCGGGCTCGATTTCGCGCAGGGTTTCGGTGGCGCCTTCGTTGTCGGTAAGTACGAGCTCGGCGCCGCGCACGGCGGGCGGAGTTTGGTCGGCGAAATACGGGCCGGTTTTGGTCAGGCGAATGGTGTACGGGCCGGGCTGGTCAGTGATGTTGCCTTCCACGGCCAGTTGGGGCTCGGGGTCGGGCAGGTCCACGTCCACCACATCGGTGCAGCCGGAGAGCAGACCAATGGCTAGCAGTGAAGCGAAAGAGAAGAAACGGGCAAGCATAGCAGGCGGGGGCCGCGGCCCTTAAAAGTTGAAGTTATAGGACACCGAAGGCAGCACCGTGCCGAAGACCGAGAGGCGCACGGCCTCGGTTTGGCGGGGGTTATCCTGGTTCTGGCGGAAGTAAATGCCGTAAGCGTTGCGGCGGGCGTAAGCGTTGTACACCGAGAATACCCATTCGCTCTGCCAGCGCTGATTGGGCTTCTGGCGGTTCTTGAGGGTGGCGCCAAAATCGAGGCGGTGGTAGGCAGGCACGCGGTAGTTGTTGCGGGCGTCGCCGCCCACCACGGGTACCACCAGGCCTTCGTACACGAAACGGGCGTTCGGGAAGGTAGTGGCCACGCCGGTGCCGTAGGCAAAATTGGCCGACACGAACAGCCGCTTGCTCACCTCGTACAGACCCACCACTGAGAGGCTGTGCGTTTTGTCGTACTTGTTGGGGTACCACTTGCCGGCGTTCAGCCCGTCAATCTGACGCTCCGAGCGGCTCAGCGTGTAGCTCACCCAGCCCGTGAGCGGCCCTTGGTTTTTCTTCACGTAGAACTCGGCGCCGTAAGCGCGGCCGTCGCCGTAAAGCAGCTCGCCTTCCAAATCCTTGTTGAGCAGGGTGTTGGCCCCGTTCACGTAGTCGATTTGGTTGCTCATGGTCTTACCGAACACCTCCACCGACGCCTCATATTGGTTGTCGCGCAGGTTGCGGAAGTAGCCTATAGCCACCTGGTTGCCGCGCTCGGGCTGTACGTTGTTAGTGCTCGGCGTCCAGATATCCAGCGGCGACGAAGCCGTGGTGTTCGATACCAAGTGAATGTACTGCACCGTGCGGTTGTAGCTGGCCTTCAACGAACTGGTTTCGTCGAGCGTGAAGCGCAGCGAAGCCCGCGGCTCCAGGTTGGCGTAGCGCTTAATAACCTCGCCGTTCTTGGTATCGCGCCCGTTCACGGGGTCTTTGCGTTGGCCCACGGCGCCCACGTAATCAAAAACACGGGTACCGCTGCCCAGAAAATCGAATACCGAGAGGCGCAGGCCGTACTGCGCCTGCAGGCGGGTCGAAATGGTTTGCTCGTTGTCGAGGTAGGCAGCGTACTCGCCAGCCTGCTGGGCGTCTACTTTCAGGCCGATGAAAATGGATTCGGTGCTCAGCGGCTTCACCGTGGCCGGGTTAAAATGGTAGCGCGTGCCGCTTACGCCCCCCGACAGCGTGTTGCTGGCATTGAGCACGTAGCTCAAATCGGCTTTGCCGGTGTAGTTACGGATATCGGAGGTCCACTCAAAAGCCTGCGTGCCGTTCGGTACCCCCAGGGCGTAGTCGTACTCGGCGGCCACGGCCGAGAAATTGCCGATCAGGCGGGGCGAGAACTGGTGCGTCCAGCGGACGGTGCCGCCGGTGTTGCCCCAGTCGTTCTTGAACACGTTCGCGAAGTTGAACACGTCGCGGCCCCGGTAGCCGGTGAGCTGCAGCTGGTCGCGGGCGCTGAAGCGGTGGTTCACCTTCACGCTCAGGTCGTAGAAGTAGGCCTGGTTGTTTTTTTGCTCGGGCACCAGCTTCAGGAACAGGTCGCCGTAAGAGCGGCGTCCGGCCAGCACCACCGAGGTGCGGTCTTTGATCAGCGGCGCTTCCACCGCCAGCCGGCTCGAAATCAGGCCGATGCCGCCGTTTACGTGGAGGCGGTCGGCGGCCTGCCCATCGCGCAGGCGCACGTCGAGCAGCGAGGAAAGCCTGCCGCCGTACTGGGCCGGAATGCCGCCTTTGTAAAGCTTCATGCTCTCCACGGCGTCGGGGTTAAAGGCCGAGAACAAGCCGAACAGGTGCGAGACGTTATACACCGGTATTTCGTCCATCAGAATCAGGTTCTGATCGATGCCGCCGCCGCGCACGTTGAAGCCGGAAGCACCCTCGCCCACCGTGGTTACGCCGGGCAGCAGCTGAATGCTGCGCACCACGTCCACCTCGCCCAGCAAAGCCGGCATGAGCTTCACGGTTTTCATGTCGAGGCGGTTCACGCTCATTTCGGGCTTCTTGATGTTGTCTTCGGCCCGGGCACCCTGCACCAGCACTTCCTGCGTTTGCACGCGCTGGGCCGCTAATTTCACCGAGCGCGTTAGGTCACCGGTTAGCTCCACGCGTTCCTCGCGCGGCTCGAAGCCGATAACCTGGAACGTGATGACGTGGGCGCCTTTGGGCAGTTGGAGCGCATAAAAGCCGTTTTCATCGGTGTTCACCCCAATGCCCAGGGCCTTTACAAACACCGAGGCGCCAATGAGGGCTTCGCCGGTGGCCCCGTCGCGTAAGTAGCCGCTCAGGGTTACTTTGGCCGTGGCCGCCGGTGCCGGCCGCGGCGCGTCGGCCGACTGACTTCGGGCGGGTTGGGCTGCCAGCCACAGGCCCGCCGTCAGGCCCAGATAAAGGGTTGTTTTCATAGTAGGTTTTTCAGCGCGGTGGTTTTCCGAGTGACGAGCAGAAACCGCCGGAAAAGCGCAATGATGGAAGCAAGTGAGAATGAAGGCTGAAACCGGGAGGGGCAGTTCCAGCGCCCTTCGTTTCAGCGTTGAGTTTAGTTGCCGGTCAGGACTTTGCCCGAACCGCTGATGCGAGTGGTAACCAAGGGCGTGCCGCGGTAGTACACAGTGCCGCTGCCGCTGATTTCGGCGTTCAGGTTACGGCTGGTGTACACGTAGCTGCGGCCCGAGCCGCTGATGTTCACATTGGTATCCTGGGTAATGAGGTCGTAGGAATTTACCCGGCCCGAGCCGCTGATGCTGATGGTGTGCGTGGGCGCCGTGCCGCGCAGGTTCACCTCGCCCGAGCCCGAAATGGTGGTGCGCAGGCTGTTCACGTTGGCCAGATCCAGATCGGCCTTGCCCGAGCCCGACACGCCTACCCGGAAGCTGTTGGCCGACCAGGCGGAGTTGCTGCGCAGGCTGCCCGAGCCGGCTACCTCTACTTCCGACAGCGACGGCACCGTGATGTAAATGCGGATGGGGTCGTGGCTGCGCACGTTCACGCGGCCGAACTCAATTTCGAGCTGGTCGCCGTTGAGCTCGGTTTCCAGCACGTCCAGAATATTGCGCTGCGCTTCGATGCGCACTTCCTGCTGCGGGCCTTGGGTAATAACCACGTCAGCGTCTACTTTCAGCTCCACGCGGCTAAAGGCGTTAAGCGTTCGGGTTTCCGACTGGGTGGGACCGGTACCTCGCACGCGGGGGCCGAACGAGTCGCCGTCGTGGTTGCAGCTGGCCGTGAGCAGCAGAGTCGAGAAGAGCAGGGACGGGAGCCAGTTTGTTTTCATAGCGGGTAAGCTGGTTGGTTTAGTGGGTTTCTGGAGTTAAGACCCGCAACCCCACTCCTACCCCCACGCCGACTTGAAAAATATTTATGCTTTACCACCCCAACCACACTAACACCCACATCGTCAGGCCCGAAAAAAAGCCACTGAGCTGCTGCCGCAACAACCGCAGCGCCTTGCCCATCTGGTTTTCCACGGTTTTGGGGGCCACGTCTAGCGCCTCGGCTATCTGCTGGTAGCTGAGGCCTTCCTGCCGGCTCATCAGAAACACGGCGCGGCACTGCGGCGGCAGCGTTTCCAGCGCCTCGGCCACGGCCTGCTCGGCTTCATGGCCGTTAAGCCCCTCGTCGGTGGTATTGGCCGAGGGCTCGGCTACGTTGGCATCGTCCCAGGCTACCTGCCGTTTGCTGCGCTCGGTGTGGCGCAGGGCCGCGTTCATGGCGGCGCGGTAAAGGTAAGCTTTGTAGGTGCTGCTGATAACGAGCGTGTCGCGGTTGTTCCACACGCGCAGAAACACGTCCTGCAACAGGTCTTCGGCCACGTCGCGGTCTTGCACCACCCGAAAAATCACGTTGCCCAGCGGCCGGTAGTAGCCTTTGAAGAGCGCCTGCATGAACGCTTCGCCGTCGGTGCGCTGCAGCTCCGCTAGCCGGATTTCTAGCGCATCGAGGGTTGCTACTTCGGGCATGACGGCGGGGTGGGCAGGCAGGCGGCGGAATCCTTCAGCCCGTGGACTGAAGCGCAGCAAATGTACGCCCTCACCAGAATATAGCTGCACCAACGTGTTGTTCCACAGCTAACATGATTGGGTGATAGAGCGGGTTTACGCCACCGCTCCTTCTTTCGGCGTCAAGTCCAGTACACGTAATTTCTTGGCCCGCCACGCTGTAACCGCCACCACCACCAGCGTCATGGCGCCACCAAAAACCACCGAGGGTACTACGCCCATGAGCTTGGCCACGGAGCCCGATTCAAACGACCCGATTTCGTTGCTGGACCCAATGAAGATGTTGTTTACCGCCGAAACTCGCCCTTTCATGTACTCGGGCGTGTAAGTGTGTATGAGCGTGGAGCGCACAATAACCGACACCGAATCGAAGACGCCGGTCATGAACAGCAGCAGCAACGACGCAAAGAAATTCCTGGACAGCGCAAACAGAATGGTGGCAGCCCCAAAACCGGCCACAGCCCACAGCAGCTTACGCCCGGCATGGCGCCGCAGTGGGAAATACGTCAGCAGCACCGCCATTAGCACCGAACCCACGGCCGGCGCGGTGCGCAACATGCCAAAACCGTTTGGCCCGACCTTCAGAATCTCATCGGCGAAAATGGGCAACAGCGCCACCGCGCCGCCAAAGAGCACCGCAAACAAATCGAGCGACAAAGCCGCCAGCACGATTTGGTTGCTGAAAATAAACCGAATACCCGACAGCACGCTCTCCTTCAGACTCAGCACCTCTCCTTCCCGAGCGGGCAAAGGCCGGCTGCCGATGGTGGTGAAGAGCAGCAGCGACACCACCGTTAGGGCCAGGTCCACGCCGTAGGCCGTGCTAAGCCCCGTCATGGCCGTCCCGCCGAGGTGAAATAAGCTCTGAGCCACAATCCAGCCCCCAATAACAGGCCCCAGTACCGACGATGCCTGCCAGGTGGCGCTGTTCCAGGTTATGGCGTTGGCGAGCAACTTACGGTTGGGCAGCAGTTGCGGCATAAACGAAAACAGCGCCGGCCCCAGAAAGCCCCGCGCAATTCCGCTCACAAAAATGACCGCGTAAATCGGCAGCGTGTGGTACTGGGTAAGCGCCCACGCGCCGCTGGGCCGCGTGAACAGAAACAACGCCAACGAGCACAGCATAAACACCGTCAGCGCCGTTATAATAATGCGCTTGCGCGGCACCGAGTCGGCCACGTGCCCGGCATATAACGACACCACAATGCTGGGAATGGCTTCGGCCAGACCAATTAAGCCCAGCGCCAGCGGGTCTTTGGTGAGCTGGTACATCTGCCAGCCCACCACCACGGCCTGCATTTGAGTGGCTATTACCAAGCACACCCTCGCCGATATCAAACGGCGGAAATCGGGAATGCGCAGGGCAGCGTACGGGTCGTGGGGTTGGGCGGAAGTCGTCATGAAAACGGAAGGCGCAAAAGTAGCCACCCGCGGCGGCTCCGCCGCTATACCGCCGGTTCGGCGTTTTGTTGCCTTGGTGTTGTCTTTTCCATTCGCTGCTACTTCCTGCCTCCCCATTTAAGCCGGCAGAACGGCTGGCCAGCCGCCTACGTACACCTGCTTCGGTGCCCGCGTTTCCATCCCGAGGGTTCCGCTACGGTATGCGTTTTCGCTTCCTGATTGCAGCCTTACTGATGCTGACTTCCGCAGTGGCTTCGGCCCAAACCGCTTCCACTCCCACGTACAGCCTGAAAGACGGCGCTTTCCGGCAAAACGGTGTGACCATGCGCCTGCGTGCCGGGCAGGCTTCCCGCCTCGAAGGTCCTATGACCCTCAACGACGGATCGGTTATTAACCCCAGCGGCATTTTGGTAAAGAAAGACGGCACCCGCCAACTCTTGCCCGAAGGCCGGGCGGTAAATATGCAGGGCGAAGTGGTGGGCCTTCGCGACGACATGCAATCGGCCCAGGCCATTGAGCAGCGTAACCAGCAGGCCGGTGGCGGCGGCGAAACGCGCATTGTAACGCCTGGTTCCAGCGGCCCGGCCGTTTCGCCCAAACAAGCGCAGCAGCTGCGCCAACTGGAGCAACGCTTTGCCCTGCTCCAGCAAATGTCCGGTAAGCTGAACGACCGCGCCACCCAGGCACTGAGTACGGCGCCCAACGCCACCCAGTTCGATGCGCAGCTGCGGGCCATCGACACGCAATTGCGGCCTTAACCCATACTAGAGCCCGCGAAGTTTTTTTACAGTTTTGCTCTGCCCTGATGAAAACGGGAGCCTCGGTTATTTTCGGGGCTCCCGTTCTGCTTTAAGCAACCATAGTAAAAACTATATGAATACTGACAAACAAAATGTTAGTACTCAAAACACATGGTTATTGCGGCTCTATTGATACGCTCAACTGTATCCGTCGAAAAAAAATCATCACTAAACCACTATGCTGTATTGCGCAGGTGGTGGCATAACTCTACATTTGGTAGCATCACTTCTTCATGTGACGTTCGTCGTCCTTATAAATTTCACCGGTAGCTGCACAATATGGCATAAAGCTCTACGTTCCCTTAACCGTACAGCCTTTATGGAACCCATGCAGCCGAGCGACTCCGCGTTGATTTCGCTCTACATTGCCGGCAAAGAAGAAGCCTTCGCCCTGTTGCTCGAACGGCATAAGCGCCGCGTATTCACCACAATCATGCTGATTGTGAAGGATACCGTGGTGGCTGAAGACTTGCTGCAAGATGCTTTCATCAAAGCGGTACACACCATGAAAAGCGGTCGGTACAACGAGGAAGGAAAGTTTTCGTCGTGGATCTGCCGCATTGCCCACAACCTGGCCATCGATAATTTCCGCCGCCAAAAGCGCAATCCGCAGCTCAACCTCGACGCCACGGGCCATGCCTTCAATTCCCTCACTTATTCGGAGGAAGGAATTGATGCAACTTTGACCCGCGACGAAACCCACGCCCGGCTTCGGGAGTTAATACAAGAGCTGCCGGCCGCGCAAAAGGAGGTGTTGATCATGCGTCATTACGGCGACATGAGCTTCCAGGAAATTGCCGACGCAACGGGGGTGAGCATCAATACGGCCCTGGGCCGTATGCGCTATGCGCTCATCAACCTGCGGAAGAAAATGGCCGCGCAACCTGTATTCTATGATCAAAACCTTTACCCACGAGACGCTGCTCCGGTATGTGTACAACGAGTTGCCAGCTGAGCAGCAGCACGAAGTAGAGCAAGCATTGGTGCACGACGCCGACTTGGCCGCTCGATGCGCCGACCTGCTCCTCGCCCAACGCTGTCTCGACGCGCTGCAAAGCACGCCCAGCGACCGGGCCGCCCAGAACATTCTCCAATACTCGCGCACGTTCCTGCGCGCCAGCTAAACCGTTTGTGCCCGTAGCATCCATGCCCCGGGCCGAGCGGTTTCGCCGTTTTCTGGCCTACTTCACCACCCATTTCCCCGAGCCCGAAACGGAGTTGCACTACCGCAACCCGTACGAGCTGCTGGTGGCTGTGGTGCTCAGCGCGCAATGCACCGACAAGCGCGTGAACCTGATTACGCCCCCGCTCTTTGAGCAATTTCCTACCCCGGAACGGCTGGCAGAGGCGTCGGTGGAAGATATATTCGCCCTGATCCGCAGCGTATCGTACCCGAACAACAAAGCCAAGCACCTTGCTGGGCTGGGCCGCATGCTGGTGCAGGATTTTGGCGGTGAAGTACCCAGCACGCTGGAGGAGTTACAGCGCCTGCCCGGCGTAGGGCGCAAAACGGCTAACGTTATTGTGTCGGTGGTGTATAACCAGCCGGCCATGGCCGTGGATACCCACGTGTTTCGGGTGTCGCACCGCATTAGCTTGGTTCCGCGCACGGCTACTACGCCCTTAGCAGTGGAGAAGGGCCTGCTGAAATACACCCCGCAGAATTTGGTGCCCAAAGCCCACCATTGGCTAATTCTGCACGGCCGCTACATCTGTGTGGCGCGCAACCCCAAGTGTATGCAATGCCCCCTCACCGACTTCTGCAAGTACTTCGCCGATAACGTAGCCCCCAAGCTGGAGCCCATTGTAGCACCAGTTTAACCGGCTGCCCGCTCCAGAATTTGCTGCACCGTGGCGGCCATTTGTTGGCGGTCGAACTGCGCGTGGGCTACCTGCTGCCCGCGCAGGCCAGCGGCAGAAAGTTTGGGAGCATCGTTTAGAGCCGTAGCGAGGGTGTGGGCTAAGGCGGTGGCATCTTCGGGCGGGGAAAACCAGCCGCAACCATGCGTTTCCACGAAGGCTTTGGTCCAGCCGCCATTGGTAACCACCACCGGCGTACCCACGGCCAGGCTATCGTAAAACTTGGCTGGGGAGTTGGCATCGAGCACGGGTAAGCCCAGGAAGGGCGCTACTGATACGTCAGCTAGCCGGAACCAACTAAAAACCGCGTGACGCGGCTGCGGTGGCACCAATCGAATGAAAGGGTGCTGCGCAGCGGCCTGGGTGAGTAAGTCGGTGTAAAAACCGTGACCCATGAACAGCCAAACCACGTCGGGGCAGGATGCCGCCAGCTTGATTGCCGCTTCAATAAGCATCGGAATGCTGTTGGCCCGGCCAAAAGTACCGGCGTACAGTACCACCCGCCGGCCCTGCAGTCCTGCTTCCTTCCGTAACGCCTCCACGTTTTCCTCGGAAGCATGAGTGACCAGGTCAAGGTCGGTGCCGTTGAGCACGGTGGTTAGCTTGCTTTCCGGAATGCCCAGCTTGCGCACATACGCCGTCATGTCGGGCGAGAGCGGAATAATGTGGCTGGCCGATTGATACAGGCTCTGCTCCATGGCGTAAAGCCGACGCTGCGCCATGGCATTCGGCACCGCTCCCATGGCAATGGGAAACGCTGGCCACAAATCCTGCACCTCGAATACCCACGGCACCCGGCGCAGGCGCGCCACCCGGGCAGCGGCCCAGGCGGCCGTGAGCGGCGTACTAATGCCCCAGATGACATCCGGCTTGTCTATCCGCAGCCCTTCCCACAGCGCGTAAGCCGCATATTGCCCGAACGATATGGCCCGCCGGACCACGCCCATACGGTTGTTGTAGGCTACCTGCGCGGCCCGTATTTCCACGCCTTCGGGCACCCACGGAAACCGATGCGTCAGGCGCTGCTGCTCCCACGTGTTGGTGGTAATAAGCGTAACGCGGTGCTGGCGGGCAATGTGCGCCAGCAAGGAGTAATGCCGGCTGGTAGTCGGGCAGTCGGGATTAGTATGATACTGGCTAAAAACAGCTATGTGCATCCGGGCGGCGCGTTTAACTGCGCGGCCGCGGCCGGTAGCGCGACTCGGTTAGAATGCGTTGCGCATCTTTCATCTCCATGAGCTGCGCCAGCGTTACGTTCGGGTGCTCGGCCATGTACTTGCGCACAATCTGCCAGCCCAGCCACTGCCCAATCCGCCCGGGGCAGGTTTTGTCGATTTCGGGCACGTTAGGCCGCTCACCCACGTACTTCTGAATCTGGAATGGAGAAGTGTTATACAATAGGTTCTTCTGCAGGAAATGCCCCCATATTTTAGCTTCGTTGTAGTTTACGTTCGTGAGGTCTTTGCCCGAGAAGCCAACCAGCAGCGAATCATTCGTGCAAGGCAACACTTTTTCGGCGAAGTACAGCGCTTTCCCGAACTGCACCATTTCGCTTAGCATGGTGGTATTGGTCAACTCTTTCTTGTTGTACTTGCTGGAAATGGCTAAGGCAGCCGTGGGCATCACGTACTCGCGGCGGTAGCGCCGCAAGATGTAGTTGGGCACGTTGGGACGGTACACGGCATCGGGCCCCACAAAAAAGTCGGTGCTAACCACCATCAGGCTGTCGTTGGCAAACAGGTCTTGGCTGAGGCCGCTCACGAACGTTTTCACCTGAGGCACCGGAAAATCAGGGAAGTTGTAGCGCACATACTGAAACATGCGCTGAAAATCACCCTGCCATTTCTCGGTGTCGCGAAAGGTAGTGTCGGCTTGGGCAGCCAGCTTCTGCAAGCCTTCGTTCGTGGCCAGACGCGCCAGGGTTTGCTCCAGGATAGGCTCTGGCACCCGCCCACGCTGCAGGAAATTACGGGCGAAAAGCGGGTGTTTATCCAGAAACTGCCGCGCGGCCTCGGGGGTCCGGATCTGAAAAAACGGCTTTTCCAGTCGTTCCAGCTGCACCGGCGCTTCTACCCGCGCTACTTCATCGGGCATTTCGCAGCGGGAACTGTCGGTGTTGCAGCTACCTAGTAACAGAACGGCGGGCAGCAGGGCAGCCAGCCAATGGCGCAAAGGCAAGGGCATGTGTCGGAGAGGCTTCTATATTTGAGGCGAAATTAGCCAAAACCCAGACCCCAACGGGTCCGGTGTCCGTAACAACGCCTACCGATACCGTTCGGTGTCCTGCCTCCCATGAAAAAAGCACTATTTGCCCTGGCCCTGCTCATGGCCGGCGCCGCCACTACGGCTACTGCGCAAGTTGAAATCGGCCTGAAAGTGTCGCCCAGCATTACCAGCCTGCGGGTAGACTCGCCCTCGGGCCGGGCTTTTGCCTCCGACGGCAGCAAGTTTGGCATCGGTGGTGGCCTGGTAGTCGATTACTTCTTCGGACAGAACTACGCCTTCAGCACCGGCCTGATGCTCACCAGCAAGGGCGGTACCATTACGTACCGCGACCAAACCAGTCCCACAAACCCGGATGAGATAACGCGTACGCAGAAAATCGGCCTGCAATACCTTGAAATACCGGTTTCGGTTAAGCTCTTCACCAACGATATAGCCACCGATGTAAAGCTGTACTTTCAGGTAGGCGCCACCGCCAACGCCTCGGTGGGCGCACGCGTGAACGAGGGAAAATTCTTCACCGACCCATCTACCGGTGTTGAGTTGAAGGCCTCCAAGCACTTCATCATTCCCGATGCCGCGCTGCTTGGCGGCTTCGGCGCCGAATACCAATTGGGCCAGAGCACCAAGGTATTTGCCGGCGTTTCGTACCACCGCGGTCTGTTTAACATCGACCGTTACTTCGAGAAGGAGCGTAACGTATCCGGCGTAAGCATCAAGAACACCGAAGTTGCGCTTGATTTCGGCATCAAGTTCTAGTAGTTACCCTAAAAAACAAACGGCGCCCGTGGCTCTGGCTGAGTCACGGGCGCCGTTTGTTTTTACGGCTACGAAACGTACGCTAATCGTCCGATTCGTCGTCGCGGTCTTGCAGACTGTTCAGTTCAGCAGCGCGGCTGTGGAGTTCAATGTCCTCACCCCGCTCGTCCTGAATACGGTAATCGGTCAGGCCTAAGCTGGTGTCTTTCACCACCTTTACCCACTTATAATACTTCAGGTACCACTTCATCTGCTTGCTTACCAAGCCCTTGGTATAGTAAGCGTGCAGGAAGGGATGCACATGCAGGGTTAGGCCGGAGTGGTTCTGGTTCACCAGCAAATCGGCAATGCTGGTATCGATTTCGTCGGTAACCAGAATAGAAGCCGTGATTTTGCCGGTGCCGCCGCAGGTCGGGCACAGTTCCGTGGTAATAATGTTCTGCTCGGGGCGCACGCGCTGCCGCGTGATTTGCAGCAAGCCAAACTTGGTGATGGGCAGAATGGTGAACTTGGCGCGGTCCTGCGCCATAATGTTATACACCGTGTCTTCCACCTTCTTGCGGCTGTCGCCGGAGCGCATGTCGATGAAGTCGACCACCACAATACCGCCCATGTCGCGCAGCCGCAGCTGCCGCGCCACTTCTTTAGCGGCGGCCAGGTTCACCATAAGTGCGGTGGCTTCTTGGTCGCTTTGCTGGTTGCTCTTGTTACCCGAGTTTACATCGATAACGTGCAGGGCCTCGGTGTGCTCGATAACGAGGTAGCCGCCGCCAGGCACGGTCACGGTTTTGCCGAAGAGGGTTTTGAGCTGCTTTTCGATATCGAACTGCTCAAACATCTTCGTCTTGCCGGTGTAAAACTTCAGCAAGTCGGGTTTGTCGGGCGCAATCTGCTGCAGGTACGTCTTCAGCTCGTCGTGCATGGCCTGCGAGTCGACGTGGATGGCGTCGAACGACTCGTTGAGCATGTCGCGAATCATCGACGACGTGCGGCCCAGTTCGCCCAGAACCTTGTCGTTCGGCTTGGCCGTGCGCAGGTTTTGGTACAGCCGCTCCCACATGCTCACCATGTTTTGCATGTCGCGGTCGAGTTCGGCCACGTCGCGGCCCTCGGCTACGGTGCGAATAATCACGCCGAAGCCGTCGGGCTTAATGGAAGCAATAAGGCGCTTGAGCCGGTCGCGCTCGGTGCGGCTCACAATCTTTTTCGATACCGAAATGGTATCCGAAAAAGGCATGAGTACGAGGTAGCGGCCGGCCATGGAGAGGTCGGAGGAGAGGCGCGGGCCCTTGGTTGAAATCGGCTCTTTCACGATTTGCACCAATAGCTGTTGGCCTTTCTTGAGTACGTCGGCCATTTTACCAACTTTCTCAAGGGCAGCGTCGCGCGGGAAGCCTTTCAGGTGCGCTACCGGTGCTTTGCCGGTGTGCACGAGGCGCGTCCACTTAGCCAGCGTCTGGAATTGTTCGCCCAGGTCGCCGTAATGCAGAAAGGCGTCTTTCTGATAACCGATATCAATAAACGCGGCGTTCAGGCCAGGCATCACCTTTTTGACGGTGCCCAGAAAAATGTCGCCAACCGCATAGTTGGTGTCGTTGCGGTCGAAGTGATATTCGATCAGCCGCTTGTCCTGCAACAGGGCAATCCGCTCGCCTTCCTGAGTAGAATTAATGATTAATTCGTTACTCAATGGAGTTCGGGGTTAGCCGGCTGTCCGGACGTCGTAAAAGGGCCGTATTTCTCAGAAAAGCCAAGAAGGGAAGCCAGCACTGGAGGTGCCAGCTTCCCCTACAAATGGTCCACGGGGAAAACGCAACCGATAGCCACGCCCGGGAGCCGACGGGGTGAAACATAGGGTACGCGGCAGCCTTACGGCTAAAGCAGCACCCAGTAAACCCCCGCGGGCTTACTTCTTCTTATGACGGTTCTTGCGCAGACGCTTCTTCCGCTTGTGGGTGGCAATCTTATGACGCTTTCTCTTTTTACCGCAGGGCATGAGCTGTGAGGTTTGGGTTGATGGATTTGATTTCAAAAACCGTTTGTCACCCCCTGGCTTCGTGCCTTGGCGTGACAAGCGGGGTTACTGCAACTTCTGTAGTTCTTCGTTTACCGACGTAAGTAAGCCGGGGTCGGCACTCATGCTTTTCGTTTTCAGAAAAGCTGCCTTTGCCTCCTCCTTCTCACCCGCCTGCGCCAGCGACACTCCCAAATAAAACTGGCCGGTCACGTTTTTCGGGTTAACCTTCATCAGCTCCTGAAACCGTCCCACGGCCTTGTCAGGCTGGTTGCTTTGCAGCGCCAGAATGCCAAGGTTGTAGAGTGCCTTCTCGTTTTTAGGGTCAGTGGCCAGCACCTCGCGCAGCATAGTAATACCGGCAACGGGGTTTTCGCTGGCCATCATGGCCATGCCGAGGTTGGTTTTGGCGTCGAGGTTCTGGGGGTTTTCCTTCAGCACTTTCTCGTAAAGCGCCTGGGTTTTAGTGCCCAGCATTTTGGCCCGCTGCTCCGTAGTTGCAAAGCTGTACGCTTCAAAATATTGGTCAGCAGCGCGCTTCCATGCTTGTTCTCCCGGCCGGGCCAAGGCCACCTGCTCGTAGTAGTAACCGGCGCTGTCGAAGCGCTGCACCTTTTGGTACTGCTTCGCTAGGTCGGTAGCTAGGCTGAGGCGGGTGGCGGCGTCGGCGGTAGTACGGTAACGCGCTAGCAGCGTGTTCAGCTGGGTGCGTTGCTCGCCCGAGGCTTGCGTGTGCGGCTGATCGGACATGGCGGTAGCACCACCACTCGCGGGAACCGGACCTGAGGAAGCTTCCGTTTTAGACCCCGATGTGGCTGGACCGCCACCATCGCGGTTGGCGGTTCGAGCGGCATCTTGGGCTAACTCACCTTTGCCTTCCTTGGGCTTCACTACGCCTTTCGGCAGCAAAAACAGGTATGCTACCAAGCCAGCGGCCAGTACCAGTACAAGGAGTTGCGGCGTGAAAGAAGAGCGGCTTTTAGCCATGCGGGAGAGAAAAAGGCGGCCGCCGGGCTGCTGTTTTGAACAGACCAGCTCCGGCGGCGGCCGGCAATGTTACGAAGAACGAAGCGTTTTCAGCTTGTAGCGGGCCGACTACGCCTGCACCAGCTCCTTTACCTTCTTGCTGTTCTTGATTTTGCTGATGAAGGTTTTCGACGGCTTGAAGCTCGGGATGAAGTGCTCGTCGATGATGATGGAGGTATTTTTCGAGATGTTACGGGCTACTTTCCGTGCGCGCTTCTTGTTAACGAAGCTACCGAAACCACGAACGTAGATGTTGTTGCCGCCGGCCATCGAATCCTTCACCACTTTGAAGAAAGCCTCTACGGTTGCTGACACGTCGGTTTTCTCAATGCCGGTCTTTTCGGCAATTTCGGCAATTACTTCTGCTTTGGTCACTGTGCTAGGAACCTGAAAGTGTGAAAAAAGAAGGCAAAAATGCTTTTAAAATCCCGTAAGCCCTTGCCCGGTAGGCATTTCGGGCCACAAAGGTAGTCCCGATTTTTGGTTTTGCAAACGTAATTCCCAAATACACCTGCCAAGAAATAGCATCAGCAATATATTCATAATCAACACTTTGAACAAACCTAACTCCGCTCCGTCCCATCCATTCTTTGCCCAAGCCCTTTTGGAGTGGTACCCACGCCACCGCCGCGACCTGCCGTGGCGCCATACCCACGACCCGTATGCTATCTGGTTATCAGAAATTATTCTGCAACAAACCCGTGTACAACAGGGCCTGCCCTACTACGAAAAGTTCTTAGCCGCCTACCCTACCGTACACGATTTGGCCGCTGCGCCCGAGCAGGAAGTGCTGCGGTTGTGGCAGGGCTTGGGCTATTACTCCCGGGCCCGTAACCTGCGCCACACGGCCCAGCAGGTGGTCAATGAATACGGCGGGCAGTTCCCCGGCACGTATGCCGAGTTGCTGAAGCTGCGCGGCATTGGGCCGTACACCGCCGCCGCCATAGCCTCCTTTGCCTACAACGAGCGTGTGGGCGTACTTGACGGCAACGTGTACCGGGTGCTGTCGCGCGTGTTTGGCATTACCACCGATATAGCGGCACCCTCTACCCGCAAGGAGTTCCAGCAACTGGCCGACCAATTGATTTCAGTGGAAGAGCCCGGTGAATACAACCAAGCCATTATGGAGTTTGGGGCCATTCAGTGCACGCCCGTAAATCCAGACTGTTTGTTTTGCCCCGTACGTGAGCAATGCTTTGCCTTTCAGCACGGCATGGTTCGGCAACTGCCCGTTAAAACGAAAGCCAAGGCGGCCCGCACGCGGTACTTCCAGTACTTTGTACTGCGCCACGGCAATACAGTATACCTGCGCAAGCGCACCGGCAAGGATATTTGGCACAGCCTTTACGACTTCTGGCTGACCGAGACGCCAACCGTCGAGCTATCGGCGCTTGAGTTGCTCGCAGAAACCGAACGGCTGGGTGGCCGCGTGGCTACAAACCGAGTTTCGGAACCGGCTGCAGCTATGAAGCACGCACTGAGCCACCAGAAGGTGGAAGCGCGTTTTCACGAGTTGTGGCTGGAAGAGCCACTACCCCTTACAGCACTTAATAGCTTTGGCTTAGAGGCTTTTACTTCAGACCAGATAGAACAATTGCCCAAACCCGTTATCATCACTAATTATCTGTCGAGCAAAGGAATTTAGACAGCTAAAATATTTGGTTAATTGCGAAAATATTTAGTTATTGTATAGTAATTCAGCTGACAGCTAGAGTACTCACACTTAAACCAGCATAGATATGTCAAGCGTTAACAAAGTTATTTTGGTGGGTAACCTTGGTGGTGACCCAGAGGTACGCCATTTGGAAAGCGGTAGCGCCGTGGCCCAGTTCCGTTTAGCCACTAACGAAACCTACAAAGACAAAAGCGGCAACCGCGTGGAGCGTACCGAGTGGCACAACATTGTGGCATGGCGCGGCTTGGCGGAAGTAGCCGAGAAATACATGCGCAAAGGCCAGTCGGTGTACGTGGAGGGGAAAATCAGAACCCGTCAGTACCAAGACAAGGACAACCAGACCCGTTACGTAACTGAAATCGTGGCCGATGAAATTACCATGCTTGGTGGTGGACGCGGTCAGGACGGTGCTCCGGCTGGTAACCAACAGCCAGCAGCGCAGGCCACGCCTCAGCCCGCCGGGGCTACGCCGGAACAGAAAACCTTCCGGCAACAGCCCGAAATGGACGAACTTCCTTTTTAAGCAACGCGTTTGCTTGCGTAAGCCACCGCCCCGGTCACGAGTTGGCCGGGGCGGTTTGCTTTTGAAGGGTTGTCTTACTGCCTTGTTTCGCAGTAGGCCAACCCCAAGCGGCCGAAAACACTTTACTGCACATGCCACGGCGCTTGGCTATTTTTGGCGCCTTAATCCCCCGTTGATGCGTCTCTCCCTTTGTTGCTTTTCGGCGTTGCTGGCCGGTGTGGTTTTGGCCGGCTGTTCAGGCGGCCCCGATGATTACACGCCCAAACCCAAGGGCTTCAACCGCATCGATTTGCCCCCGCACGCCTATCAGCAATTAGCGCCGGGGCACCCGTACACATTCGAGTACTCCAAGCACGCCCGTATTCTGCGCGACTCTTCGTACTTGGCCCAGCCGCACTGGATTAACGTGTACTACCCCAAGCTGCAGGCCAACGTCCAGATTACGTACTCCAACCTTAAGAACGACCCCAAGCTCTTTAACAAGATGCTGGAGGACGCACGTAAGCTCACGGGCAAACACCAGATCAAGGCCTCTGCCATCGAAGAGTCGATGATGCAGACGCCCAGCGGAAAGAAAGTGGCGGTATTTGAACTGAGTGGTGACGTGCCCAGCCAGTTTCAATTTTACACGACGGACTCAACCAAACATTTTTTCCGCGGGGCTTTGTACTTCCGCACCGCCGTGGCCAACGACTCCCTCGCGCCGGTTATCGACTATGTGAAAGAGGACATCGTAAAGCTCGTTAACACCCTGAAATACCAATAGCCACTTATCAAGCAGGAATCATTCGTTAGGTTGCGTTGCGAGTCCTTCGCTGCACATGTGCTTTAGGATGAATGCTAATGGTTAAAGGACTGCATGAGTAGTTTTTTCAACACCAAAGTTGCACTGCTTCGCGGGATGGACACGCGCCGGGCCGATGTGTTGGCCAAGGAGCTGAACATCTTCACCTACGGCGACCTAATTCAGCACTATCCCTTCCGCTACCTCGACCGCACGCAGGTGTACAACGTAGTGGACCTGCACGACGACTTGCCAATGGTGCAGGTAAAGGGCACTGTGCGCACCAAAGAGCTATTAGGCGAAGGCCGTAAGCAGCGCCTCGTAGCCCAGCTGCATGACCAAAGCGGCGTGATGGAGCTGACGTGGTTTAAGGGCGTGAAGTTCTTCGAGAAGTTCGTAAAGAACCACCAGGAGTACGTGGCCTTTGGCAAGCCGGCCATGTTTAACGGCAAGGCGCAAATGGTGCACCCGGAGCTGGAAGAGGTATCGGAACAAAAACCGGGCGCCTCGTTTCTGCAGCCGGTGTACTCCAGCACCGATAAGCTGCGCAACTTCAACCTCGACACCAAAGGCATAGGGCGGCTGATGGCGCAGCTGCTGAAGCTGGCCGCGCCGCACATCACCGAAACCCTCTCGCCGGAGTTGGTGCTGCGCTATGCGCTCATGCCCAAGGCCGAGGCCATGCAGCAGATTCACTTCCCGCAAAGCACCGAGCTGCTGCAGGCTGCTCGCTTTCGGCTAAAGTTCGAGGAGCTGTTTTACATACAGCTGAAGCTGTTGCGGCAGCGCACCCAGCGCAAAGTGGAGCTGGCCGGGCAGATTTTCGACAAGGTGCCCTCGTTGGTACACTTTTATAAAAACGTACTGCCCTTTGATTTAACCGGCGCCCAGAAGCGGGTTATCCACGACATCTACAAGGACTTCTGCGCCGGCAAGCAAATGAACCGCTTGCTACAGGGCGACGTAGGCTCGGGCAAAACCATTGTGGCCTTTATTGCCATGCTCATGGCCGCCGATAACGGTGCGCAGAGCTGTATGATGGCGCCCACCGAAATCCTGGCCGATCAGCACTACATCGGGCTCAAGCAGTTTGCCGATTTGCTGGGCATGAAAATCGGAAAGCTAACCGGCTCAACTCGCACGGCGGAGCGGCGGGTGCTGCACGAGCAGCTCCGATCGGGCGAGATGCACATGCTGGTGGGCACCCACGCCCTACTCGAAGACGTGGTGCAGTTTAAGAACCTGGGTCTGACCATCATGGACGAGCAGCACCGCTTTGGCGTGGCGCAACGCTCCAAGCTCTGGCAAAAGAACCCCGACATTATTCCGCACGTGCTGGTCATGACGGCCACGCCCATTCCGCGCACCCTAGCCATGACGCTCTACGGCGACCTGGACGTGTCGGTAATCGACGAGTTGCCGGCCGGGCGTAAACCCATCGTAACGGTACACCGCTTCGACTCTAACCGCCTGAAGGTGTTCGAGTTTATGCGCCAACAAATCCGGGAAGGCCGGCAGGTATACGTGGTGTATCCGCTCATTGAAGAGAGCGAAGCCATGGCCGACTACAAGGACCTAATGGACGGCTACGAAAGCGTAACGCGTGCTTTCCCCGAATACCAAGTAAGCATTGTGCACGGACGCATGAGCGCAGCCGAAAAAGATGCCGAAATGCAGCGCTTTGTGCAGCGCCAAACCCAGATCATGGTGGCCACCACCGTTATTGAGGTGGGCGTAAACGTGCCCAATGCCTCGGTAATGGTGATTGAGTCGTCGGAGCGGTTTGGGCTTTCGCAGCTTCACCAATTGCGCGGGCGCGTAGGGCGCGGCGCCGATCAGAGCTACTGCATCCTGATGTCGGGCTACAAGCTGAGCAAAGACACCCGCACCCGCCTCGAAACAATGGTGCGTACCAACAACGGCTTCGAAATTGCCGATATCGACCTGAAACTGCGCGGCCCCGGCGACTTGATGGGTACGCAGCAAAGCGGTGTACTCGATCTGCTTATTGCCGACTTAGCCAAGGATGGTCGCATCCTTAGCGAATCCAGAGCGGCAGCACAGGACTTGCTCAACGAAGACCCCGACCTGAGTCAGCCCACCAACGAAAACATCCGCCGGCACATTCTGTCGTTGCCAGCTACGGCGGTGAACTGGAGCAGGATTAGTTAATAAGGACGAGCTTAGCGGACGTAAAAAAAGCGACACTTAGCGGGCCGCTATTGAATTAGTTAACGCTTACCGAAGCGTTACCCTGGGTATTGCCTTGTAATCGTCCTTGGTTAGAAACCGGTTCGATGAAACTTACCTGACGTGCAAAGAAAGATTGCACCGATTCTACTGAACGAACAGAAGGTTGATTTAAGGCCGCCGGCAAAGCGCCGGGCTGCTTGGCAAGCTTCCCCAACACCACAAGGCTGAGGAGAAGGATGAGACGTAACAACGATTTCATAGCAAAAGGCTTGGTGGAGGAGAGCGGGACGGCGCCTGCTACAAGAACTACGCCAACAGTGAAGGCAGATGTGGCGAATCTGCCGGATGCGTGGCGTATTTCAGTTACGGAGAAAGAAAACTTCAATCATGAAAACTGAACGATTTATCTAGTCCACAAATTTATGGAATTTATCCTAACCCACCGGTTTACCCGGTTGGCTCGATATTTTCCATAGCAAAGGAAACGGGAGGTACACGGAAAGGTGTCACCAAGAGCGTTACTAATCCGTGAACAAATCGTAGGCGGCCGACTGCCAGCGGGGCGTTTACGAAGACGTTACAGAGAATGATACCTTTGGGAACGACTTTTTTTGCGATAATCCTCCGTTGCCACTTAACTGCTTTACTCTGTGCAAATTTCGTTTCAGCATTTCCTGGCCACCGGAATCTTGGCACTTGGCTTGTTCGCTCATGCCGAGCCTGTTATAGCGCAAAAGGTTCGATCGGCGCCCTTCGCTTATGTGCCCGAGCACACGGAAGACCCCTACAACCAGCGGGTACACGTAAAGACTCTTGCTCTGCCCGGAGGAAAGGAATTTATAATCATCAGCC
The DNA here is from genome assembly GCF_039541855.1 of Hymenobacter koreensis. Lineage (NCBI taxonomy): Bacteria > Pseudomonadati > Bacteroidota > Cytophagia > Cytophagales > Hymenobacteraceae > Hymenobacter > Hymenobacter koreensis. The sequence goes on from NZ_BAABHA010000002.1 coordinate 949,926, forward strand.
ACCGCTCGGCCAGTGAATATGCGGTAGAGCGCTACGACGCCGACCTGAAGAAACTGTGGTCGGCAACGGTGCCCGTAGCAGCTGGCGAGAGCCTCGAGGCCTTTGCCCGCAACGATCAGCAGGCTCTGGTAGCGGTGCATCACAAGGATGAAACCGGACAGCACCTGCTCGTACATTCCATCGACCTGAAGAGCGGGCAGAAACAAGCGGCCAAAAAACTGGCTGAAGCCGGTCCACGCGAGCGGCGCCCCGGCATCAGCATCTCACCCGACGGCTCCCAACTCGTGACTTGGCGTTACGTAACCCGCGATGAGCAAATCAAGTCGCTCACGGCGGCTCATTACGACCGGCAGCTTAACAAGCTTAAAGACCGTGTGTACGATTTCCGGGAATTGGGCGACTTCTTCTCCCCCACCGTGCACGTTGCCAACGATGGCACCCAGTACGTTGCCCTCATCGGCGACGGTAACCAGAAGCTGACGGTGCGCCGTTACCGCGACGCCGAGCCAGACGTGAAAGTAATGTCGGTAGCAGTAGGCGGCACGTTTGGCGGTAGAAAGGTGACTGCGCGCGACACGCAGTGGCGCCTACTCGACGGCCAAACCCTGTATGCCGCTACCATTTGCGCCGATTACACTTCCGGCGACTACCACAGCTTGAAACTGGTGAAGTTTGACTTCGCCAAGGCCGACATGAAGTTCGCGCCCGAATTCAAGTTCACGCCCGAGTATTTGGCCGAGGTGAACAAAGCCACCGGCGGCAGCGCCAAGCGCCTTGACGACGTTTACCTCTCTGATATTCTGCGCACCGAGGACCAAAACGTAGTGGTTATTGCCGAAAAGAAGGCTGAGGAAGGCCCCGATGCTCCCGTACGTGCCAAGGAGCTGCACCTCTTTGGCTACAACGAGTTCCAGTCGCCCACCTGGCACACCATTGTGGCCAAAAACCAAGCCGCACCCATCACCGAAAGCTTCACCGGCATCGGCTACCGTGCCGCCGCGCTTGGCAACGACGTGCACATTGTAACCATGGAAAGCCTGAACAAGAAAACCGACCTGTACGGCCGCCGTGTTGGCGCCCTTATGGGCGTGGTATCGGCACCAAAGGCACTGGGGTTAAACGTAGCCAACGACCAGCAAACCGCCTACGTGAAAGACTTCACGGCATGGCTGGATGACAAAACCATGATTGTGGTAACGCGGCCTAACAAGAAATCAGCAGCATTACAGCTCAATAAGCTTGTGCTGAAGTAAATGCTTGACTTCTATTTGCTTGATGACGGAGCAGCCATACCTAACCCGGTACGGCTGGCAGAGCTACCGAAAGCGGGCGAGCTGTCCGAAGAAGAGTTTACGCACCTGCAAAAACTGCGAATTATTGAGACCCGTCTTGACTTCTACCACAACTTCAGATGGAGCAGTGACATGGTTACGATGAAGCTGCAGCTTCTGCTGCGTCGGTACCCTGACCTTACCCCGGCTTCCGCTACCCCAGATGCAGAGGCTCAGCGGTTCTTCTTGATTTTGCTCAATGCATCCTCGGCGAGTACAGGCCTGCTTGCCATAGCAGACTAACACCTAGATACGGTCTTATCTCAACACAAAAACCGCCGCCCCAATACAGGAGCGGCGGTTTCGTTTTCCCCCATCGGGAAGTATAACCGGCCGTTTCCCCGCGGCCGGTTATAAGGTTGTGTACTGCAGTTAGTACACGAAGTCGTTGGCGTCGATCAGCGTTTTGGCGATGCGGCGACGGGCGTCTTTCACGTTGAACAGTTCGGCTTTGGTGAAGCGCTTCAAGCCCATGGCCAGCAGGCGTTGCTCATCACCTTCCGCCATCGAGGCAATGGCATCTTTGCCAGCCTTGTTCACCTGGTCGATGGTGTCGGCTAAGTACACGCGGGCAATGTCGATCTGCGTAGCCAGGGCTTCCTCGCCCTGCACACCGGCTTCTTTTTCCACGCGCAGCAGCGTGCTTTCGGCGGTGTACACCTTAATGGCCATGTCGGCAATGTTCATCAGTACTTCCTGCTCTTTGGCGAGCGAGTTCATGTACTTCTGAACGGCCGTGCCGGCTACCATCAGAATGGCCTTCTTCAGCTTGGCAACGGTTTTCTTCTCGGCCGCGAACAGACCAGTTTCTTCCTCGCCACCGAAATCCGGAATGGCCATCAACTCGTTCTGCACTGCCTGGGCCGGGCCCATCAAATCCAGCTCGCCGTTCAAGCCCTTCTTCAGGATCATGTCAACGGCCAGCATGCGGTTGATTTCGTTCGTGCCCTCAAAGATGCGGTTGATGCGCGAATCGCGGTAAGCGCGGTCCATGGGGTAGTCGGCCGAGAAGCCGTAACCGCCGTACACCTGCACACCTTCGTCCACCACGTAGTCAAGCACTTCCGAGCCTTCTACTTTCAAAATAGCGCACTCCACGGCAAACTCGCGGGCGGCACCCAGCAGCGCTTCGTTGTGGCTCTTGCCTTCCGAAATCAGCTCCTGCTCCTTGCGGAAGATGTCCATGCCGGCGCGATAAATAGCCGATTCGGCGGCATAAATGCGCACGGCCTGCTGGGCCAGCTTGTACTGAATAGCGCCGAATTTGCTGATGGGCAGCTTAAACTGCACCCGCTCGTTAGCGTACTTCACGCTTAGGGCAGCGGCCATTTTAGCGGCGCCCAAGCAAGCAGCCGCCAGCTTAATGCGGCCGATGTTCAGAATGTTAAAGGCGATGAGGTGGCCTTTACCAATCTCTCCCAGAATGTTCTCTTTAGGCACCTTGCAGTCGGACAGGAATACCTGGCGCGTCGACGAGCCTTTAATGCCCATTTTGTGCTCCTCATTGCCGAGGCTCAGGCCGGGGGTATTTTTCTCTACAATGAAGCCAGTGAACTTCTCACCGTCAATCTTGGCGAAAACGATGAATACATCGGCGAAACCGCCGTTCGTAATCCACATTTTCTGGCCGTTCAGCACATAATGCTCGCCGTCTTCGGTAAGTACGGCTTTGGTTTTGGCACCCAGCGCGTCGGAGCCCGAGCCGGGCTCGGTGAGGCAGTAGGCACCCATCAGCTCGCCGTTGGTGAGGCCGGGCAGGTATTTGTTCTTCTGCTCATCGTTGCCGAAGTACAGAATGGGCAGCATGGCAATGCCGGTGTGCGCGGCAAAAGCTACCGGGAACGAGTGGCCGCCGCCCACGCCTTCGGTCACGCGCAGGGCGGTGTTGAAGTCCATGTCGAGGCCGCCGTACTGCTCGGGAATGCTCACGCCGAACAAGCCCAGCTGACCCGCTTTTTCCATCAAGCCACGCATTAGGCCTTCCTCGTGATTATCGAGGCGCTCAAGCAGCGGATGCACTTCCTTGGCCACGAAGTCCAGCGCGGTTTCGTGCATCATGCGCTGCTCCTCCGAAAATTCGGCGGGCGTAAATACGTCTTGAGCGTCGGTTTCTTTGATGATGAACTCGCCGCCCTTGGGGATTTTGTTGGTTACTTCCATGGCCGTGGTGGGAAATTGAGGGGTCAAAAAGTGTTAGGCTTGCCGACTATTTCGAGCCGGCAAGGGCCGGCTACTCTGTGTACCGAAAGGTAATAAAAAATGTTAGGCGTGCCGACTATTTTTCGAAAAAGAAACCCCGAAAAGCCGGGGTTTCTGTCTGTTACCGAATCAAGAACAGCAAAACAGGTGCTTGCGTTCTGAAAGTTAGCGGGTTTTTACATGCTAAAATCCGAACGTCATGTCGAGCGCAGTCGAGACATCTCGCTCAATAGTAATCGTCTCGTTGAACGAAAATCACTCTCGGGCGTCAGCACACGAGATGTCTCGACTCCGCTCGACATGACGTTCAGGAAGCAGGCTACTTCAGCAGCTCGTAGATACCGGCTACGCCTTGGCCGCCGCCTACGCAGGCGGTTACCATGCCGTACTTCTTGTTGGTGCGGCGCAGCTCGTCGAAAAGCTGAATGCTAAGCTTGGCGCCGGAGCAGCCGAGTGGGTGACCGAGGGCAATGGCGCCACCGTTCACGTTCAGCTTCTCGGGGTCGATGCCTAGTTCCCGCACTACGGCTATCGACTGCGACGCAAAGGCCTCGTTTAGTTCGAACAGGTCGATATCGTCGAGCTTCATGCCGGCTTGCTTGAGCGCCTTCGGCACGGCCTTAATCGGGCCCATGCCCATGATGCGCGGGTCAATGCCTTCGGTGGCGTAATTCACCATACGGGCTACGGGCTCCAGGTTCAACTCTTTCACCATGCGCTCCGACATGACGATGACGAAAGCAGCGCCATCAGAGGTTTGCGAGGAGTTGCCGGCCGTTACCGAACCCGTAGCGGAGAATACCGGACGCAGCTTGCCCAGGGCTTCCACCGAGGTGTCGGCGCGGGGGCCTTCGTCGGTATCCACCACGTATGTGCGAGTCTTCTTTTTGCCAGTAGCCTGATCGAGATAGGTCTCTTCTACCGTAACGGGCACAATCTGGCTCTTGAAGCGCCCTTCAGCAATGGCGCGAATGGCTTTCTGGTGCGAGTTGTAGCTGAACTCGTCCTGATCCTGGCGCGAAATTTTGTAGTCATTGGCCACGGCTTCGGCTGTGAGGCCCATGCCGAGGTAGTAGTCGGGGTACTTCTGAGCGAGGTGGTAGTTCGGCACGGTCTTCCAGCCCACGGTGGGCACCAAGCTCATGCTTTCGGTGCCGCCCGCAATAATGCAGTCGGCCATGCCGGCCTTGATTTTACCCACGGCCATGGCAATGGTTTCCACGCCCGAACCGCAGTAGCGGTTCACAATGAGGCCCGATACGTTAATGGGCAGGGCCAGCAACGAAATCAGGCGGCCCATTTGCAGGCCTTGCTCGGCTTCCGGCACGGCGTTGCCAACGATAACATCGTCAACGCGGGTGGGGTCTAAAGAGGGCACCTCTTTCATGAGGTGCTTGATTACCTCGGCGGCCAGGTCGTCGGGGCGGGTGAAGCGGAAACCACCGCGGGGGGCTTTGCCCACGGCCGTGCGGTAACCAGCTACGATATATGCTTCCATGAGGAGTGTCTTCTTAGGGAGTTGAATCGAATGTCATTTTGAGTCGAAGCGAGAAGTCTGATTCAGACAGTAAAACAACTTTTCTGCCTCAGATGTCTCGCTATGCTCGACAAGACAACGTGGTTAGTTACGCAGGGGCTTGCCGGTGGTCAGGATGCTCTGAATGCGCTCCAGCGTTTTCCGCTCGCCGGTCAGGCTGAGGAAGGCTTCGCGCTCCAAATCCAGCAGGTACTGCTCGCTCACTTCCGTAGGCGCCGACAGGTCGCCGCCGCACATCACGTAGGCCAGCTTGTTAGCAATCTTCAGGTCGTGGTCGGAAATGTAGTTGCCCGAGCGCATGGCGTGCACGCCGGTCATGAACATGCCCAGGGCGCCGCGGCCGTGCACCTTGATGTTGGTTTTCTGGGTGGGCTGGGTGTAGCCGGCTTCCGACAACTCGATGGCGGCGGCTTTGGCAGCCGCAATGGCGCGGTTGCCGTTTACCACCACTTCGTCGCCGCGGCGCAGGAAGCCCAGGTCGAATGCCTCCTGGGCAGAGGTCGACACCTTGGCCATGGAAATGGTCATAAAGGTGTTGCGCAGCAGGTTGTACTCCGGCTCGCCCTCTTCGTACTTGGCGGCCGTGCGCAACACCATTTCCTTGGTGCCGCCGCCGGCCGGAATCAGGCCTACGCCAAATTCTACCAGGCCCATATATGTTTCCGCCGCGGCCACCACCTTGTCGGCGTGCAGGTTCAGCTCGCAGCCACCGCCCAGCGCCAGGCCGTGCGGCACGCCCACCACCGGGATACTGGAGTAGCGCATGCGCATCATGGCGTTCTGAAACTGCCGGATCATCATGTTAATCTCGTCGTACTCCTGATCCAGGGCGTACATGTACACCAGGCCCAGGTTGGCGCCGGCCGAGAAGTTGGCCGCGTCGTTGCCTACTACGAGGCCACGGTATCCTTGCTCGGCAATGTCCACGCCCTTCATCAGGCCCTGAATCACGTCGGAACCCAGCGTGTTCATCTTGCTGTGGAACTCCACGTTCAGGATACCGTCGCCAAGGTCAATAACCGAAGCGCCGGCATTTTTCCACAGCACCTTGCCCGTAGCGCGCAGGTTGTCGAGGATGATGAAGTTCTCGACGCCCGGAATGCGCTGGTAGCTCTTCGACTCCACGTCGTAGAACTGCTTCACACCCTCTTCGTTCACTTTGTAGAACGAGGTGTTACCGGCGGCTAGCATTTCCGTCACCCACGGGGCAATCTGCTTGCCTTCGGCCTGAGCCAGCTCTACGCCTTTCTGTACGCCCAAGGCGTCCCAGGTTTCAAACGGACCCATTTCCCAACCGAAGCCGGCGCGCAGGGCATCGTCGATTTTGTAGAGGGCATCGGTGATTTCCGGAATGCGGTTGGTTACGTAGGCGAACAGGCTGCCGAAGCTCTTGCGGTAGAACTCGGCGGCTTTGTCTTTGCCGGCTACCAGTACCTTGAAGCGGTCGGCCAGCTTTTCAATCGGCTTGGTGGCTTCCAGGGTGGCAAACTTCACCTTCTGGCTAGGCTTGTACTCCAGCGTGTTCAGGTCGAGGGCCTGGATTTCGGACTTGCCGCCTTCGCCCTTCACTTTCTTATAGAAGCCCTGGCCGGTTTTGTCGCCCAGCCATTTGTTCTCGCCCATTTGCTTCAGGAAGCCGGGCAGTTGGAAGGCGTCCTTGGCTTCGTCGTTGGGCAGGTTCTGCGCCAGGCCGTTGGCCACGTTCATGAGTGTATCGAGACCCACCACGTCGGAGGTGCGGAAAGTGGCCGACTTGGCATGGCCGATAACCGGACCGGTCAGCTTGTCTACTTCTTCCACCGTCAGGCCCAGCTGCTGCATGATCTGCAGCACGTCCATGATGGCAAAAACGCCCACGCGGTTGGCAATAAACGCCGGCGTGTCTTTGGCCAGCACCGTGGTTTTGCCCAGGTACAGGTCGCCGTAGTGCATCAGGAAATCCACCACCGACTGGTCCGTGTCGGGCGTCGGAATGATTTCGAGTAGCTTCAGGTAACGCGGCGGGTTGAAGAAGTGCGTACCGCAGAAGTGCCTTTTGAAGTCCTCCGAGCGGCCTTCTGTCATCAAATGAATCGGAATGCCCGAGGTGTTCGACGTGATGAGCGTGCCGGGCTTGCGGAATTGCTCCACGCGCTCGAACAGGCTTTTCTTGATGTCGAGGCGCTCCACTACTACCTCAATCGTCCAGTCGCAGCTGGCAATGTCCTTGAGGTTGTCGTCGAAGTTGCCGGTCTTGATGCGTGCGGCGTCGGCCTTGCGGTAGAGCGGCGAGGGGTTGGACTTCACGGCCGCGTCGAGCGAGGCATTCACGATGCGGTTTTTCACCGCCGGGTGGTCCAGCTTGAGGCCCTTCTTTTCTTCGTCGGGCGTCAGTTCTTTCGGGGCAATGTCGAGCAGCAGTACCTGCACGCCGATGTTGGCGAAGTGAGCCGCAATGCGCGAGCCCATCACACCGGAGCCCAGAACGGCTACTTTCTTGATGGTACGATTCATAAGGGGTTCGGTCAGAGAGGGGTTGGGTGCCGAAGCGTATGAAAAGAGTGAAACAATGCGAACAGAAAGCCGCTACCGGCCGACGGAAGGCGTTTTAGCCCTTCTTCTCGGTTTTGAGCGGCTTCACTTTAAAGCCGTCGTAAATGGTCTTGCTTTCGATGGAGGAGGTAATCTGGCTGATAACCCGGAAGAACACCTCCAGTTGGTCGGCCGGAATACGCTCGCGCACATTCAGGTTGAAATGCCGCACCGTTTGGCGTGACACCTCTTTTTTGCGCTGGCCTTCCTCGGTTAGAAAAATGCGCACCGAGCGTTTGTCCTGGGTATCGGCCTGCTTGTAGATGAGGCCTTTCTCTTCCATGGAACGCAGAATGCGGGTGAGGCTGCGGGTTTCGAGGCCCAGCAGCGGCGCAATCTTGGTGGCGGGCGTGCCGTTTTCCTGATCGATGTTCAGCAGCACGAAACCAATGCTCGTGGTGATGTCGTGCTTGGCGGCCTGCACATTGTACATGCGCGAAATGGCGTGCCAGGCAACTTTGATGTTATAGTCTACGGTTTCTTCGGGTCTCATCTCGGGGGCGATGTCCGGTAAACGTACGCAAATTTGTTATGCTTGCATACTAGTTTACGAAAAAATATTCCTCGAGTTCATCAAATGTTCCCGACCGGCTCTAAGCAGACCGGCCCCGCTACAAGTGCTTGTAACGGGGCCGGTGCCAGCTTATATGTGCTAGCTGTACATGCTCTCGATCAGGTCTTTGTAATTGTTGCTGATGATTTTACGCTTCACTTTCATGGTCGGCGTCATTTCACCAGTTTCTACGGTCCATTGATTGGGCAGCAGCACCTGCTTTTTCACTTGCTCCCACTGAGCGAAGCTTTGGTTGTACTTGCCCACCAGGTCCTGGTACATCTTCTGCACCTTGTCGTTCTTGATGATTTGCTCGGGGGTGGTGTACTCCACGTCGTTGCGCTTGCACCAGCCCTTCAGCTCGTCGAAGGACGGCACGAGCAGCACGGAAGGAAACTTCTGCCCGTCGCCGACGACCATGGCCTGCTCCACCAAAGGCGACTCCTTCAGCTTGCCCTCGATAACCTGCGGGGCAATGTATTTGCCGCCCGAGGTTTTAAACATCTCCTTCTTGCGGTCGGTGATTTTCAGGAAGCGCCCCTTCACGAACTCGCCGATGTCGCCGGTGTGGAACCAGCCCTCCTCGTCGAATACCTCGGCGGTGAGGTCGGGCTTGTTGTAGTAGCCCTTCATTACCGAAGCCGATTTGGTTAGAATTTCACCATCGGCGGCAATTTTTACTTCGGTTTTATCGATGATGGGACCAACGGTACCGATCAGGTTGTTTTCGGGCTCGAAACCGCCCACGGCAATTACCGGCGAGGTTTCGGTGAGGCCATAGCCTTCCATTACCCGAATACCGGCTGCCCAGAACACGCGGGCCAGGCGTGGCTGCAAAGCCCCGCCGCCTGACACGATAACGCGGATGTTACCGCCCAGGGCCTCCTGCCACTTCGAGAAGATGAGCTTGCGGGCCAGCTTAAGCTGGGTGTTGTACAGGAAACCTTTGTCTTCCTGGGTATCGAACTCCAGGCCCAGGTTCAGGGCCCAGAAGAACAGGTTTTTCTTGACGCCGGTCAGGTCATGCCCCTTGGCTACGATCTTATCGTAGACTTTTTCGAGCAGACGCGGCACAGTGGTGAAGATGTTGGGCTTCACCTCACGCAGGTTATCGGCAATGACTTCCATGCTCTCGGCGTAGTAAATGCTCACGCCGTTTTGCATGTAGAGGTAGGTTACCATGCGCTCGAAAATGTGGCAGAGCGGCAGGAAACTCAGAGCCGAGTCGTTTTTGGTGACGGGCACGAAGGGCTGCGAGTTGCGGCAATTGCTCAGGATGTTGTCGTGGCTGAGCATTACGCCTTTGGGGTTGCCGGTGGTGCCCGAGGTGTAAATGATGGTGAGCAGGTCGTCGGGCTGTACAGCGGCTTTCATGCGCTCCAGTTCGGCTTTGTCGCCGCCTTTGCCCATTTCCAGCAGCTCGTTGAAGTGACGGGCACCGGGCAGCTTATCAAAGCTGAAGATGTTGTCGGCGGGAATGCTCTGACCGGCCGTGGCGGCTTTCACCTTGTCGTACAGGTCCTGGTTCGAGATGAATACCGCTTTCACGCCGGCATCGGCGAAAATGTAGCGGTAATCTTCCACCGTTATGCTGGGGTACATGGGCACACTCACGGCGCCGAGCTGCGAGATGCCGAAGTCGGCCATCATCCATTCGGGGCGGTTCATCGAAATGATGGCCACCTTGTCGTCTTTACCAATGCCCAGTTTGCGCAGGCCTAAGCTTACCAGTTCGGCCTGGTCCTTAAGCTGCTGGGTGCTGATTTTCTCCCAATTGCCATTGATTTTGGCGGCCAGACAGTCGGCTTGGGGAAACTTCTCGAGTTGGTAGGGCAGAATATCAAAAGCGCGGCGAACGTCCATACAGGAAGGGAGAGGAAACGAGGGTAAGACTTCTGAAAGAAATAGAATTTTTAGCGGAAAGTCTATTCCTGCCTAAACGAGCGGCTATTGGACGGGGTTTTTAGTAGCTTTGACACCGGCAGTCTGGCGCATTTTTACCGCTGCCGCTGCTCGCCGTGAATCTGGCCTTGTTTTTCGACCCGCTTGCCGACGACGCCCCCGCTTGGGGCGGTACCACGCTGGGGGCGCACGCCGCCCGGTTTGTCGACACATTTCCCGACTGGCGCGGCGCCGATTTAGCCATCATCGGCCTAAACGAGTGGCGCGGCAGCGCAGCGGGCGCCCCTACCCTTCCGGCTGCTGAAGCCGTACGGCAACGATTTTATGCGCTGCAACGCGGTACCGGCCCCTGCCGGCTGGTGGACCTGGGTAACCTGCGCAACGGCCTGAACCTGGAAGACACCTACCTGCGCCTGCGCGAAATTGTGGCGGCGCTGCTGGAGCATAACACGGTTCCTATTTTGCTGGGTGGCTCCCACGACCTCGACTACGGGCAGTTTCTGGCCTACGAAACCCTCGACCGCGCCGTTAGTCTGACGTGTATTGACGCCCGAGTGGATATGGTGGAAGACGATGACGCCCCCGCCGAGGCCAACCACCTGCGCCGTGTGCTCATGCACGAGCCCAATTTCCTGTTCAACTTTGGGCAGCTTGGCCATCAGCAGTACTTGGTGCCTACAAGCGTGCTGGCGGCGTTGGAAAAGCTGCATTTCGAGACCCTGCGCCTCGGCCAGATTCGTGACGATGTACGGCAAGCCGAGCCCCTGTTGCGCCAAGCCGACCTGGTAAGCTTTGATTTAGCGGCGTTGCGCTGGCCCGAGTTTCCGGGTTACATGCCCGCCAGCCCGTTTGGGCTTACCTCCGAAGAAGCGGCCCAATTGTGCTGGTACGCCGGCCACAACGACCAACTAACCAGCATTGGCCTCTACGGATACCGCCCCGATTACGACCCCCACGGCTTGGCTGCCGCAACGGTAGCCACCATGATGTGGTACTTCATTGAGGGCTATTACCACCGTCGCCACGAAACCGATTTCCAGAGCCGGCGCTTTATTCGCTACGCCGTGGGCCTGCCCGGCAACCCAGCCAAGCTGGTGTTCTACAAGGCCAAGCGTACCGAGAAATGGTGGATGGAAGTGGAAAGCCTCGCCGACCACGAAGTACGCCGCATTGTGCCGTGCAGCTACCAAGACTACCTGCGCGCTGCCCAGGGCGACTTGCCCAATCGTTGGATTCTGACGCAGGCGCTGCTGGGGTAACTTTTGCTGCTGGTTGTTTCTTACTTCCCCATGTCTGCCGCCGATACCCCGCCTTCCCACGTTCCTACTGCCGCTAACAACCAAGCCCTTGCCGAGTTACCGGAGTACACGGTGCACCAGCTGGCGTTGCGCAACGGGCAAGACCGCGAAGACATTTGGTTTGCTTACCGCGGCCTGATTTACGACGTAACCAAGTCTCGCCTGTGGAGCCGCGGCCACCACTACGAGCATTGGGCTGGCCAAGACCTCACCGCCGAAATGGACAAAGACGCCCCGCACACCGTGAACGTGCTCGACAAGTTTTACGTGGTGGGTCGGCTCAAATCCGCCTCATAGCCATTCTTACCGCCCTCCTACCCGCATTTCCCCTATGAACACGACTGAAAGCGCTTCGCATTACGACAACCTTGAGCAGTGGTCTACGCATGATTTACTAACGTCGATTAATCACGAGGACAAAAGCGTGCCGCTGGCCGTGGAAAAAGCCTTGCCGCAAATTGAGCAGCTAGTAGAGGCCACTGTGGAGCGGCTAAAAGCGGGCGGCAGGCTGTTTTACATTGGAGCCGGTACCAGCGGACGATTGGGTATTCTGGATGCCTCAGAGTGCCCGCCCACCTTTGGCGTGCCGCACGGCTTGGTAGTAGGCCTGATTGCGGGCGGCGATACGGCCATTCGCAAGGCTGTGGAAAACGCCGAAGACGATTTTCATCAAGCCTGGCGCGACCTGAGCGAGTACGACGTTAACGCGCAAGACATTGTGGTGGGCATTGCAGCCTCAGGCCGAACGCCGTATGTCATTGGCGGTTTGCAGCAGGCCCGGCAGCAAGGCTTGGCCACGGGCTGCATCGTGTGCAACGCAGGCTCGGCAGTAGCAGCCGAAGCGGAGTTTCCGGTGGAAGTGGTTACCGGACCGGAGTTTTTAACGGGTAGCACCCGCTTGAAAGCTGGTACGGCTCAAAAGCTCGTGCTCAATATGCTCACCACCGCCACCATGATTCGACTGGGCCGCGTGAAGGGAAATAAAATGGTGGACATGCAGCTCTCCAATGCCAAACTGGTAGACCGTGGCGAACGAATGCTGATGGACGAGCTACTCATTGGGCAGGAAGACGCCGCTTTGCTACTGCGAAAGCACGGCTCCGTACGGGCGGCTCTTGAGGCGCACAAAGGTTAGTAGGCAGCCCTACCAACCATGCTTGGTTTTAACCTGCCCCATTTTGGGAGTCGTGCCCTTGTGCTTTGCTTTGTTCAGAGCTGTTTGTTGCTTGGACTTTACGCCCTGCGTCTGATTACCAGCTTGTGGCTGGCAGCCGGTTACATGTTATTGCTAGGCTCGTTGAGCTTGTGGTTAGCCGTGGCAGCTGGCGTAGCATTCAGGCGGGCGCGGGTTTGGCTTGGCTTTGTCGTTGCGTTGTTCAGCATTCCGGGCTTGCTGTATACGCTAGGCTCGCTTCTCTCAATACTGAATTGAGCTGTCAGGAGAACAGAGTAGCAACGTTAGGCGTTAGGGAAGCCAAGGCCATTTGCCACAGCCGCTAAACTTAGCTTGACTTTCGCCCGCTCTTTTGCCATGCATACCATCGAGCCCCACTACCATTGGATGGAGCTGTACTCAGCATCTGAGGACCCCCGCTCGCCGCTGTTCGAAGCTGAAAACAGCATCGATTCGTTTACCAATACCATCTACGGCTACTACATCCATCCGCAGTGGGATGCCATGGAGTCGGACACGCTGTTCCTGAAAATTCTGTTCGTGGATTACGAGCAGCAGGTCGGTGTTATCGAGTTTATCGGCGAGTGGAACGACGCCATCGAAAACGACATCATGCATCTCAAGCGGGGAATTATCGACCCGATGGTGCACGAGGGCATCCGCAAGTTCATCCTCGTTGGGGAAAACGTATTCAACTTCCACGGTTCCGACGACGCCTATTACGAAGAATGGTTTGAAGACGTGGAAGACGGCTGGATTGCGGCTGTGAACTTCCAAGACCACGTAGCGCGCGAAATGCGCCAGTACAATCTCGACTCCTACATCAACTTTGGCGGCCAGCTCGACGAGCTGCCGTGGCGTACTTATCCGCCCAAACAGTTGGTAAGCGTGGTAGATGGCTTGCTGCAGCGGCGTTTGAGCTAGCAGCTCTTACAATAAAAAAGGGCTCCTCTTTGCAGAGGAGCCCTTTTTCGGTCTATACCAGACCGGAGCAGTAATTACTGAGCCGGGGTCGTGGTGGTAGCAGGAGCCGGAGTCGTGGTGGTAGCACCAGCTTCAGCGCCTTCTTCGATTTTCTCAGCGGTAGCATCAGCCGAGTCGCGAACGGCATCAGCCTGCTCTTCCATAGCGTCAGCCTGGGCTTCGCCGGTAGCTTCTACTTGGTCAGCAGCGTTTTCGCCAGCAGCTTCATTTTTGCTTTCGCACGAAGCGAACGAGAACGATACAGCGGCCAGAGCGAGGAACAGAACCTTTTTCATGGTGTGGGGTGTGGTGAAAATGAATGAAAATGAGTTTTCTTGAGTCAGGTCCGCGACCTTGCGGCTGCGAATTCTGAAGCTTTATACCCAGCCGCAGTTGAGGTAACCCGCTTCCCGAAAAAAACTTCTGCTTTTTATATCGGCCAGCAACAAAAAGGCCCTGGCAATGTGCCAGGGCCTTTTTGTTGATACGTATTTCGGCTTTATTTTTTGCGGTACACGATGCCAATGGGCACGCCCGTAAAGTCAAAATGCTCGCGCAGGCGGTTCTCGAGGTAACGGGTGTACGATTCCTTCACGTACTGCGGCAGGTTGCAGAAAAAGGCAAACACCGGATTGTGCGTGGGAAGCTGCGTCACGTACTTAATGCGCACCATTTTGCCCTTCGAAGACGGCGGCTGGTGGGCTTCTATTTCCTTCAGCATAACCTCGTTCAGTTGCGAGGTCGGAATTTTCTTGGTTTTGTTTTTATACACTTCCATCACCGTTTCGATGGCCTTGTGTACACGCTGCTTGGTAACGGTGCTGGTGAAAACGATGGGCGGGTAGCTGATGGGCGCAATTCGCTTGTAAATCTCGTCTTCGAACTCCTTGGCGGTGTTGGTTTCCTTGTTTTCGATCAGGTCCCACTTGTTCACCAGAATCACGATGCCCTTGCGGTTGCGGTCGGCCAAGCCGATGATGCTCACGTCCTGGGCTTCAATGCCACGGGTGGCGTCGAGCATTACAATGCACACGTCCGACTCTTCCAGCGCGCGGAGGGCGCGGAGGTTGGAATAGAACTCCACGTCCTCGTCAACGCGGGCCTTGCGGCGCAAACCGGCGGTATCGATGAGGATAAACTCGTTACCGAAGGCGTTGTAGCGGGTGTGAATGGCGTCGCGGGTGGTACCTGCAATGTCGGTCACGATGCTGCGCTCTTCGCCCAGCAACACGTTCACGAAAGACGACTTGCCCACGTTCGGACGGCCCACCACGGTAATGCGCGGAATGCCTGCGTCGGGGTCTTCCACGCCTTCTTCTTCGAAGTGGCTGACCACGGCATCGAGTAAATCACCGGTGCCGGAACCCGTTTGCGAGCTGATGGTGAAAATGTCGCCGGTGCCGAGGCCCAGAGCGTAAAACTCGCCCACGGCTTGCACACGCCTGATGCTGTCGGCTTTATTAGCTACCAGGTAAATCGGCTTCTTGTTGTCGTAGCGACGCAGTACGTTGGCAAACTCTTCATCGAGCGGGTGCAGGCCGGCGTCGAGGTCGACCATGAACAGCACCACAGTGGCTTCGTCGATGGCCAGCTTTACTTGGCGGCGAATGCCTTCCTCAAACACGTCATCGGAGCCCACTACGTAGCCGCCGGTATCGATAACGGTGAAGTACTTGCCTACCCAGTCGCCGTAGCCGTAGTGTCGGTCGCGGGTTACGCCCGACTGGTTGTCCATGATGGCCTTCCGTTCGCCAACCAAGCGGTTGAACAGGGTGGACTTGCCCACGTTGGGGCGGCCCACAATTGCAATGGTATTCTTCATTGTGCTGACCCCAGCCGTCGGTCCGACCATGTTCGACGGTGCCCGGGGTAGTTAAGTGAGTATGAGTGGTCGGGAGTATTCGTTACAGCAGGACTTTAAACATCAGATAAATGCCAAAACCAATTGCGGCAAGCGCAGCAGTTAATTCATTCATCCAGTGCTTGAAAGAATATGTGGTTTTATTACGGGACGGGTAGTTTGTCTGCACCCGGTTCCACAGAACGAGGCCGATCAGAAAGAGGATTACGCCGATTATACCTGCATACCAATCGGGGATTTCCGAAAACAGTTCCCCCACCCTTAATCCTGCTTGTAGCCGAAGCGGCCGAGCATTTTAGCGTCGTGGCGCCAGTTTTCGTTGACCTTCACGTGCATTTCGAGGAAAACCTTCTTCTGGAAGAACTTCTCCATTTCCTCGCGGGCCCAGGTGCCTACCTTCTTGATGGCGTCGCCTTTGTTGCCGATGATGATGCCCTTCTGTGACGCCCGCTCGCAGTAAATGATGGCGCGCATCCGGATGATGTTCTCGTCTTCCTTGAACTCTTCAATCACGACTTCGGTGCTGTAGGGCACTTCTTTCTTATAAAGCTTGAAGATTTTCTCCCGGATCATTTCCGAGGCGAAGAAGCGCTCCGGCTTGTCGGTCAGCTCGTCTTTGGGGTAATACGCTTCGTGCTCGGGCAGGCGGTCGATGATGTGATTAAAGACCTGCTCGGTGTTGAAGGCATTTAAGGCGGAAATCGGAATGATTTCGGCGGCATTGGGCATGTGCTCATGCCAGTAAGCCATTTTGGCTTCTACCTCTTCCTGCGTGGCTTGGTCGATTTTGTTAACCAGCAACAGCACCGGCACCTCGGAACGGCGCAGGCGTTCTACCACCGGCTCTTCGTCGTACTTCTCGAAGATATCGGTGACGAACAGGATAACGTCGGCGTCTTCCAGCGAGGAGTACACAAAAGACATCATGGCCGATTGCAACTCGTATTTGGGCTGAATGATACCGGGCGTGTCGGAGTATACCAACTGAAAATCGGGGCCGTTCAGAATGCCCAGAATGCGGTGGCGCGTGGTTTGGGCTTTGCTGGTGATGATGCTCAGCCGCTCGCCCACGAGCACGTTCATCAGGGTCGACTTGCCCACGTTGGGTTTGCCGATGATGCTCACGAAGCCGGCGCGGTGCGGTTTGGGGTCGGTAGTCACAGGAGGTAATGCGTTAAGGGGCACAAAGGTACGGCTTTATGCCCGGCCGGGCTGCATAGGCTGAATAATAGGCGCTTACGGCAGCCCACAGCCTTCAGCAACGCGCGGGCTGCTAGCAGCTAACGGCTGGCTCTGAGCCGGTGTTTAGGGAACAGAGTCATCATTCCTGCCGCCTCTTTAGGTAATAATGTGGTGGGTTTCCTTCATCATCACGCCACTGGACAGAACAGGAGCCGTAACTATAGCTCCCAGTCCCCTGTGAAACCCTGATGGAAATCAGCTCCGGGGGCAGGACTTTTGCCATGAACGCAAACCTTGTGGGCGCTACCTTTGTCTGGCAATTGCACACTGCGCGGGAATTGATTTCCGCGGTGTTCCTTGCCTCTTACTATGCCTTCCACTCCCGCTTCTACCAAAGGCCGCATCGGCGTGCTGCTCGTGAACCTCGGCACGCCCGATTCACCCAAAACCGCCGACGTACGCCGTTACCTCAACGAGTTTCTGACCGATGGCCGCGTGGTGGACATGCCCGCTGCCATTCGTTACCCGCTGTTTCGGGGCGTAGTGGTACCGCTGCGGGCGCCCAAATCGGCTAAGGTGTACCAGCAGCTCTGGACGGAGCGTGGCTCGCCCCTGCTCTTTCACGGCCTCGACCTGAAAAAGATGGTGCAGGAGCAGCTTGGTAACGACTACCTCGTGGCCTTTGGCATGCGTTACCAGAACCCCAGCATCGAAAGTGCCCTGCAGGAGCTGCGCGACGCGGCCGTGGACCGCATCATTGTGTTGCCGCTGTTTCCGCAGTACGCGGCGGCCAGCACGGGCTCGGTGCAGGAGAAAGTGATGGAAATTGTGAGCAAGTGGTGGGTGGTACCCAGCATCAGCTTCATCAGCAGCTTTGCCGACGACCCCGGCTACATCAACACGTTTGCCACGCTGGGCAAGGCCGAAATGGCCAAGCGCAACTACGACCACGTGGTATTCAGCTACCACGGCATACCCGAGCGCCACGTGCTGAAGGGCAGCCAGAACGGTTACTGCAAGCTGGCGAACTGCTGCAACCACTACAACAAGAACAACCGCTACTGCTACCGCGCTCAGTGCTACGAAACCTCGCGGTTGCTAGCCAAGGCCATGGACCTCGCGCCCGAGCAGTACACCGTAACGTTCCAGAGCCGCTTGCAAAGCCGCCTGCGCGACCCATGGCTGCAGCCCTACACCGACGAGGTGCTGAAGGAATTCCCTGGCAAAGGCATCCAGAACGTGCTGGCCTTCAGCCCCGCTTTCGTGGCCGATTGCCTGGAAACCACCATTGAGGTGGGCGAAGAGTTCAAGGAAATGTTTGAGGAAGCAGGCGGCGGCCACTGGCAGCTGGTAGCCAGCTGTAACACGCACCCGCTGTGGGTGGAAGCCGTGGTCGACATGATTCACCGCAACTAAGTACCAGCACCCTTTTTGAGTTGATTTTACCACCGGCCAGTTGCCTGCTACTCAGCGGCGACTGGCCGGTTTTTCGTGGCCCGATGGAAAAGTATTTGGGGTTTTGAAATCGTCGCCCTTACATTTGGGCACCAATTCTTTCTTTCCCAAAGGATTGTTTTTATACAGAGGCGTGGAGAGACTGGCTCCGTGAAGCGCCGGCAACCATCGGGTGTATTACCCGAACGGTGCCAAGTCCAGACCATATAAAAACAAGAGCCGTGGCTTCCACCCTCACCCTTCGCGCAACGTTATCTGGTCCGGCTACTTGGCCGCTGAAGCCCATGGGCTCGACCTGCCGGAGTACCTATGCGGTACTCCCCGTGTGCTCGTGTTGTTGTTGAGGGCCGCCTTTCCCCATATTTCCTGCTGACTCGTGACCGGCTGGCTGCTGTTTGCAGCTCCGGCACGCCTGAAATGCCGCGTTCCTGCTAAGGCCGCGCCGTTTCCCTCAGCCCCCTGTTTTCTGGTTTCACCCTTGGCGTTTCCTCGTGCGGGCGGCGCCTACCCCTGCTGCATAGGCGTTTCGCTCTTAACGCGAAGGTGGCGCAGTTGCGCGAGCAACTGGTTCAGGCCGAAGCGCTAGGCCGTTGCGCCATTTTGCTTCGGTATCCGCCGGCTAGGCCATTTTCTACTTACTCATGCCTGTTTTCCCTTTCTCGGCCGCGGCTGGCAACACGCCTCAGCGGTCATTCCTGATTTACCCTGCTAGCCGCCGAAAGGTCCCCCGGCGCTTTACTCATCGGCGGTATAGCAGTTCCCTCAATCCAGCCCTGCGGCAGCGTCTGCTGGCTTACATACCTGATGTATTCGGCTGGCTGCAGGCCGGGGCGCACACCTACCTCTGCCCCAATACGAGCTACTTAACCGCAGCCGTGCACCAAGCCCTGGTGCGCGTGGTGCAGCAGGAAACCGACCTGTCCCACGAAAGGGCCTCGGCCTACGTGCTGGCACTTCGCCAGCAGAGCGGCTACTAGCCGGCTGATCTTTTCCACTCCGGCTGAGCAGTCTGACCCACCTCACTGCGCTACCTCATTCTCCTACCACAACCGCAAATGCCCGAAGCTCGACTAAACCCAGAGTCTGCTGAAGACCAGCCTGCCCTTGCGGTTGTGACCGATTCGTCCGCAGCACCGAATCCCGTGTCGCGGTCGGTCATCCGGCACATTGCGACTGCCGAAACCAGGTGGCGCCGCATTGTAACGGCTTCGCTGTTAGCGTTTGGGGCCCTGCTTGCGTTTGATATTGTGTCGCTGTATTATACCTGGCCGCAGATATGGAACGCCGTCAGCAACGCCAACATGTTCTACATTTTTGTGGCCGTCGGCTTTGGGGCGCAGCTGGTCGATGGACTGCTGGGCATGGGCTACGGGGTGGTTACAGCCATTAGCCTCATGTCACTGGGCATGAGCCCGGTGGCTGTTAGCGCCAGCATTCATACCGCCGAAATGTTTGCCAGCGGTGCCTCGGGCTACTCGCACTACAAGCTGGGGAACGTGAACCGCCGACTGGTAAAAGCGCTGGTGCTGCCGGGAGTATTGGGGGCAGTGAGCGGCGCTCTGCTCCTTTCGTACACCGGCGAGCGGTATGCAACTTGGGTTAAGCCTGTTTTGGCCACTTACCTGCTTTACCTGGGCTTCCGCTTGCTGGCCCGGGCGCTTAGTCGCATAGAACGAAAGCGAAAAGCCACCCGTCTGGGTTGGCTGGCCGCATTCGGTGGCTTCCTCGACTCGTTTGGCGGTGGCGGCTGGGGGCCCTTGGTCACCAGTACGCTCATTGCCCGGGGGCGCACGCCGCAATACGTTATCGGCTCGGTTAGCCTTACTGAGTTTTTCGTGACGTTTGCCAGTGCCCTCACATTTTTCGCTACCCTTGGTATTTCACACTGGCAAATCGTGCTCGGGCTAATTGTGGGCGGCCTATTGGCAGCCCCGCTGGCGGCTCGTTTGGCCGGCCGAATTTCCACGCGCATCATGTTCTTGGGCGTGGGCCTCATGGTAATAGTATGGAGCGTATGGGCACTGCGCAAGCTGTTCTTCTAGCTTAATTCATCGGCTGGGCCTAGACACACCAAAGGCCGATGAGCTACTATAAAAGTCGTTCATCGGCCTCTGGCCTGAGAAAATAGTGCGCTACCCCAGTGGCGGGGCGCTGCCATCCGGCAAGCGGCGCATGGATGCCTGTTCGGCAGTACGACGTGCGCGGTAAAAATGGCTTTCGTCGTACGGCGGGCCTTCGTAAAAGGGCGTGTTGTCGTTGGCAACGGGCACCGGCAGGCGCAGGGCCCTGAGCATGGATTCCTCCAGGTCGCGGCTGATGTGAATATCCTGGTACGGCGGATAGTTCATCACCGAGTTAATGTCGAGGGCAGGCACGAATACGTTATCGTCGTCGTGGTCGATAGCGGCGGCACCGATGGGAATCAGCACGTGTCGTTCCCGGTCGTTAATGTTCAGTGCCGAATCCAGCTCCACGTCGAGGTAGCGCACTTTCAGCGCGTCGGGCTCTACGATAAGCTCGTACACATCGCCAAATCTTTTACCATCGGCGCCGCGCACGGCCCACCCGCGCACGTCGGGGCTGCCGTCGGCCACTTCAAAGTCTTTCAAATCGCGCAGGCGCACCAGATGCATGCCGGCTGCGGAGGGGACATTCGTTGGCTCCATTCGGGTTTCCAAAAATCAGGTTAAGACATTATGCGGCCGGCTTTTCCAGCACACGCACGATGTTAGCGGCTTGCTGGAAAAAAACCTGGGTGGCTTGTTGCTCGGCGGGCGTATCGGTACGGCCGGTAAGTTGGGTGGCCTTTTCACGCAGGGCTTTGGCCTCGCGTTCTACAGTGGTATAACCTCGCTGCTGCAATGCTTCGATGAGGTCGGCAGCGGCCACAAAACCCGGACGCAAGCTGCCGTTTTGCTCGTTGATGCGGCTGGTGGCACTGGTCAGGTCGTTGCGCCGCTCGTCTACGTTGGCATCGCGCAGGTCGCTGCGGTCGGCCATGGTTACCAGCACGTTGCTGAGCAGCAGCAATCCGCGGCGGGCGTAGGTTCCGGAGGTGGGGTCGTCGGCCACGAACGCGTAGAAATCGGCCGGGGTGGCAGTGCCTTCGGCAGCCAGCGCATCGGTGTCGGCGGGGCGGGAGTCGGGTTGCACCTCGGGGTCGGCTACCGCGGCAGTATCGGCCGGGGTTGAGGCAGCCGGAGCGGGGGCGGTGGGCACCGGCTGGTCGGGGCCGGGGTCACGGCTGAGCAGGTACCAGGCGCCCAGGCCCAGCAATGCCAGCACCAGCAAAATCAGCAGCCACGGGCTAACCGATTTCTTTTTGCGTTGAATGTTGATGTCGGCCATATATAGAAAGGTCGGTTTGCACGGGAGTACGCACAGCCGTCAAAAATGGGTACTTCAAAATAAAAACTTCCCGCCGTGCATATTCTCACCTTCCTGTTTAGCCCAGTCGATGCTCATGCAAGGCATGTGACTAACGTAAGCGATGAATGAGCCATAATAATGACCGGCTTTCGATGCGCCAATTATAAGCCACTGAGTTACTATTGAAGCAGATGTCCCAGTGCTTTCTACGAAAAATTACTTGGGCATTGCGTCTAAAAAGCAAGCTGCGGCCTAAGCCTGTTTTTGCCAGAAACCAGCCGATAAAAAAGGCCCGATTCTGCTTCAGAATCGGGCCTTTTTAGTTGCATGGGCAAGCGTTAAGCCGGCACGCGGCGGTACATTTTAGCTAGCTGCTCCACTGCGAAATCGACTTCCTGTGGAGTGTTGTACTTGCTCATCGAAAACCGGATTGCCCCGCGGTTGGGGTCGCAGCCCAAGGCGGAGAGTACGTGTGAGCCTATGTTTGAACCGCTGCTACACGCCGAGCCGCCCGAAGCCGACACGTGGTTGATATCGAGGTTGAACAGCAGCATCTCGTTCATATCGGAGGGAGGCAGGCTCACGCTCAGTACGGTATACAGGCTCCGCTCAGCATCGGCCGACAAGCCGTTGAACTGCACATCGTCGATTTCAGCCCGCAGCCGCTCAATAAACCGGTCCTTCAGGCCCTGAATGTGCTGCTGGTGCGCGGCCATGTCGCGGTAAGCAATTTCAAGCGCCTTGGTCAGGCCTACAATGCCGTACACGTTTTCGGTGCCAGCGCGCACATTGCGCTCCTGCGCGCCACCGTGAATCAGCGGCTGCACCTGTACTTCGCTGTTGCAAAACAGGAAGCCCACGCCTTTCGGACCGTGAAATTTGTGGGCCGAGCCTACCAGGAAATGACTACCGAGCTGGCGTACGTCGTGGCGGTAGTGGCCCATCGTCTGCACGGTGTCGGTGTGAAAAATGGCGCCGTGCGCACGGCAGATGTCGCTGATGGACTGAATATCGTTCAGGTTGCCAATCTCGTTGTTGCCGTGCATCAGGCTCACAAACGAGCGGGTGTTTGAACCCAGCAGCTCCTCCAAATGCGCCAAATCCAGCTGGCCCTGCGCATCGTGGCGCACAAAGCTCAGCTCAATTTCTCCTTTTTTGGCCAGCGCCTCCAGCGTGTGCAGCACCGCGTGGTGCTCCAGCTTAGACGTAACGGCGTGCTTCAGCCCCAGCGTGCGAATGGAGCCAAATGCGGCGTAATTGTCGGCTTCGGTGCCACCCGAGGTAAAGGAAATTTCCGCCGGTGCCGCGTTAATAAGGTGCGCCACGGTTTTGCGTGCGTTTTCGATGGCAGCCCGCACCTTGCGCCCATGACCGTGTATGCTGCTGGGGTTGCCGAAATGCTCGCGCATGAATGGCAGCATGGCATCCAGCACTTCGGGGTCGAGGGGCGTGGTAGCGGCGTTATCGAAGTAAACCGAGGCGGGGGTGGAAGTCGGCGTCATGCGCTGCGCAATCAAGTTTGTCGGGGGAAGTAGACACGCAACGGCACCGGGTGGCAGTGCCGTAATCATACAAAAATAGCGTTTTACCGCTGAGGACTGCCGCAACAAAAAAGCCAGCCTGCTTTTAGCAGACTGGCTTTCCTGACTTTAAGGCCGCAGGCCTAAGCTTTGGCCGAAATAATCTCCTTTATGTCGCCAATGATTTTCTGCGCCAAATGGTCGGCCGTGGCGTTCGAATCGGACTCGGCGTAAATACGGATGATAGGCTCGGTATTCGACTTGCGCAGGTGCACCCACTCCTTGTCAAACTCAATTTTTACCCCGTCAATCGTGTTAACCGGCTGCTTGGCGTAGCGCTTCTGCATTTTGGCCAGCACTTGGTCGGTGTTGATATCGGGCGTCAGCTCGATCTTGTTTTTCGAGATGAAGTAGTTCGGGTACGAAGCCCGCAGGCGCGTCATCGTTAGGCCTGATTTAGCCAGGTGCGTTAAAAACAACGCAATGCCTACCAACGCGTCGCGGCCGTAGTGCAGCTCGGGGTAAATGATGCCGCCGTTGCCTTCGCCGCCTATCACGGCGTTGGTCTGCTTCATCATGGTTACCACGTTCACCTCGCCCACCGCGGCTGCCGAGTAGCTGCCGCCGTGTTTTTCAGTTACGTCGCGCAGGGCACGGGTGCTGCTTAGGTTGCTCACGGTGTTGCCGCCGCCCTGGGCTTTCAATACGTAATCGGCTACGGCCACCAAGGTGTATTCCTCGC
Source organism: Hymenobacter koreensis (assembly GCF_039541855.1). Lineage (NCBI taxonomy): Bacteria > Pseudomonadati > Bacteroidota > Cytophagia > Cytophagales > Hymenobacteraceae > Hymenobacter > Hymenobacter koreensis. The sequence continues at coordinate 973,583 of NZ_BAABHA010000002.1, forward strand.
CGAACATAGAGCCGTTTTCGCACACCAGCGCAAGGCGGTCCACGTCGGGGTCAACCACGATGCCCAAGTCGAAAGAGCCTTTCTCGAGCACCTTGGCAATGTCGCGCAGGTTTTCGGGCAGCGGTTCGGGGTTGTGCGCAAAGTCGCCGGTTGGCTCGCAAAACAGCTTTTCCACCGTTGTCACGCCCAGAGCTTCCAGCAGCATGGGCACGGCAATACCGCCGGAGGAGTTAACGGCATCCACCACCACCCGAAAATTCTTAGCCCGGATGGCTTCCACGTCCACCAGCGGCAGAGCCAGAATGGTCTTGACGTGTTTCTTCAGGAAGGTATTATCGGTGGTATGCTGCCCTAGCTTGCCCACCTGCGCAAAATCGAACGCCTCGGCTTCGGCCAGCTGCAATACTTCCTGCCCGTCGGCTTCGGAAATAAACTCGCCGTGCTGATTAAGCAGCTTTAGCGCGTTCCACTGCTTGGGGTTGTGCGAGGCAGTAAGAATAATTCCTCCGATGGCTTTTTTAGCCGGAACGGCCATTTCCACGGTGGGTGTAGTGCTCAGCCCCAGGTCCACTACATCGATGCCCAAGCCTTGCAGTGTGCCCACTACCAGTTTGTTCACCATGTCGCCGGAAAGACGGGCGTCACGACCCACCACAATGGTGTGGCCCTGCGTAGCGCCGGCTGTCTGTTTTAGTGCCCACGTGCCGAAAGCGGCCGTGAACTTCACTACGTCGATGGGCGTAAGAGCCTCGCCGGACGCGCCGCCGATAGTGCCTCGGATGCCCGAAATGGATTTGATTAGTGCCACAAGTACTGTTGTTTTCAGTGGGCAAAAGTAGCGATTCGCTGCGGCCCGCCTACTAAGACGAGTTGTGTCGCCTTCATGTTTTGCAGTCCGTCGTATATTTGAAGCTAATGGAGCACCCTTCTTCTAGCCAACGGCCCGAGCAGTTGGCCGCCTTCAGCCGCTTACTCGATGTGCTGGAACGCCTGCGCGCTGAGTGCCCGTGGGACCGTAAACAAACCATGGCCAGCCTGCGCCACCTCACCATTGAGGAGACGTATGAACTTAGTGACGCCATCCTGCGCGAAGACCTCTCTGACGTGCAGAAGGAACTTGGCGACGTGATGTTGCATTTGGTGTTCTACGCCAAAATAGCCAGCGAAACCGGCCGCTTCGATATTGCGGACGTGCTTAATGACCAGTGCGAAAAGCTCATTCACCGACATCCGCATATTTATGGCGACGTGCAGGTGAGCAGTGAGGAAGATGTAAAGCGTAATTGGGAACAGTTAAAGCTAAAGGAGAAAGGCAACAACTCCGTGCTTGGTGGCGTACCTGTTTCGCTGCCCGCTTTGGTAAAGGCCATGCGCATTCAGGAGAAAGCCCGAGGTGCGGGCTTTGATTGGGAACGGAAGGAGCAGGTGTGGGGCAAAGTGCAGGAAGAGCTTCGGGAATTTGCCGCCGAATTTCGCGACGGCGACATCAGCGACCCCGCCCGCGCTACTGCCGAGTTCGGCGACCTACTATTTTCACTGGTCAACTTTGCACGCTTTGCAGGCATTAACCCCGAGGAGGCTTTGGAACAAACCAACCGCAAGTTCATGCACCGCTTCAACTACCTGGAAACCGAAGTGGCGCGCACCGGTCGCCCACTTGCCGATCTGACATTGGCCGAGATGGACCGTTACTGGGAGGAAGCCAAACAGTTACCTGCCACCGGCTCAAGTACCAAACTTTGAAATAGCCTTTTTTCGAGTCGAATACCTTTTTAACGCGTTTAAAGGCATTTCAAATTTGGCGGCGCCAAGCCTTTTGTTTAGGTTTGCCAAGGATAGTCCGACCTAGGACTGCAGCCCCGCGCACGAGCAGACCCACGTTTTTAGCCTCCTTTAAGCTGAAACCGTGCGGGTGAGCGGGGCTCTGCTGTCTTTAAGCCTGTTCCCTGACTACCGTTTTCACCCCGTTTTAACCTTTTTTCACCAACCCACTTCTCGCTTAACTTTCCGGAACAATGGAACAAAAGAATGCCATGAACAAGCCCGCAGCTGCTCGGCCCGCTGCCCCTGCCGCGCCGAAGAGCGAAGCAAAAGGCGGTTCGGCTCTGGCCGCTATCGTTATTCCGCTGGCTCTCGTCATCAGCTACTTAGTATGGAAATTTGTTATGGGTAACCCCGCTAACTTCCAAGGCGGCGACAACCATAACAACCCCCTCCCCGGTAATTACCTCGGCATCGTGTACAAAGGCGGCTTTATCGTGCCGATCCTGCTGTCCATGTTCCTCATCACCATCACCTTCTCGATTGAGCGTTTCCTGACCATTGGCCGCGCCAAAGGCACCAAGAGCATCGAATCGTTTGTACGCACCGTGCGTCAAAAGCTGAACGTGAACGACATCACCGGTGCTATTGCCGCCTGCGACCAGCAGCGTGGTTCGGTAGCTAACGTAGTGAAGTCGGGCCTGTTGAAGTACCAGGAAATGGCCCGCGAGCGGGGCATGGATAAAGACCAGAAGATCCTGGCCATCCAGAAGGAAATCGAAGAGTCTACGGCTCTGGAACTGCCCATGCTGGAGAAAAACCTCGTTATCATCTCTACGCTGGCTTCGGTAGCTACGCTGGTAGGTCTGTTGGGTACCGTATTCGGTATGATCAACGCCTTCGCCGCTCTGGCAAATGCCGGTGCACCTGACGCAGTAGGTCTGGCTAACGGTATTTCGGAAGCACTGATTAACACGGCTTTGGGTATCTTGACCTCGGCCATTGCCATCATTGCCTACAACTTCTTCACGAGCAAAATTGACGAGCTGACCTACAGCATCGACGAGGCTGGCTTCAGCATCATTCAGACCTTTGCTTCGCAGCATGGCGAGAGCGGCGTACAAAACGGCACGGTGTAAACTAAACACCACCCGTTGTACGTTACTGATTCAAAGAACTCTTTGACTAGCCAGAAATGCCTAAAGTAAAACCTCACAGATTGTCGCCGTCGCTGGACATGACCCCGATGGTAGACTTGGCCTTCTTGCTGGTAACTTTCTTCATGCTCACCGCTACGCCCACCGAAGACGTGGCCGTAGTGGTCGACACGCCCTCGTCCGTTTCGGACAGAAAGCTGCCGGATAAAAGTGTGCTGACGCTTACCATCGATAAGGACAAGCGTGTTTTCTTGAGCACGGAGTCGCAGGTTGTGAAGATCAAGGCCCTCGAGCAAGTAGGCGCCAAGTACGGCGTGAACTTCACCGAGGCCCAGAAAAAGAAATTTTCGCTGCTCCCCGACTTTGGAGTACCTGTGCAGCAGCTCGGTTCTTTCATAGACATGAGCAGTTCCGACCGCAAGGCCGTTAAGCAGCCGGGCATTCCGATCGACTCGCTTAACAACCAAATGATGGCTTGGATTCTGGCCGCTCGGTCAGCCAATATCAACACGTTTGGACAGGCCCCTTACATCGCCATTAAGGGCGACGGTATGGCGGACATTCCGACCGTGAAGACCGTCATCAAGAATCTGCAGGAAGAGAATCTTAACCGTTTCTACCTCATCACCGACTTGGAAAACAAGCCGGTGGCTAGCAACTAAGCGCCATGGCAGAAATTCAACAGAATAACTCCGGCGGAGGCAAAGGCGGTAAGAAACGGGCCAAGAAAATGTCGACTAAAATCGACATGACCCCAATGGTAGACTTGGCCTTCCTGCTCCTTACGTTCTTCATGCTCACCACAACGTTTGCAAAGCCTAGCGTGATGCAGATTTCGATGCCGGTGAAGCCGAAGCCGAACGACCCCGAGCCGCTGGCGCTGAAAGCGTCTGAGGCCTTCACGGTACTGCTGGGCGAGAATAACAAAGTGTACTACTACGAAGGCCTGCTGGATGCTACCACCAAGCCTGAGTTGAAAGTCACTAACTACTCCGACAGCGGTATTCGTCAGGTATTGCTGGAGCGCATTAACCGCGCCCCCAAGCCAACCGTTCTTATTAAAGCGGCCGACAAGGCGAACTACAAGAACATGGTGGATATTCTGGATGAAATGACCATTACCGGGCAGAAAAAATATGCCCTAGTGGACATTTCGAAAGAGGATGACGCCCTGATAACCTCCTCTGGCTTATGATGGATAACGCCCAATTAGCTCGGGCATCCTTCGAAGACATCGTTTTTGAAGGCCGCAACAAGGCTTATGGCGCTTATGTACTGCGCAGGCTGTACAACAAGCACATAGCACGGGCTTTCTTCGTAGCTGCTATCCTTTTCTTGCTGATGATCTTCGGGCCGGTAATTGCCCGAATGCTCACGCCCAAGGAAGAAGTAGCGGAGAAGCCCAAGGTGAGCGAAGTGGTTCTGGAGGCACCGCCTTTGGACAAAACCACTCCTCCCCCGCCCCCCCCGCCCCCCACGGCGCCGCCGCCCCCTCCGCCCAAGCTCTCCACGATTAAGTTTACTCCCCCCGTTGTTAAGAAAGACGAGGAAGTAACCAAGCCGGAGGAAATTCCGGATCAGGAAGAACTAGAGGACAAGGTAGTAGCCACCGAAACGGTTAAAGGCAACACCGACAACCCCATTGACTTGAGCGGCCTCGGCGACGAAGGCAACAAAGCAGTGGAAGAGGTAGTGGAGCAGAAAGTCTACCAATACGTAGAACAGATGCCAACTCCTCCCGGCGGTATGGAAGGACTGATGCAATACCTCGGTAAAAACATCAAGTACCCCTCGCTGGCACTGCGTAACCAGGTTGAAGGCAAAGTATTCGTGAACTTCGTAGTAGGTCCTACCGGCCAGATTACGGATGTTAAAGTAACCAAAGGCATTGGTGCCGGTTGCGACGAAGAAGCTGTTCGTGTTATCAGCAAAATGCCCGCTTGGGCTCCTGGTAAGCAGAATGGTCGGGCCGTAAGCGTTTCGTACACGGTTCCGGTAACCTTTACCATTAAGTAACTCTGCTCCGATTCCTTCGGAATGGAAAGAAGCCCCGGATAGAGCATTTGCTCAGTCCGGGGCTTTTTGTTGTCTATTTTTTTACCTGCTGATATACGCTGCGGGGGTTAGACCTCGTTTTGAGACTGATAGCCAAGCCCAGTAGCCAGATGCCGCGTTGGGGAGGTTCGGCTGGAGAGTGTACTTCCGTTGTTTCACTTAACCGCTCCAACCCATGCAAACCACCACCAACCTGAATACGGCCACCCTCGACGACATCGTTTTCGAGGGTCGTAACAAAGAATACGGTGCCTACGCCCTGCGCAGAGCTTACGACCGACACCTGAAGCGGGCCTTGACCATTGCCGTTTCGCTCTTTTTGCTTTTAGTAATGGGTATTTTGGCCCAACGATACTTTGCCACTTCGGTTACCATTGCGCCTCCGTTTGTTCATGACGGCAAAGGAGTAGTAATAACAGCTATTGAGCTACCCAAAGCACAACCGGAAGCCCAAACCCGTGCCGTTCCGCGCACCATACCAGACATAGCAACCCGCGTAGCACCCGATAAAGCAGTTGCAGATCGGCCCAAAAAGCCCGACGAAACCATGGCTCCGGTTGAAGGCCCCACTTCTAACCTTGAAACGATTGGTAGAGCAAGCGTAGGCACGGGAACTGGTATGGGCGATTCTGGTACGGTTGGGGCCGGACTTCCGCCAGCAGTTATAACTGTTCCCAAGAAGCCCGAGATTTTCATTTCGGTAGAAGTTATGCCTGAATTCGCAGGCGGCCAGCAGGCGTTGATTGAATACCTGCAGAAGAACCTGCATTACCCCGGAGCGGCCATTCGGGCCCAAGCCGAAGGCAAGGTATTCGTGTCCTTTACCGTGGCCAATGACGGCTCGATTACCGACGTACAGGTACTGAAAGGACTGGGCTACGGTACCGATGAGGAGGCCGCGCGCGTTATCAAAGGCATGCCCCGTTGGGAACCAGGACGGCAGAATAACCGCCCCGTAGCGGTGCGCTACACCCTGCCCATTTCATTCAACATGGCGGAGTAGCGGTTACGGCAATCGGATTCGGTCTAGGCGAACAGCGCGTCGGGGTAAAGCACCCCGGCGCGCTGTTCGCTTTTAACCTTGCCTAGTGCCAATTGCGTATGAAAAGCAGACTGCGAACAAAGTGGCTATTTTTGAGCGTCACCCTTACTTCAACGGACTTTCCTTGCCATGTTAGATACCAACGCCGACGAGCGCATTGGCGGCCAGAGTAGCCAGCGTCTTAGTCGTTACTTCGCGCTGCTGATGGCCGTTATATACGTTGCCTTAGGCATTTTTCTGTTTCTGGCTCCCGATGGTATGCTCACCCTCTCGCGTACTGCGCGGCAGATTGTAGGTGGGCTATTCGTCCTGTACGGATTAATTAGATTTGTCCGCACCATCCGTCAGTTTTCCCCTCGCTCCCGCCATGACTCCCTTTCGCACTAACCGGCTGCTAACCCGTTTTGACTGGCTATTTACTCTAACCATAGGGGCAGCACTGCTGGCTGGTTGCTCGGGCGGCTCGGGCGATAAGTCAGACGCCAACGATACACCTACCAGCGGCAGCGTGCGGCTGTCGGCGGATGCTACCTTCGAGCCCATTCTCCGCTCGCACGTCGACACGTTCCAAAAAATTTATACGCAGGCCAAGCTCAACGTCAGTTATAAGCCCGAGCAGGAAGTAATAACCGCCCTATTGGATGATAGCGTACGGGCGGTGGTGGTGGCGCGGCAGCTAACGGCCGACGAGAAAGCCGTTTTCGATCAACTGAAGATTGTTCCCCGCACTGCCCATGTGGCAACCGACGGGGTAGCCATTATTGTGCACCCCTCCAACCCGGATTCGCTGCTGACCATGGCCCAGCTGCGTGACATATTTTCCGGGGCCAAAACCCAGTGGAAACAATTAGGTGGCAAAAGCGGCGCGTTAGGCGAAATAACGGTGGTATTCGATCAGAACCGTTCTAGCACAGCCCGTTACGTACAAGACAGCGTTACGCGCGGTGCCGCGCTGGTGAAGAAGGCGTTTGCCAGCGAATCGAACCCTAAGCTCATCGAGTACGTAGCTTCGCATCCGAACGCAATTGGCGTGATTGGCGTTAACTGGATCAGCGACCAGGATGACTCGCAGGTACAGAGCTTTCTGCGCAAAGTGCGCGTAGCCGGTATCAGCCGTTCCGACTCGCCCAAAAAAGCCGATGAGTACGTACAACCGTTTCAGGCATACCTGGCCACCAAAGAATATCCGCTGCTGCGCAACGTGTATATCATCACCCGCGAGGCACGCGCCGGACTTGGCACCGGGTTTGCATCCTTTGTTGCCGGCAACCAGGGCCAACTGATTTTTCTCAAATCGGGCCTGATGCCAGCTACTGGTCAGGTGAGGCTTATTCAGGCTAACCCGCAGTAGCATCTCCACATTTGTCTCTCACATTCATTCACTCACTCTCACCACATGACTATTAAGCCCTGGAAGCTCACTTTCCTCGCTGCTTTTTCGCTTGCCGGTCCGGCTGCCTTTGCCCAAAACGTGCAGAGCGCACAGAAGGCCATTGAACTAGAGCGTTACAGCGAAGCCAAGCGCACGCTGCTGGCGCAAAGCACCAACCCCGAGGCCGCTTTCGAACTCGGCCGTTTGTACCAGATGCAGGAGAAGCCCGACTCGGCGGCTTTTTACTTCAACCGTGCTTCTATCGACCCCAAGTCGCCGAAGTCTATGGTTGCGGCTGGTCGTGCTTTCCTTGCCCAAGGCAAAAAAGCCGAAGCCGAAATTCAGTTTGACAACGCGGTAAAAGCTTCCAAAGGCAAAGACGCGCAGATTCTTGCTTCTATTGGCCAGGCGTACGCCGAAACCAAAACCAAGGACAACCAGAAGGGCATTGATTACCTGAATCAGGCCATTAAGGTGAACAAGAAAGACGACGCGGCCATGCTGGTTGCGATGGGCGACATTTACCAAAACCGCGAAAACGGCGGTGGTGACGCCATGAACGCCTACGACCGCGCTTTGCGTGCCGACCCGAACTACATTCAGGCCTACTATAAGAAAGGCAAGCTGAACGTACGTGCCCGTAACGGCAACGAAGCCTTGGCCAACTTCCAGAAGGTGACTAGCCTCGATGCGAACTACGCGCCGGTGTACCGCGACATGGCCGAGATGTACTACTACGCCAACCAGTACGACCAGGCGGCGCAGACGATGAAGAAGTACACCGACATGTCGGAGAAGTCGGCAAATACGCAGGCGACTTACGCGGCGTTCCTGTACCTCAACAAAAAGTACCCCGAGGCCCTGACCCAGATTCAGGAGGTTTTAGCTAAAGACCCTCAGAACGTGACCATGAAACGCTTGCTGGCTTACACCTATTTCGATATGGGCCAGAACGAGCAAGCCTTGGCCGCTATGGACCAGTACATGAAGACGGTGCCCGCCGATAAGATCATCACCGAAGACTACGTATACCAAGGCAAGATCCTGACCAAGGCCGGCCGAGCCACCGAGGGCATTGCCATCATTGAGAAGGCCGTGAAGGCCGACCCCAGCAAGGCTGCTGATTTGCAGAACGACCTGGCCTCGGCTTACCTCCTCAACAAGGACTACGCCAAGGCCGCCAAGGTGTACGAAGCGAAAATGGCTGGTGGCAAGGGTGAACTGGCCGATCAGGTGCGCTTGGCCACGGTATATAACGCCGGCAAACAGTACCAGAAAGCCGATAGCCTGTACAACAACGTGCTAACTGCCCGCCCGACGTACGCCGCTGGCTACCTGCTACGTGCCCAGAACGCTTACAACCTCGACTCGGACTCGAAGAAGGGGCTTGCCAAGCCGTTTTATGAGAAGTACATCGAGTTGTCGAAGGCTGAAGGTGCTGACCCTGCAAAATTCCGCAGCGGTTTGATCGATGCCAACAACTACCTAGGTTACTACTACTACCTGCAGAAGAACGACAAGGCTACTGCCCAAACTCACTTCCAGCAGGTTCTAGCCCTCGATCCTGCCAATGAAGATGCTACCAAGGCGATGAACGCCATGGCCGGTAAAAAAGCAGCACCTGCTAAAACGGCTACCAAAGCGCCGGTTAAACGCAAGTAATTCCTGCTTATAGAGTGAAAGAGCCCGCAGCTTTAAGGCTGCGGGCTTTTTTATGTGCGGTGCTTACGAGGCCACTTGCGCCGCATACGTTTCCCACCGCTTAAGGGCCGCAGCAAAATCTTCAGGCAGTTCGGTTTCAAACTGGAGCTGCTGCCCGGTCGTCGGGTGTACAAAGCCTAGAGACTTGGCGTGCAGCGCCTGCCGAGGCATTACTTCAAACGTGCGTTCCACAAAAGCCTTGTAGGCGCCGGTACGTTGGCCATACAAAATAGCGGCTCCACCGTAAGCAGCATCGGCGAACAAAGGGTGACCTAAGTGCTTCATATGGGCCCGAATTTGATGAGTGCGGCCGGTTTCGAGGTTGCATTGCACCAGGCTTACATAGCCAAAGCTCTGCAATACCTTGTAGTGCGTTATGGCGTGCTTGCCGTCGGGGCTGCCTTCGGGAAACACGGTCATCAGCTTCCGGTCTTTGGGGTGGCGCCCCACGTTCCCCCGAATGGTACCCGTGGCCTCTTTGGGCACTCCCCAAACCAAGGCCCAGTAAGTTCGCTCAATGGTATGGTGAAAGAACTGCTGCGACAAATGGGTCATGGCCCAATCTGTTTTTCCGATAACCAACAACCCAGAGGTGTCTTTGTCGATGCGATGTACGAGGCCAGGACGTATTTCGCCGTTACGGCCCGTTGGCAGGTTCCGAATGTGCCAGGCTAGTCCATTGACCAATGTACCAGTCCAGTTGCCGTAGGCGGGATGTACGACCATGCCAGCGGGCTTGTTAACCAAGAGCAACTGCTCGTCTTCGTAGGGAATGTCTAACGACATTTCTTCGGGCTCTACCTTTCCTTCACGCGGCGGCTCGGGAAGAATCACCGTTACTACGTCGCCGGGCTTCACTTTGTAGCTCGATTTAGCGGCTTTGCCGTTAACCTGTACCGCTTCGGCCTCAATTCCCGCCTGCACCTTGGAGCGCGACACATTGGGCAAGCGGTTCAGCAGGAATTTATCGAGCCGCATGGGCTCTTGGCGCCCGTCGGCCTGAATGCGGTGGTGTTCGTAGAGTTCGTCTTCGGCACCGGCTTCTATGCCGTCGTCGGGCAGCAGATCGGGGTCTAGGTCTTGCATAAGGCAAACTATAACGACGGAAAACAGAAAGCCGGAACCTCTAACAGGCTCCGGCTTTCATTGCTGAACAAAGAAGTATTACTTCTTTTTGACTTTGGTTTTGCTGTTGGTGGGCGCTGCCGGCGTAGCGGCCGGGGTAGCGGGTTTTACCGAAGCAGCTGGCTGGTTGTTTTGGCCGGGCGTAACGCCCATTTCCTTCAACACGAGGTCCGAGATGTCGCCATCTTTGGGACCGTGCAGCAGAATGGGCGTAGTGCCGTAACCGGCGTCGGAGTTAAAGACATAAGTGTAACCGTTCTTGGTGGCTACGGCATCAATGGTCTTCTGCACCTTGTCCAGCACCGGCTTCAGCAACTGCTGCTGCTTCTGCTGCACCGACTGCTCGGCGTTCTGCTGAAACTCCTGAATAGACTGCTGCAGATTGGTTAGCTCCTTCTCTTTATCGGCCCGAATAACGTCGGTCATCGTGGCAGCACCTTTTTGGTAGGCTTCGCCCTTGGTGCGGTATTCGGTTACTTTGGTATCGAGCTGGTTTTTCAGCTGGGTGCTGTAGTCCTTCAGCTGCGATTCAATTTGCTTGCTTTCGGGCATTTGGCTCAACACGTAATCTACGTTGGTGTAGCCAATTTTGAGGGGGCCAGCGGAGGCAGTGGCCGGGGCCGTAGTCTGGGCCAGGGCGGCGGGCACAGCGGCTACTGTGAGGGCTGCAACAGCCAGCGCGAGGCGAAACGTGCGGGTCAGAATCATTGGGTTGGAAAGCGTCTGGAAGAGTTTACGAGACAAATGTACTTATTCTGGTTTGGAGCCTTTGCGAACGGGCTGCTTGCTCTGAGCGGGCGTCTTCGAAGCCGGGCGTTGGTCTTCAAAAACAGCATCGTCGGCGGCACCACCGGGCGTTGTGGGCGGGGTTACGGTGCGCACCGCGCCTTTCTGCGCTGCTTGGTTGCGGTCTTCAGAAGCCAAACCTAATTCTTCCATAACAAATTCCGTGTAGTCGTGCGCCGGGTTGGTGTAAAGCATGGTTAGGTCACCGGCCTTATCGAACACAATGGCCAGCTGCTTTTTCTTGGCCACTTTCTCAATGGCCTCGAACACGCGGTCCTGCACGGGTTTGGTTAGCTCCTGCCGTTTTTTAAACAACTGGCCCTCGTAACCAAACACCTTGTTTTGGTAGGACTTGATGTCTTGTTCTTTTTTCAGAATCTCATCCTGCCGCTTTTTTTTCATCGGCTCGGTGAGCAGCACTTCCTCGGCCTGGTAGGTGCGGTACAAGCGGTCCAGGTCCTTTTTCTGCGCCTCCACTTCCTTCTGCCAATTCTGCGACAAGGTATTCAGCTCCTGCTGAGCCTGCGCGTACTCCGGCATTTTGCCCATCAGGAACTCCGAATCGACGTACCCAAACTTCTGGGCCGAGGCAATGCCGGGGAGCAGAGTCAGCCACAGCAGCGGCAATACAAACAAAAATCGTTTCATAGGCGGAAAACGCTCAGACCGGGGCATTTGGTGCCCTAACGGATTTGCTGGCCGATGATGAAGTGGAATTTGCTCTTGTCCTGGGTGGCTCCGCGAACCGGTGCTACGTTGTCGAAGCCGTAACCGTAGTCAAAGCCCAGCAAGCCGAATGCCGCCATAAACACGCGGGCACCTACCCCCGCCGAGCGGTAAAGCTTGTACGGATTGTAGTTGCGGTAGCTGTCGAAGGAATTACCGGCTTCGGCAAAGCCCAGCACGTACACCGTGGCCGCTGGATTAAGCGACACTGGGTAGCGCATTTCCATAACAAACTTGTTGTAGGCAATGCCGCCACTCTCGCCACGGCGGGCAGTGGGAATAGCAAAAGTCTCGTTCGGGTCGTCGTAGCCGCGCAGGCCGATAAACTCGGTGCCGGCCAAAAAATTCGCCGCACCCCCAAAGCCCAGACCAGCTCCGCCCAGCTTGAAGCGTTCGAAGGGACCGTAGTTACGGTCCTTATTGTACCGACCAATGAAACCAAAGTGCGCCCGGGTATTCAAAACCAGCTTACCCACCAGTGGGGTAAACCACGAAGCATCGAACATCCACTTGTGGAATTCTACCCATTCGTTCACGTTCGGGTGGGCGCCGGGGAATATGGAGTAGGGAGGCGTGAGATTAAGCGAAAGGGCCAATGCCGAACCACGACGAGTGAAGGTCGGGTTGTCGGTGCTGTTGCGCGAAAGGGTGGTGTTGAAGGTGAAGTTCTGCGCGTCGCCGTTGCTGAACTCAGGCGAAATCGGGAATTCCTTTACGCGGTATTGGCTAAAGGAAAGCGAATTGCTTAGCGTAAAGTAGTCGTCGGGCCAACGCAGGCGGCGGCCTAAGCTTACAGTGGCGCTGTTCACTTTAAAGAAGGAACCATCCCTGATGTCCAGCGCGCTACCCGTTAGGCTTTGCCGAGTAATGCTTTTGTTCAAGCTTACCGAGAAGGAATTTGGCTTGCGGCCACCCAGCCAAGGCTCAGTGAACGAGAAGGAGTACGCTTGGTACTGCAAACCGTTGGCCTGAATGTTCAGACCTAAGCGCTGACCGTCACCGCCTGGAACCGGGCGCCAGTTGCTGAAGTCCCCGGCTTTGCGCAACGAGAAATTGTTGAATACCAAGCCAACAGTGCCGATAAAGCCAGCGAAACCACCCCAGCCACCCGAAAGGGTAATCTGATCAGAGGGCTTTTCCGATACCGTGTAGTTAATGTCCACCGTGCCATCGGCAGGGTTGGGTATTGGATTCATGCCAACTTTCTCGGGGTCAAAATACCCCAAAGAGGAAAGCTCACGCTGCGAACGAATAAGCAGTTCGCGGTTGAATTTGTCGCCCGGCAGCGTCCGGATTTCCCGGCGAATCACGTGGTCCGAGGTTTTCGTGTTGCCGGCTATGTTGATTTCCTTGATGCGGGCCTGTACACCCTCGCTGAGGCGCATCTCGATATCAATGGAGTCGCCTTCGACGCGCGTTTCCACCGGTTCGATGCTGAAAAACAGGTACCCGTCGTTCATGTAGAGCGAGGTTACGTCCTGTCCCGTGGGGTTGTAGTTCAGGCGCTTGTCCAGCGTCTCTTTGCTGTATACGCTGCCTTCCTTAATTCCCAGCACCGAAGAAAGGGTCTTCGAATCGTACAGGTAGTTGCCCGACCACGTAATGTTGCGGAAGTAATATTTCGGGCCCTCGTCCAGATACACTTGCAAGGCCAGTCTATCGGCCTCGCGCACGGTAGCCTTATGAATACCGAACTTACCATTCTCCTTCCCTATCCAGTAGTAGCTACGCTCGGCCTTTATCGTCACTAGGGAGTCACTCGTGATAATGGCATCACGGTAGCCTTCTGCGTTGTAGTATTCCAGTACCTTCTCTTTGTCAGCCTCAAAGTCAGTCCGCTGAAATTTGCCGGAGTTCAGGAATTTATAGGCCTTCTTCTCCTTGGTTTTCTTCATCTGGCCCTTCAGCTTCCCGTCTTTAACCGCTTCGTTGCCGATAAACGTAATTTCAGAGAGGCGCACTTTGGCTCCTTTACGCACGTCTACTACCAACTCCACGCTGTTAGGCAAGGTCGAATCGGGCTCCTGCGTGATGTTCACCGCCGCGTTCATGAAGCCTTTGTCGGTGTAATACTTGCGCACCGTTTGGCGGGTATTATTAAGCAACGCGTCGGTCACTACCTTGCCGCGCACTACTTTAATCTTGTTGCGCAGCTCGTCGGCTTGGGTTTTGCTGATGCCCGTAAAGAAAATCTTGGACAAGCGCGGACGTTCCTTCAGTTGAAAGTTCAGGAACACACGCTGCCCTTCGACACGGTCAACCGCCACGTCGATATCCCCCAGAATACCCTGTTCCCACAGCTTACGGATGGCCCGGCCCAGGTCTTCGCCCGGAATCGAGATTTTGTCGCCCACCTTCAGGCCCGTTAGGCCGATCATGGTGTTCGGGTCGAGGTATCGGGTACCGCTAACGGTAATGCCCCCGATTTCATAGCGCTGCGGCTCCTGTTCGGTGGTAGAAGGCTGGTTTTGGGCCTGTAGCGGTCCGGCGGCTAGCCACAGCAGCAACCACGCAAGGGCCACGGCGCGCAGCCGATAAAAAGAAGAATGCATTCGACGGAAAAACTTACGAAACGGTCAGTTGCTCACTGGTTTTACCGAAGCGTCGTTCCCGGCGCTGATACGCCAGAATTGCTTCGTAAAAATGCTGGCGCCGGAAATCCGGCCACAGTAAATCGGTGATATATAGCTCGGTGTAGGCCAATTGCCAGAGCAAAAAATTGCTAATGCGTTGTTCGCCGCTGGTCCTAATGAGAAGTTCCGGATCGGGTATACCGGCAGTTGCTAACCGGCTCGCCACGGCTTCCTCTGTTACCTCTTGTGGCTGCAGCTTCCCTTCCGATACCTCTTGTGCCAGTTGTCGTGCGGCTTGTGCCAAATCCCATCGGCCGCTATAGCTTAGAGCCAGCACCAAGGTCATTCGGTTGCCAGCAGCCGTTAATTCCATGGCTTCGGCCAGCTCTCGTTGGCAAGCAGCCGGAAGTTGGGAGGTGTCGCCAATAGCTTGTAAACGCACGCTATTTTTAAGCAGCGTAGGTGTCTCCTGCCGAATGGTATGCACCAGCAACTGCATGAGCGCCATCACCTCGTGCTTGGGACGGCCCCAGTTCTCGGTTGAGAAGGCGTAAAGCGTTAGGTAGCCTATACCCAGCTCGGCGGCAGCCTCTACTGTATCCCGAACCGCCGTAATGGCACTTTGGTGCCCGAAGATGCGCATTCCGCCACGCTGCTTTGCCCAACGCCCATTACCGTCCATAATAACGGCTACGTGGGTGGGCAAACGGGTTTGGTCAATAGCGGGGTGAACAGAAGACATGCGTTGCGTTTGCGTAAAGAGGCCGCAAGTTACGCAAATGGTTGCACACGCCCGGGGCGCCGGGAAGCTGTCTTAGCGCAGTAACTTAGGGTTTTGCTTGTAGCTCTCGGGACAGGGTATCTTATAAAAGGTGTAAGACACACTGACACCCGTCAAGAAATACCAATCCTGATCGTGCTTGTTGGCCAGAACAGGGCTTTGCTCACTCACGTTATCCAACAAGTCAGTAAATGCTTTGCGTGCGCCCGTTTCCAAACCGAGGTTCCAGTGCCGCGAAAGCGCCAATTTGAGGCCCACCCCGGCCGGAATAGCAAAGCCAAGCCGCGTAGCCGATACTTTGAAGCCCGGCTGTGGCCCGTCGGTTTTAACCGATGATAAAAAAGGCGCGACTCCTGCAAACACATAGGGGGTGAAGTGGATCTTGTCGCGGCGGTTTCGGTATTCTAGAAAATTATACTCTACTATACCTGCTGCTTCTAATACCGAGCCGCTCATACTGGCTTGCCGGAAAGCAGGTAATGGTAATGCGTTGTTGTTCTCGCCGGTAACGTTAGCATCGGCGGCGCGGAGCATGCCGTATGCCACGTTGGCTCGTAACGTAATGGGTATTGATATATCCTTCCGGTAAAAGGCAAACACCGCGGGCCGGTTGTTGGCTATGCGGTATTCCGGCGACAATTCGCCTTTGTAGGCCAATCCGCCCAGTCCGATACCTAGTTCACTGGTGTTTTGGGCGCTGGTACTGCAAGCAAAAAAAGCACCCCCAACTTGCACGAGGCAAGTGAGGAGTGCTTTTTGTGAGGTTGAGTTGATCATCAAATCTGGCTGCGTTGGCAGGCAGCCAACGATTGATTAACGGAATTTGGGACTCTTGATGCGGGGAGCAAGAATGTAGTTCACCGACAGACCAGTAACGATGTACCAGTCATCTTCATTGCTCTTGCCACGCTGACCACCGGCTTGGTTGGCAGTAGAGTACGTACCATCAATACCTTTGGTGATGTCGTAGCCAAAGTATTGGGCCGCGCCGGGCGTCAGGTCGTTACGATTGGCTACGTAGTTCGTGCTTACGTCGTCGAGGTAGTCGGTGAAGGTTTTGCGCCAGCCGATTTCCAAACCCAGGTCAAAGCTCTTGTTCAGTTTGTAGCGTACACCGCCGCCGAAAGGAAGCGAGAACTGCCACAAGCCGTACTGGTCACCGGTTGCACGCTGGCCTTCAGTGCCGAGGGGCTGGAGCGCAATGTAGTTACCATTCTGGTCCAAACCTTTGGGGTTGTGGTGGAATGCAGCAACACCAGCGAATACATAAGGAACGAAATCCGGACGCTTCAGGTAGTTATTGCGGTTTTCGATCAGGTCAAACACGCCTACTACTGCACCTTCCACGATATCGTTGCGGAAGTTCATGTTGCGGTTGAAGCGGTAACGGGCCTCCGGATCAGTGTCATCGGCGGCTTTAGCGTCGTCGCCGGTGATGCGGCCGTAAGACAAGCTACCACGAACGGAGATACGCGGAGCAAAGCGGTGCATAAAGGTCAAGCCGATGTTCGGACGCGTAGCGGCGAAGCGGAAGCTGGCAATGCTTGGCTTGGGGGTGATGTCCCCGAAGTAGTTCATAGCATTTAGGCTCACGCCCACAGTGTTGTACTGCTTACGCTTGCTGAACTGCTGTGCACTGGCTTGGCTGCTTACCAGCACCAGCGCCAGCACCAGCGACAGGGTGAGAGTCAAAAATTTCTTCATATGGGGGCAAGGTTAAAATATCGAAGTCAAGAGAAGCAGACCCGTGTGGGCACGGTTGCAGTCGGGGACAAAAGTAGCATGCTAAGCCAATTATAAAAACAATTCATAGAAAAAATCCGATGCTTCATGCGCTGAATGCTACGGAATTGCGGCGGTCGAGGCCCCAATTGAGCTTGCTGCGCAAGGTGCTCAGAAAATTAACATGATTGAGTTTAACCAGGCATGCATCAAAAGTTTCACGTCGCACCGCTATTTGCACGCTGTTTTCCACGGGCATCGACCGTGAATCGAGGGACAATAAGCAGTTGTTGCTGCGGCCTTCGATTTCAAAGGAAATGACACTGCGGTCAGGGACAATCAGGGGGCGAACATTGAGATTGTGCGGACATACGGGAGCTATGGTAAAATTGTTGGTTTGCGGTAGCATAACAGGCCCCCCACAACTCAATGAATACCCCGTAGATCCGGTTGGTGTTGAGACAATTAGCCCATCGGCCCAGTACGAGTTTAAATATTCACCGTCGATGTAGGTATGCACGACAATCATGGAAGACGTATCGCGCTTGAGGATGGAAAATTCGTTCAGCCCGAAGTTCAGCCCGCCGAATACATCGGGGTCGGTGTCTACGTGAATGAGGCTGCGACGGTCGAGCACGAAGTGGCCGCGAAAGAGGGCATCGACGGCTTGGGCAATGCGCTCAAGGGTTATGGTAGCCAGGAAGCCCAGGCGCCCGGTGTTTATTCCTAGAATGGGTATTTCCTGGCGGCCCACATAGGTAACGGTATCGAGCAGGGTGCCGTCGCCGCCAATGCTGAGCACGAACTGCGTACCCGTAAGGGAGTCCCCGTGGCGGAAGGTGGTGAGGCCATCAGGTAGCTGCAGGCCGTCGAGGTGCTGGCGAAAAGGTTCGGCAACGCTGATGGTGGCCCCGCGGGCGGCCAGATCATCGAACAAAGCCTGAAGAAAAGGGGCCGCAGCCGGCTCAAAGGGCTTGCCCAGAATAGCAATGCGCATAGCAAGTAGCAGCCTCAATGGCTGGAAGAATCAGATGGGGAATTCACTGCGGAAAAAAAAACCACCGAAGCCATGCCGCGTGCGGGTGTACTCCAGGGTAAACACCCGGTCATAATACGTGACCAGGTGCAAGCCGATGCCCACGCTGGCTAACAGTTGGTTGGGCAATTGGTTGGTGCGCGGCACGGTGCGCTCGGCCACGTACCCGGCGTCGGTAAATGTATTCAAATAGAGCTGCAACGGCACCGAGCCGAAGCGGGGGTCGTTGAAAAATGGCAAACGCAGCTCGTTGGCATCGAGCAATCGATACGAGAAGCCTTGGCGCAGCAAGCCGTAATGCCGGCCGTCCACGACGTACGCGTCGTAACCGCGAACCGAGGCCCGTTTGAAACCGAGGGCATGGCTGTCGGTATAAGCCAGGCGCCGGGCAAAGCGTAACCGGCCTTCTGCGCTGGCACTGTAATAGAAACGGCGGCCGAGGTCGAAATACCGGGCATAGCGGCCCAACAAGCTGGTGATGGGCGGGGTATTAGAGCCGAGGAAAGCGCGCTGCGTGAGGCTGAGCTGCACGAAGCGGCCCGTGAGCGGATACGCGAAAGTATTTCGCTCGTTCACGGTTCGGCTAAGCACCATATCAACGTAGCGGCGCTGGTTTCCGGACAAGAAATACGTGGGGTTGCGGCGGCTGATAGAGTCACTGACCTGCTCGTTGAAATAAAAGCCTTCGAGAGTAGTGAGGCGCTGTACATCGCGGCGCCAGCGCAGACCGCCCGTTACGTACCATCGCTCAATGGGGAAATCTTGGTCGTCGCGGAACGCAATGAGGCTGTCGTTTCGGGTGGTAAAGTCGAGGGCGTGGCTGCGGTAATACGAGCCGCCAGCTGAAATACCGGCGCCGCGCCGGCCCAATTGCGGTACAGTGTAAAAGAGCTCGTAGCGGCGGTTAAAGCCTAGCTGCAGGTTCCCGCGAATTTCTTCGTTACGCCCACGGAAGTTGCTGCGCACGAGGTATAACCCGTAGTCGATCCGGCGCCACCGGTCAGGCCGATTGTACCAAGCCTTAAAGTTGCGGTCGGCAATGCCCAGAACTGGTACCGGGAAGGTATACCAGCGTTCCTGCACGGCGATGAGCACGATCAACTCGCCGTCGCGGCAGGTTATCTGTTGCTGCACACTGGTGAAAAGGCGCAGGTTAAACAGGCGCAAGCGGTTTTCCTCGAGGCGCCCCGTCAGGCTGGCAACGTTCAACGAGTCACCTTCGCGATAGTCGAGCTCGGCCCGCAGAATCCGTTCTTTGGTAACGTTATTCCCCGCGAAAAGCACTTGTTTAACGCGCACCTTTTGGTACCCCGGGCACTGCGTCAGCATCAGGCTGTCAACCGCAAAACGCCGCAGGCTATCGGGAGCCGCTGGCGCCGTGGACGCAAAGCCGAGCAGCCCGCCCGCTAAAAACGCAGCCGCCAGCACCAACCTAGAAGCTCAGGTAGCGCATCAAGGAATCGAGACGTTCCTGATCGGATTCGGTTATTTCGCTGGAGCCACTGAACTGGGCCGTTATAACGTAGCCGAAACGCTCGAGCGTAGCCACGATGCGGCCCATGCTGCCGGTGTTGATTTTCAGGGTGAGCCGGATGCGGTGCGGCTCAAGCTCGTCCTGGGCCACGTGGGCACTGAGGATTTTGGCGTTGTTTTCCTCCACGTAGCGGCTGATCTGGCTCAAGGAGTAGTCGCGCTCGTCCATGGCCAGCACCAGAATGCCGTTGTCGCCGGCGGCACCCGGCAATTGACCGAAGGCCGCGAGGGTGTCGCCCACAGTCACCACCCCAATGTATTCGCTTTCCTCCCCCAGCACCGGCACCAGCTGCACTTTGTTACGGATGGCCATTTCCATCACGGTATAAAAGTGCTGGTCGCGCTGCACGTGCACGTCGGCAAAGCCAAAGGGCACGGTGGAAAGCAACTGGTCGGGGTCGGCGGCCACATCGATGAGGTCGGCTTCGGTGACCATGCCGCGGTATTCTCGGTTTTGCACCACCGGGAGCTGATCCACGTGGAATTCCTCCAGCCAACGCGCGGCTTTGCCAGCTGAGTCGGAAACCTTCAGCGGGGGAATCATTTGATTAAGCAGGTCTTCGGCGAGCATCGAATGCATGGCGGCTCGGGAAAAGCAGTGGAAAGTGGCAACCGTATAAGCGGCAAGCGCCCGGCAGGGTTTTCGGCTGCCGGGCGTGTTGTGTACGGAGGCGGCGCCCGGAAGCTACAAGGCGGAACGAACTTTTGCCAGCTCGTGCTGCCGGATTTGCCGCTCTTACCGGAAAGATGCCTAAATGCTGGCGGTAGGTTGCAAGACTTCCTGCGCCAAGAATGCACGCAACAGGCGGTTGAACGCCTGCGGCCGCTCCATCATGGGGGCGTGGCCACAATGGTCGAGAAAGTGCAGTTCGGCGCGGGGCAGCAGGCGGTTGAACTCGTGAGCTACTACGGGGGGGGTAATGGTGTCGTTCAGGCCCCAGATTAACAGGGTAGGCACTTTAATCCGACTCAGGTCTTTACCGAGGTTATGCCGCTGCGCCGAACGCGCTATGGTAATGATGCGCAAACACTTGGAGTTGGAATTGGTTATACTGAACACTTCGTCGACCAACTCTTTGGTGGCCACTTTGGGGTCGTAGAACGTGTAGGCTACCCGCTCCTGCACATAGGCGTAGTCGCCGCGGCGGGGGAACGAGCCGCCCATGGAATCTTCGAACAGGCCACTGCTGCCGGTGAGTACCAGCCGTTTTACCTGGGCCGGGTGGCGCAGGGTGTACACCAGTGCCAGGTGGCCGCCCAAGGAGTTGCCGAGCACGGTGGTGGGCTCCTGCAGGCCGAGCGCCTTCACGAAATCCTGCACAAAATCGACCAGGCCGGAAATACCGGCGCGGGTTAGCGGCATTTCGTAGAGCGGCAGCATGGGAATGATGACGCGGTGCTCCCGGGCAAACTCGTCGATGACGCCGCGCCAGTTGCTGAGCGCGCCGAACAACCCATGCAGCAGCAACAGTACTTCCCCGCTGCCTTCGTCTACATAACTAAACCCGCTTTGCTGCTTGATCTGTAATTCCATCGTCAACAATAAGCCCGTGCATAACGGCCGAATTGGGGGCCGCATCCTTGCAATTATACGCAATCCGGACCCAATTGCGCAGCAACGACAGCCCGTGCGCGGTCAGCAGCGCCTCAGGGTGAAACTGCACGCCGTAGAGCGGCAGGGTGCGGTGGCGCAGGGCCATAAGTTCGTGGGGCGGCTCAACGGTTTGGGCCAGAGGCACCAACTCGTCTGGAAGCTCGCGCACTACAAGAGAGTGGTAGCGTGTAACGGAAAAGTAGGGTGGCAGTCCGAGAAACAACGACTCGGCAGGCGCCTGCAGGCGAATTTCGGACACCTTGCCGTGCATAGGGCGAGCCCCGCGGGTTACTTCGGCGCCAAAAAACTCACCCAGCGCCTGGTGCCCAAGACACACCCCCAGCACAGGCAGGCGGTTGTGCACGTGAGCCAGTAGGTCCATCATCACGCCGGCGCGGCGCGGCGTGCCCGGCCCCGGCGACAACACCACGGCATCGGCGTTGAGGGCCAACAACTCCGCCAAAGGCACGTCGTTACGGCGCACGAGTACGTCAATGTTCAGCTGCCGGAAATAATCGAGCAGGTTGAAGGTGAACGAATCGAAATTATCGAGCAGCAACAGACGCATCAGGTCAATGACTGAATGACTGAATGACTGAATGAGTCAATGATTGAATGGTTGTTCTCGCAGCAGAACGACCAGCCATTTGACAATTCAGCCTTAAAACACGTTCCGCAGCGTGCTTAGCAGTTCGGTGGCGAAGGGCATGACTACGCCCACCACATTCAGAGCTACGGGTGTAGCCTGCTGCACCAACGGCAGCAGCATGGAATCGTGTGTGAGTTGCTGACCGATGGGCAGGCCCGCAATACCGGTGGCGTAAAGCACTAGGCTCAGGCCCAATACCCATTTAATCAGCCCCGCTGCCCCGCCCAAAATGTGGTCGAGCACGCCTAGGGGGGTGAGGTGAATGGCGCTGCGCACCATCCCCCCTACCAGATGCACGCCCCAGGCCAGCAAGGCAAACACCAGCACGAACGACACCAGCGGCAGCATCCCGAAGGCTTCGCCCACGTAATGCCGCACCAGCGGAATAGCTGCGCCCAGCAGTTTCAGCCCGCCAATAATGCCCAGCACGAAAGCCAGGAGCGAAACGGCTTCCATCACGATACCGCGGCGGAAGCCTTTCACCGCGCCCACGGCCAGCGGCACCAGCAGGAGCAAATCGAAACCCGACATTTCTGCTTAATGTGAAGGAATGTGGCGGAATGTGGCGGAATGTGGCGGAATGTGGCGGAATGTGCGGAATGTGAAAAATGAGCTGAACATGGCCTTATGCATCGGCAAAATCCCTTTCCTCATTCCGCACATTCAGCCCATTCTCGCACATTAGAAATTGGTGTTGTTGAGCAGGCGGTTTACGGTCTGCGAAATGGCTTTGCCGTCGGCCTGGCCAGACAGTTCACGGGCGGCTACGCCCATTACCTTGCCCAAATCCGAGGGCCCGGCCGCGCCCACGCGCTGAATGATTTCAACAAGCTTATCTACCAGATCGGCTTCTGAGAGCTGCGCGGGCAGGTATTCTTCGATAATGGCCAGTTCTGCCAGCTCTACTTCTTCCAGGTCGGAGCGGAACTGCTGCTGGTAGGTCTCGGCGGCTTCGCGACGCTGCTTGGCGGCTTTGTTCAGCAGCTTGAGCTCGGTATCGGTGGTGATGGCGCCGTGCGCACCCTCGGCCGTTTCGGCCAGCAGAATCTGCGACTTGATGCTGCGCAGGGCAGTCAGGCGGACTTTGTCTTTGGCCAGCATGGCCTTCTTAATATCGGCGTCGATGCGTTCTTTCAGCGTCATAGGGCAAGGAAAAAGAAGTGCAAGATTAGCTTTTTTGGGCGCAAGCGTGGTAGCGGGGGCTAGTCTGTGCTGAGCTTGGTGCGTAACTGCCGCAGAAATTCGGCGCGGTCGTCCACGTACAGCGCTACCTGCTTCGTTTGCCGCCGGATGCCGTAGAGGCCGGTTATGGTTACGGACTCGGCGAAAGTAAGTCGTACGTTGGGCGCGGTGAACAATAGCTTGGCCAGGTTCAGGGTCAGCTTGTCGGGCTCCGGCGTATCCCGTAGCTCGTCGGCATGCACAACGGCCTGCACCGGCACCGCAAAACGCCACGCAAACCCTATGCGCACCAGCAACTGGCCGTTTTCGAGCGTGGCGGGCCGTAGCATTACGGCGCGCAGATGAGCCAACAGAAACACCAGCGTGTACACGTCGAGCACCAGCACTACCACGGCCGCTGTGGCGTTCCAGCGGCTGACCAGCATATGCATGGCCGCCGTTTCAATAACCGACAGGGCGCAACACGTTATAACCAA
Source organism: Hymenobacter koreensis (assembly GCF_039541855.1). Taxonomy (NCBI): domain Bacteria; kingdom Pseudomonadati; phylum Bacteroidota; class Cytophagia; order Cytophagales; family Hymenobacteraceae; genus Hymenobacter; species Hymenobacter koreensis. The sequence continues at coordinate 996,854 of NZ_BAABHA010000002.1, forward strand.
GGCCAGGAAGCCGGAGTCGCGGTGGTTACTGAAAGCCCTTTGACCGGCTCCTACTTCAGGCCGGGCCCACCAGCCCAGCAAGGCGTAGCGGAACATGACCACTTCCGACACGAGCGGCGCCATGGAACGGCGAAAAACCGCGGCGAAAGCCGCGTTCAGGTTTTCCACGAAATCGGCACTGCGCCGCGCGGCTTCGGCGTAGGCGCGCACCAAACGGCGCAGGTTTGCCACGGCCACCACCAGCACGCCTGCTTCCAGCAACACCAAGCTCTGCCGCGCCCAACCTAGGTACTGCTGCTGGCCGGCCGGAATAAGGTAGTAGCCCAGCGCCAGCGCCCCACCAAACGCGCCTACCACGGTGGTTACCGGTAGGCGGTAGCGCCGCACAATAAAGAAGTAGAACAGCAACGGAATGCCCGCCAGCAGATCGAAAGTTACGGCGGCGGGCAGCGCGGGCTGCAGCGCAAACTGCGGCTGCAGGGTAATAAGCCGCTCCACAAAGAGCAAGGCCAGCAGCAAACCGGCAAACCACAGGGCGGGGCGGTAGTTATAGGCGGGGGTGAGCGTCATGGCGGCGGGCTGGGTCCGGTACGTATCTTTGACGGCCTCTCCTCCGACCGCGGCGCCCCGGCTATTTCCAGCGAAGAAACGGCGCCCCTAGCCCAATCAGCGTAAACCTGCACGGCATGACCAAGCTTAGCGTAAACATAAACAAAATTGCTACCCTGCGGAACGCCCGCGGCCACAACCGCCCCGACGTATTGCAAGCCGCCCGCGACTGTGAACGGTTTGGCGCGCAGGGCATCACGGTACACCCGCGACCCGACGAGCGGCACATCCGCTACCAGGACGTGCGAGACCTGAAACCCATCGTGACCACCGAGCTGAACGTGGAAGGCAACCCCACGCCTGATTTTCTGGACTTGGTGCGCGAGGTGCGGCCCGAGCAAGTGACGCTGGTACCCGATGCGCCCGATGCTATTACCTCAAATGCCGGCTGGGACACCGTGCGGCACCAGCAGCAGCTCATGGGCATCGTGCAGGAACTGAAGTCGTACGGCTGCCGCGTGAGCATCTTCCTCGACCCCGACTTGGATATGGTGAAAGCCGCCGTGGGAACCGGCGCCGACCGCATCGAACTCTATACCGAAGCGTACGCCAGTGGCTACCACCACAACCGCGAAGCTGCCGTGGCTCCCTACCGCGCCGCGGCCGAGCTGGCCCAGCAGCTGGGCCTGGGCCTGAACGCCGGCCACGACCTCGACCTCGACAACCTGGCCTACCTCAAACAGCAGCTGCCGGGTTTGGCGGAAGTCAGCATCGGCCACGCCCTCATTTGCGACGCGTTGTACCTGGGGCTCGAAAATACTGTACAGCTGTACCGCCGGCAGCTCGTTTAAGGAGGACTGAGGAATAACGAAAGTGGAATTGCGTGCTTCACGCCTGCCCGCCTCTACCATTCACCCTTCCTCGTTTCTCATCCTTCATTCCGCCTCATGCCCCGTCTTCCCCTCCACGAGTTCCTATCGGGCCCACCCGACGCCCCCATTTTCGATGCGCGGGCGCCGCTGGAATTCGCGCAGGGTCATATTCCGGGTGCGGTAAGCTTCCCCATCTTTTCCGACGACGAACGGGCCCGCATCGGCACCACCTACAAGCAAGTCAGCCAAGACAAGGCCGTGCTGCTGGGCCTCGATTTTTTCGGGCCGAAGATGAGCCAGATGGTGAAGGAAGCCCAGAAGCTGGCGCCCACTAAGGAGGTGCGACTGCACTGCTGGCGCGGCGGCATGCGCTCGGGCGCCATGCAATGGTTGCTGGAGCTGGCGGGCTTTCGGGTGCATTTGCTCGACAAAGGCTACAAGGATTACCGCCGCTGGGCCCTGGCCGAGTTTGCGCGGCCCCAGCCGCTGCTGGTGCTGGGCGGCCTCACCGGCTCGGGCAAAACCGATGTGCTGCACGCACTGGCCCGGCGCGGAGAATCGGTCATCGACCTCGAAGGGCTGGCCCACCACAAGGGCTCCTCGTTCGGCGCCATTGGCTTGCCGCCGCAGCCCACGCCCGAGCAGTTCGAAAACGAGCTGGCCTGGCAGTTGAGCCAGCTGCCCGCGGGTGTTACAGCGTGGGTAGAAGACGAAAGCCGGATGATTGGGTCCGTACCGCTGCCGGGAGCTTTGTTCGAGCAAATGAGCTTGGCCCCGCTAATCGTACTGCAGGTGCCGCGTCCGGCGCGTACCCGCAAGCTGGCCGGTGAATACGGCAGCCAAGACCCACAACTGCTGCGCGAAGCCATCGGACGTATCCAGAAACGCTTAGGAGGCTTAGCCACCAAGGAGGCCTTGGCCGCCATCGACGCCGGTGACATGGAGAAGATGGTGGACATTGCCCTCGACTATTACGACCAAACCTATAGCCACGGGCTCCGCAACCGCCGGAGCACAAGCACACTGAATGTAGTTTCAGATACCTGCGACCCGGAAATTAACGCCGAGCTGGTACTGCGGGCTGTGCGGGAGCAGCGGCTTACGGGCGCTAATCCCCCGTTGCCGGTTTAACCAACAAAGGTGCACGGCATGTACCTGTATAAGCGGCCGGCACAGCACCGGGTCGTACCTTCTGCCCGTTTATCAGCCGAGTCCCGGCTTTGTAGTTTAAAAGGAGTCCGAATACCACACAGGACTTGGTGAGTCACTAGCAGATCATCAGCCCGTACCCGGTACGCACGCTTTATCAGGAAACCAAACCACGGGGTAACGCCGGCCGGACTCAAAACGCGACTGTTGGTATTTTACTATTCTAGCGTAGAACAATAGAAAGTTATTTTGCAGCAATTCACTATTGTTCCGCTCCGGCCTAAACCCGCTTGAATCCCCGCTTTGAGGCACTTCTGGGCACGCTTTTACGGCTTCATATGGCTGTTGGCTAGCACCATACCGAACACAAAGCCCTAACCAAAAAGGGTTTATTCACTTAACACTATCGTTTTATCTTCCTACATTTGCCAGTAGTTGTATCAGCTTCCGCAAATACGGCCTTTGCCTAACGACGTGCCTTAGAAATCGATTTAGGTTTTTAAAGTACCTGTTACAAGCAGAGGTCAGGAAGCTGAGGCAGCCGCAGGTCGCCTTGCATTATTTCCCGAAGCCCTAGCCCCAGGCCCCATCGCAACATAGGTGCTTGAGCGAAGCTTTGGAACGCCCGTTGTTTTCCACACTTTAGTTCACTGCCAGTGCCCCACTTTTATTCTCCGTTACGGGCCGCGCTTTTTTGTTTGTCGTTAGGGGCCGTTCAGGCCTCGGCACAGCAACGCCCTGCGGCTAATCCCTGGCGCGACGAAGCCGCTGCCCGCACCGCGGTTCAGTCCGGCCCCTTCGCCAACCGGCTCGCGCATTCCCGCGCCCTAACGCTCGATGTAGCCGCCATGCGGGCTGCCCTGGCCGCCACTCCGCGCGAGAACCTAAGCGCCCGTGGTACCCAGACCGGTGCCGTGCTGACCTTGCCCTTGCCCGATGGCCGCACCGGCCGCTTCCGCATTGTGGAGGCTCCGGTTATGGAACCCGCGCTGGCGGCCCGTTACCCCAGCATTCGTACGTACACCGGTGTGGGCCTCGACGACCCCCTGGCTACCCTCCGCTGCGACTTTACCGCCCAGGGCTTTCACGCCCAAGTACTGTCGCCGGTTTCGGGTTCCATCTTCATCGATCCGGTTAGCCTGACCGATACGCAGCACTACATCAGCTATTTCAAGAAAGACCTGCGCCGCAGCTCGCTCTCGGACATGACGTGCGGGTTTACCCCGACGCCGGAGCAGGCAGCCCAAACGCTGCCCAGCTTGGCCAATGCGGCACAGCGCACCGGGCAGCGCACCATTAGCGCGCAGCGCTCCACCGCCGCCAGCGGCTCCGTGCTGAAAACTTACCGCTTGGCCATGGCCGCTACGGGTGAGTACACGGCAGCCCGCGGTGGCACTGTGGCCTCGGCACTTTCTTCCATCGTGACCAGCGTTAACCGCGTGGTGGGGGTGTATGAGAAGGAGCTGGCAGTACGTATGGTTCTGGTAGCCAACACCGATCAGCTGATTTACACGAACGGTAACACGGACCCTTACTCCAACACCGACGGCAGCCGAATGCTGGGTGAAAACCAGGATAATGTGGATGCCATCATTGGCACGGCTAACTACGACATCGGTCACGTGTTCAGCACGGGCGGTGGTGGCGTGGCCTACCTGCGCAGTGTGTGCAGCAACGTCAAAGCCGGCGGTGTAACGGGTTCCGCGAACCCCACCGGCGACCCTTTCGATATTGACTATGTGGCGCACGAGGTAGGGCACCAGTTTGGTGGTAACCACACCTTTAACAGCTGCGGCAGCCAACGCAACGCCAGCACGGCGTTTGAACCCGGCTCGGGCACAACCATTCAGGCGTACGCCGGTATTTGCGGGGCTACCAACCTGCAGCCCAACTCCGATCCGTACTTCCACTCCGGCAGTTTCGAGGAAATGCGGGCATTTATTGCCTCCACGGCCTGCGGCAGCAGTTCGGCTACCGGCAACACGGCACCCGTAGTAACGGTGCCGGCCAGCGGTAAAACGATACCGGCCAACACGCCCTTTAAGCTTACGGCTGCCGCTACCGACGCCGAAGGAGACGCGGTAACCTACAGCTGGGAGCAAATGGACCTGGGTGCCACGGCAACTCCCACCGCCACGCAGGTGGCCAATGAGACGGTGCCGCTGTTCCGGGTATTTAACCCTACCACCAGCCCTACTCGCTACTTCCCGCGCCTGAGCGATATTCTGGCCGGCACCACCGTACTCGGCGAGCGGCTGCCCACGGTAACGCGCACTCTGAAATTCCGCTGCACCGCCCGCGACCAGCACAACAGCGGCGGTACGCTCGGCGTAATTGGCGGCGTTGATTACAGCAGCTTCGTGAGCCTGAACGTGACGAGCACGGCGGGCCCCTTCGTAATTACGGCCCCGAACACGGCCGTTAGCTGGGCCGGCAACTCCACTCAAACCGTTACCTGGAACGTGGCCAACACCAACGTGGCTCCCGTGAGCTGCGCCGTGGTGAACATCCGCCTCTCTACCGACGGCGGCCTAACCTACCCCACCTTGCTGGCCGCCAACGAGGCCAACGATGGCACGGCTACGGTAGTAATTCCCAACACGGTTACCAGCCAGGCCCGCCTGATGGTGGAAGCCGCTGACAACTACTTCTTCGACCTTTCCGACGCCAATTTCTCCATTACGCCAGCCCCCACCGGCCTAAGCGTAACCAGCTTTACGCCCACCAGCGGCCCGGTAGGCACCACTGTAACGGTTAACGGCGCCGAGTTTACTACCGGCACCGGCACGCTTGGTGTTACCTTCAACGGGGTAGTCGGCACGCCCACCAACGTTACCAATACCAGCTTCCGCGTACTGGTACCCACGGGTGCCACCACGGGCGCGCTAACGGTTACCAAAGGCAGCGCAACAGCTACGGGCGGCGTGTTCACGGTAACGGTGGTAGCTACGGCCGGCTCGAACAGTCCATTGTGTGCGGGCGGTACCCTGAACCTGACGGCTTCGGGCGGTACCTCCTACAGCTGGACCGGCCCGAACGGCTTTAGCAGCACCCAGCAGAACCCCAGCATTGCAAACGCTACTACGGCGGCCAGCGGCACTTACACCGTAACGGTTACCAGCGGCAGCATCAGCGCCCAAGCCAGCACCAATGTAACGGTGGGTGCCACCCCCGGCACTCCTACCATTGTGCCGGTAGCGCCCAGCGTGTGTGCCGGAAACCCGGTTACGCTCACGGCGTTTGCACCCACCAGCGGCTCGATCAGCACGTCATTGGTAAACGAAAACTTCAACGGCACAGCTACTGGCTGGACTGCAACCAATACGACCAGCGGCGGCGGACCAAACGCGGCTGCCGATACCCAGTGGCAACCATACACCGCCAGCGCCATTACGTTGGGCGGCAACCCGTTCTCGGTTGATGGCAGCCCGTACTACGGGGCCGCTTCTGCCTTGGGCGGCAACGGCACGGCCACCCGTACTCAGTTGACTTCCCCGGTATTTAGTGCCGCCAGCTACACCTCGTTGGAGCTGAGCTTCCAGCACCGCTACCTCTACTCGGCCGTTGACGTGGTAGCAGCCGTGGAAATTTCGACCAACGGTGGTGCTACTTGGGTAGCTGCTCCTTTGGTAGACTACAAAACCAGCGGCGCCGACCAAAGCGGTACCGTAACCATTAACCTCGATACTTACGCCGGCCAAAGCAACCTGCGGGTGCGCTGGCGCTACGAGTCCGGCCGCGGAAACATCTGGGCCGTTGACAACGTGCGGATTACCGGCTCGGTGCCGGCGCCCAACACCTACGCCTGGGCGCTGGTGAGCGGCAACGGCTTGCCCGCCACCACCAACTCGGCCAGCCTGACGGTTAGCCCCACCACCACCTCTACCTACCAGGTTACCGTTACCAACAGCAGCGGTTGCACCGGCGTAGGCATTGTGACGGTAAACGTTACCACCGGCCCCACCTGGACCGGCAACGTCTCAACCAGCTGGTCAGAGCCCAATAACTGGACGGGCTGCGGCGTGCCCAACGCTACCTCCGATGCCCGGATTCCAGCCGGCCGCATGCGCTACCCCAGCCTTCCGGCCGGAACCACGGCGCAGGTTCGCACCCTCACCATTGAAAACGGCGGCGGCCTCGTCATCAGCCCCACGGCCACGCTACAAGTGTCGGGCAGCTTTATTGATCTGAACACGAACGCCTACACGGCGGCCGGCACGCTGCAGATGACGGGCACCAACCCCCAGCTGCTGGGCGTGGGCGGTGTTAACAACCTTGTGCTAACCCTAGCTGGCGGCAGCCTCGACCTGGCTACCAACCTCAACGTTAGCGGCACGCTTACCACTACGGCAGGCCTGCTGAAAACCGGAACGTACACTGTTGTTCTGGGCTCTACCGCCTCGTTGGTTGAAACCGATGCCAGCTACGTGTTCGGCAAGGTACAAACCACCCGTACCCTTGCGCCCGGTACCACCGAGTCGTTCGGTAATATGGGTCTGACGCTGGCCCCCGTTACCGGTTCCCTGGCTCCGGGCCAAACGCTGGTTATCCGCACCACCGGCGCTGAGCTGACGGGCGTGGGCAACAGCCGCAGCATCAAGCGTTACTTCGATGTTCGCCCGGCCACCAACACGGGCTTGAACGTGAACCTGACGTTCCGCTACCTGGCCAACGAGCTAAACGGCATCGGCCAGAACAACCTGATGCTGTTCCGCTCGACCACCGGCACCGCCGGCCCCTGGCAGCCGCAAGGCGCTAGCAGCCGCGACGCCGCTGGTTTCAGTGTAACCAAGACCGGCGTAAGCGCCTTCTCGGTGTGGACTCTTGGCGACGGTCTGCTGCCGTTGCCCATTGAGCTGACTGCGTTTACCGCCGAGCGGCGCGGCGCATCGGTACAGCTTAGCTGGACCACGGCCCAGGAGAAGAACAACGCGTACTTCGCTATTGAGCGTAGCCTCGACGGCCTCCGCTTTGCCCCCGTGGGCCAGGTAGCCGGCCAGGGCACCAGCAGTTCCCGCCACGATTACGCCTGGACCGACGCCAGCCTGCCCGTAGCCACCACCCTCTACTACCGCTTGCGTCAGGTAGACACCGACGGCACAGCTACTACCTCGCCCGTGCGCTCGGTAACCCTGCCCGAAACGACTACCGTACTGGCTGCTTCGGTAGCACCGAACCCCTTCGATACCAAGTTGGGCGTAGCGGTTACGGCTCCGGTAGCGGCCCCCGTCACCTTCGTTCTCACCGATGCCGTTGGGCGCGTGCTGTTGCAGCATACCGCCAGCATGGCTGCAGGCTACTCCGAACTGGAAGTTCCCGGCGCGGCCAGCATTGCCCCCGGTGTATACTTCCTCCGCGTGGAGCAAGGCCGCTCTTACCAAGTGGTAAAAGTGGTGAAGAACTAAAGCGTTACATCGCCGCCAACTGGGCTTTTGCCTAGTTGAGGCTTTGCGAACCATGCCGGGCCGGCTGCTTCCGTGGGGAGGCAGCCGGCCCGAGTGGTTTAAGCCCGGGACCTCCTGTACCTTTACTGTACCGGCCGGGAGCATTTACCCGGTGGGCGGTTTGCCCCGTAAGCCGTTTCTACTCTAACCCGACTTCATGCTTCCCGATACCACCGAACAAATTCGGCTCACTCAATACAGCCACGGCGCGGGCTGCGGTTGCAAAATTGCGCCGAAAGTGCTCGACCAAATCCTGCACACCAGCATTCCACAGGTTCCCGATGAACGGCTGCTGGTAGGCAACGCCTCCCGCGACGACGCGGCCGTGTATGACCTCGGCACCGGTCAGGCGCTGATCAGCACCACCGACTTCTTCATGCCCATCGTCGACGATGCGTACGACTTTGGGCGCATTGCCTCAGCCAACGCCATTTCCGATGTGTACGCCATGGGCGGGCGCCCGGTACTGGCCATTGCCGTACTCGGTTGGCCCATCGACAAGTTGCCGCCCGAGGTGGCGCGCCGCGTAATCGAAGGCAGCCGCAGCGTGTGCGCCGAGGCCGGTATTGCGCTGGCCGGCGGCCACAGCATCGATTCACCCGAGCCCATTTTCGGCCTTGCCGTTACCGGCCTGGTCGACATTCCCAACCTAAAGCGCAACGACACTGCCACCGACGGCTGCCTGCTGTACCTCACCAAGCCTTTGGGCGTGGGCATGCTCACCACGGCCCAGAAAAAAGGGCTGCTGCGTGCCGAAGACGCCCAACTGGCTCCGCAGCAAATGATGCAGCTCAACAAATTGGGGGAGCCGCTTGGTCGCTTGCCGCAGGTAAAAGCCATGACCGACGTCACCGGATTCGGCCTGCTGGGGCACCTGGCGGAAGTGTGCGAAGGCAGTAATCTAACCGCTGAAATCGAATTCGCACGCGTACCGCGTATTGCTGCTGCCGAAAGTTACCGGGCCCAAAAGGCCATTCCGGGCGGTACGCACCGCAACTGGGACTCTTACGGCCACAAGATTGCCCCCATCAGCGACGAGCAGCTTCACTGGCTCTGCGACCCACAAACGTCGGGTGGCTTGCTGGTGTGCGTGGCCCCGGATGGCCGGGACGAGGTAGAAGCGCTGTTGCGCGCAGCCGGAGTGCCGGCCGAGCCGTTTGGCATTTTGCGGGCCCACCGCGGCAGTGAGCCTTACGTTCAGGTGCGTTAGATGCGGCGCTTGCTTTGGCCGATGCTGGAAATAGCCGCCGCCCTGGGCCTTACGGCCTATGGGTTGCGCTGGGTTCTGCGTTTGTTCGGCCGTAAGCGGGTGGTATTCGAAGTAAACTATTGGCGCGGGGTGTATCTGCTGGCTTGGCCGCTAGCCTGCCTGGCCGTGGCCCTGCCCTTTGTAGCCACGTTCTTCTCGGGAACCCGTTCCCCGCTGGAAACCGGGCTGCTGGTATGTCTGGGAATCAGTATGCTGGGCTTCGCCCTGCCGGCTTTCGTGCTGCACGCCCGCTTTTATGGGTGCAACAAAAACACGACCCTGCTCTTCGACCCCAAGCAGAACCGTTTGGATGTGGCCGAAGCCGGTGTACCCCTGGCTTTTGCCCGCCGCGACGTAGTGCAGGTGGAGCGCGTTACCTGCCGCTCGCCGCGCCTGTTCTGGAGCCCCTATGACTACCTGCGCCTGCACCTGCACGACGGCCGCATTATTACCCTTACTTCCTTGCTCACCGATTTAGATCCGTTGACCGATTTTTTGCGCAATACTAATCTGGTTCAGCGGCAGCGCTGGTTTTGCTGGGTCTGAATTTGCATTATGGCAGGCAAGCGCTACGTTGTATCTTTGTAGGAAGCCCGGCTGTAATGTTGGGTTAATTCCCTGGCCATAATGCGCTTACTCTCGCTTTGGTGTGCGTTGCTTTTGCTGGCTCAGGTGTCCTGGGCGCAGGACACGCTTGGCGTTGTACGCCTCCGCCGGCAACTAGCCGCATCAACCACCGACACGGCCCGGGTGCGTTTGTTGAACAGCCTCTGTTATTCCCTGCACGACCAGGCTCCGCTACAGGCCTTGCGCTTCGGGGAAGAAGCCGTGGCACTGGCTCGAAGCACGAAAAACGAGCCAGCCCTGATGCGCGCCTTGCTCCACCTAGGCAGCTGCTACGGCAATCTTTCCGATGGTCCGCAGGCATTGCGTCTGCAGCAGGAAGCCCTGGCTGTAGCACGCCGCCTGCGCAACACCGATGGCATTGTGCGGGCTTACGCCGGCATGGGCGGCATTCACCACGAGCGCGGCGACACGGCCATGGCCTGGCGCAGCTACCGCCGGGCACTGCAGAAAGTGCGCGACCCCGCCGTGAGCGTTCGGTCGCGGCTGATGCTGCTGGGCAACCTGGGCACTTTGTTTTCTTACATGGGCAAGCATGGCCAGGGCCTCAGCTACACCCGCGAAGCCATGATGCTGGCGCGCCGCTCCGGCGACCGGGCGGGCGAATCCATGTACGTTGCCAACCTCGGCACCCATTACCTACAGCAGGAGCGGTACGACGTAGCCGAAGGCCTGCTTCGCAAAGCCCTGTCCATTAGCGCCCCGCTTCAGTCGCCGCGCTACGAAACCAGCCAGATGGAAATGCTGGCCACGGTGCTGCTGCTCACCGATAACCTCACCGAAGCCGAGGAGTTAACCCGGCGCGCCCTGCAGGAGGCCCGCCGCATCGGCTACCAAGAGCGTATTCTGGATGCGTACAACCTGATGGCCAACATCAGCGTGAGCCGTCGCCAGTACGAGCAGGCCTATGACTGGCAGCAGCGCTACATGGCCCTGAACGATTCGTTGAACAGCAAAACGCGTCTCAATACCCTCACGGCGCTGCAAACCCGTTACGAAACCCACGAAAAGGAAAACCAGATTCAGCTGCTTACCCAACAAGGCGAATTGCAACGCGCACATAACCGCGAACTGTGGGCCGCCGTGGGCGCTTTGCTGGTGGGCCTGCTGGGCATAGGCATATTTTACGTGAAGCTGCGCCGTAGCGAGCAGGCATTGGCAGCTAACAATGCCGCCTTGGCCCAGGCTACCGAACAAACCCGGCAACTGGCCGCCAGCAAAGACCGCCTCTACTCCATTGTGGCCCACGACTTGCGAGGCCCTGTCACGTCCTTCGTGGGTGTAACCGAGCTGATCGACTTTTACCTGCGCACCGGCGACGAGAAGGGGCTGAAACGCCTGCCGCAGCAGGTGCGCAACTCGGCTCACAACCTGAACAACCTGCTGGATAACCTCCTGAACTGGGCCGTTAGCCAAACCGGCGAGCTGATTTGCCAGCCCGAGCCGCTGCCAGTGGCACCCTTGCTCGAAAGCACCATGGAACTGCACCGCCCCAGTGCCGAGGCCCGCCAGATTACCGTTACCCTCACCGACCCCGAACACCTCACGGTGCTGGCCGATGCCAACATGACGCGCACCATTCTGCGCAACCTCCTGGCCAACGCGCTTAAGTTCACGCCCGTAGGCGGCGCTATTCAACTTACCGCCGAAGCCTCGCCCGACGGCCAATCCGTTACGCTGGCCGTTACCGATACGGGACCAGGCATTCCACCTGAAAAACTAAGCCAGCTCCTGAATACAGACGCTCCGTTGGCGCGCACGGCGACCGGCGGGGCCCGAAGCGGCACCGGCTTGGGCGTACCGCTGTGCCGGGCCTTTACGCAGCGCCAGGGCGGCACCCTCGACATTCGAAGCACGCCGGGACACGGCACGCAGGTACGCGTGCGGCTGCCACGAGCCGTGGCATAGACCGGTTATCTGGCAGGTCGGCACGGGCCGCAAGCAGCGGCCTCGTGGCGTTTACCCATTCCTTCCGACCTTTGCCCGCATGATGCTTCCCTTGCATTTCCGCGAATTGGGCCAAGGTCGCCCGCTGGTAATACTGCACGGCCTGTTCGGCACCCTCGACAACTGGCAAACCCTGGCTCGCCGCTGGTCCGAGCACTTCCGCGTGATTGTGGTGGATTTGCGCAACCACGGCCGCTCTCCCCACGCAAACGAGCACACGTACGAGTTGATGAGCGCTGACGTGCTGGGTCTGTTTGACCAGTTGCAGCTTGGCAACGACGTTACGCTGCTTGGACATTCCATGGGCGGCAAAGTGGCCATGCGCTTCGCCCTCGACTACCCCGAGCGTCTTGCCCGGCTGGTGGTGCTCGACATTGCCCCGCGCTTTTCCGACATGGCGCATCAGGATGAAATTTTAGCCGGCCTGAACGCCGTGGACCTGAACACGGTGCAAAGCCGGCAAGAAGCCGACGATGCCTTGGCCCAGCACATTCGGCAGCCCGGCGTGCGGCAGTTTCTGCTCAAGAACCTGTACCGCCGCGAAGACAACTCTTTCGCTTGGCGCCCCAACCTGGCGGTTCTCACGGCGGAGATGAATGACATCGGAGCCGAAATCAGCCATGCACACCCGTTCCTGAAGCCGGCGCTGTTTATTCGGGGCGGCCGCTCGAATTATATCAGCACCGAAGACAAGCTGCACAGCATTCCGGCCCTGTTCCCCAACTCGCAAGTGGAAACCATTGTGGATGCCGGCCATTGGATTCACGCCGAGGCGCCCGATCAAGTATTCGAGATGGTGACGGCGTTTACAAATCAGTAACCGGGTGAAGACGCTTTACCTCATTCCCACCGTCCTGGCCGATGACACCGCTACCCAGGTACTGCCGCCTCAGATAGCGGAGCGCGTGGCGTCGCTGTCTTATTTCCTGGTTGAAAATGCCCGTACCGCCCGCCGTTTCATTAAGCAAGTGGCGCCGGCTCAGATAATCGAGGAACTGCGCATAGCCGTTATCGACAAAGACTCCACCGACGCCCAAGTGCGTGCTGCTCTGCAGCCCGTGCTGAAAGACGGCCTCGACGTGGGCGTAATCAGCGAAGCCGGTTGCCCCGGCATTGCCGACCCCGGCGCGGCCTTGGCGCAGGAAGCACACCGCTTGGGTTTAAAAGTGGTGCCGCTAGTGGGTCCGTCCAGTTTGCTGCTGGCCCTTATGGGTTCGGGCATGAACGGCCAGAGCTTTGCCTTTCACGGCTACCTTCCCATCGAGCGGGCCAAGCGCGCTGCCGCCATCAAGCAGTTGGAGCGCACAGCCGTGCAGCAGCGCCAAACTCAGTTATTTATTGAAACGCCGTACCGCAACGGGCAACTGCTGGAGGATTTACTGGCCAATCTGCAGCCCACTACCCGCCTTTGCATTGCCGCCAACCTCACCGCCCCCAACGAGTACTTGCGTACCGATACCGTGGCGGGCTGGAGAGGCAAGCTACCGGAGCTGCACAAGCAGCCGGCGGTGTTTCTGATTGGCATGTAACAACCGCTGTTGTTGCATACGCCTGTCATCCTAACGCAGTCGAAGGGCCTTATCACGCGTGAACGACCATCGTAACAACGACTCGCTCCACGATGACAAGGCCCTTCGACTGCGTCCCAGGATAACCACCGGCTCTTGCGGTGCTGCCTACTTCATCAGTTGGTAAACCACGAACGAGGCTACGTAGGCCAGGCCGGTCATGTACACCAGCTGCAGCATCGGCCAGGTCCAGCCTTTGGTTTCGCGGTAAGTAGTGGCCAGGGTGCTCACGCACTGCATGGCAAACACGTAGAACACCAGCATGGAGAAAGACCGGGCGGGGTTGAAGAACGGCTGCCCGGTAGCGTCTTTCTCGGCCAGCAGCTTTTCGCGCACCGTGCTCATGTCAGCATCCTGGCCCACGCTGTAAATAGTGGAGATGGTGCCCACGAATACTTCGCGCGCAGCAAACGAGGTAATGAGCGCAATGCCGATTTTCCAGTCGAAGCCCAGGGGGCGGATAACCGGCTCGATGCTGCGCCCGAACACGCCGGCGTAGGAGCTTTCCAGCTTGTGCGAGGCAATGAGGTTGTCGGTTTGCTCGGGCGTGAAGCTGCGTTGGGTGGCCTCGGCACGGGCCTGGGTTTCGGCCTGCTCCAGCGCGTTGCCGGGGCCGTACGACGCCAGCACCCACAGCAGTATCGATATGGCCACGATGACCTTGCCCGCCTGAAACACAAACGCCTTCACCTTTTCCACAATGGTGAGGCCCACGTTTTTCCAGCGCGGCCAGCGGTACACTGGGAATTCCATGATGAAGAAGCTACGCTCCTTGGCCCGCAGCACCGTTTTCAGCACCCACGCCGATAGCACTGCCGACACAAAGCCCAGCAGGTACAAGCCCATCAAGGCCATGCCCTGCAGGTTAAAAATACCCAGCACCCGCTCATCGGGCACCACAAGCGCCACCAGCACGGTGTACACCGGAATGCGGGCCGAGCACGACATGAGCGGTACCACGAAAATGGTGATGATGCGGTCCTTCCAATTCTCGATGGTACGCGTGCTCATGATGGCCGGCACGGCGCAGGCCATTCCCGAAATCAGCGGCACTACGCTCTTACCGTTCAGCCCAAACTTGCGCATGATGCGGTCCATCATGAACGTCACCCGCGCCATGTAGCCCGATTCTTCGAGCACGGCAATGAAGGCGAAGAGCAGCGCAATCTGGGGAATGAACATCAGCACACCACCCAAGCCAGCCAGAATACCATCGGCCACCAAGTCAACCAGCGGCCCCTCCGCGCGCTGCTTCAGCTGCCCGCCCAGCCAGGCAATGCCCTGGTCGATGAGGTCCATGGGGTACTGCGCCCAGGCAAAAATGGCCTGAAACAGTAGAAACAGGATGCTCAGGAAAATGAGGTAGCCCCACACCCGGTGCGTGAGCACCCGGTCCAACCGGTTGCTGCTCGATTCGTTTTTCTCGGCCCGCGTAACGCGCACCACGTCCAGCAGCAGCTCCGAAATGCGGGCGTACCGGTCGATGGTTTCTTGGGCCTGCAGGGCCACGGAATTAAAGCCGTATTGCTGGCACAGGTCGTGAATATAAGCGCGGTCGTCGGCCGAGAGGAACTTCAGTCGCTGGTACTGGTGGGCGTAGTGCAGCGCCAGGTAGTCGTTGTGCAGGTTAAAGTAGTAGCGAATCTGCCGGATCATGGGCAGCAGTTCCTCCGAGGGCACATAAAACTGCTGCGTAGGCGCGCCCAGCTCCTGCGCCATTACAATTTTGAGCGCCGTTACCCCCACGCCTTTGCGGGCGTTCATGGGAATAACCGGCACCCCCAACTGGGCTTGCAATTCGGCCACATCTATCTGAACGCCGTGCTGTTCGGCCGTGTCCATCATGTTCAGGGCCAGCACCATGGGCAGCTGCAAATCGGCCAGCTGGGTATAAAGCAGCAGGTTGCGCTTCAGGTTGGAAGCGTCGGCCGTTACTACTACGAAGTCGGGATATTCACTCGAGCCCCGGTCGTAGAGCAAGTCGGTGATGACCTTCTCGTCGAGGCTCTTGGGGTAGAGCGAATACGTGCCGGGCAGGTCAATAATAGCGGCCCGGTGCTGCGGCGTGAGTTGCGCGGTGCCGGTTTTGCGGTCCACGGTAACGCCGGGGAAGTTGCCTACCTTTTGGTTTAGCCCCGTGAGCTGATTAAACAGCGACGATTTGCCCGAGTTCGGGTTACCGATCAGCGCAATGCGGGTAAGCCGGGTTGGTTCGGCCAAAGCCGGTTGTACCGCCGGCCGTTCGGCCTCAATTACTGCCCCACGCCCCATTCGGTTGTTATTCTTTAAGCATGATCGTCGCCGCTTCGCTCACGCGGAGCGAAAGCGTGTACTCCCCATCAACGTGCAAAGTGATGGGGCAGCCCAGTGGAGCACGACCATTAAGCGTTACCTGCGTGCCCGGAATACAGCCCATTTCCAGCAGTTTGAGGGCCATTTCGGGGTCTTTTAAGCAGCAAATCGTGCCGGTCTCGCCAAGGCGCAGATCCTTCACGCTGCGTTGGGCAGTCACAGAAGCAATGGTCGGGAAAGCCACGGGCGGAGTTATTTAGACGAACTATAAACAAAGATACACCGCCCAAAGGTTTCCGCCAAAGCTCACCAAGTACTATTGGGGCAAAGTATCATTTAGTTAAACACAAATTGGATTCTTATAAATATTCGAAGCCGATGCATGGTAACCGATTAAACTGCTTGTATTTTTGACATATAATCCACCGCTTATGCTCAAACGCCTACTCTTTTTTATTGCGCTCGGATGGCTGCTCCCCCAGTTGGTATCGGCGCAGGACAACCGCATCACGGGCCGGGTTGTGGACTCTAAGACCAAAGAGCCCATTCCGTTTGCTTCTATCGGCCTGAAAATCGAAGAAAGCGGCGCCCTCACCAACGAGTACGGTTTCTTCCAGTTAGCGCAGCCCGAAAAGTCGGCCCAAGACTCGCTGGTTATCCAGGCCCTGGGATACTTCCGCAAGGCTGTGTCTGTTAAAAAAGGCGACAAGCTGGAGGACCTCATCATTGAGGTAACCAAGCGCAGCATTGTGCTGAAAGAAGTAGAGGTAACTGCTGGCAAAGTAAAAGCCAAAGACCTCGGTGCCAGTTCCAATACGCCCGGCGAAGGCATGATTCAGGGCATGCCCGGCAGCCAGTACGCCTTCTTCGTGAAAAACGAAAAGGGCAAGAAGCTGGGTGCCATCCGCTCGGTATCGTTCTACATTGGGGAGCACGGCTTCCCGAAAGAGCCGTTCCGGGTACGCATTTACAAGGCCGACGGCGACTACAACGCCCCGAACAGCGACTTGCTGACCGAAAACGTAGTGGTGTCGGCTCCTGGTGGCGGCTCGTGGTTCACCATCGACATGACGCCGTACAACATCATGGCTCCGGACGAAGGATTCTTCGTGGCTATGGAGTGGATTGTGTCGGGCGACAAGTTCTACACCACCAACTTCATGGACAACTACACCCCGTACGGCCAGATTATGCGCCCCACCTTCGAGTTCAAGGAAAGCCGCACCTGGACGTACTCTCTGGGCAAAGGATGGAGCCTGATTACCATGTCGAACGGCTCGGGCTTGCGCTACAACGCCATGATCAAGGCCGAAGTAGATATCTACAAGTAAGCCGCGCTAGCGAAGCACATTATATTGAAAACGGCCCGGGCATACGCTCGGGCCGTTTTCTTTTGCTGTTGACTGAACCACGCAGTTTGGTGCAGACTTTAAGCTGCTGCACTTTTATGCCTTGCAGATCAAGGCTTGCCTTGCTGAAGCACCCAGGCCCGTATAATTTCCTGAGCCTGCGGTGAGAAGATTTCGCGTGGCTGGCCGTTAATCAGCGGCCATTCGGCTGGATCAGCCTGAAAGAGGTGGTTTACGCCGGGTAGCTTCTTGCTGGTCACATGCTTATTGGCTTTCAACCCCTTGGTCAGGGCCAGCAAATTCTCAGGCGCGACGTGCAGGTCGGCAGCCCCGTTGAGTAGCAGCACCGGGCACGTTACTTGGTTAAGCTTCTCTACTGGATCAAAAGCCAGAAAGTGCCGGTAGTGCGACGAGGTGAGTTGGGCCGCGCTGGCCAGGGCTGTGGCCGCGTCCATGGAAGCGTTGTTCTGCCGCAGCATGTTGGCCACCATGGCTTGCGCCTGGGCAGCATCCGGAGCCTGCCGGATAACCTCTACCAATGCTTCCTGTCGCTTAACGGCTGCTTCGATCTGCGCGGCATTAGTGCCCAACGAGCGGAGGATGGCGGCCTGCCGTTCTACCACCAAACTGCTGCCCGGCTGGCCGGCGGCGGCCATTGTAACTACGAAGCTTGGCGGCAACGGCTGGGCGGCTACCAACAAGGCCACATTTCCGCCCTCGCCGTGCCCGATAAGGCCCAAACGGGCAAAATCCACCTCGGGGCGGGTACGCAGGTAGTTTAGCGCAGCCTGAACTTCCACCACGCGTTGCGGCAAGGTGGGTAGAGGCGCGCCGGGTTTGGCATCAACGCGCAGCACGGCCACGCCGCGGCGGGTCAGGTAATCGGCTAGGGCGCCCAACGGACGGTACTCGCCCACCGTAGCGTCGCGGTCGATACTGCCCGCGTCGGCTACCAGTACCACGGTTGGAAACGGGCCAGCGCCCGGCGGTACGGTTAACATGCCGCTCATGGGCTCGGCAGCGGCTGAGAATGTTACTTCGTTTTCGCGGTAAGGGGGTGTCAGGCGTACTTTGGTTTCGCTCCTGGCCCCTGCGGCTACCAATTGCAACGTAAGCGGGGCTTTGTAGCCGGGCTGGCGCCAAACGCCTTTCACTTGCTTGCCATCGGGTGAAATTATGCCTGTGTAGCGGCTGCCTGCTTCCTCGGCACTGAACACCACCGAGTCGCCCTGCATTTCTACGGCTACCGACATCCGGTTAACGCGTTGCAGCGGCACATCCATGGTGGCGTGGTATTTACCTCCCGTAAGCGTTACCACCCGGAATATAACTTCCCATTGGCCACCCGGCACCTTGAGCGGTCCTTTCCATTGCCCGTCTAACGCAATATTCTCAGCCCACGCACCGGTGCTGGCCAGCAGCAATCCAAAGCAAACAGAAAAAAAGCGGAGTAAAAACGTTTGTTTCATGGAAGCTGACAAACTCAAATTTCAGGGCGTGAAGTTGGTAGACCAACGGACCTGACTGCTAAATTATGTCAAATATAATAGCGAAATAAACATATCATATATGAATTGAAGAATTCCCGCAATGAATATTCTTCATCAACGAAACACTGCCTGGATAACAGGGCTATAGACTATCAAATAGTAGTTACGGTATTACTCGGAAATGAACACCCGTTTAACTCGTTCGCTCACGCTTGTCAGCAGCTCGTAGGGAATAGTACCGATGCGACTGGCCAGTTCGGTAAGGCCCAGGCCCTCACCGAATACCACGGCCGCGTCGCCCTCCTGCGCTTCGGGAATTTGCGTTACGTCCACCATGCACATGTCCATGCACACGTTGCCAACGAGTGGCGCACGCCTTCCCCGGATCAGCACTTCTCCCACCCCGCGTGAAAACCGCCGGTCGTAACCGTCGGCGTAGCCAATGGCCAACGTAGCAATGCGGCGCGGGTAGTCGGCGGCTTCGCCACGGCGACCGTAGCCCACAGTTTCGCCCGCTGGCAGCTGTTTGATCTGTGACACCGTGGTGCGTAGGTTACTCACCGGCCGCAGGCCGGCGGGGTCCAGGCCGGCAGCTTCCACACCGTAAAGCCCAATACCGAGGCGTACCATATCGTAGTGCGCCTCAGGAAAACGCATGATGCCAGGCGAATTCAGCGCGTGCTTGATGACGGCGTACCCCAGCCCGGCTTCCACCTCAGCGGCCATACGCTGGAACGCGGCGAGCTGCCGGTGCGAAAACGCGTTGTGCTGCTCTTCATCGGCACCAGCCAGGTGTGTAAGCACACTGGCCACACGCAGAGACGTGGTATGTTGCCGTAGCAGGGCCAGCAGCTCGGGCAAGTCGGTTTCGGTGAAGCCCAAGCGGTGCATGCCGGTATCCAGCTTCAGGTGCACCGCTGGCAGCGGGCCAGCCGCGGCGGCCTGTAGGTACTCGCGCAAACGCGCAAACGAGTAGATTTCGGGCTCCAGGTGGTACTGGCGCAGCAGCCCAAAACTATCGGGCGAGGGGTTCATTACCATAACGGGAAGGCTGATGCCGCTCTCGCGCAGCTGCACGCCCTCGTCGGTGTAGGCTACGGCCAGGTAATCGACGCGGTGAAACTCAAGCAGGTTGGCTACTTCGTACGACGAGCTGCCGTAGGCAAAGGCCTTCACCATTACCATAAGCCGCGTGCCGGGCTGCAGGCGGGCCCGGTAGTAGTTCAGGTTGTGCACCAGCGCGTCGAGGTTCACTTCCAGCACCGTGCCGTGAATCTTCTGCTGGAAGGCTGCTACCACCCGCTCGAACTCGAAGCGGCGGGCGCCCTTGACCAGAATGGTTTCCTGCCGGAACTGATCGGGGTGAAACCACCGCAACAGGCTTTCGGTGTCGGGAAAAAACTGAGCGTCGGCCACGCCCGCGGACAGCAGCGCCTGGTGTTGCCCAATGGCTTCGCCCACAGCCAGCAGCCGCTGTACACCGTGCTGCGTTGCCAGCTGGGCCACACGGCCGTACAACTCGGCGGCGGGTAACCCCGATTCCAGCACATCGGACAGGATAAGCGTGCGGCGGCCGCGGCGGGGCTGGCGTTGCAGCGCATCCAGGGCCAGGTCGAGGCCGGTGAGGTCGTTGTTGTACGTGTCGTCGAGTACGTAGCAGTCGTGAATGGCCTGCTTCATTTCGAGGCGCATGGCCACAGGGTGCAGCCGCTGCAGTCGGCGCTGGATTTCGGCGGGCACAAGGCCGCGCCAGAGCAGCACCACTAAGCAATGCAAGACGTTTTCCACCGATGGCTCGTCGGCAAAGGGCAGGGTGAAGGTGTGCTGCTCGGAGGCGTAGCACACGTGCGCAAGGGTTTGTCCAGGATCGGCGGAGGGTTCCAGCTGCACCTGCACGGCAGCACCAAGCGCCGCGTGGCGCGACCAGGTGAGCCGCTGCACGGAAGCGGGCAGTTGGCCGGCGGCCGCGTGCACGGCGGCGTGGTCGTGGCAGTACACCAGGGTTTCGACCCCGGCAAAGAGCTGCATTTTTTCGGTGGCTTTTTGCTCCCGCGAGGCAAAACCGGCGTCGTGGGCCGGGCCGAGATTGGTGAACAAGCCCAGCGTCGGCTGAATGACGGCGGCCAGACGGGTCATTTCGCCCGGCTCCGAAATACCTGCTTCGAAAATGCCCAATGTGTGCTGCGGGCGCAGCTCCCACACGCTCAGCGGCACGCCCACCTGAGAGTTATAGGAACGCGGCGAGCGGCAGATCAGCTCGTCGGGGCTGAGCAGCTGAGCCAGCCACTCCTTCACAATGGTTTTGCCGTTCGAACCCGTTACAGCCCACACCGGCCCTGTAAACGCGCGCCGGTGAGCGGCGGCAAGGCTCTGGATGGCGTTCAGGCTATTTGCGACTTCAATAAAGCCGGCTTCGGGACAGGCAGCCAGCAAAGCAGGCGGCAGCACCTCCCCCACAAACAAGCGCACGCCGCGGCGGTACAACTCGGGAATGTATTGGTGCCCATCGTGGTGAGGGCCGCGTAGGGCGAAAAACACAGTACCGGCGGGCACGCCCACGCGGCGGCTATCGAGCAGCAAATGCTGCACCGTGGCCGTGGCATCGGCGGCGGGCTGACGAAGAATGCCGGGCAGTACAGCGGATAGTTCGGTGAAGAGCAGCATGGTTCGGCAAAGGTAGCCCGGCCGTGGGGTCTGTTAGCAAAGCGCCGTTATCCTCCCAGCCGCCACGTAATAGAGGGCTTTCTTCAAACCCTTAAAACCCAATCCCGATCCGGAAGCCCTGCTGCACTTTCTGGCCCGATTGCAGGGCCGTGAAGTAATCGACGCGCAATAGCTTGAACACGTGCTCGATGCCGGCGCCTACTTCCACGTAATGCCCGGCTATTTGGGTGCGCAAGTAGTTCAGTGTTCCGACTTCCTGCCACTTCAGGCGGCGCATCAGCGGTATTTTATTCAGGAAGAAGCCGTTAAAGTGGTGGTCGAAATGCGCTTCCACGAAGGATTTACGGGTGGCAAAGCGGTAGTAGTCGAGCAGCTGGAACCGGGTGAAGTCGGCGGCAAACAGGGTTTGGTTGCCCGAAAAATGGCGGTAGTCCATAAACGACAGCTCCGGTTTGCCCAGGAAACCGCCCGCCTGCACGCGGTAGCTGCTGGTCCCCAGCAAGCCAAACTGTACCGACTGCTGAATGCCCGCTTCCAGAAAGGTGTAGCGCACATCGGAGCCGGGCGCGTTCCAGCCCTGGCGCCACGTTAGGCTTAGCAGCGGGTATTTGGAGCCCAGGCTAACCTTGCCGGTAGGCCGCGTGATGTAGCGTTGGCCCGGCCGGTAGTTAACCCACACTTCCGTGGCCAAAGCGCGACTGCGCCCGAAGCCGGAACCCAAAGGCAGTTCGTCGGCCACGGGGTCGTTCGGGGTAAAAGCGCGGCCCGGCACGTCGGTAATCAGCTCGACGGTGGCGTTTTCCAGCTCGCGGCGGTCGAAGTAGCTCACGGCGGCACGCATGTTAAGCCCGTTCAGCACCTCGCTCAGGTACCCTACCTCGGCGCCGCGGCGTTGGTAATACTTGGCAAAGTTGCGGTTGCGGAACAGCGTATAGTTGGTGTTAATAGCCGGCGTGAGCTGGGAATTCGGGTCGAAGTTTTCGATGGTACGCCCCACCACAACCTGTAGCCGGGCCGTGCGCACGGCATCGTGCTGCCAGTTCAGCTCTACCGAGGGGCTGAACAGTTTGGCCTCTACACCGTAGCGGAACGAGGGCGTGAGCCAGAAGCGGCGGCGGTCGTCGGTGTAGCGCGAATACGTGAACTGTGGGTTCACAATCAGGCCTTCCACGGTGCTGTACTGCACAATTTGGAACACCGGTGCCACGTAATATTGCTGCTTGCGGTGCGAGTCGTTATAGGTGTAGCCGCCCAGCAGGAAGCTCTGCGGGTCGAACTTATTGCGCAGGCGGTCGAGCGAATCCTGGTAGGGCTTGGAGTTGCGAACCACCTCGGTGCTGTCCTTTACGCGGTAGTCCTTCAGCTCTTCGTCGGTAAGGGGCACGGGGCGAATCTGCGACCAGTAGGCGCTGTCGCGTTCGTTCACGCCTTTCTCTACCCGCATAATTTCGCCGGGCGCCATTTTCTCCACCTCCAGCAAATCACCGCGACGGGCCAGGGAATCGACCACGGCGGCGGCTGTCTTGCGGCTTTGGCGCTTCACTTGGCGGGCGGCCGCGCGCACGGCGGGCCGCTCCTGCCGGGCTTCGGCCACGGTTTCGGCGTGGACCGGCTCGTTGGAGGCAGGGGCCGGCGTGGCGGCCGGAACCGGGCGGCTGGCGTAGGTGGGCGTAACCTTGTAGCTGGAGAAAACGGCCGTCAGAAAAGCGTTGCCTTTAAAGCCGAAGGCCGAGATGTTGGCCGTGAGCGTTTGGGACTGCATTACCCACACGTGCGGAGCGTTGGGTGCCGGCGCATACTGCTGCTCAATGCGCACGTTGTCCACGTAGTCGAGCTGGGCGTCTTCGTTCAGGGTAAGGGCCACCGAATGAATGCGCCACGTGCCGTCGGCAATGTAAATGTGGCCGGCAAACACGGGGTCGGTGCGGCGGCGTGGCACCACCCGGATCTTGTGCACCAGCTGCCCGTTCTGCTCGGTGGTGCCTTCCAGCACGTACTGGTAAAACAGGAAGGCGTTCGGCGCGATGGGCGAGACAAAGCCGCGCTCGGAAAACGCTTTCAGCACGGGGTTGTAGAAGCTCAGGCCGCGGCCAGCCCCGGCCCGGTTCAGGCTGAACGCCTTGGCGTCGCCGCTTACGCGCGAGGAAATCATGCGCTCCTTCACAATGTTCGGTTGCCGAAACGCCACCTCCGACACCGATTCGGAGAGGTAGATAATGCCGGGCTTTAAATCGGGGCCCACTTTGAACATGCCCAGCACACGGCTAGGCGCATCCTTTAAGCGGGCCAAGGCTTTGATGTAAGTACGCGCCGTAAAAGCGGCCACTTCGCGGCGGTGGTAGTTGCGCCAGTCCATGGCGTGCTGAATAATAGCGAAGGCCGGGTCTTTGTCTTTGGCCCGCACCACCACCTCGCGCAGCTGGTAGTTTTCGGGCGTCATGGTTACGTTGAGCACCGTCACGGTGTCGCCGCCGGCAATGCGCACGCGCTCCATTTGGGGTTTGAAGCCCACGTACAGAAACACAATTTCATACTCGCCGGCCGCTAGCGGCAGCTGGTAATTGCCCTGCTCGTTCGAGGCGGTGTTGGTGGTGGTTCCCTTCACGGCCACGTTGGTGAAACCCAGCGGTTCGCCCTTGGGGTCGGTAACGCGCCCCTTCAGAATACCGGCCGCGCTCAGCAGCGGCAGCAGGCACAGCAACAAGCTCAGTAACGGGAGTACACAACGGATCATAACAAAGCAAGCAATGACAGGCAAGTTAGGCGGTAGAGCCCGTAGCCGGTAAAGGCGTTGCCTGCCTGCGCAAAATTTGTGCGCGACGCTCCATCAACCCTACCGCGGCGACACCGGAATGGCATCGGGCTCTGGTACGGGCAACGGAGCGCGTCGGGCGTGGCGGGCCAGGTACCAGGCGTTCAGCAGCACGCCCGCCAGCACCAGAGCCATACCGGCGTAAGCGCCCGGCGGAAAGGCCTCACCAAAAAAGACCAGGCCAAAACCTAACGCGTACAGGATGCCGAGATAGTTCCAGTTGGCTACTTTCGAGAGCTGCTCGGCCTGGTAGGCCTTGGTCATGTACACCTGGGCTCCTTGGGTAAAAACACCGATGAGCCCTAGCCACAACCAGTCGAGGCCCTGCGGGGGCACCCAGCGGAACAGGCAATAAATAGCCGTGATGGGCAGAGACACCATGGGGAAGTAAAAAACCACCACCAGCGGATGCTCTCGGCCTTTAAGCTTGCGAATGGAATTGTAGCTCAGCCCCGAAAACACCGCCGACAGCACGCCCAGTCCCAGCCAGATCGGCTCCACGCGCGTATCCACGCCTTCGGCCCACAGCACGCCCGCAAACGAGAGCAGAAAGAACAGCCATTGCCAGGGTTTTACGGGTTCTTTCACGATAAAAACGCCCAGAATAGCCGTGAAAATGGGCGCCAGGTACTGCACCGTTACGGCCGTGGCCAGCGGCATTTTCTGCAGGGTACTGAAGTACAGCATGAGGGCAATTGCCCCGGTGGTACCGCGCGCAATCAGGAAGAAATGGTTAGTGCCCCAGGGCCGGATGCGCAGGGCGCGCAGCGTGAGGTAACTGAGCACTACCGAGATGAGCGAGCGGAACAAAATGATTTCCATAGCCGGCAAATGCGGCAGCATTTTTACGCACACGTTCATGAGCGCAAAGCACAGTGTGGAAAGCATCATGTAGCGGACGCCACGGGTAAAAACCATAATTTGAGTACAAAAACAAGACGTCGGCAAAGGTCGGATACTCAAGCGCAAACGCCTACTTCCTGGCTTAAACAAGCCAGGAATTGATCGGTTATATATGGAAATGTGCGCATTGCGTGCTACCTTGTCACTCGGTAATCCACCGGACTTCAAATAGTACAGTGGACTACCAAAATTTGGATGAATCAATCCAACTTGTTTATGTGAGCGAACAGCCGCCACCTTCTGGGTGGCGGCTGTTTTTTTAATTAGTGGGTTTTGCACAAAAAAAATTAGCGCCGCTCCAGCCACCTTCGGGTCCGGCTTCGGCGTAGATAAATACCCGAGCCACTTACTGTGGCAATCCTATTTGCCCCGCCGCCCGCTATGGAAGACGCCCCGCGCAAACGCAAAACCTACACCCCGGGCGAAGCCCTGCAAAAGATTGCCTCCTTTTGCGCTTACCAAGAGCGCAGCCATAAGGAAGTGGAGGACAAGCTCCGCAGCTACGGCCTGGATGAGGAGGAAGCCGGCGAAATCACCATTCGGCTGGTGCGCGAAAAGCTGCTCGACGACGAACGGTTTGCCCGTTCCTTCGTGCGCGGCAAATACCGGCTGAAGAAGTGGGGCCGCCGTCGCATTCGGCAGGAGCTCAAGATGCGCGGCGTGTCGGAGTTCTGCATCAAGGCTGGCATGAGCGAAATCGACGGCGACGAGTATTACCGCAACCTGGTGGAGCTGCTGGAGAAAAAGAACGCGCTGGAAAAGGAGAGCAACCCGCACAAGCGGCGGCAAAAGCTTACCCTGTACGTTACGGCCAAAGGCTACGAGGGCGAGTTTATCCAGGATGCGCTGCGCGAGGTGCTGGGCACCAAGTAAGCCAGCCCACTTGTGTGCTCTGTGGCGGCGCGCTACCGAAGCGGCGCCCGTTCGGGCGGAGCCATTTGCGGTACCAGTACCACCCGGCGGCCGGTGAGGGTTTCCAGCATGGGCCGCAGAATCTGCTCGGCGTTTTGCTGGGTTTGCGCCAGTATGCCCGACTGCAACGCTGCCCGGCGCACGTTCTGCTCGGCGTACTTGTAACCGGCATCCACCAGTTCGGCATCCTGTAAGAAACCGTTTTCCACGCTGTACACTTTGCTGGCGCTGTGGTCGATGCGCCAGGTGCACAGCTCGGGCGCGGGCAAGGCAATGCGCACCACTGAGTCGCCGACGAAGACCACGTCCAGCGGCTTGATCTTGCGCAGGTCCACGCAGCCCACGGCTTCGCCGGCCACAATGAGGGCCACTTTGGCATCGGGCAGAAACCGGTAGGTGCTCTTCTTGTATTCCACCACGTCTTTGAAGCGGTAGCGCACCAGCTCCAGCTTGCCCAAACCCTCGATTTTCTCCAGAACGGTGTTGTGCGTTACGGTTACCCGCGGCTCGGCCCGCAAGGGGTCCAGCCCGGCCAGACTCGGGGCTACCTTTTGCCACAGAAACCAGCCCAGGGCAAGCAGAAACAACAACGGCAACAAGCGGCGCACCAAACGAAACAACGGAACCATAACGTGGGGAAAGGCCAAACTCAGCTCTAAGCTATACGGTAGCGGGCGGCCGGGCGCCGAAACGCTCGGTGAAGCCGCCCCAACCTTGCAGGCCGCCGGTATGCACCGCTACCACCGTGCTGCCCCGCGCAAAGTAGCCGGCCTCAACCAGTGCCAGCGCGCCGTATAGCAGTTTGCCGGTGTACACCGGGTCGAGCAAAACGCGGTGCTGCTGGTAAAACTGCTCAATAAAAGCCAGCAACGGCGCCGAGTAGCGGGCATACCCTCCGAAGTGAAACTCGGTGCGCAGCTCCCAGTTACCCAAGCGGCGGCCGGTAACCTGCTCCGTCAGCGCGTGTATTTCGGTGCGCAACGCGTCGCCCTGGCCCTTTAGCGCCGACACGCCCACTACTTGCTTTTCGTCCTGCAAGCCCACTACCAAGCCCGCCAAAGTACCGCCCGTGCCGCAGGCCACCGTTAGTGCATCAAATGACGCGCCGTGCGCGCCGAGTTCGGCCACTATGTCGGCGCAGCCGCGCACGGCCAGGGCGTTGGTGCCGCCTTCGGGTAAGAGGTAAGCCGGCCCGAACTGCCGGAACAGCTCCGCGTGCCACGCGGGCTCGTGGCGGCAACGGTATTCATCCCGGCTCACCCAATGGAGCAGCATGCCATCGGCCACGCACTGCGCAAGGGTATGGTTTAGCTGCGCGGTTTCGTCGCCACGCACTACACCGATGGTGCTGAAGCCGTAGAGCCGACCGGCGGCCGCCACGGCGGCCAGGTGGTTTGAGTAAGCCCCGCCAAAGGTGAGCAATCTGTCAAACCCCTGATTTTTAGCCTCGAGCAGGTTGTATTTGAGTTTGCGCCACTTGTTGCCGGGCAGGGCCGGATGGTGCAAATCGTCGCGCAGGAGCCGCAGCCGCACGCCGTGCCGCTCGGTTACCGGCTCGGGCAGGTCGGTGAGAATGGGCGACGGGCTTTCGACGAACATGGCGCTTGAAACGACTGACTGGCCTCCGAGATAAAATGAGGGTGCCACGACTGGAAGGCCGTGGCACCATAGTTAACCAGTTGGTTGAGATTAAGCAGCCAGCAGCTCGTCTTGCTCTTTGTCCTGCTCGGGCGGCGTGGGGCGCCGACGCAGGGCGTATACCACGGCCCCTATCAGCAGCAGAAACAGCAGGATGGACGACACCAGCGACACAGTGTTGCCAATGCTGTACTCCTTGGGCTCGAACTTGAAGGTGATGTTGTGCTTGCCAGCCGGTACCGCCATGGCACGCAGCACGTAGTTAGCGCGTACGTGCGGCACCGGTTTGTCATCGAGGTAGGCGTTCCAGCCCTCGGGGTAATAGATTTCCGAGAAAACCACGAAGCCGTCCTGCGCGGCATTGGCTTCGTACTTCAGCTCGTCGGGCGAGTAGTGCGTCAGGCGAATGGTGGAGCCGGCAGCGGTGTAGCTGGTCTTGGGCTGCGGAAACTTGCTCACGTCCACGATGGCCGTGGTTACGGGGTCGAAGGTGCTAAGGGCCGCCATTTCCTGGTCGGCATTCTGCACCGGCTGAATGCCCGACACAAACCACGCGTTGCCCAGTGCGCCGGGGTTTTGCTGAGCCACCTGAGCGCCGGTTTTTTGGTCGCGCCCGATGAAGTAGCGCGCGTTCAGCATGGACGTGATACGCGGGTTATTCTGCGAAATCTGCCGCTCAATCAGTTCCTGGTAGCGGCGCAGTTTAGCCCCGTGGTAACCGCCAATGCTCTTGTGGAAGTACGAGGTATTGGCCTCGTTGAAGGGGTTGTCCACGTTCAGCACCCGGAAGTGCAGCGTGGGGTCGTTGAAAATTTGCTGGTCGGCGGCCGAGGGCACGAACTCCTGGGCCACGGTCTTGTCCTGGAAATTCGACTCGCCGAGGTAGCGTTTATCAACGGCCCACAAATCGACCAATGTAAGCGCAGCCACGAGGCCAGCGGCCACGGTTACCGTAAGCTGCCGGCGCAGGTAAAACCACAGCACAGCGGCCGTAGCCAGAACGAAGAACAAGGAACGAAGCACGTCGGAGCGCATCATGCTGGCGCGGTCCTGCCGCAGGGCATCGAGCGGGAAACCTTGCTGCTGCAGGTTGGCATCGATGGGCGAAGCGAAGTCGGCACCCATTCCGAAGATGAAAGCTAATAAGCAGATACCGGCCGTAATACCCGTAGCTAGTAGCAGCTTGCGGCGCAGCTCGGCAGTTTCGGGTGTATCGGTAGCGCCGGGCAGCTTGGGCACAGCGGCGGCCGAAGCGGCGCGGACGCGCAGCACGCGGGCCAGGGCCAGCACGCCCAGCAGCGGCATGGCCAGCTGAGCAATAACCAAGGCCATGGATACCGAACGAAACTTATTGTAGCCAGGGAAGTAGTCAAACATCAGATCGTTAAACGACGAGAAGTTCTTGCCCCAAGCCAGCAACAGCGAGAGAATGGTACCGATGAGCAGCCACGTGCGCGTACGGCGGTCGGCAATAAACAAACCGAGCACGAACAGCAAACACACCACCGCGCCCACGTATACCGGGCCGCTGGTAATGGGCTGGTCGCCCCAGTACGTAGGAATGCTCTGTAGGTAGTCGCGGAGCTGCACGGGCGGCACGCCGAGGCCAGACAGGGCTTTGCCGGTGGCCGAATTCTCATCGAGCTTGCTCGACGAAGCCCCGCCGTAGTAATTGGGAATGAGCAGCGTAATGCTTTCGCCCACACCGTAGCTCCAGTTAAAGGCGTAGTCACGGTCGAGACCCGAGCCGCTCTCCGGCTGGACCGCGGGCTGGCCCGGTGCCGCAGGGGCCGGCGTCGTTAGTTCCGACTTGCCGCGGATGCTGTACTTACCGTACGTAGCCGTGGTGTACAAACGGCCAAAGCTCACGCCTACGGCCAGCAAAGCGGCCACACCCAAAATGGCGGTGCGTTGCAGAAAGTCGGCTAGGCGCTTTTCCCGGATGGCAAACACCAGCTCCACAATGCCGAAGATGAGCACCAACAGCAGCAAGTAGTAGGTGATTTGCAAGTGGTTGGCCCGCACGTTCATCGTGAGGCCCAGCGCAAACAAAGCCGCGCCCAGCCAGCGTTGCCGCCGGAACGTGACCAGCAAACCGCCCAGTACCAGCGGCGCGTAGGCCAGCGCATACGACTTGGAGTTGTGGCCGGCGGCCAGAATCACCAGGTTATAGCTCGTCAGGCCCACGGCCAGGGCGCCGGTAAGGGCCACCAAGGAGCGCATGCCCAGCGCCACAAACAACAGGTAGCCGCAAAGCAGCGCCACAAACAGGTTGGCCACCACGGCCGGCAGCCCCAGAGTGAAAATGTTGTTCAGGTAGCGCGACAGGTCGCCGGGAAACCGCGTGCCAATCAGGTACGTGGGCATGCCCGAGAACATGGAGTTGGTCCAGAGCGCTTCCTGCCCGGTGGCTTCGCGGTAAGCGGCGGCCTCGCGGGCGCCGCCGTTGAACTGCACAATGTCGTGCTGGCTCAGGGTTTGGCCCTTGAAGACGATGGGCGAGAAGTACACAACCGCCACCACCATGAGGAAGGCAACGGCCAGCAAGTGCGGCAACAGCCGGCGCCAGAGGGGGGCAGCCGTCGTCGGCGAAGCAACAGGGGTCATTCGGGTTGGTTGTTGGTTGATGGTTGGTGGTTTTTGGCTGCTAGTTGCCAGCGTTTGGCGTGGTTGAAAACCAAAACCACCAACCAAACCCAGAAAGCCGAAAAGCAACAAAAAACCCGACCCGCGCGCAGCAGGCCGGGCGTGGGCAGCCCGAAGGTAGGCCGATTATTTTACTTCCTCGAACTCCACGTAGTCGCCGCCGCGGAATTCATCGGTGCCGCGGGCTTTGGTAACGGGCGGTACGTAATCCACGCGTACTTTGCCCTCGGGGCCGGGCGTGGGAGGCGTAGGCGGCGGCCCGAACGGAGAAGTCCCCGGCCCAAACTGCACTCCGCCGCGCTGCATTTGCTTGCGCACAAACGAAGCCAGGGCCCAGCGCAACAAAGCCGGCAACACCATGCGCAGCACCATGGCAAACAGGAAGAAAATGAGCAGACCTTTGAGGAAGAGCATTAGCGCGCAGGTTCGTCAGCGGAAGGTTTAAAGTAAAAGTCACGGTCGGCGGTGCCTTGCAGCTCGGCCGGTGGGCAAGGTACTAACCGCGAATTTGCGCCGCTAGTTTCCAGCACGTAAGGCTGGTAGCCGAGTTCGGCCAGCAGCTGGCTAACGCGCTGGCGGTTGGTGGCGCCGTTCAGCTCGGTTTGGATAACGGGCTGGTGGCGGCGCAGCGTTTCCTGCATGTGCTGAAACACTTCGTGCTCGAAACCTTCCACGTCGCACTTAATGAAGTCGAGACGATCGAACCCGGCCAGCAGCTCGTCGGGCACGCGCATGTTCACGTCGTAGAACTGCCCGTATTGCTCGGCGGGGTTCGAGTCGGCAATTTTGGTCATGCCGTGGTGCAGCAGGCCGTTGCGGGCGGGCGTGCCCATTTTCACCGAGGTGTTCTGCCCGCCCAAAGCGAAAGGCAGCAGCAGCAGGTTGTCGTAGCCGCTGAGGCGCACGTTGTCTTCCCAAATACGCTGAAACAGCGGCACCGGCTCCACGGCCAGTACCTTGCCCTGCGGCCCCACCAGCCGCGACAACGCCACGGAGTAGTAGCCCAGGTTGGCGCCGATGTCGAGGCACACGTCGCCGGGTTTTACCAGCCGGGCCAGGAAAAACAGCTCCGGGTACTTGGCTTTGCCCCACCCCGCCGCCACCAGCCGCAGGTAAATGCGGCTTACGAACCGGATGTAACGCTCGAAGCCGAGCGCGCCGACGAGAAGTTTGCGCAACGCTTTCATGTGCAGGCAAAGGTAGCACCGCGGCGTTACTGCACAGGGGATACCCCCATACGCATGCGTTGTTCCAGCCAAATACTGAAGGCTCCTAAGCCCCAAGCCATAACAGCTTGCCCAGCTAGGCTTGCCAATACGCTGCTCCACATGTACTCAACACCGTCTTGTGCGCTCATAGACAACCACATGGATAGTATTTGAAGTAGAACAGCTACGCCAGCGTATACTCCCGCCGCTGAAGATGTCTGCGGCCAATCAGTCCATTCCAGCGGCTGGTATTTCTGTACTTGCTTCAGGACCAACCACCAAGCACCAATAGTATATGCTACGCCCATTACCCACCCTAGCATAGCATATAGTTGATAGCTATTTGCTGCCACATACAGCAGCAACCAGCTCAAGACTTGACTTAGCAAAACCGACAGTCCTACCACACCCACCGCTATGCTAATGGCACGCCTCCTCCAGTTTGCAGCACGACGCGCGTATCTAATTCCGTTTAGCCAAAGCGCTACCGGAAGGCATAAACCCAGAAAAGGATTTATTACTAGAAAAGATAAGGTGCCCGAACGTCCACCAAATACCTGATTCCAGGCTAGGCCAATTAACAGACTTACACCAATTAAAGCCCATTGTACCCATCTAAGGGAGGCAAAACGCTCCAGACGATACGCCAGCACTGTTGCCAATATCACCAAGCCAGCAAAGGCATACAAACCACCTATTAAGCTAAACATATACATCGCCCCATCGAGCGCATCGGCCCGAACACCCAATGGCAGCAAAAGCGTCGGCAGCAGGCTTAGTGTGCGGAGGATAATACGAGTGCTCATGATGCTCAGCAATATAGAAGCACCAATGTCTGTAGTTTTCTCCTAACGCCACCCCGCTGCGCTCCACCACCGCGACACCCCCGCCGCTACCAAGCCGCCCAGCGTGTACCATGCTACCGTCATGAGCTGGGTTTGCGGGGTGCGGTTACTGGGCCCGTCGCCCAGGCCCAGCGGACCGGGCAGCACCACGCCCCCTACCCCGGCGGCAATGCCCAATGCTGCACCGCGTACCCAAGCATCTTCACCTGAACCCACCAAACTGTAATACAGACCGTTGCTGAATAAGTCACCGGCCATGGTGGCGTTGTACAGGGTCTGTCGGTCAGGCTGTGGAGCGTCGGCGGCGTCCAGAATCTTGCGCAGGCCGCGCATACCGAGGATATCCATGCGCGGCGCGTTGGGTGTGAGCTTGCGGGCCGCTTGGTGTACCAGCGTGAGGGCAATGGCGCCGGCAAAGCCACTTACCAGGGCTTGGATAACGTTAGCGGAATGGTTGGCTTTCATGGCAGTGACAGAAGGTTCTGTTATATCCAAACGAACCCGCATCGGCGGGGTTAAGGGCTTTCGAGGGAAAAATTTCTCCGGAACCTTTGTTCCGCGTTTCCCGCGCCTGTTATATTTGCACTCCCGTTGCGGCGCGTGCGCCCGTCGGGAGCAAAAAGCCTGCTTAGCTCAGTTGGTAGAGCAGCTCATTCGTAATGAGCAGGTCGTTGGTTCGAGTCCAATAGCAGGCTCACGAAGCAAAGCGGCCCGTTTCCTTTTCAGGAAACGGGCCGCTTTCGTTTTTCAGACCAAGCGCGGGCTTAGCCGTTGCGCTTGTTCATTTTCGAGAGGTAGCTGATGCCGAAAGCCAAAGCCAAGCCGCCCACTACCTTTTGGGTGGTGCTCAGCTTGCCCAACTGCCCCGAGGCAGCGTTGCCAAACTTGGTCAGCTGATCGTTGATGCCGCCCATCACGCCACCTTGGGTGTTAGCGGTTTTGCCGGCCAGGGTTTGGTTTACGCCCGAAGGCTGGTTGGCGCTGGAGTTGCCAAAGAAATCGGTGTTGCCGGAAGTGTTGTTGGTTGCCATGATGTAGAAACAGGTTATCGTGGAAAATCAGGGAAGGCCGCAGTTGCAGCGGCTGTTATCTATTCGTAAAGCCGGTCTCCAGGGTTACGGCAAATTCGCCTGTCGTCCATTCAGTACTCCATTATAAGCAGTCCATACGCCGGTCGTTTCACAGGCAGTAACAGCCGCAGCCGAAACAAACAACCGCCTGAAAGGGTCTTCAGAACTGTCGCCATCGGCTGCCTGATGCGTAACCGCGGCGGCACCCGGTCTTGCATTTCCCCGTTACATACCTTTTCGCGTTTATGGCCGAGCGTTTTCAAGACAAAGTGTGCGTAATAACCGGTGCTACCTCCGGCATCGGGCGGGCCGCTGCCGAGCAAATGGGCCGCGAGGGCGGCAAAGTAGCCGTACTCGGCCGCGACGCCAAGGCCGGTCGGGAGGTGGTTAGCGTTATTCGGGCAGCCGGCGGCGAAGCCCGCTTCGTTAGCTGCGACGTAGGCCGCGATGCGCACCTGCGCCGCGCGGTAGAACGGGTGCTGGGTTACTGGGGCCGGGTAGATGTGCTCGTGAACGACGCCGCCACCATGACTTTCGAGCCCATTCTGAAGCTCGACCCAGCCGAGTGGGATCAACTCATGAACGTAAACTTACGGGCCTTGTTTCGGCTGTGCCAGCTGTGTCTGCCCCACATGAAGAACGGCAGTATTGTGGCCATCAGCTCGGTGCATGCTCACCAAACCACGCCCAACGTAGTTCCCTACGCCGCCAGTAAAGGCGCTATGGAAGCCTTTGTGCGGGGCTTAAGCCAGGAAATTCCGCACACTCATGCTCGCATTAACGCCGTAGCCCCGGGAGCCGTTGATACGCCCATGCTCTGGGAAAACCCCAATGTAAAAAGCGGAAAAGAGGAGGTTACCGGCCAAATAGGCACGCCGGCTGAGTTGGCCGAGGCCATCTGCTTTTTGGCCTCTTCCGATGCAAACTTCATCAACGGCACGTCTTTGGTTGTGGACGGTGGGCGACTAGCCACATTATAAATAAGGCCCGCGCCCTTTTATACCACCACATCGGGCTGAATGCCGCCGGGGCCATCGGGGTCGGTGCCGCGGCCGGGCGTGGCGGGCGCCGGTACGCCCAGCACCTGCGCATAGTAGGCCGCGTCTCGCTGAGCATCTTGTCGGGCTTCCACCTCAAAGCGGTTGGCGTAGTAGCCCACTCGCACCGATTCCAGCAGGTATTGCCACAGAAAATTCACCAGTCCGTACTGCCGCACCTGCCGAATGTGGCACATCTCGTGCGCCACCCAGGAAGGGTCGCGTAAAAACTCGCCGCGCGTTACGCCGCTGAGGTGAATAGACTTGCCCAATACCATGGCCACGTTGGGCTGGCCCAGCTTCCAGCGGGCTATACGGGCCAGGGGCGAATGCTCAACAATTCGGGGCAATTCCATAACAAGATTAAAGCAAGAAACGCCTACGCGTTGGTTAAGGCATCAGTTGCTAAGTACAGCAATACTTTTCAGGAACTGAATTGCATTCGCCAAGGAATTTACCCCTGTTTAGTGCCCTAAATTTGGACCCTTAGGCTGTCTGGTCTAGCTTTACCCTATAAGGCCGGATAGAATCTTTCCGTTTTGGCCTGAACAAACAGATTTTTTACCTTCTCCAACGACCTGAACTAGAGAAGAAAAGTACGCCACATGACCCCCTTGGGTCGCCGCCTGGGGGCGGAGTTTCATACCCACACGACGGACAATGAAGAATACCTTTTTGTGTTGCCTCGCCGCTGTTTCACTGGCCCTTTCCTTTTTCTTTGACTACGCACCTGAGTCGCAGGTTGCATCAGCAGCTGGCAGCCCGGCACTGGCCGAAGCCTCCCTGCTGGACCTAACCAGCGGCGACGAAGGCGACCGGCCCACCTTTCGGGATTCGCTGGCAGTTGGCTACTACGCCCAAACCCTCGGCATTAAGGCCGATTACGACGAAGACGCCTCCCTGCTCCGCACCGTGAGCGAATGGATGGGCACCCCCTACCGCTTCGGCAGCAACACCAAGAAAGGCACCGACTGCTCCGGCTTCGTGACCCGCGTGTTTAAGGAAGCATACGGTATTAATCTGGTGCATAGCTCCCGTTCCATGTTCAACAACGTGAAGCGCGTGGCCAAGGACGAAATGCAAACCGGCGACCTTGTGTTTTTCCGCCGCGGCCCCGGCCAGCCCATCTACCACGTGGGTATCTACCTGAAAGACGGCAAGTTTGCCCACGCTGCCACCAACGGCGGCGTTATGGTCAGCTCGCTTTCCCAGGCTTACTACCAGCGCAACTTTTACGCCGCCGGCCGCGTGCCGAACGCCGAGTAATACCCTCATTCGCCCGAAGCTTTCGAAGCCCTTGCTCCACCGCAAGGGCTTTTTTATTTGCTTTGCGGCCTGAAACATGCGCCAATAACTATTTTGGCGCGAAACAGTATAGAACCGCAGTTGCCCGGTTTCCCGCGCCCGCTGATTTTTGGCGGGTTAGCGCCCGGCACCTTCCACTCGTTTCTCCCAACAGCCCTACCAATATGGCTTCCCAACAACCCAACGGCGAGCGAATAGCCTCGTCGCCGATTTTTAAAACGTTCCTCGGTAAAGCCGAAGGCTACCTCAAACAGCCACTGCGCATTAAGCAACTCGTGAACGATGCCTACCAGAAGGCAAGCGAGAAAAACGACCTCGGCACCATTGCCAACGAAGCTTGGCAGAGCATGCAAACGCTGTTTCGTTTGGTAAAAGCAGCGGCTTCGGGCGAATACACTGGCATTCCTACCCCCACCATTTTGGGGGCCATTGCCGTGCTCATTTACTTCCTGAGCCCCATCGACTTAGTGCCCGACTTCATTCCTGTAGTGGGCCTCCTTGACGATGTGGCGCTGATGGCGTGGTTTATGAGCACGCTGAAAACGGAGCTCGACCACTTCCACGAGTGGGAAAGCACCCGGCCCAGCGTAGTGGCCGTATCTGGCAATGCCGGTAACGAACAAGGCGCTAACGCTTCGCGCGGCAGCCACTCCCCTTCGCGTGAACTGGAAAAGGCCGAGCACAGCGTGAGCAGCGGCTCGTTCACCGAAAGCAACGAATCGGCTAAGCGGGCTGGCAAGGCCGACCTACCCGGCGGCTCCAGCCCCGACCCGGCCAACTCAGCCGCTCCTACCGAGCCTCACCACCCCACCATCGACATAACCCCTAACCCGAACGTGGAGGGCGCCAGCACCGCCGGCAGCCGCGACCCAAAGGACACCGGCACCCGCGGTGGCGATACGGGCGGCAACGTGCGCTAGTGTACCCGCCTATCATGAAGCACGAAAGGCCCGCAACCAGTGGTTGCGGGCCTTTTGGCGTTTTTCAGACCCTTGGGCTTAGCGTGCCCGCCGCCCCCCGAGGTGGGAAGCCACGTAGCGAACAAAGTCGCGTACCGTGTTCAACGGCACTTCGTCGGGAATGGTGATGTGGAAGCGGCGTTCCACCTCAAGGATGATATCGACGACGTCTACCGTGTCGAAGCCCAGCTCGCGGCTCAGGTTGCTGGATACACGCAGGCGCTGGGGCTTAATGGCCTTGCGCTTGCTGATGATACGCAACACCTGTTGTTCGATGTTGGCGGGTGCGGAAGTCGTTTGGGGTAGCATGGCTGAAACGACGGATCAGGTAAAAAAGAGGGAAAACGGAAAAAAGCGCTGGTTAGTACTCGGCCAGCACCGGAGGGCGGGCGGCTTCTTTTTCCTCCGCGTCGATGGCGGCGGCCTGGGAAGCTTGCGAATCGGGGTCTTTGCCGGTAATCCAGCCGCGCAGCTGCTCGTTGAGCAGATACATAACCGGGACTACCACAAGGGTGATAATGGTTGCAAAGGACAACCCAAAAATTATCGTCCAGGCGAGCGGACCCCAGAACACCACCGATTCGCCACCGATGAAGAAGTGCGGATTGCCACTGGCAAACAGCTCGTAGAAGTCAATGTTCAGGCCGATGGCCAACGGAATCAGGCCCAGAATGGCGGCCGTAGCCGTCAGAATTACCGGGTTCAGGCGCGTTTTGCCAGCCAGGATGATGGCTTCGCGCAGCGGCATGCCCTGCGACCGTAGCATATCGGTGAATTCGACCAGCAGAATGCCGTTTTTCACCACAATACCGGCCAGGGCAATGATGCCCACACCCGTCATTACGATGCTGATGTTCATGCCCGTAATGGCCAGGCCCAGCAGTACGCCGATAACGGAGAAGATTACCTCGGTGAGAATGATGATGGGCTTGCTGAACGAGTTGAACTGCGTTACCAGAATCAGGAAGATGAGGCCAATGGCGCCCAGACCGGCCAGCGGCAGGAAGTCACTGGTTTCTTTCTGGTCTTCCTCGGCACCGCCCATTTTAATGGTGTAACCGGGCGGCGTGGGGAAAGCCTGCAGTGCCTGCTTGATGTTGGCCACTACATCGGGACCGGTGTAGCCGTTCAGCACGTTCGACGAGATAGTAATTACCCGCTTCACGTCTTTGCGCTTGATGCCGCCGTAGGTGGTTCCGTAAGAAACCTCGGCCACCGAACTGATGGGCACCTGACGAACCTGGCCGGTGGCGTCGCGGAAGGTCAGCGGGGCGTTAACCAGGGCGTCCACGTCGTCGCGGTAGGGCTTGGCATAGCGCACCTGAATCGGGTACTCGTCGTCGGCGGTCTTGAATTTGCTGGCTTCCGAGCCGTAGATGGAGGTACGTACTTCCATGCCAATCTGAGCCGTGCTGATGCCTTCGCGGTTGGCGCGGGTGCGGTCGATGCTGATGGCAATTTCCGGGTTGCGGTCTTCCAGGTTGGAGCGCAGCTGCTCCACGCCGCCAATCTTCAGTGAGTCGATGTAGCGCGTGACCTGCTTGGAGAGGGCCGCCAGCTTCACGTAGTCGTCGCCGGCTACTTCAATGGCAATTTCCTTACCTACGGGCGGTCCGCTGGCTTCCTGATCTACCGATACCTCGGCGCCCGGAATGCCTTTCACCACCTCACGGATTTTGTCCATGTAAATGCTGGTAGCTGGCCCAGTCCGCTCGCTGAGCTCCTTGAACGCCACACCTACTTTGCCTAGGTGCGACTGCGACACCCCTTGAGCCGAAGCTTCGCCAGGGTCGCCGGCACCAATGGCCACGTTGGTAATTACCGATTCTACGTCGGGGTTATTGCGGCCGATGACACCGTAGATGCGGTTCTCCAGCACTTTCGTAACGGAGTCCGTTACGTCTACGCGAGTACCCACGGGCATCTTCAGGTAGGTGTACACAAATTTCGGGTCACCCTTCGGGAAGAAGGCCACCTTGGGCTTGCGGATTCCTACCGCCACGATGGACAGGATGAACAGAACGACCATGCCGACCATGATGCCAACTTGGCGCCAGATGGAACCGCCGGTTACCACTCGAACCAGACTGCCGTAGCCGTTCTGGAAGCGTGGCAAGGCCTTGGTCTGGAACCAAGCAATCATCTTCACAAAGACGAACTTGTCCAGGAAGCAGAACAGGATGACGGTCAGCATCAGGTTGCCCAGGAACGACGAGCCGGCGATGTAACCGATAACAGCAACGACGGCTAGCGCGCCCATGGCGAGCAGGAAGGTACGCGTCAGCTTGGGCTTGTTATCTTCGGCGTGGTGGTCTTCGCGCTCCATGAAGCTCACGGCAAACACCGGATTCATGATGAAGGCAACCACCAGCGACGACATCAGCGTGAGAATGAGCGTAACGGGCAGGTAGTACATGAACGAGCCCACAATGCCGGGCCAGAACAGCAGCGGCACAAAGGGTGCTACCGTGGTAAGGGTACCCGCCAATACCGGCACGAATACCTCACCGGCCGCAAACTTGGCGGCGCGGGGCGTGTCCAGGTTGGGGTGCTCGTGCAGCAGGCGGTGGGTGTTTTCGATAACCACAATAGCGTCATCGACCACGATACCCAGGGCCAGCAGGAAGGCAAACAGCACAATCATGTTCAGCGAGAAGCCGAAGATGGGAATGAGCAGGAACGCCAGGAACATCGAAATTGGCACCGAAAGGCCCACGAACAAGGCGTTGGTGGTGCCCATGAAGAACATCAGGATCAGCGTTACCAACAGGAAGCCGATGATGATGGTGTTGATCAGGTCGTGGAGGGTAACGCGGGTGTCGTTCGAGGTGTCGCCGGTTACAGTAATGGTCAGCTCCTTGGGCAGGCTGCTCTTCGAATCTGCAATGATCTGTTTGATCTTGTCGGAGGCGTCGATGAGGTTTTCGCCCTGGCGCTTTACCACGTTCAGGCTGATGCTGGGCTTGCCGTCGAGGCGGGCGTACGACTCCCGGTCTTTAAAGCCGTCTTCCACGGTGGCAATGTCGCCGAGGCGCACGGCCGCACCGTTCAGGTTCTTGATCTGAATATCGGCAATGTCGGCGGCGCGCACGTACTGGCCGGCCACGCGCACGGCACGTTTCTGGCTGCCCACGTCAATGGTACCGCCCGAAATGGTAATGTTTTCGGAGCCAATGGCGCGCTGAATATCCGAGAAGCTCAGGCGCGAAGCCCGCAGCTTGTTCAGGTCCACGTCCACGTTTACTTGCTGCTCCAGAGCACCTACAATGTCAACCCGGGTAATTTCGGGCAGCGCCTCAATTTTGTCCTGGAAGTCGTCGGCGTACTTCTTCAACTGGCTGACGGTTAGGTTACCGGCCAGGTTGATGTTCATAATGGGCAGCTCGGAGAGGTTCACTTCCTGCACCGTAGGAGGTGTGGGCAGGTCGTTCGGCAGGTCGCTGGAAGCTTTGTCCACGGCGTCCTTAATGAGCTGCTTGGCGTACTGCACGTCCACGCCCGAGTCGAACTCCACGTCTACGATACAGTAATCCTGGTTCGAGGTAGAGCTGATCTTCTTCACCCCGTTCACGCTCTTGATTTCCTTCTCGAGCTGGCGCGTCACCAGGTTCTCGATATCGGCCGGCGAGGTGCCCGGGTATACCGTGGCCACGATGATGCGCGGAATCACGATATCGGGGAATTTCTCCTTGCCCAGCTTGATGTAGGCGAAGATACCCGCGATACAGAGTATCACCGTGATGATGTAAATACTCGTCTTATTGTTAATGGACCAACTGGTGGGTCCAAATTCTTTTTCCACGTCCTGCATGGCTTTTTTAAGCTATTGGCTATTAGCGGTCGGCTATTAGCGTGGTGGATTATTGTTTTTCGGCTGGTAGCGGGTTCTGACG
This sequence comes from Hymenobacter koreensis, assembly GCF_039541855.1. Lineage (NCBI taxonomy): Bacteria > Pseudomonadati > Bacteroidota > Cytophagia > Cytophagales > Hymenobacteraceae > Hymenobacter > Hymenobacter koreensis. The sequence continues at coordinate 1,037,279 of NZ_BAABHA010000002.1, forward strand.
AAGCCGTCTGATGAAAGCGTGGAGCATCATGATTTCTTCCTGGAGCAAAGCCAAAACCAGGTCGGTGGCCGTGGAAGCAAGCAGGGTGGTCTGTTTGGCTATGAGCAGTTGGGTTTCGACTTCGAAGCAGGAACCCAGCGCCATTTCCAAAAACCGCGAGTAGTCCTTCTCACTGCCGCGGCTGCTTCCTTCGGCAATGTTTGAAGGAATAGAAACAGCCGCTCGGGTTAGTTGGCTTCGCAACCCGAACATTTCTTCCTTCGGTAGCACTCGGGCCAGTTCATACACCCCAGCCACGATGTCCATACCGAACTGCCACACCTTTAACTCTTTGTAATTTTTCATGAGGGCAACTGTGGTGCCAGGCGAGAACAACAGCTAACAGCCAAAAGCCATCAGCTAACAGCAGCCTTACAGGCTAACAACCTGTCCTTCGTTCAGATTCTGATACCCAGCCGAAATAACCTGGTCGGCGGGCTTGAGGCCGCTGGTTACTTCTACTTTACCGTTGTAGGTGTTGCCGGTCTGGATAACGCGCTTAGCGGCCACTTTTTTGCCGTCTTTCTGCTCCACCACATACACGTAGCTGTTCTGCTCGTCTTTCTGCACGAGGTCAACGGGCAGCACGGTGGCGTTGGGGCGGTCGTAGTTCTGGATGCGCACCGTGGCCACCATGTTGGGGCGTAGCTGCGCGGCATTCTGGCCGCTGGGCCGCAGCTCTACCAAAAAGGTGCGGCTGGTGGGGTTAATGGTGCGGCTCACGGTGCGTACCGTAGAGGTCATTTCGGCACCGCCGAGGTCGGGAATGGTTACAAGGGCTTTGTCGCCGGCCTTGATGTTGTTGGCATACGCCTCCGATACATCGGCCACGATTTTGCCACCGGCACCGCTCACCAAACGCACTACCGGTACGCCGGGCGCACCGTTTTCACCCACTTTGGCCGGCACATCGTCAACGGTGCCGCTGAACGGCGCCACTACGTTGTACTGGGCGCGCTGGCGCTGCTGGGTAGCCAGGCTGCGCTGCAAGGCCTCATAGTTGTTCTTGGCTTGCAGGTACTGAATTTCGGTTCCGATCTGCTGTTTCCAGAGGCGGTCCTGCTTTTCGTACACGGTGCGGGCCAGCTCCAGGCGGGTGCGCAGCTCGGCAATGCCCGACTCGAGCACCGAGGCGTCCTGCGTGGCCAGTACCTGGCCTTTGCTCACCCGGTCGCCGCGCCGCACGCGGATATCGGTAATTACACCGGGCATGCGGGGCGACACCACGGCGTTTTCGTCGAAGTCCACGCGGCCCTGCACCTCCAGGTAGCTCTTAAAGCTTTCGGGCTTCACGTTGATAACCGATACCGGCGTGGCCATTACCGGGCCGCCCACAGGCTTACCGGTTTTGGCTTCCAGTTGGGCAATCTTGGCCTGGTTGGCAGCTTGTTCCTTTTTTAGCTGGGCCAGTTCGGCAGCGGGGTCTTTTTCGCCGCCGCAAGCGGCCAGCATGGCCAGCGCCAACAGGGCCGCTGAGGTGGTGTATTTCATGGTGCGGAAGCGTTTCAGAGGAGTTTGCGCGGTAGCGGCGGCGGAACGGTTCATGAGAAGCGAAGAAGAAGTCATCTGCTGAGGGGTCGTTCGGGCGTTACCTTATTTCTTGCCTTGGTAAAGGGTACCGGCGGCTTTGCCGTAATCCACTTTCGACACCAGCGCGTCGTACAGCGCCGAGTAGTAGTTGGTCTGGGCTTGGCGCAGGTCGGTTTCGGCCGTAATAACTTCCAGGTTCGAGCCTACGCCCTCCTGAAACTTGATTTTGGCCACGCGGGCCACGTCGGTGGCCAGGTCGAGGTTGGCTTTCTGATTGCCCAGTACGTTTAGCGTGTTCTGCAGCGAAGTCTGGGTTTGCACGCGCTGCAAATCAATGCTCTGCTGCAGCGTGGTGAAGCCTTTGTTTACCTGATCCAAGGCCAGTTTACCCTGCTCGATGGAGTACTTCTTGCGGAAGCCGTCGAACACCGGAATATTGAGCTGCAGGCCCACGCTACCGAAACCAAACCAGTTCTGGTTCACGAAGCCCTGCTCGTTACGCGAGCTGGCACCGCGGAATTCCATCAGGCCGCCAAAGCGGGGGTCGGAACCGTTAAAGCCGTAGTTGGCAATTAGGTTCAGGGTGGGCAGGTAACCCGAGCGGCGGTTGCGCACGTCGAGCACGGCCAAGTCGCGCTGGGTTTCCAGCACCGAGTACTCGATGCGGCTACTGTAGTTAAACCCTTCGCTCAGGCCAATGAGGCTGCCGCGTTCGGCTTCAATCACGGCGGCATCGAGGCGGTCGGTCAACTCCACGGGCTGGCGCTGGTCGAGGCCCATCTGGAACTTCAGCAGGGCCACGCTCAGCTCAATGAGGCGCTGGGCGTTTTGCTGCTCGATTTTCAGGTTGTTTACCTGCACCTGCAACCGGTCTACGTCGAGCTTCTCCACGAAGCCTTCCTTGTAGGTCTGCTGCGTCTGGTATAACAAGGTATCGAGGCGCTGCACGTTGCGAGCCAGCAGGGCCAGCCGCTCGCGGGCTACCAGGCTGCTGTAGTAGGCTTTCGACACCTGCTCCACCACGTCGATTTCGGTTTGCTGCGTCTGCTTTACCGACAGCTGCTCGTACACCTTGGCCGCTTTCAGGCCTAGCAGGTAAGAACCGTTAAACAGCATTTGGGAAGCCGAAACGGCCGTGTTACCGGCGTAGCGCAAACCAAAAGCCAACGGCTGCGGCCCCGTAGACGGAATGGGCGTGGTGGTGTAAGTAGGCGCCAGCGTTACATTCTGGCCGTTGTTCAGGGCCTGCAATTGGGCGGGCGTGAGCGTGAACGGGTCGAGCGTTTGCACGGAACCGCCCCCGAAGCGCGAGAAGTCCACCAGTGACTTTTGCAGCTTAAAGTTGTCGGTGAGGTTCGCCCCCACGTTCACCTGCGGCAGGCCGGCCGAGCGAATCTCGCCCACGCGGGCTACGGCAATCTGCTCGTTAATACGCGCCGACTGCACCGTCGACTTGTTTTTCAGGGCGTAATCAATGGCCTGTTGCAGGCTTAGCTGCAAGGGCGTGTTGGTGGCTACCGGCTGGCCCGTGGAGGGCGTTTGTGCCAGCAATTGGTGCAGCCCCAGGAAGCCCAAGGCAGCTAGCAGCAGCAGTAGGCGGAACGCTTGTTTCATAAAGCGGAAGGATGGGAGGGTGAGGGCGGGTGATTAATCTATTTCCGTCACCTGACGGTATTCGTTGATGAGCTTGTGGCCTTTGAGCGTTGACATGCCCATGAGGAAGTGTTCCACCATTACCGAGTTCACGCGCTGTATGCTGAACTGCCGGGTGGGAAACACGGCGCTGTTGAACATCAGCTCTATTTCGGCCAGGTGCAGGCGGGCCAGCACGTCCACGTCCAAATCGGGACGGTAAAGGCCTTCTTCCATGCCGCGCCGGATGTTGTCGACGGTTTTCTGCAGGATGAAGGTGTTTTTGTGTTGCTCGAACACGGCCCAGGCTTGCGGGTAGTATTTCTGGAGGTCGTGAAAAATGCTGGGGTGAATGCGGGACAGCATTTCCTTGTGCCACTGAATCAGGTTGAACATGGCCTCCAGCGCGTTATTACCGGTGGCAAACACCTCGTGGCAGTTGCATTCTTCCTGCGCCACGTGCTGCTGCATTACGGCCAGCACAATCTGGTCCTTGTTCTCAAACCACTTGTAAAGGGTCTTTTTCGACATGCCCAGTTGCGCGGCAATGTCATCCATCGAAACGCTGCGGATGCCGTTGCGCATGAACAGCTCGACGGCCGCTACCAAGATCCGGTCCTTGATTTCCATACTCACGCCACAAAGGTACGGCGGAAACTTTTAATGAATCCAAAGTTTCCATGTTATTTTTTAGATACATAATCATGTGGCTGGTTGGTTCAATGCTCACGCAGACGCATAAACCACCCGGATACTTTACCATTCCGGGCAAATATTTTCGGGCCGCTATGCAAGCTGGGCCATTTCCAAGCCGCAGCTCTGCACCTCAACCAAAGGAGCCGCTTCCGAACAGTACCTTTGGCCCACTTACTTATCTACTCCCGGTTCCATGCGCATTCGTACCGGCTTCGGCTACGATGTTCACCAGCTGAAAGAGGGCCTGCCCTTCTGGCTTGGCGGCATCCAGATTCCCCACACCCACGGCGCCCTCGGCCACTCCGATGCCGACGTGCTCATTCACGTGATTTGCGACGCGCTGCTGGGCGCGGCCAACCTGCGCGACATCGGTTTCCACTTCCCCGACACCGACCCGCAGTACAAAGGCATCGACTCCAAGCGCCTGCTGCACGAAGTAGTGCGGCTGCTGCAGGAGCGCGGCTACCAGATTGGCAACATTGATTCCACCGTGTGCCTGCAGCTGCCCAAGGTGAACCCGCACATTCCAGAAATGCGCCGCGTGCTGGCCGAGGTTATGCGGGTGGACGAAGACGACATCAGCATTAAAGCCACCACTACCGAAAAGCTAGGCTTTGTGGGCCGCAAAGAGGGCGTGGCCGCTTACGCCACGGTGCTCATCACCAAGGCGTAAGTAAGCCTTACAAAGCGCAAACTCACTTTCTGAGTTATCTTGGTGCAACTCCGGCTTCCGGGCTGCGTCCCGTTGCTGACCACATTTGTTCACTCACCTCCGTTCCCGTCGCCCGTTGCGGCGGCCTCTCTATGTCGAATAAACTGTTTCCGGTACTGCTGCTTGCCGCGAGTCTTATGGCCACGTCGGTTAGCGCGCAGGACACTCCCTCCAAGAAAAAGGTAAAGGTTAAGCGCAAAGCCAAAACCGAAGCTGCCACCACTCCCGCCGCCACCGAGGCCCCCGCTACCGGCCGCCAAGCCCCCGTGGTATCCGATTGGAACGCGGAGTACGGCGCTACCATTAACATGAACGACCTGCGTCAGCACCTCTCGGTACTGGCGTCCGACAAGTTCGAAGGCCGCGAAACCGGCGAGCCGGGCCAGAAACTAGCCGCCGAATACATTTCGCAGCAGTTCAAGGCCATGGGCCTTGCGGGACCAGTTAAAGAAGGCAGCAACCCCTACCTGCAGCAGTTCGGCATGGAGCGCAGCAGCTGGACGGGTACCGGCACGCTGAAAGTAGGCGGTCAGAGCTACAAGTGGATGCAGGATTTCTACGGCTACGGCAGCACACCTTTCCAAACAGAAACCACGCTGCAGCCGGTGTTTGCCGGTTACGGCATTGAGCAGGAAGGCTACTCCGACTACGCCGGCCTGGGCGACGTGAAAGGCAAAGACCTGATTATACTACTGGGCGAGCCGCAAAAAGACGGCAAACCCTTGCTCGGCAAAGAAGGTGCCCCCAGCAAATGGGGCATGGACTACCGCGCTAAGGCCGCCATGGCCACCGAGAAAGGCGCCCGCAGCGTGTTTTTCGTGAATACCGGAGGCAAGGAAGTATACGCCAAAACGGCCGAGCGCCTGGCGCCATACCTGAGCAAGCCCAGCATTTCGTTTGCCGACAAGAAAAACACCCGCGCCGCCACGTTTTTTGTGTCGCCGGCTTTGGGCGCTAAGCTGCTCGGCAGCACCGATGCCGGCCTGACCGCCTACGCCGCCGCTACCAGCAAAGCAGGCAAACCGGCCGCTACCAAGTTCAAGCCCGCCAAGCTGACGCTGAACGCGCCCAAGAAAATTGAGCCGTTTACTACCGAAAACGTACTGGGCTTCCTCGAAGGCTCCGACAAGAAGGACGAAATCATTGTGGTGTCGGCCCACTACGACCACATCGGCATTATCGACGGGCAGGTGCACAACGGGGCTGATGACGACGGCTCGGGTACTGTATCGGTAATGGAAATGGCGCAGGCCTTCCTTCAGGCCAAAGCCGAAGGCCGCGGCCCGCGCCGCAGCATTCTGTTCCTGGCCGTAACGGGCGAAGAGAAAGGTCTGCTGGGCTCGGAGTACTACACCGACCACCCCGTGTTTCCGCTGGAGCAAACCGTTGTCGATCTGAACATTGACATGGTAGGCCGTACCGACAAGGAGCACGAGGGGAAAGCTGACTACGTGTACGTTATCGGTTCCGATAAACTATCGTCGGAGCTGCACAGCATTGTGGAAGCGGCCAACAAGCAGTACACCCAGATCGACCTGGACTACCGCTTTAACGACCCGCAGGACCCGAACCGTTTCTACTACCGCTCCGACCATTACAACTTCGCCAAGCACAAAATCCCGGTGGCCTTCTTCTTCAACGGCGTGCACGATGACTATCACGGCGCCGGCGACGAAATCGAGAAAATCGAGTTTCCGAAGATGGAGAAGCGCGCCCGCCTTGTGTTTCACGCGGCCTGGGAGCTAGCCAACCGCGAAAACCGCATTGTGGTGGATTCAAACAAGCCCTAATGCTTTGTTAAAATGAGCAATCGGCTGATTGTTGCAAGGGCCCCAAGCTCCGCGACAATCAGCCGATTGTGTTTTTAAGCCGCCCGATTTGGCAAGCAGAACTGCCGCCCGTGCCGTACTTTTGGAGCTTGGATTGCGCGAAACTTTAGCCGTAGCTCTCCAGGCTTGCTTCTCACTCCTCCCCGATGCACAAATCCTTACTCTATGCGCTGGCCCTCAGCGGCGCAACCCTGGCTTCGGTAGCTCCGGCTGCGGCCCAGAAAACCAAGGTCAAGGTTAAAACCAAAACGGCGCAGCCCGCTGCTCCGGCTCAACCTGCCACCGATTGGTCGGTTACCTATGCCGGCTCCATCACCCAGGAAGACCTCCGCCAGCACCTTTCGGTAATAGCCTCCGACGCCTTTGAAGGTCGCGAAACTGGCACCAAAGGCCAGAAAATGGCGGCCGATTACCTGGCCAAGCAGTTTCAGGAGTTGGGCCTCACCGGCCCAGTAGCCAACTCCGACAACCCCTACGTGCAGCACTTCACGCTGGAGCGCAGCCTGTGGGACACCGAGAAAATGAAGCTGCAAATCGGAAAGCAGTCGTACACCTGGCTGACGGACTTCTACTCCAGCAGCGACTCGCCGTTTGGCCAGGAAACCACGTTGCAGCCCGTGTTCGTGGGCTACGGCATTGAGCAAGGCGACTACAACGACTACGCCGGCCTCGATGTGAAGGGCAAGGACTTAGTAGCCTTACTGGGTGAACCAACTGCCGACGGCAAAGCCCTGCTGGGCGAAGGTGGCAAGCCTGGCAAGTGGAGCCTGGACTCGCGCGCTAAAACCGCGCTAGCCACTGAAAAAGGCGCCCGCAGCATTATTTTCGTTAACCCGAACGCGGCCAAGTTCACCGAAAACCTCACGCGCTTTAAGCCATACCTGCAGCAGGCCCGCGTGAGCATGCCGGGCAAAAACCTGTCGTTGGGCAAAGACAAAGCCGAGCCCGCACGGGTGTCGGCCTTCTTCGTTTCTACGCCCCTGGGCTACGAGTTGCTCAACACCTCAGAAGCGGCCGTAGCCAAGTACCAGGCCGCCGTGGCGGCGGCCGGCAAGCCGGTTAAGGCTTCGTTCCGGCCCGGCAAAGTGCTCATTCGGGCCCCGCGCAAAACCGAGACGTTTGCCACCGAAAACGTGATGGGGTACATCGAAGGCAGTGACAAGAAAGACGAGGTGCTGGTGGTGTCGGCGCACTACGACCACATCGGCGTCATCGACGGCAAAATCCACAACGGGGCCGACGACGACGGCTCGGGCACGGCGGCCGTGCTGGAGCTGGCCCAGGCCTTCGCCCAGGCCAAGGCCGAAGGACACGCTCCCCGACGCAGCGTGCTGTTCCTGACGGTAACGGGTGAGGAAAAGGGCCTGTTCGGCTCGGAATACTACACCGATAACCCCATTTTCCCGCTCGCTCAAACCGTTGCCGACCTGAACCTAGACATGGTGGGCCGCATCGACGAAAACCACAAGCCCGGCGACCAATACGTGAGCCTGGTGGGTTCCGACAAGTTGTCCTCGGAGCTGCACGCCATTAACGAGGCCGCCAACAAGCAGTACACCCAGCTCGACTTCGATTACCGCTACAACGACCCCAACGACCCCGAGCGCGTGTACTACCGCTCCGACCACTACAACTTTGCCAAGCACAAAATCCCGGTGATTTTCTACACCACCGGCGACCATGCCGACTACCACAAGGACACCGACGACATCGAGAAAATCGAGTTTCCGCTGCTGGAGAAACGGGCGAAACTAGTATTCCACACCGCTTGGGAGCTGGTCAACCGCGACAACCGTATCGTGGTCGATTCCAATAAGCCATAAGCGACTCGTTTTTCACTGAAGCCGACTGGCTGCACGTTGCCCGATATGTTTTGGGCGGGTGCAGCCAGTTTGTTTTGTCGCTTTCTTTGTTGTTGCGTTTCCTATCAGCAGTACCTATGCTCCGTTTTTCGCTCGTTGCCGCGCTGTTCGTCGGTGCTATTGCCGCCGGCACCAGCATTCCGCTCGTGGCCCAGAGTAAGGTTAAAATCAAGACCAAAACCACCGCCGCCAGTCCGGTGCTGGCGGCTTCCGACGCCTTCTCCCCCACCGCCTACGCCGCCACCATTACCGCCACCGACCTGCGCCAGCACTTAACGGTGCTGGCTTCGGATGCAATGGAAGGCCGGGCCACCGGCGAAAAAGGCCAAAAGCTGGCCGCCGAATACCTAAGCAAGCAGTTAGCTGCCTTGGGGCTTCAAGGTCCCGTTACCGGCTCCGACAATCCTTATTTGCAGCGGTTCGAGCTGGTGCGCACTACCCCCAACCTCAACGGGTTGATACGCGCAGGCGGGCGTTCCTTTCAGCCCATGCGCGACTTTGTGGCCGTGGGCACCGCCGTGTTTTCGCCCGATTCGCTGCTGAAACCGGTGTTTGTGGGCTTCGGCATTGAAACCAAAACCTACAACGATTACGCGGGCAAACCCGATGTGCGCGGTCGAGACGTGATTGTGCTGGAAGGCGAACCATCGAACGGCCTGGGTCGCTACCTGCTTAGCGGCAGCCGCCAAGCCAGTATCTGGACTTCCCCCTTCCGCAAGGCCGCGCTAGCCCGCGACAAAGGTGCCCGCAGCATAACCGTGGTATCGTACGCCACCGCGGCCGATTTTCAGCGCCTGGCAGCTGACTTTGCGGCTCCTTTGGCCGAACCCGTGAGTGAGTTGGCCGCGCCGGTTTTGCCGGTTCCTCCTTCGCCCGAGAGCCAACTGGCTGCTGCTCCGCCGGCTTACATCACCACCATTATTACCTCCGGGCCGCTTGGAAGCTTACTGATGGGCGCGAACATAGCGACCATGCGGCGTTACGAAACGGAAAGCTACCGGCTGGGCAAGCCGGCTCCGGCTACGTTTAAACTGGCGCCTTTCGCAGTTGACATTCCGCAGCAACGGCAAGTGCTAGCTTCGGAGAATGTATTGGGCTATATCGAGGGCAGCGACAAAAAGGAGGAGGTGCTGGTGGTGTCGGCCCACTACGACCACATCGGCATCATCGACGGCAAAATCCACAACGGGGCCGACGACGACGGCTCGGGCACGGCGGCCGTGCTGGAGCTGGCCGCGGCCTTCGCCCAGGCCAAAGCCGAAGGCCGCGGCCCCCGCCGCAGCGTGTTGTTTTTGCTGAATTCCGGCGAAGAACTCGGGCTGCTGGGCTCGGAATACTACACCGGCCGGCCGGTGCAGCCGCTGGCCCAAACCGTTGCCAACCTGAACATCGACATGATCGGCCGCAACGACGCCAGCCAGAACGTTCGCGAATCCTACCTCTACATCATCGGCTCCGATAAGCTGTCCTCTGAGTTGCACGCGGTAAACGAAGCAGCCAACGCGCGCTACACTAAACTCAAACTCGACTACCGGTATAACGTTCCGAACGACCCCGAGGAACTGTACTACCGCTCCGACCACTACAACTTCGCCCGCCAGGGTGTGCCGGTCATCTTTTACACCAGCGGCCTGCACCAGGATTACCACAAGGCCACCGACGACGTGGAAAAGATTGAGTTCGACAAGCTGGCCGAACGCGCCCGCTTGGTTTTCCACACGGCCTGGGAGTTGGCGAACCGCGAGCAACGCCCGGCAGTTGACTCCAACAAGCCTTAATTTTTCCCTATAGCAGCAGTGCGTTTCGTACGGAAGTTCGAGGAGAAAGAACTCTCGTCGGGTTTCCGCACTTTACTTTGCATAAATACGCTCACCGTTGACTTCGTGCTGCCATGCCTACCGTTGCCAAAGCCACCCAGTTTCTCGCCGATTCCGACTCGAAAGCCTTCGACTTAGAGCACCGGCGCAAAATCCGCTTCAACATTGGCAAGTACAACGCTGCCGTGGAGCAGGGCATGACGTGGTACCGCGACCATGAGCTGGCCCGCGCCCGCGCCGCTTACCGCAAGTCGCAGATCATCAACAACCTCGACCAGTACCTGCTGCAGTGGGAGGAGAACTTCACCAAGCGCGGCGGCAAGGTTATTTGGGCACAAAACGCGGAGGAAGCCCTGCGCGAAATTGGCCGCATTGTGCAGCGCCGGCGGGCCCGTACCGTGGTGAAGGCCAAGAGCATGACTACCGAGGAAATTCACCTGAACCGCTACCTGGAGAAAAACGGGGTGGAGTCGGTGGAGACGGATCTGGGCGAATACATCGTGCAGCTGAACGGCGAGCGGCCTTACCACATTGTGACGCCGGCCATGCACCTGAGCAAGAAGGACATTGCCGATATCTTCGTCAAGCACCTGAAAATCAAGCCCACCGACGACGCCCAGGAATTGGTGTACACGGCCCGCAAGCTGTTGCGCGGCAAGTACACTTCGGCTGAAATTGGCATTACGGGCGGCAACTTCCTGGTGGCCGATGTGGGAGGCGTGGCCGTAACCGAAAACGAAGGCAATGCCCGCCTTTCGGCCACCTTTCCGCGCACGCACATTGCCGTGGTGGGCATCGAAAAGCTTATTCCCAGCTTGCAGGACCTGGACTTGTTCTGGCCCCTGCTGAGCACCAGCGGCACCGGCCAGCAGCTTACCGTGTACAACACGGTGTACTTGGGCCCGCGTCAGCCGCTGGAAAAAGACGGCCCCGAGGAAATGTACGTGGTGCTGCTCGACAACGGCCGCACCAACCTGCTGGCCCAACCCGACAAGCGCGAAGCCCTGCAGTGCATTCGGTGCGGCGCCTGCCTGAACGTGTGCCCGGTGTACAAGAACATTGGCGGCCACACCTACGAAACCACCTATTCCGGTCCCATCGGCTCGGTTATCACCCCGCACCTCGACGGCATGGCCGACAACAAGCACCTGAGCTACGCCTCCAGCTTGTGCGGCGCCTGTACCTCGGTGTGCCCGGTCAAGATTCCCATTCACAATATTCTGCTGCTCAACCGCCAGCAAGCCGTAAACGAGCACCTGAACGACAAAGAGGAGGAGCGCGGCATTAAGCTCTGGCTCTACGGCATGCAGCACCGCTGGACCTGGGGCCTGGCCCCGCTGGCGGCCAAAAAGTGGGTACTCGACCGCCTGCTGGGCCAGGTAGGCTGGAGCAAGCGCCGTGAGGCCGTGCAGCTGGCGCCTAAGTCGTTCCGGCAGTTGTGGAAGGAGCGCCCGAAAAAGTAGGAAACGCGAAACGGCCGGCATGTACCCGGCCGTAATCAGTTTGCGCAAGCCGGTTGTAGCAATTTCCAGGCCTGTTCTGTGTACGTGGACCCCACCCCCGTCCCCTCCCCCGTAGGGAGGGGTGCGTTCTGGCAAACAACGAAGTCGTCTGGCACCCCTCCCTACGGGATGTCGCGCATCAAGCGAGGTGGGACGGGGGTGGGGTTCCGAGAACCTATTTAAGTATCTTATTGCTGCATGAGCATGGACGTAACGGCCGCTGCCACCGGCCCTTTTACCTCCGGCGAAAGCGAAGGCGACAACCACACCCGGCCCCGGGCCATTAGCTCCACGGCGGCTACCACCGTCCCGTTCGGGCGCACGAACTCGTAACCTACGGGCACGCCGAAGGGCAACGTCATGGGGCGGCCGTCGCGGCGGAGCAGTTGCGCAATGCCAGCTAGCCGGTAACGGCCTGGCCATGGTTGCCGACCGGCAGGCTGCGTGGGAGCAGTATTGCGAACTACGCGGCCGCTACGAAGAAGCCTTGGTGTTTATGGCTAAGCTCACGGTAGCGCCGGAGGTAAAATCTATTTAAACCCACATTTTATGCTCTGCAAAAGCATCAACGGAGTTCATTATGCCTATCCAGCCTTTGCTCAATCCTGACTTCTTGCTTACCTCATTAGGTTCGTCAAGAAGCTGAGGGGAAATTAAATTTTACCTAGCCACGCAAAACAAAAGCCCCGTCGGAACACCGGCGGGGCTTTTGTTTTGCGTGAATTTGAAGAATGCTGTTGTCTTTTCTAGCTAGGCAGGCTTACAGCTCCGAGGCTTCGTCAGGCAGAATCTGGATATCCTGAATAAGCACTTTCTGCTCGATTTGCCGGGCGCGAGAAGTGTTGGCTAAGCCTCCGAGGGCGGTTTCCTTGTAGCGCGTTTCCATGCTCTCCCCCACTTCGCCCAGCGCCTGCACGCACTGATCAACCGGAATAACTGGGTCGACGCCGGCAATGGCAATTTGGGCCGAAGAGAAGGCAATGGCGGCGGCCGAAGCGTTGCGCACCACGCAGGGTACTTCTACCAAACCGGCCACCGGGTCGCAAATAAGGCCCAGCATGCACTGAATGGTAATGGCCACGGCCGCTAGCGACTGGTCGACGGAGCCGCCCAGGCAGTACACGATGGCCCCGGCGCCCATGGCGGCGGCGCTGCCGGTTTCGGCCTGGCAGCCGCCCACGGCACCAGCCAGGGAGGCATTTTGCTCGATGATGAGGGCAATACCGGCGGCCACCAGCAGACCTTCCAGAATGCTGCGGTCTTCCAGCCGGTGTAGGTCCTGCAGCGTTACCAGCACGCCGGGCAAAATACCCGAAGCGCCAGCCGTGGGCGCGGCTACCACACGGCCCATGCAGGAGTTAACTTCTTTGGCACCGAGGGCGCGAGTAATGAGCTGCTTGAACTCCGGCGACAACACGGTAACGGGCGAGGCGGCCACCTTTTTGGCGCCGTTATCAATCATGCCCGAGCGGGAGGTCATGTTTTCCGTGAGGCCGGTGTGCACGGCGTCGCGCATTACGTCGTAGGCGCGTTGCAGTCCGTCCCAAATGTCGGCTTCGGAGCGGCCTTTCTGCTCCATTTCGTAGTCCAGCACGGGCTGCCAGAGCGGTTCGCCGGTGCGGGCGCAGTGCTGTTGCCAGGAGGCAAAATCGGTGAAGAGAAGTGACATGGGGAAAGCGGATTGGGAGCGGGAAAAAGCGACCGAGCAGGCCGATAGGATTACAAACGTACACCGCGCCCGCCGAGTGCCAATAACGGCGTCCTCATTTCAACTGGCTGGCTCGTACCTGCTGCTTCCCATCATACGGGGCTTGTGTACTTTGCGAGGCATTTGACTCCTTTCGGCCATGCCTTCTGCCTTCACCATCAGCACCGACCCAGCCCGGCTTAACATAGCCGTGATTCACGATTACCTGAGCTACCACTCTTACTGGGCGCCCGGCATCAGCCGCGAGCTGGTGGAGCGTTCCATCCGTAACTCGTTGTGCTTCGGAGTGTATGATGCCAATGGCCAGCAGGTAGGCTTTGCCCGCGTGGTATCTGACCGCGCCACGTTCGCCTACCTCTGCGACGTGTTCGTGCTGGAAGCTTACCGCGGGCAGGGCCTCAGCAAGCTGCTCATGCAGCACATCATGGCGCACCCCGAGCTGCAGGGTTTGCGCCGCTGGATGCTGGGCACCCGCGACGCGCACACCTTGTACGAACAGTTCGGCTTTACGGCGCTGGCCAGTCCGGCGCGCTTCATGGAAAACGCCAGGCTCGATCCGTACCGGCAGCCGCAGTAACGCGGCTTAGGCGTTGGCCGCGTCCTTCTCACTCACCAGCTTCACCGAGGCCGAGTTGATGCACAGGCGCAGGCCGCTGGGAGCCGGACCGTCGGGAAATACGTGGCCCTGGTGGGCGTCGCACACGTTGCAGAGCACCTCCACGCGGGTCATGCCGTAGCTGGTGTCTTTCTTGTACTTGATGGCGTTTTCATTAACCGGCTGCGTGAAGCTCGGCCAGCCGGTGCCGCTCTCGAACTTGGTGCGCGAGTCGTAGAGCGGGGTGCCGCAGCATACGCAGGCGTAAAGGCCGGCCTCGTGGGCCTCGCAGTACTCACCCGTGAAGGCGCGCTCGGTGCCGTGCTCCCGGGTTACGCGGTACTGCTCGGGCGTGAGCTGGGCGCGCCATTCGGCGTCGGTTTTCTCCACGCGGCGGTCGGGAGCGGGGTTGCCGTTATTGGCAATGCGGATAACATCGGCCCAGGTTTGCATGGCATGAAGGGTAAAAACCCGTGGTTAGTGAGGTAGCAACGGTTTTCGGGCGCGGCTTGTTTAATAAACCCCGTCGTTTTCCGCATCAGCAAGCTGCCAGTACTGATCCTGTGCCGCCCACCGCTGCCACTGCCGGCGAGCGAAACGCAGAAACGCGGGCGGAGCTGCGCGGAACTCCTTTTCATTTTCGTAGCGGCCCATAACGGCGAAGCCCAACAAATCGTTGGCCAGGGCTTTGCGGTCAAGCGTATCAATGCAACAGGCATTGGCTGGCATGCGTTGGGCCAGCGGCACCGAGTCGGGCGTCACGACCATGTAGCCTCGTAAGGCATACTTGGTTGGGCCTTCGTGCATCACCAGCTTCAGGTTCGAGGGGCTCACGTCGCTGCGGCAGGTGAGTTTGTAAACGAGGGTGGTTTCGGTAGTGCCGTCGGCGTCGAGGTCGGTAATACGGGTGGAGCGCGGCAACGTACCCAGCCACATATCGAACGGGCATTTGCGCACGGCGTCCTGCAGGCGCCACAACTCCCGCCACGCCCCGCCCGGCGGCCGCACGTATTGCCGGGCAAAGAGCTCCACGAACTGCTCGCCCTCCATTTCGGGCCGCTTTTCCGCGGCCGGGCCGGTTCGGTACACCACCAGCGCGTTTTCACCCGCCTCGTCGGTCCAGCGCCGGGCTTCCAGTAATTTTCCTTTTACCGCAATTCCTGCCGGCGCCTGCCTTGTGGTATCTACCGCGCCGTGCCAACCGCCGCTTGCCTGTGCTTCGGCCTGGGTTGTACGCGGGGGTGCCACTGCCGTTGGCGCGTCGCGGGCCTTTTCGGCCGGCTGCTGGTTCGACTCGCACGCGGCAGCGCCCAGGAGTAACACGCCCAATGTCAAGAGAAAAAGAGGATGCATAAGTAATGACCATGTGGAAGAACGGAGGCCTAATCAACGCAAAAAGGAACTTGCGCTAGCACGCTTCCTGGCAGCCGCGCCGGCCTCTGCACCCACTGCGCTTATTCCGAGGTGTTTATACTCTTGCTAAACATTAGCGTCAGCGAATTGACATTGGTCCGATAAAACCAGATGTTTAATAAAAGGCGCCGGCCTAAGCCCCTCTTAATTCGTTGTCCAGCAGACCGACGCGCTATCCATTCACTTGTTTGGCTCGGTCATGTCTGGTCTTTACTTGTTTCCCTGGTCGCACTTGCGCGGCCCTTCGCTTCGCCGCGGCGGCTGGTTTTTGGTGGTTTCACTTGTTGGCCTGTTACAAGCTACTACGCTCCTGGCGCAGCGTGTAGCCTGGACCGACCACTCCGTTGGGGTAAGACTGGCATCTGAGTTTATATCTCCTCCTAACAAAAGCGTCCATATGAAAGTGGACGCTGCAGGCAACGCCTACATAACCTACACCTATTTAGGCAGCGGCCGGGTTGATTACATCACTTGCAAGGTGTCGGCGGCCGGCACCCTGCAGTGGACGGCCGAATACGACGGCACCGGCAACGGAGACGACAGCCCCGCTGCTTTAGTGGTTGATGCCAACGGGAACGTCTATGTAACAGGCACATCGAAGAGTCCCTTCGGGGTAGACGAATTTGCAACCGTGAAGTATAACGCCGCTGGGGTGCAACAATGGGTTCAACGCTACGGCGCAAACGGCTATACCTGCCGAGCTGAAGCAATGACCATAGACGCGTTCGGCAACCTGTACATCGTTGGCATGACACCGTCGAGAAACGACCCTTTCACCGATACCTTCAACGACTTTATGACCCTTAAATACAGTGCTAGCGGGGTGCTGCAATGGGCACGACGCGGGGGCAGTACGACCAAAGGCGATGACCCGGTAGGTATTGGGGTGGATGCAAAGGGCAATGTGTATGTGGCCGGCACCAGCGTGGAACAAACAACCGCAACTGTTGGCACGTGGCGGGTAGAAACGGTTTACTTAATCGAGAAATACCTACCGAATGGCTTCCATCAATGGTCTGCACGCCACATATACCCCCGCGGCGGCCGCCACCACAATACCCGGGCCATGGCAGTAGATGCTGCAGGCAATACGTATGTAACCGGCACACTGAGGCTAGATGGCGGAACAACTCCTGTCTATTACACCGTCAAGTACAACTCGAGCGGCTCGCGTCAATGGTACGATTACTACCGTGCCGAAGACGATTATTATTCGCACCCCAACGCCATTGCCGTAAGCTCGGTGGGCAACGTGTATGTGACCGGCCGTTTGTCTCTGCGTGATTTAGGCAGCTACTACGGCACCCTAAAATACAGCCCTACGGGCATGCTGCTGTGGGGCAGCTACCACGGATACGGCAATCGAAACGAGGGCTTAGCTGTTGCGGTAGATGCCAGCGACAACGCTTACGTGACTGGCCTAACAACAGGTAGCTACAACTCACTCACCGACTGTACTACCTTGAAATACAACTCCGACGGCACCAAGCTCTGGGCGAAAACCTTTAATGGCTACGGCAATGGTGATGACCGCGGCGAAAACGTTGTGGCCGACGGCTCGGGCAACGTATACATATCGGGCACCACCAACGACGGCGCGCATTATTACGATGCCGTAATCATCAAGTACGCACCAATTACATCCGGTCTTAAAACAAACCTATACCCCACTCTTGCCCAAACGGGCATACGCTCAACGCCTCCCAGCCAAGGCAATTCTCCCAGTAGCTTATCCAGCACTACCTCTGAGCTGATGGCCTTTCCTGTGCCTTTCACGAACGGCACCACCATCCACTTCGGGCTGGCAACAGACGCAGCACGCGCACGTCTGCAGGTGTTCGATGGGTTGGGCCGCGTAGTAGCCACGTTGCACGATGGCCCACTGGTTGCCGGACAACGGTACACCGCCCAGCTACACGGCGCAGCGCTGGCCGGTGGCCTTTACGTATGCCGGCTGACCACGCCCACCACTACGCAGCAGATTCGCCTAACCCGAAGCCGTTAACACGGTGCTGGAATTTTCAGCGGGGCTACTTACCCATTATCAAGCTGATAGCGTACTGGCGGTAAGTAATTCGTCGTCGTTTACCGCCCTTATGAAACTCCTCACCGCCGCCCAAATCCGCGAAGCCGACGCGGCCACCATTGCCGCCGAAGGCATTCCGTCCGAAGCCTTGATGGAGCGGGCCGCAACAGCGTTTACCAACTGGCTAACGGAGCGACTCGGCCTCAAACACCCACCGCAGATTCTGGTGCTCTGCGGCCCCGGCAATAATGGCGGCGACGGGCTGGTGGCAGCGCGCCTGCTGCACCAGCGCGACTACTCCGTGCAGGTATGGCTGCTACCTGCCGCACAATACAGCCCCGACTGGACAACCAACCGCCAACGCCTGCCCCCGGCCGTGCCCGTACTGGCCCTAGACATGCACCAGCTTCCGCCCATCGAACCCGGTACCGTCGTGGTAGATGCGCTGTTTGGCACCGGCCTGAACCGGCCCCTCACGGGACTTGCGGCGGCCGTGGTGCAGCACCTAAACGATTCTCAGGCGCGGGTGGTGAGCATCGATGTGCCCTCGGGCCTGCTTTCAGATGCGCCCCAGCCAGCCGGCAGCGCGGTGGTGCGGGCCCGGCATACGGTGACGTTCGAGCTGCCCAAGCTGGCCTTCCTGCTGCCGCAATTTGCCGCGTTCGTGGGCGAGTGGCACCCGGTTTCCATCGACCTCAACCCCGCTTTCCTGGCGCAGGTGGCCGCCGACATGGCACTGGTGGATGCCGATTTTGTAGCCGGTCGCCTGCCCAAACGCAGCCGGTTTGCGCACAAAGGCACTTTCGGGCACGCCCTGCTGCTGGTGGGCAGCCGCGGCAAAGTGGGCGCAGGGGTACTGGCGGCCCGGGCGTGCCTGCACGGCGGCGTGGGCCTGCTGACCCTGGCCGTGCCCGCCGCCGGCTACGGCGTGGTGCAAACGGCCGTACCCGAAGCCATGTGCCTGCCCGACGACTGCAAAACCCACCTCACGCAACTGCCCGACCTCGCCGCGTACGCCGCCGTGGGCATGGGCCCCGGCATTGGGCAGCACGACGACACGCGGGCCGTATTGGAGGAATTACTGTGTACTGCCCCCACCCGTAATCAGCCGCTGGTGCTCGATGCCGACGCGCTGAACCTGCTGGGGGCCAACCGCAGCCTGCTCGACCTGCTCCCACCCGACTCGGTGCTCACGCCGCACCCCAAGGAGTTTGAGCGCCTGACCGAGCCGGCCCGAGACGATTACCACCGCCTGGATCTGCTGCGCGACTTTGCCCGTCGCTACCAATGCTACGTGGTGCTGAAAGGCGCCTACTCCTGCCTGGCCGCGCCCGACGGGCACCTGTACTTCAACACAACCGGCAACCCCGGCCTGGCCACCGGTGGCACCGGCGACGTACTCACCGGCCTGCTCACGGCCCTGCGCGCCGACCGCCGCCTACCCGTCCTCGATGCCGTTTTGCTGGGCGTATACGCCCACGGCCGCGCTGCCGACCTGGCTGTTGTGCACACCGGTGAGGCCGGCCTCACGGCGGGGGCGCTGCCGGCTTACATCGGGCTGGCTCTGCAGGAGCTTACCGCCACCGAGCTATTCTGAACTTACGCCAGCGTGGCCGCCACCAGCGCCGCGGCCTGTAGCAGCAGCAAGCCGTCGGCAAGCAGGGCGAAATAGTAGTCGGAGCGGGTTTCGTCGGCAAACCAGGTAACCAGGGCCGAAAGCAGCGTGGGCACCGCCAGCACCAGTTGCCCAATTACCGACAAGCCCGGCAACAGCAGCGCCGCCGAGGCCAGCACGCAAGCCAGCGCCAACCAACGCCCCCGCTGAAAACCCAGCAGCACCGGCAAAGTGGGCGTTCCGCTCTGCCGGTCTTTGGAATAATCCCGCAGGTCGAACACCAGGGCCACGGCCAGAATAAAGCAGAACCGACGCGCCAGCAGCATCCCACCGGCCGGACTCAGCAGCGAAACCTGCGTGCAGATGGCCGGCAGCCACACCGTAACGGCCGCCCACACGTAGCCGATGAGCAGGGTTTTGAGCACGGGCACGTCGCGCAGGCCGCGGCGGCGCCCACCGTGGCGCCCCGGCAGCACCGGCCAGGAATACGCCAACGACAACAAAGCCAGGTGCCCCAGAAACCACGTAAGCTGCCCCGCAAACGAGTTGCGTAGCCACATAGCAACGTACAGCGCTACGAGTACTACCGCCGACGCACTCACCACGCCTGTCAGCAGGACGCGGTGCTGCACAATCCAGCGGCGGCGGGCCGGGACGCCGGGCGGCAACTGCTGGCGGTAACGCCGGGTGCCGTTCAGGTTGTAGACCAGCAGCGTAGCGGCGAATACCAGCGCTGGCACCGTCCATGGCAGGCGCTGCCGCCAGTAATAGGCCGAAGCCGCCGTAAGCGCCGCCGCCGAAGCCGCTACCAGCCCGTTACCGTAGAGCAGCGCATCGGCCAGCGCCCAGCCGAAACGGCGCAGGTGAGCAGAAAACGACGTCGGTGCGGAAGAGTGCGGCATGGACCAGAAACCAGCCCAGCGCCGGTAGCGGCCGCAAAATACGGCTCCCGGCCCGCTCACCCGTCGGTTTTAAGCAGTCGTTCAAAAGTAAACGGGTTGTTCGTTTTTCGTTGTTAGTTGTTAGTTGTTAGACAGAATCTTGCAGACCTGGCAACTAACAACCGGACAACTGACAACGAACACCGGGCAACTTATTTCCCGGTTTCGCTGTGGGGTGCATCCACGGGCTTGGATTCCGGCGAGCCGTGCTGCCGCAGCCAGATGCTCAGTACCACAATGGATACGATGCTCAGGAATTCGCTCTGCCAGTTCTGCAATGACTCGAACCAGAACCGCGCCGTGCCCATGTAGCCCCACACGTCTACGGTAGGCTCGCCGTGGGCCTGCTGCTCAATGTTGTAAACCTCGGTGCCACCCACGGCGTGCAGGAAAAACGCTCCCAGAAACAGCAGCAGAAAGGCTATACTGAGAGAGTTCTTGTACAGAAACAACACCACCCCACCCTGCTTCACGGGCCAGGGCGCGTCGTCGTTGTAGGGGTTGGGCTCCCGGTCTACTTCTTCCTCTTCGTCCAGCTTCTTGGATTCGGCCGATCCTTTCTGGCGCAGTTTCACGGTGAGAATAACGTACAGCGCCATTTGCAGAAACTCACTTTCCCAGTTCTCAAAGGTGGCTTCTACCCAGTGGCCGGAGGTAACGTAGGCGGGCAGTTCCAGCTTGGCCCGGCCCAGTTGCTTCAGCTCGTCGTTGTAATCGTGCCAGCCGGTTAAGGTTTGGCCCGCCAGGCTTAGCAGAACGAGTAGCGTAACGGTAAGCGAGAGGCCGTTTTCGTACAGAAACCGGCGCCAGGGCGAGGCAGGCGTTTGGTGGGGCATGGATGTACCGCTAAAGAATGGCTTCGTGTACGCACCTTGTGGGTAGCTGAACATTTTCAGCCGGACTTTTGCCCATAAAAAAGCCCCGTGTAAGTACTTACACGGGGCTTTCCGTAAAACACGCAAGCTCTTACAGCATGGAAAGCTGGGCCTGCTGGTTTTTGTGGCGGTAGGTTTCGTCGTACAGGCTGATGCTGTTCTGCACGATGCGGTAGGCGTCTTCGCGGCCCATGAACTTCTCCACGATAACCTCTTTGTTTTCGAGCTTTTTGTAATCCTCGAAAAAGCGGCGCATTTCCAGCAGCGTGTGTGGGGGCAGCTCCGAAATGTCGTTGTAGTGGTTCATCGACACGTCGTTAGCGGCCACGGCAATGATCTTGTCGTCTTCCTCGTTGTTGTCGATCATCTGCATCACGCCGATAACCTTCGCCTCGATCAGGCACATGGGAACCACGTCCACGGAGCACAGCACCAGCACATCCAGTGGGTCTTTGTCGTCGCAGTAGGTCTGTGGAATGAAGCCGTAGGCGGCAGGATAATGCACGGCCGAGAATAGCACGCGGTCGAGTTTCAGCAGGCCGCTGTCCTTGTCGAGTTCGTATTTGCCCTTCGAGCCTTTCGGAATTTCGATAATGGCGGTAACTACTTCCGGTGCGTTGGAGCCGTAGTTGACGTCGTGCCAGGGGTTAAAATGAGCCATGTCAGGTAGCTGTTAGCTGTCAGCTGTTGGCTGTTAGCTTAGGGATGGAAGGAAAATTGAGCGGGTGGTTCTGCCGGTGTGGCCATCAGCCAACAGCTGGCGGCCAACGGCTTTATTTCTTCTTGATGAGCACTTCCTGCAGCGGCGTTCCGGTGCAGCCGTCGGGCTCCTGAATACGCAGGAAGCTGGCCAGCGTGGGGGCAATGTCGGTGATGCGCGCCGGGAAGTGCGATTCGCCCCGCGGCACCCGCCAGCCCCAAAACACCAGCGGCACGTGGGTATCGTAGGCCCCGGCCGAGCCGTGGGTGGTACCCTTGTTCACCGGGAAGGCATACGATTCCAGCCAGCCCGGCTCCAGCACCACCATCACGTCGCCGCTGCGCTTGGGAAAGTAGCCGTTTTCGAGGTACATGAGCATACCGCTTTCCCAGTGCGACTTCTGCAAGTCGACGGCGGTAATGGCGCGGGTAACGCCCGCAAACGTGGGCATGATGGTGGCCACTTCTTCCTGCAGGTCCTGCAGTTTCAGCTGCTTCTGGGCAATAAGCGGACGGTTCAGGTACACCTGCTGATTTTCGTAGCTCAGCACCCAGGGGCCGGGGCCGTGCTTGCGCACCAGCTTGCGCTCCAGCGAGTCGCGCATAATGCGCGGGCCCACCGAGCCGGCCGGTATGCGCATGCTGCGCATAAACTCGGGTGAATTGGCCGCGCCGTGGTCGGCCGACAAAAACACCAGCGCGTTGCCTTTGCCCACGGTTTTGTCGAGGTAAGTCAGCAAGCGGGCAATGTCCTGGTCGAGGCGCAGGTAGGTATCTTCGGTTTCGATGGCATTTACCCCAAACTGGTGCCCCACGTAGTCGGTGGAAGAAAAGCTGAGGGCCAGGAAATCGGTTTGGCCGCGCTGGCCCAGCTGCTCGGCCCGAATGGCTTCGAGAGCGAAATCCAGCGTGAGCGTATTGCCGAAAGGCGTGGAGCGAATCACGTCCAGATTAGCCGCTTTGGCCGTGGCTGTGGTTTCGCCACCGGCCGGCGCCGAGGCCGGCGTTTGGGCAGGCGTCAGGCCGCTGAGGCGGGGTAAATCGTGTGGGAACACCGGCTTGTCTTCGCCCCGGAACGCTCCTTCCCAAGGCACGTCGTCGGCGGTGCTTTCGGTGTACTGACTAATGGGCAGCAGCGTTTCCCAGGGCTTGCTCAGGTACTGCTCGGGCAGCTTGCGGCCGTTGAACTGGTTAACCCATTCGGGCAGCTGCGGCGCGTAAAACGTGCTGGTGATAAACGCTCCGTTGGTGTTATCGAACCAGTAGGCCGCGGTGGCAGCGTGGCCAGCTGGCAGAATGGAGCCGCGGTCCTTGATGCACACCCCAATCACCTTGCTTTGGAAGTTGGTGGCCAGCCGCAGCTCGTCGGTAACGGTGGAGGTAAGCATGTTGCGCGGCGACTGTTGTCCGGCCGCAGCCGAGCCGCCCACCGCCTGCACGGATTTGTCTTCGGTGCAGTACATGCCTTTGCTCGTCTCGCGCACGTACCAGTTGTTGCCCACAATGCCGTGTACCGAGGGGGTAGCGCCGGTGTAAATGCTGGCGTGACCGGGCCCGGTATAGGTGGGCACGTAGTTGTAGTGCGTGTTTTCGTAGCTGAAACCTTCGCCCAGCAGCCGCTTGAAGCCGCCACTACCGTACTTGTTCCAGTAGCGGTAGAGGTAGTCGTAGCGCATTTGGTCCACCACCACACCCACCACCAGCTTAGGCCGGGGTACCGCGCTGGTTTTGCCCTGTCCCACGGCGGCCTGCCCGCTCAACAGAGCGGTTGCCGTTAGCGCACCAATCCAAAAGTTCTTTAGCATAGAAAAACGCAGGCCGGCATTCCGCGCACGGCGCCGGCCAAGTTTGCGGCCGCAAAGTTAACCACGTATCAATGAAGAATGATCAACGGATAATTATCAATGCTCGGGGGACAATGGAGTGCCGCCACTCAATGCTCCGTCGCCGTATGCAGCCTGCTTGGGTGCATCTCGTTAAGAAGCATTGCGCGGCATCCCTTTGCCCTACCGGCTGATCATTCTGGGTTGCCCATTCCTGACGGCTCATCTCTCCCTCTTCGTATGCCCATAATTATATGCCCGATTACGCCCTGATTTTCGACATGGACGGTGTGCTCATCAACAACACCCGCTACCAGGCCCGCGCCTTTCAGCTGCTGTTTCGCGAGCTGGGCCTGACCACCAATGCCCTCACGCTGCTTAAACGCCTGAACGGCATGCCGGCTACCAACATCCTCAAAACGGTATTCCGCCACCCCGTGCCGGAGAAGGAGCTCAAGCAGTACGCCGACCGTCGCGAGTTCCTATACCGCGTGCTGTACTGGGAAAAGCGCCAGGAAACCGCCGGCCTCACGGCGTTTTTGCAAGCCGCCCGCGCCGCTGGCTTCAAAATCGGACTAGGCACCGGCTCCCCGCCTGAAACCATCAGCTACATCATCGACCACCTGGACCTGCGCCGCTACTTCGATGTCGTCATCGGCAAAGAAGACGTGGACAAAGGCAAGCCTCACGCCGACACCTTCACCGTTACGGCCCGCAAGCTCGGCGTGCCGCCGGAGCGCTGCGTGGTGTTCGAAGACGCCCTCCTGGGCGAGCAGGCCGCCTACAAAGCCAAGATGCGCTGCATTACTATTAGTAGCGCCTTGAAGGCAGAACAGTTTCAGGCCCCCATGCAGGTCATCCCGGACTTTCGCGGCCTCACCCCCGAGCGGGTGCTGGAGCTGCTGGCACAACACCCCGAAACGCCGAAACCCAGTAAGGAGCTTGCCGAGCGGCAGTACATGCACCTCTAGGCCCAAACAAAAAGGGCCCCGGCATTTTGCCGGGGCCCTTGTAAGCAACAACAGCCGGGCTATTCCACCAGCAGGCGCACGGCCTGCGTGCCGGTACGCACCACGTACACCCCGGCCGGGCATCCGCCGGGCATCACCAGCAGGGCCGTACCCGTGGCATCGGCAGTAGCCATCAGCACCTGGCGGCCCAGCGCGTCGTACACGGCCACAGCGGCACCGGCCGGCGCACCGGCCAGGGTGGTGGTCCGGGACGGATTCGGGGCCAGCGTGAGGCTAGTGGCGGCAAATGGGGCCGTTAGGGTGACCACGCGCACCGGCGAATGGCTGAACGTGTCGTCCTGGTCCACTTGCCGCAAGCGGTAATAGAGCGCCACGGCGTTGGTCGGCAGCGCCGCGTCCAGCAGCTCGTAGCGGCGCGGGGCGCTGCTGTGGCCGGCCGCGGCCACCGTGCCAATGGGCGCAAAGTGGCTGCCGTCGAGACTACGCTCCACCTCAAAACGGGCGCTATTGGTTTCCGTAGCCGTAACCCAGGCCAGGCGTACCGCCCGGTGGCCCGTGGCCGTGGCCGAGAAGGCGGTCAGCGCCACCGGCAGCGGGTTGGACCGGCTGCCCAAGGTCCAGATGGAGAAATCCGTGATGCCGGTTTTGGTTACCACATTCGGCCCCGCTACGCCCCCCTGCGGTGCCCAGGGGCCCGCAAGGCTGCTCTCCGATTCGAACAGGGCCAGGTTAGCCGGTGCAATGCCGTTCAGCTCGTGGTCGAAGTAACGGAAATCCATGGTCACGTTCAGGCCGGCGTTTACGGCGGGCTGGATGTCGTAGTAGCGCCGGATGCTTTGGCTGCTGCCCGTACCCGTGAGGGCCGTGCCGGTTACGCGGCTCACCAGCGTGGCGCCGGGAGCGGTGGAGCCGGCGGCCGGCGTCAGCGTCAGGCCCAGGCCGCCGAAAGCCTGGGCGGTACCGGGCACCAGGGTGCGGTTCACCACTGCTTTGCCCACCACGTAGCCAGTGCTGCTCTCGCTCAGAACGGCCGAGCCGCCCAGGTCAACCTGGTAGGCGCCGGTGGTCGTGAGCGTGCCGCTGCTGAGCGTGAGGGCTGTGCCAATGGCGAGGTTCCGGGCCAGCTGCACCGTGCCGGCGGGCTTGTTCACCACCAGGGTGGCCACGGTGCCGCTGCTCAGCGTTTGGGTAGCGGCGCTGCCCACAAAAGCCACCGTGCCGTTGAGGGTGGTCGTGCCGTTGTCGGTCAGGTCGCCGCTTACTTGCAGGGTGGTGCCGGCGTTGGTCGTTAGGCTGGCGCCGCTGGCCACGGTCAGGTTCTTCGCGGCAACGGTGCCGGCGCCCACTACCGGGTAGCGGGCCTGGCCCGCCGGAACAACCACGTCGGTGGTGGCGTCGGGCACTTTGCCGAAGCTCCAGTTCTGGCAGGCCAGCGGGGCGGTGCTCAGGCTGCCGTTCCAGGTGGTGGTGGGCGTAGGCGGCACGCTCACCGTTACCACGGCCGGGGCCGTGGCGGTGTTGCCGCCCGCGTCGGTCACGGTGAGCGTCACGGGCACGCCGTTGGTTACCGGGGCCGCGTCGGTGGTCCAGGTGGGAGACCCCACAAAGCTGGCCTGGTTGGCTGCCGCGCCGGTGGCGTCGTTCACCAGCGTGCCGCTGCCCTCGTTGAAGCGGTAGTACGCTACCAGTCCGCTCGTGCCACCCGGCAGGCCAATGCCCTTGGCCGCGTTGATCTGGGCGGCCGTGCGGGCCACGCTCCACACGCGCACCTCGTCGAGGCTGCCGTTGAAGAACTCGGTGCCGACTGTTTTTCCAATGGTCAGGTTGTCGGCGTTGGGCACGGCGTGGGGGCCGGGGTTGTCCGTCGCAATGGCCACGCCGTCGAGGTAGAGCGTGCGCGTGTTGGCCGCCGCGTCGTAGCTCGCCGCTACGTGGTGCCAGGCGCCGCTCAGGTCGGCGGTATTGCGCAGGATGTCCGGCCCCCACCAGTAGTGGACCAAACCGATGCCGCGAAAGTCGTTGAAGAGGCGCAGGGCATTCACCTGCGGGCCGGTGCCGTAGTTGCCCCAGCCAATGATGCCGTAGGCGCCCATGTTGGCGGGCTTGATCCAGGCTTCCAGCGTGTAGGAGTCGTTACCAATGGGCATGGCGTTGCCGGCGGCCACGCTCAGGTATTGGCCGCTGCCGTTCAGGTGCAGGGCGCCGGCCACGGTGGGCGGCACGGCGTCGGCGCAGCTGAAGAGGCTGGGCGACACGCTCAGCGCGCCGGCCGGGGCCGCGGCGCAGTCGGCGGTGCTGCCGTTGTTCACGGCCGCGGCCGTCAGGGTGGCGTTGCCGTTCACGTCCAGGCTCACGCTGGCGCTTTGGGCCAAGGCCACCGGCGCCGCGCACGCCGGCAGCGTTACGGCAACGGGGTTGGAATAGCCCCCCTGCCCGGTTACCGAGGTCTTATCGGCCCGCACGCGGTAGTAGTACGTGGTGCCGCCCACCAGCCCCGTCAGGGCTACGTTGGTGGCCGTGGCGGCCACGGTGCGCGAGGACAGGCCGGCGGTAAAATCCGCGTTGGTGGCTACCTCTATTTCGTAGGTGTTGGCTGTGCCCAAGGCCGGGGCCGTCCAGTTGGCGGTGAAGCCACTGCTCGTTATTACCGTAGCGGGCGTGGCCGTGGGCAGCACCTGGGCGTAGCTCTCCACGTAGTTGCTGGTGGTGTTGCCGCTGGTCAGGGCCAGGTTGGTGAGCGTGCCGGCGTAGCCGTTTACCAGGTCGTAGAGGGTAATCAGGCCGGCGTTGTCGCCGGTGCTGGCCGTGGCCGGCGTGCCCTGGTCGAAGTTCAGGTGCAGGCGCAGGCTGGCGGGTACGCTGGCCACGTCGCTGGTCATGTCGGCCACGATGTTGGCCGGGGTCAGGGCCGCGTTGTAGATGCGCACCTCGTCGAGGCGCCCACGGAAGTGCTGACCGGGTATGGCGTCAGACCCGCCCACGTGCAGGTTTTCGGTGCCGGAGCTGATGCCGGTGTTGGTGGTGGTGGCCGCGTCCGGCACGCCGTTCACGTACAGCAGGAAGGCCGTACCGGCGGAGTTCCAAGTGGCCGCCACGTGGGTCCAGCGGTTGGCGGGCACGGGTACCGAACCGCTCACCGCGCGCACGTTCCCCGCGCTGGGCCACACGTCGGCGGCGAGCCGACCGTTGATGATGTGCAGGCCGTAGTCGCCGATTTTGCGCACGATGGGGTTACCCCCCGTGTTGCCGTCGTAGTACACCCAGGCTTCGAGGGTAAAGGCTCCCGCCCCGAGGCTGGCTACCGCCGGCGTAGCGTCGAAGCTCAGGAAGTCGTTGGAGCCGTCCAGGGCCAGGGCGTTGCCGGGAGGCGCCACCACGGCGAAGGGCGCGGTGGCCGTGCCGAAGGCCGTGGTCAGGGCAATGCTGCCGCTGCCGGTTGCGGCCGCGGCCGGCACGCGCACCACCACGCTGCGGCCGGTGTTGCTCAGGATGCCGGCCAGGGCGTCGGCCCCGTTAACAGTCAGGGCCGTGGGGTTGCCCAGGCTGGTGCCGCTGAGCGTGAGCACCTGGCCCCGCCCGCCGGGGTTGGGCGTTACGCCGCTGAAGCTGGGCTCGGGCACGGTTACCTCGAAGGGCAGCCCGTTGCTGGTGCCGCCGGGCGTGGTTACGGTTACGGTGTAGGCGCCCAGGGCCAGGCCGGCGGGCACCGTGGCGCCGGTAATGCTGGTGCTGCTGGCCACCACGTAGCCCGCCGGGGCCGCCGTGGCCGTGCCGCCGCTGCTGGTAAAGGTCACGGCCGTGGCCCCGGTCAGGAAGGTGCCCGTGAGAGCGAACTGGCTGCCGGCCGGTCCGCTGGCCGGCGCCAGGGCGCTGAGCACCGGCGGCGGGGGTATGTCCACGAGCCGGGCTGCGAAAGCCGCCTGCCCGGCGGGACTGAGCGTGGTGGCCCCGAAAGTGGCGGGCGGATTTATCAGGCCCGCCACGTACACGCCCGTGCCGCTCACGGCCAGGCTCTGGCCCTGGTCGACGGAGCTGCCGCCGCCGGCCACGGCCCAGTCGCAGGCGATGGTGCTGCCCGCGTCGGTGTATTTAACCACGAACGCGTCGCTGCTGTTGCTGGCACCGAGTCCGGGCAGGTCCACCGACAAAAAGCGCACAAGGTTAGTGTTGGCGGCGTTATTGGTGACAAAGCCCGTCAGGTACACGCTGCCGCCGCTCACGGCAATGGCCAAGCCCTGGTCGGCGCCGTTGCCGCCGGCGCCCGTTACCCAGCCCAGGGCGCCCGTGTCGGCGTACCTGGCCACGAACACGTTGAAATTGAGCGAGGTGCCGTTGCCGGGCAGGGCCACCCCGCCGAATTGCACGGCGCTGGTATTGGCGCTGTTGTTGTTGGTGAAGCCCGTCAGGTACACGCTGCCGCCGCTCACGGCAATAGCCTGGCCCTGATCGGTGCTGGTGCCGCCGGCGCCCGTTACCCAGCCCAGGGCGCCCGCGTCGGTGTACTTGGCCACGAACACGTTGGCATTGAGCGAGGTGCCGTTGCCGGGCAGGGCCACCCCGCTGAATTGCACGGCGCTGCCGTTGGCGGCGGTGTTTTGGATGTAGCCCGTCAGGTACACGCCCGTGCCGCTCACGGCAATGGCCTGGCCCACGTCGACGGTGGAGCCGCCGCCGGCCGTGGCCCAGTTGCAGGTGGCGCCGGTGCCCACGTCGGTGTACCTGGCCACGAACACGTCGAGGGAATTAGAGGCGCTGGCCCCGGGCAGGGCCACGCCGCCAAAGCGCACGGCGTTGGCGTCGGCGGCGGTATTTTGGAAAGAGCCCGTCAGGTACACGCTCGTGCCGCTCACGGCAATGGCCCGGCCCTCGTCGGTGTTGCTGCCGCCGCCGGCCGTGGCCCAGTTGCAGGTGGCGCCGGTGCCCGCGTCGGTGTACTTGGCCACGAACATGTCGGGGAGGTTGTTAGAGCTGGTCCCGGGCAGGGGTATTCCGCCGAAGCGCACGGCGCTGACGTCGGCGGCGGTGTTGGTGATGGAGCCCGTCAGGTACACGCTCGTGCCGCTCACGGCAATGGCCCGGCCCTCGTCGTTGCCGGTGCCGCCGGCGGCCACGGCCCAGGCCCAGGTATTGGTGGCCGGGCTCCATTTGGCCACGAACACGTCGGAGTTGCCCGTGCTGGCCAGCGTGGTGGTCCCAAAACCTACCTGCCCGGAGAAGGTGCCGGTGATGAACACGTCGCCGGCCGCATTCACGGCCGTGGCCCGGACCACCGACGTACCGGTGGCCGTAACCGCCGTGCCGGTATTCTGCCAGCTGCCGGTGGCCGCGTCGAGCGCGGCCCGGCCGGCCGCGCTCGGAACCACGGCTGCTGCCGCCCCAAACAGGGCCGGCGCGTTGCCGCTGCTCAGTCCCACCTGCACGCTGCTGCCGCTCACGGCAATGCCTGCGCCAACGTCGGCGCCGGTGCCGCCGCCGGCCGTGGCCCAGTTGCAGGTGGCGCCGGTGCCCGCGTCGGTGTACTTGGCCACGAACACGTCCTGGCTGTTGCTGGTGCTGGTCCCGGGCAGGGCCACCCCGCCGAATTGCACGGCGCTGCCGTTGGCGGCGGTGTTCGTGGTGTAGCCCGTCAGGTACACGCTGCTGCCGCTCACGGCAATGGCCCGGCCCTCGTCGGCGGCGGTGCCGCCGCCGGCCGTGGCCCAGTTGTACGTGGCGCCGGTGCCCGCGTCGGTGTACTTGGCCACGAACACGTCGAAGCCATTGGTGGCGCTGGCCCCGGGCAGGGGCATTCCGCCGAAGCGCGCGGCGTTGGCATCGGCGGCGTTGTTGTTGAGGTTGCCCGTCAGGTACACGCCCGTGCCGCTCACGGCAATACCGCGGCCGAAGTCGTTGCCGATGCCGCCGCCGGCCGCCGCCCAGTTGCAGGTGGCGCCGGTGCCCGCGTCGGTGTATTTGGCCACGAACACGTCGGGGCTGCTGGTGGTGCTGGCCCCGGGCAGGGATATTCCGCTGAAGCGCACGGCGTTGGCGTCGGTGGTGTTGTTGTTGCAGTAGCCGGTCAGGTACACGCTGCTGCCGCTCACGGCAATGGCCCGGCCCTCGTCGATGCCGGTGCCGCCCCCGACTACGCCCCAGTTGTAGGTGGCGCCGGTGCCCGCGTCGGTGTACTTGACTACGAACACGTCCTGGTTGTTGCCTACGCTGGTCCCGGGCAGGGCTACCCCGCTGAATTGCACGGCGCTGCCGTTGGCGTTGTTGTTCGTGCAGTAGCCGGTCAAGTACACGCTGCTGCCGCTCGCGGCAATGCCGTACCCCTGGTCGTTGCTGGTGCCGCCTCCCACCGTGGCCCAGTTGTAGGTGGCGCTGGTGCCCGCGTCGGTGTACCGGGCCACGAACACGTCCTGGGTGTTAGCAAAACTGGCCCCGGGCAGGGGCACCCCGCCGAAGCGCACGGCGTTGGCGTCGGCGCTGCTGTTTTGGATGTAGCCGGTCAGGTACACGCTGCTGCCGCTCACGGCTAAGGCCCGGCTCTCGTCAACACCCAGGCCGCCGGCGGCCGCGGCCCAGGCCCAGGTGCCGGCGGCCGTGTTCCACTTGGCCACGAACCCGTCGGAGTTGCCCGCGCTGGTCAGCGTGGCGGTTCCGAATCTTACCTGCCCGGAGAAGATGCCGGTGATGAATACGTCGCCGGCCGCATTCACGGCCGTGGCGTTGATGGTGGCCGAGCCGGCACCGCTGGCTTGGGTAGGGGCCAGGGCAGCGGCCCAGGGCGGGGCCGTTTGGGCCCGGGCCGCCGGCGGCAGCAGCAGGGCCAGCAGCGCCCCGAGGGCAAGAAGCAACCGGGCGCCCAAAGGGCGCCGGCAAGCAGCGTAGCAGTGATTCATGCGAAGGTGTGGAAAGGGTTGCGCCAGCAGGCGCAGAGCAGTCAACGGGTAGTGCCCTGATAAGAAATCAGGTACACTATATATTCTATAAAGGTAGGCACGCCCCGGCGGTGTTCGGCTATGTAAGCTCAACAATTCCTACCAGTCCCGTTTTACTGTGACCAAAAAATCAGCCCGTTACGCGAGTTGGCGCTGGTGCCGGTCTGGTGGTGTGGCGGCGGCGGCTGGGTGGTATATCATAATGGCATGGTAGCATAGTCTGTATACCATAGATGGTATACAGACGGCTTTAGAAAATGCCACGTGTATATCTACACTAGTATACGGGCTACTGTTTTAACTCGCGGCTGTATACTTACGCCCAAACTGGTTTTGCAACCAGGTGCTAGGCGCGGCTTGCTGGCGTAACGCCTCTGGTTCGGCCGGCGGCTGGCCGTTTCGGCCGGTTCTGGTACCGGCTGCGTATGTTCCGCCACCCGCTCTCTCACCTGCCGGCCGGCGCGGCCGGCCCGCCTTTGTTTCCTCGCCCGTGTCTACCACCGCCTCTCCCCTGCCCGACATCAGCCTGACCACCGCCGTGCGCCTGCACCTGGGCCTTTCCATGCGCCAGCTGGCCCGCTACTTGGGCGTAACGGCGGGCTTCGTAAACCACCTTGAAACGGGGCGGCGGGGGCTGCCCCCGGCCCTGGCCCCGCGCCTGCTGCACCTGGCGCAGCTGCTGCCCCCGCCCCTGGGGCCGGGGCCCACCACCCCGCCCGAGCCGCCGGTTTACGCGCCCCTGGCCCCCCTGCCCGCCCCCGACGCGCAGCTGCCGCCCGCCCCGCCCGACGCCGCCCCGGAGCCCCTGCGCCGCCGCCGGCGCGACTGCCAGCTGCGGCTGCTCGTCCAGGGCCAGCGCCTGGCGCAGCTCCAGGCCCGCGCCGCCGTGCTGGCCCACCGCCGCTGGGGCCTGGCCCTGCTGCAAATCACCCCTGCCCCCCCCGAGCCCCCGGAAGCGGCCCGCTACGCCCGCTGGCTGGGCGAGCTGGCCACCGACCTAGCCCGCGACGAGCCCGACCCCGCCGCCGCCGCCGCCACCCGCCACCTGCTGGCCGCCCGCGTGGCCGGCCTGCGGGCCGAAGTAGCCGCCCTCACGGGACCTCACCCCTAGCCCCCTCTCCCCTGGAGCGGGGGGACTAGCATGTAGCCGTAGCCGCCTCGCTTGATGCGCGACATCCCGTAGGGAGGGTTGCGTTCTGGCAAACAACGAAGTCGTCTGGCACCCCTCTCCTTTTGGGGAGGGGATGGGGGTGGGGTGCCTTCCCTACGGAGGTGGGGTCCCCTTCCGCCGTATGGTTGAGCTTGGGATTTTCTTCTACCTTACGGCCGGCAACTCCGCCACCTTTATCTTCATTTTTATGCCATTTCCTGTTGAATTATTGACCACCCCAGCCGAGTGCGACACCGTACTCACCGCCCTAAACCAGGAGCGGCGCGTGTTTACCGTGCGCGACCAGGTGCTGGATTTACAGGCCGACCAGTCGGCGGACCGGGCCACCGACCGCAACCAGGACCTGGCGGCAGCCACGGCCAGCGTAACCCGCCTGACGCCGCTGGTGGCGGGCCTAACGCCCGGCAGCGCCGAGCACGCCACCCTGGACCGGCTGCTGACCCGCGCCCAGCGCCGCGTGGAAGACCTGAGCACCCCCGCGGCCAGTGCCGCCCGCACGCCCACGGCCGCCTTCCTCAAGGCCGTAGACGTGCGCCAGGTAGCCGTGCAGGTGCTGGAGCTGGAGGCCGCCATTGCGGAAGTAACCGCCCGTCGCGCCGCCCTATAAGCGCAACCCGCCAGGGCTCGGTTCTAGCCCTATTAAAACGCCAAAACGGCCCGCCTCCTTTCCGGAGGCGGGCCGTTTTGGCTTGTTGAACAAATCTTGCTTTTTACCGACCCGCAGCCAAGGCTTCAGCACCACCCACGATTTCGAGAATCTCGGTGGTGATGGCCGCCTGACGCGTCCGGTTGTAGGTCAGCTTGAGCGACTTGAGCAGCTCACCGGCGTTGTCGGTGGCTTTATCCATAGCCGTCATGCGGGCGCCGTGCTCCGACGCGTTGCTTTCCAGTACAGCCTTATAGAGCTGTACTTTCAGCGACGTTGGGATAAGCGTACGCACAATTTCCTCTTTGCTCGGCTCGAAAATGTAATCCACGTTCGAGGTGGCACCGGTAGTTACCGGCGCTTCAGCGGGCAGAATAGGTAGCAGTTGCTCGGCACGGATGATTTGGGTAGCAACGTTCTTGAACTCGTTGTACACCATCACCACTTGGTCGTATTCGCCGTTGGCAAAGCCAGTCATGGCTTGCTCAGCAGCCACGCGCACCGTATCGAAGGAAAGCTGGGCAAACACTTGGGTGTAGTTGCCTACCAGCTCGCCACGACGGCCGTAGTAATCGTGGGCCTTGCGGCCGATGGCCATAAAGCTCACGTTACCGGCCGCAGCCTGTGCCTGGTAGCGCTCCTGAATCAGTTGATTCACGCCCTTGAACACGTTGCTGTTGAAAGCACCGGCCAGGCCGCGGTCCGAGGTAATGGCAATGATGAGCACACGACGCACGTCACGCTGCACGCCGTAGGCGCCGGTTACATCGGCATCGGCACCCTGCGAGAGGTTGGCCAGAATGCTGTTGAGCCGCTGGGCGTAGGGCCGCATGCGCATGATGTTGTCCTGAGCGCGTCGCAGCTTAGCCGCCGCCACCATTTTCATGGCTTTGGTGATTTGCTGCGTCGAGCTGACCGACACGATGCGGTTGCGAACTTCTTTTAAGCTAGCCATTGCGTTGAAAAAGAGTTGTCAGTTGCTCGTTGTCGGTTGTCAGGATGGGCGAAGCAACGTAACCGCCGCATCTTCCTGACCCCTGACAACCAACAACTGACAACTAATAAATTACTTCGTAGCGTACGAGGCCGACAGGTCTTGCGTCACCTGGCGGATGGTGCCCGTGATGGTGTCGTCGAGCTTCCCGGCCTTCAGGCCTGCCAGCACGTCGGCATGACGGGTGTTCATCACCTGGGTGAACTCACGCTCAAACTCGCGCACACGGTTTACCGGAACGCGGTCGAGCAGACCGTTCGTGGCTGCGTAGATGATAGCTACCTGATCTTCCACCTTCTGGGGCGAGAACTGGGGCTGCTTCAGGATTTCGAGGTTGCGACGGCCGCGCTCAATGGTGAGTTTGGTCGAGGCATCGAGGTCCGAGCCGAATTTGGCAAAAGCTTCCAGTTCGCGGAACTGAGCTTGGTCCAGCTTCAGCGTACCGGCTACTTTCTTCATCGACTTGATCTGGGCGTTACCACCCACACGCGATACCGAGATACCCACGTTGATAGCCGGACGAATACCCGAGTTGAACAGGTTCGTTTCGAGGAAGATCTGGCCGTCGGTAATCGAAATTACGTTGGTCGGGATGTACGCCGAAACGTCACCGGCCTGGGTTTCGATCAAGGGCAGAGCCGTTAGCGAACCGCCGCCTTTCACCAAGTGCTTGATGCTCTCGGGCAAGTCGTTCATGTCGCGGGCAATCGTGTCGGAGGCGTTGATCTTGGCGGCACGCTCGAGCAAACGGCTGTGCAGGTAGAACACGTCCCCAGGGTAAGCCTCACGTCCGGGAGGACGACGCAGCAACAGCGACACCTCGCGGTAGGCTACCGCTTGCTTCGACAAGTCATCGTACACCACCAGAGCCGGACGGCCCGTGTCGCGGAAGAACTCGCCGATGGCGGCACCCGTGAAGGGCGCGAAGAACTGCATCGGAGCGGGGTCGGAAGCCGAAGCGGCTACTACCACGGTGTAGTCCATGGCACCGCCGCGCTGCAGCGAGTTAACTACCTGAGCAACCGTCGAAGCCTTCTGACCTACGGCTACGTAGATGCAGAATACCGGCTCGCCGCGCTCGAAGAACTCGCGCTGGTTCAAGATGGTGTCGATGGCTACGGTCGACTTGCCGGTCTGACGGTCACCGATGATCAGTTCGCGCTGACCACGACCGATCGGAATCATGGCGTCGATGGCCTTGATACCGGTTTGCAGGGGCTCGTTTACCGGTTGACGGTAGATTACACCAGGAGCTTTGCGCTCCAGGGGCATCTCGTACAACTCGCCGGCAATGGGGCCACGGCCGTCGATAGGCTGGCCGAGCGTGTTTACCACGCGGCCTACAATGCCTTCACCAACTTTGATCGAAGCAATTTTCTTGGTGCGGCGTACGGTAGCGCCTTCCCGGATTTCAGAGTAGTCGCCGAGCATTACGGCACCTACGTTGTCTTCTTCCAGGTTGAGCACCAGGGCCTGCAGGCCGTTTTCAAACTCGAGCAATTCGCCCGATTGGGCCTTCGTGAGGCCGTAAATGCGGGCTACCCCGTCGCCAACCTGCAGCACCGTACCGACTTCTTCGAGTTCGGATTCGGTCTTGAAATTGGACAACTGCTCCCGCAGAATGGCGGATACTTCATCCGGACGTACTTCTGCCATGACGCTGACTTATAGTTGGGCTTGGTAGGGGTTCTGTTTGAAGGTGGTGCGCAGGCGGTTGAGGCGCGTGCGAACCGAGTCATCGATCTGCCGGTCACCCAAACGCAGAACGATGCCACCGATGAGGCTGGCGTCGACGTGCTCGCGCAGTTCGATGGTGCCGCCGCCGGTTTGTTCTTGTACCAGACGCTGAACCTGCTCACGCAGTTCCGGGGTTAGCGGCGTGGCCGTGGTCACGTCGGCAATCTGGATGTTGCGCAGTTTGTTGAACTGCGTCTGAAACTCACTTGCCATGAATTCCAGCGCCGTCTCACGGTTTTTCTGCGTGACAATGGTGAAGAACTTCATGGTGAGGTCCGACACCTTGCCTTCGAACAGCCGCCGCAGGATGTTCAGCTTCTTGTCGTGCTGCACAATGGGGTTGCGCAGGGCCAGGCGCAGGTCGCGGCTGCCGTCCAGCGTGTTGCCGAAAAGCTCCATGTCCTGTTGCACCTTGTCCAGCGTACCCTGCTCCTGAGCCAAATCCAGCAAGGACTTGGCGTAGCGGGCGGCGACTCTTTGTTCAGACATATTATGAGTATTGAGGAGCTAGGAGTTGGGAGCTAGGAGTCAGAATATTGTTGTTCTAACTCCTGGCTTCTCACTTCTATCTTCTAATTCAACTTTACCTCTTGCAGGTAGTCGTTCACGAGTTGCTTTTGGGCACCCGAGTCCGTCAGTTCGCGGCGCAGGATGCGCTCGGCAATATCAATCGACAACTGAGCGGCCGTGTTCTTCACTTCAGCTAGCGCGGCCATCTTTTCGTTCTGGATGGCTTCGCGGGCTTGCATGATGAGGCGGCTGCCTTCGTCGGTGGCTTTCTGCTTAGCCGTTTCGATGAGCTGGTTGCTCATCTCGTTGGCTTCTTTCAGCATCCGGTCGCGCTCCAGGCGGGCTTCGGCAATCAGCTTTTCGTTGCCGGCCTTCAGGGCCTGCATTTCCAGCTTAGCCTGATCGGCCATACGCAGCGCGTCGTCAATGCTGTCTTCCCGCTCGCGCAGGGAGGCCAGAATTGGTTTCCACGCGAAGGCGCGGAGGATGAGCAGCAGAATTAAAAAGATGGCGAGCTGCCAAAACAGCAAGCCGAAACTAGGGTTGGTAAGCATGGGCGCTTAGCAAAGGCTAGATGAGAAATAGGCTCCGCACCGAAACCGCGTTCAGCGAGGCAAGCCATTACAACCCGGTAACAATAGTGAAGGAGCATGAACCAAGGCGCCCGTTTCCCAGGTGGAAAACGGGCGCTGGTTTATGCGCACTACTACTGCAGTTTCAGGGCAATCAGCAGGCAGACTACGACTGCGAACAGAGCAGCACCTTCTACAAGGGCAGCTACAATCAGCATAGCCGTCTGGATTTTACCCGAAGCTTCGGGCTGGCGGCCAATAGCCTCCATGGCGCTGCCGCCAATGCGACCGATGCCCAGACCGGCACCCAGGATAGCCAGACCGGCACCGATACCGGCACCCATAACGGCCAGACCAACAGCATTAACGACCTGCAGCAACAGAGTGAGAAGCATAAAACAGAAGTTTGGGGAGTGAAAAAGAAAAGAGTCAGTAGAAAAAGAAAACGAAGTGGGGCGACCTAGTGAGCGTGCACGTGGGCCGGCGCGTTGGCGTCGTCACCACCAATGCCGTGGTCATGGTCGTGGTGCTCTTCCACCGCGCCGCCGATGTACATGGCGGTCAACAGCGTGAAGATGTACGCCTGCAACAGGGCCACCAGCAGCTCAAGGCAGCTGATGAACAGGCCGAAAGCCAACGACAGGGGCGAAATAGCCACCGTGTTGAAGATGAAGATGAGCGAGATAAAGCTCAGGATGATGATGTGACCGGCCGTGATGTTGGCGAACAGTCGAACCATTAAAGAGAAAGGCTTGGAGATGACGCCAATCAATTCCACCGGAATCATAATCGGGCGCAGCCACAGCGGAACACCGGGCGTCCAGAAAATGTGCGTCCAGTAGTATTTATTAGAGCTGAACGTGGTGATGAGCAGCGTAATAAAGGCAAAGAGGAAGGTAACGGCGAGGTTACCAGTGAGGTTAGCAGCACCCGGCAGCAAGCCCAACAGGTTGTTAAACCAGATAAAGAAGAAGATGGTCAACAAGTAGGGCAGGTACTTCTCGTACTTGGGGCCGATGGCCTTCTTGGCTACTTCGTCGCGAACGAAGATGATGATGGGCTCGAAAAACGACTGCAAACCTTTGGGGGCGCGGCCATGGTTTTTCTTGTAACCCTTTGCTACCGTGGTAAACACCAGAATCAACAGCACCACGCTAATCAGCAGCGACGCTACGTTCTTGGTAATGGAGAAATCGTACACCGTGCTGCCATCTTCGGCTACGAGGTGCTCGTGCTCCAACTTCAGGCCGTTGTAGCTCTCTTTAAAGTCGTGACCGAAACGGCTCGACGAGAAAACCGACAAGCCCTTGCTAGGCTGGTAAGCAATAATGGGCAGCGGCAGGGTGATGTGCGAGTGGCCAATCGTAGCGAAATGCCATTCGTGGGAGTCGCCAACGTGGTGCAAAATCATTTCGCCCGCGTTGAACTTGCCCTCTTCGGTGGCTTCTACCTGCGTGTCGGCGGTGGTTGAAACCTCGGTTGGATGCTCTTGCGCAAAAACCGGCAACGTCAGAACCCAGAAGAAAAGGACAAATAACCGCTTCATGCAGAGTGATTTAGGTCTAATTTCAAACAAGGCTAAGATGCTTCTAAGTCCTGTTTTGAAAACGGGCGCAAGTTAGTCACGACATTCCAGACTTCAAACCCGGTGTAGAGGAAATACAGAGCGAAGAACAGGCCCAAAAATGTCCAAGTGTTACGCCCATCCTGAGCGCCACCGCGCACTAAATAGGTTACAACAACGACTAAAGCCAGTACAAGGCGCAGAGCGGTGGTGCTAAACCATGCCGTGAGCAACGATTCCGGGTCGCGTTGGTAAGCTCGCCACGTTAACCAAAACGTGAGCAGCGTGAGTCCAACGTAAAACAGCAGCAGCCAGTCTGCTTTGGGATGCACTATCGATTCGCCGTACTGCATCCGGAGAAAATACAGCAGAGCCCCGAGCAGGACCGAAAAGAGCAGAAGGTTGCGGAAGAAACGATTCAAAGCGAGAACGAAACAGACTGAGTATAGCGGCTCAGCTTGGCAAAAGGAAATGCTTATTTGTCGCTGGAAGCGGCCCGAATGATCTGGTACATGGCAGCAAATACGCCCGTCAGGGCCAGAACTACCGTGCCCCAGGGGCTCCAGCCCATTTTCTCATCGAGCTTGATGCCCAGCCAGGTGCTGATGCCGATGGTAGCCAGCATCTGCATGCCCACACCCGAATAGCGGGCCAGCTGGCTGGACCGTTTCTGCTCGGAATCAGGAGGCGTAGGCGTGGCGGGTTCCGACATGAAACACTAATGAGGGGCGACAAAGGTACACCACGGCGCCCGTAATACAGGCCGGAACCCGCACATTATGAGGCCTGTTCCGCGTTTTTGCCGACGAGCCGGGCAAAATTGACGTACTTTAACCTGATTTGCGGCGTTGTACTTGGTCTTCGGCCCTCCGAACTGGGGGCTGAACGAAAGAGCTGCTCAGCAGCGTTTTCCAAGCACGACTACCTTCCACCCCACCCGCTGTTGTCTGTGGCGAATCCTTCGCGTATTGCTTTGTTACCGATTGGCGGCCTGCTTGTGGCCGCAGCTACTTGGCTGAGCGGCTGTTCGGCCGAGCGGCACAATTTCGTAGCCCGCTCTTATCAGAACCTTGTCGCCCGCGACAACGGCTACTTCTTGGCCCGCGAGAAAATGCGGGAAGTGGAAGCTGGTCTATATAAGGAGCGACCGGCCGATTACAACCGCACGCTGCCGCTGTTGCCGGTAGTGGATTCGGTGAAGGCCGTGCAGCTCACCGCCGACCTCGACGATGTGGTGAAGAAAGCCTCGCTTCCCATTCAGCGGCGGCCCGGCAGCGACTACACCGACGACGCCTACATCCTCATTGGCAAAACGCGCTTTTATCGGCGCGAGTTTGAGGACGCCACCAAGACCTTCAAGTACGTTAACACCACCAGCCCCGACGCCAACGCCAAGCACGAGGCGCTGATCTGGCTGATGCGTACGTACATGACCACCAAAGAGTGGGACAACGCGGCCTATGTATCGGCTTTGCTCGATAAAGAGCAAGGCACCGAACGCAATGCCCGGGAGCTGTTCCTGACTCGCGCGCAGTACTACATCTGGCAAGGCGACGAAAAACAGGCCATTGAAAACCTGAACAAGGCCATTCCTTACATTCCGCAGAAGGATGAACGCTCCCGCACGCGCTACGTGCTGGCTCAGCTTTACCAAAACCAGGGGCAGGACAAGGAAGCCTACGCGCAGCTCAACCAGATTCTGAAGCGCAACCCGCCGTACGAGCTGGACTTCTTCTCGAAGCTGATGCTGGGTCAGGTATCGGACTTGAACCAGACCGACCGGGCCCGCCTCGACAAGTACTTTGCAAAACTGCTGAAGGACTCCAAGAACAAGGAATACCGCGACAAGATCTACTATGAACTGGCGCGGCTCGAATACCGTCAGCAGCGCTACGATAAGGCCTTGGGGTTGCTGAACCAGTCGGTGCGAGCCAACACCCAAAACCGGGCGCAACGGGCGTATGCCTACTTGCTGTCGGGACGTATTTACTACGAGAACCTGCAGAAATACCGCTTGGCCGCAGCGTATTACGACAGCACCACGCAAAGCCTGCCGCGCGAAGCGCCCGAGTATGCCGCTACGGCCGAACGCCGCGACATTCTGCGCGACTTTGCTCAGCAGCTGACCACCATTGAAACGCAGGACAGCCTGCTGGCACTGGCGCGCCTCGATACGGCTACGCTCCGCACACGCCTGACGGCCTACGCCACCGCCGAGCTGGCCGCGCAGCAGCGCGAAGCAGAGCGGCAAGCAGTGCTGGCGGCTCGTTCGGCCAACCAAACCGCCACCGGCCAGGACCCCGGTCGCGCTGGCAACCCCGACCTCGACCCGTTGGCTTTTGCCAATGCTTCTACCGGAGCCCAATGGTATTTCGATAACCCCACGGCTCTGAGCACGGCCCGCAGCGACTTTCAGCGCCGCTGGGGCGACCGGCCCCTCACCGACAACTGGCGCCTGAGCAGCTTGGCTACCCAAGCCCCCATTGCCAACGGCGGGGCCCCGGTAACCGTAGCGGGTAACGCCGACAGCAACGTAAACCCGCCGGCGCAGGCCCAAGCCGATCCGGCCACGCAACGCGCGGGCCTAGTGGCCCAGTACCGCCAGCAGATTCCGTTCACGGCCGAGCAACAATTGCAGGCCGAGGCAAAAATTGAAGAGGCTACTTACGCTCTGGCCGCTATTTACAGCCAGCAATTGAAGGAGCTGCCCAAATCGGCGGAAACGTACGACCAGTTTGTAAAGCGCTTCCCCACCAGCAAGCGTTTGCCTGAAGTGTACTACAGCGCCTATCTGGTAAACCAACAGGTACCCGATGCGCCGCGGGCCGAGCAATACGCCCAGAAGCTGCGGGAGCAGTTTCCCAACTCGTCGTATGCCCGCCTGGTGGCCGACCCCGAGTACCTGCGCCGCACATCGGTAGCGAACCAACAAATGGCGGTGGTACTCGACTCGGCTTTTGCCCTGTATAAGAAGCAGGAGTTCAAGAAAGCTTCCGCCACGGTAGCACGGGCCCGCAAGCAGTACCCGCAAACTGACTTGAACGACCGGGCAGAGTACCTACAGTTACTGCTGACGCTGCGCACCCAGCCGCCCACTGCCCACAAACCCGCGGTAGATGCCTTCGCCAAAAAGTACCCCGAAAGCCCACTGGTACCCAAAGCCCAGGAGTACTTGACTGCCTACGCCAAGTATGAAGCCGGTCAGTTGGCCGGTGCTTTGGCTTCGACGGAAAAGCCGCGGGTATCTTACTTCCGCCCCGGCGAGATAGAAAACCGCATGCGCATTTCTACCGGTGACGACGAGCCATCCATTTCAGCGCCGACCAAACAGCCGGCCGCTGCAACTGCCACACCTGCGCCAACCGCAACGAAATCCTCATCGGGCACACCTGCCACCTCTGCTACCGACAAACCTTTGGCGGCAGGCACAGCCAAACCAGCGCCGGCCGTTGTTACTCCCGTACCTACGCCCACAACCGAGCAACCAGCGGCAGCGGCCGGAACACCCGCAGCTGTTACCGAACCTGCGCCTGCGCCTGTGTCCCCATACAAAGCAGACTTGAGTGCTCCCCAGGCCGTAGTCATTTCCTTTCCTACCGATAACGCCACGTTCAAGGACCTGCAAGCGCAGCTGGTTGCTTACAACAACCGGTTTTACAAAGCCAGTAACCTGACGATTCAACCCCAGACGGTTGGTCCTAACACCTTGCTGGTGGTGCAGCCCCTGGCAGGTAGTAAAGTGGCCCAGAGCTATGCACTTAAGCTCCGCAGCCCGCAAGGCCCGCTCATGAAGCTGCGCAACGCGGGTTACCAATCCTTTCTGATTGGTATTGACAACCTGCCGGTGCTGCTGCAGCGCGGCAATCTGGAGGAGTACCTGCAGTTCTTCCAGCAAACTTATCGTCCGTAATTCTCCGGCATGTCCCCTACTGTTTCGCGGTCCAAGCCTGCTTTTCGCGCCAAGCCCAATCGTCCCGAGCGTTTTTCAGCCCTTACGCGTACCCTGTGGGTGCTATTTGGCGCCGGCATATTGGGTTTCGTGCTCTATGTTTTTGCCGTCAGTATCAACTTTCTGAACCTGTTTGGGCGCATGCCCAACCTCAAAACGCTCGAAAACCCCAAGAGCGAGCTGGCTTCGGAAATCTATTCGGCCGATGGGGTGCTAATGGGCAAGTATTTCCGCGAGAACCGCACACCCGTGGAGTACCAGGAGCTGGCCCAGAGCACCATCGATGCGTTGGTGGCCACCGAAGACGCCCGCTTTGAGGAGCATTCGGGCATCGACCCCAAGGCCATGGCCCGCGTAGCCACGGGCTTTGTGCGGGGCGGTAAAAACGGCGGCGGCTCTACCCTTAGCCAACAGCTGGCCAAACTGCTGTTTCGCACCCGCGAAGACCTCGACGACGGCCGCCTGAACGACGTGCCCGGCTTGCGCATGCTCATCACCAAAACCAAGGAATGGATTTTGGCCGTGCGCCTGGAACGCAACTACACCAAGCGCGAAATTCTGCGCATGTACCTGAACACGGCCGAGTATGGCTCGAACGCGTTTGGTATTCACACGGCGGCCAAAACGTTTTTCAACAAGCGCCCCAAAGATCTGAGCCTGGTGGAATCGGCTACGCTGGTGGGCCTCGTGAACGGGCCTTCGTGGTTTAACCCCGTGCGCAACCCCGAACGCTCCCGCCGCCGCCGCGACTGGGTGCTGAGCCAGATGCGCAAGTACGGCTACATCGACGAGCCGACGTACACCAGCGCCATTGCCAAGCCCATTAAGCTCGATTACAAAGTAGAAAACCAGAACGAAGGCATTGCGCCGTACTTCCGCACCGAAGTCAGCAAGATGCTGCGCGAATGGGCCAAGGACACCGAGCACGATTTGTACGCCGACGGCCTGAAGATTTACACCACCATCGATTCGCGCATGCAGAAGTATGCCGAAACCGCCGTGGCCGACCATATGAAGCTGCAGCAAAAGTGGTTCGATGCCCACTGGAAAGGCCAGCAGCCGTGGCGTGACGAGAACGGCAAGCTCATCCCGAACTTCCTGAGCACCTCCATCAAGCGCACCGAGCGGTACCGTGCCCTGCAGGCCCGTTACCCCGATAACCCCGATTCTGTTAAGTACTACCTGAACAAGAAGTACAAGATGAAGGTGTTTACCTGGCAGGGCGGCGAGAAAGAGGTGTTGATGTCACCCATGGATTCGCTGGCGTACTACAAACGCCTGTTGCACGCCGGCTTTATGGCCATGAATCCGCTTAACGGCCAGGTTAAAGCATGGGTAGGTGGTATTAACTACAAGTACATTAAGTACGACCACGTAAAGCAGGGCAAGCGTCAGCCAGGCTCCACCTTCAAGCCATTTGTGTACGTTGCGGCCATCGACCAGGGCTATTCGCCCTGCTACCAGCGCCCCGACGTGGCTACTACTTTCCCCGCCGTGGCCGGCCGGGCAGCTTACACGCCCCGTAACTTCGAAGGCAGTTTTTCGGGCCGCACGTTCACGCTACGCGAAGCTTTGGCCCGCTCCATGAACTCCATTACGGCGTGGCTGGTGCAAAAGCTCGGTCCCGAAACCGTGGTGGCATACGCCAAGCGTTTGGGCATCACATCGCCCATTGAGGCCGTGCCCGCCGTCGGTTTTGGCTCTTCCGATGTGAGCATTTACGAGCTGTCGGGCGCTTACAGCACCTTCGTGAACAAGGGCGTATGGACTTCGCCCATGATGGTGACGCGCATCGAGGACAAAAACGGCAATGAACTACGTGTATTTGTGCCCCAAACCAAGGAAGCCCTAGGCGAGGAAACGGCCTACCTGATGACGCACATGATGCGTGGCGCCGTGGAGGAGAAGGGTGGCACCAGCATCATTCTGCGCGGAGGCTTTAAATTCAAGAACCAGATTGCGGCTAAAACCGGCACCACTTCCAACTACTCCGACGCTTGGTTTATGGGCATGACGCCCGACCTGGTGTGCGGCATGTGGGTAGGCGGCGAAGACCGTTCCATTCACTTCCGCACCGGCTCTTACGGGCAAGGGTCGCGGCTGGCGCTGCCCATCTACGGTCTGTTCATGAAGCAAGTGTTGGCTAACAACAAGCAAATCGGCATTAGCACGGCCGACTTCCCCAAGCCTTTGCAGCCGCTGAGCATTGAAATCGACTGCTCGCGCTACTACGGCGGCACCCGCGACACTATTCCGTATGAGCAGAAGCTCAACCAAGTGGACATGCAGGATATTGACGACGAAGACATTTAGCCGCACGCAACGCCACTTCGCTCTGCCACCGCGAGCTAGCGTCACGTATTTGCAACCGCCCACTCTCCTAGGTAAACGTAACGGTGCCACGACTACGAAGTCGTGGCACCGTTACGTTTACGGTCCAAGCTCCACCGCATGCATTCAGTCGCACGTCCCAACTACGCCTCGGCACATCCCAGGCG
Source organism: Hymenobacter koreensis (assembly GCF_039541855.1). Taxonomy (NCBI): domain Bacteria; kingdom Pseudomonadati; phylum Bacteroidota; class Cytophagia; order Cytophagales; family Hymenobacteraceae; genus Hymenobacter; species Hymenobacter koreensis. Next base: position 1,082,128 of record NZ_BAABHA010000002.1, read on the forward strand.
TCTCATCCCGACCGGGCGACGCCGCCTCGTTGCCAAACGATGGTCACGGGCCTCTCGAAGGTGCGGGCACTACTCTCCCGGTACAACCTCCGTGGGATGCTAGTGAATTCTGCCAACCCCGCCGTTGTTTTGGTAGTTTAAATGCCTGCTGACTTACCGCATCTGCCCTTATGGCTGCTCAAGAATACCTGCAAGACCAGATTCGCCAACTGCCCCACCGCCCGGGCATCTACAAATACTTCGACGACGAAGGCCGTATTATATACGTGGGCAAAGCCGTGGACTTGCGCAAGCGGGTGAGCAGCTACTTCACCAAGCAGGACCACAACAAGAAAACCCAGCAGCTGGTCAAAAACATCCGCCGCATCGAGTTTACCATCGTCGACTCCGAATCGGATGCGTTTCTGCTGGAAAACAACCTCATCAAGCAGCACCAGCCCAAATACAACATCCTGCTGAAGGACGGCAAGACCTATCCCTACTTGTGCGTCACAAACGAGCGGTTTCCGCGCGTTCTGCCCACGCGCAACAAGATCAACGATGGTTCGCGCTACTACGGCCCGTACGCGAGCGTCACGGGCATGAATTTGATTTTGGAGCTTATCCGGGCCCTCTATCCGCTGCGTACCTGCACCTATAACCTTTCACGCGAAAACGTAGAGGCTGGCAAGTACAAGGTTTGCCTTGAATATCACTTGGGCAACTGCAAGGGGCCTTGCCAGGACCTCATTGACGAAGAAACCTATAACCTGAACATTCAGCAAATCCGCAACATACTGGCCGGTAACCTCACCGTGGCCAAAGGTTATTTCAAAGACCGCATGATGCAGGCGGCCCAGGATCAGCAGTATGAGTTAGCGCATCAGTTCAAGGTGAAGCTCGACAAGCTCGACGACTTCCAAACCAAGTCAACCGTTGTGAATCCCGCGCTGTCGAACATCGACGTGTTCAGCATCGCGTCCAATGAAAAATCGGCCTTCATCAATTACCTGAAGGTGATGAACGGCTCCATTATCCAGACACAAAGCTTGGAGGTTCAGAAAAAGCTCGACGAAACCGATCCTGAAATCCTGGCCCCTATGGTCATGCAGCTACGGCAGGATTTTGAAAGCGAGTCGCGGGAAATCCTGGTGAATGTGGAACTACCCGACCTGCCCCTACCGGGCGTGAAAGTGGCCGTTCCCGAAATTGGTGACAAACGCAAGCTGCTGAACCTCTCTATTAAAAACGTACTCTACCTGCGCAAGGAGAAGGAGTCGATGAACGAGAAGTCCAAGGATGTGAACGAAGTGCGCATCATGGAAACCATCAAGAAGGACCTCCGCCTGAAAGACCTGCCACGTCACATCGAGTGCTTCGATAACTCAAACTTTCAGGGCGACAACCCCGTGGCTGCTATGGTGTGTTTCCGCAACGCCAAGGCCAGCAAAAAGGACTACCGCCACTTCCATATCAAGACCGTCGTGGGGCCCAACGACTTCGACTCGATGTACGAAATCGTGACGCGCCGCTACCGTCGTTTGCTTGACGAAGGAGCCAGTCTGCCCCAACTCATCATCGTTGATGGCGGCAAAGGCCAATTGGGTATGGGTGTCAAGGCTCTCCGTGACTTAGGCATCTGGGGCCAAATCCCCATCATTGGTATTGCCAAGCGCCTCGAGGAAATCTACGTTCCCAACGACCCACTGCCGCTTTACATTGATAAAAAGAGCGAAACCCTCCGTCTCATTCAGCGCATGCGCGACGAAGCCCACCGCTTCGGCATCACCTTCCACCGCTCCCGCCGCGACGCTGCCATGCTTAAAACCGAGCTGACTGACGTGAAAGGGTTGGGGCCAGCTACAGCTGACAAACTGTTAAGCAAGTTCAAGTCCGTCAAGAAAATCAAGGAGCTCAGCGAAACTGAACTGGTAGCCGAAGTAGGTAAAGCTAAAGCTCGGGTTTTGCTTACCTATTTCGCCGAGCGAGAGCAGCAAAACGCCACTCCTACTACCCCTACTGAATAATTACTCACTCTAATACCCCAGCCAAGGCTTAAATCCCTAAGAAGCTCTTCAGCTGTTTATGCCAATGTATAAACGAAAAGGCCCTGCCAAGATTGGCAGGGCCTTTTCGTTTTTCTAAAGAACTATAAGCAATGGACTTTTTCTGCTTAGAAGCTCCAGAGGCTGTATTCGTACTCGATCAGATCAGCTGCGGCTTGCGAAGCAGCCAGTACACCTTGCTGTTGGCCACCGTAGATTTCGTCAAGACGCGAATCACTTGGGTTCGACACCTTCACGATGTAGGAGTTAAACAGCCACAGTTCGAATGCATCAGCTAGGTTTTTGTGCTGGGCGTCGTTCTGAGGGTTAAACCAAATGGCTTTGTCCGGATTGGCACGGAACACACGCACCAAGTCCGAGTACTTGAAAGTACCGATTGACTTTTCAATACCCGAGGTGTTAGAGCTCAACGTAGAGGGCACCAACAATGTCACGGTTTTGATGTCGTGGTACATTCTCGACCGCTTTTTATCAAAGATCATGTCCTCCTTCAGTTCCATCTGGTAGAGGTCTTTGTAGCGGTACTCGTATGAAACCGGTGCTGGTGGCGCCTTTTTTACTGGCGCAGCGGCTTTCTTGCCCTTAGCTCCTTTTTTAGGAGCTGGAGCACCCCAGCCGTCATCAGCAGCAACATCATCCTGCGTGAAGCCAGCCGCCTTTTCTTCGTCGCTCAAGCCTGCAGAGGCTTCCGCGTACGACATGTTAGCCGAAACTTCCTGCGGGTTGTAAGTCGACGTGAGCGAGTCGTTTTTGTAAGCTTGCAATTCGCCACGCTTCACCGCCTCCATAATGACGCGGCTGATTTCCTTGCCTTCCGAGAACATAGGCTTGTTCTGCTTTTCGCGCAAATCGATGGCACGCCATACGGTTTTGCGGAACATGATATCGGAATTCGGAATGGGGCGGTACGAACCGTTGCTGCTGGCCGTGGTGGCCTGCTCTTGGGCTGAAGCCGAAACCGACAGCGTCAAGCCAGCGGCTAAGGCGGCGAATGAAAGAAACTTATTCATGTGAGGTTAAGCGAAAAGAGCGGGGAATTAGTTCAGCAAAAGCTTAGATCAGCGGCACGTTGAACTGCTTCGACACGCGCACTTCCTCTTGTTCGCCACGGAAATTCATGCGGCGCACTTCTTTCACTTCAATGTACAGACGGTCACCTTCACGAGCCGTGTTAACAACGTCGCTGAGGTTAGCCTCCGGGCCATCGATTACACGTGGGAAACCCGAAACGGGACGCTTGCCACGCACCAACGTCACTTCATACCGCGTAACGCGGTATTTAGCGTCGTCAGGCAGGAAAGTCTGGAAACCTTGGTCGGCCACGGCACGCAAGCTCAGGTTACGTACAGCCGTAATCGGCGTACCCTGTTTCTCGTTTGCCTCACGGCCACCCACGATGCATTTGATTTCAGGCTTGGGAACCGGGCGAACTTGGAAAGTTTGCGAGCCGATGGCATTACCACCGCTGCTTACGTTCAGTGTTACTTCACGGGAGTTAGGAACCAGTGTTACGTCACCGGTTTTTTCACCCGTAATAACCTGAGCACCCGAAGCCGAGAAGCCCGGCTTGTACTGAGCACCCAAAGCAGGTACTTGTACATTCAGCTTGTTACCGCACTTGAAGTACAATGCCTGTACCGAAGCCGACTGAATCTGCATTACCGGCTTCGACACCACGTATGGTACCGTTACCTTAAACGTAGTATCACGTCCGGCATTGCGGATGCGCACAGTACCCGTCCAAGTTTTCTTGGCGTTGCCAGCAGCATCGAACGCGCCGGGAGTTGCCGTGAATTCAATCTTGCCACGGCCATCCGGACCAACCTTCAGCGGCGAACCGTTCAAGGTCATTACAGGAGTGATGCTCGAAGCCGAAGCCGTCAGGAACAACTCTGCCTTGTACTTGGTACCGGCCGCAACCGTGTTGGACTCAGCACTGGCGAATGCTCCGATTTTGTCGAATACAATCGTTTTAGCACCTACTTTTTCCGACAGCTTAGCTAATGCATCGGCTTCGTACTTCAGTACTTCCGCTTCCTTCTGAGATAGAACAGCCAGAGCAGCTACTACTGGAGTATTCTCAAAGTTCAGTTCTGCGAAGTTTTTGTTTTTCTGGTCCTTGGTTACCGACGGGTCGTCTTTGGGCTCGATTGCCAAGGGCTTAGCATCGGGAGCGAAACCCTTGATGTAATCCGAGTACTTGTTCAGCTCGTCTTTCATCTTGTACGCTTCGCCGTTTTTCTTACCGCCAAGCATGTACATCGCTACCTTATCCTCAGCGCTAACGTTTTTGTAAACGTTGCTGCCTTTCACGTTTTCCGTCTTCACCAATAGTTCGTCACGTACGCCACGCAGATACGAAATCATGGACTTGGTACGCTCCCGAACTTGCTTGCTTTGCTCCAGTACCGCTAAGTCCTGCTTCTGGTTCTGGTTTTTCGCAACCTGTGCCTGAATGCTCTTAACCGTTCCGTCGTGGTCTGCTGTAACCTTTTCGTTGATGTTAAGCAGGCTATCGTCCAGAAACTTGAACTTAAGCAAGATTGCGGAGTTTACTTGCAGCGCAAGAAGGGCAGTCAGTACCAAGTACATCATGCCAATCATCTTTTGCCGCGGTGTTTCTTTACCTCCCGCCATTGTAGTGGGTTCCTAAATTCTAGTGTGGGTGGATTGGAAAGATGCTGATTATGTACTACTAACAATTAGTTAGGAGCACGCATAGCATTCAGCATGTTGCCGTACACGCGGTTCAACGAATTGAGGTTGACGGTCAGCTTGGCAACTTCATCCTTAAACTGCTCGGTGTCTTTGCCAGCGGTTACCAAGTTCTCCATGGCTTGGCTCAAAGTGCCGTAGAACTTGTTCATCGACTTCAAGTGCGTGTTGGCATCCTGAAGTTCCATTTCGTACACTGCATTCAGCGCGCCCAGGTTCTTGGTAACGTTCTGCACTTGCAAGTGGTATTCCTTAGCATCAGCCGTTGCGCTCGACATTGCAGTCATAGCTTCAGCAGTTTGCTTGTAAGCAACGTTAATGTTATCCAGCGACTGAGCAGCCGAGCGTACACGCTGGGTGTACTCGTCTGTAGCATTGGTAGCATCACCTAGGGTGCTCAATTGCGCCGTGGTAGTGCTCAAGCGGTTCAGGCCTTCGCCCAGCGAACGGATAGCATCCGGGGTTACATTGGCATCGTTGAGCATGTCGTCGAGCTTGCGCGTCAGGCCTTTGCCCGAGTTGTCAACCAGCGAGTTGTCTCCCGTCGAAGGGTCGTAGCCTTCCGACAGCTGTGGGTAAACCAAAGCCCAGTCCGGCTCTTTCGACGTGGGCTGGAATGCACTAAGAGCAAAGATTAGAGCTTCTGTTCCCAACCCCACGATAAGCATCGTGTCAGCACCATCCCAGTGCATGATTTTGAAAAGTGCGCCGATGATTACAACTGCTGCGCCAAGGCCGTAAACTTTCGGCATGACCACATCATAAAGGAAGCTTCCTTTTTGTGCCATTTTTAAGTAATTCTTTGAAAGAGGTGGGTGTCGTGTGAAAAAGCAGGGAAGGAATTACAAGGCCGTGTTAGTGCCCATGCCAATCTGGATCATGGTGCAACGGAAGCCAATGTAAGAGCGGGCCGAGTCCTGGTATTCGAAGTTACGCGTACCAGTTTCGAGGAAATACGCAATGTCTTTCCAGGAACCACCACGAACCACTTTGCGCGGCTCGTTATCGTCGGGGTTAGTGGGGTTCATGTCCCACACGACTGGCATTGTAGCCTCCATGTAAGCATCATCGCACCACTCCGATACGTTACCTGCCATATCGTACAGGCCAAAATCATTCGGGAAGTATGCTCCTACTGGCGAGGTGTAAGCAAATCCGTCGCTTGCATAATCGCCGCGACCGGGTTTAAAGTTCGCCAGCATACAACCTTTTGAGTTGCGCAGGTACGGTCCACCCCAAGGGAACGTAGCCAATTCGCGTCCACCACGAGCTGCGTATTCCCATTCTGCCTCCGAAGGCAAACGGAAACCGGGCACACCAGCCACGCCCTCTTCAGCAGCAGCCGTGTTCTTATTCTTTGTGCGCCAGCTGCAGAAATATTTAGCAGCGAACCAATCAACACCCACTACCGGGTAATCATCGAAGGCGGGGTGAGAGTAATAATACTCCATCAAAGGGTCACCCATGTGGTAGGTAAAATCACGCACCCACACGGTTGTATCCGGATACAATTCGGTCATGATGTATTCCTGGCCCAAGATGTCAATGGAATCTTGGAGAATAGCATTCATGAACTGACGGTACTCGTTATTCGTGATTTCCGTCTCATCCATGTAAAAGCCGGCGATGGTCACCTGCTTGTTCATGTTTACCATTGAGGCCGCAATGTCCTCGTCAGTTTGACCCATGTGGAAGGTACCACCTGGGCAAGGAACCATGCCAAACGGCACCTCCTGCGGGTTAAATTCGGGCCGATCTTCAGCACCCACCAAGTCGCCCTGGGGACCTTTGCTGAAACTACAGCCGCCCAACATTAATGCCACGTAGGCAATGAAGGGCAAAGCGAAAAACTTGTTCATGTGAGGGTGATAGTGACTGTACAGGAGGCGGTACCCAAAGATTCCAATTTTGCAGTTGGCAAATTTAGTGACAAAGGCTTTCATACGCAAGCCTTTCGCCTAACCACATCGGTTTGTCTACGAAGCGGTTAGAGTGCTCGGTAAACGGCCGATGCTGTTAGGTTATTTTACAAGGCCTAAAAAGATAGGCTTACACCAACTGAACATCAATATAGACGGTCGCTGTGGGGTAAATTAAAAGCTGTAGCGCGGGGTGCGAACAGCGGGGCGTACGGCGAGCCCAGGTTTGGGCAAACGATACGACAACATGATTTCATGCGAACTGGTAGCTCGCGCATCCTGATTAAATGCAATAAAGTCGAAGGCGTATCCCAGGCGGAGCGCATTGTCCTTAGCAAAGGCAATGCCAGCCATACCGGTAAAGGATTCCTCGAAGCGGTAACCAAGGCCTCCCCAGAACTTATCGTTGATCGTGGCACGAGCGCCGAGTTCGAACGAGTTGTTATCCAGCGTGAAGCCTGACTTGCCCGGGATAACTAGTTTCGCAATACCTGTAGGGGTTAAAACGATGGCATCGGTGAGGTCGAAATTATAACCGAGGGTTAAGTAGCCGTGATTAGCTGCCGACATTTGCGCTGTATTTCCTCCACCTTCGCTTTGGAACTGGAATTTCGAACGCAACAAATTATTTACGCTCAATCCGCCATACCAACGAGGCGACTCATACCATACCCCGATACCAGCGTCTACTTTGCGGTCGGAACTGTTGATAGGTACGTTCGGGTCATTCGCATCGACGGCGCGATACTGGCCGTGATTGATGTTGTGAAAAATGCCTTGAATACCTAAGCCTAAACGGCCTTCTTCTCCTACTTTGAAGTGTTTGGAATATGATAAGGCGCCCGTTGTGATGCCTTGTTCCGCAATGATATCGTGGTAAATCGTTAGGCCTATACCCCCGCCGATGGCAGCAATAGGCAAGTTCGCGGTGAGTACACCCACCTTTTCATCGCCTCCTGAATCGATAGTACCCTTGTAGTTAAAGTACTGGTTACGGACGATGGCAGTAACGTCGCCCTGACCTTTAATGCCCGCATAAGCAGGGTTAAGATACATGCCATTAAATCCATAATGGCTAAACTGGGGTTGCTGCTGCGCAAATGCAGTGGAGGCTGCAGCCGTGAGCAGCAGGGTGGCAAGTAGAGTTCCCTTCATATGAAAGCGGGTGGTTTGGAACGTTACGATGGGGTGGTCAACGTAAGTGTTTTCAAATGTAAAGAATTTTGCTCCTGCAACAAACGGATGCCAAAAAACAAAAGGAGAAGCAAAAAATTTTGCTTCTCCTTTATAATCAAGCCATTAAAGCGTGATTACGCTTTTTGCTTATTGTTCCGAGATTGGTCTTTGGCAATTTCAGCACCGTGGTGGTAGCGGATATACGCTTCAATTGCTCCCGTCATTGAAGGCGCATTGGGGTGTGGAGCCTCAATATCCAATTCCAAGCCGGCATCACGTACTGCTTTGGCCGTGGTCGGGCCGAAGGCAGCAATACGGGTGCCCTCCTGAACGAAATCCGGGAAGTTGATGAAAAGGGAGCTAATACCGGAGGGGCTGAAGAAGGCCAGACAGTCGTACTTCACATCCGACAGATCGGATAAGTCGCTGGCTACAGTCCGGTAGATAACGGCCTCGGTGAACTTGAAACCATTAGCTCGCATGAACTCCGGAATATCGTCCTTCCGGATATCGGAGCACGGGTAAAGAAACGTCTCGCTCTTGTGCTTCTTAATTACATCGAACAGATCAACTGCCGTACGTAGCCCAACGAACAGTTTGCGCTTACGCAGCACTATGTATTTCTGCAGGTAGTTTGCCGTTTGCTCCGAGATACAGAAGTATTTCATCTCGGCGGGCATTTCAATTTTCGCTTCCTGGCAGATGCGAAAGAAATGATCTACCGCATTGCGGCTGGTGAAGATAACGGCTGAGTGGTCGAGGATATTTACCTTCTCTTTGCGAAAATCCTTGTAGGAGACAGGATCTACTTGAATGAATTCGCGAAAGTCTACTTTGATGCCGTATTTTTCAGCAATAGCAAAGTAAGGCGATACATCGTTAGCCGGCTTTGGTTGGGTCACCAGGATACTACGGATGCGTTGCGCATGCCGACCCGTTCCCGGCTTATCTGTGCTCTCGGCCATAAGAAAGAAGAAGGTAAACTTTGAGCAATACTGAGGGGTGTACGCGACATGCCGCCGCTCGAAAATCAGTAAGTGAAAACTAAAACCTTAAGCAAAATGGCTAAAGGGATGATTTCCGTGGCGCAAAAGTACGAAAACAAATGCAGATTTAGCAGGGAGGTACGTCGATGAATAGTTCGGGCAACCCGCGCTACTGTTGCTAACAACATAATGGTTACCACACCATTGGAAACCCACAATACCCCCTCCGACCACGATTGGTTGAGGATTAAGTAGAGTAGCATAACCCCCGGCAAAAAGAACCCCATAAACAGAATACTGCGCACGAATTCGCGGTACTGGGGCGTGACGAGCGGGGATAAATCAAAGATGTATCCCATAAGGGCCAGGAAAAGAAACCGCAGCAGCACGAAGGCACTGACGAGCAGAGTGTACAGCAACACTCGGATAACCAAATCGGACTCGGGGACGGCAAACAAGCGCCGTAGGATAAGAACGTTCTGAACGTTGGTGTGAATAGCCGTAAGCAACAGGGCAAACGATAAAGCAAAAACCAACACCAATACCAAGTTTAGCCAAGTAATGGTGGGGCGGGTCAGGAAGTTTTGTTCGCCGGGGGCATTACTCCAAAGCTCGTAGATACGAGCGAAGCCGGGCTGATATGCCGTGCGAATTCCGCCGTATAAAAGGCCAACTAAAAGCAAAAAACACAGAAAAACGTTTTGCCCCTGATAGATAGGGACCTTGGCTTGCGGCTGCCAACTGGAGGCAGCGCTGTTGTTTTTAAAGGCCACCGACGCACTCTGCGGCAGCTCATTAACGAAGGAAACGTAGTTCGGCGAAGCCTCGGGGTGCCAGACGCAGAGCAAGTGCTTGCCCGTAGTAGCACCAGCCGGAAGCAAACGACTCAGGTCCAGTGTGTATGACGATGACCGTGGCGCGGTAAAGACCAGCTGGTTATCGAGGAAGAGGCTTAATGACTTCTGCGCCGTGAAGGTGACCGGCAACGGTCGTTGAGGGGTGATGTCAACCCACTGATAATACGCCTGCGTAGGCGTATGATAACCCGGCAGGTACAGCACCAAGGCATTGCGCGAGGCATCGAAAATCAGCCAATCGGAAGTAATGCCGACGGGTGCCACGGGTGGCAAAGGCCGGTATTCGATGGCCGATGCCGGGTACACACCAAGCCAAAGCAGCCAGCAAACGGGCCACAAAACAAACCGGCGTAGCTTCCGAAGAGAACTATGAAGCCACGCGCTGTTGGGAACTGCGGCTGCGGTACGTCCCAAGAAAGACACTTAGAGCAAGTGAGAAAACCAGCAGGGCAGCAATGATCAGCGTGTTGCCCTGTATGGCGAAGTTGATGACGAACAGGATGACCACCAAGTTGAGCAGAGCCAGCAGCAGCACGGTGCTAATTTGCTGGAAGCCCATGGCTAAGATTCGGTGGTGAATGTGGTTTTTATCCGGAGTGAAAGGCGAGGTTCCTTTTAACACCCGTACCGTGAATACCCGTAGCGTATCAAACAATGGGACGAACAGAATACCAATTGCCACGGCCGGATTAGCCGTGCCGAAAGGCTGACTGGTGGTTACGCCCATTTCGATAAACTGGATGGTGAGCACCGACACAATAAAGCCGCACATCAATGAGCCCGTGTCGCCCATGAAGATAGTGGCCTTGTGAAAGTTGTAGCGCAAAAAGCCTAAGATGCCGCCTATTACGCACACCGCCACAAACACGTAGTTGCTGAAGTTTTCCCCGCCGTAACGGTAGAAATAATACCCAAACGTGGCCACAATAATGATGACCACGGAGCCGGCTAATCCATCGAGCCCGTCGATGAGATTTACGGCGTTGGTGATGCCCGTAATGGCAAGAAAAGTAAAGGCGTAACTTACTCCTATGGGCAATTCGTGTATGCCGAAAATGCCTTGAAAGCTGGTTACGCGCACATCGGCCATAAACATTACAATGCCGGTAGCCAAAAGCTGGCCAATGAGCTTCTTGGAGGCCGAGATGGAAACCAAATCGTCCTTAAGCCCCACGAAAAACAGCACAATGCAGCCGGCAAGTAAATGCTGGACGCCATTGTTCAGATCGGCGAAAATGGTGAGGGCCGACATGAAGCCGGCAAAAATGGCTACGCCCCCCAAACGGGGGGTAAGCAAGGCATGCACCGTCCGCTTATTAGGCTGGTCGAGCATGTTCTTGAGGTGGGCAATGTAAATGACGGACGGCACGGCAAACAGGGCTACCAAAAAGGCCCAGAGGAAAGCCAGTCCCAACGTCACGACGTCTGTCTTCATAAATTGGTTGTGAGCGGGTAAAGTTACGCAACAGGTACTGAAGCAGATGCGACTCAGCTGTGTAACACCCCTTCGCGCCCCAGCAACGCAATGGGTATCAGGTTATCGGGCACAATGGAATCGGGCACGAAAACGTACTTCTTGTCGAAAATCTGGGTACCACGGTAGTAGCTTACCCAGTACTGGTTGTTGAGGTGAAATAAAGCGGGGTCGATGGGTTCGATGGGAACGGCAGACTGCGGCTCTACTTCCGGAAAGTGATGGCGCAACGTGGAAGTGCGCACAGTATGCCCACTGGCATCGAGGCCGTAGCCGTTAGAGCTGATGATGACGTTGCTGAGCGCGAAGTCGTTGTAGTTAATGAGGTACACCAACCACCCCGCTTTGCCTTGCTCTACTGCGGCGGCCTCATCGGGCACTACCGCCACCGCCACGCCCTCTACGGGCTCGAAGGGTATGTCTTTTTTCATGAAGCTTTTTCAACGATTTCCGCCCCCATGAGTTCCGCCAAATGCGGCAGAAAACGGTCTTCTACTTCCCGCATAGGCACAGGATGGCCAAGTTCCTGGGCCAGCGAAGTCACGGCCTTGTCGGTAATACCACAGGGTACGATATGCCCGAAGTAGCTCAAATCGGTGTTAATGTTCAAAGCAAAACCGTGCATCGTTACCCAGCGGCTGCATTTTACACCCATGGCGCAAATCTTACGCGGGTTGGGCGCGCCGGCTTCGTAATCGAACCACACGCCGGTTAAGCCTGCGATGCGACCGGCGGAAAGGCCATAATCGGCCAAGGTTAAGATAACGGCTTCTTCAAGCGTGCGCAGGTACCAGTGAATGTCGGGCTTGAAGTTTTCGAGGTCGAGGATGGGGTAACCGACGAGTTGACCGGGGCCGTGGAAGGTTATGTCGCCGCCGCGGTTTATGCGGTGAAATGTGGCCCCGTGGGCTGCCAGACCGGTTTCATTCAACAGCAGGTGCTCGGGCTTACCGCTTTTGCCCAAAGTATACACGGGCGGATGCTCGCAGAGCAACAAGCGGTTGGGCGTTAGCTCGGGGGGCGTACCAGCGGTTTCGTGCTGGCGGTTGCGCGTTTTTATGGCAACGGCCGCTGCCAACAACTCTTCCTGGTACGCCCAGGTAGGCTCGTATTCTACGCGGCCCAAACGCTCCAGCTCCACACGCTGTACCCCGAATGCGTTATGCCCGGCAGTGGCCAGGTTATCGGCTGCGGACGAGGGAAGGGCAACGGACTGGGACATACGCGGAAAAAGCAGTTAGCCGAAGCTGGTAAGTGCAATTAAGTAAGTAGTTGCTTGTCAGCGGTGTTGTGCATTAGCAAAAACACCTCCAAAAGAGCATTTTGCTGCTTTTCAGGAGCAGTACCTCCCCAACTGCGGCTCGGTACCTTTATCAGGAGGAGCCCTGCAAAGGTAGTAGATTAAGGACCCTTTCGGGGAATAGCCCGGTTTGCACATGCCTACTTCTGCCCACCTCGGCGCCACGGGCGAACAAGCCGCCGCCGATTTTCTTACCACTCAAGGATACACCGTGGTGGCGCGCAATTACCGACACGGTCGGGCCGAAATAGACTTAATAGCCCAACAAGGCGGCAAGCGACTGGTGTTTGTGGAAGTGAAAGTTCGTAGCGACCTGCGCTACGGCTTCCCCGAGCAAAGCGTAACACTCGCCCAGCAGCAGCGCGTGCGCCGCGCCGCCGAGCACTACCTGCTCAGTACCAACTGGCTGGCCGATATCCGTTTCGACATCCTAGCCCTCACCCCTACTACCGGGGGGTTCCGCGTTGAACACTTCGAAGACGCGTTTTAATTGCGGCGCGGCAGACTGGGGTTCTTAGCGTCGGCTTCGCGCTTGTCGAGCTTGTCCTTCTCGTAAATGAGTACGCCGTTGCGGTTGTACTCCTTCATCAGCACTGGCTCGGTTTCGGGCTCGTAGCCCGATTCGCCGTACTCGTACTCGTAGTGACGGCGGTTACGGAACCCCCAGTATTTGGTCCAGTTACCAACTTTCCGCCCGTTCTCGAACTGTCCGGTCCAGTCGAGCTGCCCATTAGGCTTGAAGCTCACGTATTCGCCCTCGAGTTTGCCGTCGATGTAGGGAATTACCTCCTTAATCATGGTGCGGCCACCGTCGTAGTAGCTAATGTTGGCGTCACGCGGGTAACCCTGCTCGTAATGGACTTTGGAAACCAGAATGTTTTCCTTGGTCAACCGCTCCCACCGCAGGTGGCGTGTACCCACATTATAGAAGCCGGTTTCGACGACTTTGCCGCCCTGCATTTTCTTGTACGGGCCGTGCAGCACCTTCACTTTGGTCAGATCCTGCTCGGCGCCGTCTTTATAGATGCGCTTTTTGGCCGGATTAAAGTACCACTTAGTGGGAGCGTACGTGTTAGGCTGCTTGGGCACTTTCAGATAATAGAAAACCTCTATTATCTGATTTCGCCCTTTCGCACCCGACTTGGAGTAGCCTTTCTTGATTCGCTCGCCCAGGAAAATGTTCTTCTTTTTCTTGGCCGATTTCCGCTGGCTTTCCTTCTGTTTTTCGGCGGCTTTTCGCTCTTCCTCTTTCGTTAGCTTTTTAGCCGTGCTTAGCGAAGGCGCGTTGGTTGTGTCACGCGTCGAGGCCAAAGAATCGGTGCTGGCCAGCAGCGACGTGGCAGGCACATCGGGCCGGCTGTTGAACGAAACGGTTTTCTTGGCGCAGGCACCGAGCAGAAATATTAGCCCCAGAAAGGCTGGCAACAAGCGAATCGGACGCATTGGGTAAGGCAGGCGGGTATCGAAGTGCGAAACGTAAAGATAGGGGTTGATAGTGCCCGTCATTGAAATTGGCTATACAACCCCAGAGCCGTCAGCCCGAACGCAGCGAAGGACCTTACCCCGCTGGTTCTAACGGGGTAAGGTCCTTCGCTGCGTTCGGGTGCTACGTTTATTCGGCGGCTAGCAAATCGGCACTACGCTTCACGAAAGCCGTGAGGGCCTCGCCTTTCAGCATGCCTTGGGCCAGCAAGGCCAGATCGAAGGCTTGCTTGGCTAGCTTGGCGGCGGCTTCGTCGTCGGCTTTCAGCACGCGTTGGGCCACCGGATTGTTGGCGTTTACGCTCACGGTGTAGCTATCGGGCAAGGAGCCGAACATAGCCATGCCGCCTCCACCGCCGGCTCGCTGCATGTCTTTCATGCGGCGCATGAACTCGGGCAGCGTGATGATAACCGGGGCATCCTGCGGAGCCATGGCATCCACCTGCACGTTCATCTGGGGGTTGTTGATGGCCTTGGCGAAGAGCTCCTGCAACTTGGTTTTCTCGTCGTCGGTCAGCACGCTTTCGGTGGTTTCGTCCTTCTCGATGAGCTTGCTCACCGTGTCGGCATCCACGCGCTTAAAGGTGGTTTTCTCCAGCTTCTGCTCCAGCAAACCGATGAAGTGCGAGTCGAGCACGCCGTCGAGCTTAAGCACGTCGTAACCGCGGTCCTGGGCTGCTACCACGTAGGCGTGCTGGGCTTCGGCGTCGGTGGTGTAGAGGAGCACGGTTTGCTCGTTCTTGTCCTGCTGGTTGGCTTGTACTTGCTCTTTGTACTCGTTCAGGGTAAAGAACTTGCCGCTCACGTTCTGCACCAGCGCAATGTCTTTGGCGCGGTCGTAGAACTTGTCGTCGGAGAGCATGCCGTACTTCACGAACATGCCGATGTCGCCCCACTTTTCCTCGAACGAGCTACGTTCTTTGCGGAAGATTTCGGCCAGCTTGTCGGCTACCTTCTTGGTGATGTACTGGTTGATTTTCCGCACGTTGGCATCGGCTTGCAGGAAGCTGCGCGACACATTCAGCGGAATATCGGGCGAGTCGAGCACGCCGTGGAGCAGCATCAGGAACTCGGGCACCACGTCCTTCACCTCGTCGGTAATGAACACCTGGCGCGAGTAGAGCTGAATCTTGTTGCGCTGCAGCTGCAGCTCGTCCTTCACTTTCGGGAAGTATAGAATACCCGTCAGGTTGAAGGGGTAGTCCACGTTCAGGTGAATCCAGAACAGCGGCGCGTCGGAGAAAGGGTACAGCTCCTGGTAGAACTTGGTGTAGTCCTCGTCGGTCAGCTCGGCGGGCTGCTTGGTCCAGATCGGCTGCGTTTGGTTGATTACCTCGCCCTCGAACTCGATGGGGATAGGGAGGAACTTGCAGTACTTGGTGAGAATGGTGCGCAGGCGCTGGGGCTCCAGAAACTCGTCGGAGTCTTCGGCCACGTGTAGCACCACGTCGGTACCGCGCTCGGCCTTCTCGGTGGTTTCGAGGGTAAATTCCGTGCTGCCGTCACAAATCCAGCGGGCGGCTTCGGTGCCCTCGCGGAAGCTCTTGGAGAAGATTTCGACCTCCTTGGCTACCATGAAGGCGGAGTAGAAACCCAAGCCGAACTGACCGATAATCTGGTCTTTGGCGGCGGCGTCTTTGTCCTTGTACTTCTCCACGAACTCGGTGGCCCCGGAGAAGGCAATCTGGTTGATGTACTTCTTGATTTCCTCGGCCGTCATGCCGATGCCGCGGTCCGACACGGTAATGGTGCGGGCTTCTTTGTCGACGCTTACCGTCACTTTCAGCTCGCCGGCTTCCCCTTGGTACTCGCCCAGCTGCGCGAGGCTTTTCAGCTTCTGCGTGGCATCCACGGCGTTCGACACCAACTCACGGAGAAAAATCTCGTGGTCGGAGTACAGGAATTTCTTAATGATGGGGAAGATATTCTCGGTGTGGATCGAGATGCTACCGGTTTCTTGCATAGCAGTTTAGCGAAGCAGGTTTGAGGTTCAGGAAAACAGGTTTACGCCCAAAACGGCGCGGAGCCAGCTCTTCAAACCTCGGTCCATGCCTACCTGCGTCCCGGCTTTAGCGCCAACTTGACAGCCGGACTTTGTTTACAACTGCCGCATTGCCACGCCCGGCTGCTTGGCGCACCGGCCAACCATTGGGTTCTAGTGCTCAAGCCGACATCCGCCACTTGGGCTCCGGCACGAATAGTTTTGGAGCATCGGGATTTACCAGCCACTCATCGGCGGCTTGGACATCGGCAAAAAACTGCATGTCGCACCGGATGTAACGGGCTTCCGTTTCGGCCATGCTTTCCACGGCGCGCTGGTTGTGAAAACTGCTGCTGAACACCACCGCTAAGCTCTTGATGGGCAGCGTGGCCAGCACGGGCACAACCACCGTGGCAAACCACATCTGGTCTTCCAGGCTGAGGTGCGGCATGCCGTTCAAATCAACCAGCCAGCGCCGTACACGCCACTCCTGCAGTTGCTGCACCACCCGCTCCACATCGGCCCGAAAAGTAGAACGGCTGTAATGCCCGTTCCAGCGTTGACGCAGTAATAACCACTGCGGATCAAAGGATAACACCCACGGCTCAATCGATGAAACGACCATACTGGTAAATAGTTAAAGGCTCTTTCATTGAAGAAAGAACCTTTAACCAACAGTTGCGCAAATTTTCGGTGAACGACGGCAAGTGCCCGCCTAAGTCGCAGATCTTTCTGACTAAGTGCGGGTTAAATAAATAGGTTTTCAGCCGAATCGGCGGGCCTAGACCTGGCGTGTAGCAAACGGGCAACGGAACGCAAAAGCCAAACGGGTAACTTTCTCATCATCGAAGGGTGGTTAAAGTGGGCTTTCTTCAAACGAAATTGCTCGTTTGGTGTTACCCATCACGCAGCCACAAGGCAACTAATTCTTCTCGCTTGCGTCAGTGGGCAGGCTGTCATTTCGGATAAATCCTATCTTTGACGCAATCGGTTCTGCTCTATGCACACGCTTCGGTCCCGTTTGGCTCTGGTACTACTCGCCTGCTTTATGCGGGTGTTGGTGCCGGAGGCGTGGATTTTAGCCCTGCATACGCACCAGCACACCGAGCGTGAAGCAGCCCACGAGGGACGGGGCGCTAAGGCCTTGCTCACGCAGAAGCACCAGCACTGCGGTGTCGACCACCTTTACGACGTGCCTTTCCAAGCCTCGTCGGAACTGGTTTTCCTGCCCGTGCAGGTACGTTACGCTCCACTTTCGTCGCAGGCCCAAGAATCAGTTTGGGCCACTACCGCGCCCACGGCGGCGCACCTGCGCGGCCCGCCCGCGCAAGCCTGAATTGCTGCGCGCTTAGCCGCGCGGGCAGCCGTGTAAGCCTGTGCTTACACGCGCTATGGTCAGTTGCTCGCAGCTACGTCGGTTAAGACGTCCCCTGCGCATTGGCAACGGCCGGTCCCTTCTTCGGGCTATTCCCCCTTTCCATGATTTTCCGCCTTGTGGCGGTCCTGCTATTGGCGGGGCTGTGGCTGGGAGCAGTGCCTTTCAGCGCTGCCCAAGCCCCGTGCACCTTGCCCCTGGCAGGCCGTATCACCGATCATGAGTCGCGTGAGGGGTTGGCTGGCGCTACGGTAGTTTTACTGCCCAGCCAGGAAGCCACTCAAACCGACGCCGACGGCCACTTCCATTTTCACGTGTGTTCGGGCACTTACCGCGTGCAGGTCAGCTTTATTGGCTACCGGCCGGAGGAAGCCGAGCTGCGCGTGACCGGCGCTGCCGTGCGCAACTTCCAGCTGCACCCCAATGCCGTAACGCTACGCGGCGCCGTGGTGCACGGCGAACGAGTGGCTACTCCCACCCCCCATGCCCAGACCAGCCTTAGCGGCCGGGAACTGGAGCAAACCCGTGGGCAGGCACTGGGCGAGGCGCTGCGCCGAATTGTGGGCGTATCGGCGTTGCAAACCGGACCCGGCATCTTCAAGCCTGTTATTCACGGCCTGCACTCCAACCGCGTAGCCATTATTAACAACGGCGTGCGGCAGGAAGGCCAACAATGGGGCCAGGAGCACGGCCCCGAAATAGACCCGTTTGTGGCCTCCCAGCTAACGGTGGTGAAGGGTGCCGACGGCGTGCGCTACGGTTCCGACGCCATGGGCGGGGTAGTATTGGTGCAGCCCCGGCCCTTACCCGATACGGCCGGCGTAAACGGCGAGGTCCACGCCGTAGCGGCTTCCAACAACGGCCTAGGCGCGCTGCACGCCACGCTTGAAGGCAATGTTCGCCAGCTACCGGCCCTGAGCTGGCGGGTACAGGGCACCGTGCGGCAGGCAGGCAACGCCCGCACCCCCGATTATTGGCTCGACAACACCGGCCTGCGCGAACAAAACGCGGCGGCGGCGGCGGGCTGGCGCCGCGAGCAGTACGGGGTTGAAGCTTTTTTCAGCCGTTTTAATGCTCGTACGGGCCTGTTGAGCACGGCCATTGTGGGCAATCCTACCGATTTGCGGGCGGCCATAACCCGCGGCCGCCCGCTAACCGATGGCCGCTTTTCGTACCAAATTGACCGCCCTTACCAACATGTGCGCCACGATTTATTTAAGCTCACGGGCTTTGTGAAGCCTGGTTTTGGCGGACGGCTGACCTCTACCCTGGCCCACCAAAACGACCAACGCGACGAGTTTGACGTGGTACGTGCCACCAGCGACGCCGCTCGCGCCAACCGCCCACAACTTAGCTACCAAAACGGTACTACCACCGCCGAGGTGGCCTGGGAACATCCGCACTGGGGCGATTTTGGTGGAACATTTGGAGTAAGCGGTACCTACCAGCGCAACCGTTACGCGCCACGCAGCCGGCAGTTTATTCCGTTTTACACCAACCGCGTGGGTGGCGCTTTTGCCGTGGAACACTGGCAACGCGGGCGGGTACTGCTGGAAGCAGGCCTGCGAGTTGACATACGCGACCTGCGCACCGAACGCCTTACCCGAGCCGTGGTGAACGACAGCCTGTTGCGCGCCGTGGAACGGCGCCGCTTCCGGCTCTGGACGCCGGCGGCCTCGGTGGGCATGGTGTACGACGTGCAGCCTCACTTCGCGCTGCGCGCCGACGCCGCCCTGGTGCGCCGCGCCCCCGCCGCTAACGAACGGTACGCCCAGGGCCTGCACAGCGGCATTTACGAAGAAGGATACGACGTAGACCGCTCCGACGGCGCCCCAGAGCTACGGCCGGAAACGGCACGCAACCTCAGCCTTACCGCCACCCTGCACGACAACGCCCGCTTCAACGGCGAGCTGACGCTCTACCAAAACACCATCGACGGCTACCTCTACCAAGTGGTGAGCGACACGGTGCAGACCATTCAAGGGGCATTTCCGCGCTGGCGTACCCAGCAAAGCGACGCCGTGCTGCGCGGCCTCGACGTTAGCTTCAGCTACCAGCCTACGTCCCGGTGGCTGTTCACGGGCAAAGCCGCTTTGCTGCGTGCCCGTAACCGCCAGCTGAACGAGTACCTGGTGTTTATGCCCGCCGACCGTTTCGAAGCCGGAATGCAACACAGCTGGCCCGACCGGGCCAACGCCCGTCTGCGTCAGCGCTTTATCGGGCTCAGCTTTGCCGCTACCCGTCGGCAAACCCGGGTTCCGAGCGCGACTTACGACCTGCAGGCAGCCCCCGACGGTTATGGCCTGCTTGGTGCAGAACTGGGCGGAACGCTGCAGCTGGGCCGCACACCACTTACCATAAGCATAACGGGCACCAACCTGCTCAACGAGCGGTACCGCGACTACCTCAACCGCTACCGCTACTTCGCCGAAGACCTGGGCCGCAACGTGACGCTGCGTCTGCGTGCACCCTTGGTATTTGGTCGACCAGTTCACTAAAACACTTCTCACTTCACTTTTCTCACGTTTCAACCCATGAAAAATTCCTTGTTCCGCCCCTTCCTGTCTGCCCTGTTGCTGGCCACTCCTTTGATGCTGGCTTCCTGCGACGATGACAAAAACGAGCCTGAGCCAGAAGAGGAGGAAGAGCTTATTACTACCGTGCGCTACACCCTCACGCCCAGTGGCGGCGGGCCAGCGGTTACGGCCGAGTACAAAGACCTCGACGGCAGCGGCGGCAACGCCCCCACCGTGGGCACGCTGCGCCTGGTGCCCAATACCACCTACACGGGCACGGTGGTTTTCCTGAACGAGACAAAAAACCCGGCCGAAGACATTACAGCCGAAGTAGCGGCCGAGAAAGACGAGCACTTGGTGGTATACGAACCCAACCCCGTCGGGCTGCTCACCATCACCCGCACCGACCGCGACTCCCGTAACCTGGAAGTGGGCCTCGCAACCACGCTGCGGGCCAACGCCGCAGCTACCGGTTCACTCAAAATCACGCTGCGCCACCAGCCGGGTACCAAAAACGGCACGGCCGGTCCTGGTTCGAGCGACGTGGAGGCCACCATTCCCGTGACGGTGCAATAAAGGCTTCTTGTTATTAAGGAGTGGGCTGGCCCCGCTCCTACCAGCTTCTCCTTGGTTTGGTTATGGAGAGTTTGGGTAAGACACCGGCTTCTAGCCGGTGTTTTCTTTTTCGGGGCGCATCCTCGCAGGCTTTTTCCCGTTCATTCGCATCCAGCTTTTCTACTCCATGCTCCGAATCTTTCTGCTACTTGGCTTGCTGTTACTGGGCCAGGTGGCAACGGCTCAACCCACCACGCCTGCCCGCACCACGGCCTCGGCCCCTGTAACCGGGCGAGTTATCGACCAGGCCACGCAGCAGCCTATTCCCGGAGCCACCGTTCTGTTCCCCGACCTGCGCCAAGTTACCGCTACCGATGCCGACGGCCGCTTTGCGTTTGCGAACCTGCCCCGCGGCCGCTTTCTGGTGCAAATACGCTCCTTGGGCTACGGCAACGTAGTGCGCACCGTGGATACCGGCAGCGGCCAGCCCTTGGCGTTTGCCCTGACTACGGCAGCCACCGAAATCGGGCAGGTAGTGGTTACAGGGGTGTCGGCTTCTACGGAAATGCGCCGCTCGCCGGTGCCCACCACCGTAGTAGACCGCACCCGGCTAAACCAGACCGCGGCCACCAACGTGGTAGACGCCATTGCCCGCACGCCGGGCGTGTCGCAGCTTACCACCGGTGCGGCCATCAGCAAGCCCGTTATTCGGGGGCTGAGTGCCAACCGCGTTATTACCCTGAACAACGGCGCCAAGCAGGAAGGCCAGCAGTGGGGCGACGAGCACGGCATTGAGGTAGACGAGTACAGCATCGACCGGGCCGAAATCATTAAGGGCCCCGGCTCCTTATTATATGGCTCCGATGGCATGGCCGGCGTTATCAACTTTGTGGCCCCCGACCCCGTGGAGGAATGCCGGGTACTGGGCTCGGTAACGGCTAATTACCAAACCAACAACTACCTGCAGGGCTACTCGGTGATGAACGCCGGCAACCTGGGCGGCTTTAACTGGCTGGCCCGCGGCTCGGGCAAAGTGGCCGGCAACTACCGCAACCGCTACGATGGACGGGTGTACAACTCCGGGTTTCGGGAGCTGAACGGCAGCGGATACGTGGGCTTGAACAAGAGCTGGGGCTACTCGCACCTTACCGTCAATTCGTTCAACCAGATAGTGGGCCTCGTGGAAGGCGAGCGGGACTCGCTCACGGGCCGTTTTCTGAAGCAGTACAACGTGGGCGGCAACGTGGAGGAACGCCCCGTAACCAATGACGAGCTGGGCGGCTACGGCCTCGACGTGCCCCGCCAGCAAATCAATCACCTGCGCATCGGCACCGATAACAACTTCGTCATCGGCGCCTCGCGGCTGACGGTGAACGTGGGCTGGCAGCAGAACCTGCGCCGCGAGTTTGGCAACCCGCTCGATTACTACGAAAAGTCGTTATTTTTCCAGCTACGCACCCTCGATTACGCCGTGCGCTACTTTTTGCCCGAAATGAGCGGCTGGAACACAACCGTGGGCGTGAGCGGACTGGCGCAGGAAAACCAGAACAAGGGCGTGGAATTCCTGATTCCGGCCTACCGCATGTTCGACGGTGGCGTGTTCGGCGTCAGCAAAAAAACCTTTGGCCGCCTCGACGTAAGCGGCGGCCTGCGTTACGACCGCCGCCGCATTACCGCCGATGCTCTGGCGCTGAACGACGAGGAAGCACCCGTGCCCCTGGGCACGCCGGGCGCCGAAACCAAGTTTTCGGCCTTCCAGAACACCTATGATAATTGGTCGGGCAGCTTGGGTGGTTCCCTGAGCGTGACCGAGCAACTGGTGCTCAAGGCCAACGCGTCGCGCGGGTTTCGGGCGCCCAACATTGCCGAGCTGGCCTCCAACGGCAAGCACGAAGGCACCATTCGCTACGAAATTGGGGAAACGGGACTGAAGGCCGAAACCAGCCGCCAGCTCGATGCCGGCCTGAGCTTTACCTCCGACCACGTGGGCCTAACCCTCGATGCTTTCGACAACCGCATTCAGAACTACATTTTCCCGGTGCGCCTCGCCGACTCCCTGTCGGCCGAGGGCGACCCGGTGTTCCGTTACAGCCAGGGCAAGGCCAGCCTTTACGGCGGCGAGGTTTCCATCGACCTGCACCCGCACCCGCTCGACTGGCTGCACTTCGAAAGCTCGTTCTCGATGGTGCGCGCCCGCCGCACCGGTGCGCCCGAGGGCGAACAATGGCTGCCCTTCACGCCCGCCGACCGCCTGCAGTCGGAGCTGCGCGTAACCAAGGAGAAATTCGGCTCGCAGCTGGCGCACCTATACGCCCGGGCCGGGGTGGAGTACAATTTCGCCCAAAACCGGGTTTTCTCGGCCTTCGAAACCGAAACGTCCACGCCGGCTTACACCTTGGTGAACATTGGCGCCGGCGGCGACGTGGTCAACGACAAAGGCACCACGCTGTTCTCGCTGTTTCTGGCGGCCAACAACCTCTTCGATGTGGGCTACCAAAACCACCTCAGCCGCCTGAAATACGCTGCTTTTAACGTGGCTAACGGGCGCACGGGCGTGTTTAGCCCGGGCCGCAACGTGAGCGTGCGGGTGGAAGTGCCGGTGCGTTTTAAGTAGCCCCGGCCTGCACTGTCCGCCGAACGCGTCGTGGCCACTGCCTGTTTAGCCACTGGCTACCCCACCACGTAGCTTTACCGTTATGGCACACGCGCACTCGCACGACCACGGGCACCACCATCATAATCACGCGGCCGACATCACGCATTTCGGGCGGGCATTTGGTATTGGCATTGGCCTGAACCTGGTGTTTGTGGCGGCCGAAGCTGCCGGCGGCTGGTGGGCCAATTCCTCGGCCCTGCTCTCCGATGCCGGCCACAACCTCAGCGACGTGTTGAGTTTGGCCCTGGCCTGGGGTGCCTCGGTGCTGGGTCGGCAGCCCACCTCGGCGCGCTACACCTACGGGCTGAAAAGTGCTACCATTCAGGCCGCGCTGCTGAACGCGGCTCTGCTGTACGTAGCGCTGGGCTTTATTTTGTGGGATACGCTCAACCACCTGCGCCACCCCGAGCCGGTGAACAGCCAACTGGTGATGCTGATTGCCGGCCTGGGCATTGTGATAAACGGCGCCACGGCGCTGCTGTTCCGCAGCGGCCAGAAAGGCGACGCCAACGTCCGCGGTGCCTACCTACATATGCTTACCGATGCGCTGGTGTCGTTGGGCGTGGTGGTGGGCGGCGCGCTGGTGTACTTCACCGGCTGGGTGTGGCTCGATCCGCTCATCAGCCTCATTATTCTGGCGGTGGTGGCCGTGGGCTCCTGGGGACTGATGCGCGAAACGGTGCAGCTGAGTCTGCACGGCGTACCCCACGCCATCGACCCCGGCGCCGTGCGGCAGTTTCTGCTGGCCCAGCCCGGCGTTACCCACGTGCACGACCTGCACATCTGGCCCCTGAGTACTCGTGACACGGCCTTAACCGCTCACCTGGTACGGCCCAGCGGCTCCGATACCGACTTCCTGCACCACTTGCAGCATAAGCTGAAGGACGAGTTCAACATCGGCCACATGACCGTGCAGATCGAGCCGGATGCTTGCACTCACGGCAGCTGCGACGCGCCGGAATAACGGGGCGACATAGTCTTGTTGGGTTAACACGGCTGCCACACCGGCCTGGTGCTACAGGTCCGGGGCTTTCTTCGTAATCTGCAGCCTCCAATTTCCGCTTACATGCCTCAAACCTCTACTCCGCCCGCTTCCCCACCCAAAACCGCTTCCCTGTTTTCGGCCATCGTGATAGTGGCCGCCCTCGGGTACTTCGTGGATATCTACGACCTGATCCTGTTCAGCATCGTGCGGGTGGAAAGCCTGACCGACCTGGGAATTAAAGATGTTACCAACGAAGGCCTGTACCTCATTAACATGCAAATGGGCGGCATGCTGCTCGGTGGCATTTTGTGGGGCATTCTGGGCGACAAGCGCGGCCGGTTGTCGGTGCTGTTCGGTTCTATTGTGCTGTATTCGCTGGCCAATATTGCCAACGGTTTCGTGCAAACCCTGGAGCAATACGCTTGGCTGCGCCTGATTGCCGGCATTGGACTGGCCGGCGAACTGGGCGCGGGCATCACGCTGGTATCGGAAACGCTGCCCAAGGAAAAGCGCGGCTACGGCACCATGATTGTGGCCACGGTAGGAGTCTCGGGTGCCATGCTGGCGTACTGGATCAAGGAGGAATTTGGTTGGCGCAACTCTTATTTCATTGGTGGAGGGCTGGGGCTGGCATTGCTGGCCCTGCGCGTGGGCGTGTTCGAGTCGGGCATGTTTGAGCAGGCCAAGGAAGCCAACGTGGAGCGTGGCAACTTTTTCCGGCTGTTTACCGGCCCGCGCCTGCTGCGCTACCTCAAATGCCTGCTGATTGGCGTGCCGCTGTGGTTTGTAGTGGGCATTCTTATTACGCTGGCACCGGAGTTTGGCGCGAAGCTGGGCATTACCGGGCCGGTTTCGGCAGGTTTGGCGGTGTTCTGGTGCTACTTCGGCCTCGTGTTCGGCGACTTTGCCAGCGGCGGCCTTAGCCAGCTCATCAAAAGCCGCAAGCGGGCCTTGCAGCTGTTTCTGCTAATGTGCGGCGCGCTGATTGCCACGTACCTGTTCTTGCTGAACGGCAAGTCGCCGACGGCGTTTTACCGTGTCTGCTTTGTGCTGGGCTTCACGGTAGGCTTCTGGGCCTTGTTTGTGACGGTAGCGGCCGAGCAGTTCGGCACCAATCTGCGCGCTACGGTGGCCACCACGGCCCCCAACTTTGCCCGCGGCTCGGTGGTGTTGCTGGTACCGGCGTTCAAGTGGCTGTCGGGTTTGCAGGTGGGCGGGCAGCCGTTGGGCATCATCGGGGCCGGGGCCGTTCTGGGGTTGGTGTCGTTGCTGATTGCGTTTTGGGCCGTAAGTACCATGCCCGAAACCCATGGCAAAGACCTCGATTACGTGGAGCCGCTGTAACCGGGACAAACTACTCCCGGGCGAAAACGTACTACGCTTATACCTTTTGTATCAGACTCATGCGCTTCGCCCTGCCTTTCGTTTTTCTGGCCGCCGGCCTCCTGGTTTCCTTTGCTAGTCGTGCCCAGGGAACCCCGCCGCCCGCTACCCGCCCCGCTTCCGATCCGCAAGCTGCGGCCCCACCGCCTTCGGCCGCTGCGCCGCCAATAGTTCCGCCCCGTTCGGCTCCGCCGCTGGAGGGTGCCAAGGCCGAAAAAGCCAAGGAGCACCTCGCCAAGGAGCGGGAACGAGCCGAAAAAGACGAGGAAAAGGCTCGTCGTCGGGGCCAACAATAACTTTCTACCTTTTTTCAGCCCTAATGGCCGACAACCCCCAGTTCACCCGCCGCTACTACTGGCCCCACCATTTTGTTGTACTGCCTTTGGCGCTGGTGTTGGCATTTTATGCCGGCCGCCGCTACGCCGCCGTAGCCGGCGACGATTCCGAAGATTCGCGCCTGTGGTTTACCCTGGCCGGCGTGGCGGTGGTTTTGCTGCTTACAGCGGTTATCCTACGGCAGCACTACGCCCTCACGCTGCAAGACCGTATTGCCCGGCTTGAGGTACGGCAGCGTTACTTTGAAGTCACGCAGCAACGCTTTGCGCCGCTGGAACAGCAGCTGAGCTTGGGTCAGATTCTGTCCTTGCGCTTTGCCTCCGATGCCGAACTGGCAACGCTGGCCCAAGCTGCGGCTACCGAGGAACTGGCGCCTGCCGCCATCCGTGAACGAATCAAGCGGTTTCAGCCCGATACCATGCGGGTATGAAAACGGGCGCTTTCCGCTAACGTGGAACCCTGGCCTCAGACAGCAGTTTTCGCGTATTACCCGGTGGTTGCCGGGCCGAAAACGCTTTTCTGAGTTCCTTTGCCCTTCTGTTCCCGAATTTCACCCATGATTCTATACAACGTCACCAGCAGCGTCGATCCGGAAGTGGCCGACGAATGGCTTACCTACATGCGCGATGTGCACATGCCCGAGGTTATGGCTTCCGGCTTCTTTCTGCGCAGCCAGATTTGCCGCTTACTCAACGAAGAAAACGACGGCTGCACCTACGCCACGCAGTATTACTGCGTGAGTATGGAACAGCTGGAAGAATACCAGGAAACAGCCGCCCCCGGCCTGCGCGCCGACCTCGAAACCCGCTTTCCGGGTCAGTACGTGTCGTTCCGTACCGTGCTGGAAGTCATCGAATAACGCGCGCTTATCAATCTGCTACGTGGCCAGTTGGCCGTTGGCGTCGGTTTTCCGGCGGCCGCGGACCAGCTGGCCACGTTACTATTTCATTGCATCCACCGCTGAGTACCCAAGCCTTGAAGCTTATGCGTTTCGCAGGCTTTGGGCCACGGCGGCCTCCACGGCGGCGTTGCAGGCATAGGCCCGCAGCTGGGCTTCGCTGAGGTTACCGTTGTGCCACTCCGGGTCGAGGTCGGCCCCGATTTTCTTGTAGAAGCCGATGGCTGGCTCGTTCCATTCCAGCACCTGCCATTTCAAGCGATGCGCGCCGGTGCGCCGGGCTTCGGCCACTACGGCATCGAAAAGTAGTTTGCCAATGCCGGTGCCGCGGGCGGCTTCGGTTACCACCAAGTCCTCGAGGTACAGCATGCGGCCCTTCCAGGTTGAGTAGCCAGTGTAGAATAGAGCTATGCCGAGGATGCCCTGCTCAGGCGTTTCGGCCACAAAGAAACCGAAGATGGGCTCGGGCCCAAACCCGTCACGGCGCATGTCGGCCAGCGTGTTCGTGACTTCGTCAGGGGCACGCTCGTACACGGCCAGTTCCACGATGAGGGCATGCACGTGAGGTAAATCGGCTTCGGTGCCGCGGCGAATAACAAGGGAGGCGGGAGCAGGCATACGGATAGAGCTTTCAGCAAAACTACGGCGCGGGGCCGGGAAGGCATGCCTCTTTGGCCCGAAACGGCCGTACACACAACTGTATCTTCCCTTTGCCTCCTAATCGTTGCTGGCATTTAGGGAGCTTTTGTATTACCCTCAGTCAGCAACTGAGATGCGAAGGGTTGCCCTAATGCCTGCATGAACACAACGGCCCGGTTTCCTTGCGGAAACCGGGCCGTTGCAAAAGCTATGATGGATGCCTACATCGTGGGCTGCATCCGCTTGATGGCCTCGGTGGCGTTTACCGCCGAGAGTTCCTGCTTGGCCAGTTCGGCGGCGGCAGCAGCGGAGTCGCGGCCAGCCGTAGCAGGCGGCAGGGCAGGCAGCGGAGCAGCGCTCAGGTCAGCGTTTTCCTTCTTCTCGTAATCGGGGTTGCTGCAAGCCGAAACCGACAGCATGGCGCCGGCTACCAGGCCGAGCATCAACAGTTTTTTCATTTCAAGTGCTACTATAATTCCAGGCAAACGCGTTTCGCGGCGCAAGATACACAGGCAACGGCTATTAGCTGATGGCTGTTGGCCGTTAACGATGATTGATTGGTAGCCATCAGCTAATAGCTAATAGCCATCAGCTAATAGCTACTAGCCTATTTCACCAGCTGGTACGGGTTTACGCCCATGTTCTGGTACGCAAACGACCACACATCGGCCCATTCCTGAATTTGCAGGGCCGTGCTTTTGCCCGCGCCGTGACCGGCGTTTACGTCGATGCGGATGAGCTGGGGCCACGGACCGGCGTTTTTCTCCTGCAAGGTGGCCGCGAACTTAAACGAGTGCGCGGGCACCACGCGGTCGTCGTGGTCGGCGGTGGTAATCATGGTGGCGGGGTAGCTGGTACCGGCCTTCAGGGTATGCAGCGGTGAGAACTTGTAGAGGTTCTGGAACTGCGCGTAATCGTCGGAGGTGCCGTACTCGGGGGCCCAGTTCCAGCCGATGGTGAACTTCTGGTAGCGCAACATGTCCATTACCCCCACGGCCGGAAAGGCCACGCGGGCGAGGTCGGGTTTCTGCGTCATGGTGGCGCCCACGAGCAGGCCGCCGTTCGAGCCGCCGGCAATGGCCAGCTTTTCGGTGGAGGTGTAGCCTTGCACCTTTAGGTATTCGGCAGCGGCAAAGAAATCCTCGAACACGTTTTGCTTGTTGGGCGTCATGCCGGCTTTGTGCCAGGCTTCGCCGTACTCGCCGCCGCCGCGCAGGTTGGGAATGGCCAGAATGCCACCGTTTTCCAGCCACAGCATGCGCGCCACCGAGAAGCCCGGCGTCATGGACACGTTAAATCCGCCGTAGGCGTACAGGTACGTAGGGTTCTGCCCGTTCAGCTTCAGGCCCTTTTTGTGGGTGATGAACATGGGCACTTTCGTACCGTCTTTGCTCTGGTAGAACACCTGCGTGGTCACGTAGTCCTGCGGGTTCACCTCCACTTTCGGTGCCCGGAACACGGTGCTCTTGTTCGAGGCCAGGTCGTACTGATAAATGGTGGTGGGGTACGTGAACGAGGTGAAGGCGTAGTACACCGTTTTCGAGTCTTTGCGGCCGCCAAAACCGGAGGCCGTGCCCAGGGCGGGCAACTCCACATCGTGCAGAAACTTGCCCTGCTCGTCGTACACTTTAATGAGCGAGCTGGCATCCTTCAGGTACGAGGCCACCAGCTTGCCGCCCACGTGGTCGATGCCTTCAAGCTTGTTCTCGGTTTCGGGTAGTACGTCTTTCCAGCTGGCTTCGGTCGGCTGCTTGGGGTCGACGGCCACAATGCGGTACCGCGGCGCCTTGTAGTTGGTGTACAGCAGCAGCTTGCCGCCCACGTTGCCAATCAGGCTGATGTCGGAATCGAAGTTCGAGCCTACGTTCACCCACTTACTGGCCTGCTTGGCGTCGGTGAGGTCACGCACCAACAGCTTGTTGCCGTCGGACTTGCCGTCGGTTAAGGCCACCACCAGGAACCGCTCGTCTTCGGTTACCGAGGCAATGCGGAAGCCCAGGGCCATTTGCGGGTTTTCGTACACCACCTTATCGGCCGACTGCGGCGTGCCGAGCTTGTGGTAGTACACCTTGTGGTACTCGTTTTTGCCGGCCAGCTTGCTGGCTCCGGCCTTGGGGGCGTCGTAGCCGCTGTAGTAGAAGCCGTCTTTGGCCCACGCCACGCCCGATACTTTCACCCAGTTGATTTCGTCCTTCAGCGGCTGGCGCGTTTTCAGGTCGAGCACGTGAATGGTCTGCCAGTCGGAGCCTCCGCCTGAGGTGGTGTAGGCCAGGCGCTGGTGGTCGTTCGAGTAATAGGTGCCCGACAAAGCGGTGGTGCCGTCGGCCGAGAACTTATTGGGGTTGAGCAAAACTTCGCCGTCACCGGTTTGGCCCTTGCGCTGCACGTACAGCACGGCCTGATTCTGGAGGCCGTCGTTTTTCTGGTAGTACAGGTAGTCGCCTTCTTCCTGCGGCACGCCGTACCGCTCGTAGTTCCACATTTTCGTGAGCCGCTCCTTAATTCGGTCGCGGTACGGAATCTGGCTGAGGTAGCCGAAGGTGACCTTGTTCTGGGCTTCTACCCAAGCCTTTGTTTCGGGCGAAGTATCGTCTTCCAGCCACCGGTACGGATCGGTTACGGAGGTACCGTGGTAATCGTCGGTTTGGTTGACTTTCTTGGTTTTGGGGTAATCCAGGGCCGTGGGTTTGGCCGATGTATCCTTCTCTTTCACTGGAGTCTCTGTAATAGGGGCCTTGGCGGTGGGCTGGTTTAGGGGCTTGGTGGTGCCGCAAGCGGCCAGCACAGCCAGCGTCACGCCGAGTATGGGGCGAGTTGATTTCATAGAGCGGGAAGGGTAAAACGGGGGTAGTAGTACAAGTATACAACGCAACAGCGAGGAACGGCAGCCGGTTCGGCCGTCTTAAATACTATTGCTTAGCGCCCACCGTGGCACTCTGCATCTTACCTACTTTGGGAATCACCTGAATAAGGAAACGCTTGTTGTCGTCTTCGCGGCGGCCGGAGTAGCGCCCGGTACCAAAGAAGCCGCTGCCGCCGATAATAAGCTCCACGTTGCGGTCTTGCCCGAAGTTCAGGCCGTTTTGCTTCCACAAATTCAGTAGGCTTAGGGCGCGGCGGTAACTCAGTTGATAGGCTATCTGCTCCTCGATGCGGTTACGCGGGTCGCCCTGGGGGTAGCGGGCCGCCATGCCCTCCACAATTACCAGGTAGCGCACGGGCAAATCGGTGCGGATGCTGCGCAGCCGCTCGCGCAGCAGGTTGCCGGCTTTCAGCAGCGTGGGTTTGTACTGGTTCTGAATTTCGTCGCGACCGGCTTTGAACTGCACGTCCACGCGCAGTTCGTACCGCTCGTTCTGCGGGTCGTAGCGGAAGTAGTTGCCCTCCAGCCGCCGCAGCGCCTCTCGAATGCGGGTTATCTGCTCCAGCTCTTCGGCCTTGGCTTTCAGCTCGGTATTGGCCTTGCGCAAGCCTTCTTCGCGGTCCTTGAACAGCTTGAAACTGAACACAAACAGCACCAACATGACCACGAACAGGGAGGTCATCAGATCCACGTAGCTGGGCCAGAAAAAGTCGGAGCGTTGCGGGTCGGCTGAGGGCATGGTTACTTAATCAAAACTCGCGTCTGTCATCCTGAGCGTGAGCGAAGGACCTTATCACGCATGAACAGCTAGCATTGGCGAGTTACTATCAGACGTGATAAGGTCCTTCGCTCACGCTCAGGATGACACATTAAACAACATGCTCTATTCCTTCACGCCGCCAAATACCTTATCCATCGTCCGCTGCCAACGGTTCTTGGCAGTGGCTTTGCGCAGAATGTCGTTCAGTACGCTCATTTCGGCCAGCAGCTTGGCATCCACCTGCGCGTCAAGCTCAATTTTACGCAGCAGCTCGCGCTGGGTAGCGGTTACGTCGCGGGTTAGGGCTTCCTGGCTGTTCTTCACGTCTTTCAGCGGGTCGAGTTGGCGCATGATGCGTTCGAAGGCGTTGTCTTCGTTGATGCGGCGGAAGTACTCGCCCCACTTCTCGTAGGCCATTTGGGCGTCGCGTTCGTGGTGTTCGAGGCGGCGGCGCATCAGCTCGGTCAGGTGCTGGGAGGCTTCGTCGAAGTACTGCTCGGAGCGGGCCGCGAGGTTGCCCATTTCCGTTTGGTGGCGCTGGAAGAAATCCAGCTGGTGCTGAATCAGGTTGTCGTGCTGGCCGATGTACTGGCCCAGGTTATTAATGCCGCGCTCGAAACCGGTTAATCGGTCCAGAATACTGCCCACGGCCTTCCCCGATTCGGCGCCTTTGTCCAGCATTTGGTTGAGCTGCTGCTGGTAGTGCGTGAACTGCCCAAACAGCTCCGCCGACTGGCTCACTTTCTCGAACACAGCCAGGTTGGCCTGGGCCATCTTATCGAACCCGACTTCTTCCAGCTTCACCAGGAAGTCGCGCTGTACGCGGATGTTTTCGGTGATGGTGTTCAGAATGGGCTCGAACAAGGTGACTTTGCCCACAAAATCCTGGTTGAACGCATCCAGCACGCCTTTCAACGTGGAGAGGCTGTTGGCCATGTCGTTGTGCAGAATGGGCAGCAACCGGGCCTGCAGAAACGTGAAGTAGTGGTTCTGCCGCTGGTCGCGCTGGGCGCGGGCATGGCGCAGCACCGAGTTACCGAACAGCGTGAGCATGAGACCCATGAACGAGCCGGCCATGGCAATGAGCACACCCATGAGGAAAGGCGTCAGTGCATCTTCGGCCGAAACCCCGCGGCGAGCCAGGCTGATCAGGCCCAGAATTACGCCCAAAAACGTGCCCAGCAAACCCAGGTACAGTGGAGTGGCCACGTTGGCCTGCGCGCTGAATTCGGGACCTTGGGCCTGCCGAATGGCAATGTCTTTTAGAATGCCGAAGTCGGCGGCGGCGCCTTTGTTGTGGCGCAGGTAGTCATTGGTGTCGCGCACCAACTCGCGGAAATCTTCCGAAGCTTGGTCGAAGCGAATGATGTCGACCGGGAAGGCATCGGCGGGCGCGTCGGCGGCGTAATCGGCCATGTCGCGGCCATCGGGCGTTACCAAGCGGTGCTCTACGCGCAGCTGGTCTTTGGTGGGGTACACCTCGGCTAGCCGGGTGGCCTGGCTACGGGTGCGCAGAAACGCCCGCACCTGTAGCGCCACAATGACGGCTATGACGACTAGTTCAAGGATGATTTCGAGCATGGGGTAAAGCTAGGCAGTATGAATACGCAATAGCCACTCATCGGGTAAGAAACCGCCATAGGGCCATGCTACCCGGCTGCCTTTCCGGCGGCCACAGCCTTTTTCTCTAATCCGACGCTGACGGTACACCTGCACCCGCTGCAAATAGTGGTTGCGGCGCTTCTCCAAATCCTGAATGGCAGCCACTAGCCCTATGTCGTTGGGCGGCAGTGTAGCGTCTCCGCGTGGATCCGGTATGCTGAAATGGACTTGGTAGTACGGTATTAGCGTATCCGTGAAGAATTCCTTACGTCTGTTTTCTTGATGCCAAAGCAACCAGTGGCAACATAACAGCGCTGATCGAAACGAACTCAAACGCCAAGCCAACGGCAGATCAGCACGACGCGCGCGGTTCAGGTTTGCGCGGTAGCTCATTCAAACCGAATGGCCGCTTTCTGCTCGATTTGCCAGGTACCGCCCACTTTGCGAAGGTGCCCGGGCTCGTCGGTAATGATTCGCCCAACGGCTCCGGTGGGCGGCTCGTAACGGCAGGCTTCGCGCAGGGAATACTGCGCACTTTGAATGGCGTAAGCGTGCACGCTTTGGTTCGGGTTGATGCGGAACGTGGCAACGTCGGGGCGTTGCGGGTCGGGCGTTATTTCGTAGATGCTGTCGTGCTGGGCCGTGGTATGCAGGTCGTATTCGGAGAAGCCGCCGTTCACGGGCACTTTCACATAAAACTTCCCTACGGGCATTGGCTCGGGCAAGTGCGGCGCGGGAGCTTCGGCCACGGGCGGCGCTGGTACCGGAGCAGGCAACTGCACGGGTGGCACCAGACTATCGAACTCGTCGTGCGGAGCGGCAGCGGGTGAACCTGCCGGGACGGGTGCCGCAACCGGTGCCGGAGGCATGGGCGGTGCAGGCGGCACTACCGCCACTGGGGCAGGCTTCGGCTGCGGTGCCACAGGTGCCGGGGCCGCACTGGTACGGCCCCCGCCGCCGTTGTTACCCGACTCACGTTTAGCAGCTTGCCGGTTTGGCTCCTGCCGCAGCGGCATAGCCGGCTCCGGCGACGCCGCAGGCCGACCGTGCGGCTGCAAATCGGCCATGCGCTGCTGCACCAGCCGTTCTACCAACTCTTCAATCTGCTTGCGCTGGGTGAAGGAAATTTCCTTGGTGCTGTCGTTGGGCGTCATGGTGCTGGCAAACCCGCCAGACTTAATCGACTCCAACTCATTGCGGTGCCGCGACGACCGGTCGCGCAGCTCGCTGATGTGGTTGCGCAGCACCCGCCGCTCCAGAAACCAAAGCACTAAGCTCAGCAACGACAAAATCAGAGCAATGGGACCGAACAGGCGCGTCATCGGGCTATCGGCTGAAGCACGTGCGGGCGTAGCCAAGGTATCCGTATCCCCCGCTTCGTCGGCTACCAGCGACTCTGCTCCCGCCGCGCCAGTTGTAGCCGTGGTGTCGAAGGTTTCGGTAGCGGTTACGGCGTCTACCTGCCCGATGTCGTCGGTAATGGGCGTGCCCTGGTTTATATAGGCGGCAAACGACTCTTTAAGGCGCTGCACCTGCGCCATGCGCGCCGGGTCTTTGCGGCGGGCCGGCGAGGCTTCAAGCGTCCGCACAATCTCGTTGGTGAGCTTGGTGAGGCGCGACTGGTCGTTGCCAAGGCCCTTGTACATCACGCCTTTGCCTTCCAGCGGCTGGTACAGGCGCGAGTACACGCGCTGGCTATCCGAGCGGATGCTGTTCTCAAACTCCTTGAGCGTACCGCTGCAGTTGAGGGCGTTGTTCAGGTTCGAGCGGCCGTTATCGTTGTACACGAAACGGGCCGTGGCGCACCAGATCTGGATTTTCTTTTCGTCCAGCGTCGGCTGGCCCAGTTGGGTTTGGGCTTGGACGTTGGCTGAAATGGTCAGCAGTAAGCCAGCGACAAAAGCGGCGAGGCAGGGAGAAATCCTCATGAAGGACAAGTTTGGGGAAGCCTTTAGGTGTGCCATATCCGATAAGCTTACTCAAAATCAAGTTTTGCCAGCGAGTATACTTTCGATTGGGTAACGCTGTCTCGGGTCACGAAGCAAAGCTTGAGTTTGCCTGCTTCAACAAGAGACGTTTTGCACTGCCACCAGATCGAGGATCTTGAAGCCAAATACCGATTGAGTGGAAAAGGAGAAATCTGCTCTAAATTGTATTGTCGCAGGAGGCTTCCTTGATGATTGTATACTACCATCACATCTTGGCCATAACCCACAGAATGATGATTGTTGAAAGTCACTACGTACTTCCCATCATCTGAAACCATCGCCTCAACTGGTGCAACTTGGTTGACTAAGTTCTGCCGCCAAATCATACGAGGGCTAGACCCTGTACGCGCAAAGAGCACGGCATAACAGGGTACAATTACCGTATCCTGGGCGCTGAATCGGCGCTTCTGCTTTGGTGCTGCTTGTTGCCATTTGTAATATTTCTCTGGAACGGTACGAGGAAATACCCGAACGAAGTAGTTTCTGTCCGAGCTGTAATAATCCTGCACCCTTGGTGGAGGCCATTTATCAGCTAACATCGACAAAGGCCACCATGCCGTAAGCAAAAGCAAAACGATTTTGGACTTCATAGAGCTTTTCGTTGCGGGTGCTTTACTAATCGCCCCCTAACAGCGCGGACGCCGTCAACCACCCCGGCTTTGGCTAAAGCCAAAGCATCCCCTCCTCATCTGAGGAGGGGAGCTTGCTTCTGGCTTACCCGTTCAGCAACTCCCGGCTCAGGTTGTACAACGCCTGCTTGAGCGGCAGGAAGAACAACGTTTCGGGAATGGTTTCCTCGGCACCGAGCAGGCGTTCCATCTGGTGCAGGCCCAGGTTCAGGCTGTCCTCGATTTCACGCTGCATAGATTCCAGCACACGGGCCCGATCTACGTCCACGCCAACTTCGCGCATGAGCGGAGCCACGTCGTCGTTGATCAGCACCAGCTCTAGGAAGGTGCGCATGTTCGAGAGTACCGACTGGCGCAAATCGGCGTCCACCTGCTTGGCTTTCAGGCGCATGGTGCCAATGTCGCTCATTTCGGTGCTGCCCAGCATCCGCACCGACTTGATGCTGTCCACATCTGGTGCCGACTGGCTGTCCTCGAACAGCACGCCGCCGTTGGTGGTGGCTTCCTTGGGGTTGTCGGCCAGAATCACGCGGAAGTTGTGCGGCGGCTCCTGCCCCGTTACGGCCTTCATAATGGCTTTTGTGATGCGCTCAATGGCACCCATGTTGCTGCCACCAGCTAACAGGCGCAGGTACAGGCTGCCTTTGCCCGAGAAGCAGAGGTAACGCGGAAGCTTCAGGCCGAGGTGCTCGGTGAGCTGTGCCGTGTGGTAGATAATGCTGGTGTAGTGCAGGTAAAACAGCACCCGCAGCTGCCGGCCTTTGCCCAAGGCAAGGCTCTGCGAGAAGCGTAAAGCGTCGTCGTAGAGGAACAGCAGCGAGGTCACGTCGGCCGAGCCGAAGTCGTTGTTGGCCAGCGCGGCGCGCAGGTAGCCCTTGTACTCCTGGTTTTGCTCCGAGTCGGGCAGGCTTTCCACGTGCTGCACGCCGAGGCGCAACAGACCGTTCTGCTTGGGCGCACCCTGCACGCGGGCGTAACCGTCGCCCCATAAGTCGTTGCCGGCAAAGCGGAACGAGGTGCTGTAGGCGGGGCGCGAATCGGCAAACAGCAGCAAGTCGGTGGTACCGCCACCGATATCGATGTTCACCACGTTTTCGTCGCGGCTCGGCACCACTTGGTTAGTGGCCGTGAGGTAGTAGTACGGCGCCACCGATTCGGTGAGCGTGAGGGTTTCGCGGCGCGAGCGGAACATCTGTTGGAAAGCATCGTCCCACTTGCTCTTGAACTGGTTGCGCAGGAAGGCATCGAAGCTCAGCGGCGCGAACCACACTACGCGGGTGTCTTCCAGAATACCGCCGTTCAGCGCGGCTTTGTGCTTGAGCAACAGCATCACCTCGCGGAAAAATGCCTCAATGCGCGTCACCCCGCTCGGGTCCAGCTCCGCCGACCACTTCAGATTGGTCACAAAACGGTTCTGCGGCAGCTCGGCCGAGGTTTCGGTGTTGATGCTGAAGCCGATGTTGATGTTGCTCAGCATGCGGGCCGGCTCGTTGGTAAACGAAGCAGTTTCGCACACGGCCGTCCGGATGGGGAAGGCATACGCCGCGCCACCTTCGCCGATAAACGAAGGCACAAACTCGCGGTTTTGCAGGGCCGCAATATCGTTGTGCAGCTGCTGCGCACCTTGGCGGTAGCGCTGCGCCCCAGAGAGGCCCATGTCGGGCAGCGGGGCGTGCAGCCACACCACCTGCTGGTCGAGCTCGGCAATGGTAAACGGCCGCGGGTGACTGCTGGGGCCGTCGGAGTAGGCAATGTGGGTGTTGGTGGTACCGAAGTCCACGGCGAAGGTGAACCGGCGGGTGCCGCGGTCCAGCTCGCGCCAGCGCGGGATGAGCAGGCCGCGGGCCGGCTCCTGGCCGGGACCGGCCGGGCACACCAGCTCGGCCACGTCGAAGTGCGTGCCGGTTACCTCGTAGTAGGTGCTGCCGGCCGTGGCGAGGCTCTTGCGGGTGCGCTCGTAGCGGGTGGCGCGGCGGGCAGCGCCCTGGTCGGTGAGCCGTTCGCCGCCCACGTAGAACTCCACGCTGTACTGCTTCTGCAGCTGCGCGGGGCCGTTGTCGGCGTCCACCAGCATCACCTTGTACAAGTCGTTGTACTCGGGCTGCTGGCGCATTTTGTAGAACGGAAACACGCCCAATCCCACTTGTGCCTTCACGATGCGGCCCTTCTCGGGGATTTCGCGGCCCATTTCGTCCTTGGGGTTCTGCGGGTTGGTGTAGTAGCTGCGCTCCAGCGTAATGAAGCGGCCCTGCTGCACCGGCACCCGCAAACTCACGCGCACGTGGTTCAGGTCGATGGTGAAGTTGAGCAGTTCGGCCAGATCGTGCTCGGTGAAGTACTCGAAGAAGGCGGGCTGCAACGGCAGCAGGTACGGGAAACGGGCCCGGCCCTGCGCATCGGCACCGTACTGAAACGTAACACGGCCGGTGTGGAAACGCTCCGCGTTCAGCTCGTAGGGCAGCTCTACTAAGGAGTCAGCCAGCAAGTCGCCCACCGTGAGGTAGGGGTACTTGAAGCCTTTGCCGGGCAGCACGCGGCTGCTCATCGGCTGATCGTCCATGTAGGGAACCGGCGTGCGGTCGTCCCAGGGCTGGCCGTTCAGGTAGTTCACGCCGCCCATGGCTAGGTTGGGGCGCAGCACCAGCGGCCGTACCTGGCCGGGCGCCAGCTCGCGCGTGGGCTGAATGAACAGATCCGACGAAACCACGGCCGTTTGATCGGCGCGGCCGGGCAGCGGAATGCCGCGCACGTAGGCCGGGTTGCCCTGCGCATCGGCCAAGGTGGGGAACTTGGTGGCGAACAGCTGCGCGTTTCGGTCACCCTGCAATTGCATCTGGTTGATGCGGTTGCGGTCGAGCACAGCAAACACGCGGCTGGCGAAGTTGCGGTTCTGTAGCTGCGGGTAGGTCAGGAACAGCTCGTACACGTAGTCCTGGAACTGCGGGTCGCGCTGCTCCAGTCCCACGTATTGCTGATCGAAGTAGCGCCCACCGGCGCGGGGCCGCTCGATGTCAAGCACCGGTACGGCCGGTGCAGTGTAGAACAAGGTCAGCGGCGAGGTACCGCCCAGCAGGCGCGGCCCGCCCGGCAGGCCCGGCGACTCGTAGAACACCATGTACAGGTCGGGCGTCTCGCGGAACTGCTCGTCCTGCCAGTACAGCCGCAACGTCTCGCCCAGCAGGCGCGTGTTCGGGTCCGATTGCATGCGGTTCAGCTCCGTCTCGGCGTTCCAGCGGCGCAGCGTAAGGCGGCGGCCGGCCTGGCTGTAGAGGTGGTAGTTGTAGAGCAGCTCCAGCAAGTCCCAGTAGTGCGACACCAGTTCGTGGTACACCGAGTTGGGGTTGCGGTTGCCCTCACGCGCCACAAAATCGAAGGCGGTTTCGAAGAGGTGCATCCGCGCAAACGGCGTGGGAATGGACACCGCCAGATTGCGCGCCCGACCGCCCGTGGGGTCGGTAATGGTGTTGATTTCGGTGCTCGTGAGCGGACCGGTCTGTTGCCAGCCCTGGATTTGCTGCGAGCCGCTGGTATGCAGGCGAAGGACTTTAGCCATGCTTGGGGAGAGTCTGTTTTAAGAGAACGAACTCCCCTCCTCAGCTGAGGAGGGGTGCCCGAAGGGCGGGGTGGTTGACAATCGTTGGACGATTATCGGAGGTCGTCATGCTGAGCTTGCCGAAGCATCTTTACTGCTTCGGCAAGCTCAGCATAGGTTAATCATCATCGTCGGTTAACCATTCCGACTCGTCATTCACTGGCCGAGGCAATCTGCCTTCAAGCCACGTTTTCAAATCGTCTGGTGTGAAATCTTTCTGTTTTGTCTCGATTATCCAAGACAGAAACTCTTTCGGGCCACCATTCATGTAGGGAGGAGGTGAAACTGGGTAAAAGCTAGTAGGCAGCCGCTCATCAAACGACAAGTAGTTGGCAATATGCCCTAGCTCTTGAACAACCTGCCAAGCCAATGGATGCTGAACGTCGATTCTAAATTTCACCCACCACAAACCTGCTTCGTCCGCTCCTTTACCAAATCCTTTTTCAATGGCAGGTACTTGAGCAAGGAAGCTTACAAGCGCATCAAACGCACTGTCGTTCATGGAAAACTGGGTTCTACGTTAAGCCAAAGCAGTAGAGATGCTTCGACAAGCTCAGCATGACGCTTATCTCTTGCCGAGTTGGTCTACACCACCTTTACCTTGTCGCGGAAGGCTTCATCCGTCACGCCGTACATCAGCGTGATGAGCTTGCGGAAGCTGTCGTCGTCGGGCACTTTCTTCTCCTGAGTATTCAGTGCATCCAGCAGGTAGTTGCGGCTGATGCCTTTGTTGAAGAAGCCCGTTTCCACCGGCTTACCGTTGATCATCATGTTGAAGTCGTCGGTAGCGAGGTTGAAAGGACGGAAGGCGCGGCGGTTCTGGCTTAACTCGTTGAACCAGTTATCCACGCCAAAATCCGGGTTGTGCAGAAAGGCGTCGAGCTGCTTGAAGATGGGCTCGTTTTTCAGCGCGTACTGCAGGTTTAGGTTTTTGGCGTAAGGCGCGTCATCCGAGGGCAGGTGCTGCTTGTGGTACTTGGTGAAGTACTGCAGCTGCGTGAGGTGCTGCGCCACCATGTCCTTGGTTTCGGTGGGCAGGTGCTGGAACTGCACCTCGGCGGTGTCGCCTTCCAGGCCGTACTCGTGGAACAACGGGCCCTGGCCGTTGCGCAAGTCCAGGCTGGAGTAGTTCATGAAATCCACGATGCTCAGCGCAGCCAGCATCTCAATGATGTGGGCTTTATTGCGCTGGCCCACGCCGCCGGGCTGGTTGTCGTAGGGCGTGTCGGGCGTATCGGCAAGGTAGTAGAGCGCGTCGAGGCCCTGCAGGTGATTTTCGTAGTAGCCGAGGGCCGCCTTGGTCTTGGTCAGGAAGTTGTTCGAGTCGATAACCTGCTGATCCTCACTCTGGAGCGCGAAGTAAGGCATTACCGTTACGGCACCGGTGAGGGCGTCGCGCAGGTAGCGGGCGTTGCTGAGGCGGGTGTTCGGGTCCTTTAGGTTCTTGAGCAGCAGCGGGAAGCCGGCCGCGCCGGTTCCGCCAAAAATGCTCGACACGAAGAACACGCGGTCGTCCTGCTGGAAGTTGTCGGCGAAGAAGCGCATCTCCGGCGACTCGGCCAGCTTGTTCAGCACAATGGAGCCCACGTTGGGCGAACCGCGGAAACCGATGGTCAGCGGGCTTTCCAGGTTGTCGGTGGTGAACAACGACTCCACCAGCGCCTTCGACTCCACGGGCAGCGAGTTGTAGCCTAGGTAGTCGCGGAAGCTCCGGTTAATGCCGCCGAAGTCGAACACGAAGGTGTCCTTCACCGACCCGTTCACGTCCTGGCTGATGGACGAGAGCGTGCTGATGTCGGTTTTGAAGAAGCCTTCTTCGCGCGGCCCGAGGCGCTTGTAAATCTGCTGGTAGGTTTGCAGCAGCTGCACGGTGCGGTTCATGTCCGCGTTGTGCGCATCGGGGTCGATGATGATGGGCACCACCTGTTGGCAGTTGGGCAACTCAATGCCCGAGGCCAGCAGCATCGTGAGCGAGCGGACCACCCGCGAGCCGGTGCCGCCGATGCCGAAAAGAAAGAGTTTAGCCATTCGTGAAGGAGAAGTGCTGAAGGTGGAACGAACTCCCCTCCTCAGCTGAGGAGGGGTGCCCGAAGGGCGGGGTGGTTGACTTTTTAAGCTACTAGCTGTTAGCTATTGGCTTG
Source organism: Hymenobacter koreensis (assembly GCF_039541855.1). Lineage (NCBI taxonomy): Bacteria > Pseudomonadati > Bacteroidota > Cytophagia > Cytophagales > Hymenobacteraceae > Hymenobacter > Hymenobacter koreensis. Next base: position 1,122,981 of record NZ_BAABHA010000002.1, read on the forward strand.
TAGCTCTAGCTTTTCAACCACCCCCTACCCCCTCCTCAGCTGAGGAGGGGAGCTAGAATTTTAGCTCTAAAAAGGCGTGGTGCTGGCGTTGACCGACAGCTTGCGGAAGATGAGCGAAAAGACGAAGAAGAACAGCGCCGCGTAAATGGCGTTGAGCAAGGCCAGCCAATAGATGTACGAGTGCGACTCCACGTTCTGCCCGCTGGCCTGCGCTATAACGATGACAAAGGCAATCAGCGCATTCAGGCCCAGAAAAAGAGCCCAGTGACGCGGCCGGCTGAAGGTAGCCACGCGCATGTAGCGGTTGATTACCAAGTAGAACAGCACCAGCAGCGCCAGCGTGATGCCGATGTTCAGCAGGCCGATGTTAGGGAAAATGACCTCGCGGTATACCGGGGTTTCAGACGACGGCTGGGGCAGGCCAATGACCTCGTAGAGGGCGCGGAAGAAGCTCTTCATGCGGAAGGGAGCGGGTTAATCGGGTTGGACTGAGAGAGAGACGCGAAGCACGTCGGCAGCATTCGTGCCAGTGTTGCGGCTGGCGAGAAGTCGTTGCAGGCCGTCGAGCTGGCGGTTGAGTGCGAACGTGTACGGACCGGGCTTGCTGTCGTTGGCCGTGGACCATTGCTGCACCCAGGTGGGGCGGGCGGCGGGCAGGGCTAGCGTGAGGTCTTGCTTGCTGCGCGGCTTGGCTGTTACTCGAATGGTAGCGAAGTGAGTATAAGCAGCTTCTGGCCCGCCGCTGCGGCGTGTGGCCTCGGTGGCAGCTTCTATTTTCAGTACTTTGGCCGTAGTGGTGTTGCCGCGCAAAGCCAGATTTTTTTGCAGGTACTCGGGCTTTTGGAACAGCTCGGGCATCTGATTTAAATCGAGCCCGATTACAAATTCCGCTGGCTCTTCAGCCGATGCTTCCTCGATGGCCACGGCATGGCCGCCAGCCCCGGCTTGCTTGCCGGCATCGGCCACAAACCAGGTGCCTTTGCGCTTAAACCGGCTCAGTACCGAGCTCGGCACTTCGGCGGGCACCAAGCCGAAGTGGGCTTGTTCGCCTTTCAGGTCCTTCATAAGGGTGGCATCGAAGCGGCCAACCAGCTCTGCGGGACCGAGCACCCACATGTAATACGGAATGGGTTGGGGGCAGCAGTTCGGCAGCTTGCCCTTCACAGCCGGGTAATACGTGCCTTTGAAGTCCGATTTGAAGGCGAATACCGACACGGCCAAATCTTTGCGGCTTTTGGCCAGCGCATCGGCTATATCGGTGTTGATGTAGGGCACGTCGCCGGGGTTAGCGGGCGAGTAGATGAAATCAGAAATGATGACGCTGATGGCGTTGTCTTGCAGGTAGCGGTTGGCCACCGTATCCAGAATGGCCGGAATGCTGGTACTCATGGCTGGCTGCCGAATACCGCGGCGTACTGTTTCGCTCATGGCCCGGTACGAATCGGCCAGCGGGCGGTCGGCAATGCGGAAGTAGCGCCGCTGCTGCACGCGTGGGTCGCGCTCCAGACCCGAGAGCCACTCCGAAATCTGCTGCTGAAACTGCGTGGTTTGGGCATCGGCACCGGCGGCGGGCATAAAGCCCTGCATGGAGCCCGATACTTCCAAAAACACATTCACCTGCGGAAAGCGGGCTTCTCCGGTAGCTGCGGCAGCGGGCGCCGGCTTGGCGGCCGAAGGCGCAGTTGCCGGCGCTTTTTCGGGGGTCTCCGTTTGGGTAGGCGCCGATTTAGCAGAACCGCCTTCCGAGTCCATGTCGGAACGGGAATAACAGCCGGCTAGCAACAGCGCTGCGGCAGGCAATACTTTACAGAACGACAACGAGGGAAAGTGCATTGGACCGAACATACGCACCGCCACACGACTGGTGCAAGTGCAACTACTCCCCATGGCCGCGGCGGGTTGTGGGGCTGAACGACCAAATGAGGCGAAAATTTTACACTAAGGCACCGTTGCTGCCTTTTTAGCTTTAGAAAGGCGCCTTGAACCAACCAAACCGACAGTGCGTTACGTAACTCATCAAAAGATTATAAAACAACCTTCTTATCAACCAATACCCCATTTACCGCGGCGCGTAAACACAGGGCCAATCCTCACTCCACCGTTATGATGTATACCGTAAGTGATTTTGTTTGCGTGCAGCACGACTGGAATATTGGCTTGTTACGGCACCGGTGGAATGGGGTGGAGCGTTTTGCGGGTCTGAGCCTGTTCCAAAGCGTGCATGAGTCGTTGCTCGACATTGCCCGGCAGGAACACGCCTGCTGCTGGCTGATTGAACTGGGCGCCGCGCCGCTGGCGGTTGAAGATCAGCTGTGGCTCGAAAACGAATGGCTGCCCGCGCTGGCCAAAACCGATGTTCGGCGCCTCGCCATTGTGGCCGACGACGCTTATAACCTGATGGTGCTGGAAGATTTATTGAACATGCAGCACCCCGGTACCCAGCGCCACGTGCAGCTATTCGCCGATGCTACCACTGGGTTGGAATGGCTTACCCAGTCTTCGGAGCAGGCCCAAAACATGCAGCGCGAATGGGAGGGCAGTACTCCCCCGCTGGCCATAGGCGCGTAGCACCCCGCGTGTTTACCCGCTGGTGGTGTAATCTATTTCGGTGTTGTCGCCGATGTTCAGGCTGTGGTTCAACCCACGGAACGAGGCATCCGAGCCCACAATGCAGTCGTGCATTACAGCCGAACGCAACTCGGAGTACGAGCCTATGATACTGTTCTTCAGAATACTATCCTGAATAATAGTTCGCTCGCCAATGGCCACGTTCGGGCCAATGATGCTGTTGCTAATGGCGCAGTCGCGGGCAATGCTGACGGGCGGAATGATAACCGTATTCGGGAAATCGTACGGTTCGTCGGGCCGTAGGAACTCGGGCCGGTTAAGCAGGCGGGCATTGGCTTCCAGCAACGTATCCTTGCGGCCGCAGTCGAACCAGCCTTCCACCGACCAAATGCTCATTTCGGCGCCTTGCTCAATCATCACCATGAGCGCGTCGGTGAGGTAGAACTCGTTTTGGGTGCGCCGATCGTCCTCAATAATGCGCTCCAGCGCCGAGGCCAGCCACGCCGGGTTTTCGATGCGGTACAGGCCTACCAAGGCGTAGTTCGACTTGGGAATACGCGGCTTTTCCACCGCTTTTACCACCCGGCCGCTGGCGTTTAGCTCCACCACACCGAAGGAGGACGGGGTTTTCACTTCCTTCACGGCCAGCACCGTACCGGTAGCCTCAATAAGCTGGCGCAGCTCCACATCCACAATGGTGTCGCCGAGCTGAATAAGAATAGGCTCGTTTTCGTGGCGAAACAGCTCCCGCGCCAACCATAGCGCATGCCCGATACCTTCGCGCGGTTCCTGTACCACAAATGCCACCCGCAGCTCGGGGTAGCGCAGGCGTACGTACCGCTCGATTTTTTCGCCCAGGTACCCCACGATGAACACGAAATCCTGCACGCCGGCGGTTACCAGCCGATCGATGATGTGCCCCAGAATAGGGGTACCGGCTACTGGCACCAACGACTTGGGCTGGGTGTGCGTGTGCGGGCGCAAACGCGACCCAATACCAGCAACAGGAATAACAGCTTTCATAAACGCGGAGGCAGCAACGGGGTGAAGCCGCAAAATAGGCATTTCAGCGGGTGCAAGGGCAGCATACAACCGCCCTCATCCGAATTCGTACTTTGCAGCACCCCAACCGTCGAACTTGGCTGGGCTCCCGCCGTAAGGCAGGGCTACGCACGCCTGCCTGGCCCCTACCCCGGCCTTCTACCGTCTCTCAACTCACCCTTCCTTTCTTCTCATGACCAACTCTTCTTCTCTCCCAACCCTGAAACGTTTGTTGCTGTACGTGGCCGGCATCGTGCTGATGCTGTCGCAGTCGTCTTGCGGCTACAACAACATGGTGAACCTCGACCAGCAGGTGCAGGCGCAGTGGGCGAACGTGCAGAACTCTTACCAGCGCCGCTCCGATCTGATTCCCAACCTGGTAAACACCGTGAAGGGCGCCGCCAACTTCGAGCAGTCGACCCTGACGCAGGTGATTGAGGCCCGCGCCAAAGCCACCAGCGTGCAGCTTTCGGCCGACCAACTGACGCCCGAAAACATCAAGCGTTTTCAGGAAGCGCAGTCGCAGGTAAGCGCCGGTTTGGGTCGTTTGCTGGCCGTTTCGGAAAATTACCCCGATCTGAAAGCCAACGCCAACTTCCAGGAGCTGCAGGCGCAGATTGAAGGCACCGAAAACCGCATTAACGTGGAGCGGCAGAAATTCAACGACGTTACCCGCGAGTACAACACGTACGTGCGCTCGTTCCCGAACAACCTGTTCGCGGGCATCTTCGGCTTCCAGCAAAAAGGCTATTTTGAAGCCGATGCCGGTGCCCAGAAAGCCCCCACGGTAAATTTTGAGTAGCCGCGTTTCGGTTGTTAGTTGTCGGTTACCCGTTAAGAGTTGGTGATTTATGCTGGTGCATTACTGAAGCCAACTCCAACCGGTAACCGACACTTTCTGCCTGATAACTCCCTCCCGCTTATGTATTCACCGCTTACGGCCCAGCAAGAACAGTTGCTGGTAGAGGCCATTCGGCAAGCCGAGCTGGCTACATCCGGCGAAATCCGGGTGCATCTGGAAGAAGATTGCCCCACACCCGAGCCCATGGACCGCGCTGCGCAGGTATTTACCCAGTTGGGCATGCACCGCACGGTTCAGCGCAACGGCGTGCTGTTTTACGTGGCCTGGGCCACGCGGCAGTTTGCCGTGGTGGGCGACGCCGGCATTAACGCCGCCGTTTCCGACGACTTCTGGGAGCGAACCAAGGAGCTGGTGCTCGACCACTTCCGCCGTCAGGATTACGTGAAAGGCCTGCAGGAAGGCATTCAGCTAGCCGGCGAACAGTTGCACCGCTACTTCCCCTACGACGCCAAGACCGACAAAAACGAGCTTGACGATTCCATTTCTTACGGCGACGCCAAACCGCCGCGCGTATGACACACTCTTTCATGCGTTTGCTGCGCTGGGCCCCATTGCTGGGTTTGCTGTTCTGGCTGGCCGGTGCTGCCCACGCGCAGGATGTTCCGCCCAAACCCAACCCGCCGCGCCTCGTGAACGACCTGGCCGGCATGTTTACGCCCACCGAAGCCCAGGCACTGGAGCAAAAAGTATTGGCCTACAACGACAGTACCTCCACCCAGCTGGCTATTGTTACGGTAAACACGCTGGGCGGCGACGAAATTGCCAACTACGCCCAGCGGCTGTTCGAAACCTGGGGAATTGGGCAGGAAGGCAAGAACAACGGCCTGCTGATTCTGGTAGCCAAGCAGGAGCGTAAGGTCACCATTCACACCGGCTACGGCCTGGAAGGTGCCATTCCCGATGCGCTAGCCAAGCGCATTATCACCAATAACATTGTGCCTGCGTTCAAAGCCGGTCAATACTACCAAGGCATCAACGATGCCGTGGACCGGTTAGTAGCGCTGGCAGCCGGCGAGTACAAGGCCGAGCCCCGTGCCCAGGGCGACTACGCCGACCGCGACTCCAGCGGCAGCGGCTTCTCGTTCTGGATTGTTATTGCCGTACTGGTGCTGTTCCTGATTCTGCGCAGCCGCGGGGGCGGAAAAGGCGGTGGCGGACGGCGTAACCGTGGCTTCGGCGGCGGTTTCTTCCCGCCTATTATTCTGGGTGGAGGCGGTTTCGGTGGCGGATTTGGCGGAGGCGGTGGTTTTGGCGGCGGTGGCGGAGGCGGCTTCGGTGGCTTCGGCGGCGGGTCATCCGGCGGCGGCGGCGCTTCGGGCAGCTGGTAGAATCCTGTTCTAGAACACGAAGCGCCCCGCGCCGGGAATTAATCCGGCGCGGGGCGCTTCGTGTTTTGGTTGCTTAACGGTACACAGTGCCCGTGAACAAAATGTGCCCAAGATCGAAGCAACCCTTTACGAAGAAAATGAGGCACATAAACGCCATCAACCGGTAAATGAAAACGTCGGGCCACTTCGTAACGTGTGCCTTGCGCTTTATGAGGCGCCAAGCACAGGCGAAGTTGATCAACCCAACGGCAAAGCCTGCCAATTGCTTAAGAGCAAGTGTCATCGGTAGCGAATATAATGCTCGATAACACTGCCTAAAACACATTTTTTAGCCAGTATGTGCGTGCGCTATCCACACTCCTACAACAGCGTGCCACCAAGTGCTGACTACTTCCGATGCGCTATTCCCCGGTAGGCTCTTCTAGCTCCTTTGCGCGTACCTGCTGGTAAACCGGCAGCTCGTAAAACGGGCGCAGCAACTGAATCACGTCCAAGGCATCGGCTACGGCTTCGTGCGCCACGCTGTGGTCGTCGAACTTTGCGCGGGCCTTGCAAATACTCATGGTGGGCAGGCGGGAGTCTTTGCGCCAGTTTAGGTAGAAGACCGCCGGGTCCAGCATGGCTGGTTCGGCCCTTACGAGGGCGCCCCAGCCGGGCAGCTGCCGCAGAAACAGCAGATCAAAGGAGCCAATGTTTTTACCCGCCATGGTAACCGTTACCCGGTCCTGGCTATCGGCCCGAAAACCTTGAGTTAACAGCCATTCACGCAACTGGGGTAATAGCTCATTGGCTGTGCAAATTTCCGGATGGTCGATGGGCGCCTCGGCTAGTTCCTGTAACAAACGGGCGTTCAGTGCCAAGGCTCCGGCAGTACCCACGTACTCGGAATGGCGCACGGCTCTGCGGAATGTGGGCAGCTCGGTAAGTGGACGCAGGCGTTTGGTGTCTTCTACCACCGCTGCCAGCTCAATTATCTGGTGCCGTTCCGGGTTGCTGCCGGTCATTTCGAGGTCGAGAGAAACGTAGCGCATGAGAAAGGGACTTACGTAAAAAGAGCCGCACTGGCGTACCAGGCGGCTCTTTTTAACTAGGGGCAAGCAACTTACTCTATCACCACGCGGCGAGTAGCGGTGCTGCCGGTGTACCCAGCCCGCAACAGATATACACCGGGCTGCAACCCGCGCACGTTTACTTGCTGTTCTATGCCCGCGGTGGGCACAAATGTGCGTACGCTGCGGCCCAGAGCATCTAGCAATTGTAGGCTTTGGAGTTGGGCATTGGGCAGGTGTACGTGCAAGACGTCGTGCGCCGGTACAGGCCATACGGCAAGTTGCTGCTCGGCTTTGGCTTGGCCGGTGCTCAGAATTCCCGTATTGGTAAGGCGCACCAACGAAAACTGAGGTTGGGCGGAGGAGCGTGACGCAACAATGTTGCCGCCTATCAGCAGCTTCCCGTCGGGTTGTACCAGCAAAGAGTACACCGTACCGTTAATCAGCTCGGGGCTGGCTACAAAGCCGTTATCCAATGTGCCGTCGCCGTTGATGCGGAACAGGCTGCCTTGGTTTAGCCCGCTTACCGACTGCGCACCGGCGGCTCCTACCAGGATGCGGCCGTTGGGCTGCACCACCATATCAATAGCGCCGCCGCCCACAATGGACGCGTTGAAGGCAGGGTCTACGGTACCGTTTGCGTTGAGGCGCACCACATTGTTGCGAGCCACGCCCCCGAAACTGGTGAAGCTACCGCCCACCAGCACTTGCCCATTAGCCAATGGCAGTACCTTCTCGATAACCTTGCTGGCAGCAAGGGGAACCGAAGGCAGCACGAAGCTGGGGTCGAGGGTGCCATCGGGCAGCAAGCGTACTAGTCCTTCCGCCGGAATGTTGTTGAACCGGGTGAAGAAGCCGGCCACATAGAGGCGACCATCGGCCAGCAAGGCAATGTCGCCTACCGAGCCAGCCGGCCCAGTGCCAATATTCTGCCCGAAAAAGGGGTCTGGCTGGCCATCGGGCTGAAGGCGGTGCAAGTACCCGGTGCGTCCCGCGAGCGTGTTGTTCGACGTAAAACCAACCAAGATATTGCCGTTGGGCTCTAGCTCCAGGCCCCGCACCGAGTTGCGGTTGTACGCAGCAAAGCTTCTAAAGCCCGTATCCAAAGCCCCAGTAGGTAGCAGGCGGACCAGGTGCGACGAAGTCGTACCCCCTACCGTATTAAAGGCCCCGGCCACCACCAGTTTTCCATCCGGTTGCAGGGCCATGCTTTCAATTAAGCCGTCGAACTCTGGGGCTGCGTAGCTGGCATCACGTGAGCCGTCGGCATTCAGTCGCACCAAGTTGCCGGCCGGTTGCCCGTCAATCTCGCGAAATACTCCTCCCACCAGCAGTTTACCGTCGGCCTGCCGCAGCACTTTGTACACAATGCCGTTGCTATCGAGTACCGGACGGAAAGTCGCCGAAGGCTGCCCAGCATTGTCGAGCCGTACCAAACTCACGTTCACGAGTGAGCCAAAGCGCTTGAAGGAGCCTCCTACCACAACCTCGCCGTTGGGCTGACGAAAAATAACGTTGGCCGTTCCATCCAAGGCATTTTGCACATTGAATTGGGGGTCTACGGAGCCATCGGGCAGCAGGCGCGTAAGCGGCTCGCTGCCGAGGCCCGAAGTGCCGGTGCAGGCTCGGGCCAGCAAGATCCGGCGGTTGTTATCCACTACCAAGCGCGTGGAGTTGGTGTTGCCGAAGCTGATGCAGTACGAAGTGGCTGTCGATTGAAAACTTTGGTCCTGGCTGCCATCGGTGTTCAGGCGCACCAGTTCGCCGTTACCCAATCCGCCAACCACAGCTTGGTTGGTTACCGGGTCGAGGGCCAGGTACACGGGACCGGGCGCATTGGTGGGTACCACTGGGTTATAACTGGTGTCCAGCGCACCCGTGGGGAGCAAGCGCACTAGTTTTTGCCGGCCCGAGTTGTTGAAGTTGGTGAAGCGGCCACCCACTACCAGCCGGCCATTGGGCTCCACGGCCACCACGTACGCGTCGCCGCCGGTAAAGCCCGAGCCAATGGTGCCCGCTAAGCCTTGGTCGACGGAGCCGTCTTGGTTCAGGCGCACAATGCCCGGTGCTGGCACCCCGTTAAAAGTGGTGAAGGCGCCCACCATTACTACTTTGCCGTCGGGCTGCACCGCCACGCTGCGCGGAGGGCCACCTGCGGCACCGGTGCCCACGTTGAAGCCCGCGTCGAGAGTACCGTTGGCATTTAGGCGCACCAAATTGGGGTAGTTCTGCCCGTTGATAATGAACAAGCCCGGCCCAAAAGCCAGGACCTGCCCGTTGGGCAGCAGTGTCAACGACACAGCTGAAGTTGAGGCATTTAGCGAAAAAGACGTATCCAGTGTACCATCGGCGTTTAGGCGTGCCAAGGCAAAAGCCGGAGTGCCGTTGATACGGACGAAATTGCCGCTGATTACGTACTTGCCATCGGGCTGCTGCACCACTGCATTCACCACGGCTGTTTGGTACAGGTTTACGGGCTGAAAAGCCGGGTCTAGGCTCTGTGCCTGCGCTCCGGCACAAAACGCTAACCACAACCCGAGCAGCCAGCCCAAGCGTAGGAGTTTAGTCATTACAAACGTTCAGTTATTGTGGTGGAATTGAAGCCGCAAGTTACTGTTTTGTCTGCTCCACATTCTAGCTAATTGCCCAGCCGCTACCTTCGCCCGACTTATGTCCGACGCCCCGAAAAAACTCTTCCTGCTCGACGCCTTCGCGCTGATTTACCGCTCGCACTTCGCCTTCAGCAAGAACCCGCGCATCAACTCCAAGGGCCTCAACACCGGGGCCATCCTGGGCTTTACCAACACACTGGTGGAAGTGCTGCAAAAGGAAAAACCCACGCACATCGGCGTGGCATTTGATGCGGCCAAAAAGACCTTCCGCCACGAGCAGTATGCCGAGTACAAGGCCCAGCGCCAGGCCATGCCCGAAGACATTGGCGTGGCCATTCCATACATCAAGCAAATTATCAAGGCCTTCCACATTCCCATCCTGAAAGTGGATGGGTTTGAGGCCGACGACGTCATCGGCACCTTGGCCCAGCAGGCCGAGCGCGAAGGCTTCGAGGTGTTCATGATGACGCCCGACAAGGACTACTGCCAGCTGGTAACCGACCGCATCAAGCAGTACCGCCCGGCCTTTATGGGCAACGCCGCCGAGATTTACGATGTGGCCCGCGTGCAGGAAAAGTTTGGCGTGGAACGTGTGGAGCAGGTTATCGACATTCTGGGCCTGATGGGCGACGCCTCCGACAACATTCCCGGCATTCCGGGCATCGGCGAGAAAACGGCGCGGGTGCTGGTGCAGCAGTTCGGCTCGGTGGAAAACCTGATTGCCAACGTCGACCAGCTCAAGGGCAAGCAGCAGGAAAACGTGCGCAACTTCGCCCAGCAGGGCCTCATGAGCAAGGAGTTGGCCACCATTCACACTTCGGTGCCCATTGCCTTCGAAGCCGACAAGCTGGTGCTGGATAAGCCCGACGAAAAGGAACTGACCGCCTTGTTCGATGAGCTAGAGTTCCGCCAGCTGGCCGCCCGTATCCTGAGCGACGCCGGTGCCCGCAGCGGCGGCGCCACCACCGGCGGCACTCGCGGCGCCCGTCGCCCGAAAATTGCCACCGCCGGCCCCAGCCTTTTCGACTCGGCCGATGCCGCCGTGGCCCGCGCCGCCGAAGGCGCCGATTTCGACGATATTGAACTGGAAACGCCGCAGCACAACGGCCCGCGCCGCACCATCGACGACGTGGAGCACCACTACCACTTCGTGGACTCGCCGGGCGCGCGCAAAAGCCTGCTGCAGTTCCTACTCAAGCAAAAGGAAGTCAGCTTCGATACCGAAACCACCGGGCTCGACACCATGACGGCCCGGCTTGTGGGCCTCTCCTTCTGCTGGCGCGTGGGCGAGGCGTACTACGTGCCCGTGCCCTCAGGCCCCGACGACCAGCAGGCCGCCCAGGCCATAGTGGACGAGTTCCGGCCGTTTTTCGACGCTGAGAACATCACCAAGGTCGGCCAGAACATCAAGTACGACCTGACCATTCTCAAGCACTACGGCGTGAGCATGCGCGGCAAGCTGTTCGATACCATGCTGGCCCATTACCTACTGGAGCCCGACATGCGCCACAGCATGGACGTGCTGGCCGAAACCTACCTGCACTACGCGCCCATCAGCATCCTAGAGCTTATTGGGCCGAAGGGCAAAAACCAGAAAACCATGGCCGACATTCCGCCGGCCGAGGTATCGGACTACGCCTGCGAAGACGCCGACGTGACCCTGCAGCTCAAGCACGTGTTCGAGCCGCGCATCCGCGAGCAAGGCCTCATCGACCTGCTGAACGAAGTAGAAAATCCTTTGGTGCCGGTGTTAGCCGACATCGAGTACGAGGGCGTGCGCATCGATTCCTCCGCCCTGGCCGACTACTCCGTGACCTTGCAGGGCTACGTGCAGGAAGTGGAAGAACAGATTTTTAAGGCGGCCGGCGGACCGTTCAACATTGGCTCGCCCAAGCAGTTGGGCGAAGTGCTGTTCGACAAGCTGCAAATCGGCGGCAAGCCCAAGAAAACCAAGACCGGGCAGTACGCCACCGGTGAGGAAATTCTGAGCGTGCTGGCCGCCGAGCACCCCATTGCGGCCATGATTCTGGAGCACCGCCAGCTCACCAAACTCAAGAGCACCTACGTAGATGCCCTGCCGCAGCTGGTGTGCGAGCTGGACGGCCGCATTCACACGAGCTTTAACCAAGCCGTGACGGCCACGGGGCGCCTCAGCAGCACCAACCCTAACCTTCAGAACATTCCCATTCGCACGGAGAAAGGCCGCGAAATTCGCCGGGCCTTTGTGCCGCGCGACAAGGACCATATTCTGGTGGCGGCCGATTACTCGCAGATTGAGCTGCGCATCATGGCCTCGTTCTCCCAGGACCCCACCATGATCGAGTCGTTCCGCCAGGGTATCGATATTCACACCAGCACGGCCAGCAAAATCTTCAAGGTGCCGCTGGAGCAGGTAGACGGGGATATGCGCCGCAAGGCCAAAACGGCCAACTTCGGCATCATCTACGGCATTTCGGCTTTCGGCTTGGCCCAACGCCTGAGCATCAACCGCAAAGAGGCTACTGAGTTAATTGAGGCCTACTTTGAGGAGTTTCCGGCCGTGAAACAGTACATGGACCAGAGCATCCAGAAAGCCCGCGACCTGGAGTACGCCGAGACGCTGCTGGGCCGCCGCCGCTACCTGCGCGATATCAACTCCCGCAACGCCACCCTGCGGGGCTACACCGAGCGCAACGCCATTAACGCGCCCATCCAGGGCACCGCCGCCGACATTATCAAGGTGGCTATGATTCGGATTCACGACTGGCTGCAGCAGGAAAAACTAGGTACCCGCATGATTCTGCAGGTACACGACGAATTGGTGTTCGACGCCCCCAAAGAGGAAGTGGAATTGATTCAGCCTCGCATTCGGGATTTGATGATCAACGCCTTACCGCTACAGGTGCCCATGGAAGTGGAAATTGGCACCGGTATGAACTGGCTGCAGGCCCATTAATACCATTGCATACAAAAAAAACCGAGCCGGCTTGCCCTCATAGGGCCAAGCCGGCTCGGTAATGATTTTAAGCGAAACCTAGAACGAAGCGTAGGTCTGCTCGGTGGTGTAGGTGTAGCCCTGGGAGGTGGTGCTGTACTTGATTTTCAGCGTGCTGCTGCTCAGTTCAATTACGTCGAACACCAACGACAGGCCCGATCCTTGGTCCGTTAAGGTCAGTTTGGTTTGGTCGCTGTTGAAATCCCACGCGCCAATTTCGGTCTGCGGGTCAGACTGAGCGCATTTCGTAGGTCCCTCGTTGAACTCTACTTTTTTATCGGTCATGAACTTGAGAAAGTTGTCTTTCTCGCAGGCCTGGTAGGTGGCATAGTCATCCGACGTGCTCGACTGGCCGTTGCCGGAAATCGAAGACTTGTCGGCCGTCACACGCCAGCTTTTCGCCGTAATCATCTCGGTCTTGGTCTGGGTTTTTTCGCTGTCCTTTTTGCAAGCGGTAAATGTGCAGGCCGCAGCCAGCGTAGCGAGTAGAACTACTTTTTTCATAAAAAGAAAGAAGGGGAAGGGTGGAAACACATCAGATCAGGAAGACGGGCATTAGCCTTGATAAATAGCTTATTGCAAATCGAACACAAATCTGCTGATCAAAGCTACGTATTAATATTTGACGTAATAATGCAGTGACAAAAAAAAATTAACGCCTTTTAATGAAGGCCCCGTTTGTCTTGCTTGCTTCTGCCGAACAATTACCCCAGCCAGCGCATTTAGCCTGTTATGCTTGTTCCTGTATTACCCGCAGTCCTTTTCGACGTAGTCATCATCGGCGCGGGCCCAGTAGGCCTTGCTTGCGCCATCGAAATTCAGCGGCGCGGCTTTACGGTGGCTGTCGTCGACAAAGGCGCTCTGGTTAACTCCATTATCGGTTACCCCACCAACATGGAGTTCTTCTCCACGCCCGAGCTGCTGGAAATTGGCGGGCACCCCTTTGTAACCGCCAACTACAAGCCCCACCGCGAAGAAGGTCTCGACTACTACCAGCGCGTGGCCCGCGCCGAAGGCCTCACCCTGCGGCTCTACGAACGGGTAACCGGCCTGAGCGGCGAGCAGGGCCGCTACCGTGTGCAAACCGAGCGCGGCGAGCTAACAGCCCGCTTTGTAGTAGTAGCCACTGGCTTTTACGATGTGCCGGTAATGCTGAACGTACCTGGCGAAAACCTGCCCCACGTAAGCCATTACTACAAAGAGCCCTACCAACACGCCGGACAGCGGGTGCTGGTGGTGGGCGCTAAGAACTCCGCCGCCAAGGCCGCACTGGCCCTAACCCGCGCCGGAGCCCATGCCACCTTGGTGGTGCGTGGCGCCCAGCTCAGTGAATCGGTGAAGTACTGGATTCGGCCCGATTTACTGAACCGCATTGCCGAGGGCCGCATTGCAGCGCATTACCAGAGCACGGTTCAAGCCATTCGGCCCGGCGAGGTGGACCTGTTAACGCCCGATGGCCCGCTAACCGTGGCCGCTGATTACGTGTATGCTCTCACCGGCTACCACCCCGATTATAGCTTGTTGCAGGCCCTCGGCATCAGCACTCAGCCGGATGCCGCCTGCACACCCACGTACCACCCGGATACCTTCGAAACCAACCGCCCCGGCGTGTATTTGGCCGGCACCGTGTGCGGAGGACTGAACACCAGCCGCTGGTTTATCGAAAATGGCCGCCACCACGCCCGCGTCATTGCCGAGCATTTGGCGGCTCAGGCGTAACCTGTGGTTTACGCTTACAATGACGCCAGCGCCTCTTACCACCGCGGTGGTAAGGGCGCTGGCGTCATTGGTTGCAGTGAACTAGCGTTTGGCGTAGGTAAACGTAACGGTGTACACAGTGCCGTCGTCGTCGGTTTCCTGCCCGCTGAACTTCAGGGTGTTCTCGCCCACTTCCAGTAGGTTAAAGCTGTTGCCTGTAGTCTGGCTCTGCAGCTTGGTGTTCAGCACTTTTTCCTCGTTGGCGAACGACCAGGTACCCGAGTAGCTTTGGGGCAATTGCGGATTTTGCTTAGTCGCGCCCTCATCGAGCTTGTAAACGTCGGGCTGGTCGAAGCGGATGAAATCGTCGCGGTCGTAGCTGGCCTTCTCGGCAAACAGGTCCGTTACCATCCGGCCATCCTCGGTTTCTATGGCGGGGCTAACGGTTTCGGCGGTCATGATCCAGTCTTTGCCCGTTATCAACTCGGTTTTGCTTTTGGGCTTCACTTTGTCCTTCTCACAGCTTGAGAGAGTGGCAGCAGCCAGCAGGGCCAGGAACAGGGGCAGACGAGCGGTTTTCATAGCATTAGGGTTTGAAGAGGCGTGAATGATGATGCAAACCTACCGCCTAGCCCCACGCCTTTCCGAATTTTATCCTGACACAACTATGTTATATCCCATTACTTAACAGCATCTTATTAAACGTTTTTTCTGCTTCCGCATCACACGTTCATGTACGCAAGCCCACTCCTAAATCCGGCCGGCCTCGCCTTAACCCAACGCATTTAAAACAACAGCCCCCTCCCGGATGCATCCGGGAGGGGGCTGTTCACTTATTCTGATTTACGGATTACGGAATCAAAATACCGCGGTAGGCATTGGGATTCACCTGCTGAATGGTCGAGCCGTACTTCTCGTTGATGGCACGAATCATTTCGTTAGCAATAACGGCGTAACCACGCGGCGTGGGATGCACCCCGTCAAGCGAAAACAGGTTACCCGAAATGAAGCTAGCCGTGTTGCGCACGCCGTTGGTCGTGAAACCGTTCTGGGCTACACCCGCGAAAAACGCGTTGGAGTCGAAAATAGCCAGACCCTTGGAATCGGCTTTGCTACGCAGGGCGTTGTTGTAGGCGGTGGTGGTCGTATTAACTGTGTTTTGCTCCTGCGGGTCGAGGACGAACTGCGTGCTCAGGGGGTTGGCCTGGGTTGGGGAGAGGCCCGCGCCTACCGGAAACGGGTTAGGCGGAGTGCTTGTGCCAATCACCGACGACGAAGTCAGCACCAACAAGTCGGCGTCGGTAGCCTCGCGCACAACCGTGGTATTGTTGGGCCCGGTGGCTTGAACATAGAGGCTCAACGCGGGATTCGCAGCTTTAAAGCGCGCCTTGATATCAGCAACCCGCACGGTGGTGAAAAAAGGCACGTTTGCTACGTTGGGAATAGTAGCTACCAATCCTTTCGCGCCATTGAGCGTAAGGTCGTCGATGATGCGGCTGTTCAATGCCTCAAAAGTGGCCGGGGGCGTTACCGGCACCAAGCCACCTGACGTAGCGTAACCCAGCACATCGTTATTACCCAGCCAGTAGGTAAAGAACGTTGGAGCCGAAGCCGCCACGCGGGCTCGATACGTTTGAGCGGCGTTAGCATCAGGCGTAATGCGTTCAAAATAAGGATTGCCCTGGGTACTTCCGTAACCGACTATGTCAATGTCGGACATGCGGATACCAGGCACTCCTAAATTGTTAACGGGGTCAGTGTATTTCGTATACAGAGGGCGCGTAGGGGTTGCCCCTGGGCGGAGGGCCAAACGCGTAGTAACGTTGGCGGTTACCGGTCCAGCCGCCTGCAACGATACGAGACTCAAATAACCTGATCCGTTGGACTGGTCGGCGGTAAACAACGGCTGCACAAAATTTCCGCCGCCTACGCCGCGAAACTGTTCTGCCAGAATGGCTGGATATGAGGATGTTTGTCCTTCGCGGTATAAACCGCCGTCCATGAAGCCCGCCGTGAGGGAATTACCAACGGCCACGTATTTCGTAAAATCTGCTGAGCCCCGATCCGCTTTAGGAGCGTCCAGGTCGGGTTGGCAGCTTCCCAGGGCCAGACCCAGCAGGGCCAGGGCAGGAGAAGTTTTTTTCAGAAGCGTATGCATGAGTAGAGAAGCAAAGCCAGATTAAAAGTTGTAGTTCAGCCCGATACCCGGAATGACGATGCTCGTCTTGTAGGTTCCGGCTACGCGGTCGGTCACGTTGTTGTCGATGAGCTGCTGCTGGGTTTGGGTACGCTCCTGCAGGCTCACAAACTGTCCCGACAAGTCGATGCCAAACTTCTCCCCAAACTTGTAGCTCAAACCAGCCGAAACACCTACACGGTTCGCATCGGGGGTTTCGGGGGTTACGTAACCGTCTTTAACCGGCGAAATGTCGTAAATGCCGCCGGCACGTAGCGTCAGGGCATCCATTAGCTGGTACTGGCCGCCCAAGCGGAAGGTGAACGAGTTTTCGTAGTCGCGCACCGACGAGCTGGTGGTGGCGCCGGCTACGGGCTGGTCGAAAGTGAATTCGAGCTTTTCGTACTCGCTCCACTGGGTGTAGTTCACATCGAAGCCCACGGTGAGCTTTTCGGTGGGCGTTACGCCAATACCCAGGTTAAACGTAGCGGGCAAGGGAAGCAGCACATCGAACTTGGTGGCTCCGAAGTTACTGGCAATAAGCGGGCTGGAAGGCAGGTTGGTGAAGGTTACGTCGCCGCCTTTTACCACAGCGTCAATTTTAGAGCGGTAGCTCAGGCCCAGGCTCAGCTTGTCGGTGGGCTTAAAGTACACCCCGGCGTTGTAGCCAATTTTGGTGTCGGCTTTGCCGTCCAGCTCAATATGACCAAACTGGCCAGCGCCGTTCGGGCTTTGCACCGGAATGTCGCGCTGCAGGTTTACGGCGCCGTAGGCAAAAATAACCAGGCCGGCACCCACGCTCAGCTTATCGGTAATGGCGTAGCTGGCGGTGGGCTGCACAAAAATGGACGCCAGGTCGATTTCGGTGAGGGAAAAGCGGCCTTCCCAGCCGTCGGCGTAGTCCAGCTTGCTGCCGAATGGCGTGTACACGGCAATACCCGCGCGCCACTTGCCTTCGGTGGGACCAAAGCCGGCGTACAGGTTAAAGGGCGTGGTAACGGTATTGTCCAGCTGCCGCTGATTGGTATCGTAGTTCGTACCGGCGGCCTCAGCTCGGAAAGCCTGGCGGGCCATGGTGGCATTAACCCCTATCTGCACGCCCCGCTCCCGCACCATGGCCAGAGCCCCTGGGTTGTAGAACATAGCGGCATGGTCGAGAGCCAAACCGGTACCTACACCGCCCATGCCGTTGTTCTTCTGCCCAGCTAATGTTACCTGGAACCCACCGGCCTGCACAGCCGTGGCACTCAGCAGAGCACCTCCGGCGATGAGTAAAAATTTTAGATGCATACTGAGAAAGTAAGGGAAAGGGGTTGTGTGAGCTAAATGTAGGGAGAATTTCCACACAAAAGCGCGGCATGCCGACTACTTTGCTTGGAAGGGTAGCTGCAAGTACAACAATCTTCTGAAAGCGACCTAAAACATGCCACCAGGGCCGCTATAGCGCCAGCGCATGTGGATCGGCGGCCACGCGGCGTGTGCGCAAATCGTAATGCTGACCGGCTACCAGCAGATGCACGCGCAGATCCTGGCCGGCCACGGGTTCACCCCGGCCAATACGCCCCAGGTTGTCGCCCACCAAGTGCTGTCCGTCTACCACCATCACCACGCCGTCGCCGAACACCTCGGTGGCATGCCCGTTGCGAATGATAATGCCGGTTTCCTGCCCCAAACCTAACCCAATGGTAGCAGGGTGTTGCAGCACGGCGTGGGCCAGGCGGCCGAAGCGGCCGCGCTCGGCAAAGTGCTGGTCGATAATTACTCCGGAAATAAGGTTTAGCCCGGCGGCGGTGTGCATGCCGCCTTTGGTAAGCGACCGGGCACCGTACCCGGCCACAATCATTTGGCTGGGCATTACGGCTGCGCCGGCGCTGGTACCGGCTACTATAAAGTTAGCATCGTGCTGGTACCGCTCGCAAAGCAGGCGCAGCGCGGGCGTGCGCAGCCAATGCTCGGTAATGAGCTCCTGGTCGCCGCCGGTAAAGAACACGGCCCCGGCTTGCTCCAGGCGGCGCAAGGTTGCGGCCCGGTCACCGGGGTTATGGGCATCTACTCGCAGGTGCCGCACCTGCGTGCAGCCCAGTTCCTGTAGGGCAGCCACGTAAGCGTTTCCGGTTTTAACGGGGTGCCGATAAGCCGCCGTTGATACTACCTCTACCGGGGTATCGGCCGAAGGCAGCATGTCGTTGAGCAGCGCCAACACGGGGTCGTCGTCGCCGCCGCCCAGGGCTACGAGGGTTCCAAGCGGATATTTAGTAGAAGGCGCCATAAGCCAGCAGATACAACGATAAACAACGAACCACGGGGCACCGCAACCGGTCAAACCTACGGTTATCCACCGAAAAGGCTACATTTTATCTAATGCAGTAGTAAAACCAGTTAATCGGCCCTGTGTTAACTGGCAATTGGTTATTCCTTCACTGGTGCTTCGATGCTATACAAGCTCACAGCGGGTATTGTACTGAACCTCCTTAGTAGGAGCTTCTATTTCGCCAAGTGGCCTTGTTGTTATAACGGCTGAGTTCCGCAGCCTAGCGTAAGCAGTATTATTTGCCGACGCAGTCGGCCTGCCAAGCGGCAACAGCCCGCGTATGCGGAATTTTTCCGGGATAAATGACCGTTTCCCTGACGGATTTCTTCGGGCTGCCGAATACCTTTGCGCGCCGTTCACCAAACCCCGTTTTGCCTAGCGAAACACCCTCTTTGCCGCTACCATGACTACGCAACAGCAACTGGCCCTGGACCAAATTACGGACCTGCTCGCCCAGCGGGAATTCCTGCGCTTGAAGAAGCTATTGCGAAGTTTGGACACGCCGGAGATGGTGGAGCTGATTGAGGCGCAGGAGGAGCGCGACCAACTGATTTTGTTTCGGCTGCTGCCCCTAAAGCGCGCCACCGAGGTGTTCGAGTACCTCGACCTGGACGTGCAGCGCCACTTCCTGGAAAACCTCTCGCAGGAAAAGATTGCCGACATCCTGAACGAGATGTCGCCGGATGACCGCACGGCCATGCTGGAGTTCCTGCCCGATGACCTGGTGCGGGAGCTGATTCAGACGCTGTCGGAGCAGGAGCGGCGGGTAACGCTGGAGCTCCTGGGCTACCCCGAGTACTCGGTGGGCCGCCTGATGACGCCCGACTACATTGCCATTCGCGAAGACTGGACGGTGCAGCACGTATTGGATTACCTGCGGGAGCACGGCGGGCAGTCGGAAACGCTGTCGGTGCTGTACGTAACAGATGAACGCGGCGTGCTGCTCGACGACATTCGCATTCGGCAGATTCTGCTGGCTCAGCCCACGCAATCCGTGCACGAGCTGATGGACCGCCGCTTTGTGCGCCTGACGGCCCGGCAGGACCAGGAAGAAGCCATTGATGTGTTCCGCAAAAACGACCGCACTGCCCTACCCGTGGTCAACGAGGAAGGCGTGCTGTTCGGCATTGTGACCATCGACGATATCCTGGCCATTCGCGAAGAGGAAGACACCGAGGACATTCAGAAGCTGGGCGGCTCGGAAGCTCTGGACGAGCCCTACCTGGTAACCTCGGTGGCCCAAATGGTGAAAAAGCGCGCCGGCTGGCTGGTGTTGCTGCTCATCGGTGAAATGCTGACGGCTTCGGCCATGGGCCATTTCGAGGAAGAAATTCAGAAGGCGGTGGTGCTGGCCAGCTTCATTCCGCTCATCATCAGTTCGGGCGGCAACTCCGGCTCGCAGGCCGTTACGCTGGTTATCCGCGCACTGTCGTTGGGAGAAATCAGCCTCAGCGACTGGTGGCTGATTATGAAGCGCGAAGTGTTATCGGGCTTGGCGCTGGGTGCTATTCTGGGCGTGGTGGGTTTTCTGCGCATCGCACTGTGGGCCAGCGTTTTTCAGGAGTACGGCCCGTACTGGCAACTGGTGGGCGCTACCGTAGCCTTGGCGCTAATGGGCATTGTGTTGTGGGGCACCTTAGCCGGTTCCATGCTCCCGCTGCTGCTTAAACGCTTGGGGCTGGACCCCGCCACCTCGTCGGCACCGTTCGTGGCAACGCTGGTGGATGTTACCGGCCTGATTATGTACTTCTCCTTGGCTTCGTGGCTGCTGAGCGGCACCCTGCTGTAGCCTCGCTCCTGCGCTGACTCATCCCGTCTAGTCGTCCAACGAACGGCGGTTGGCTTTCTTCTCGCTGTTCTTCTTCTTGGTTTCGAGGCGCTTGCGCACGGCGCCTTTGCTGGGCTTGGTAGGCCGGCGGGCTTTGGGCCGATGCAGGGCTTTCACCAAGGCGTCGTGCAGCTTTTTGAGGGCTATTTCTTTGTTGCGCAGCTGGCTGCGGTCTTCCTGGGCCGTCACCACAAACAGGCCCTCGGCCGTGAGCTGGTTGCCGAGTTTTTCCAGAATGCGCTGCTTTTGCTCGTCGTTAAGCAACAGGGAGTTAGATACGTCGAAGCGCACCTCCACCCGCGACTCTACCTTGTTCACGTTCTGGCCGCCGGGCCCGCTGCTGCGGCTGGTTTGTACCTGGAGTTCAGACCAAAAAGATTCGGGAGGGGGGAGCATGAGCAGGCGTAACGAGAGAGTAAATGGGTTGGGAAGCCCGATTTGTAGACAACAATACGCAAAGCCGGGGTATGGCGTCGGTTTATCGCGCCTGGTAGAGCATAGCTCCCGTTAGCCCCAAGCGTACCGTCCAGAGTGCGGTGCGCAGCCAGTTGGTACGCACCAGGCTGGCAATGGCCGCGGCATCGTACCCTACGGCGGCCAGGCGGTTGTGCAGCGGCACCGAAATCAGGAAGGTTACCAGCCAAATAGCTACTACCAACCCCAGGCCCCACGCGGCTGCCGGACTGCGCCCTTGCCAAAAGAGCCAGGCCGCCAACCCCAACTCAGCCACCATCGGGGCCATGACCACCCAGCCCATACGCGCCATGTGCGCTTGGTGAAAGCTCCGGAAAGCAGCCGGCGGAACCTGCGCGAAGGCGGGATAGTGCACCAGCTGCACCACCCAAATGAGCCCGGTGAGGTAGGCGCTAAGGCCGAAAGCAAGCAGCAGAAGCAGTTTAACAGGCATAATGCAAGACTACGGATGAGCTTGAGCGGCCGGAATGGTACACGGCCGCGCTCTACTGCAACCTTTACCCGCCGCTTTGTTCCTATTCGCTCGGGCAGAAACTTTACCTTGTGCCCCTCTCTTCACCTCTCTAGGCTTACGATGAACCACACCTTTACCCTAGGCAAAGCTCTTATGCTAAGCCTGACGCTGACCACGGCCTTGCAAAGCTGCCAAACGGACGGCAAGTCCGGCAGCGGGCAGCCCGATTTGCTGCAGGCCAACCTCGACACCACCGTTAACCCCGGCGACGACTTTTTCACCTACGCCAACGGCGGCTGGTTGAAGAAGCACCCTATTCCGGCGTCGGAAAGCTCGTGGAGCATTGGCAAGGAAGTGCAGAACGAGATTTACGCCCGGTTGCGCGCCATCAACGAGGAAGCCGCCTCGGCCAAAGCCGCGGCCGGTTCCAATCAGCAGAAAATCGGGGACTTTTGGGCTACCGGCATGGATTCGGTAACTGCTAACAAACAGGGCATTGCGCCCATTAAGCCCGAGCTGGACCGCATTGCGGCCATGCGTACCCCGCAGGATGTGCAGGCTGAAATAGCCCGCCTCCGCCCGCTGGGTGTGTCGGCCCTCATTGGTACGTACGTGGGCCAGGATGCCAAAAACAGCGACAAAATGGCCCTGCAGCTGTGGCAAGACGGCCTGGGCATGCCCAACCGCGACTACTACTTCAACAAGGATGCGCGCACGAGCAACATCCGCAAGGAGTACGTGCAGCACCTGACCAACATGTTCAAGCTTTCGGGTCAGGATGCCGCTACGGCCGCCGCCAACAGTGCCCGCGTTATGCAGCTGGAAACCGCGCTGGCGAAATCGAGCCGGAAGCTGGAAGACCTGCGCGACCCGTACGCCAACTACAACAAGATGTCGGTAGCCGAGCTGGGCAAGCTCACGCCCGGCATTGAATGGAAGTCGTTGCTCGCCCAAATGGAGCTGCGCAAAGCCGATACCGTGATTGTGGGCCAGCCCGAGTTTTACCAAACCGCCGGCAAGCTGCTGACTTCGTCTTCAATCGAGGACTGGAAAGCCTATTTGCACTGGCACCTGCTGCACGCCTACGCCGAGGTGCTAAGCAAGCCGATTGACGACGAGCATTTCCGTTTTTACGGCGCTGTGCTGCAGGGCAAAAAGGAACAGCGGGCCCGTTGGAAACGCGTGCTCGACAACGAGGAGGCCGCCATGGGCGAAATGCTGGGCCAGCTTTTCGTGAAGGAATACTTCAAGCCCGCCACCAAGGAGCGGTACGAGAAGATGGTGCAGAACGTAACGGCTTCGTTCCGCGAGCATATTCAGCAGCTCGACTGGATGAGCGACTCCACCAAGCAGAAGGCCTTGGCCAAGCTCGGCAAAATCACGCCGAAAGTGGGCTACCCCGATAAGTGGAAAGACTACTCTTCCCTGACCATTGACCGCAGCAGCTACGCGCAAAACATGATGCGCGCCAACCAGTGGCAATACCGCTACAACATCAGCAAGCTGGGCAAGCCCGTGGACCGCACCGAGTGGGAAATGACGCCCCAGACGTACAACGCTTACTACAACCCCTCGAACAACGAGATTGTACTGCCCGCCGCTATTTTCGCCATTCCCGGCCTGCGCGACGAAGACGCCGACGACGCCGTGGTGTACGGTTACGGCGGGGCTAGCACCATCGGCCACGAGCTAACCCACGGCTTCGACGACCAAGGCAGCCAGTTCGATGAGAAAGGCAATCTGCGCAACTGGTGGAGCAAGAAAGACCGCGCCGCCTTTGAGAAGCGCGTGAACAGCATTGTGCGCCAGTTCAATGGCTACCAGGTACTGGATTCGCTGCGCATTAACGGCAAAGCCACGGCTGGCGAAAACATTGCCGATTTGGGCGGCATCGTCATCGGCCTCGATGCCTTCAAGAAAACCGAGCAGTACAAGAAAGGCGAGAAGATTGGCGGCCTTACGCCCACGCAACGCTACTTCCTGGGTTATGCTCTGGGCTGGCAAAGCCACCAGCGCGACGAAGTGCTGGCCCAGCGCATTCTGACCGACGTACACTCGCCCGCCAAATACCGCGTGAACGGCCCCATGGCCGATGTTCCGGAGTTTTACGAAGCCTTCGGGGTGAAGCCTACCAACGCCCTGTACCGCCCCGATTCGGCCCGTGTGACCATCTGGTAATTCAATGCTAACAGGCATGTAAAGCCCGGCTGCACTACGTGTGGCCGGGCTTTTTGCTGACTCTGTTTGTGAGCGGACTGCCAACGAGCACGAAGGGGCTAATGGACTGCAGAAGCAGGAAGATTCCTTAAGGATTAGTAGCTTGAGGTAGCGCAATAATAAGCCGCCATGGTCCCGCCTTTCGTCCAGTTCTACCGTCCGTGCCCGGCCTTACAGCCGTTTGTGAGCAATTACATGCTCATGCACGTGCAGCTGGATGCGCAGCTTCCGCGGGCCGTGAATCCCTACCCCACCAACCCCGAGCAGTGCCTGTTTTTCTATGCCCGCGACGTAATTGAGGTGTTCAACTACGCCCAGGAAAAAGAGCGTAGCAGCGGGCCCAGCATTATTGTGGGGCCGCAAGTGGCGCGGGTAAACCTGCAAATGGGCTACAACCAGCTCACTATCAAGGTCGGGTTTCAGCCCGGCGGCCTGTTCCGGCTGTTCGGCATTCCCATGTGGCAGCTGCTCGACCAAATGGTGGACAGTTCCGACGTGGTAGGGCGGGAAATAGAAGAAGTAAACGAGCGGCTGCGCGACACCGACGACTACGCCCGCATGATTGCCGTGGTGGAACAGTACCTGCTGAACAAAATCAACCGCCTGAAAACCGAAACGCACGCCGTAGATGCCGTGGCGCGGCTCATGCTGACCGCCCACGCGCAGCCCATGAGCGTCGATGGCTTGGCCGACCACGCTTGCCTGAGCACGCGGCAATTCGAGCGGAAGTTTCTGGAGCGCGTGGGCATGAGCCCCAAGCTGTTTATGCGGGTGGTGCGCTTTGCCAAAGCTTACCGCCTGAAAGACCAACAGCCCCACCTCGACTGGCAGGACATTGTGTACCAGTGCGGGTACTACGACCAAATGCACCTCATTAAGGACTTCAAGCTCTTTGCGGCTGTAACGCCCACGGTACTAGCCAAAGAGGAAGCCCGCTCGCCGGTGAAAATCTTCGCTGGCAGCCCCTTTTAACGTCGGGTTTTTACTATTTGCCGCTTGGCTGGGCGGCTAGTTTTGCTTCATCACTCTAACCCGATGAGCAACATGAAAACCCTGTTCAGCTTCCTGCTGGCCCTCGTGCTGGCCACCGCCTCCCAGGCACAATCCGCCAAAACCACCGCCGACGAAAAGGCCGTGCTGCAAGTATTGGAAGGCACAGTAGATGCCTGGAACAAGCACGACCTGAACCTGTACTTCCGCCACTTTGCCCCCGAAGCACAATGGGTGAACGTAGTGGGCATGTGGTGGCAAAACACCTCCGAACACCGCTACGCCCTGGACATCTTTATGCAATTGATGTTCAACAAAACCAAGCACACCACCCTGCGCTCCGAGGTAAGAATGCTGCGGCCCGACCTGGCGCTGGTGCGCTCGGCTTGGAAACTCGACGGCTGGGTAATGCCCGACGGCAAAGACATGAGCGACGTTTCTACCGGCGTGCTCACCATGATTATGGAAAAGCGCAAAGGCCAATGGCTCGTTATCGATGGCCACAACACGTCCATCGACAAGAAAGCCCAGGATCCGGTGCTGACGATGAAAAAGTAAAGACTGAAGCTGGTCAGCAATGCATTTAGCGCGCTGAGCCTAGCTCTACGAAGCCCGGCGCGCCTGAAACTGCCGCAGCCCCTGCAAAGCCGACGCCTGCACTTTGCGGCGCAAAAAAGGCGACCAGCCCAGCAGCCACCCCACCGGCCCCAGCGCCTGCCGCGACCAGCGCCAGAAGCTAAACTCGTCGTGGTGCGTCAGGATCTTGTTGTCGCGAAACGTGAAGCGGGCCTGAATGTGGTTGTGCACCTTGCGTTTGGTTTGCGAAAACGTGTAGTGCGCGTCCCAAGTGGCTTTGCCTTGGTGCTCATCTGCTTTAATGTCGTTGAACGTCAAGCGCAAGTCTTTGCCCCGCTCGCAAAGCATTTGCCACATGCTGCCAATGTCGGCGGCGCCCTGTAGCCGAAATGCAGCGTCTTCGAACGTGGCTTCGGGGTGGTAGCAGGCGGCCATGCCGGCGTGGTCGCGGCGCTGGAAGGCTTGGTAGAAGCGGTGCAGCAGTTTTTCGTGGGGCGTCATGGCAGCGTACTTAAGGCAGGCAACGGGCTTAAAGCTGGCGAAAAAACAGCGCCCTTCACCGGTTAGGCGAAGGGCGCTGCTGCTTTGAAGCTTCAAGCAGAATGTTAGGCCACCGGCTGCGCTGCCGAGGCGCCTTGGAAAGCTGGCGCGAACACCTGCTCCGCAAATTGCTCAAGCGTGGTGGGCGTCGTGTTTTCCGGGGTACGTACCTCGCTTTGCATAATGCGGCCCTCGTTCAGGTTTTGCGTCATCTCGATGTAGAGGTTGGCCATCGATTCCGACAAGCCAGCGCCCATCATACCTTGCTTGGCTTGGTCATAGGGAAACTGCACGTAGGGCAATTCGGGCCGGCCAATGGCTTGCCCGAAAATGGCCGTTGCTTCTTGGTTGGTGTAGTTGCGCGGGCCCAGCAGCAGTTGTTCGGAATGCCCAGCGGGCACGCCCGTCGTCAGCACTTCGGCAGCGCGGGCTGCAATGTCTTGCGTGGCAATCATGGGAAACGCCACATCGGGGCGGGTGGCCGAGCCGTTAATGCCCATGCCCTGAATCAGCGGAATGCCAGCCAATAGGTTTTCCATGAAGTAAGCCGGGCGCAGGTGCACCACATTCAGACCTTCGACGGCGTTTAGCCGCTTTTCCTGCCGGTGTACCCCCACAATCGGGCCGGTACCGGCTTCCAACTCGGCCCCAATGCTGCTCAGGTTTACAGCCTGGCGCAATCCGGCGGCGCGCACAGCGGCGGCAATGCTGCTTCCCACTTCATCCTGGTACGCGAGGTTATCGGGGGCACCCACGTTGGGCGGAATCATGAGAAAAGCCGCATCGGCTCCTTGTAGGGCTTCGGTTAGAAACGCGGTGTCTTGTAGGTTACCGGCTTTGGTTTCAGCGCCGGCGGCCTGCAGGGCGTTGAGGCGGTTGCTGGCCCGGGCCACGGCCGTTACGCGGTGGCCGCTTTGCAACAACCGGTGAACCAGTTGGGAACCGATGTTTCCGGTAGCGCCAACAACTACAAAGTGCTTATTCATACTATTTCGAAAAAAGAGCAAGCGTGAAAAGAAAGTACCCAACGGCTTTCTGCTTTAGCGCAGCGCCTCAGTGGCCCAAAGGAAATTCCTTACCTTTCCCCAAAGCAAGTACCTACGATTAAGTAGGGTGCCTACCTTTTTCTCAGTAATACTGATTATCAAGCAGTAAATTTTATGAGTAAACTCACAAAACAACAGCAGGCCGAAGCCCAATGGGCCGAGTGTGCCGAACAACCGGCCGGCGCCATTTGCCCGGTGCGCACTACCCTCAACGTACTGGGTGGCAAGTGGAAGCTGCTTATCCTCTCCTATCTGCTGGACGGCCCGCGCCGTTACGGCGAGCTACGCCGGCTGGTGCCCGAGGTAACCGAAAAGATGCTGATTCAGGAGCTGCGCGAACTGGAGGCCGATGCCATCATACAGCGGCTGGTTTACCAACAGGTTCCTCCCAAAGTAGAGTACCAACTCACCGAACACGGACGGCGCGTGCAGCCCATGTTTCAGGAGTTAATTAACTGGGGAACTGGCTACTTGGGGCGCGAGGGCAGTGGAGTAGCGGCCACTGCCACGCTAGCCGCTGGGAGTTTGCAAGCATAACTTACACGGAACAAGGGAAAACAGCTCCCACTGCTGACCACATAATGCGGGAAGCTGCGGTTGGCTCCCTTCAGCTTTTGGCTTAGGCAAGGCGAAAAACCTGCGCCTCTTAGTAGAAGCGGAGCCCGCACGTTCAGGCCTGTTCAGCCACGAATACCAGCGGCCGCGCTGGGTGAATTTTAGTCGGTGCGCCAGTACCGTAGCCCACCAAGCCACTAGTGGGAGTTCTTCTAGAGCCCGAAATTTGCCCTCATCTTTGAGGTCCATTATGCAAGAGCCGCACGTGAAGAACGCGACCGAACAGGAAGAGCGAGAGTACCTGGAAGAAATCAAAGAGCAGCTGCTGCTATCGGTGAAGCGGGTGGATGACGCCGTTCGGCAGTTTTCCAATGAGCTGCGGGAGAAAAAGCAGTACATCCACGAGCACCAGTCGGGCATGGACGACGCCGATATGGTGGCTGCCGGCCAGTCCATTAACCGCATGGCCTTTACCGGCGACGCGGCCGTGGCCCGAAAACGCAAGCTGCTTAAGCTGGCGCAGTCCCCGTACTTCGGCCGCATCGATTTTACCACGCCGGGCCAGCAAACCGCGCCGGTCTACATCGGCGTGCACTCGTACTCCGACGAGCGGCAGCGCCAGAACCTGATCTACGATTGGCGTGCCCCCATTTCCTCGCTGTTTTACGACTTCGAGCTGGGCGAAGCCTCCTACCCTACCCCTTCGGGTACCATTCAGGGCCTTATTGAGCTGAAACGCCAATACAAGATCCGCGACGGCCGGCTGGAGTTCATGCTCGACAGCGACGTGAACATCCACGACGACGTGCTGCAGCAGGAGCTGGCCAAGTCTTCCGACGATAAGATGAAGACCATCGTCGCGACGATTCAGCGCGACCAGAACGCGGTAATTCGCAACGAAGAGGCGACGGTAATGGTCATTCAGGGCGTGGCCGGCTCGGGCAAAACATCCATTGCCCTACACCGCATTGCGTTTCTGCTGTACCGCTTCCGGGAAACCATTGCGGCCAAAAACATCCTCATCATTTCGCCCAACAAGGTTTTTGCCGACTACATCTCGAACGTGTTGCCCGAGCTGGGAGAAGAACACATTCCCGAGATGGGCATGGAGGAGCTGGCAGCTGATTTGCTTGATACCCGCTTCACGTTCCAGACCTTTTTTGAGCAGGTTTCCGCGTTGCTGGAGGCGCACAACCCGGCTTTCATCGAGCGTATCCATTTCAAATCATCCTTTGAGTTTCTTAGCCAGTTAAACCAGTACCTACTTCACATCGAGAATACCTACCTGAACGTTACCGAGCTTCGGGTGGGCAGAACCGTTGTTCCTGCTGCCCTTATCCAGCAAAAATTCCGGACGTATCACCGCGTACCGCTGCTAAAGCGCTTCGGGCTGGTAGCTAACGATGTTCGGGCTTACGTGCGGGACGCCGCGGGCCGTAAGCTAACCGGGCAGGACAAAGCCACGATAGGAGACGGTATTTCCCGCATGTTCAAGCTGCAAAACCTACCCGACCTGTACCGGGATTTTTACCGCTGGCTTGGGCGGCCTGAACTGCTAAAGCTCGACCATCGGCTGCACCTGGAATACGCCGACGTTTTCCCCTTGATTTACCTGCGCCTTCGCCTGGAAGGCATTACTGCCTACGAGCAGGTGAAGCACTTGCTGGTGGACGAAATGCAGGATTACACGCCGGTGCAATACGCCGTGCTGTCCCGGCTGTTCTCGTGCCGCAAAACCATCCTGGGTGATGTCAGCCAGACGGTTAACCCGTACAGTGCGTCGTCGGCCGAAACCATTGAACGCGTTTTCCCGCAGGCCGACGTGGTGAAGCTGTTTCGCAGCTACCGCTCCACCATAGAAATTACGGCCTTCGCCCAGCACATTACACCAAACCCACACATCATACCGCTGGAACGGCATGGCCCGGAGCCCGAGCTGGTGCCTTGCGCCGGCAAAAACGAGGAGTGGGAAACCATCCGCCAGCGAATTAAGGCCTTTCAAGGCGCCGGAAACCATTCCCTGGGAATTATCTGCAAAACGCTCCGGCAGGCCGAGGAAGCGTACCAGGTGCTGCAAGCACCCGGGGTGCATTTGCTTACCGACGAGTCTACGTCTTTCAAAGAAGGGGTGCTTATTACCACGGCCCATTTGGCGAAGGGTCTGGAATTCGATGCGGTCATCGTGCCTTTTGCCTCGGCCCGGAATTACAAAACGGAGGTGGACAAGGGCATGCTCTACATTGCCTGCACCCGGGCCATGCACCAGCTTACGCTAACGTATGCCGGAGAGCTGACTGCCTTTCTATCGGCATAAAGCGCGTACAGCTAGTTTACTCGTATTCCAAACGCCAACCGCTTGCGCTGCTCCGGCAGTCGATGCGCATGTTTTCAGCGTAGACATGTAGCACTGATCAGCAAAGCCGGGAGGCCGGTATTCCAAACCCCTATCGGTTGATTCCTGAGGCCGACTCTTATGAACGTACTCTACTGGACTGATCTGCTCGGCACGGGGGTATTCGCCATATCGGGTACGTTGGCGGCATTGCACAAGAAGAAAGACCTGGACCTGCTTACGCTGTTCATCTTCGCCTTCGTGACTGCGGTTGGGGGAGGCACTTTGCGCGATGTAATCATTCAGGCTCACCCGGTGGCCTGGATCAGCGACGCCAACTATCTGTTGGTCGTCATTTTCAGCGTAATTCTTGCCGTTGCCTGCCGCCGTTGGTGGCTGGGCGTGCTGCAACGCCCCTTGCTGGTGTTCGATACGCTGGGCATCGGAATTTTCACCATTCTGGGGCTTGAAAAAGCACTGAACGCGGGCGTGAATGCGTGGGCGGCAGTCTTGCTGGGCATCGTTTCGGCACTGTTTGGTGGTGTTATTCGAGATACGCTTGCCAACGAAGTACCCTTGGTGTTTGAGCGGCAACTGTACGCTACGCCCTGCCTGACCGGCGCCACCTTTTACGTCCTGGCACTTTTCCTGGGCCTCGATCCGACAGTCAACTTCCTGCTGTCGGTGGGCTTGATAACCATTTTCCGCCTGCTGGCGGTGAAGCATGGCTGGTCGTTGCCACCTATTCGGGTTTGAAATCCAGATTGAGGTGATTATCAAAACCCGGCGTACAGGCGCCCCGGGCGCAACTCCTGTTCTGGAAGCTTGAGGTGTGGGGCATGAAGTCAGTAGGGTCCTGATTCATTACACCACACTGATTAACAATAATTTACAACGCCCTTATCTACATTAGGCAACGGTTATATTAAACCGAGCATCTGTACCGCAACGTGTTTCACCTATTTCCCTGTTGTGCCATGAAACTACCGCAACTTCTGTCCCTTGCCGCGCTTTTGCTACTGGGCTTGCCCGCATTTCGTCCGGCTACGCCCGTGGCTACCGCCGTATCACCCTCTTCTTTTGCTGCCGGGCGCGAAGTACGGGAGGTAGCGCCTTTTACCGAACTCTCGCTTTCCACATCGAGCGAGGTGGAAGTGCGGCAAGGCGCCACGCAGCGCGTGGAAGTGGAAGCCCTAGCTGAGGACTTGGCCGAACTGGAAACAGTGGTGAAAAATGGTCGGCTCAGCATTCAGGCCAAGGACCATCGGGGTTTTAACTGGCGCGGCTTCAAGGGGAAAGTAAAAGTGTACGTTACCATGCCCCAGGTGAATGCCCTGCTGCTTAGCGGCTCGGGCAAGATCCGCGCCCTGGACATGGTGCGCACCGAGCGGCTGAAGCTAGCCGTTAGCGGTTCGGGCAGCCTGGAAGCGCCGGTGCAGGCCAAGCAGCTTACCTCGTCGGTTTCCGGTTCGGGTTCCATGCGAATCAGCGGCGCAGCACCCAGCCTGGCAGTACACATTAGCGGCTCGGGCAGCATACAGGCTGCCGACCTGCGCTCCGATGCCGCCGAAGTGCACATCAGCGGCTCGGGCAGCTGCCAAATACAAGCCAGCCAAACCCTCGACGCCCGCATTGCCGGCTCGGGCAACGTGCGCTACGCCGGCAGCCCGCGTATAACCCAGCGCATCAGCGGCAGCGGACGGGTGGTTCGCAGCTAGCCTAGCACCCTTCCCTAACGCGAACGGGCCCCGCCGATGGATATCGGCGGGGCCCGTTCGCGTTTCGTGCTTAAACTACTCTACGACGAGCCGGAGCGTAGTGCTGACACCCGGCGCCAGTAGGCGCAGCGCGTAAACGCCCTTGGGCAGCTTCGGATCCGGCACCAATTGTTCGCGGGTGCCTTTGGGAAGCAGCTGCTCGTACACGCGCCGGCCGCGCATATCAACTATGTGCAGCTGCGTGGCAGCTGCCACTGGCTCGCTGAGGCGCAGGACAAAGTCGCCGCGGCTGGGGTTCGGAAACACTGTGGCTTCCAGACGGCCGCCGCGGGCTGTTTGCACGGCCACGGGGCCGTAGTACGTGGCTGTTCCGTCGAAATCGACCTGACGCAGGCGGTAGTAGCCCGAGCCGGCTAACGCCTCGGTATCCAGGTAGCGGTAGCTACGCGGGTTGCTGGAGTTGCCGTTGCCGGCTACTCGCCCGAGGGTGGCATAGCTGCGGCCATCGGCGGAGCGTTCCACTTCAAAGTGACTGTTGTCGCGTTCCTGGGCCGTTTGCCAGGTAAGCTCCACCCCTGTGTTTATAGATCGGCCCGCAAAACGCGTCAGGGAAATGGGCAGGGGCCGCACGGCTTGTGTGGCCGAGCAGAACGAGGTGGTGGGCACTAATTGCAGGGCAACACCGGCATCGGCGCTGCTCCACTCTAATTTCAGGGTGTTGCCGCCGTTGAACTCGCCGTAGTGAATGAGCACGTTGTGCAGGCCCGCCGACAGGTACACGCTGTTTTGCTTGGTGATGGGCGAGTGACCGGTGCCGTTGTTGATCAGCGCGTCGGCGGTTACGGGCGGCGACAGCAGCGCCGCGTTGTCGACCCAGAGGTAGGAAGCATCGTCGGAAGTCAGGTAGAACGTGTAGGTACCTGCTGTGGCCACGTACACGCTGCCGCGCAGGCGCAGGCTGAAGTAATCGGGGTCGTCAGCGGTGCCCTGCGCGATGGGCAACAGGTTACCCCAGGTTGTGGGCGACACAAAATTGATGGACGCCTCCTGGCGCATCATCTGGGGTGTGCGGGAACTGAAGTACGCCTGGTTGTTCGGCTCGTCGTCGAAATACCCCACGTAATACTCACCCAGCAGGCTGGCTGTTACCGGCTGACCTCTGGGGTCGGTGCCGGTGCAGTTGGGCGGCGGCGTGGGAGTTACCACAAACGTGAAGGCATTGCTGAACTGCGTGGCCCCCTCGGCGTTAGTGGCAATAACGCTCACGGCGTAGGTGCCAGTGGCCACGGTAGCATCGGCCGTTAACACGCCGGTGGCTGAGTTTACCCGAATACCGCTCGGTAAGGCCGCCGCATTACCCAGAATAAACCGGGTTATGGGCCCGTGCCCGTTTGCATCGACAACCGGTGCTACCGACGAGCGTGCCACGCCCGATACCATGGAAAGCGTAGCCGGGCTGTAGGTTAGAGCCAAGGGAGGAAAGCGCAGCGGCTGCACCACCGAGCACAGTACGTTTCGGGGTACTATCTGGCGGGTAATGCCGGCGTCGACGCTGCTCCACTCCAGCTGCAGGGTGTTACCGGCAGCGCTTTCGCCGTAGTGAATGAGCACGTTATGCAGGCCTGGGGTAAGGTAAATTTCAGCTTGCACGGTGTTGTCGCCGTGCAGGCCGCCGTTTTTAATCAGGGCCGTGCTGTTCTGGATGGTGGCGGCAATGGCCGCGTTATCCACCCACATGAAAGAGCCGTCGTCGGAGGTGAGGTAAAAGGTGTAAAAGCCCGGAACATCTACCCGAATGCTGCCGCGCACGCGCGCACTGAAAGCGTCGGGGTCGGTTACCGAGCCTGTGGCCGGCGGCACAATATTGCCCCAGCTGCCTACGCTTTGAAAATCGATAACCGGGTCGACGCGGCTGATGACGGGGGCGTTAGCATTGAAAAAGGCCGGGTTGTCGCCGTAATACCCCGTGTACAGCTCCATGTATAGGCCGGCCGCCGGAGCGTTGCCACCGGGGTCGGTGCCGGCACAGCCCGAGGGCGGCGGCGGCAGAATATCGAAGGTGAATACCGAGTTGAAGGTGCTGGTACCATCGGCGTTGGTTACGGCCACGTTTACGGTGTATTGGCCGGTGGGCAAGGTGCCCGCAGCCGTAAGCACTCCGGTGCTGGGGTTAATGGTAATGCTGGCCGGCAAACTCGCGCTGTTGGCAATAGCAAAGCCCGTAACCGGCAGGCCGCCGTCGTTTACCACCGGCACGACCGAACTAATGGCTGTACCGCTCGATATAGTAGCCGTGGGCGGGGTATAAGTAATGGATTGGGGTGGCTGGCGCAGGTTTTGAACGCGGGTGCACAAAGCCGAGGTAGGTACCGGCTGCCGGGTAATACCGGCATCGGCACTGGCCCATTCCCACACCAGGCTGTTGCCGTACTGGTCTTCGCCGTAATGAATAAGCACATTGTGCAAGCCTGCGGCCAGCGTTATAGTTACCTGCTGCGTGATGGGCCCGTGGGTGCCACCGTTTATAATAGCAGCCCGACTGTCTTGGGCAGGCAAATCAAGCGTGGCGTCGTCAAACCACAGGAACGAGGCATCGTCGGAGGTCAGGTAAAAGGTGTACTGGCCCGTTACCGGCACATTTAAACTGCCCCGATAACGCGCGCTAAACCGTTCGGGATAAGCCAGGGAACCGTCGGCGGGCGGCAGGATGGCCCCCCAGCTGGCATCGTTCACAAAATTCACCTGGGCATCCACCCGCTGCAGTGGAGCTGGGCCGGTAGTAAAAAAGGCGTGGTTATCGTTGAAATAGCCTGCGTAGTATTCTGCGTAAAGACCGTTCGTGACGGGGTTACCCCCGGGGTCGTTACCGGAACAGCCCGAGGGCTGAGCAAAGGCAACCGAGCTCCAGACCAAGGCCAGTAGCGTAAGAAACCAGTGCTGCGGTGGAACGAATGCGAAGACGTTCTTCATATTCATACAGCATAAAAGGGTGGAGAATGGTGTGGCGGCACCATTAGTAAATATACCTATCTAATATTAATTAGCAACATATTTATATAAACAATGTAATAATTTATAATATTAAAGTTCTATAATCAATCCATCGGTGCTGTATTCCCCCACTCCTTACCGAGCGTCACATAATAGCAAATCGTTAAATACCAATCAGATACTATAAAAACAGTAAGCGCATATGGACACGACTTACCCCAACTGGTTCAGCCAGCACGTCAGTAAAAGGCACGACTTAACTGAAGCGGCTTAGAAGATGCGGTCGAGCAGGCGCGGCTGGCTCTCCGACTTCTTGTTCCGGCGCGGCTCCCTTGATCTTTCGCGGTCCTTGTCTCCGCCAAACAAACCGTCGAGCATCGACTCCTTCTTTTTCTCCTTGATCAGGACGTAACGCACGGAAAAGGCCGAGGGGAAACGAAACCAGTCTTCGCCGCCAATCTCATAGCTGGGCTTAAAGTCAAAGCTCAGCACCACGGGCAGGAACGCCACCTTGTACTCGGCACCCGCCAGCACATCGAACCCGCCCACAGCCCCAAACTCCTTGTGCCGGCCTACGTGGCCACCAGCCCCAAAGTAGTAGTTCAGGCTGGGGCCCAGAATGGGAAAGTGACGTTCAGCCAGCAGCGTGGCTGTTACCTCGCGGGTACTTACGATCAGTCCCAGGCCTTCGAGCGTGGTTTTCTCGCCTATTTTCTGCTGAACAGTGAGGCCGTAATTGCCGCCGCCAATGCGGGTACCAATGGCGGTGCGGTATTTCTGGGCTGAGGCAGCGGAAGTAACCAGAAGCAGTACGAACAGCGGTGTGCAAGCGCGTAATAGAAACATAGCAAAAGCAAAAGTACGGCGCGGCGAGCCGCTGGCGCAGGGCGCCTGCAAAAAGCCTGCGAGTTTGCCGGCAGCCGCTAGGAATTTACGCATGACTATACTAGCTTGTTAGCTGTATTACCGCGCGCCAACAGCTTACCGCGCACACCTTATATCACTGCTTCCATTTCTATTCACTTTTCACCATACCCAACTTATGAAAAAAGAAGCTACTCCTTCACTCCGTTGGGCGTTTGCCCCTGGCCGAACAGGCAAACGTTGGCTAGCCGTTTTGCTGCTGGCCAGCGGCACCATAGCTGCTTGGGCACAGGAACAGCCCGCTCCCACTATATCGCCTATTCACCCGGCGTACTTCAACACGTTCAATTGCTATCCGGAAAGCCCCAATGGCAAATCCAGCGTTAGCACCCCTCCACCCATACTGACTATAGGCCCGGCGCCTTCGGGTCCCCGCACCTATTACGGGAACTGTCAAACGCCCCGTGGCGTGCTCAAAGTGCTGGTGGTGTAAGCTGGTTTTACGGAGGATAATGAGTTTGACTTCATTAGAAACGAGCCTAACCCGGCTATACCTAACAACAACAATAATCCAAACAACGCTTGGCCGCAGCAACTGAACGGGTCGGCCTGGGGCGAGTCGCTGCCTCGCAGCGCGGCCAGCAATTTCTACACCAGCCTGGCACAGTTCAGCAGTTCGGCTACCGACCGCACGCTGTCGAACTTCTACTACCAGATGTCGCAGCACAACAGCAAGCCGCTGAAAATGCTGGCCGTCAACTTTCCCATTCGGGTAAACGTGCCGGCTATTGACCGGGCCAATATTAGAAACCGTAGGTGGCAGGGCTTCAGTCAACAGGTATTGGAAAAGATTCGGACCGACTACCAGGCGGAGTTACAAAGCCTGAACCCCAGCCAGCTTGACGCGCGCACCAACGGCCCGCGCTACCTGACCGACAATTCCACGTCGGCGCCCGACAACCAAATCGACTACACCATCATTGTATGGCGCTACGCCGGCGGCAGTCCTTACGGCACCACCGGCCTCGATTTAATACAGGGCAGCGGCGGTGGCTACGCCTCCGTTCCGTACGTAGAATTAGCGCCGGCTACCAGCACCTCGGCGGCGCTGTACACCGCCCATGGCTTCACCCAGTGCGTTGGCATGGCGGGCATGAACAAGGAGCTGTTCACCCACGAGTTCGGCCATACGCTTTACGACGCCCCTCACTACCTCCACGCCAACGGTGTAACGGGCAGCCACTATTACTCATCGGAAGGGTACGGCATGATTGGGGGCCCCATGCGCATGTGCGCCAACGGCTGGGAGCGGTGGCTGCTGAATTGGGCCCCGCTGCAGGCTTCCGGTGTCAGCGGCGACGTGTGGGGCGCGGGTGCCCTGCCAACCTCCGGCGAATACACGCTGCGCGATTTTATTACCTCGGGCGATATGCTGCGCATTCGCTTGCCCCACACCTACGATGACGCCACCGATACCTGGCAGCACCTTTGGCTAGAAAACCACCAGAACCGTAGCGTATGGGACGGCCCTGCCTGGACCCTGGACGGCCGCACGCCCCCGCAGGCATTTCCGCAGGCCGGGCCGGGCTTGCAAGCGTACGTGGAAGACATGGAGATGGTGCGCAACATGGCCCCTTACTTCTGGGACGGCCTGGGGGCCGGCGGGCTGAAGTTCCTCTCGGCCGACGGCAACTTCGACGCGGACTGGAGCGGGGCGGCTTCCACGTTTGGACTACACTTGTGGCTGCCCCAGAATGTCGTTTACGACATGGGCCACCGCCGGCCCAATCCCACCAGCGGACAGTGCGAACTGGCCCCTATGCGCTACGACACTAACGGCAACAACCGTATTGACTACGACCCTTACATTAACTCGGGCGGCCGAAACGAATTCCGCCCTTTCTGGAGCCTGAACGGGCAGCTGGTAGACGGCATGATGGGCGCCCGCAGCCCGTTTTGGCAAGTAGGCCACAAAATAGGACTCGACCGCAACCCCATGCCGCTGCCCCACCAATCCTTCGACCTCAATACCCAGCAGCTCTCACCGCTGTACCTGAACGGCATTTCGGTGCGCATCGTGAACGTGGCCGCCAACGGCGACATCACCGTGCGCGTCCGGTTCAACGATACCAGCATTCATAGCACCCGCTGGACGGGTGAGCTGCACGTAAACGATGTACCCGACGCGACCAATGGCTACGACGTAAACGTGCTGACCGACGCCGTACTGCTGCTCGACCGCAGCGCCACGCCGCAACGCACAACCCGCTCGGCCGCCGGCGATTTTATCAACCCCACCCGCCTTACCTGCCGCAACGGCGCTACCGTGCACGTAGAGCGCATTAGCCAGATAGTGCTTGGAGCGGGCAGCACGTTCTACGTAGAGGACCATGGGCAGCTTGTGATTGACGAGGAAGGGCGCGTAACGGTTGAAAACGAGGCCCTACTGAGCGTGCCCACCCAGGCCATGGCCGACGAGCTGACCCGCTACGGCCAGCTGGAGTTGCAGCGGGGCGGGCGGCTGGAAATCCGCGACCGGGGCGTTGTTATCGTGGGCCGAAATGCCGGCGCCTCGCTTACACTGAACACCTACCCCAACCCCGCCTCGGCGCGGCAGGTAGTTTTTGAGCTGCGCGGCGCCGGCGCCGGCACGCCGTATCAGTACCGGGTGCTCAATGCCTACGGCCGGCCGGTGCGCGCCGGCCGATGCTCCGGCGCCGAGGCAGCCCGCGGCGTGACCGTGCCCGACGTACCGGCGGGCGCCTACCTGCTGGAAGTGCTGAGCGCCGACGGCCGGCAGCGCGTAACCCGCCGCGTGCAAGTGAACCCCTAACCGCCCGAAGCCATGCGTTTTATTTTTCTTCTTCTACTATTCTGCGGGCTGCTGGCCGCAGGTTCCGCCGGTGCCCAGGTGCGCTGGCAGCGCACCTTCGGGCGGGCCACCAGCAACGAAGCCGCTTCCGAGCTGCTACCGCTGCGGGCGGGCGGCTACTTAATTGTTGGCCGGCAGGAGTTCCCGGCCCGCGTGTACCTGGTGCGTACCAACTCCCAGGGCGATACGCTCTGGACCCGGCGCTTCGCCATCCGCGGTTTCGAGGTGCTCTACACGGGCCGGGCCTGCGAGGACCCCTCCGGCCGGGTGCTGATTACGGGTGATGGGGTTATGATCAACAACAACTCCAGTAACGGCGACGCCTTTCTGATGCTCGTTGACACCAACGCCCGCGGCGACTCGCTCTGGACCCGGCGCACGACGGGTCCCACTCACGATATGTACTACGATGTGACGCTGGATTCCAACAACAACTTTTTTCTCAGCGCAGGCCTCATGACCCAATCCCAGCTGCTGCGCATTGCTGCTAGCGGGCAGGTGCTGCAGCAGATACTGCCGCCGCCTAACACCGCTGTTTCTTGTATAGTGAAGGTCCCAGGAGGCTTTTGGGTAACCTCTCCCAACTTCTTTACGCCCGCCAACGCCCGGTTTCGGTTTGTCAGCGACGCCGGCGTGTTCGGTGCTACCAAGCCTTACCTGCCCGGAAATCTTATCTGTTATTTCCTGACGGCGGCCGAGCCGGGTTACGTGCTGATGGGTGGCGACGGACGCCTAATAAAGCTCACCACCGATATGGACACGGTCTGGTCGCGCCAGCTACGCTACTTTCAGCGCTTGCCCAGCGTGCGCCACGTTCGCGTTACCCCCGACAACAACTACGTGGCGCTGGCAGAAAATTACACGCCCGGCGGCATGAGCCTTAGCCTGCACAAGCTCACCCGCCACGGCCAGCAGCTGCGCGATACCCTGTTTTACCGCGGCGACAACACCTACGCCGCCGGCCTGGCGGTGGGCGCCGCCGGCGACTACGTTTTCGCGGCCAGCCTGCAAACCGGCACCATTGGCCGCGGCGATATTGGCCTGGCCTCCCTGCGCCCGTGGAGCACCGTGCTGGCTACCGGCCCTGCTGCCTCCATAACCCACACGCTGGAAGCCTGGCCCAACCCCACTAGCGAGTTCGTAACGCTGCGGCTGCCCCGCCCGCTCGTTGGTAAAATCGAGCTGCACAACACGCTCGGCCAACTAATGCGGGCCTGGCCGGCGGCGCCCTCCGTATCCTCTACCGGGCAGCAAGTTTCTTTGGCCGGCCTCGCCTCCGGCCTGTATTTGCTAACGGCCACCGATGCCGCCGGAAACCGGAGCACGGTCCGGCTGCTCAAGCAGTAAAACCGGCGCTTCGGGCCCAATGCCCAATGCCGGGCTGGTGGGCATTGGGCATTGGGCCCGAAACACCGGCCTGCTACTCCAGCTTGATAATCGGCAGGGTGCCTTTTTGGTCCGGGCCTTCCCAGCGCAGGGCGTACCAGCCGGCGCGCAAGTTAGCGGGCAACGTAATACTGAGCTGGTTGAGGCCCACTTGTTGCACTTGTAGCCGCTGGCCGCCCCGGTAGCGCCCCACGGCGTCGTAGAACCGCACCACCAGGTCGCCGGGCGCGGTGGCCACGTATTCCAGCTGAACCGTAGCGCCCGCAGTGGGGTTAGGGAAAACCTGAAACGCCCGGGCCGAGCCGCCCTGTGCCCGCACCGGCACCGATGGCGCGGCCAGACTTTCGCCGTCGGTGGCCAGCACCACCCGCAGGCGGTAGTAGCTCAGGCCCGGCAGCGGCTGGCTATCGAAGCGGGAGTAGGTGGCGGCGGGCGGAGTGGCCGGCACCTGCGCTACGGTTTGCCAGGTCTGGTTATCGGCGCTGCGTTCCAGCACAAAGCTCTGCACGTTGCACTCGTCGCGGGTAACCCAGGTAAGCCGAACCCCAGCGCCTTCGTTTACCACGCTTTGCAATGCGCCTACCAGCGGGGCGGGCTGCATGGGCGCGGGGCCGCAGGCATCGGCCACGAAACTGCGGGTGCGCAAAATGGTACGGCCGCCGTTTATGTCGCTGTCGCGGTTCAGGGTGCGCTGGTTTTGGCCATTGGCCACGGCAAAGTGCATAACCGCGCCGGGCCGAATGATGTGGCTAAGCTGGTGCCCGTGCCCAAGCTCGTGAACGGCAACGGTCTCGAAATCGAACTGCCCGCCGGTGGCCGGTGCCGGACCGAATTGCCAGTTGATGCCGTCGTCGAACTGCATGTCTATTTCCCGAACCCAGAACAACAGCTGCCCCGTGGTACTGCGGCAGCCCGAGTAATAGCTGGTGGTGCGCCCCAGCACCCGGGCCGGTAGCTCGCTGCCCTGGTCAAACTCCACGGCGTTAACGTTATCGGCCGAAACGCCGCGGCTGGTTCGCGTGGCTCCCACTTCCCAGTTAATAGTGGTTTGGCAGCGCCACTGAGCCAGGGCCCGTTGAAAAGACTGGGCGGCCGGAGCGTTCTGCGCGAAACCAGGGTCGTAGCGGAAGCTGTAGCCGCCGTTGCCGTTCTGATTAAAGTGGTCGGTGGGCACCACTTCCTTGGTGTTCGTTTCCTGCACGTTCGACTGAGCAAACACGATGGTAACGGGCGTGGGACTTTGCCCCTGTTGCCCATCGGACGTGGTTACGCGCACATTGCCGGTGCCAGCCGGCTTTTGCTCGGCACTATAGGAAGGCACACGCACCTGAATCTGGGTATCCGACCACGAAAGAATATCGGTACCAAGCACCGGCGTGAACGTAGCGCCGCCGTCGTCGGCGTTGCGGAAAGCCACCGAACCCGTGGTCGGGCCAAAACCTGAACCCCGAATGGTAAGCACGGCGCCGGTGCCGGCACTGAGGGTAGTGGGGCTAAGGGTAGCAATAAGCACTACGTTTACACCGCGCCCCGCCGTGGCTTTGCGGGCCTGGGCTGCGGCCAACGCGGCGTTAGGCGCCAGCTCGCGCGGCGCCTGGGTTACGCCCGGCAGTAATTGGCGGTAAAAGGCGGCGTCGATTTGCGCGTAGGTGCGGAAGGGCTCGGCAGCGCTAAGGTCGGCGAGGCTGTACCGTACGAAACCTTGCTGACTGGCGTAGGCCGCCCAGCTTCCGGCCATGGTAGCCGGCAGGTTAGGGAATGGCGCCGATTCCAGAAAAAGCACGCCTTGCGTGCCGATCTGCAACTCCAGGGTATTGGTTAACTCGTGCCGCTCATAGCCCACCGTACCGCCTTCGGTTATAATTGTCAGCTCCGAAGACCCGCCGGGCAGGTTGCCTTTCAGGAGTTTGTACGCCCGCACGGTGTTAGCCGTGTAAATCCGTCGGCGTTCCTGGTCCCAGAAGCTGGTTTGAGCCACTACCTCTCCCTCCACCACCAGCGGCACGCGGGCGGCGCGCTCGGCCACGTCCAGCGGCAGCAGCAGGCACGAGGTGCGTTCCGCTACGGGCGCGGGCTGTTGCGCCAGCGCCCCGGCGCCCGGCACCATTAATCCGAACAACACAAGGCTGAGGGCCTGAAAACGGGAGAAACGTAACATACAAACGAAGTAGGCGGTTCGACAAAATACGTAGTTCGGCCGTTGCCGGGCATGCAATGGGGTGATTCGCGCAGCACTTTTTTAGGCCGGTGCATCTTGGTAGCGCCACCACGCCTTTTTAGCACTGCCGCCGCCGCTTTTTTACTGTTTTTGATAGCGTCAGAAACGGCTTATTTAAGTCGTATAGCCATGTCGGCGTAAGACCCACACGTGTAACTAGCCCAATTACCGGCGGGCAACCCGCTCAAACGAATACCTAAACCGCCAATTGCTGCGTCGGTTTCTGGTATAATACCCGAAGGCGCCAATGCAACTGGCCCTTAACGGCCTTCCCGGGTGTGCATTCTTAAGTTCATGCTGCCACCAGAGCAGAGGTAACCTTGTACGGCGCGGCTATGCCGCTCATGCTGGGCTGGAGCCGGCAGCGGCCCGGGTCCTCAACTTTATATTGATAGGAGCAGCTGTTTAAAACAGCTTGCCCTGTACCGGCTGCACCACCAACTTGGGTAGATGCAGCTCGCGCCCGGTCAGTTTGCCCAAACGCTGCAGGAAGTGCTGCGCCCACACGGGAGCATCGTTTACATCGCGCTGGTGAATAAAGAAGTACACCTGTTGCAGCCCCTGCGTAAGCCAAGCGGCAATACGCTCGGCCCAGGCGTCGGCGCGGAGGTAATCGGAGCGGTGGAGCTGGTGGCCGTTAAAACGGAT
This sequence comes from Hymenobacter koreensis, assembly GCF_039541855.1. Taxonomy (NCBI): domain Bacteria; kingdom Pseudomonadati; phylum Bacteroidota; class Cytophagia; order Cytophagales; family Hymenobacteraceae; genus Hymenobacter; species Hymenobacter koreensis. The sequence goes on from NZ_BAABHA010000002.1 coordinate 1,165,309, forward strand.
GAAAGCACTGGACGTGGTCAGGCGCTGGTGCAGCACGTCGCGGCGGCCGGCCACGTCGCTAATTACCCAGGTTTTGCCCAGGGCTTCGAGCAAGGCGGCGGTTTCAGCCACCAGGCCCGCGTCGTGGTACCAGGCGGGGTGGCGCAGCTCTACGGCCAGCGGCAGGTGCGCGGGCCAGTCGAGCAGGTAGCGCTCCAGGCGCGGCAGCTGGGGCGGCGCGAAAGTGGGCGGCAGCTGTAAAAACGCCGTGCCGAGGCGCGGCCCTAAGGCCTCCAGGGCGCGGCAAAAAGTGTTGGTCAGGTCTTCGGTGCGGAACAGTTCCCGGTCGTGGCTGATGGCCTGGGGCAGCTTGGGGCAGAAGCGAAAGTGCTCGGGCGTAGCGGCCAGCCACCGGCGCACGGTTTCGGCATCGGGTACGCGGTAGTGCGTTACGTTTACCTCTAGGCTGTTGAATTGCCGCGCGTACCAATTGAGCTGCTCGGCTTCGCGCAGGCCCAGCGGATACCAAGTGCCCAGCCAGGACTTGTTGGTCCAGGTAGGACAGCCTACCCATATGCCCGCCGACGCGGCGGGCGGCGGGGTGCGCTGCAGCAGGGCGGCGGTATCGGGGTGGTCGGGCGGAAGGGTAAAGTCTACTCCCTGCAACTCGGGAAGGCGGCCGAAATCCATGCCGCAAACCTACGCAATTCCGAGGGTCTGCGTGGGCCAGGGCCTTACGCAAAAATCACCACCTGTGCAACCAGGCTTTGGACAAAACCCGGAGTAGCCCGGCCGTTTTTTTTCGGCGGCGGATAATCTTATTTCGGAAACGGCGCGGATATACTCCTTTCAGAATACAAAACCAACCTTTTCGAAACACAAAAGGCTATTTTTTAACGACGCCGCAGTTAAACTAAATGCAATAATTACCGACAAAAGACAATTTTCGGGAACTTTTGCTTTTATTGGCTAGGCCCAATTCGTTTTGGATTAGAATTAGGCTAATAGTTTTGGCCCGTTCACCATAGTAGCGACAGAATGAAGTTTAAACAACGACTCAACCTCTCGGGCTTCTTGATGATATGGCTGACGGCAACTTTGCTGCTCGCCTCTCCGCTTCGTACCATCGCCGACGACACACCGGCTACTACTACCAGCAAATCAAGCGTTTTACGCGGCCGCGCCTCCTGGTACGGTCGTGAACACCAGGGCAAACGCACCAGCAACGGGGAGCGTTTCGACCGCCACAAGTACACCTGCGCGCACAAAACGCTGCCCTTCGGCACCAAGCTGCGCGTAACCAATGCCCGCACCGGCAAAGCCGTTATCGTACGCGTTTCCGACCGCGGCCCGTTCCGTCACCAGCGCATCCTCGATCTGGCCGAAGTAGCGGCTCGCCCCCTCGATATCATTCGCCTGGGGGCCGTGGATGTGGTAGCGGAAATTGTGCCCGCCAACACGCCCGTGGGCCCCGTAGCCGGTACCGTTGACGTGGCCGGCCTCAACCCCGAAGCGCCCGAAGTACCCGCCGCGGTGCTCGAAGCCACGGCCGCCGTTAACGCCACACCCGAGCCCGCGCCCACGTTTGTAGTGCAGGCCGGCACTTTCGGCGACCTGCGCAACGCCGAGCAGCTGCGCCAGCGCATTGCCGAGTTCGACAACAACCTCCTGATTGCCGTGCAGCCAACGACTACCCCCGAAGGCCGCGCCGTAAACCGCGTGGTGGTGGGTCAGGGCCTCGACCGCTCAGCCGCCGAAGACCTGCGCAAGCGTTTGCAAACCCGCGGCATCAGCGGCCTCGTGCGTCAGGCCGAAAATCTATAAGCCTCTCAACCCAAAGCGCCTGAACCCAGCGGTGCCCCGACTTCAGGAGTCGGGGCACCGCTTGTTTTTACCGGGCCTTACACCGCTATGAAAGCCGGAACTTGTTTGCCAGCGGCAGAGCATGCATCTTGATGGCCTTACGTTTCGTTGTGTATGATGCTTCGATGGATTAAGGCCACGCTGGGTTTACTGCTTACAGGGTCACTGGTTTGGGTGCTGAACACTTCGCACGGCCAGGTGCCCGCCTTCGGCAAGTTTCTGAGCCCGTTTGAGGGCTTCTGGCGAAACGGTGAGGCCGACAGCGACTTTGCCCTGGAGCAAACCCTGCGCCTACCCGGCTTGCAGCAGCCCGTTACGGTGCGCTTCGACGACAAGCGCGTGCCACACATCTTCGCCCAAAACGACCACGACCTGTACTTTGCCCAGGGCTACCTCACGGCCCGCGACCGGCTCTGGCAGATGGAGTTTCAGACCCACGTAGCCGCCGGCCGGCTGTCGGAAATTGTGGGCGAGAGCCGCCTGGAAACCGACCGGTTTTTCCGGCGCATGGGCATGGTGTACGGCGCGCAACGCTCCCTCGACGTGATGATGGCCAACCCTACCACGCGCACCGTGCTGGAATCGTACTCGGCGGGGGTGAATGCCTACATCGACGGCCTTACGCCGCGCACCTTGCCCTTCGAGTACAAGCTGCTGAACTACCAGCCCGAGCCCTGGCAGCCGCTAAAATGCTCGTTGCTGCTTAAGCTGATGGCCTGGGACCTAAGCGGCCGTTCCGACGACCTGCGGATGTCGAACGCGCTGAATGCCTACGGACCGGCCGTGGTACGGGACCTGTTTCCCGACTACCCCACCCGCGAAGACCCGATTGTGCCCGTGGGCACACCCCTGGATTATAAGCCGGTAGCGGTGCCCGAAGCGCCGAACACGTTCCAAGCGGCCATGTCGGACCGCGTGCCGCAGAACGAGCCCGACCCCGAACTGGGCTCGAACAACTGGGCCGTGAGCGGCAACAAAACGGCCACCGGCTTCCCCATGCTGGCCAACGACCCGCACCTGCAGCTTAACCTGCCCAGCATCTGGTACCAGGTGCAGCTGGTGGCGCCGGGCGTGAACGTGTACGGCGTTACCATTCCCGGCTCGCCGCTGGTCATCATCGGCTTTAACCAGCAGGCCACTTGGGGGGTAACTAACGTGGGCGCCGATGTGCTCGACTGGTACCAGATCAAGTTCAAAGACAACACCAAGCGCGAATACTGGCACGACAACCAGTGGAAGCCGATACGCCGGGTAGTAGAACACATCAAAGTGCGCGGCCTGCCCGACCGCGTGGATACCGTGCTCTACACCCACCACGGCCCCATTGTATACGACCAGGACGAAAAGCCTTTCCTGGACCAAACGCCCATTCGGCACGCCTTGCGCTGGACCGCCCACGACCCGGCCAACGAGGTACTGACGTTTTACCGTCTGAACCGCGCCCGCAGCTACCATGATTATACCGCCGCGCTGGCCTCATACGGCTCGCCGGCCCAGAACTTCATATTCGCCAGCAACCAGCAGGACATTGCCATTTGGCCCAACGGCCGCTTTCCGCTGAAGTGGCGCAACCAGGGCAAGTTCATCCTCGATGGCTCCGACCCCGCCTACGACTGGCAGGGCTGGATTCCGGCGGCTCAAAACCCGCACGTAAAAAACCCGCCGCGCGGCTTCGTGTCGTCGGCCAACCAGTTTTCGGCCGGGCCCGACTACCCGTATTACCTGGGCTGGAGCTTTGGCAGCTACGAGCGTGGCCACCGCATTAACGAGCGGCTGGCGCAAATGACCAAGGTAACCGTGGACAGCCTGCGCCTGCTGCAAAACGACAACCTGAACCTGAACGCCCAGCTGATGCTGCCCCGCATGCTGAGCCTGGTGCAGCCCCAGCAACTCACTGCCGCCCAGCGCCGCGCCTTCGATGAGCTGCGCCGCTGGAACTACTTCTACGAAGCCGAAGCCATCGGGCCGAGCATCTTCGACATGTGGTACAGCAACCTGGTGAAGCGCGTGTGGGACGACGAGTTCGGCAAAGGCGTGGGCCGCGAAATGCGCTACCCTGCCCGCGACCGAACCAACACGCTCCTTTTACAGGAGCCCGCCTCGAAGTGGATCGACGACCGCCGCACCCCCGCTACCGAAACCCTGGAGCAGCTGGCACTGAACTCGTTCCAATGGGCCGCCGATTCCCTGCAACGAAAGCACGGTGACTTCGGGCCCAACTGGCGCTGGGCCAACCAAAAGAGCACCGACATTCTGCACCTGGCGCAACTGCCCGGCTTTGGCCGCATGGACGTGGACTGCGGCGGCGGCGCGGGCATTGTAAACGCCACTTCCGAGCGCAACGGGCCCTCGTGGCGCATGGTGGTGGCGCTGGGTCCGCAGCCCCAGGCCTACGGCGTGTTTCCCGGCGGCCAATCGGGCAACCCCGGCTCCCAGCATTACGACGACTTGATTGAAACCTGGCGCGTGGGGCAGCTTAACGAGCTGGTGTTTTTGCGCACCGCTACCGAACAACACCCGCGCGTGCGCGCCGCCTGGACGCTGGCCCGCTAACCAACAGCAGCGTATCTTTCTACTTGATTTCGTTGCTGCTATGTTCTCTGTCTTACCTATTTGGCCCCGAATGCTGCTGCTAGGCGGCGTACTGGCGCTACCGCTGCTGCCGGTAGCGGCGCAGCAACGGGCAGGCGTTAAAAAAGCGCCGGTTAAAGCAGCTCCTGCTACTGCTGAGCCGGTGTACGAGGCCTATCAGCTGCAAGTAAAACCCGAATACGCCGAAGGTCAGTTTGCTTTGCAACAGTACCTGAAAGCGGCGCGCCTGCCCAGCGAGGTACAGCAGGGCAAGGTGCAGGGCGCGGTGCTGGTGGGATTTGTGGTACGTTCCGACGGCCGCCTCACCGATACCTTTATAGCCCGCGGCCTGAGTGCCGCTACCAATGCCGAGGCCCTGCGCCTGATTCAGGCCATGCCCAAATGGCGCCCGGGCCGGCAGTCCGACAAAGCCGTGGCCACCCGATTCGCGGTAACCGTACCGTTTCAGAAGCTCGCAAGCCCATCCAAGTCCAGTGACTTAATGGACTTGGCCGACTTGCAAAAGCCGCAGGTGGTGGAAACCGACCGCTCCAAACAGATTTACACTTACGTGGAGCAAATGCCGCAATTCCCGGGCGGCATGCCAGGCCTGCATAACTACCTGGTTCAGAACCTCAAATACCCGGAATTGGCGCAACGCAACCAAGTAGAAGGCAAGGTTTTCGTGAACTTCGTAGTGCGCCAGGACGGCAGCATTAACGACGTGAAGGTGCAAAAGGGCATTGGCGCCGGTTGCGACGAAGAGGCCGTGCGCGTTATCAAAGCCATGCCGGCCTGGACGCCCGGCAAGCAGAACGGCCGCGTGGTGAACGTGCAGTACACGGTGCCTGTCACGTTCAGTGCCACTCCCGCCAAGCCTGACGTGGGAGCGGCCGAAACTCCGACGCCCGCCGAAGAAAAGGTTTACACTTACGTGGAGCAGATGCCCGCCATCGGCGGCTCACCCGGCGGGGTAACGGCGGCGGTACAAACGGCACTGAAACTCCCCGTTGAAGTACGCGAAGGCCGTACCGCAGGGCTGGTGTTCGTGAAGTTCGTGGTGCGCGCCAACGGCTCCGTGACCGACGCCGTGGTGGCGCGTAGCCTCTGCGCCAGCTGCGACGAAGCCGCTTTAACGGCGGTCAACTCCTTAACGGGCTTCGAGCCCGGCAAGCAAAACGGCCGTGCAGTGCCGGTGCAGCTTACCGTACCCGTGCCCATGTACGGCCCCAATCACGTGTTCGACGGTGGCCAGGTAGCCGTGCAGGCCAGCTTCCCGGGCGGCGGTACGGCCTTGCGCCAGTACATGACCGATAAGCTGCGCGAGCCGAAAGTGCTGAAGCAGGAAAACCTGCGCGGCGCCGTGGAGGTGCGCTTCGTTATTCAGAACGATGGCCGCATTGGCGCTGCCGAAGTGGTGCGCCGCCTGTGCCGCAGCTGCGACGAAGAAGCCCTCCGCCTCGTGCGCGACATGCCCCGCTGGACACCGGCGCGCAACGCTGCTGGTCAGCCCGTAGCGCAACGCCAGAACGTGATAATTCCCATGCCTGTGAAGCCCGCCGAAACTGCGCCGCGCGACCGTTCCGGCAAAACAGCCACTCCCGGTGAAGCGCCGGGCTACGCCGCCTCCGCACACCAGCTACCGTCGGCGCCGCGCTTTGTTCTTACCTATCGCTCGCTGTAAACTCCATGAAAAAATCGTTTATCGGGCTACTGTTGCTCATTTTGATTGCTGGAATTGCTTTGCAGGCCGTCTCGCCTTGGTGGACAGTGGCGCCGCTTTGTTTAGCTCTGGCTTTTGCCTGGCCCACCACCGGCGCCCGCAGTTTCCTCGCTGGTTTTCTGGGCATAGGGTTAGGGTGGTTATTGCTAGCCGGCTGGCAGCATCTGCGCACTGAAGGTGTGCTAAGCCAGCGCGTGGCCCAACTGCTGCCGCTGGGTGGTAATGGCTGGGCCTTGGTGTTCGTCACGGCCCTGGTTGGTGGATTGGCCGGAGGCATAGCGGCATTGGCAGGTTATTGGTTGCGTCAGGCCGTTTCGCCCAAGCCAGCCACGGCTGAAAATGCCAACCGCCCCGAGCGCGCTGCCAAGCTGGCTTAAGCAATTCCGCCGGCCAAAGCTTAAAATGGCCGAAAGCGTTTCTGCTATGTGCATGGGCTGGCTCCCCAAGTGCGGCAAGTTGTATCGACTTTATTTCATACTGCCCGTTTCATTTGTGCGTTAATTCCACACAAGCTAACGGCCCGCTGGACTATTCCAGCGGGCCGTTAGCTTTTCCTCTTTACAATACGGGAACCACCTTGTAGCTGGCTTGCTGCAGTTGCAGGCGATGTTGGGCGCGCTGCTCGTGGTAAAGCAGCAACCGCTGCGGGCCGGCATGCCACAGGTCCAGGTATCCGGTGGCGGGCACCTGCTGCACCACGCTCGGCTGGCCCGTGCGCAGGTCGTATGTGAGTACGCGCCGGGGAGTGCGCAACACCACATGGTTGCTGTCGGGGGTGAGGCCACGCAACCGGAATACGCCCGACATGGCGGCCTGTTTGGCCATGCGCCGCGCCTGCAGGTAGCCGCCCGTGGTGTATGATCCGCCATCGGGCAGGGGCATAACCCGCACCTCGGTGATTTGCGACGTGGGCGTGAGCTGGAGCGTCAGCAGGTCGCGCGGGTGCAGGGTGGTGATGTTCAGGCGCACAATGCCGAGCGTGGCAATGCCCGTGGCTACACCAAGGGCAATATGGCCGCCCAACGAGGTGCTGGTGTAGGTTTCCCCCACGAGGCGCACGTTGCCGGCAGCATCGGGGGCCATTACCTGCCACAGCACTTTTTGCCGGGCGGCCCGCAGTATGGGGTCTTGGCCCAGCTTCACGAGGCGGTTGGTAAGGCGGGCGCTGTCGGGACTAAGCTGGGTGTAAAACAGGTTGCCAGTATTTACGCGGCTGGGACGCATGTTGGCGTACGAGTAGCCTGCCACCAGCAACGAGTGCTTCAGCCCCATGCTAATGATGCCGGGCACGCGCCGTTCGCCGCTGTAATCCAGCGGCAGCCGGCACAGCACACGGCCGGTGGCCAGCTCCATGCAGTAGGCCTTTGAGGTAGCGCGGCGGCTCTGGGCGTTGCTGGTTACCATCAGCCAGAGGTGGGTGCTGTCGGCCGCCATGTCGTCGATGGTTACCGCGCCGCCGCTTTCCGAGGCAAAACCGTGCGACCAGCGCGTGCGCAGCTGAGTATCGAGGAAGCGTACCATTATGGGTCCGCGCTTGCGGCCGGGTTCGGATACCAGGAAACCGTTGGTCAGCGGAAAATCGGCCCCGCGCAGTTCCTGCCAGCGCAGCATTCGGTCGCGTTTGCGTTCCAAGACCACGGCGCGACCGGTACTGTCGAGCACAGCGGTTACGATGCTATCGGAACCGCGGCGCCGCAACTGGTAAAGCAAGTGATGGCGGCTGGAGGCTTGGTTCACCAGGTCGTAGCGGCCGGGCAGGCGCAGGTCGTGGCGGTGGCGCACGCGCAGGCTGGAATCGAGCGCGTACTGCCGAAACGAGGTACGGCCTCCGCTTTGGTCGAGGTAGAACAGCATGGCCCGCTGCGCAGCGGGCATGTATACACCACCGGTGCGGGCCAGCTTAATACTATCGAGGTGAAACTCTTGGGCATGAGCTACTTGAGTTTGAAGCGCCCAAATAACCAGCAAGAGGCTGGCAACGCGTAAAAACGGCATCGGTAAAAAGGATAACAGCGCGCAAATTAGCACCGCAGGGAAGCATCTGATAAGGGCTTCGGAAAATATAATGACTGAGCAATCAGGCGAAATGCCCTAACTTCGTAGCTCTATTGCTTGCCCTACCAACCCCTTTGTAGTGACCCGTTTTCCGCTTTTTTCGCGCTTCGCCGCGCCTCTTTTGCCCGTACTGGGCCTGCTCCTGGCTCCTGCTCTGCTTCCCAGCTGCTCTACCCGCACCGATGCGGAAGCCGCCGGTACTGCCACCGCCGACTCGGCCGAAGCTGCCAAACCAGTTGTTATTGATTCAGTGCAGCTGCAGGCACAGGCCATGCGCCGCGACTCGCTAAAGGCCGATTCCATTGTGAAGGCCAGCGGCCAGCTACCCGGCGCTATTCTGCCGGGCAAGCGCATCATCGCGTTTTACGGCAATATTCGGGCGAAGGGCATGGGCATTCTGGGCCGCGAGCCGAAAGAGCAGATGTTGGCCAAGTTCCGTAAGGTGCAGAAGGAGTGGCAGGAAGCCGACCCAAGCATTCCGGTTCAGCCGGCCCTGCACAGCGTAACCATTACGGCGCAGGCAGCCGCGGGCAAGGATGGCAAATACCGCCTGATGAACTCCAAGGCCACCATCGACGAAACGATTCAGTGGGCCAAGGACAACAACGCCATCGTGTTTCTGGACGTGCAGGTGGGCCTAAGCAACCTGCCCAACGAGCTGCACAAGCTGGAGCCCTGGCTGAAGGACCCCATTGTGCACATGGGCATCGACCCGGAGTTTGCCATGGAAACCAAGGGCGTGAAGCCGGGCCGCAAAATTGGCACCTACGACGCCAAGGACGTGAACTACGCCATTAACTTCCTGGCCCGCATCGTGAGCGAAAACAAGCTCCCGCCGAAAATCCTGACCGTGCACCGCTTCACGCAGGGAATGGTTACGAACTACAAAAACATCAAGCTTGATCCGCGCGTGCAGGTGGTAATGCACATGGACGGCTGGGGTAACCCCACGCTGAAAAAGGATTCCTACAAGGCGTACATCGAAAAGCAGCCCGTACAGTACACCGGCTTCAAGCTGTTTTACGAGTACGATGCCCGCCCGGCGCCGCACCACATCATGACGGCCAAGGAAGTGCTGAGCCAGCTGAACCCCAAGCCGCTCTACATTCAGTACCAATAAACAACCCCCGGGGCTTAGCCAATAGGCCCGTGGTTAAATCATTACCCAACAAAAAGCCCCGGCCTGATAAGGCCGGGGCTTTTTGTTGGGCACATAGCTGTGTGCTTTCTTGACCTCATGGCTAAAAGAACAGCCAGCGGCGCTTCTGTTTGGCTTTTTGCTGGGCTTCGCGTGGCAGAAGCGTCACGTTTTGCACCCCACCGGCTACCTGCAACTCGTCGTCGGTGTAGCCACCGTAACCGAACTGCAGGGTGGTTTTGGTACCGGCGGGCAACGTTAGGGCGTAATAGCCTTCGGCATCGGTACCCACGCCGTAGCGGGATGATTTATCCAAAACGGTAGCGCCGGCCAGCGGGCGGCCGTTTTCGTCGAGGATGCGGCCACGCACGGTTACCATGCGCATAGCGCTGGCCTTGGCAGGCGCAACAGCCGTCGTGGGTACCACGGATAAGTCGGCGGACTCGGTGGGCAGGTTGGTGGCAGCCATGGTGGCTCCGGTTACCAGCGCAGCACCGGCTACCAACGTTGCGGCACGGCGGCGGAAACGTTGCGGCTCGGTCCGAATCAGCTCGAACTGGCGCTGCACCCAGCCTACGGGGCGCACTTGCTCACCGGCCTGCTTCATCTCGTAAAAGCGGCGCAGGGTGTCGTCGGCACGGTGGCGGTTGTGCCGGAGGTAAGCATCAACTTCGGCGGTATTGCCCCGCGACAAGTCGCCACGCAGGTAGGCGTCGCGGTACACGGGCAGCAGGTCACCGGTGTTGGCATCGAAGGGAGAAGCGGTCAACTTCATAAAGCAACGGGTTGGTGGTGGAAACAAAAAATGCGCAATCCAAACGGCCTCAATCGGCCAGCTAGGTCGACGTCAGATCATGCTCCTGGTACCTTTAGTGCGGCAGAACGGGTACGGAGGCGGTAATTGGGAAGTGCTGTGGGCTACTTCCCGGCATGTGCTTTCGGCCTGGGAAGCCCAAAGCAGCGGATCGTATGGCTGCTACTTGAGCAGTTCGGCCTGCTGGCGAAGCACGTCGCGAGCAATGGCCAAGTTGATGTCGCGCTTGTTGACGGCCAGGTAAATGAACTTCTTGCCGTCGTCGAGCAAGTTGATCAGGTGCAGCTGGTTGGTGAGCGTGATGAGGATGTCGTCGATCTGCTCGCCCTGCAGCTTGAGGGCGGCCATGGCCTTCTGCTTTTGCTTCACCACCTCGGTGTTGTAGGCGGCGGCCGTCTCGGGGTTGATGCTGGGGTTGTTGGTGTGCGAGGCCAGGCACATGCCCGACTGCGCGTCCACGATGGCCACGGCCACCAGCTGGGGCAGCTCGTTGATGATGTTTTGCACGGCCTGGCCGGCGGCATTGGAGGTAGAATACGCCATGGGTAACAAAGAAAAAAATGTAGGAAGGAAGCGGCCCTAGAGTGCACTAATTGCTGTGGGCCCGGAGCACATTGCGAGCAATGGCGAGGTTGGTATCCTGGCTATTTACAGCCAGGTACAACAGATGCTGGTTGTTCTCGCTTACCCGGAGTAAATGCAGCTGTTCGCGCAGGGTGATGAGAATGTCTTCGATTTTTTCCCCCGACAGGGACATAGCCGCCAAGGCCCGCTGCTTTTGCCGCACTACTTCCACGTTAAAGGAAGCGGCCTTGGCTGGGTTGAAAGTCGGCAAGCTTGTGTAAGTCGCCAGGGCCTGGCCACTGACAATGTCAATAACTGCTACTCCTAACAGCTCCGGCAGCTCGGCACGTATCCTGTCCACTGTGGCCGTCGCCTTGGCACGCGTCCCCGCATTGACCGTGGGTACGCTCAGTTGGGTCATGGACTGCAGACGGTTGAGGAAAGGTATATTCATAAGAGAAGCCCGAAGCTTGTACTTTAGGAAGGCAGGGCTTTTACGTCGGCAAATGTAGCTTTGTTTAATCTTCAGCTATAATTCATTAAACACAAGTTCCCGTTTCTAGACGAACCTGTCCCTATTTGGGATGAACAGCCTAAAATGCCCGATGAAAAAGTATTGCTTTCAAGCATAAAAGCTTGAAAAACATCTATATGATCTAATATTAGCAATACTATCAAACGCAATAGATTCACTAGTATTTTGCCAATCCTGTCCTTTTTTGTGGGCAAAATACCAGAGCTGCCATTTCCCGCTCCGGGCCACGCAAGTGTTGTCTTTCGTTAAGTGGCCGAAGAAAAACGCGCCACCCGGAGGCGCGTACACTAAGGCATTGTTCACTTAACCCAGCCACAGCCATGCCTGATACCAATGTTCCGAAAACGCCCAAGCACGACGACCCGGCCCGTAAAAAGGAGGAGGATAAGCGCCCCGCTACCAACGAGCGAAACAAGCCCACCCCCGACAAAGCCCACGACCCGCAGCGCAGCGCCTAAGCCGCGCTGACCTTTGCCTGATGCGCCCCGCGCCCGGCCGTTTTCGCACGAGCCGAGCGCGGGGCGTAGCTTTTACAGCCGTGCTGCCACCGAACTACCGCCGGCCTATTAGCGTTTTGCCAGTACCTTACCGCCTGCATGCCTCACCCCGCTACGCCGCCCGATTCGTCTGCCCTCACCCGTGAGCACGTGCTGCGTGCCCTGCGCCAGATCGACCGCGAGGCGTTGGCATTGCCGCCGAGCACAGTCTACGACTTGGTGTTCCGGGGCCGGCGCTACCCGCCGCGCCCGGTAGCGGAGCTAGCTTTTCGCCTGGCTACCGGCGCCCCCGACGCTGAATGGCCGCTGCCCGCCGGCGCCCCCACCAACCAGGCCTTGGAGAAGCTGAGCTTCACGGTAACCACCAAGCGCCCGGTGCTGGCCAACTCCCCCCACGACGGCGACGTGGCCGCTCAGGAAGCTATGCAGGGCTTGTATACTGGGTTGGCTACCGACGAAATACCGCTGCCATCGGCCCCGCGCAAGGCTGCCGCTGCATCGGAAAGCAAGGATGCGGTGCAGGCGAAGGAGCCCGAAACAGCTTATGGGGCTGCATCTTCCGTACCGTACGACCGCGCCAAAGCCTTGGCGGAACTGTTCATATCCGGTGAAAAGCTGGACGATGCGTTGGCCGGCCTGGAACGCAAGCGCAACCTGATTTTGCAGGGTCCGCCCGGCACCGGCAAAACGTTCCTGGCCCGCCGCCTGGCTTGGCTCCTGCTGGGCAACACCGACGAAAGCCGCGTGGAGCTGGTGCAGTTTCACCCCAGCTACAGCTACGAAGACTTTGTGCAGGGCTTCCGGCCCGATGGCCGCGGCGGCTTTCAGCTTGCCGACGGCGTGCTGCCCGATGTGTGCCGGCGCGCCGCGCAGCAGCCCAAGCGCCCGTTCGTGCTGCTGATTGACGAAATAAACCGCGGCCACTTAAACCGCATTTTCGGCGAGTTGCTGGTGCTGCTGGAACCCGACAAGCGTGGTCCCCGGCACGCCGTGCGCCTGCCCTACTCGCCCGCCGACGCGCCTCGCTTCTTCGTGCCCGATAACCTATACCTGATCGGCACCATGAACACCGCCGACCGCTCTCTGGCGCCGCTTGACTACGCGCTGCGCCGTCGCTTCGCTTTTGTAGGCATGGAGCCGGCTTTCGGCGAGCCGCTGCGGCAGCTACTCGTGCGGCAAGGTGTTACAGCGGCTGTGGTGGAGAAGTTGCTGAGTCGGATGACCGAACTAAATCAAGCCATTACTGCCGACCCTGAGCTCGGAGCTGATTTTCAATTGGGGCACAGCTACTTCTGCCAACCGCCGGCCCGGCCCGCAGATGCTCCGGCGTGGCTGCACCTCATTCTCGAACAGGAAATAGCGCCGCTGCTCGATGAATACTGGTTCGATCAACCAGCCCAAGCGGCCGCGCACAAGCAGCGGCTGCTTGCACCTTGATACTCATACTGACACGCCCTGACAAACTAGCAAAGCAAATGCGCAGGTAACACTTCGCAATGCCCAGGCGTCCACAAAATCCGTGAAATCCGACCAATCTGCTTGAATCCGTGGTCCCGATCCAGAACCTGTATTACTTGCTTTGTTACGCATGGAACCGCCTGCCCGCGCACGGCGAGTGGCAGCGCGTAGACACGAGCACGTTTCATCGGCCGCTGGAATTGCTCACGCACATGCTGCTGATTGGTACGCGGCGTTTGTTGCAACAGGGTCTGCCGCTGGGCTATGCCGAGCGCGAAGACGAACTATCGGAGCTGCGCGGCCGGGTGCTGCTTACGCCTACCATTGCCCGCGACCTGCTGCGCCAGGGCCGCGCCGTATGCGCCTACGATGAGTTAGGCCCGAATACACCCTTTAATACTTTACTGGCCGGCACGCTCGAAGTCCTGGCCCGCACGCGCCACCTACCCACCAGCCTGCGCCAGGAAGTGCGCCGGGTACGCGCCCGTTTCCCGGAGGAGATAGAGCCGGCGCCTTTCACCCGCCACCAGCTGCGCACCGTGCGCCGCCTGCGTCTGCCCGGCCCCGAAGGCTTCCTGCTTAACCTCTGCGACCTGATTTACCGCACAGCCCTGCCCGAACCCGATACCGAAGGCCGCACGCGCTTCTACGATTTTCGCCGCGACGAAGTGCTAATGGCGCAGATTTTCGAGCGGTTCGTGCGCAACTTCTTCCGGCTGGAGCAGCGCCGCTACCGGGTACTGAGCGAAACCATCAGCTGGCAAGCCCAAGCCGACGATGCAGCCGATCTGGACTTGCTGCCCAGCATGATTACCGACACCACGCTGGAAACGCCGGAGCGCAAAATTATCCTCGATACCAAGTATTACACGGCCGCGTTCAAGCCCCACTACGACCGGCAGCGGCTGATTTCACCTCACTTATACCAGTTGTACGCCTACCTGCAAAACCAGCCTGCACCGGCCAATCAGCAGCTGGAAGGCGTGTTGCTTTACCCCGCCGCCACCCACACCGCCGACCTGCGCTACACCCTAGGCGGCTTTCCGGTGCGCGTGGTAACCATCGATTTAAACCAGCCCTGGTCCGGCATAGCCGCCGATTTGCTCGCGCTAGTTGCTTGATCAACTGCAGCATTGCGTCGCAGACCCGCCCGGATCTTCCGCTGTTTTTGCTTTTCTGCTAATGTTAACGGTTCTTTTCTGAGCTTTTAGCGTCGAAAGCGTGCATCCACTGCCAAACGGCTTTGTCATTGAGCTCGAAACGAGCTTTCGACTTTTCCCCTTTCTGTTACCAAACCACTACGCTTTTGAAACGACGTGATTTTGTAGGGCTGACCAGCCTCGCGGCCGGCGCCCTTTTCCTGCCGAGCTTCCCCGGCTTCGGCGGCACGCTGGTAGATCCTTCGCGGCTGCTGGAGCCGGTGATGGACGCCGCCGTGAACAAGCGCCTGGCCGATGCGGCCATGAACGCGGCCAAGTCGGCCGGCGCCAGCTACGCCGACGTACGCATTGGCCGCTACCTGAACCAGAGCATTTTCACCCGCGAAAAGCAGGTGCAGAACATTGCCAGTGGTGAGAGCTACGGCGCCGGCGTGCGGGTGCTGGCCAACGGCACCTGGGGCTTTGCGGCTACCAACACCGTGACCGAGGCCGGCTTGGCGAAAGCCGCGCAGTTGGCCGTGCAAATTGCCAAGGCTAATTCCAAGGTGCAGAAAGACCCGGTGAAGCTGGCCCCGCAGAAAGGCTACGGCGAGGTTACCTGGAAAACGCCCATTCAGCAGAATTCCTTTGAGGTACCCGTTGCCCAGAAGGTGGACTTGCTGCTGGCCGCCAACGCCAAGGCCTTGGACAACGGCGCCAACTTCGTCAACTCAGCCCTGTTTCAGGTGAACGAGCAGAAGTACTTCGCCTCCACCGACGGGTCGTACATCGACCAGGACGTACATCGCATTTGGCCGACTTTTTCGGTAACGGCCATTGACCGCGCCTCGGGCAAGTTCCGGACCCGCGAAGCCCTTAGCGCCCCTATGGGCCTCGGCTACGAGTACCTGGTGCCGAAAGCCGCCGATAAAATTGCCGGTCCGGCCGGCACAGGCCTCATCGGCTACAAAAACAGCTACGACATCATCGAAGACGCCACACTGGCGGCCAAGCAGGCCAAAGAGAAAATAACCGCGAAATCGGTGACGCCGGGCAAATACGACCTCGTGCTCGACCCCAACCACCTGGGCCTCACCATCCACGAGTCGGTGGGGCACCCCACGGAGCTGGACCGCGTGCTGGGCTACGAAGCCAACTATGCCGGCACTTCCTTCGCCACCCTCGACTGGAGGAAGCAGGGCAAGCCCTACGGCTCAAAGTTGGTCAACATTTTCGCCGATAAAACGCAGCTTGGCTCCCTAGGCGCCGTGGGCTACGACGACGAGGGCGTGAAAACCAAGCAGTGGGACATCATCAAGGACGGCAAGCTGGTGGACTACCAGAAAACCCGCGACCAGGCCCACATCGTGGGCCAGAACGAGTCGGACGGGTGCAGCTACTCGCAGTCGTGGCAAGATGTGCAGTTCCAGCGGATGGCCAACATCAGCCTGAAGCCAGGTACGCAGAAATTGAGCGTGGACGACATGATTAAGGGCGTGGACAAGGGCATTTACATTGCCGGCCGCGGCTCGTTCTCCATCGACCAGCAGCGCTACAACTCCCAGTTCGGCGGCACGGTGTTTTACGCCATCGAGAAGGGCAAGATTGCCGGCATGATTGAGGATGTGGCCTACCAGACCAACACCATTGAGTTCTGGAACTCCTGCGCCGCCATCTGCGACGAATCGGACTACCGCCTGTTCGGCTCTTTCTTCGACGGCAAGGGCCAGCCCAGCCAGGTTTCGGCCGTGAGCCACGGCTCGGCCCACACGCGCTTTAACGGCGTGAACGTTATCAACACCGCCCGCAAAGTCGGCTAATTGCACACCCCACCAATGGCAATCCTTTCCAAAGACGACGCGAATACCATACTCAAGAAGGTATTGAGCTTCAGCAAAGCCGACGAGTGCGAAGTAACGCTCAACGGCCAGAACGGCGGCAACATCCGCACGGCCCGCAACATGGTTAGCACCAGCGGCGCCGTGGATAACGTGGCCCTGACCGTAGAGTCGCGCTTCGGCAAACGCTCGGGCATAGCTACCTGCAACGAATTCGACGACAACACCTTACGCCGCACGGTGCAGCGGGCCGAGGAAATTGCGCGCCTCGCGCCCGAAAGCCCCGAGTACATGCCCCTGCTCGGTGCGCAGCAGTACCTGGCGCCCAACGCGTTTGCCCAGAACACGGCCAACATCACCCCCGACTTCCGCGCCAAGCAGGCCGGCGCCAGCATCAGCCTCTGCGACCAGAAGAAACTCTCGTCGGCGGCTTTTCTGGAAGACACCACGGGCTTCGTGGCCAAGCGCAACAGCAAGGGCCTGGAAGCTTACCAGCAGTTCACCAACCTCGACTTCTCGGTAACGGTGCGCACGCCCGACGGCACCGGCTCGGGTTACGCCATTGCCGACTTCACCGACATCGGCAAGTTCGATGCGGCCAAAATGACCCAGATTGCGGCCGAGAAGGCTGCCGGCTCGGTGGGCGCTAAGGCCATTGAGCCCGGCAAATACACCGTGATTTTGGAGCCCGCCGCTTCCGTGGAGCTGCTCGGCAACATGATGCAGTCGTTTGATGCGCGCAACGCCGACGAAGGCCGGTCGTTCCTGAGCAAGAAAGGCGGCGGCAACCGCAAGGGCGAGAAGCTCTTCGACCCGCGCGTGACCATTTACTCGGACCCCACGCACCCGGAAGTGCCC
Organism: Hymenobacter koreensis; assembly: GCF_039541855.1. Lineage (NCBI taxonomy): Bacteria > Pseudomonadati > Bacteroidota > Cytophagia > Cytophagales > Hymenobacteraceae > Hymenobacter > Hymenobacter koreensis. The sequence continues at coordinate 1,182,341 of NZ_BAABHA010000002.1, forward strand.
GACCTCGCCTTTGCCGGCGACGGCCGCCCCCGCCAGAAAGTAACCTGGATTGAGAAGGGCGTGGTGAAAAACATGTACAGCTCGCGTTTCTGGGCCCAGAAATCGGGCATTACCGACATTCCTTTCCCCGGCGCGTTTATCATGGAGGGCGGCACGCAAAGCACGCAGGACATGATCAAGAGCACCCAAAAAGGCATCCTGGTCACGCGCCTGTGGTACATCCGCTCCGTAGATCCGCAAACGCTGCTCTATACCGGCCTAACGCGCGACGGCACGTTTTACATCGAGAACGGCAAGATCAAGCACCCCATTAAGAACTTCCGTTTCAACGAGTCGCCCATCATCATGCTCAACAACATTGAAGCATTGGGCCGGCCCCAGCGCCTGAACGGCAGCTTGGTGCCGCCGATGAAAATCCGCGACTTCACCTTCACCAGCCTTTCCGACGCGGTTTAAAACCTCCTTTAGAAAGCCCGTTCGGCAACCTGAGCGGGCTTTCTAATTAAAAAATCCGACACGTAAGGGCGTCGGGCATTGGCCGCAGTTGGATTTCTTTCCCGCTCGGACCGCCTCATGCTTTAGTACCCTCTCTTAACGCCAAACCACTACGCTTTTGAAACGACGCGACTTTGTCGGGTTAACCAGCCTTGCCGCTGGGGCCCTGTTCCTGCCCTCTTTCCCCAGCATGGCTGGCAACGCGGTCGACCCCTCGCGGCTGCTTGAGCCGGTAATGGACGCCACCGTGAACAAACGCCTGGCCGATGCGGCGCTGAACGCGGCCAAATCGGCCGGCGCATCTTATGCCGATGTGCGCATTGGGCGCTACCTCAACCAAGGCATTTTCACCCGCGAAAAGCAGGTGCAGAACATTGCCAGCACCGAAAGCTTTGGGGCCGGGGTGCGCGTTATTGCCAACGGCACCTGGGGTTTTGCCGCCACGAACACGGTAACGGAAGCTGGTATTGCCAAGGCGGCCCAACAGGCCGTGCAAATTGCCAAGGCCAACTCCAAGGTGCAAAAGGAGCCGGTGAAGCTGGCTCCGCAAAAAGGCTACGGCGAAGTGGCCTGGAAAGCGCCGATTCAGCAAAACGCCTTCGAGGTGCCCATTGCGCAAAAGGTCGATTTGCTGCTGGCGGCCAACGCCAAAGCCTTGGAAAACGGCGCCAACTTCGTCAACTCGGCGCTGTTTCAAATCAACGAACAGAAGTACTTTGCCTCCACCGACGGGTCGTACATCGACCAGGACATTCACCGCATCTGGCCCACGTTCTCGGTAACCGCCATCGACCGCGCCTCGGGCAAGTTCCGAACCCGGCAGGCCCTGAGCGCCCCCATGGGCCTCGGCTACGAGTACATGGTACCGAAAGCCGCCGATAAAGTGGCCGGCCCGGCCGGTTCAGATGTGATTGGCTACAAAAATAGCTACGACATACTGGAAGACGCTGCCCGCGCTGCCAAGCAGACCAAGGAGAAGCTAACGGCCAAGAGCGTGACGCCGGGCAAGTACGACCTCGTGCTCGACCCGCATCACTTGGGCCTCACCATCCACGAGTCGGTGGGTCACCCGCTGGAACTCGACCGCGTGCTGGGTTACGAAGCCAACTTTGCGGGCACCTCGTTCGCCACGCTGGAATGGAGGAAGCAGGGCAAGCCCTACGGCTCGAAAGTGGTCAACATCGTGGCCGACAAGCGGCAGCCCGGCTCCCTCGGCGCCGTAGGCTACGACGACGAGGGCGTGAAGACCAAGGAGTGGATGCTGATTAAGGAGGGCACCCTCGTTGACTACCAGAAGATTCGCGACCAAGCCCATATCGTGGGCCAAAATGAGTCCGACGGCTGCTGCTACTCGCAGTCGTGGCAGGACGTGCAGTTCCAGCGCATGCCTAACGTGAGCTTGCAACCTAACAAGAGCAAGCTGAGCGTAGACGAGCTGGTGAAGGGCGTGGACAAAGGCATTTACATTGCCGGCCATGGCTCGTTCTCCATCGACCAGCAGCGCTACAACTCCCAGTTCGGCGGGCAGGTATTCTACGCCATTGAGAAAGGCAAAATCACGGGGATGCTGGAAGACGTGGCCTACCAAACCAACACCATTGAGTTCTGGAACTCCTGCGCCGCAACCTGCGACGAGTCGGACTACCGGTTCTCGGGCTTCTTTAACGACGGCAAAGGCCAACCCTCGCAAAGCTCGGCCGTGAGCCACGGCTCGGCCACCACGCGCTTTAACGGCGTGAACGTGATTAACACCGCCCGCAAAGTCGGTTAGCCGCACGTCTTCCCTTCCCTCCCGACTACTTTTTATATGGCACTTCTATCCCGCGACGAAGCCCAGACGATTCTCAAGAAGGTCATCAGCTTCAGCAAAGCCGACGAGTGCGAGGCCGCGTTAAACGGCCGTACCCGTGGCAACATTCGCTACGCCCGTAACGCCGTGAGCACCGCCGGCGGCGCCGACAACATAGCCCTGGTGGTGCAGTCGCGTTTTGGTCGCCGTTCCGGTGTGGCAACCTGCAACCAGTTCGACGACGAAACGCTGCGCCGCACCGTGCTGCGCGCCGAGGAAATTGCGCGCCTAGCGCCCGAAGACCCAGAATATATGCCGCTGCTGGGTCCGCAGCAGTACCTCTCGCCGGCCACGTTCGCGCCCGCCACGGCCGCCATTACGCCCGATTTGCGTGCCCGCGTGGCCGCCGACAGCATTGGCTTATGTGAAAGCCGCAAGCTGAACGGTGCCGGCTACCTCGAAGACGAAATCCGTTTCGTGGCCATGCGCAACAGCAAGGGCTTGGAGGCGTTTCAGCAGTCCACGAACGTGGATTTCTCGGTAACCGTGCGCACGCCCGACGGCACCGGCTCGGGCTACGCCGTGGCCGATTTCACCGACGTGGGCCAGTTCGATGCCAAAGCCCTAACCAAAATTGCGGCCGACAAAGCCTCCGGCTCGGTAGGCGCCAAGGCCATTGAACCCGGCAAGTACACCGTAATTCTGGAGCCCGCTGCCTTGGTTTCCGACGAGGGCCTGCTCAACCGCCTGATGTACTCCATGGACGCCCGCGAAGCCGACGAAGGCCGCTCGTTCCTGAGCAAGAAAGGCGGCGGCAACCGCATGGGCGAGAAGCTCTTCGACCCGCGCGTGACCATTTACTCCGATCCGCTCAACACCCAAGCTCCCGGCGACGTGTTCGACGGCGACGGACTGCCGGTGAAGAAGATGACCTGGATTGAGAAAGGCGTAGTGAAAAACCTCTACTACTCGCGCTACTGGGCCGAAAAGAACAAGAAAGCCGCCACGGCTTTCCCCAGCGGCTTCATCATGGAAGGTGGCACGCAAAGCCTGCAAGACATGATCAAGAGCACCCAGAAAGGCATTTTGGTGACGCGCCTGTGGTACATTCGCGACGTGGACCCGCAAAGCCTGCTGCTCACCGGCCTAACGCGCGACGGAACGTTCTACATCGAGAACGGCAAGATCAAGCACCCGATTAAGAACATGCGCTTTAACGAGTCGCCCATCATCATGCTCAACAACATCGAAGCATTGGGCCGGCCACAGCGTTTGGGCCGCAACCTGGTGCCGCCGATGAAAATTCGCGACTTCACCTTCACCAGTTTGTCAGACGCGGTGTAAGCCCAAGGCGGCATCGTACCGGCATCAGCATAAAACGGCCCCTAAACACTGCTGTTCAGGGGCCGTTTTATGCTGATGCCGGTGTTTGTGTTTTAAAGCACCCAGGGCCTTGAAAGCGCAGTAACTTCCTGTTGAGCTACCTACTGCCGAACTTGAACGCCACGTAGCCCTGAACCACCCGGTTTTTTAATTGCGGATCGTTAGGGCTGCGCACTTGGCCGAAGTCGCTAATCTCGTTAAGGCCAGCATTAAAGCGGCCGCCCACGGTTAAGGTTCGGCCAAGGTCCAGTTCTAGGCCGGCGCAGAGGCTGAAATCTTGCTTCTTGTATTGCCCGGTTACTTGGCGGCTTACGTTGGCGTACTGGGCTTGGCCGCTCATAGGGTTGTAGCCGGTTAGCAAAGTGCCGGTTTCCTTGGCCGTGAGCAGCACCCCAAACTGCGGCCCCGCCTGCACGTGCACCGGGCCCAGCTTCAGGTCGAGCAGTACCGGCAGGTTCAGGTACTGCAGCTTGGTGGCATAATCCTCCTGCACCGATTTGAACTCGCCACCTTGTAAGGAGTACTGCAACTCGGGCCGCACAGACAGCGGCCCCACTATGTTGTAGTTATAAAAGGCGCCTACGTGGTACTGGAAGCGGTAATCGGTACTGGTGGAAAGCTTTTCGCCGTCAAGCACAGAGGCATTGGCACCCGCCTTCAAGCCGAAATCTTGGGCGTGAACGGCCGGGGTAGCGAGGGCGGCACCGAGCAGGAGGAGGAACAGGCGTTTCATAGGGACGAGGCGTGAGCGTGGATGCTCCGCAAAGGTCCGCCGCCCGGGCACTCCGCACAATCACATCAATAAGTGACGCGCCGGGTTACGGCAGCTGAAATGCTACAAAGCCTTGGAACACCCGGCTCTTGAGCTTTTCATCGTTCAGTCCCGTGATGTTCTGGGCATCGTTTACATCGTTCAGTCCAGCTATAAACCGGGCACCCAGGGATACGCCAGCCAGTAGCTTCACACCGGCTCCCACGCACAGGCCGAAATCGGTTTTCTGGTAGCGGTTCCAGGCGCCGCGGTCATCGTTGGCGAAAATGGCCCCGGCTTCGTCCTGGCCGATTAGCACGCTACCGTCTTCGCGGGCCTTCAGCAGGAAACCTACCTGGGGGCCGGCCTCTACGTAAGCGCGGGCAAAGCGCACTTTGGCCACCACGGGCACCTGCAGGTAATGCAGCTGGGCATCAAAGTTGGCGCCGTCGGACTTGAACTCGCCGCCTTGCAACGAGTATTGCACCTCGGGCTGAATGGAAACCGGCCCGAACACTTTGGCCTCGTAGAACGCGCCAATGTGGTAGCTGGTCTTGAACTCGGTATCGGCGGAGAGGTTGTCGCCGCCGAGTACGGCCGCGTTCAGACCGGCTTTTACGCCTAGCTGGGCGTGGGCAGTACCGGCTAGTAGCAGGGCCAGGGGCAGTAATAAAGCAGCAGGTTTCATAACAGTGTGGTTAAAGGCTGAGGCAAGGCAGCAGTAAGTACACGTCACCTCTGTACGCGCTTCCCAATTTTTTGGGCGGGCATTACCGCCCCTTTTTAGTTACCTCAACGTTATTAACCGCACACTGTCAGCTTTATAGAAAAGCTCGCTGCTTGATTCTACGCCTTGGCGCAAAGGCTTCAGATGCTTAATTAAGCCTCCGGGCTGCTTCTTATGCCACCTGCCGCCGCGCGTTTGCGTCCTTGCCCCTGCTTACCTTTAATCCATGCCTTCACCCTTCACGTTCGTGCGCCTCAGCTACCGGTCCGGCGACTGGCATTCCGTGGATGAGCGCATGCCCGCCAACTTGCTTCACTCGCTCATCGAGTACACCACGGTAAAGGTGGAGCTGAAGGAAAAAGTGGTGGCGCTGGATTCGCCCGAACTGTTCAATTACCCGTTCTGCTACCTCTCGGGGCACCGGCTGGTGCAGTTTACCGCGGCCGAAAAAAAGAACTTCACGCAGTACGTGCAAAACGGCGGCTTCGTGTTCGTAGACGACTGCAACCACGACATTGACGGCCTGTTTGCCCGCTCGTTTGAGGAGCAGATGCGGGTTTGTTTCGGAGCCAAAGCCCTAAAAAAGCTTCCGAACAACCACCCCATCTACACGCAGTTCTTCAAGTTTAAGGACGGCCCGCCCGCCACCGGCTTCGAGCTCAACGGCTGGGGCGACGACCTGGTGCACGACTACCTGAAAGCCATTGAAATAAACGGCCGCATAGGCGTGCTGTACTCCAATAAAGACTACGGCTGCGAGTGGGACTACGACTTCCGCAACAAGCGTTTTCTGGCCGAAGACAACACCAAGTTTGGGGTGAATATCCTGCTGTATGCGCTAACGGCGTGAGGCATACCAAGCAGGCAAAGCCCCAACGCCTGGTTCTTCAGCCACGGCTACGGCGTGCATTATGTTTTTGTAGTCGCTTGTATTTAACAAATCAAGGAGCAACATTACCACGGTCAATAAATCATTTCACTATTAACCAATTGCTTATGTTCACCCATTACCCCCCCCGTTTAACGGCCGCCTTTTCCGCTTTGTGCTTGGCGGCCACCGTGCTTAGCTGCCAGAAGGCCGGCCCAGAGTTGCAGCCGCAGCCGCGGTTGAGTTCCGCCAACGCGGAAAGCGCCGGCGACTACCTTGTGTTCAGCAGCCCGGCCGAATTTGCCGAAACGCAAAACACGATTGACGATTTAGCGCCCGAGGAAAGCATTAACGGGCACCTGACCGCCTGGGAAGAAAAGCACGACAACTTTTACTCCCTGCGGCGCTACTACGAGGAGTTGGAGCAACAAGGCGATACGGTATCTGTGCGGCCGGTTACGGATACGTACCTGGCAGCGGTGTTCTCGCCCAAAGGCCTGGTGTAAGTGGGCGCCAACATCTACCGCGTGGATTTCGTCGGCGACAAAATCTATTACATCCCGGCGGCGCTAAAAGCGGAGCTGTACAACGATTTTGTATCCGGCGCCAACAACCCGAACATCCGCTACTACTACACCAGCGAAAACGTATTTGCGCTGCAGGCCGACCAAGACCTGGGAACTACAGTGGGAACCGAACGGCCTACCGAGGACCCGCAGCAAAGCTGCCCGAACGGGGCGAAATCAAAAGATACGGGTGATAAGAATAGATGGTACAGTAGCAACCAGCGTTTGGTATGCAGACTGACATATAATAAATTCGGGATATACTTTACGCTTACAGGTAGAGCCAGAAACCAAAAAAGATTTTTGGGTGCCTACCTAGCGCAACGTGCATGTTTGTTTACGCGACCAAACCCTGGCGCAAGCTGGGTGGAAAGATGCCCGTTTCCATACACGGGTTCTTACACCAATTCAGATACCAATAGCTGCGGAAACGGTCCTCAAAACGACAATAACGAGGTGGTTGCCAGAGCCTACCATTCGGTTAATGGTTTGCGTAGCTATGATTACGATGTTGCTTTCAATATAGGAGGAAACGGGGGATTTACCACGGAAACCTTCCATATTGATGGACTTTAACGATGTAAGCCCCAGCAACATGCTGCTGGGGCTTGCTTTTCCTAAACCATGTAGCCGGGCTTTGTTGGCTTTGTTCCTGTTCATTAGCTTTGCTGACATCCAGGCCCAGAACCGCCTCTACTTGGATGCCCAGCTCGGGGTTGACCACACATTCGCAGAGGGTGCTTTCTGGAAAACTGGACAGCGGCCACTTAACGCCCGGGTTGTTAGAAGAGACGAAATAGCGGCGCCCATGCTGCGCTGGCAGGGCGAGCAATGGTCGGTGTCGGTGGGGTACTCGGGCGGTAACTACGGCTGGGGCTATAAGGTGAGGCTACCCAAGGACCTGATCCAAAATCCCTATGGCCAGCGAGTGTTTACCGGAGGCACAAGCAGCGCTTACGCCCATCGCATCCCGGTGCTGGTGAGCCGCAAGCTGACGGACGTAAACTTCCTGGCCCTAGGCGATGAGCAATACCTGCTCAGCTTCCGCCTGGAAGGTGTGGTAGGCGGCGGCGCGCAAGCCAAAAGCTACACCTGCTTGGACTGTGGCAGCCTCAACCCTGGCGGCAACGGCTACGACAGCATCACGTTCACAGAGCGCCCCTACTGGCGCCGCCGCTGGGGCGGCTACCTTACGGCCGGGGCTACGGCGCGCTTCTACCGCCGCGGCAAGGAGCGGGCCACGCTGCACCTGCTCGTTACGCAAGGCCTGCAGGACATGATTGTGGTGCCGCTCGACTATTCCTACAACGGCCGCCAAGGCAGCACCACCCTGCGCGTGCGCGGCTCGGGGGTAAGCCTCATGCTGGGCTACCCCTTCAAGCTGCACACCTTCCGCCGGCCCGGTCCGCTGTAACCGGGGTAACTTTTTATCCCCCGCACGCAACATGTAAGTAAAAAAGCCGGACTTTGAGCCGGCTTTTTCCTTATTCCTACTTGCCTTGACCGAACCCGACCTCCACCGCCTCCTCGATAAACTCCCCCGCCTGCGCCAGGAAATCGGCAAAGCCATTGTGGGTCAGGCCGAAGTGCTTGATGAAGTACTGGTAGCCCTGCTGGCCGGCGGCCACGCCCTGCTGGAAGGCGTGCCGGGACTGGCCAAAACCTTGCTCGTGCGCACCCTGGCCGCCGCTACCGACCTCTCGTTCCGCCGCATTCAGTTCACCCCCGACCTAATGCCGACCGACATTCTGGGCACCGAAGTGCTGGAGGAAGACCACACCACCGGCCGCCGCACCTTTCAGTTTGTGCGCGGCCCCGTGTTTGCCAACCTCGTGCTGGCCGACGAAATCAACCGCACGCCGCCCAAAACCCAGGCCGCGCTGCTGGAAGTCATGCAGGAGTTTGAGGTAACGTACGCCGGCCAAACCCATCAGCTGCCCGACCCGTTCTTCCTGCTGGCCACGCAAAACCCCATTGAACAGGCCGGTACCTACCCGTTGCCCGAGGCCCAGCTCGACCGTTTCCTGCTGTACGTACGCATCGGCTACCCCTCGGAGCAGGAGGAGCTGGCTATTCTGCAGAACACCACCGGCACGGCCCACGCCCAGCCCCAGCCCGTTATTGGGGCCGAGGAGTTGCGGCAGCTGCGGCAGCTGGTGCGCGAGGTAACCATCAGCCCGGAGCTGCTGAGCTACATCACGCGGCTGGTGCGGGCCACCCGCCCGGCCGGCAGCCCCGTGAAATTTGTGCAGGACTACGGCCGCTGGGGTGCCGGCCCGCGTGCCGGGCAGGCGCTGGTGCTGTGCGCCAAAGCCCGCGCCTTGCTGCACGGCCGCTTTGCCGCCACGTTGGAGGACATTCGCATTCTGGCCGCTCCGGTATTGCGCCACCGCATTCTGCTAAATTTTCAGGCCGAAGCCGACCAGCTCACCACCGATGATGCCGTGGCAGCCTTGCTGCAGGCGGTGCCGGTTACTCCGTAAATGCAGCCGTAACCGCTATGCTCGACGCCGCCGCGCTGCACGCCCTGAACGACTTGTCATTAGTGGCCCGCCTCATTGCCGACGGGGCCCAGGCCGGGCTGCACCCTAGCCGCCGCCGCGGGGAAGGAATCGAGTTCAGCCAGTATCGCCCGTACCAACCCGGCGACGACCTGCGCCGCCTCGACTGGCGCCTGGCGGCCCGCTCCGACCGGTACTACCTGCGCGAGTCGGACGTGGATACGCGCCTGACGGCCCGCCTCTTGCTCGACGCCAGTGCTTCTATGAACCACTTGGACGCGGCTGGGGTGAGCAAGCTTCAGTACGCCCGCCTGCTGTTGGCGGGCCTGGCCTACATAGCGCACCACCAGGGCGACGCCGTAGGGCTTTATGCGCTACACCACAGCGGATTACAAACAGTACCTCCTTCGGCTGATGCCGGCCAGCTACCGCGCATTTACCATGCCCTGCGGCAGCTATCGGCTACCGGCACGTTTCCGGCTACGGCAGTGCTGGCTCCCTTGCTGGCGCGGCGCGGCGCGTCGGTAACCATCGTCGTCAGCGACTTGTACGACGTCGGCCCTGAGCACCCCAGCAGCCCCTTGGCCCAGCTGTTGCGGCAGTTACGGGCAGCGGGCGGCGAGGTACTGGTGCTGCACTTGCTGGCCCGCAACGAGTACGACCTCGACTACCCCGCCTCGGCCATGCTCGAGGACCTGGAAACCGGGCAGCGCCTGCAGCTCGATGTTACGCAACGCGCTACGTATCAAACCCAACTGCAACAGTGGCTGCGCGAAACCGAGCAAACCGTGCGCGGTTACGGGCTTTATTACCACCGCCTGTTCACCGACGAAGTTCCGGCCCAGGCCCTGCGCCAAGTGCTTCGGGGCCAGCTGCGGAGTCCGGTTTAAGTCGCTTATTGCCCGTAGGCAGCTTTACCTACCGCGCCCACGTCTGTTCACTTTCCGCTCTCACGCCACTGTTCGTTGTTCTCCTTTGCTTATCCAGCTGCCTTGTGGGCCCTTGCGGGGCTGCTCGTGCCCGTGGCCATTCACCTTTGGAACCGGCGGCCCGGGCAGGTAGTGCCGGTCGGGGCGCTGCGTTGGCTTACGCCCGGCGCTAACCGTCGGGTAAGCCGGTTGCAGCTGAGCCAGAAGACCTTGCTGGCCTTGCGTCTGCTCATCCTCGGCCTGCTAGTGGCTGCCTTGGCGGGCCCGCAGTGGAGTACCCCGGCACCGCCGGCGCGTCCTCAGGTACTGCTGAGTGCGGGTGTGATGCAACCATCCATCGTTGACGCCCTGCGTCCGAGCCTCGATTCGTTGCGGCGGCAGGGCGCGCAGTTTCGGCTGCTGGCAACGGGTTTTCCCCTCTTGCCCGATTCGGCTTTTTCCGAAACGACTTTGGCCAACGGCAGCCCCGCACGCAACGAGCATGCCGCTTACTGGCCTCTGGCCGTGCAGGCTGTCGGTCAGTTTCCTGGAAGTGAGCTTCGTATTATCAGCGACAACGCCCAGCAGCATTTTCGCGGCACCCGCCCGGCTTTACCGCCCCGGCTGCGCTGGCAGCTGTTGCCCGCTGCTACCGACTCGGGCGCCTGGCTGCACAGTGCCGCCCGCATTACCCCCGACTCACTACGTCTGCTAACGGGTCACGACCGAACGGGCAACAGCGTGTTTAAAGTCTACCGACTGCCGTTACCGGCCGCAGGTAAAAGCTTGGCGCCCGTTGCCGGTTTACCGCCGCTTACTCTGGTAACAGAGAGCGGGCACCTGAGCATTCGGGTAGGCCGCGCCGCCGATTCTGCCGCTTACCAAGTGCCCGTGCTGCAACCGCTGCGGGTAGCGGTGTACTTCGATGCCCAAACCCGCGCCGCCGACTCCCGCGCGGTAGCCGCCGCGCTGCGGGCGGCGGCGCCTTACGTACCGGCTTCCCTTCAATTACATGTTACTTCCACTCCTCCAGCTACTTCTGATTCGCTGAATTGGCTTTTTTGGCTTTCTGATACCCCCGCTCCCGCGGTTTGGCGGCAACGGGCAGCCACCGGCCTGCGGCTTTTTACCGATGCCAAAGGCTCAGGCACCGCCTCGGAAAGCTTGGTATTTACCCTCGACGGCACTACGTTTCAGCTTCGCCAACGCCATGACTTGCCCGCTCTGCCATCGTCAATGCCTCTATGGGCCGACGGTACCGGCCAGGCCGTACTTGATTTTGAGCGCGTGGGCCGGGGAGGCATTTACCGCTTGCATACTCGCCTGCACCCCGCCTGGAGCAGCCTGGCTACCGATGGGCAGTTACCCGCCGCTCTGCTCACCCTGCTGACTCCAGAACTCGCTTCCGGCCCCGACCGTCGCGCCCTGGCTGCCAGTCAACTCCGGAGTACCACGGCGGCCTCCGAGCAACTGCGGCAGCCCGCGGCTCAGGTACTGGGCTTCGGACCGTGGCTGGTGTTGCTGGCGGGGCTGCTGTTTGGGCTGGAACGAATCTGGCGCCATCGTACGCTTCCTTCTTCTTCCCCGGCATGAATACGGCAGCCAGTTCATTCTTAACGGTTTCGCCTTCGGTAGCAGCGGCACAGCAACAGTTACACGCCGCCAGGCAGCGGTTTCTGGTGCAGCAGGCCACCACCATTTCAGTGGTAGCAGCGGCCGCCTTGGTGCTGCTGACCGCGGTTGCGCACCGTTGGCCGCAGCTGAACGGGGCGGCAGTTGCAGGAGCGTTGGCGGCACTGCTGGTCACCGCTTGGATGCTTTGGCGACTCCGGCGCTTTAACCCGGCGGCTGTTGCCCGGCGGCTCGACCGGCACTTCCCCGAGCTGGAAGACAGCACCGGCCTGCTGCTCCCATCGGGAAGCAATGAGCCCGAAACGCTGCTGCCCACTCTGCAACGACAACGGGTGGCCGAGCGGCTCGCGGCCCTGTCCCTGACCCACGCCTTACCGGTTCCGGCACTTCCCCGCCTGGCCGTGGCGGCCGTGCTGGCAGCGGCAGCGGCGGGCCTCTGGTTCTGGCCCGTGCGCCCGGTCGCGGCGCCCGAAAGCACGGTGGCCCTGCGTTTTCCCGATGCGCCCAAAGCCGCTCCCGCGCAGCCCCGCATTCTGAGCACCACCATTCGGGTTTCGCCCCCTACTTACACCAAACGAGCTGCTTACACTGCCGCGGCTTCGTCGTTTCAGTGTCCGCAAGGCTCGGTGGTGCGCTGGACGATACGCCTAAGTCAGCCCGGCCCGGCCCCCGAGCTGCGCTTGGCGGGACGGGGCGGGAGAGTGTTTCGGGCATTAGCCAATCAGCCCACGGTATTCGTGGCCGACCAATCGTTTACAGCTTCCACTCTTTATCAAATCCGTTTCGCCGGGCAGCTTTCCGAAGATTACGCCGTGGAAGTTATTCCCGACCGTGCCCCGGTAATCAGTATGCTGGCGCCCCGGCCCTACACGCTGGTAGGGGCGCGCCGGCGGCCCGAAATAGCGGTACGGGTACAGCTGCGCGATGATTACGCCCTGACCCGGGCCCGGCTGGTTATTACCACAGCCCAAGGCAGCGGAGAGGCCGTGAAATTCGGCGAAACCACTACCGACCTTAATTCCTTCGTGCGGGCGCAGCCCCGTGCGGCTACGGCTACGGCCACGCTGCGCTTGCCAGCATTGGGCCTCACTTTCGGCGACGAGCTCTACGTGTACGCCGAAACCTGGGACAACGCGGGCCACCGCGCCCGCACCGATGCGCACCTCGTGCAATGGGAAGACACCGCCGCAACCGGCGACCTGAACAGCATTGCCCTCGGCGTAAATCCCGTGCCGGTATACTTTCGCAGTCAGCGCCAGATAATTATCGACACCGAGAAGCTGCTGGCTGAACGGCGCCGCCTGACGCCGGCCCAAATTCAGGAGCGAGCCAATAGCCTGGGAGAAGATCAAAAAGTGTTGCGCCTGCGCTACGGCAAGTTTTTGGGCGAAGAATACGAGCAAAGCATTGGCGAAAGCGCCCGCCCGCCCGTGGCCGAAGGCGACGAGCCGGCCGAAGAGCACCACGCCAACGACGGCCACGACCACAGCGCCGAACCCGGTGAAGGCGGTATTCCCACAGCCGAGGCACTAGCGGAACCTTACGTGCACCGCCACGACGACTCCGAAACCGCTGATTTCCTGGAGCCTCAGGTAAAAGCCAAACTGCGGACCGTGCTTAGCCAAATGTGGGATGCGGAGTTGCAGCTCCGCTTGGCCCAGCCGGCAGCCGCCCTGCCTTTCGAGTACCGTGCCCTGCGCTTGCTGAAAGAAGTGCAGCAGCAAACCCGGGCCTACGTGCGCAAATCGGGCGTGGACCTGCCGCCGCTGCCCGAAGCCGAAAAACGCCTGACCGGCGACTTAAGCGCAGCTACCATTACCCCACGTGAAGCAGCGCGCACCTTGCCCCTGGCCCAGGCCGAGGTGCGGGCCGCCCTGGCTGCGCTGGGCACCTATCAGGCCGGACAGCCGCTGCTGCCCCGTGAGAAACAAGCGCTGGAAGCCGCTGGGCCGGTACTGGCAGCGGCGGCGCTTCGCCAGCCCGGAACCATGCTGCCAGCCTTGCAGGCCTGGCGCCAGCTTATGCCTCGCGTGCGCAGCGGCCAGCCTAGCCGGCAACAGGCCGTGGTTGTTGAGCGGGCCCTCATTCGGCTGTTACCGGCGCCGCCGGCATCACCCGTCCGGCAGCCGGCTAACCCACTGGCGCGGCGGTACTTCAAAGAACTAAGCCGCTGATTACGTTCCCCTTTATGCCCGCTGCTTCGCTGCTGTTTTACGCTACCCTAACTCTGTGCCTGCTTTTGGGCGTGCTGCTGATTTGGCAAGCCTGGCGGCGGCCCGACCGGCGCCGCCGCGTGGCGCGGGCCGTGGCGGGCATTGTGGCTAGCGTGGCCCTGTGGTTCAGCGTATTTCCGCCGCACCGCTCGGTTGAAATGGTATCTGAGCAAACCGGTATTCTGATTACGCCCGGTACTCCCGCCGATACGCTGCGGTACTGGCAGAAACGCCTTGGCCGCGTGCCGGTGCTGCGCTACACTCCCAATCAGTTCAGCCCCGACTCCAACGCCGTAACTCACCCCGGCCTTATTGGTCCGCGCTACCCGCATTTGCGGCAGCTGTACGTTCTGGGACAGGGCATTCCGGCCACCGATGCGGCCTCGGTTGATGCTCGGTTGCAGTTAGTAGCACGTCCGCAGTGGCCCGCCGCAGGGTTTAGGAGCGCCAACTGGCGTCCGTCGCTTGCCTTGGGGGAAGAATTGCGGGTAGAAGGACGCTTTGCGGCGTCGGTAGGTAAATCGGTAAAGCTTTACCTGCGTGCGGCTGGAGTAACGCAGGACTCCGTGGCGCTGACCACCGGCAACGGTGCCTTTCGGCTCCGCGGTATCCCGCGCGCCGTTGGCCCTCAGCTGCTTCGGCTGGAGGCTTACCGCGACGGGCGCCTGCTGGCTGCTGAACCCGTGCCTGTAACGGTAGAGCCGACGCGCACGCTTCAGGTATTGATTTTAGGCGGCGGGCCGTCGTTCGAGCTCAACCTGTTAAAAAACCGCCTGGCCACCCGAGGGCACGGCGTGGCTCAGCGCCTTAGCATTAGCCGCAACCTGCGCCAAACCGATTTTCTGAATATCAATACGCGGCCATTGGCCACCCTGACGCCCGCCGCGCTGGCCCGCTTCGATGTACTGATTGCCGACGATACCGCCTGGGGCACTTTGACTGCTGCCGAAACCCGGGCAGTAACCCAGGCGGCGGCCCAGGGCCTGGGGCTTGTGGCGTTACCCGGACCTTCGGCCCTACCCCGTACCCTTCCTCAGCGGGCAGCCTTTCAAATCCTGCCGCGTTCGGCACAGCAGGTTGCCCAAACAACCCCTGTCAGGTGGGAAGGTGGCTCGGCAATGGCTCGGCTACCAGCCACCCTGAAGGGCCTGGAGCTGGAGACGCTGGTACGCGCCACGGGTGGTGCAACGGTAGCGGCGGCGTATCGTGGGGGATACGGCACTATGGTGGTGGCTACTCCCTCCGATACCTACCGCTGGTTACTGGCCGGCCAAAACACCGCTTACGATTCTTATTGGGCTCGGCTGCTAACGGCAGCGGCACGTCCAGTCGAGCCTGCTTCGGAGTGGCAGGCCCATTTATGGTCCCGCCCGCACCAACCCATGCGCTTAAACCACTTTGGCGCGGGCGCAGGTGTCCAGATCCGGGAGCCGGACGCCCGTGTAACGTCTGTTGGGTTACGCCAGCTTCCGCTGCGCAGCTTCCAGGCCGAAGCCACTTTTTGGCCGAGGCAGCCTGGCTGGCACGCTGTGGGTAACCCGACGGAAGGTTTTGTTCCTTTTTACGTGTTTGATACCGCAGCGTGGATCGGCCCGGAAATTAGCTTGCGTGCTCAGGCTCTCGGTAGCCGGCCACCCTACACCACTGGCAATGCCCCTGAAACGGCCCAGATGCAAACGCTCATCCCATCGGGGTGGTTTTTCGCGCTGTTCCTGCTGGCAGCTGGATTCATGTGGCTGGAAGAAAAGCTCTAATGCACGCGGGCTAGTAAAGAATATTGGGGTGCCCGTTTAGCAGTACGTCTTCTTCTTTGCCCACGATGTAGCTGCCAACCCGTAACCCCAGCTCGTCCAGGGTCGCGACAGAGGGTGCAGGAACCGGAATAGATGCCTGGGGCAGGGCTGCGGCGGGAACAGTATCCTCTTCGTCGGCAGAATGGGGTACGTCTAAATTAGGCACAGTTTAAACAGCTAACATGAAAGCCAGAGGGGAAATATATATACAAATCTTGTTATTTTATAAATACAGACCGCTCAATGTAAGGCCCAAAAATAAAAAAAGCCCGAATGGCTGCCATGGCTGCCATTCGGGCCCAGAAAAGTAAAGTGACCGGCGCTAGGTCAGCCGCCTACACTATTCTTCTTTCATCGTCTCGGTAGTGGTGGTCGTCGTCGAAGCTTCGGTCGTGGCCGGAGCAGTCGTGGCAGCAGCCGTGGTGTCAACCGTGGTGGCTTCGGTGGTAGCCGGAGCAGTGGTTTCTACCGTAGTGGTTTCGGTCGAGGTAGCCTCGGTGGTTTCAGCAGTCTTCGATTCGCAAGCGCTCAGGCTAACAACAGCGAACAGGGCGGCAACCTTCAGGAGGTTCTTCATGTGATGTAGTAAGTTTGAAAAAGTTGGTCTGAAAAACGCCCTTCATACCAACAATCAGCAGAGGTAACCTCACCCGATAAAAAAAATATTCGGTGGGTTACTTGAAGCGGGGGCCAGTATTAAGCAACGAGTAACTGCATACATGGGCAAGGGTCAGCCTTCCTTTTCCGACGACGAGCTGGTGGCGGCTATCCGCGACGGCGACGAGCGGGCATTGGCGCACCTCTACCGCCTTCATTTGCCGATGGTAACGCACTTGGTGACGCAGAACAGCGGAACCGAAGACGAAGCCAAAGACATTTACCAGGAAGGGGTAATGGTGTTTTACGAGAAGGTGCGAATGGGGACGCTCGAGCTGAGCTGCCAGATTAAAACCTACCTCTACGCCGTGTGCCGCCGGTTGTGGCTGAAACGGTTGGCCGAGAAGGGTCGTTACGGCGGCCGCCTCGATGACTACGAGCCCTACCTCGAAACCGGAGCCGAAGCCGATTTGGCCGAAGCCGAGGAGCGCGACCGGCGCCTGGCTCTGATGAGCGAGGCCCTGTTACGTCTCGGGGAACCATGCCGGTCCCTGATCGAGGGCTTTTACCTCCTCGACAAGAGCATGCAGGAGCTTACGGCGGACCACGGCTATACCAATGCCGATAACGCCAAGAATCAGAAATACAAATGCTTGGTGCGTTTGAAGAAGCTCTTTTTCGCTCAGTACACCGAAGAACCGCTGCCCTAACGCGCCTGTGCCCTTTTGCCTGGTGGGAGTAATACCTGCCCTACTGCCATGATGACCGAAGCCGACTATTACGCGCTCTTTGAGGACTACGAAGCCGGGCGGCTTGATGCGGCCGTGCAGGCTGATCTGGCGCGCCGCCTGGCCGCCGACCCGGTGCTGGCCAACCGCTACGCCGAGTACCAGAACGTTACCGGTACGCTGCATACCTATGGCCAGCGCCTGCGCGTAAGCGAGCAGCTACGCGCGCTGCAGGCTGAAATAGACGCCGAACAGGAAACCACGGTGGAAACCGGCCGCCCCCACATGCCCGTGATGCACATATCGCGCACCGAAAAATGGTTGCGGGAGTTTTGGCACGGGCACCGGGCAACCATGGGCGTGGCCGCTTCGGTAGCGGTGCTGGCCGTGTTCTGCACCTTGCTGGGCCTGCAGTGGTGGCGTGCCCGCCAGCAGCCCACCGCCATCGGCTACGCCAAGCTGCGGCGCGAGGTAGATACCATTAAGAAAAACCAGCGGGTGATGGGCCGCGCCATTAATCAGATTGGGGCCACCAAGCCCGCGGCTTCCAGCCCCGGCAACTTCAGCGGCACCGGCTTTGCCCTTACCTCCGACGGCTTTATTGTTACGAGTTACCACGTGGTGCAGGGCGGCGACTCGGTGCTGATTGAGAACCGCGCCAAGCAGCGTTTCCGGGCCGAGCCGGTGTTCATGGACGCGGCCCGCGACATAGCCATCCTGCGCATCCGCGACCGGCGCTTCAGCGGCTTTGGCCGTTTGCCCTACGGACTAAAACGGCGGCAGTCGGACTTGGGCGAACGGATTTACACCCTGGGCTACCCCCGCGAAGACCTGGTGTACAACGACGGCTCGCTGAGTGCCCATACCGGTTTTGAAGGCGACACGGCATTCTACCAGATTAGCATTCCAGTGAACCCCGGCAACTCCGGCGGCCCCGTGCTAGATGACCGCGGCAACCTCATTGGCGTTATCAGCGGCCGGCAAATGGACGTGCAGAGCGCGGCTTTCGCCACCAAATCATCGTACCTGATGCGTCTGGTGGATTCGCTGGCTACGGCTGGCTCGGCGGCCGATTACAACGTGCCGCGCTACAGCCAACTAGCCGGCCAAACCCGCCCGCAGCAAATCCGGAAGCTCCAGGACTTTGTGTTCGTAGTAAAGGTTTACGAATAAAGCCCCGAACCGCTCCGCAGGCAACCGCTTTTTGCGAAGCCCCTCCATCGGGTCCGAAAACAAACCGCCCCGGCAGTTCCTCTGCTGGGGCGGTTTGTTTTCGGACTTAATGATTTACCTCCAACCGGTTTAGCGCAACTGAATGGTGCGGGTTCGGCCGTTGATGGTAACGGAAGCAATATTGTCGCAGGCTTGGGTTCCGGCTGGGTCGTAATTCAGGAGTAGGGTTTTCTCACGCGAGGTGGTGATTTGCAGCGTGCCCGAAATAAAGTGGCGGGCGCAGCCGGCCTGAAATTTCTTCACTAAAGGCTGCTGAATGGTAGCCGTGTAGGAAACGCCCTTGCGGTTAGTGCCCGCAGCCGAGCCGCTGATGCTGTACAAATCGTCCTGAATGGTGCGAGTACCTACGCCGGCGGTTTGGGTAACGGTGCGCTGGGCCGTCCAGGTAGCGGTACCGGTGGCGGTAACCACACTGGCGTTCTGCACGTCCACGGTATGCACATTGGGCGCAATCCAGGTAATGGTGCGGGTGCCGGTACGGGGGTTTCCGTTCACCGAAAAGTTAACCAGCGTAACCACCACCGTGGAACCTACTTGGCGGTGCTGCCCGGTGAAAACGGCTACCAGCTGGCCCCGGCGCAGTTTTCCGTCGCGGCCTACGCAGCCGTTAGGGCCGAAATCGATGGTAAGGGTGCGCGTGGAAACATTGTAGGTGCGCGTGGCACAACCGAAAAGAATGCGCTGGTCGTCGGGGTTTAGGGCACCCGCGCGGCCGGGGTCCTCCGGCGCGGCGGCATCTACGTATTCGTAAGAAGCGGCGTCATCGGCTTCGGCATCGGCATTGTCCTCGGCCGATACGGTGGAGTCGGGTCCAAGCGAATCCGATTCTTTGTCGCAGCTGCTGAAGCCGATAAGAAGGCCGACGCAGAGGGTCGAACCCAGCAAGGAACGTAAGATTTGGCGTTGCATGTGCAAGTGAGGAAAACGTGAGGGTGTAAGGAAGCTGCGGGGGTGCCACCCGGCATTTCATTGGCTTGGAAGCTCTTCGGCTGCTATAGTTTAACGGCTTGCAAATTTTTTTCTGCAGGGCGGAACTTATTGGCGCCGAACCGATAGCCGACCCGGCCGTATAGCCTTTTGCCGTGCCTTTCACCGGCAATTCGTTTATGCTGTACCGCATTCATCTACCATGGGCGTGCCTGCTGCTGTTTGTAACCAGTTGTGGATCGGGTGAGCGTGACCCGGTGGCCGAGGCGA
This sequence comes from Hymenobacter koreensis, assembly GCF_039541855.1. Lineage (NCBI taxonomy): Bacteria > Pseudomonadati > Bacteroidota > Cytophagia > Cytophagales > Hymenobacteraceae > Hymenobacter > Hymenobacter koreensis. Next base: position 1,201,722 of record NZ_BAABHA010000002.1, read on the forward strand.
AGTTTCAGAACGAAAAGCGAATTGGCGACGCCAACATTACCGAACGGCAGGAGCAGGATGCTGAGTTTATCGTAAACACCGCCAGCCGTGGCCTGCTCGATGTGGAGTTGGCCAAGCTGGCCCAGCAACGCAGCACCCGCCCCGACTTAAGCGCCTTGGCTCAAACCCTAGTACGCGACCACACCGGCATGCACACGGCCCTCAGCACGCTGGCCGAACGCAAAGGCCTGGCCATTCCTCAAGGACTGGGAAGCGACCAACAGGACACCTTCAAAGAGCTGAGTGCCCTTACCGGCGCCGAGTTCGAACGCGAGTACCTGGAGGTAACCACCGAACATCACGACGATGCCGCCGACCGGTTCGAGGACATGGCCGAAGATGCCTACGACGGCGACATCCGGGCATTTGCGGCGAAGTATGCTCCCGTGCTTAAGCAGCACCACGAACAAGCCCAGCAGATACAAAAAGCGCTGCCCAAGCAGTAAGCTCTTCACTCAATTCATCAACCTGTTCCCTTATGAAGCGTTCCTTTTTGCTACTCGGCGCGTTAGCCGCCTGTCTTTCGCTAAGCGCCTGCGGCGACTCCGAAAAACGTACCGACGGCACTGCCGGTGAAGCCGTCAGCGACATGGACCAAGCTGCCGAAGAAGGCGGTGTGGAGTCCTCCGAAGCCGTGGTGATTGACAACGACGCCGGCCCCACCGTAACCGCCGATGCCGACACGGCTGGTGCCGCCACCACTGCCCCCGCGGCCGAAACGCCCCGCCCTTAATCTTACTTTCAGTACTTGCCGCCTGCCTACCACACCCTCATACCAACCACAACACCAGATTCATTACCATGAAAAAGCTATTCCTGCCAGCCTTGCTGGCGGCTGCCCTGCTGGGCGGCACCTCTGCCTGTACCGATAACAAAGGCAGTAACCCCGATGTAACGAGCACCGAGGGTAATAATGCCGACGATAACTACATGGGCGGCGCCACCAATGGCTCGACCAACGCCATGACCGACGGCGACACCACGGGCTCGATGGCGGCCGCTAACGCCATGCCGGCTAACGATCCGAATGCCGTTGGTCCGCACAAGGATGACCCCGAGTTCATGAAGACGGCCGCCCACAGCGACCAGAACGAAATTCAGCTCAGCCGCATGGCCCTCGAAAAGGGTGTAAGCGGCATGGCCAAGGAGCACGCCAACATGATGATCAAGGACCACACCAAGTCCACGGCCGATCTGAAGGCTATTGCCGATAAGAAGAAAGTGACGCTACCGACCGACATGGACCCCGAGCACAAGGCCATTGCCGAGCAAATGAAAGGTCTTTCGGGCCAGGAGTTTGAGAAGCGCTACCTGCAGCAAATGGTAATGGACCACCAGAAAACCCTGAACACCCTAAATGCCCACGCCGGCATGACTCAGGATGCTGACGTTAAAGGGTTTATTGGCAAAGTAACGCCAGTGGTGCAGAACCATTTGGACATGTCGAAAAAGCACGCCAGCATGTAGCCTCGCTTTAGACGTGCACCCCGCCAACAGACGAGCCGGCCGCTACTCAAAGCGGCCGGCTCGTTTGCGTAATGAGCTACATGATGATGTGACTGGGGCGGCCGGCGTGCAACGCCACTTGTTGAGAGACGTTTTTGGCAAGTCATACCCCATCGTTGCTTATGAAACGCGTTCTACTCGCTTGCCTGCTGCTTGGCAGCATCCATGCAGCTACTGCCCAAGCCACGGCTCCAGCCAAACCACTTGTCCGCCAAACCTTTAACCTGCACCCGGCCGGCGAAAACCAGTACGGCTACGCGCAGGCGGTGCTGGTGGGCAACACCCTGTACATATCGGGCACGGTGTACCCCGGCAAAACCATGCAGGAGCAGGTAGAGGGCATTTACAAAACGCTGGAAAAGACGCTGGCGCACCACGGCCTTACCTTTCAGCATGTGGTGAAGGAGAACGTGTACACCCTCGACCTCAACGCCTTCCCTCAGCAGAACGAACTGCGCAAGAAGTTTTACAACGGCGTATACCCAGCCGCTACCTGGGCAGAAGTCAAGCGCTTGTTAATGCCCTCAGCTTTGGTAGAAATCGAGCTGGTGGCTGTTAAGCCGTAGGGCTGTTACTTAGCAGCGCCATCGGGTGCCGCGGCCCACTCCAGCTTGTAAGTGTCGCAGCCCATGGCGGTTATATTCATGCGGAAAGTACCCTTGGCCGCTGCTTTGCCGCTGAAATTGCCTTGCAAATCGAAGCGCCAAGCCGTACCACCACCGCCGGGCGGATCGAGCACTACGCCACTTACCTTGTTGTTTTCAATGGCGAAAGAACCTTCCGGTCCTACTACCTGGCGCTCAAGCTTGCCGCTGCAGCGCCAGTAGCCGTCGAAGGTGAGGTTGGTGAGCTTCTTGCCGTCGGGCGATACGTCGAAGCTGATCTTGTCGCCTTTCATGCCGTTGCTGATGGTTCCAGCCCAGTGCACAGACTTGGTTTTGGAAGGTGCAGCCACAACGGCTACCGTCAGCAGCAGCGGAAAGAGTAAGAGTTTGAACATGCGGAAAGGTGGCAGGGAGCGGAAACAAAGGGCTTAAAATACGGCTATCTGCATGCTCAGCCAAGAAAAAAAGCTGCCGCGCCCAAAACTTAATATGGGGCACGGCAGCTTTTTTTCTTCTAAGCCCGGAAGAGCGCGCAGTTACTTAAACCGCGGGCTCTTCCGTCTCCGTTTTCTCGTCGGCGTACTTGCTGATTTTCAGTTCCTCCGCCAGGAAACGCGCCGTGTGGCCCTTCTTTACTTTGGCTACTTGCTCGGGTGTGCCTTGCGCTACAATGGTGCCGCCGCCCGAACCGCCTTCCGGTCCGAGGTCGATGACGTGGTCGGCCACCTTAATCAGGTCCAGGTTGTGTTCGATGATTAGCACCGTGTTGCCCTTGTCGGCCAGCTTCTGGAGCACGTCGGCCAGGTGGCGGATGTCCTCGAAGTGCAAGCCGGTGGTGGGCTCGTCTAGAATGTAAAAGGTTTTGCCGGTGTCCTTTTTGCTGAGCTCAGTGGCCAGTTTCACGCGCTGCGCTTCCCCACCCGAAAGCGTAGTAGCCTGCTGACCCAGGGTGATGTAACCCAAGCCAACCTCGCTCAACGTTCTGATCTTGCGCAGGATGCGCGGCTGAAACTCAAAGAAGTCGACAGCCTTTTCAATGGTCATATCGAGCACATCGGTAATGCTCTTGCCTTTGAAGCGCACTTCCAGCGTTTCGCGGTTGTAGCGGCGACCCTTGCAGGTTTCGCACTGCACGTGCACATCGGGCAGGAAGTTCATTTCGATGGTACGAATGCCGGCGCCCTCGCAGGTTTCGCAGCGGCCGCCCTTCACATTAAACGAGAAGCGGCCGGGTCCGTAACCGCGAATCTTGGCCTCGGGCAGGTTGGCGTACAGCTGACGAATTTCGGTAAACACGCCGGTGTAGGTGGCCGGGTTCGAGCGCGGCGTGCGCCCAATCGGCGACTGGTCCACTTCGATAACCTTGTCGATCAGCTCCAAGCCTTCGATGCTGCCGTAAGCCAGCGGCTCCTTCTTCGCGTTGAAGAAGAACTTATTTAGGATGGGGTACAGCGTATCGTGAATGAGCGACGACTTGCCCGAACCCGAAACGCCTGTAACGGCCACCAGCTTGCCTAGCGGCACTTTCAGAGTTACGTTTTTGAGGTTATGGCCTCTGGCGCCTTTCAGCACCAACTCCTTGCCTTCACCGGCACGCTTGGTTTTGCGCAGCTCAATATGCTTTTCGCCGCTCAGGTACTGGGCCGTGAGCGAACCGCTGCGCTGGAACTCCTCGGGTGTGCCTTCGGCCACCACGTGCCCGCCGTGTACGCCCGCACCGGGGCCAATGTCCAGCACATGGTCGGCGTGCTGAATCATGTCCTTATCGTGCTCCACCACAATGATGGAGTTGCCCAGGTCGCGCAAGTGCTTGAGGGCGTTGATGAGCCGCTCGTTGTCGCGCTGGTGCAGACCGATGCTGGGCTCGTCCATGATGTAGAGCACGCCCACCAGCTGGGTACCAATTTGGGTAGCCAGACGAATGCGCTGCGACTCGCCGCCCGAGAGCGTACGCACCGAGCGGTGCAGGTTCAGGTACTCTAGGCCTACTTCCAGCAGGAAGCCGATGCGCTTGCGGATTTCCTTCAGCAGCTCGCGGGCAATCAGGTTCTGGCGGTCGGAAAGGCGGTCTTCCAAGCCCTCAAACCAGCGGGCCAGCTCGCCAATGTCCATCACCGACAGCTCGCCGATGTGTTTGTCGGCCATGCGGAAGTGCAGGCTTTCTTTTTTCAGGCGGTATCCGTGGCACTCGGGGCATTCGGTGGCCTGCGTGTACTGCTGAATCCATTCGCGGATGTTCTCCGAGTCGGACTCCATTTGGCGACGCAGGAAGGGAATGATGCCCTCAAATGGCTCCGAGTACGTGGCTTTTTTCTTGTCGTCGGCGTCCTCGTCTACCTCGATGCCGTGCAACAGACGCTGCACCAGCTCGGCCGGCAGCTTCTCGATGGGCGTGGAAAGCGTGGCTTTGTGCTTCTTGAGAATGAGGCCGATTTGCTGGAAAATCCAGATGTCGCGGTACTCGCCCAGGGGCGCAATGCCGCCGCGGCTGATGCTCAGCTTGGGGTCGGGCATCACCGAATCCTCGGTAATCTGCTGAATTTCGCCCAGGCCGTTGCAGGTGGGGCAGGCGCCGTAGGGCGAGTTGAAGGAAAAGGTATTGGGCGCCGGATCGTCGTAGGCAATGCCGGTGGTGGGGTCCATCAGGAAACGCGAGAAGAACTGGGTCTTGTTCGCGTCGGCATCCAGCACCAGGGCCGTGCCCTTGCCGTGGGTGAGGGCATTTTGCATGGAGCCCGACAGGCGGAACCGGTCTTCTTCCTTCACCACCAGCCGGTCGATTACAATTTCGATGTCGTGGATTTTGTAGCGGTCCACCTGCATCTTGCTCGTAATGTCGAGCAGCTCGCCATCCACGCGCACTTTGGTAAAGCCCAGCTTGGCAATTTGCTGGAACAGCTCGCGGTAATGACCCTTGCGGCCTTTCACCACGGGGGCCAGCACCACCAGCTTTTTGTCGGCGAAGTGCTTGAGGATGTAATTGATGATCTGGTCGTCGGACTGCCGGATCATCTTCTTGCCCGTGGCGTAGCTGAAGGCCTCGCCGGTGCGGGCGTAGAGCAGGCGCAGGAAGTCGTATATCTCGGTGATGGTGCCCACCGTGGAGCGCGGGTTGCGCGAGGTCGTCTTCTGCTCGATGCTGATTACCGGCGACAGGCCCTCGATCTTATCCACGTCGGGGCGCTCCAGGCCGCCCATAAACGAGCGGGCGTAGGCCGAAAACGTCTCCATGTAGCGGCGCTGGCCCTCGGCGTAAATGGTATCGAAGGCCAAAGACGACTTACCCGAGCCCGAAATACCGGTAAACACCACCAGCTTGCCGCGCGGGATTTTTACCGTTACGTTCTTCAGGTTGTGCTCCCGGGCGCCGTATACTTCAATAAAAGGCGCCTCAATGGTGGCTGCCGATGACGTGGCAACGGCGGCCGGCACTGGGGTAGCTTGCCCGTTGCCAGCCGCAGGGGCTGCCTTGGGAAGTGCCTCCGCCTTTTTGCGGGCAGTGGGTTTAGGCGCCGAAGCCTTTACCGGCGCAGCCGAGGCGGCAACGGAAACGTCTGATGCAGCCGAGGCCGCCGATTTTTTCTTTGCCATGCAGTGCGTAGCGAATAAGCCCGCAAAAGTAAGTTAAAACCCCGCCGGCGCAGCAGCTCCATGGGCATATTTGCCAGTGAAATTAGCTTGCGCGCAGGCCGGTATGCAGAAGCAGACAACCTCAATAACGTGCTTTTCGTTCGGCTTTTTGCTATTCGTATTAGAAGACAGAAACGCCTGTGCCGCCAAGCCCGTTTGTTTTGGCCTTGTTCTTGTCAATACGCAAACCCGACCGTTCCACTACAGCGTCTCTTTTGCCATGAAACGAGTTTCTCAGTTCCTTTTTGCGGCCCTTGTTTTGCTGGCCACGGCTGGTACCGCACACACGGCCCAGGCGCAGGTTAGCATTAACGTGCCCAACTGGGGTCCGGCAGCTCCGGCCGGTGCCCAATACTACTACGTTCCCGAGTACGGCGGCTACTACGACCTGCGGGCCCAGCACTACATTGTGCAGCGCAACGGTAAGTGGCAGCGCCTGACCAATCTTAACGGCTACAACCCCAGCAACTTCCACCCGGTGGTCATCAACTATGCGGGTGCTACTCCCTGGGTAAACGTAACCGAGCACAAGAACAAGTACGGCCACCCGCACGGCATGCCTCCGGGCCAGGCCAAGAAAATGCGTAGCACTTCTTACGGCCCGGGCAGCGGAGTAATTGTTGTGGACCCAAACCGCGGCAACCAAGGCGGCCATCCTGGCAAAGGCCACGGAAATGGTAACGGCAAGGGCAACGGTAAAGGAAAAGGCAAGAACTAACCCTTGATGAGCTACCGAGAAGCCCCTCCCGATACTCGGGAGGGGCTTTTCCTATTTCCGTTCAGCCGTAACGCGCTTTAATAGCGCCGACCAATCGGCACCGGCGCGCACTACCTCAGGCGGGGGCATTTGGTCGTGCTCCATCAGGGCTTCAATGCATATAAGGTCGGTGTCGCGGTTCATACCGGCGGCGGCCTGTATGCGGTTTTCGTGCACGTACAAGGTCAGGAAGTCCTGCTGGGCCACGTTGCCGTGGGTAATAAGCTCGTTCCACCGCTCGGCGTGGCCCACGTAGCGCAGGCTTTTGCCATACTGCTGCGTCCAGAAAAACGGTACGCTGCGGAACGTGGTCTGCTGCCCGAGCATGTTCAAAGCCGCCGTACGCCCCTGCTGCTGGGCCACGCGCCAATGTTCGATACGGACGGCGGGACCATCGGGAACCAAGGCAAAGCGGGCCACGTCGCCAGCAGCCCAAATACCCTCGGCCACTTGCAGCTCTTGGCTTACCCGCAGGCCGCCGTCGTTTTCCAGCGGCAGGGCTCCACCCAGGAAACCGGTTGCGGGCTGCACCCCAATGCCCAGCACCACGAGGTCGGCAGGCAAGGTCTCGCCGTTTTCCAGCACCACCGCTCCCACCCGGCCCTGCTCGTTGGCTTGCAGTTCTTTGGGCTGGGTGCCACCCAGGAAGCGCACGCCCTTTTCTTCGTGCAGGCGCCGGAACATGGCTCCAATTTCGGCCCCAAGTACTTTTTGAAGCGGTTCCTTTTCCTTGCCCACCACGGTAACCTGCCGTTCGGGGGTATCGGCCAGGCTGGCGGCGGCTTCCATCCCAATAAAGCTGCTACCGATTACCACCACATGCCGGGCACCCTGGGCGGCGTTGCGGAGGCGGTGGGCATCGGAGCGGGACCGAAGCAGGAACACGCCGGGAAGGTCGTGGCCCGGCAGGCTGACGGGCAAGGCGCGCGGCGTACTGCCGGGACACAGCAGCAGCGCATCGTAGGTCAGGGAGCCGTTGCCACCATCAAGCTGCAATTGCCGCTGGCTAACATCCAGGCCCACCACGCGGGTACTGCGGCGCATTTCAACCTGGTACCGCTCGTAAAAGCCGTGCTGACGCAGGGGCAGGCTGGTATCGTCGGCCTTGCCGGCCAGATAGGCCTTGGTTAGTTTGGTGCGGTCGTAAGGCAGTTGGTTTTGAGCCCCGATTAGCACCACACGGCCGGTGAAACCCGCGGTACGCAAGGTTTGTGCGGCCATCTGGCCGGCAGGACCGGCGCCCACAATCACAAACGTGCGGTTGTCGGGCGCTGGCTCCCCGGCAGGCAGGGGCTCTACACCGCCCGTTTGGGCCGTGGGCGTTTTGTCGGGCGAGTCGAGCACCTTGGGCAACACCGCGGGCAGCCTAACGCACACTCGGCCGTTATCTACCCGCACGGGGTAGCTGGGCAAATGATCCAGCGCGGGCGGTTCGCACAGCTCGCCACTGGGTACGCGGAAACAGGCGTGGTGCCAGGGACATACGAGCTTATCGCCGACTAAATGGCCTTTCTCGAGCGGGGCACCGTAGTGCGGGCAACGGGAGGCAAAGGCGTGGTACCGGCCCGCACGGCGAATCAGCAGTACTTCGGTACCAGCCACCGAAAACGTTTTTAACTCCTCGTCTTGCAGCGCATCGGCCGGGGCGAGGTCAATTTCCTGGGTGTCGGTCATGGGGCAACTAATTGGTCTTGCCAACGGCTTCCGGCTTGCGGAGGTTATCCGGCGGAAATAAACGGGCCTTCGGTTTGCCTGCAACGGGCAGCGCAGCAGCGTACCGTCTGCTACCGGTTTCCCCGCATAACACCCGCACTGTTTACAGCGCGAACATCGGCGGAGGCAAACTCCGTAACCGCGCTAACCTGAGCGCTGCACGCCACCCAACGGCACCCTGCATGCGTAACAGTGGCTGCTCTGACTGGTGTTAAGGCGGATTCTAAGCTTGTTGTTAGCTACTAGCCAATGCCGTTACCGCAGCTGAAATGCGTTGCCATTCAAACCTGGAACAGGCCAAGTGAAAAGCCCGGGAAGCGCGCTTTTCTTTCCTTTGTTGTCATCCTACATCTGCCATGGCTGCTTACCGTCCCATCAGCTGCGTTTTCTACGACGAGTTAGAGTCCCGCGCCACTCTGCGTCAACCCTGCGCCATTGTGTACCGAGTTGGCGGTGAGGGCACTGAGGCCACAACACACGGCGTAATCGATACGCTCTACATCCGCGACAAGGTGGAGTACCTGCGCCTGACCGACGGCTTCGAGCTGCGGCTTGACTGGCTCGTGTCGGTAGACGGGCGGCAGCTCGACGCCTACTGCTAATGCGCCACCCAGCAGGTTTCACGCCCCGGCCGACTGCGGCACAGGTCGCTCTGTTCGGTCTGCTGTTCGCAGGGCTTGTGGCGCTAACCTTTCCCCTTGGGCACCGCAGCGACGTGGGCTACTGGACCGACTGGGCCAGTCACATGCACCGGCACGGCTTAGGCAGCATTTATCAACGCTCCGATAACAGTTACAACCCCCTGTACCACTATCTGTTGTGGCTGTACGGGGAAGCGGCCGGCAGCCTGGAAAACATCCGGCAGTACCGCCATTACCTGAAGCTGCTGGTGCTGCCCTTCGATGTGGCGGGCGCGCTGCTGGCCGCCTCGCTGGTGCCCGAGCGCAACCGCCGTTTTGGCTGCGTGCTGCTTCTGTTGCTGAACCTCGGCTACGTGTACAACACCCTGGTGTGGCAGCAAATTGATGCCATCTACACCTTCTTCGCGTTTGCGGCCGTTGTAGCGGCGTTGCGGCAGCGGCCGGTAATCAGCCTGCTGGCGTTTGTGCTGGCGCTGAACACGAAAACGCAGGCCGTTATTTTCCTGCCGCCGCTGCTGTTGCTATGGCTGCCGCTGTGGTTTCGGCAGCCAATAACGCTGGCGAAGGCAATCGGCGCTGCGGCGTTGGTGCAGCTCTTATTGCTGGCACCGTTCATCTGGGGACCCAGCGGCAACTACCTCGGCACCATCATCCGCAACAATTTGCAGGCCACCAGCTTCCTGCCCACGGTTTCCCAGAACGCCTTTAACTTCTGGCACCTGCTGCTGCACCGGCCCGACATTAACAGCATCTCCGATTCGGTGGAATTTGCGGGCCTCTCCTACCGCGCCTGGGGCCTGCTGCTGTTCTGCTTCGCCTCGTTTCTCACGCTGCTGCCGCTGCTGCTCCTGACGCTGCGCCAACTGCGGTTTCGCGTAGAGCCGCCCGTTTCTTACCCGCAGATGGTGCTGCTGAGCTGCGGTGTCATTCCCATTCTCTTCGCCTTCTTCAACACCCAAATGCACGAGCGGTACTGGCACGCCGCTATTCTGTTTCTAGCCGCACACGCCTTTCTGAGCCGGCGGTACACGATTTACGTGCTGGCCTCGGTGGCATACTTACTGAACTTAGAAGCCATTTTGGGTGCTTTTCACCCGCTCGGCCAGGATTTTCTGGTGTTCAAACCGCGCGTGGTGGCGTTGCTGTTTGTGGGGGTGATGCTGCTTGCGGGGAAGGAGAACCTCAGAAATTGGAGACGTATTTTTAAAGCTATCTGTTAGTAACGAATCCTAATTCTTCGAAAGGGCCAGTTGCAATTTTGTGCATCTTATTCATAAAGTCACCTACTCGCGAATAATTAAGCCAGTTAATCAAGTATAGGTAGTCAAAAGCGGTACTTAAGTGCCAGTCAATTGTCCTGCAAAAGCCAGACACTGCACTGACACCTGTCAACTGGATGAATGAATCTACTTCGTTCTGATTCCTAAAAACCGAACAACTGCCAAAATGCACAACTCGTCCTTTCCACCGATATCCAATCTTCTCTCCTAATTCTGTTAAACTTAGTGGATGCCCCCCAATGTGAATCTTACCAGAAGAACCGTGTAAAGCAAAATAGACAAGGTCAATACTTGTATAGTTGGATACCTTTTCAATATTAAAATCAAGCTCCTCAACAGTGTTACAACTTCTATGAAAGTGCTTTGCTGGTTGACCTGATGCTTTAGTAGCTAATTCTAAAATTGGCGAAACAGAACGTGAACCTTGCCAATCCTCCCAATCATTTTCGATGCAGACTAATTTTTTCATCCTGCAACATAACAAAAAAGCGGCCCTACAAGTGGCCGCTTTTTTGTTGATTACAGCATTACGCAGCCCTAAAACTCCGCGCTGCGTGGAAAACGCGGGAAGGGAATAACGTCCCGAATGTTGGCCATGCCCGTCACGAACAGCACCAACCGCTCGAAGCCCAGGCCGAAGCCGGCGTGCGGGGCCGAGCCGAAGCGGCGCAGATCCAGGTACCACCACAGGTCTTCTTCGGGCACGTGCATTTCCTGCATGCGCTGCTGCAGCTTCTCCAGGTTTTCCTCGCGCTGCGAGCCTCCGATGATTTCGCCGATGCCCGGGAAGAGCACGTCCATGGCGGCTACGGTGCGGCCGTCCTCGTCGAGCTTCATGTAGAAGGACTTCACCTCCTTTGGGTAGTTGGTCAGGATAACCGGCTTCTTAAAGTGCTTTTCCACCAGGTACCGCTCGTGCTCCGACTGCAAATCGGTGCCCCAGTCCACGGGAAACTCGAACTTCTGCTTGGCCGATTTCAGGATTTCTATCGCCTCGGTGTAAGTCAGGCGCTGGAAGTCGTTTTCCACCACGAATTGCAGGCGGCCGAGCAGCTCTTTGTCGTAGTGCTCGGTGAGGAACTTCAGATCGTCCTGGCACTTCTCCAGGGCGTAGCGCACGAGGTACTTTAGAAAGTCCTCGGCCAGGTCCATGTTGTCCTGCAGGTCGAAGAAGGCCATTTCCGGCTCAATCATCCAGAACTCGGCCAAGTGGCGGGCCGTGTTGCTGTTCTCGGCCCGGAACGTGGGGCCGAAGGTGTACACTTTGCCCAGTGCCATGGCGGCAATTTCGCCTTCCAACTGGCCCGATACCGTGAGGTTGGTGGCCTTGCCGAAGAAATCCTGGCTGTAATCCACCTGACCGGCCTCGTTGAGCGGCGGGTTTTGCTCGGGCAGCGTGGTTACGCGGAACATCTGGCCGGCGCCTTCGGCATCGGAGCCCGTGATGATGGGCGTGTGCACGTAAAAGAAGCCGTTGTCGTTGAAGTACTGGTGTACCGCAAAAGCTAGTGCATGGCGCAGGCGCAGCACCGCCCCAAAGGTGTTGGTGCGGGGGCGCAGGTGGGCTATTTCTCGCAGGAATTCCAGCGTGTGCCCTTTCTTCTGCAATGGGTAGGTGGTGGTATCGGCCGAGCCGTACACCTCAATGTCGGTGGCTTGAATTTCCACCGTCTGGCCCTTGCCCTGCGAGGCCACCAGCGTGCCGCGAATGGCCACAGCCGCGCCGTTTTCCACGCCGTCGGCTTTCAGCTTCTCTTCCGGGAAGGTTTCGGCGTTGGCAACTACCTGAATGCTATTAATGGTCGAGCCGTCGTTTACGGCAATGAACTGCACAAACTTGTTGCCGCGGCGGGTGCGTACCCAGCCTTTTACCAGCACTTCGCGGTCCAGCTCCTGGCTGGCAAGCAGTGCGGCTACGCTTGATCTTCTGACGGACATTGGCTTACCGATGGGATTGAGCCAGCAAAAATAGGCGGCCCGGCCCGAGAAATTGCGTACTCGGTTATTGTTACTGCAGTTGTGTGGGCCTATGGCCTGCAATAGCACTTAATTACGACCAACCTTTCGGCCCCGAACGAAGTACACAAACGGCTATCTTTGGCCAAAGCCTCCACCGCTTTTCAGCCGCCGCCGCACGCGTTTTTTGCTATGCAACGACTTGACATGAAACAACTTCTCTCGCAGAAGTTGTCACCCCAACAAATACAATTCATCAAGCTCCTCCAAATTCCCACGGCGGAGCTGGAAATGCGCATCAAAGAGGAGCTGGAAATGAATCCGGCCCTGGAAGAAGGCGACGCCGAAGAGGCCGACATGGCCGATGACGACGCCGACGACGAGTTTGGCGACGATGCCGACGACACAGCCGACGAACCCGTGGAGGGCGAAGAGTACGACAACGAGGAAAACATCCTCGATGAGGACTACGAAGAGCCCGCCGAACCCGAAATAGAGCTGCCCAAGGAAGAAACCGCCGAAAGCGCCGAAAATTCGGACGACCTGGACATTGGCGACTACCTCGACGACGACGAAATAGCCGGCTACAAGATGCAGGGCGACACCGGCGGCGACGAAGAAGAGCGCGACATGCCCCTAGCCGACACCGGCTCCACGCTCATCGACTCGCTGTTCGAGCAGTTGCGCTTCCTCGACCTCGACGAGCGGCAGGAAGCCATTGGCGCTCAGCTCATTGGCTCCATCGACGCCGACGGTTACATCCGCCGCGACCTGTCGGCCATTGCCAACGACCTGGCCTTCTCGCAAAACATTGAAACCACCGAGGAGGAAATAAACCAAGTACTGCGCCTGATTCAGACGTTCGACCCGGCTGGCATTGGCGCCCGCGACCTGCGCGAGTGTCTGTTGCTGCAGCTTGACCACCGCCCGCACGACGAGGTTGTGGAAAACGCTCAGCGCATTCTGGAAGACACCTTCGAGGAGTTTACCAAGAAGCATTACACCCGCATTCAGCAGAAGCTGGATCTGGAAGACGACGAGATTAAGGAAGCCATCAACCTCATTCTCAAGCTCAACCCTAAGCCTGGCGGCTCCGGCCCCACCGGCGGCGGCCGGGTGCAGTACATCATCCCCGACTTCATTCTGACCAACGACAACGGCGAGCTGAGCCTGACCCTGAACGCCCGCAACGCGCCCGACCTGCGCGTGAGCCGCGACTACCAGGAGATGTTTCAGGCCTACGACAAGGGCGCCAAGAAGGACAAGAAGCTGAAGGAAGCCGTAACCTTCGTGAAGCAGAAGCTGGACGCGGCCAAGTGGTTTATCGACGCCATTAAGCAGCGTCAGAACACGCTGTTGCGCACCATGGACTCCATCGTACGCTACCAGCACGAGTTCTTCCTCGACGGCGACGAGAGCAAGCTGCGCCCCATGATTCTGAAGGACATTGCCCAGGAAATTGGCATGGACATCAGCACCGTGAGCCGGGTGGCCAATTCCAAGGCCGTGCAAACCGAGTTCGGTATTTACCCGCTGAAGTACTTTTTCTCCGAAGGCATTGCCACCGATTCGGGCGAGGACGCTTCCAGCCGCGAGGTAAAGCACATTCTGAAGGAAATCATCGAAGCTGAGGACAAGCGCCGCCCGCTGTCCGACGACAAGCTGGAGAAGATGCTCAACACCCGCGGCTACAACATTGCCCGCCGCACCGTGGCCAAGTACCGCGAGCAGCTGAACATTCCCGTAGCCCGCCTGCGCAAGGAATTGTAAAGCCACCCATTCAAACCGTAACGCCCCGCTTCTTTGGCAGAAGCGGGGCGTTACGGTTTTGGGCTGCTCGGTTTTAGCGGCGCGTTACCCGCTGCGAGCTGGTACGGCCGTCGGTAGTGCGTACCGTAAGCACGTAAGAACCGGAAGCCAAGGTAGGAACGCGCACAGGCAGCTCCAGCTGCCCGCTGGCTTGGGTGGTAAACACTGTGCGGCCTTGCATATCGGTTAGGCTAATGCGCACGGCCTCGGCGGGAACCTGGCGCAGCTTCACGGTGAAGGAGCGGTCGAAGGGCACCGGATAGGCACCCACCAGCAGCGGAGCCGTAGAAGAAACGACGGTGGCGTTGGCTACCGTGGAATAGGTGAAGGTGCCGTCGTTATCGAGCATGCGCAGGCGGTAGGTGTAGCTACCGGGCGCCGCCGTGGCATCCAGATAAGAGTAGTCCAGTCGATTGGCCGACTCGCCGGCCGCCGCAACCGCTCCGATTTTAGCAAAGGGCTTGCCGGCAGCGGCGCGTTCTATTTCGAAACTGCGGGTATTTTGCTCGGTGGCCGTTTGCCAGTTCAAGGCCACTCCGGCCTCGGTAGCGCGGGCCCCGAACTTCACCAGTTCCACGGGTAGCGGCAATCGGGTAAGGGCAAATATGTTCGACGTGAACACACCCCGCCCGTGCGAGGCGGCTACCACCGCTTTGTCGCCGGGGCGGTAGCGGAGCATGCTCACGCGGGTGTTCATGGTTGCGTAAAGCGACGGCTGCCAGTCAGTGGTAGCGCCGGAGAAGGCATCGGTGCTGTACACGCCCATTTCGGTGGCCAGCAGGGCCCGGGTAGTATTGCGCGGATCGAACAGGGCCCAGCGTACCGGCATGTCGGGCAGGTTGCCATCCAAGGCAGTCCAGGTAGTGCCGCCGTTGGTGGTTTCCAATACGTTGGTAATACCGTAGTTGCTGTAGGTAACCAGCAAGTGGCTCTCGGTGGCTGGATCGATGGCCACGCACGACACCGACGTGCCGGCCGTTCCGGTGCGAATAAGGGTTACCGTGGGCGTTGTCGTGTGGGCGTTATCCACCCGATACACCTTGCCCGCGTTGGTACCCACGTAAATGCGGTTGTCGGTCAAAGGCGAAACCGTAACGTGCGTTACCCGGCCGGCCCCGGCACCCAAACTGGGGTTGATGGTAGCGGCGTTGGCTACGCTGGTGGCGGTAGTGGCATTTGTCCAGGCCAGGTACGTGTCGGTGTTATGCGCCGCGTACAGAATATTGGCCCGGCTGTCGTAATCGAAGGGGTTGATGAACGAGCCGTTAGTGGTCAGATTGAACGTGGTGTATGAAGTCCAGGAGTTGCTGGTACGGCGGTATTGGTTATATACGTAGCTGCTGAACTGGATATTGCCGTTGTCCTGGTCGATGGCGCAGAAACCACCGTCGCCCCCGGTTACTTCCACCGAAGCACCCAACCCAGCCGTGCTCAGGCGTTGCGTGCCGTTATCCTGCGCCCCGGCCAGAAAAAAGTTATAGTTGGTGGGGTGCGCCGTAACGGCGTAGAACTGAGTTACATTCAGTCCGTTGTTGCGGTTGGTGAGGGCAGGAATAGTATTGCCGGCCGTGGTAGTGGAGAAAAAGCCGCCATCGTTACCAAAATAGGCTTTCGAACCCGAACCCGGCTGAAACACAATGGCATGCTGATCGGCGTGCACGTTCTGGAAAGTAAACCCACCATACCAATGGGTTACCTGCTGCCAGGATACGGTACTGGCCGTAGCGGCTCCGGCGTTCGAAGTTTTAAAAATATCAATGCCGCCCACAAACAACGTGTTGGGGTCTGTCGGCGACACGGCAGCTGTTAAATCGTACCAGGCCTGCCCGCGTGTAAAGTCGGTGCCAACACCGGGGTCGGCATCTACGGGCCGTGGCAACGTTTGCCAGGTAGCCCCTCCATCCATAGAACGGTAGATGTTAAGGAGCGCATTGTTGGTGCCAGCGAACAGCGCGTACACGCGGTTGGCATCCGAGGGGGCGCAGGCCAGTTCAATGCGGGTAAACCCCGTAGTGGGCAAACCCGAGGTGGCTATATCGTTGAGCTTGGTCCAGCTGCCCGCATCTCCGGAAGCGGAGCGGTAAATGCCATCGGTTGTGAACAGGCCGGAGCTGGCGTAAACCGTGCCATCGGCGGCTATTTCGATGTCGGCAACGCGGGAAACCGGTAGTACCCTTACCCAACTTGCCCCGGCATCGGTGCTGCGGTACACGCCGCCCAAACCCGAGCCACGCGTTGCCGCATAAACGTTTTTGGTGGTGGGGTGCACCATCACTTTCTGCACGTACTCGAAATTGGCATTGTTGGTACTGGCCAGTTGCGCCCAGGAGTTTCCCCCATCGGCCGACTTCCAGATACCCATACCCCGGATGGCATCGACATTAAAAAAACCCTCACCGGTGCCGGCGTACATCACCGTGGGGCTGGTGCCCGGCGTGTAGGCCAGGCTTGACACAGCGAGGGTGCTGAAGAACCGATTAACATTGGTCCACTGAAAGTTAGCCGCCGTAGCATTCGTAATTTTCCAGAGCCCACCACCTGCCGCACCGGCCCACACCGTGTTGCCGGTGGCGTCATTGGGGTCCACCATCAGCGTACGCAGGCGGCCGGCCACGTTGGATGGCCCGCGCTCCGTCCACACAGCATAGGCCAGGCTACCGGTGGTGGCGCGCTGCTGAGCCTGCCGGGCCACGTATTCCTCGTTAAACTGATAGGCTGCCAGTAACCGCTCCCGGGGCACGGTACCGGTGTTCGGGTCACGGGTAAGCTCCGCGTCCTGCTCCATGGCGAGGTCGGGCTGGTCGGGGCGCTCCTCGGCCGTTTCCAGCTTTGGCGGGTTGGCGTTTCCGCAGGCTGCAATTACGCTTGCGGCGGCTACCTGCAAAAACAGGTTCGCAATACGGTTCCAGGAGTACGTTTGCTTCATGAAAAAGAACAGGGTACAATTCAGCAATTAGTACAAGAATACTACGTAGCTAGCCATATCAACCAGTCAACCCAGCCGATTACCTGAAGATTCAAAATAAATAATAGCTAACTACTATTATTTCAACCTAAAGCTCTTTCATGCTGATGCTTACCTGCTTTAACATGTACCCCATTCGTGGTATAGTTATAAGTAACAAGCAGATGATCAGTCTGAAACGCACACGGGTTCGGCCGGCACAAAGTACCAACCGAACCCGTGTGTGCTTAGGCCTACTGCCTGAGATGTTACTTGTGTACCACGCGGCGGGTAGCTGTTTCGCCGCCACCCGTAACGGTTAGCACATAAGTACCAGCGGCCAGGCTGGCTGGGGTAGCTACGCGCAAAGTGCGGCCGGCAGCTGCCACCGTAGTTGCCAGCACTTTACGCCCCATCATATCGGTTAGCGTAACCGCGGCGCGGCCCGTTACGGCCCGGCCCAGCTCCACGTTCAACTCGCGGTCGAAGGGGTTGGGGTAGGCGCTGCTAATGAGCGTCGAAGAAAGCTTGGCAGCCTTGGTATTCGAGGTGATTACCGCCATGATATCGGAGGTAAACAAGCCACGGCCGTGCGTAGCGGCTACCACCATGCGGTCGGGGGTAATGTGCAGCATGGTCACGCGCACGTTCACCGGGCCGTTATCGGCAGCCGTCCAAACGGTGGTATTGCCGTTGAGCTGCTCCGTAGAGTACACGCCCATTTCGGTAGCCAGCAGGGCACGGTTCCGGTCAGTCGGGTCAAACAAAGCCCAGCGCACCGGCATGTCGGGCAGGGTGCCTTCCACACTGGTCCACGTGTCGCCGGCGTTTACCGATTCGAATACGCTGGCGGTGCCGTAGTTGGAGTACGTGACCAGCATGTGGGCTTCGTCGTTGGGGTCGATGGCAATGCACGACACCGAAGTACCCGTGGAGCCCGAGCGCAGCGTGGTAACAATGGGCGTGGTGGTGCTGGCGCTGTCTACGCGCAGCACGCGGCCGGCACTGGTACCAATGTACACGCGGTTGCGCACCGTTTTCGATACCATGAAGTGCGTGGGCGTACCCACGCCGGTGCCCAGGCTACGCGGCGTGGCCGAGGTAGTGCCCGAGGTGTTGGCGTTCAGCCAAGCCACGTAAGTATTAGCGCCGTACGAGGCGTACAGGGTCTTCAGACGGCTGTCGTAGTCGCAGGAGTTGATGAACTGCCCGATGGTGGAGCTGATATTGAAACTGGTAAACGAGGCGCCGCCGTTAGTCGAGCGGCGGTACTGGTTGTACACGTAGCTGCTAAACTGAACGTTCGGGTTGATTTGGTCGATGAAGCAAAAGCCGCCGTCGCCGCCCGTAGCCGTAGTAGTATTGCCTAGGCCAGGCTGCGTAAACCGCTGCGTGCCGTTGTCCTGCGAACCGGCCAAGAAGTAATTGGCATTGGTCGGGTGCGCGGCCACCGCGTAAAACTGCGTAACATTCAGGCCGCGGTTGATGGCAGCGAAGGTGGGCGCGTTGCCGCCGTTGGTTTGAGAGGCATTGCGCGAAACGAACACCCCGCCGTCGTTGCCGAAAAACGCGAGGTCGTTGGTGGCCCCGAACACAATGGCGTGGTGGTCGGCGTGCACGAAGTAAGGCGAGGTGCTGCTTACGTTCCAGGCCGATTCTTTTTCCCAGGTAACGGCCGTGGCTACCGTATCGGCGTTTTTGGTGCGGTAAATATCCAGGCCACCCACGTACAGCAAGTCGGGGTCGGTGGGCGCAACGGCCGAAATCAGGTTGTACCAAGCCTGACCGTTAGTAAAGTCAAACGTAGGGTTGGTGGCGGTAGAGCCGGGGCGCTTAATGGCCACCCACGTGTCGCCTTTGTCCGAGGAGCGGTACACGTCGAGCAAGCCGTTGCCGGTGTTCTGGAAAACGGCGTACACGCGGTTGGCATCGGAAGGAGCACAGGAAATTTCGATGCGGCGGTAGCCCGTGCTGGGCAGGCCCGAAGTAGCCACGTCGTTCAGTTTAACCCAGCTGCCCAGGTTACCGGTGGTGGAGCGGTACAGGCCATCAGTAGTAAACAAGCCCGCCGATACGAACAGGGTATTGTCGGCCGCCAACTCAATGTCGGCAACGCGCGTGCTGGCCAATACCAGCGTCCAGCTGCCGCCGCCGTTTTGGCTGCGGTACAGGCCCTCACGCGTGGCGGCGTACACATCGTGGGTTACGGGGTGTACCACCATTTTCTGAACGTACTCAAACGCAGGCGTGGCCGTGCTGCGCAGCTGTGCCCAGGTAGCCCCGCCGTTCGACGATTTCCAGATGCCCGCGCCGCGTGCGGCATCGGCGTTGAAAAATCCTTCGCCGGTACCGCAGTACAGGTTGGTGGTGCCGGGGTCGGCGGCTACAGCCGTTACGGCTAGGTTGGTGAGGAAGCTGTTTACGCTTTGCCACTGGGGCACAGCCGCCAACGCATTAGTGGTTTTCCAGAGGCCGCCACCGGCAGCTCCGGCCCACAGCGTGTTACCGGAAGGGTCGTTGGGGTCGAGCAACAACGAGCGGATACGACCGGCTACGTTGTTGGGTCCGCGCTCCGTCCAGGTAGCGGTTGATAAGGCATTGCCGGAACGACGGGCCTGGCGTTGCGCCTCGTTGTAAGCGTAAGCTGCCAGTAGCCGCTCCCGGGGCACGGTGCCGGTGCTAGGGTCGCGGGTGAGTTCCGCGTCCTGCTCCATGGCCAGGTCCGGGCGGTCCGCTTTGTCAATCATCTTTTTGCCCGACTCGTCTCTCTTCACCTTAACCACCTGCACGAGCTTCTCTCGGGCTTCCGGGGTCATGGTATCCGTTTCGGCGCTACTCATGCGCCATGCCCCGAAACCAGCACTTGTAAGTGCCAGCAGCCCAATCAATGGGCGTTTAAACCTTGTAGAAAACTTCATAGACAAGTGAAAATGTGAGGAAACCCGGCAACACGCCTATAAGACATATCGTTCGGCGAACGGATGCAAAAGCGCAGGCTTAAATATACAATAGACTGTAATTTGGTCCCAACTTAGTTCAATTTTCATGCAGCCACTGCGTTTGCTTGCCCAAGGATTATCGGTGGTTTTGCACCCGCTGGCCGTTCCTACCTATTTAGTGGCCTTACTGGCCTTTGGGCTTCCGGCAGGTGTACTAGGCCTGGCAGCTTCCGCACGGGGGCCACTGGTTGGGTGGGTGGCGTTGTTCACATTCGTGTTGCCGGCACTGGGCACCTTGCTGCTGGTGTGGTTAGGTGTGGTAAACTCAGTTGAGCTGGCCGACCGCCGCCAGCGCCCCTTACCTCTCACGCTGGCGGGCATGGGCTTCCTCGCCGCAACGCTTGCGGTTCGTTTTACACCTCGTTTTCACCATGCCTTGCTGGTGCAGGTATTGGCTGGCATCACGCTCGCCCTGCTCTGCACGTTGCTCATCACCTTTTGGTGGAAAATTAGTGCCCACGCCGTGGGAATGGGCGGCGCAGTGGGCTTGCTGTTGCTTTTGCAAGAGGAGTTGTTCCCTACCCAAACGGCGGTAGCAGGCTGGGCCGCCGCCGCAACTATGCTGGCACTGGCGGTTGCCTGGGCCCGGTTATGGCTTCGGGCGCACACGCCGGCTCAGGTGGCAGCCGGTTTCGCACTCGGAATTGGAGCTGCGCTGGCGGGCAAGGCCGTGCTCTGAAGTAGGGCACAAATAAACCCGCCGGCGCAGGCGCACCGACGGGTTTATATACCTTCTGAAATCTGATTAGCCGCGGCTACTACTGGCGGACAGCTACCCGGCTTTCCATTTCCTGCTGCACCAGCTCCTGCACCTCGGGCCGGTCGTAGTCGTCGAGCTCCTGAATGTGGGGCATGAGGCGGGCCATGATGGCGTCCTGCCGTTGGCCGTTAGCCCAAGCCTCGTGGTAGGGCGTGTGCGAAAATGTTACCTGCGAATACAGCGGCAGCCACTGGTCGGGAAACTGGGCCGAAATTTTGGCTTCCACTTTTTTCTGCAGCAAAAAGCGCGGGTCGGCTACCCGGTCGCGCATTTCCACAAAGTTGTACACCGCCAGGTCGGCAATGGCATCGGCATTGGGCTTGCGCTGGTGCTGAAAGGCCTCGAAAATGGCCTCCCAGTTGTTGCCGTGTTCCTGCATGAGGTGGTCGAGGGCGGTGCAATCTTCGAAGCCCGCATTCATGCCCTGCCCGTAAAAAGGCACAATGGCGTGCGAGGCGTCGCCCAGCAGCAGCACAGCGTCGCTAAAGGCCCACGGAAAGCACTTTACCGTTACAAGCGAGGCGGTGGGGTTGTGGAAAAAGTCCTCTACCAGCTCCGGCATCAAGGGCACCGCATCGGGAAACACCCGCCCGAAGAAGGCCTGCACGTCGGCTGAGGTTTTCAGTGTCTCGAATGACTCTTCGCCTTTGAAGGGGAAAAACAAAGTGCAGGTGAACGAGCCGTCCAGATTGGGCAGGGCAATCATCATGTACCGGCCCCGGGGCCAGATGTGCAACACGTTTTTCTCCAGCTGCCAGCCGCCGTCGGCCGCGGGAGCAATGGTCAGCTCCTTGTACGCGTATTCGAGGTACGACTGCGAGTAATCGAAACGGTCGGTTTTCTGCAGGGCGCCGCGCACAGCCGAAAAGGCGCCGTCGGTGCCAAACAGGTGCCCAAAGCTTACCTGCTGCTCGTGCCCGGTGGTGGTGTCGCGCAGGTGCAGCTGCCGCTCGCGCAGGTTTACATCGAGGCACTGCTGCTGAAAGCGCACCGTTACATTGGGCTCGGCCTCGGCCAGTTCCAGCAAGCGGCGGTTCAGCCCGCCCCTCGACACGGAATAAATGGCTTGTCCCGGCTTGCCGTAAGGTTGGTGGGTAAGGTTTCCTTCCGCATCGTGCATCACGCGGCCGTACATGGGAATGGCCACTTCGCGCACGGCATCGGCCACGCCCACACCTTCCAGGGCCCGCCAGCCACGGTCAGACAAGGCCAGGTTAATGGAGCGCCCGGCATCGGCTCCGGCACGGCGCGGGTCGCTACGCCGCTCGTACACCTCTACGGTGTGGCCGCGGCGGGCCAGGTACAGGGAAAGCAACGACCCAACCAAACCAGCACCCATAACGGTGAGGGGCTTGGCGGAAGCAACAGGGGGAAAAGACATAAGGTGTAAACCGCTTTATACGCACGGCCAGCGGCCCTAATGTAAGGCCTTTGCCTCAGCTATGCTCGGCGTGATTTCAGAACCATTGAGCGAGCCGTACAATCCGTTCGCATAAAATTTCTATTTCCTGAAAGAGCACAAGATACTTTTGAAGCTTTCAGGTATTTAATAAGATATAACCCCCTCCCAATGTTTACCTCCGGTCAATCTTCCCTGTATGTAGCTGAGTCTGGCGCCGCTGTATTGGCTGGCGCAGCTACCCGCCCATTCGTTGCTTACCTACCAGGTCCCAAGGCCTCCCAAGACCGCCGCAGTTATTACACCCCGGCCGCAGCGGCTGCCATTGAATTAAAAGTAGAAAACTACACGATTGGAGAATCCGATTGTCCGTTTCTGTTCGGGGCGCCTAACATGCGCTATTGATCATTTGACCAACTCGGTCCGGCCTGTTTTTTACTCCGGGTATAATACTTATGCTGAAGCAATTGCAATTCCGTGCTGGGATTGTATTTTTCGCAAAGTTGCGTGATATATTGTTGCTTATGCCTCATAAATCACCAACTTGCATCCCCTGTTTTTCAGCTGCCCTCTGAAACAGGATTTTTATCCCTTTCCCCTACGCTCCTCACATGCGAAAAACTTTACTTTACCCGCTGGCGCTGGGCATGACGGCCTTGTGCGCGCCAGCCTGGGCTCAAACCGGATCCACCATTGGCGGCGTGGTACGCAACGACGCCGGCGCACCCATCCCCGGCGCTACCGTGTTCATCAAAGGCACCCTTATTGGCACTGGCACGAACCGCGAAGGGCAGTTTTCCGTGCCCGCCGATTTCAGCCGGGGCCCTTTGGTGCTTTCGATATCCTTCCTCGGCTATGAGTCGCGCGAACTGGAGCTGAGCCAGCCCACGCCCGACGTACTGGTAACGCTCAACGAATCCATCACGCTTAACGAAGTGGTAGTAGCCGCTTCGCGCGTGGAAGAATCCCTGCAGCAGGCCCCGGTAACCATTGAGAAAGTGGGCGCGGCGCAAATCATGCGCACCCCGCCGCCCGATGTGCTGGCCGGCCTTAACCAGCTCAAGGGCATCGATGTGAACTCGACGAGCATGGTGATGAGCAGCCTCAGCACCCGCGGGTTTAACTCGCCGAAGTCGGAACGCGTGATTCAGCTGGTCGATTACTTCGATACCCAGTCGCCGAGCTTGAACGTGAATTCGGGCAACCTGCAGGGTCTTACCGAGCTGGATATTGCCAGCATCGAGGTGATTTACGGCCCAGCGTCGGCACTGTACGGCGCCAACGCCTTTAACGGCGTGGTGTTGCTCAACTCCAAAGACCCCTTCGTGACCGAGGGCTTTTCGGCCCGCGTACGCGGTGGCGAACGGTCTTACATTGACGGCCAGTTCCGTTACGCGCAGAAGCTGGGCAACAAGTTCGCCTTTAAGCTGGTAGGCAGCTACCTGACGGCCCAGGACTGGATTCCCAGCAACTACGCCCCCACCAGCCGTGTGCTGGTGCCCAACAACAACCCCGAGGGTTCGGCTCAGGGCTACGACGCCGTAAACCGCTACGGCGACGTGCCCAACACGTACTCCACGCGGCAAAATAACCCGCAGCTGGGCTACTCCGTGAGTCCTGAGCTGGTGGGCAAAACCGTGTTCATGCCCGGCTTCGACGAGCGTACCCTGGTGGGCAGCGACGACAAAGCCCGAGCACTAAAAGCCCAACCCACCATTTCGTACTTGTTTACCGACAAGGTAAAGGCTACCGTGGGCGCCAGTATTTCGCGGGGCACGGCCAGCTACCAGTCGTCGAGCCGCTACCGGTTTAAGGACTTCGGCACCAACCAGTACCGCGGTGAGCTACGCGGCGAACGGTGGTTCCTGCGCGGCTCCTCTACCCAGGACTTCGGCAACGACACCTACGACTTGAGCTTCCTGGGCAGCTTTTTGCAGGCCGCCCCGAGCGAAGTAAACGGCCTCTCGTACGGTCAGCTGTACTTCGTTACCTACAACAACGCTTTCAAGGCTGCCCGTAACGCCGGCCAGCCGCAAGAGGCCGCTTTGGCCACGGCCAAAGCCACCGCCGACGCTACCCAGCTCGACCCCAATAGCCCCCGTTTCCAGGAACTTCGCTCGGCCATTATTCAGGACGACCGCCCCGGCCGGGGTGCCCGCCTGAACCCCAGCTCCATTCTGAACGAAGGCAACGCCCAGTACAACTTCAAGTTTGGCGAAACCACCGACCTGATTGTGGGCGCCTCGTACCGCAAGTTCCGCCTGGGCTCGAACGGCAACTTGTTTTCCGACGACACCGAACGCATTCAGAACTCGGAAATGGGCGCTTACGGGCAGTTGTCGCAGCGCTTGTTTGACGAGCGGTTGAAACTGGCCGTAGCCGCACGTATCGACGAGTTCAAGAACTTCGACGCGGCCTTCTCGCCCCGCGCCTCGGCGGTGTATTCGGCCGGCGAAAACAAGCAGCACAACTTCCGCGCTAGCTACGGCCGCGCCTTCCGCGCCCCCACTCAACTCGACCAGTACATTCGTCTGGATGTGGGCCGGGTACTGCTGCTGGGCAACGTAGGTGGTGGCTTCCAGGGCTACTCCACCGACCTGAGCGCCTCGCTGCAGGGTATCCTGACCAACCCCGATGCCAACGCCCGCGCCGAAGCTTTGGCCCGGTTCGAGTACAACGCCCCGGCCCTGAAGCTGGAGCGCCTGAACTCCTACGAGTTTGGCTACCGCGGCGAGCCAGTGAAGGGCCTGAACGTGGACGTGGCCTACTTCCGCTCGCGCTACAACGACTTCATTGGCGCCCGTCCGTTCATTGGCAACCGCGACGGTTCGCGCCCCTCCCTGCAACAGCTGGGGGCCGAGGCCCAAACCTCTACGCCGTTCCAGAATAGCGCCTCCGTTACGCGCGTGCTGCAGGTGTGGACCAACGCTAACCAGGAAGTCAACACCCAAGGTGGAACCCTGGGCGTAAGCTACACGCTGGCTCGGCCGTTCACGCTGGCGGCCAACTACAGCCTGAACCTGCTCGACGACGACAAGCTGCCGGAAGGCTTCCAGACCTTCTTCAACACGCCCAAGCACAAGTACAACGTGGGCGCCAGCGGCACCGCTGGCAACTTCAGCTACTCGGCTAACTACCGCTGGGCGCAGAAGCACCTGTACGAAACGCCGTTTGCCGTGGGCGAGCTGGACGATTACAGCACCGTCGACGTGTTTGTGGGTTACACGCTGCCGAAAATTGCCACCACCATTCAGGCTGGCGCTTCTAACCTGCTCGACAGCAATAACGTGCAGATTTACGGCGGTCCGCAGATCGGCCGCCTCGCTTACGTGGGCTTGCTGGTCGACATCAAGTAAGCTTCATCTACCCTGTACAAGCAAAAGGCCCAACTCAGCTGAGTCGGGCCTTTTGCTTGTACAGGGTAGATGAAGTCAGTGGTTGCCCACGCGGCGGAAAGTAAGATTGAGCCGAGGCCCTACGGCCTGAGCCGTTTTGGGCACGGCGTGCTGCCAGCAGCGCTGGGTGGTACCGCCCATCACCAACAGGCTACCCGCGGCCAACTCCAGGGTTAGCGGCGGGTGCGCGGGGCCAGCCGCGGGCCGCGGGCGCAGGCGAAAGCGCCGGGCACTACCAAGGCTAACAGAAGCAATAATGGGTTCGGGGCCAAGTTCGGGCTCGTCGTCGGCGTGCCAGCCCATGCTATCCTGGCCCGAGCGGTAAAGATTGAGCAGTACGCTGTTAAACGATGCGCCTGTGGACTCTTCTACCTGCTGACGCAAAGCCTGCAAGGCCGGCGTCCAGGGCTGTGGCTCCAGCAGCAGGCCCGAATAGCGGTAGGCAGCGCCCGCGTCGCCGTGCCAAGCCGTAAGCCGTGGCTGCATTACCTCGCGGCCAAACAGCTTAATTGGCTCGTGCCGCCAGGCAATGGTAGAAGTGAGTTCCTGCAGCCAGCTTTCGGCTTCGGCCGCGGAAAGAAATGCCGGGTCCAGCAGAACATCGGCGGCGGGCAGCGGAACGGGCGTGAGCGGCATACCGGCTACCGCCCTTACTGGCTGAGACCGGGCAGGGAAATACCCGTGTAGTGCAGCACAATGCGCACCAGCATGTTCACAACGAACATCACAATCAACGGAGCCAGCCAACTGCGGGATTTGTAGGGCTGCGAGCCGATGAAACGCGGCCACAGCACATACACGTACAGCAGCGCCAGCACCAGGTTGGTACCGAAGAGTGCGTAAATGGGCTCAATCCCAAACTGCCCCGCTACCCACCCAAAGCTACTGATGCCCAATACAATGAGAGCCAGCAGCAGCATGGCGCCCCCGTAACGGCGCAGGCGCAGCAGGTTAATCAGCATCAGCACGCTGCCCACCAGAAAGGAGAACAGCGAAAACACAGCCACGGTAGCCGGCGAATACAGCGTAGGTGCATCCGGCTCTTCGGTTTCCTCGGTCGGTGTTTCGGATTTGCGCATCCACGAGGGCTCCGGGGCGGGGTTGCGCACGGCCTCGGCGTTCGATTCTACCAACGAGGCTTGCAGCTCGCCCCGTATGGCGGCGCCATCGGGCACCTGCTGGCCGCGCTGCTCCAGCTCGGCCAAGGCCGCCAACACGGCCTCCTCGCGGTATTCGCCGCGGTTGGTCACGTAGAGCCGCAGCTCGGCTTCGGTTTTGCGGGCCATTTTGGCCGCGTAGTCTTCCATGGTTCGGTCCCAAACGATGTGGCACCCAGCCACACCAAGCTAACAACGGTTATACGGGATGGTTCGCCCAAGTGGCTACCGCCTGCCCAATCCGCCATACGTCCTCAAACGAATTATAGAGCGGCACGGGTGCCAGACGCACTACGTTCGGCTCGCGCCAGTCGGCCACAATGCCCTGGCTGGCCAGGTAATCGAACAGGGCCCGGCCGCGCTGGCGCACCAGCAGCGAGAGTTGGCACCCGCGCTGGGCGGGGTCGGAGGGCGTTATGATTTCCAAACGCTCGGCGGGCAGTTGCAGTTCGCGCAGCAGCCACTCCAGGTAACCCGTAAGCTGCTCGCTTTTCCGGCGCAGTACGCTCATGCCGCCGGCCTCGTCGAACAGGGCGAGCGAGGCGCGGTGAATGGCCATGGGGAAAATCTGGGCGTTTGAGAGCTGCCAGCCAGCCGCCCCGGCCATGGGCCGGAAGCCCTTTTTCATCTGAAACCGATCCGACGGGTCGTGGCCCCACCAGCCAGCGAGACGCGGCAGCTCGGGGGCGTTGGCAAACCGCTCGTGCACAAATACGCCCGAGGTGCCGCCGGGGCCCGAGTTCAGGTACTTGTAGGAACACCAGCAGGCAAAATCCACGTCCCAGTCGTGCAGGTGCAGCTCGAGGTTGCCGGCGGCGTGTGCCAGATCGAAGCCGACCTTGGCGCCCACGGCATGACCCGCGCGGGTTATGGCGGCCATATCGAAGGCCTGGCCGGTGTAATAATTCACGCCGCCTAGCATCACGAGGGCCAGCGAGTCGCCGAGTTCCTGAATTTTGGCTTCTATATCCTCGGTGCGCAGGGTATGCTCGCCGGCGCGGGGCACCAACTCCACGATGGCATCGTGGGGGGCGTAGCCGTGCAGCTTCACCTGCGACTCCACAGCGTACTGATCAGAGGGAAACGCGCCGCCCTCCATCAGCAGCTTGTACCGGCCGCCGGCGGGGCGGTAAAACGAGATGAGCAATAGGTGCAAGTTGGTGGTGAGGTTGTTCATCACCACTACTTCCACGGGCTTGGCCCCTACCAGCCGCGCGGTGGCGTCGGTGAGGGTTTCGTGGTAGTGCATCCAGGGCGAGGTGCCGTGAAAATGGCCTTCCACGGCGTGTTCCTCCCAGCTTTGAAACTCGGCTTCTACCGCCGCACGCGCCGCTTTGGGCTGCAGGCCCAGGGAGTTACCGCAGCCGTACACGCCGGGCTGGCCAGTGGGCCCTAGGGGCAGGTGAAACCGGTCGCGAAAAGCGCGCAACGGGTCGTGCGCATCGAGGCGCCGGGCGAAGTCGAGGGTGTTTTCGTAGGTCATTGGAGGCGGGCCGCGAAAGCACCGTGGCCGAGCGCGAAGGTAGTGCCCCGCGCTTACACGCGCGCCTTCAGGAATTGCTCTACCCCCACGCCCAGCCAATCGAAAGCATTCTGACCGAGCATACGGGCTTTTACTTCGGGGGAGTATTCCATGGAGCGAATGAGCTGGCCGGGCTCCAACTCCCCGAGCGGGAACGGGTAATCGGTGCCGAGCGTGATTTTATCAGCCCCGAGGGTTTTCACCAGATAATCGAGCATGAGCGGGTCGTGCACCAGCGAATCGACCCAAAACTTGCCCAGGTATTCGCGCGGGTTCACGGGGTTGTCGACGGCGCACAAGTCGGGGCGCACCTGAAAGCCGTGCTCGATGCGGCCGATGGTGGAAGCAAATGTGCCCCCGCCGTGGGCCACGGCCACGCGCAGGCGCGGCAAACGTTCCAGCACGCCGCCAAAAATGAGCGAGCAAAGCGCCAGAGTGCTTTCGGCGGGCATGCCCACCAGCCACGGCAGCCAGTACTTGGGCATTTTCTGCTGCGCCATCATGTCCCAGGGGTGCACAAATACGCAGGCACCCAACTCCTCGGCCGCCGCAAACACCTCGAACAGCTCGGGGGCGTCGAGGTTCCAGTCGTTCACGTGCGAACCGATCTGAATGCCGGCCAGGCCGAGCTCCTTCACGCAGCGCTCCAACTCACGAACAGCCAGATCGGGCGCCTGCAGGGGCACGGTGCCCAGGCCAATAAAACGGTCGGGGTAATCGGCTACCACGCCGGCGAGGTGGTCGTTGAGCAGCTTGCTCAGGTCCAGCGCGTCGTGGGGCTTGGCCCAGTAGCTGAACATCACCGGCACGGTGCTCAGCACCTGTACATCTACCCCAAAATGGCCGCACTCGCGCAGGCGCACGGCGGGGTCCCAGCAGTTGTCCTGAATTTCGCGGAAGAACTTGTCGTCCTGCATCATGCGGGCGCAGCAGGGCTTGTGGTGCTCCAGCCGGATGAAGCCCCCGTAGCCGTACCGCTCGCGCAGGTCGGGCCATTGCTTGGGCAGGATATGGGTGTGGATGTCGACGGTTAACACGGGCGGAATGGGGAAAGGGTGGGTGGGGTTAGTGGTCGGGCGGAATATCGGTAATACCGCCCGGCGGCAGCCACATCTGGTCGCGGCTCACGACGAAGAAGTTGTGGAAGTAAAGCTCGGCCGTGTTGTGTTCCCAGTGCAGAATGCCGCGGTGATACTGCCAGGTTTGCAGCACGTTCAGCAAGATAAACAGCCCCATGAGGCCCGCCAAAGCCGGCTGCCAAGAGCGGTACTCCGCGCCCACATACGCCACCAGGCTGGCCAACGACAGGGCCAGCAGCGGGTACAGGCTGATGAGGGGCCGGGCGCTGAACCCGCCCCCGTACCACCACTGCTCCCAGCTGAAGGTAACGTACCACACCACCGGCAGCAGCAACAGCGTGGGCAGCCAGGCCGCCGCCACGTAGCGCCGCACCACCAGCCACCCCAGCAGCGCCAGCGCCATTAGGGGCGTGTACAGCAGCCAGCCTTTGCGGAAGCTGAACAAGCCATCGAGAATGTGGGGGCGGGTAAAATCGAACTTCTCGCCCACGTAGGTATCGAGCAGCCAGTGGCCGCTGGTTACCTGCCAAAAGGCAAACTGCAGGCTCAGCACCGCCGCCGCCAGTGCCACGGCCACCAGCAATTGGCCGCGGTGCTGCCAGAGGGCCTGCAGGCGCGGTACCACATCGGTCCAGCGCAGCAGGCCCCAGCCGAGCGGCACCAGCACGTACATAATTTCCGACAGCCGGGTCAGGCAAATCAGGCCCATGAACAGGCCCAGCCCTACGGCGTGGCGCCAGCGGAAATCCTCGTACCAGCGGGCTACACAGTAAAGCATGGCGGTGTGCCACAGAAACAGCGGCGCGTGCGAAATATTGGCCTCGTAGGAAGCATAGTAGAGCAGGTTAGTGCCCAGGCCCACGCCGGCTAACGTCCAAGCCGTTACGCCATCGGGGAAATAGCGCAGCAGCAGCTTGCGCAATAGCCACAGGCCAATGATGGCGTATACCACACCTCCCAACGCTATGGCTTGCTGGTAAGGTCGGGTAAAGCCATCGGGGGTGTAGCCGGCCAGGGGCGCGTACCAATGGGCCGCCAGAAACCAAGGCACGTTAGCCAGAGCTACTCCCAGAGGATACTTGGGAACGGTATTTCCATTGGGCAGCGCCGTCAGGCCGATGGCGTGCGGGACATCGGGACGGTACTGCTGGTGCTTGGTTTCAATCCAGTCGGCGCCGCCTAAGTCGTGGTAGATAAAAGCACTGGGCAAATAGGCGTAGTAACCGCCAGCGTCGTAATCAAACATGCCCAGGTTAGACCACCGGCGCGCCTGAAACGTGGCGAAAATGACCAGCACGGCCGTAAACCAGAAAACGGCTTTTGATTTCATCGACCCTAAGTGTTAAACTATTGGCTTTAAGCAGTTAGTCGTTGGCTTTATAATGGTAAGCAGGGCGTTACCCATCAATGATTGCCGGGTTGACGGGAGCTTGGCGCTTCATTTCACGGGAAGCCGGTGCCAGTTGTGCTACCGGCCAACGGGTTGCGCCGGCGCCGGGCAAGTCTCTGTACCACATCAGGCCGGGGCGACCCACGACCACGCCAGCCGACGCGCTTTCCTAGGATTCCGGCCAACTCAGCTTCAGGAAGTACTGTTTGTAGATTTCCCACGTCATCTCGCAGCAGTGAATCAGGCCCATGTTGTATTGCCACGTTTGCACCACGTTGAGCAATACCAGCGCAAGAGTAAGCGTGCCCAGCAGCCAAGACGCTTGGGTTAGCCACCGGTGGTACACGCTGGCGCGGTAGAAACAAAATGCATTGCGGCAAAGGTAATCTGGCACAGCCTCAATTAGCTAACCGGCGCGGGGGGCTGCATTACGGTGCCGCAGCTTTGGCAGGTTCGGCGGGCTTCGTTTTGCCAGAAGTTGCCCATGATTACGGGCAGCTGCTGCACGATGTCGGTTACCTCAGCAAACTCCTCGTAAAGCTTGGTGCCGCAGTTTTCGCAGTACCACTGAAAGCCGTCCAACTCGCCGGGCTTCCGGTAGCGCTCCACCACCATGCCAACGGTGCCCGCCGGTCGCTGGGGCGAATGGGGCACGCCGGCCGGCAACAGGAAAATCTCGCCGGCCCGAATGGGAACATCCACCGGCTGGCCGTCCTCAATAATCTTCAGCACCATATCGCCTTCCACCTGAAAGAAAAACTCTTCGCTGTCGTCGACGTGGTAGTCTTTGCGGGCGTTAGGGCCGCCCACCACCATCACAATAAAATCGTCGTTGCCTTTGAAAACCTGCTGATTGCCCACGGGGGGTTTCAGCAAATGGCGGTGTTCATCGATCCACTGCTGGAAATTAAAGGGGCGGGAAACAGGCATAGCCGGAAGGAGAATGGGTGGGTGAAAAGCGGTGATTGGGGAGACGGGCTGGCCGGAAACCGGACGCAAACAGTTGCTGTCTGAGTTGATTACCGCAGCCCGGCTCATCCGTTTTTCCTCCGCCGAACTTACGCAAAAGCCACCATACGCCCGACTACAGTAAACGGGCTGGGCACTGTTTTTACGTACTTTCGGCCCATGTTAACCGAACTCCTTTCCTCCCGCCGGGCCGTGGTATGCGGTAGCACCCAAGGCATTGGCCGGGCCGTAGCCGAGGCCCTGGCCGCCCGCCACGCTACCGTTACCCTCGTAGCCCGCGACGAAACCAAGCTGCGCGAGGTGCTGGCCACGCTGCCCACCCCTGCCGGCCAGTCCCACGATTACGTGGTGGCCGATTTTACCCGGCCCGATGAGGTGGCCGCACGCATGGCTCAGTGGCTGGAGCAGCACGGGCCGGCGCATATTCTGGTAAACAACACCGGTGGCCCGGCCGGCGGCCCGCTGCTAGCGGCCCCCGTGAATGCCCTGCGCGCCGCCTTCGAGCAGCACTTGGTGTGCAACCACTTGCTGGCCCAAGCCCTAGTGCCCGGCATGCAAGCGGCCGGTTACGGGCGCATTATCAACGTTATCAGCACTTCGGTAAAGCAGCCGCTGCCCAACCTGGGCGTTTCCAATACCATTCGAGGGGCCGTGGCTAGCTGGGCTAAAACGCTGGCCACGGAGCTGGGCCCCCACGGTATTACGGTGAATAACGTGCTGCCGGGCGCCACGCTTACGCAACGCCACCACAGCCTGCTGGAAGCCCGGAGCGCCAGCACCGGCCAGCCCGTGGAGGCGCTGGAAGAAAACATGCTGCGGCTGATTCCAGCCGGCCGCTTTGCCGAAGCCGATGAAGTGGCCGCTGCGGTAGCTTTTCTGGCCTCGCCCATGGCCGGCTACATCAACGGCATTAACGTGCCGGTGGACGGCGGACGGACGGGCAGCTTGTAGGCGTTTTGCGCTGTTACTTACTGGCTCTGTTTTGCAGATACCCGCCCCCAGTCCACGTGCTGACTGTTGACTGATGCGTACCCCATGCTATCTGCGGGCTGCGCTCAACGAAAACACAAAAACGCCTTCCCGAAGCCAGTACAAGCTTCGGGAAGGCGTTTTACTTGAAAAATCGACTGCCAGATACTAGTCCAGCGGCGTTAGGGTAATGTCGTCGATGTAAGCCGGGGCCGATGCTCCGGCACGCCACAGGAAAATCTTCATGTGGCTCATGTACTCCGCGTTTGGCGGAAACACAATGTCCTTGCTCACTTTAACCCACTCGTTGTACTTTTTTACTTGCTCGCCCAGCTGTATACCCTCGCCGAGAATGGTTTGCTCCGAGTTTGGGGCGTTAATCACCAGGCCTAGCTTGGCGTCGCCTCCTGCATTGGGCAGGTAAGCCCATGCTTCCAGTTTCACCCCACGCAGGCGCTTCGCGCTCAGCTTGCCCAGCAACACATCGTAGGTGAGGCTGAACTCGGTGTCTTTGTCCACTTTCAGGCTGTAACGGCCGGAGTGGGCTCTTTCAGTAGTCAACGATTTGTTTTCCGGAGCCCAACCTACTATGGACTCGAAATCGTTAGACATCAGCGCGTTCTGAGGCGCGGCGGAATCTTTGTCGGACGAACACGCTAGTAGTCCAACCAGCGCCAAGGGTGTAAAAAGACGTTTCATGTGGAGCAAAAACTCGGGCAGAAAGTGAAATTGAAGAATCAGGAGGCGAAACGGGCCGTTAGCCACGCTTGTAGTTGAGGGCGCAGTTGCGGCCAGGCTTGCAGCCACACCAACAACACAGTCCAGGGAAGTAACCACGCCATGCGGGTTTGCAGGCGGTCGAGCACATTGGCCAGGTTGGCCGTAACCGCGGCGTTAAGAACAACGGCCAGTGCCACCAGCACCACCGTCATCCACAGCACGGGCGGCACCGCTTGGCGTAGCGGGGCCAACAGCAGCAGCAGTGCTGCCAGCAGCGTTAGGGCTAGGGTGTTGTATGATCTTTCGGTTAGCTCTTTGAAATTTAGAGCCCCTCGGTTTTGCAGGGAAGAAGTGTATTCCTTGAGTTCGTAGCCGAAGAACGCCTGGACTTTCCAGAACGGGTTGCTGCCGTCCAAAAACGGAGTCAGGCCGTCGCCGTGGCCCACGTGCGTTAGTTGGCGCACGGTTCCCAGAACGCCTTCCTCGAGAAGCAGCGGGTAGTAGCGCGGCGTGGTTAAAACACCGTTGATGATGCGTTTGTATTCTTCGCGGCTGGTTTCCCAGCCACCCATTTGATTGGGAATGTTGGGCTCGCCCCACACGAAGGATACGGCGTTGTCGGGCAGTTTGCCTCGGTACTGGCACAGGGCCAAGTTTTCCTCTCCGCAGTGCTCGTCTAAATACCGGTCCAGCAAACCGGTTTCCACGAGTTTCCCCATCAGAAACACCGGTGCGCCGCGGTTAATGGCAAAGTCTCCGCCGCAGGCTGCGTGCAAACCGGGCAGTATCACCCAGCTGAGCAGTACCGCAGCCAAAGCTACCCCAATGCCGGCCGGTTTCAGCCAGGTTTTGAGCGCTCCGGTAAACCAGGCCACCGCACCGGTTAGCAAAACCAGCAAGGTGAAGGTTAACAGGTTAGAGCTGTGCATGAGGGCGCTTAGCATCACAACAACGCTCCACGCCAGTTTCTCGGCTAGTTGCAACGGCGCCAAGCAAATCAAGGCCAGAGCCAGCACGCCGATGGATGTGAAAATATCAGGCATGAGCTGCCCGCTAAACCACGCCAGACCCGTGGCCCAGGTTACGCCCCCAACTAAAGCCAGGCGCAGGGGGTAAGCCGTTACGCGCGGCGCAAACACACTGATGTAACGAAAAAGCAGTGCCGCCAGCAGCAGGCTTTGCGCCACCACCACAAACCACAACGAATGCTTGAAGCTGACCAGCCGCAGAAACAGCCCGTAGGAAATGGGCCGGTCGATGGGCACGACCAGACGCATGCCGCTATCGATGTACGCACCGGTGTCGGATGTTACAAGCGGATAGCCGTTGTAGAGGGCTGCGCTAAGCAGCAGCAGGGCACCCAAAAGAACCCACAAACCCGCGCCCAAGCGGTAGAAAGAACCCATATATTACCTAAGAAGTTGCGGTCGTGATAAGCCTATAAAGCTTAGCGGGACTCTACCAGTGGGGAGGGGCATTTTTGCGGTGCAATAATACAAATTGCGGCCGATCAACCCGGATATCAAATTCGTTAAATAGCGCTGGCTGAGCGCGTCGCAGCGTTTCGTACGCAGGCCGTCGCAGCAAGAGGTGGTCGAGGGCGAAGGCGTCCATTCGTTGCAGAACCTCGGCCGCCTGTACCCGGTTGAGGTCGGGTTTCCAGGTGAGGCCGCGGCGGTCGAAATAGATCAGGCTTAAGTTGGGCGGGTCCTCGTTCATTACCAGCAACGTGGCGTTGGCGGGTACTTTGGCCTGAGCCATGGCCTCCGATGCGCCGTTCAGCCACTGGTGGTCGTACCAGTCGCTAAAAGGCGGATAGGTTTCGGCCATGCGGTTGCGGTAAATCTTGAACCCGCTCACCAACAGGGCCACGCTTAACACACCCATGGTTACGCTTAGGCTCCAACGCGGAACCCGTAAGCTGCTCACGTTTAGCACGGCCAGCACCACAAACAGCACCAGCACGGGTGCGTAAGGCGCCACCACGTAGTAATCGTGCACGTCCAGCTGGTGGCCCATCAGCCAGAAAAAGCAAAAGCCACCGGCCAAGCCCAGCACCAGCTGGGCGCTGAGAATGTTGTGAACCAAAACGTTGCGCTTAGCAAACACCACCCACAAAACCATGGCCCCCACCAACAATCCATACTGAAAAGTAGTGAGGTACTGCCCCCACCAGTAGTTCAGGATGCGGTCCATCACGTGGGCATATTCGGCTTCGGTTTGAATGGGCTTCGCCTCGAAGAAAAACATGGTGGCCCCGTACGTCTGGTTCAGGTGCTTATTGAACACGATGTAGCCGCCAATGGCCGCCGCCCCGCCCGCTACCAGCGCCAGGAACCCCAGTTTTTGCCGCAGCGTCATGGCCTGCGGCACGAAGTACGACCACAACAACGTGCAGCTTACGGCTGCCACCCAATAGATGCCCGACGACGATTTAATGAGCGTGGCTACGGTAAAAACCACCAATGCTACCGCCAAATCCTGAAAACGGCGGTTATCGAAGTAACGCAGAAAGTAGAAATACGCAATCAGGGCCAGCGAAGCGCCGGCCGGATCGGGCTGAAAGCTGCCCGCGTAATAGGCGAAAACCGGCGAGCAAATAATGAAACAGCCGGGCAGCAGCGCCGCTACAAAATGCCGCGTGCGGCTGTACACCGCCCGGAACATGTACCATTGCGCGGCTACCATTATGGAGGCAGTAATGGCCCGAAACAACCCCGGCACCATGTCGCGCCCCAGTACTTTGCCGCCCAAGGCCGCCAGGTACGCAATGATGGGAAATTCCACCCCCACGATTCCATCGGCGGAGGTGAGGTTAAAGGTTCGCGGGAGGAAAAACTGCATGCCGCGGTCGTAGTAGCTCATGGCCAAAGCCAACCGGTCGGCTTGCGCCCAAGCGTGAATACCCCGCGGCAACAGGCCCAGGTACGGCGTGTACCAAAGCGCGGCTAATCCAATAAACAGCAATAACGCGGCGGCATAGGGAAGCCGACTTTGCCACTGCAAAGGCAATCGAGAAATAGTAGATGTAACCATGGATGCGCTGCTGCGGCCCGCGAAAGGGTAGCAAAACTAGTGCATCCACTTCGATTAACCCGCTAGCACAGCGCATCAAAGCCTCAGCACCCGGGATTTTGGCACTTTTTTACCGCCGCAACGGAACGCCACTAGTCAATACCTATTTTTGTCTTTACTATGGACTTAGCTTACGAAGCCAAATACCACCAGTTGGAAGAGCAGCATTGGTGGTTTACCTCGCGCCGCAACACCGTGTTCGATTTGGTGCAGCGCATGAACCTGCCGCTCGATACGCGCATCCTGGAAATTGGGTGTTCGGGTGGGCCGTTGCAGTTTATGCTGCGCAAAGCGGGTTTTCAGCACGTAACGGGTATCGATGTTAGCGAGCCGGCCATTGCTTTGGCCAAGCACCGTGGCCTGACCGATGTGCACCTGATGGACGGCGCGCACCTGGAATTCCCCGATGCTTCGTTCGACTTGGTTATTGCCTCCGACGTACTCGAGCACATTGAGAACGACGCGCAGGCTACCCGCGAATGGGCACGCGTACTGCGCCCCGGCGGTCAGATGGTGGTATTTGTGCCGGCTTTTCAGCAGCTCTGGAGCCAGCACGACGTGGTAAACCATCATTTTCGGCGGTACACCGGTAAAGACCTGCGGCAGGTGTTGGAAGCAGCCCGGCTGCACGTCAGCCGGGTATCTTTCTGGAACATGGCCCTCGTATTTCCCACGGCCCTCATGCGTATGGTGCAGCGCCGCCTCACGCCTCCTACCAAACCCACCGACGGCGGTGGCGACCTGCACGGCCTCCCCGGCCCGCTCAACAACCTGCTGAGCTTGTGGCTACGCGGCGAAAACGCGTTGCTGCGGCGGCTGAATTTTCCCGTGGGCGTGAGCGTGTTTGCCGTAGCGCAGAAAAAAGCCTAACCCATCCGGCGGCTTCGTGCCGCTTTGCCCGTTCCCTTACCCGTGCTTGCCCCTCCCGCCTTGGACCTCTCCGTCGTTATTCCCATTTACAACGAAGAAGCCAACATTCCCACGCTCTACCAGCGTTTGCGCGGCGTTATCGACCCCATGGGGGTGCGCTGCGAGTTCATTTTCATTAACGATGGTTCCCGCGACCGGTCTTTGGAACTGGTGCAGGCCCTGGCCGAGCAGCACGCCGATGTGCGTTTCATCGATTTCAGCCGCAATTTCGGCCACCAAATTGCTGTAACGGCGGGCCTCGATCTGTCGCAGGGCGAGGCCGTGGTCATCATCGATGCCGACCTGCAGGACCCGCCGGAGCTTATTCCGCAGCTCTACCAGAAGCTGCACGAAGGCTACGAGGTGGTGTACGCCAAGCGCCGCCGCCGCGAGGGCGAAAGCGCCATGAAGCTGTTCACGGCCAAGCTGTTTTACCGTTTGCTGGCCCGCATTACCAACGTTTCTATTCCCGTTGACACCGGCGACTTCCGCATTATTTCGCGGAAAGTGGTGGAGGCCCTCAAGCAAATGCCCGAGCAGAACAAGTTTCTGCGCGGCCAGATTTCCTGGATTGGCTACCGCCAAACCTACGTGGAGTATGACCGGGCCCAGCGCGCCGGCGGCGAAACCGGCTACACCTACGGCAAGATGATACGGCTGGCCCTGGACGGCATTACCGCGTTTTCGGACGTTCCGCTGAAGGCCGCTACCATTATGGGTTTTTCGGTGTCGGGCATTGCGTTTCTGGTGCTGCTTTACACGCTCTACGCGCGTTTCATTGCCCACGATTACCAGCCCGGCTGGCCCTCGCTCATGGTCAGTATCCTGTTCCTGGGCGGCGTGCAGCTGATTTCGGTGGGGCTGATTGGCGAGTACCTCGCGCGCCTGAGTACCAACGTACGCCGCCGGCCGCTCTATATCATTTCCAAGACCAACATACCCATTACCCTGGCTCCGCCTGCCGCACCCGGTTCGTCTTTGTTGTGAGGCGCAGTAAAGGGCGTGGGGCAAGCAGCTGAAAAGCAACTCTTGGGTAAAATTCCAACGTCATGCTTCATCTGGCGTCCGCTTGTCGAAGCATCTCTACCGCTTCGTAAGAACTCTTCTCAACTCGTCAGTAATAATGTGGCTGAAGTAGAAAACCACGCAATCAGCCGAATACTCAATGGCGAGATTGTTCGTCAGCATTTCGGATACTGGCCGAAGTTCCACGATGCTGAAATCACCAAAGTGACTTTCGAGGCAAATCCTGGTTTCTGGCCTTCCGTCACTTTTGTGCTGACCGCT
Source organism: Hymenobacter koreensis (assembly GCF_039541855.1). Lineage (NCBI taxonomy): Bacteria > Pseudomonadati > Bacteroidota > Cytophagia > Cytophagales > Hymenobacteraceae > Hymenobacter > Hymenobacter koreensis. The sequence goes on from NZ_BAABHA010000002.1 coordinate 1,240,232, forward strand.
TCTGAGATGACCAAAGAAGTCGATGAAAGAGGCTACTACAAGCAGGCAAAGCAATGTGACGTCGAACTGCAGTTTACTGGAGTAAAGGAAATTGATTTCGATGGCTTTGGTCACCAAAACGTCATTTTTGAATTGGTGCTCGAAGAAGAAGGAATCAACATCAAAGGCTCATTCAATCCATCAGTTGGGCTTGATGCAATTATTGTTGCTGAAAAAGTCTCCGTATTGAGTTTGACTCCAACAAACAGTAGAGATGCTTCGACAAGCACAGCATGACGTCCTTTTGCTTACTGTTCACACACCCTAGCGCGCCAGCAGAACGTAGTCGTCCACCGTTTGTTCCCGGTAGCCAAGCGGCATCAATACCCTCCGAAGGTATAGATGAGCCGAGGTGTTCCGGAACGCCGGCGCCACCACGAAGGCTGCGGGCTGGTAAACCCGTAGGAAGTCCTTTACTGCCGCTGGCTTGGGTTCGGCCAGTGCAGTATCGGGCCGCTGCTGCAGCGCCAGCAAATCGCGCAGTACGCCCTCACGCCCAAAGGCATCGAAACGGTCCTGCGGCACCCGCGAGATGTAGGCGCCGGGCAGCTTTTTACGATGAATGGTCTGGTAGAACAGCTCGTCGGTGTTGAATTGCCCTTTTTGGCGGTAGCCATCTACCAACCCCACGGGAATAGTGAACAGGGTTTCGCCCGGCAAACCCGCCGTTACCCGGTACACGCGGGGTACATTGGCCAGGTGCAACAGAGGCGGTGGCGTGGGCTGAAACTCCAGCACTATAATAACCAGCAGCCCCACGGAAGCCGTCGTGCGCCAAACCGGTCGTAAATGACCGCGCAGCCACTCGTCCAGGCCTGGGAAAAGCACCAGAGGCAGCAGCAGGCTCACAAACAGCACAAAACGAGTGGGCACGCGGATGTTGTTCAGCAAGGGTAGATAGTGAACCAAACTGGTGGGCAGGCGCAGCACCTGCTTGCCGAAAACGCGCAGCTCGGGTAGGGTTAGCATAATGAAGAGGAGCAGCAGCCACGCCAGCGCCGGCTCAGACCTGGCGGCGTGAGGCTCCGTCGAAACCGGCTGACGGCGCAGGCGCACCAGCCACCACAACGCCAGCAGCGGCAGCGCGTAACCCAGAAACATCACGTTTTCTATCGAAGCGGGCGTATTGAAAACGTGCTCGTTGTGGTGCAGCGCTTCGGTAGTGCCAGTACTTAGCCAGCGGCTGTTGAGCGGCGGCAACAGGTAGCCGGCCACGTCGCCGCTCCACCAAAAACCGTCGTTGTCGAACACTTTGGCCGATTTCAGCAGGCGCGAAGCCACGTGGCCCAGCACCAGCACCGCTCCCAGCAACAGCCACGGCCGGCGGTGCCGCCAGTTAATTTGCCCCAGCCGCAGCCCGTAATACAGCGCAAAGCCCGCGGAGAAGTACACGAGGCCCATCAGCACGTAATAATCACTCAGCAACGTAAGCAGGCCCAGCGCTACGCACAGGCTTACCTGCCCCCAGCTACGCACCTGCGGCCACAGTCGGCCCGCCCGAAAGGCAAACGCGTTCAGAAAAGCCTGCACGTAGAACGGCACCGTGGCCGTGAGCAGCAGGTTGTAGTGCTCGGGCAAGTGCGCCAGCTTGTAGGGCGAAAAAGCAAACACCAGTCCCGCCACCGCACACAACACGGGGTTTTGCACCCAGCGGTGGCACAAACAGTATGCCCCCACCCCCGACAGCACGAAGCTGAGCAGCAGCGCTACGTTTACGGCCAGAATCTCGTGCCTGAGCAGCACGTTCAGCAGACCGATAACTGGCGTGTACGTGTGCATTACCAGCGACGTACCCTGCGGATAAAGCAGCAACGAGGTATAAAAGGGGTTGCTGCCTTCGGCTACGGCCTGGCGGAAATTGTAGGCATTCCACACGTACTGGTTGGCATCGTGGCCGGGAATACCGGGGAATGCCGTGGTAAAGTGTGCAGCCAGGGGCCAGCTGTACCACGCAAAGAGCAGGGTAAAAAGCAGCGTGCTAAGCCCGAGTTCGAGCCAACGTGTAGGTTTCATTAAGCCACAATAAGCCTCGGTGAACAGGCCGCGCGAAGATACACTGCCCACGCGGCGGCTTTGCGCACCCCGGCGGTAAGGCCGCCCCGATTCAGTAGCTTTGGCAAGCTTTCCTCTCGCTCATGCTTCACTTGCTCAACTACATTGGCGGCCAGCTACTACCGCCGCGCGCCGGCCGTTACCTCGATAACGTGGACCCCGCCACAGGCCAGGTATACAGCCTCATTCCCGATTCCGACGCCGACGACGTGCAACAAGCCGTGGCGGCAGCCGAAGCCGCCTTTCCGGCGTGGAGGGCCCTACCGGCGGAGCAGCGCGGGCGCTTGCTGGTGCGTATTAGTGAGCTAATTGAGCGCGACCTGGAGCGGTTGGCCCAAGCCGAAAGCGTAGACAACGGCAAGCCCATTAAGCTGGCGCGGACGGTGGATATTCCGCGGGCGGCCAGCAACTTTGCCTTCTTCGGCACGGCGGCCGGGCACTTTGCCTCCGAGTCGCACTTGCAGGAAGGCGTGGCCCTGAACTATACGGTTCGGCACCCCTTGGGCGTGGTAGGCTGCATCTCGCCCTGGAACCTGCCGCTGTACCTGTTTACCTGGAAAATTGCGCCGGCGCTGGCCGCCGGCAACTGCGTGGTAGCCAAGCCCTCGGAAATCACCCCCATGACGGCCTACCTGCTAAGCGAGCTGTGCATGGAAGCCGGTTTGCCAGCCGGCGTGCTCAACATTGTGCACGGGACCGGGCCGGGAGCCGGCCAAGCCATTGTGGAACACCCCGCCGTGAAGGCCATCAGCTTTACGGGCGGTACGGCTACGGGGGCCCACATTGCCCGCACCGCCGCCCCCATGTTCAAGAAACTCTCGCTGGAGCTGGGCGGCAAGAACCCCAACATCGTTTTTGCCGATTGCGACTTCGAGGCGGCGGTAGCTACCAGCGTGCAGTCGAGCTTTGCCAACCAGGGCCAGATATGCCTCTGCGGCTCGCGCATTTTCGTGGAACGGCCGATATATGAGCGGTTTAAAGCCGCTTTCCTGGAGCGCGTAGCTGGCCTGACCGTGGGCGACCCACTGGCCGAGGAAAGCCGGCAAGGCGCTTTGGTAAGCGAGCCGCACCTGCAAAAAGTTCTCGGTTACATAGACCTAGCGCAGCAGGAAGGTGGCCGGTTGCTGGCCGGCGGGCAACGCGTACATCTTCAGGGACGCTGCGCCGGCGGCTACTTCCTGCAGCCTACCGTATTTGAAGGCCTCTCGCCCGAGTGCCGCGTGAACCGCGAAGAAATTTTCGGCCCTGTGGTTACCCTCACGCCTTTCGATACCGATGACGAGGTTCTTGGCTGGGCTAATAATACAGATTACGGCTTGGCGGCCACCGTTTGGACGCGCGACCTGCAACGGGCGCACCGCGTGGGTCAGCAGCTGCACGCCGGAGTGGTGTGGGTAAATACTTGGTTGCTTCGCGACTTACGCACGCCCTTCGGCGGCATGAAGAACTCGGGCGTAGGGCGCGAGGGTGGCGTGGAAGCCTTGCGCTTCTTCACCGAACCGCAAAACGTGTGCATCAAGCTGTAAACCCGCCCCCTTAAGCAGTTGCTCAAAAGTAAACGCGTTGCTCGTTGTCCGTTTTTAGTCAAGCGGTTGCATCAACCCTAACAACTGACAACTACTGACCGACAACTTAACTTCAGCTGCCGGCACTTCAAACTCCCGGCAGTTTTGCGGCCACCCTTTACAGTTCGCCCCGGTGACCTTTTCTTTTCTTCCAGCCTTGTACAAGCCGGGTCGGTTCTGGCTTACTTTCGGCCTGCTGCTTTTGCTGGCGTTTATTCCCTTGTTTTGGCTGCTGGGCAGCTTGCCTGCTCAGCAATGGGACGAGTCGCGTACGGGCCTGAATGCCATGGGCATCTGGCAGCACCGGGAATGGCTGGTGCTGCGCCATAACGGCCAGCCCGATTTATGGAACGGCAAACCGCCGCTCTGGCCCTGGATTTTAGCTCTGAGCTTTCGGACAATCGGCTTCACTGAGTTGGGCCTTCGCTTACCTGCTGCCCTCGCGGCCCTGGCCACCGTGCTGGTGGTTTTTCGGGCTGGGCGGCACTGGCTGGGTAGCTGGCCGGCGGGCTTACTTGCCGCCTTGGTGCTGCTCACGAGCCAGGGTTACGTAACGCTGCACGTATCCCGTACCGGCGACTACGACGCGCTGCTAACGCTCTGGACTACCCTGGGCGCTCTTAATTGGCTGGCCTACCTGTGCACGGGCCGCTCGCGCTGGGCCTGGACCACGGGCTTATGCTTTGCCTTGGCCGTTTTCACCAAAGGAATTGCCGGTGCTCTTTTTGCTCCTGGACTACTGCTGGCCACCGCGCTGCTGGGCCAATGGCCGCGGCTGCGGCGCCCCGCGCCGTGGCTGGCGGCGGGTTTGGTATTGGCTACAATGGCAGCCTGGTACTCCATTCGGGAAGCGGCGGCGCCGGGGTATCTGGCTGGCGTATGGGCCTACGAGGTTGGCGGACCGGCTACCACCCAGTTGGAGAAGCACTACCACCCCCTGGAGTGGTACATTAGCCTGCTGGCCGAACACAAGTTCACGGCCTGGCTGCTGGCAGCCCTGGTGGGCTGGCTGATTGGCGCGGCCTCCCCGCGCGGCAGCCGCATGTGGTGGCTCAGCCGCTACACGGCGGTCGTGGTGGGCTGCTACTTACTGGTTATTTCGCTGGTGCAAACCAAGCTGGGCTGGTACGACGCGCAAGCCTACCCACTGCTGGCACTGCAAGCGGCCGGCGGGCTTACCTGGGCGGGGCAGCTGATCAGCCGTCAGTTACAGCGGCGGCCGGAATTTGGCTTGCAGGTTGGCGCCGTGCTCTTGATAGCCGCGTTTCCGTACCTAGCGCAGTGGCAGCACATTCGCGGGCTGCATCAGCGGCGGTTCGATAACGCGCAGCTGCTGTACGGGCGACACTTACAGGAGCAATTGCGCCAGCGGCCCGAGCTTCAGAGCTATACCTTGGTGACCGACGGCGACTACAACGACAGCCCGTTGTTTTACGCTACCGCGGCCAGCCTCACGCACGGCCACAAAGTACGCGTGTTTGCCCCGTGGCAGCCGGAATGGGGCAATCAGCCGTGGCAGGTGGTGGTGGCCTGCGGCAACAAAGCCACTCGCACCGTGATGCAGCGCCCCAACACCGAAATCCTGGTGCGCACCGACTCGTGCCTGACGGTTATTCTGAAGTAGCGCAAACGCCGTAAGGGGCTAGCGTAACTTGGCCAGGGAAGTTTCCAGGTCGGCGAGGGTCGTTTCCTGAAAGTCCAAAGCCTCGGTGTGCTCCTGCCCCGGCACTAGTTCGCGCAAAGCCAGGTAAGGCGTGCCGTTGGTAAACCGCAGCCCTACCAGCCAGGCCCGTTGCTGCGAAGGTGCCTGCGCGAAAACGTACTGCCCGTTTTGGGCTTCGCCCGTAAGCACTGCCGCGGCGCCGGGGTATACGAGGCGCACAGAGGTGTGCTCGTCCGGCTCCTGGGCCACAGTTACGGCGGTGTGGTTGGCCGTTCGCCAGGGGCGCAGCCACGTTAGCCAGCCCAGCTGCGCACTGGCATAGCCGCGGGCGCTTGGTTTGATGGCGTCTTCGTCGGGCTCTACGTCGTTGGGCACGATTTCGCCGGGGGGTAGGGTGCTGTCGGTGGAAGCAAGCAGGCCTTCGTCGGTGTTAAAGCGAATGGGCACCGTCATTTTCACTTTCACGGCTCTACCGTCGCGGTAGCCGGGCGTCCAGCGGCCGGAAGTGTAGCGTAACACCCGCAGCACTTCTTCGTTGCAGCCGTTGCCCAGGCCGCGCACAATTTTTGGGTTCACCACCTCGCCGTTTTCGTCTACCACAAACGAAGCCAGCACCAGGCCTTTAGTGCCTTTCCGCAGCGCGGCATCGGGGTAACGCACCAGGCTGTTGAGGTCGGCGGTACCGTTGCGGAAACCGGGCATGGGATACGCCCGGCTATACACCCGATCGGAGGTGAGCATGGCGGGCGCCGCAGCAGCCCAGCGCACGGGCTGGTTGCGGCGGGCTTGCCCGTGGTACAGGGTCAGTGTTGGCTGAATGGGGGTTTCTTCGGGTAGCTCAATCTGTAGGGCCGTTCCCTCGGCTAGTTGCAGCACTTTGTTGCCGGTGGTGGCCCGAACCAGCAGCATGCCCGCGGTCTGCTGGGGCATGCCGTCGGCGGCCACGCTCACGTGATTCGACAGCAACAAATCGGCCACCGAGTAGCACTCCTTCAGCTCTACCCACACTTGGCCCGTAACGGGCTTTTGGCGCTCATCCACCAAGGCATTAGCAGGAATGCGCACGATGGTTCCCTCGCGGCCGCGTACTTCGGCGCCCGTGGTGGGGTCGATGCGGAAAAACTCACTGGCTTTCAGGGTCAGGTCGAAAAGCCGGGCATCTGCAGGGGGAGCAGCGGTATCGGGCTGAGCACTGCGCTTTATGGCGGAGTAACGCACCAAGGGCGCACCCGCGCGGGTGCGGCGGGCCAGGCGATGCCAGGTAGTGCGGGCTGCTGCGGGTAAGGTATCGGCGGCTACTTCGTCGGCGCTGGCTACTGATTCGGTAACAGCGGCAGGAGCCGGGCGTTCGGTTTGGGCTGCGTTTTCGCGCTGGCATGCAATGGCACCCAACCCGATCAACCCCAAAAGCCCCACGATGAGTCGATATGTACGCATGGAAGGCTACTACGTAGAAAGCTTCCTGAAGGAACGAGTAACCTTGGCTATTTCGTATACTTTTTTGTTTTTTATTTGAGTATCAAGTCCAAATACTGTCAGTAAAGGTCAAAAAGACGAAACAGCACCTCCAAAACCCAGCCGATTCGGAGCTCTGCCAGGGTGGCCTTTAAGCAGAAAAAGCCCCGCCCGGCAGCGTGCCGAACGGGGCTTTTAAATCGCAGCAAGACCTTATTACAGGTTCGCCAGCACGAAGTTGGTCATCTGACGGTACAGGTGCAGGCTGGTATTACCACCCGAAATACCGTGGTTCCGGTTCGGGTAGTACAACGTTTGAAAGTCCTTGTTTTCCTTCACCAAAGCGTCCACAAAGTCCACGGAGTTCTGAAAGTGCACGTTGTCGTCGCCGGTGCCGTGCACGAGCAGGAACTTGCCTTTGAGCTTGGCCGCGTGCTGCACAGGCGAGTTGTCGTCGTAGCCTTGGGGGTTTTCCTGCGGGGTTTTCAGGTACCGCTCGGTGTACACGGTGTCGTAGTAGCGCCAGTTGGTAACGGGCGCTACCGACATACCCATCTTGAACAAGTCGGCTTCCTTGGTCATGCACAGGGCCGTGAGGTAGCCGCCGAAGCTCCAGCCCCACATGCCAATGCGGGCTTTGTCGACGTACGGCAGTGTGCCCAGGTATTTGGCGCCTTCGCCCTGGTCAATGGTTTCGTACTTGCCCAGGTTGGCGTACGTGGCTTTGCGGAAGGCCGCACCACGCCCCGACGAGCCCCGGCCTTCTACCGACACAATGATGTAGCCTTTCTGGGCCAGCATCTGGTACCACATGTAGCGGCCGAAGCTGCTGCCGCCGCCCGCGTTGTCGAGCACAGTTTGGGTGCTGCCGCTGCCAAAGCTAGGGCCGCCGTAGCAATACATCAGCACGGGGTACTTCTTGCTCGCGTCGAAGTTGGCGGGCTTGATCATCCAGCCGTTCAGGTCCAGGCCTTCGGATGTTTTGAAGGTAAAGAACTCGAACTTGCCCAAGTCGTACTGCCCGAGCGTCTGCCGCAGCTTGGCATTGTCTTCCAGCACCTTAACCAGCTTGCCACTGCCCTCGCGCAGGCTTACCACGGCCGGTACGCCAGCCGAGGAACGGTAGTTCAAGAAATAGCGCGTGTCGGGGCTCATGTTCACCACATCGGTACCGTTGCCGGCTTCGCTGATGCGGGTTTTGTTTTTACCGTTCAGGTTTACGCGGTATAGGTGGCGTTGCAGCGCCGAGGCCTCGGTGCTGGTGAAGTACACCACGCCGGCCTTGGCATCGAAGCCGTTGATCTGGCTGATTTCCCAAGGGCCTTTGGTGAGCTGCCGCACCTGCTTGCCGTTCATGTCGTGCAGGTAGAGGTGCTGGTAGCCGTCTTTTTCGCTGGTGAAGAGGAACTGCTTGCCGCCGGCGAGGTAGCGCAGGTCGTCGTTCACCTCCACGTAAGCCTTGTTGGTGTCCGTCAGCACTACTTTGCTTTTGCCGGAGGCGGCATCGGCGTGCAAAATCTCCAGCTTGTTCTGCAAGCGGTTCAGGCGCTGAATGCTGAGCAGGTTGGGTGTGGCCGTCCACATCACCCGCGGAATGTACTGGTCGGCTTCGGGGCCCACGTCCATTTTGGTGGCGCGGCCGGCGGCCACATCGTACACCGATATGCTCACTACCGAGTTTTTTTCGCCGGCTTTCGGGTACTTAAAGCGGTAATCGGTGGGGTAAAGCTTGCCCCACACCTGCATGTTGTACTCGGGTACCTGGCTTTCGTCGAAGGTGTAGTAGGCCACCTGCCGGCTGTCCGGCGACCAGAAGAAGCCCTGCGCGAAGCCGAATTCCTCTTCGTACACCCAGTCGGCCGAGCCGTTAATGATTTTGTTGAACACGCCGTCGGTGGTTACGGCGCGTTCCTGCATCGTAGCCAGGTCGGTAATGTACAGGTTGTTGTCGCGCACAAAAGCCACGCGCTGGCCGTCGGGCGAGAACGTGGCGTAGCTCTGTTTGCCGCCGGGGCTCAGGGCCACCAGCTTGCGCGTGCCGCGGTCGTATACGAAGAAGTTGGCCTTCGATGAGCGACGGTAAATCGGTTCGCTACCGGTGGTCAGGAGCAGTTTCTGCTCGTCGGCGTTGAAGTCGTACCCATCCACGCGGATGGCCTGGTCCTGGCCCACAGGTTTGAGGTCGGCGGCGGGCACCAGGGTTTTTACGGCTGCGCCGGTGGTAACCTCGTGCTGCACTACTTCGCCGCCCACGAGGGCCGAGTAGTAGCGGCCGTCCTGCATCCAGTTAAAGCCCTGTACGCTGCGGGCCGCAAAGGTGCCTTTCTGCCACACGTCTTCGAGGGTAATGGCCTGGCGCTGCTGCGCCACGGCGGAAGCGGGGGCCAACAGGGCCGTAGCCGGCAAGGAGCTGCTCAGCAGCACGGCCAGGGCCAGGCGGCGGGTCGAGGAGAGAAAAGAGGTTTGCAACAATGTTTGACGGGGGAAAAACATGCAGAAAAAGCAATTAACGCCGTTAAAGGTACACAAAGCCGGCAGCCTACCCAGCACTCCGCACGGGGCCGGGGCGGCTGTCCACCGCTTCGCCAGACCAAAGCGCGGCCGCCGCTTTTTGTTCGCGCCCTTTCCCCGACCTTTGCCCGTAGCTATGCACTTGTTCCGTTCTTTTTCGCTGCTTACGGCGTTTACAGCCCTGCTCGGCTGTGGCAAAGACGCGCCGCCCTCGCCGCGGGTCGATTTGGTTTCTACCGGCCGGTTCCAGACCAGCAGCCGCGTAGTACCGCCCGGCGACACCCTCACCACCCGGGTTTTCGCCGATACGCCCGACAAAAACGCGCCGCTGCGCCGTTTCCGGATAACGGTGCAATACGGCGAGAATGATTCCATACCCGTACTCACGTACCTGGATTCTACGCTTTCCACCCAGGAGTTTATCTGGGACAACAGCTTCGTGGCCAGCACCAACTCGGGCCGGGAAATTTGGCGCTACCAAGTCACCGATACCGAAGGCCGAACCGCCATGCGTCAGTACCGCCTCGTAGTGCGTCAGCCCGATTCGGCCCAGACCTGGCACTCCTATACCACCGTGTTGCAGCCGCCAAGCACCGTAAGCAGCCGCGCTATTCTGCCTACTCGCCGCGGCAATGCCCTTCCGCCCCATGCAGCCAGGCAGCCCGAGTTTCAACGGCTAATCGACATTTTGTTCGTGCCAAACGCCGCTGGCGCCCCCACCCTGGCCTCCCCTACCGACGCCGCCGCCCGCACCAATCCCGTGCTGGGCGTAAATGCCTGGAGCGTCAGGCGTGCTACCGGCATTAAAATAGCCGCCCTTTCCATTGACCAATTCAACCAGGCCAACTCACCGGCCAGCATTGAGGCGGGAGTAGCAGCGGGTTCGGCGCTGGGCACGCGTACCGGCGCCCTCGCCAAAGATCAAATTGTAGCATTTCGCACCCAGGAAGGCCGCCCTGGTCTGATACGCGTAACCGAGGTTACGGCGAGAGGCAACTTGGTGCTGAACGTGAAAGTTGTGCGCTAAGGCCCGTCTTTCCCCTTGCTTTAACGCCAACGGGCGGCTTTCTCTCGAAAGCCGCCCGTTGGCGTTTACTGGTATTGCCGTCCTTAAAACTGCACGCCCAAGGTAACGGTGGTAGTAAAGCGGTTGTTCTGTACTTGAACCCGCGGCTGCAGGTCGCTGGCCAGGGTATAGGGCTGGTAAAAGCGGTCGGACTTGGTGTATACGCCGGCCAGATCCAGGAAGAGGTTTTTCTGCCGCAAGCCTACGCCACCCGTGAAAAACTGCTGGGTGCGGTCGAAGTCGCTGTTGGCGAACGGGTCACCGTAGCGGGCGTAACCGGCCCGCACCCGAAACACATCGAAACGGCCCTCGGCGCCCAGGCGAACGTTTACTGCCGGGCGGTAATTCTCTTCGATGGCTTGGTTCTCGATATCGAAATTGTCGTTGAAGTCGTCGTTAGGATCGTCCTGCAAGCGGGCCGATGAATAGTCCACGTACTCCACGTCGCCGGAGAAGAAACCATACTTGCCCGCTACCACGGCCACGCCGCCGGAGGCCCGCCACGGGGTATTGAGGCGGTACGAAAACTCGCCGGGCTCAATGGCTACGTTCTCGCCGGCCGTGGTTTGGTTGTTCGTCAGCCGCAAAGCCGGACTGAACGTGGTTCTAAGCGAAGTGGTGTAGGAAATCGTCTGGGAGCCGAACGTGGGCGTATGCACCGTAGCGCCCAGGCGTACCCAATCGGAGAGGCGGTAAATAGCACCAATTCGCAGGTTTAGGGCACTCCCCCTGAACTGGTCCTCGTCGCGCTGGGTGAGGCTGTTAAACGAAGTGGTCGGGTCGGCGTCGGTTTCCGTTAACTCGCGGGTTTCGTTGTAGCGCGTGGTTACAATGCCCAGCGCGCCGCCCAGGTATAACTTGTCGCGGTAGCTGGCGCCGTAAGCAATATCGAACTGCGTTTGTGCGCCCGAGCTGGTTACTACCCCGCTTTGGGTGATAACGCCGGCTCGTTGGAGCGCAGTGGGAATGTACACTTCCCCGTTCGCCCGCACATTGGTAATCAGCGCCCCGTAAGCCAGGGCGTCCAGGTCGTAGTACTGGTCCCGGTCGTATTGGCGGAAAATGGCCGTTGTATCGATGCGTGGCTCCCGAAACCGCTGATACACCGACGCACGGTCGTCAACGGCACCGCTGTAGCGGAACTGGGTGTTGAAATCGTTGGTGCGGGTAAACCCAATGCCCAGCGCGCCGCTGCGCCAGTCGGAGGTGTGGTCGTCGTCGGGGAGGCGGTTGGCCAGCACTACCGCCAGATTGGCCACGTGCAAGCTGTTGCGCTCATCCGAAACCGAGGTACCTAAGCCGCTGGTCTTGGTATTGGCAAGGCCGAAGCCCGGGGTAAACGTAAACTCTGAACGCTGAAAAAGACCCAGCCCGGCGGGGTTGCCGCTAAGGTTCCCTACATCGGCTCCAAGCGCAGTGGTGGCTCCGCCAATGGCCTGAGTACGGGCCGAGCCGCCGAATTGCGTGCGTGAAAAACGGAGGGCATCGGCTTCGCTCTGGGCAAAGGCGTGGCTAGCCAGACCCAACAGGGCCAGCGCAAAATAATAGCGTTTCATGGCTGAAGAGAATCTATAAGTACCAGGGGCCTTGCTAAACGACCCTATTGAACACGACCTCGGCCACGTGAACCGCCCGAGCTGCTGCCACCGGAGTTGCCTCCGCCGTAGTTACCGCCGGAATTACTGCGCGGCGCCTCGTACGAACGGCTGGGGGCCGCCTCGTAGCTCCGCTCCCGGCGGGCCGGACGCTCGTACTGCTGGGGCTGCTGCACCGGTTGCCCGCCACCATCAGCTACCCGCTCCCGACGTGGCCGGGTGTAGGTTTCCTGCGGTGCGGCCTCCTCGGCATTCTGGGTTACCCGGTCGGGACGGCCCGTGTTAAACTGCTCTTTGGTAACACGCTCGGGCTGATTGCCAGTGCGTACACCCCCGGTTTCGGGCACTGCCTCGGTGTCTACAATGCGGTAGAGACGGCCGCGGCCCGGACCCGTGGCAGGTTGCTCCTGGGTTTGGGTTACGTTGTCGAGGCGGGTGTTGCGGTCGGTGGCAATGGTTTTGCCGCCACCGGTGCCGGTCGTCTGGTTATCTTCAACCACCCGCGGACGGCGCGGATTTACCACCGGGCTAGAGCCGGAGTTCGACCCGTTGGTTAGGTTGCCATTACCGGTAACCACGCGGCCACCCAGGTCATCGGTTCTTGGGCGGCCACCGTTGGAGCGGCCGCCACTGTTCAGGGCCTCGTTGTTACGCTCGCGGCGCGGGCCGTAGTTCACGTTGCGCCCACCGTTGCGGTAACCGTTCCAGCCGAAGCCGTTGCCGTAATACCCGGGGTTACCGTACATGCCAGCGTAGTAGCCGTCGTAAAAGCCGTTGCGGTAGCCACCAAAGCCGTAGCGGTACGGCCGGTAGCCCCACGGGCCACCCCACCCGTAGCCGAAGCCGATGCTGATATTTACGCCGCCGTAACCGCCCCAGAAGGGGTCGTAAAAGCCACCATAGCGCGGGCCGTAGTAAGCGGGAAAGCCGAAGGCATCGTAGCCGTAAAACGCGGCGGCCGGGTTGTACCAGAACGGATCGACGTAGGCAAAATCGTAGTAGCCCATGCCCAGGCCGCGGTAATACGGCTGGTGGAAGCGCCGGATACGCGCCGAATAGCTGTAATCGTCGTCGTAGTACTCGTCGGAAGTACGGCCACGGGCCGACGAACGACGGTCGTCCTGGTACTCGGGGTTATCTACCGCGTTAGGGTCGTCGGAAGCAGCTACGTCACCCACCGAGCTGCCGGTAGAGGCCGTCACGACTTCCGTGGTGCGGTCCTTAGAGGAATAATAAACGCCGTCCGGCTCGGTGGTAGCCAAACCGGAAGTGCCTGCGCAACCGCCGAGCGTGAGCAAGGCCAGGGCGGGCAAAAGGGTGGTTGAAATGGGTTTCATGGCAGGCGGACGCGAAAAGGTAGAATCGATAGGCGGAGAGAAAGGCCCAAAACCGGCCGTAACCTCCCCAACCAGCTAGGGCGTAATGCTCCGGTTTAATAACGTATTTTTGGCCCCAAACGGTGCCCTTTTGTAGTACTCAAATCTTGTACCACTTCCGGGAACCATTTTACTTTCTCTAAGATACTCCAACATGAGCAAACAGTTGCCCAAGCGCAGCGAGGATTATTCCCTGTGGTACAACGAGTTGGTTAAGCGGGCCGGCCTGGCCGAAAACTCGCCCGTGCGCGGTTGTATGGTTATCAAACCCTATGGCTACGCCATTTGGGAGAAGATGCAGCGCACCCTCGACGACATGTTCAAGCGCACCGGCCACCAGAACGCTTATTTTCCGTTGCTGGTGCCGCGCAGCATGTTTGAGGCCGAGGAGCAAAACGCCGAAGGCTTTGCTAAAGAGTGCGCCGTGGTAACCCACTACCGCCTGCAAACCGACCCCGATAACCCCGGCAAGCTGCGCGTGGATCCCAATGCCAAATTGGAAGAGGAGCTAATCATTCGCCCAACCTCGGAGGCCATCATCTGGAGCACGTACAAAAACTGGATCCAGAGCTACCGCGACCTACCCCTGCTCATCAACCAGTGGGCCAACGTGATGCGCTGGGAAATGCGCACCCGCTTGTTTCTGCGCACCGCCGAGTTCCTGTGGCAGGAAGGCCATACGGCCCATGCCACCGCCGAAGAGGCCGTGGCTGAAACCCGTCAGATGCTGAACGTGTACGCCGAGTTTGCCGAAGAGTGGCTGGCGCTACCCGTGGTGAAAGGTGTGAAAACGGAATCGGAGCGCTTTGCGGGGGCCCTGGACACGTACTGCATCGAAGGTATGATGCAGGACGGCAAAGCATTGCAGGCGGGCACCTCGCACTTCCTTGGTCAGAACTTCGCCAAGGCTTTCGACGTGCAGTTCGCCAACAAAGACGGCCAGCTGGAGCACGTATGGGGTACCTCCTGGGGCGTGAGCACCCGTTTGATGGGCGCTTTGGTAATGGCCCACTCCGACGACGAAGGCCTGGTGTTGCCGCCCAAGCTGGCGCCCATTCAGGTAGTGATTGTGCCCATTTACAAAACCGGCCAGCTCGACGAGCTGCTGGAGCGCATTCGTCCCATCCAAATGGGCTTAATTGAGCGCGGCATTTCGGTGAAGATTGACGACCGTGACACCGAGCGTCCCGGCTTTAAGTTTGCCGAATGGGAGCTGAAAGGTGTGCCCGTACGCATTGCCGTGGGTGCCCGCGACCTGGACAACGGCACGCTGGAAGTAGCCCGCCGCGACACCAAGGAGAAAATGAACCTGCCGCTGGCCGACATCGTGAACAGCGTGGACACGCTGCTGACCGATATTCAGCAGAACATTTACCGCAAGGCTTACAACTTCCGCGAGGAAAACACCACCCGCGTAGATAGCTACGACGAGTTCAAGCAGGTACTTAACGACAAGGGTGGTTTTGTGGTGGCCCACTGGGACGGCACTGCCGAAACCGAGAAGCGCATCAAGGAAGAAACCAAAGCCACCATCCGCTGCATTGCCCTCAATGAGCCCGATGAAGACGGCGTGTGCATGGTAACCGGCCAGCCAAGCAAGCGCCGCGTGTACTTTGCGCAAGCTTACTAGACCACAGATTTCGGCGGATTCATCGGATTGCGCGGATTCTGTAGTCGATTGACAGCCAGAGCCCGGCCGCAGTAGTTGCGGTCGGGTTCTGGCTTTTTGCACAATACTTAAACTACTGAGCGGCTTCTATGGCGGCGGTAAGCTCTTCGTCGGAAAGATTTTCGAACCAGTCTTTGCCTAGCTCTAGGCGTACAGTTTGCGCGCCGCCTGTGGGCGTGCACACCACGGGCACGGCGCCGCCGGTGGTTTCGCTGCGTTCGGCGGCCTCGGCGGCCACGGTGCTATCTACACCGGTATAGGCTTGCACGCAGGCCCAAGTGGTGTTGTGCGTATCGGTTACTTCGCGTTGTTGCATCATGCCCTGCCGATACGCAAAAAAGCGGCTTTGGATGGATTGTCGCCCGCCAACCAAGGGCTTACACCATCAGCACTGGCGCCGTTACCTGGGCGTGTTGGGCCGCCCGCTGCGCTTGCTGCATGTGCCGCTCTTCGTGCAGCACCACAAACTCTAATGCCTCGCCGGTGCGCAGCTTCAGCAGCTTAAAAAACTCCACGGGTACGGCTTTCTGATTAAGGTCGGCCGCCTGGGCATTGGCGAGAAGCGTAAGCAGTTCCTGCTGGTGCTGCAGAAACTCATCGAGCACGCCGCGGCTGAGGCGGCTGCCGGCGGGGTTCATGTGTTTCACAGTTTTGCTGGCTTTGCCGTTGCCGGGCCGCACAATGTCCAGGGACTTGCGGCCGAGCCAGCTGTAGCGCACCTCGGCCGCCTCCGAAACCGGCTGACGGGCCGGCTGCAGGGCTTGGGCAAAGGCCGGGTTGTAGTAGCGGCTGTAACGGTTCAGGTGTTCCAGGCACTCCAGCACGCTCCAGCTCTCGGGGCGGGCTTTGGCGTTCAGCACCTCGCTGCTCAGCGGTTTTAACTCGGTTTCGACGACGGTTTGCAGGCGGCGCACGGCGGCTTGCAGGTTCTGAAGAAGAGCGTTGGTTTTCATAGCGTTTCGTTTCTACAAATGTCAGCGCCCCCGCAAAGCCGCGCCTTGATTGGAATCAAGATTTAGCGCAGCCGGCTGAGGGTTTCCGGCGTCATGCGCAGGTAAGAGGCAATGTATTTTTTGGGAATGAGCTGGAACAGCCGGGGGCTGCGGGTGCGCACGCGGTCGAGGCGCTGCTGGGGCTCGGGCAGCAGCAAGTCAATTTGCCGCTCGATCTGGCCCAGCACGGCGCGCTCCATTTCCATGCGCCAGAACCGCCCGAAGTTGGCGTTGGTATCGAGCAGGTTCAGCCAGTCGGCGCGGTTCACGGCCACCAGTTCGCACTGCTTCAGGGCCTGAATGCAGTAATCCGACGGCTTGCCGCCCATAAACGACGGCACCGAGCACACCATGGTATTAGCGTAAGCAAAGCCCACGCAAATATCCTCGGCGGCCGTGGGCAGGTAAATGCGCAGCGTGCCATCGACCACGAAATACAGGTGCTGCTCCATTTGGCCTTCGCTGATGAGAAAGTCGTGGCGGCGCAGCGTTATCTGGCGTTTCCAGAGCGGCAGCATCTGCTCGATGTCGGCGGGCGTTAGGTAAGGCACCTGGCCCATCATGGCAGCCAGCATAACAAGGCCCGGTGAGTTGGAATCGGGCACGGTGGCGGTAGGGAAATTCAGCATAAAACGGGCGTCAGCCGGCAGAAAACCAGGCAAAGCGTGGCGGCTGATCGGAATATATAGCCGCATCACGGGCTAATCTGTTTCTTTGAGGCGTATATTTTCAGTAGTCACTCCGGCGGGAGCGGCTAACTTCCTCTTTCGCAAACTTTTCCTTTGTTATGGACTGGCTGCTGATTGTCGTTTTGCTGCTCTTCGGAGCGTTGTTTCTGGTGGCCGAAGTGCTCCTGATTCCGGGCACAACAATTGTGGGCCTGGCTGGCTTCGTGCTGCTTACCGTGGGCATCTGGCTCAGCTACCGCGACCTGGGCCCTACCACCGGCCACGTGCTCCTGTCGGCTTCCGTGCTGCTCGTGGCCGTGGTGGTCTGGATTGGGCTTCGCCCGCAGTCGGTCAACCGCTTTGCCCTTACCACCCGCAACACCGCCCGCGTCGACGATGTGCGCCGGCCCGATGTGGAGCTTGGCCAGATCGGCCGCACGCTGTCGGCGCTACGGCCGGCAGGCACGGTGCTTTTTGGCGAGGAGCGCCGCGAAGCCACTACGCAAGGTGAGTTTGTGGAATCTGGCGCGGCCGTGCGCGTGCTACGCATCGACCAAAACCGCATTGTGGTAGCAGCCGCGTAGGCTTTTTACCAAGAACTGCAGTGCCTTGCGGCCGCAGTTGCCCACCTCGCTTCGGGCTGCGGCGCACTACTTCGGCCAAAATGCGCTAACTACGGCCGTCAACCCCCACCATTATGGATTTTCCGCTACTGCCCGTCATACTAGGTGCCGTCCTGCTCCTGGTGTTTCTGTACTTTTTCCCCATCAGCCTTTGGATTACGGCCATCTTCTCCGGCGTGCGGGTGGGGCTGTTTCAGCTGGTGCTGATGCGGGTGCGCAAGGTGCCGCCCTCCCTCATTGTAAACTCGCTGATTACCTCCACCAAGGCCGGCATGAACCTGACGGCCAACGATTTGGAGACACACTACCTGGCCGGCGGCAACGTACCTACGGTTATCAAGGCCCTGATTTCAGCCGATAAAGCCGGCATTCCACTCTCGTTCAACCAAGCCACGGCCATCGACCTGGCTGGTCGCGACGTGTTTGAGGCCGTTACCACATCGGTAAACCCAAAGGTGATAAACACGCCCAACGTGGCGGCCGTAGCCCAGGATGGCATTCAGCTTATTGCCAAAGCCCGCATTACGGTGCGCGCCAACATTGCGCAGCTAGTGGGCGGCGCCGGCGAAGAAACCATTCTGGCCCGCGTGGGCGAAGGCATCGTAACCAGCATCGGCTCTTCGATTTCGCACAAAGAGGTGCTGGAAAACCCCGACAAAATTTCCAAACTGGTGCTGCAGAAGGGCTTGGATGCCGGCACAGCCTTCGAAATTCTCTCCATCGACATTGCCGACATCGACATCGGCGAAAACATTGGCGCCAAGCTGCAAATCGACCAGGCCAACGCCGACTTGAAAGTGGCCGAAGCCAAGGCCGAAGAGCGCCGCGCCATGGCAGTGGCTGTAGAGCAGGAAAACCGCGCTAAAACCCAAGAAGCCAAGGCCCGCGTGGTAGAAGCCGAGGCGGAAATTCCCAAGGCCATTTCGGAAGCTTTTCGCAGCGGCAACCTGGGCGTGATGGACTACTACAAAATGCGCAACGTACAGGCCGACACCGACATGCGCGACTCCATTGCCAACCCCGGCGGCCAGAACAGCGCCACCAAGCCCGGCCGCGACGAGCAGCGTCTTACGTAACCGCGCCCGCCACCGCGCCACGTCCCTAACGCAACAGCCCGCCTCCGGTACCGGAGGCGGGCTGTTGCGTTAGGGATAGGACAGTTGCGTATTATTTCTTGGTAATCACAAACTCCACGCGGCGGTTGAGTTTGCGGGTGTCTTCCTGGTCGTTGCTGCCGATGGGCTTGGTGTCGCCGAAGCCTTCGGTGGTGATGCGTGTGCCGGCAATGCCTTTGCTCACGAGGTACTTCTTCACCTCGTTCACGCGGTCGATGCTCAGTTTCAGGTTCAGGGCCGGGTCGCCCTGGTTATCGGTGTGGCCTTCCAGCTTAATTTCTACCTGCGGGTAGTTTTTCATGATGCTCACCAAACGGCCCAGCTCGGGGTAGGAGTTTTCGCGCAGGTAGTAGCGGCTCTGCTGGAAGAAGATGTTGTTAAGCTTGATCTTCTGGCCCACCTGGAACGGAATCAGAAACAAGTCCTGGGTTTCTTCGGAGTAGGTGCGGCGGTCGGTAATGTCAAGGTTCTGGTCTTCGGCGAGGTAGCCTTTGGCATCGGCGCGGTAACCGTAGTGGGCGCCCACGGGCAGTACAATGGTATAGCTGCCATCGGTGGGATTGGTTTCGGCCACACCCACTTCCTCGCCGGTAATCAGGTTCTCGTAGCGCACGGTGGCCGCCACGGGCTTTTTGGTTACGGCATCGAGCACGCGGCCGCGCACCAGTGCCACTACCTCGGGACGGTTTTTAGGCGTGAGGGCAATGCGGAAAATGTCGCGCGAGCCGTCGGTTCCGTTGCGGTCCGACACCAGGTAGGCGTCGTCGCCGGCGGCGGAGAGGGTAAAGTAAGCGTCGTCGGCGGGCGAGTTAATGCTGGGCCCGAGGTTGCGCGGCTTGGTCCAGTTCGTCCAGGTATCGTCGAGGCGCTTGCTGTAGAAAATGTCGCTTTTGCCGTAGCCCGTATGGCCGTCGGAGCCGAAGTACAGGGTTTTGCCGTCGGAGGCCAGGAAGGGCGCAAACTCGGCCTTCTTGGTGTTGATGTTGCCGCCCAGGTTCACCGGCCGGCTCCAGGAACCGTCGGGCTGGCGCAGGCTCACATACAAGTCCTGCTGGCCCTTGCTGTCCTTGCGCTCCACGGCCATCAGCAGCTGCTTGCCCGAGGTGGTCATGAAGAAGTCGACGTTTTCGGGGTCGTCGTTGTAGAAATCCTGAATGTTCAGGTTCTCGGGCTGGCTCCAGCCGGAGGTGCGACGCCGCGACATGCTGGCGCCCTTGGGGTCGAGCGAACCATCGGGCAGGTAGCGGTTGATAAGCAGCGCCGAGCTGCCGTCGGCCGATACCGAGGCCAGGCCATTGGGGCCGGGCGTGTTAACCGGGGCGCCCAGGTTCTTGGCCGGGTTCCAGGCTTTGGTTTTGGGGTTGGCCAGCGTGGAATACCACACGTCCTGCCCGTCTTTACCGCCGCCCACGTTACCGGGAGCGTACTGCCGGGCAAAGAACAGGGTGCGTCCGTCGGGCGAAATTACGGGCCGTACTTCGGTAAACTTGGTATTCACGTTCGGGCCGAGGTTCACCATGGCCGAGTCGAAGGCCACGGCGCCGTCTTCGCTGGCGGCCGTGGGCACCGTACGGAAGTCCTTTTTCACCATCACGTCGGTTACGTCGGCCATGCCGATGGCGTCGATCTGGTTCACCCCGTTCACCTTGGCCGTGTTCATGGTCACCACAATGCCAATGGTGCGGAAGGTGCCGGGGTTAAACTTAACCTGCAGCGTGCGGAAGATGTCGGGAATGGGGCCGGGGTTATCGTTTTTGTACACCTCGTGCCTTTCGCCGCGGGTGTCCACCAGCTCGATGCGGATAATGGAGCCGGGGTTAAAGTTTTCCACCACCGTTACCTGCCGGGCCACGAGGGACTTGGCAAACTTGACTTCGATGAATTCCTTGGCTCCCTCTTTTTTTGGAATCCAGGCGTCGTTGCTGATTTGGCCTAAAGGCAAAGCGTTCGGTTCTCCCAATACTTTTTCGGGCGAAAAGGGCTCTTTGCCCTCGGCTTTCTGCGACGATACCTCTACTATTTTCGAGGCCCAAACGGCGTGTTGGGCCTGTGCGTGGCTGCAAAGTCCGCCCACTATCCCCACGGTAAGGCCCAATGATAGAAGTAGTTTCTGCATGCTTGTGAACAGTGGTACGGGACGGAATGAAGGCTGCTGAGCTTGGCGTAACCCGACCTCTAGACGTCCATAAGTAACGGGAAGTTTCGAAAGGGGGGCAAAGCCAGGCTCAAAATTACGCTTATGCCCTTGCAAAGGCATCACATAAGCGGGTTATGATCAGCCCCGAACGGGCTTGTAAGCGGGGCGCTAATTAACTACTTTGTGTGGCTTCGGGCATATTCCTACTCTTTCATGGGCCGCTTCGCCCGCCTTCTTGTGGTTGTGTTGGCCGGCTGCTGGCTGCTGGCACGCCCGGCCGTGGGGCAGGAGGTAGTGCCTAACGCTCAACCCACCGCTATAACCCCACTTTACGTTCCCGCCGATACTGTGTTGGGGGTGGCGGTACGGGCGCGGCGCGTGGGCGTGAGTACGTACGTTCAGCAAAGCAATACGTACGGCTTGCTGGCCCTGGGTAGCCGCCAGCAGCTGCGCTACCGCTTCCTTTCCGAGTGGGTGTACGACACCCGCGGCCGCCCGCCCTTCGTGCGCGAAGACTACCACGGCGACCTGCTGCACACCTTGCGCCTGAACCGCGCCTGGCACCTGGGCCAGCAGGTGCGCTACGACGAGAACCGCGCCAACCGCATTCGGACCGCTACGTGGCTGGGCCGCGTGGGCTGGCAGAACCGGCTGCGTCCCACCAACGCCGCCGATACCGTTTCCAGCGTGCAGGCCCTCCTGCTGGGCGGCCTGGCCCACGACATGCGCAACGGCATTCAGGACCTGGGCCTCAGCTACGGCGGCGCGCTCATTGCCGTGTTTCGCCCCCTGCCCGGCCTACCCGACCCCGTAAGCCTGCGCCTGAGCGGCACGCGCAGTCATTTAGGGCCGCGCATTTGGGAACGGGCCGTGGCCGACACTTGGTACGAACGCCGCCTCGACGAAAATGCCACCGGCTCGTTGCGCCTGGGCTACCGCCACAACCGCACCGAGGACTACCTTCTGGCCCCCGATGGGCAGGCGGGCAATGTGCAGCGCATTCAGAGCGACACCGCCGCGGCGCAGCTCAATTGGGCGTACCAACTGGGCAGCCAGGCCGCCTTTCGCTCCGACAACACCCTGCTGCTGCCCACCCGCTCCTTCCGCTACCGGCGCGTATTAGCTTCCGCCGATACCATGCAAAACGTGGGCTATCAGCAATACGAGCTCGATACGCGCCAGGAGCTGACGCTTACCAGCGCCAAGCTGCAGGCTCGTGCCCTGTTTGGCTACCACGAGCGCGCCCGTACCTACGCCCTCAACAACAACCGCAACCTCTCCCCCACCCGCCTACGCCAGGCCACCGAGCGGGAACAGATACGGGACATTGTGGAACAAACCACTCAGTGGCAAGGCGAGCTTACGTGGCTGCCCACGCCCAAGCAGGCCATTGGCATTGGCACCACGGCCCAGCTGCTGCGGGTGAACACGCCCAGCAGCGCCAACAACCAGGACCGCGACGAAGCCAGCAACCAGCTGCGCCTGAGCCTAACCTCGCGCTGGCATCCCACTTTCCGTACGTCGCTGGCCATGTGGGGCGAGTATCGGCAGTTCGTGTTTATTAAGGCCGAACAAAGTGCCGAAAACTACACCGACCGCCTGCTGCACTGGGAGCCGGGCTTTACCTGGGCCCCTGGCAACTTCAGCTGGCGTGCCGCCTACCACTTATGGGTGAGCTATCAGGTGCGCGACCGGGCCAGCGAAGCCCTGCGCAACCGCGCCAGCCGTGTGCTGGAGCTGGAGCAACACCTCAGCTACCAGTTCACGCCCAATTGGCTGGCCACCGCCGACTACCAGCGCCGCGAAAACCGCATCGGCCTGCTGCGCTGGCCCCAGTTCCGCGAGAGTCCGCTCGATACCACCATTGTGCACGACCTGAGCGCGGGCATTAGGCGGGGCTGGAACGGCCGGCGCGGCCAAAGCAGCTTGCGCGCCGGGTACCGCTTCCTGGAGCAGCGCACCCACAACCGCGCCGCCCTCATTCCCGACGAAGCCGGACCCACGGCCCTCATTTACCTCCGCGCCTTCACCCGCCAGCACGGCCCCGAGCTGGCCTACGAACGCCGCGCCGGCGCCCTGGCCCTGAGCGGCAGCATTTGGCTGCAAAGCCTGCAAAACCGTTACCGCTACCGCCCCGGCCAAGGAACCTACGTGGGCGCTGGCTACACCGTCGAGGAACTGCGTCGCCGTTCCGACCGCCTGCTGCCCTACTTCGAGCTGCTGCTGGAGTGGCAGGTGCGCCGGGGGAAGCGACTGTAAAGGCAACACCCAGAAAACAGCACCGCCCGCCCTCCTGACGGAAAGCGGGCGGTGACGCAATGCAGCAGAAAGCCCTTACTGAGCCAGCGTAAACGTGCGGGTTACCGAGTTGTAGGGGCCGGGCACCAGGTTGCCGCTGGCGTCTACCAGCTCCAGCTTCACGGTGTTCTGGCCCATGGGCAGGCCTTCCATCATGTAGGGCGCCCACTGATCCAGCATAAACTCAGTACCGTTGATGGTGGCGCGCACCTTGTTGTCGTCGGGCCCGAGGGTGGTGTTCACCAAGTAAAAGTCGAGCATCACCTTCTGAGCGTCTTTGCCGGTGTACTCGCCCTTGGGGCGGCTATAGAACATGTGCTTGCCGGCTAAGTCGATGTTCAGGGGCGTGGCGGGGGCGTTGCCCACGTTAATCACGCGCAGGTCGTAAGCGGTGCGGTGCTTCAGGCTCTCGTGGTAGGAGCGCGAGAGGAACGACAGCACCACGTGCTGACCGTCGGCAATGGGCTTGGTGAACGAGGGCGTGTAGTGGGCCGTGTAGGGCTCGTTGTCCACGATGTTGTGAATGTGCTGGCCCTGGGCCGAGTTGGCCATTTCCTCGCCGTGCTGGTGCCCAGTCATTTTCGTGAGCTGGAAGTTGGTCAGGTCGTAGCTGAAGGGCACAGCGCCGCTTGGCACGGTGGAGTTAGCGGTGGGCGTTTTTAGGCGCAGGCCAGCCGAGGGATATTTCGGCGAGTCGGTAAACGGCGTGAGCCGGATGCCGTTCTTTTCCATAGTGGCGGCGGCAGCGGTGGTGCGTACTTGCTCGGCGGTGGCCGAAGCGGTGTCGGCCTGCTGGCGGGTGGTGTCGCAGGCGGAAAGACCGAGCACGGCAGCGCTCAGCAGCCAAAGGGCTTTTTTCATGGTGGAGGCAGTATGATGGTATTATGCAGCAGGCGGCATCCCTGCACAAAAGTGAATTTTTGAGTACCTTGCCGCAGTACGTAAGGTTTCCCCAAAAGTATATTTTGAATTCGCTATGAGCGAAAAATTGTTGGACGAAATTCCGTCGCTCGATCTTGCGGACTTCCGCTCGGGCGACCCGCAGCGCAAAGCCAAGTTCGTACAGGACCTCGGCGAAGCCTACCAGAACATCGGCTTTGTGGCGCTCAAAAACCACGGTCTGAACGACGAACAGACCCAAACGCTGTACCGCGACGTGCAAGCTTTCTTCAGCCTGCCCGACGAGGTGAAGCAGCAATACGAAAACCCGGAGCTAGCCGGCCAGCGCGGCTACATCAGCAAGGGCAAGGAACACGCCAAGGGCCGCAACACCGGCGACCTGAAGGAGTTCTTCCACGTGGGCCAGGAGGTAGACGACCCGAACGACCCGATCAAAAACGAGTACCCGGACAACATCTTCCCCAAGGAGATTCCCACGTTCCGCGAAACAGCTCTGCAAACCTATAAAACGCTGGAAGCTGCCGGCAAAGACGTGCTGCGCGCCATTGCCCTGTACCTGAAGCTGCCGGAAAACTACTTCGACGACAAGGTACGGAACGGCAACAGCATCCTGCGTCCCATTCACTACTACCCCATCGAGAACCCCGATGCGGTACCGGCCGACGCCGTGCGCGCCGCCGAACACGGCGACATCAACCTGATTACTCTGCTCATGGGCGCCTCCGCCGATGGCCTGCAGGTGAAGCGCCGCGACGACAAGTGGATTCCCATTACCGCGCTGCCCGACCAAATTGTGGTGAACGTGGGCGACATGCTACAGCGCCTGACCAACGGCGTGCTCAAGAGCACCATCCACCGCGTGGTGAACCCCGCCCGCGAAAAAATGAACTCCTCGCGCTACAGCATTCCGTTCTTCATGCACCCGCGCTCCGAAATGAGCCTGGCTGCCCTGGAGCACTGCGTAACGCCCGAAAACCCCAAGAAGGAAGCCGATATTACCGCCGGCGAATTCCTGAACGAACGTCTCATTGAGCTGGGTCTGAAGAAGAAGTAAGATCCTGATCGGACACAGTCTGGTTTAAATCAAGCTGCTCCAATCAGACTTAGTTTTCAGAATAACTTACAAAAGCCCGGCCCTGGCGGCTGGGCTTTTGTTGTTTAGGTAGAGGCTGACGAACGTTTCTTGCCCTCGTAAACTCGCGGCTATCCGTCTCTTTTCGAACCGTTTGGCCCGGCGCAACGGCTTGTTGTGTCGACCGGATTGTGCTTCTTTACAATACTATCCCATTGCCCCACCCGTGCAGCAACAGCCTTTGGAAGCCGACACGCCGGTACAGCTGGCTCCTCCGCCGCGCGGCGTACGCACGCGGCGGGTCCGCGGCATTATTTTCCTGAAGGATGTGGCCGTGCTCGGTTTAACGGCCTTTGGTGGGCCGCAGGCGCACACTGCCATGATGCTGCGCTTACTGGTAGACAAGCGCCGCTACCTCACCTCGGCCGAGCTGCTGGAGCTCATGGCGCTGTGCCAGGTATTGCCCGGCCCCACTTCCACCCAAACCATTACGGCCATCGGGTTTCGGCTGGGCGGGCCCAATTTGGCATACCTCACCCTGCTGATCTGGATGCTGCCCTCGGTATGCATCATGGCTGTGGCGGGCCTGAGCATGAGCTACCTCGACAAAGCCCAGATAGCCCAGGTGGTGCGGTTCGTGCAGCCGGTGGCGGTGGGCTTCGTGGCGTTTTCGGCCTACAAAATTTCCGAGAAGGTTATTCACACGAAAACTTCGGTGGCTCTGCTGGTGGTATCGGCCTGGTCGATGTATTTCTTCCAGGTGCCGTGGGTGCTGCCGCTGCTGCTGCTGGGCGGGGGCTTGGTTACCACGTTCCGGTACCGCAAAATGCCCGTGGTACGCGAGAAGCAGCCGCTGCGCATCGAGTGGGCCAACTTCGTATTATGGCTGGCGGTGTTCCTGGCGGCGGCACTGCTGGGCCATTACACGCGGCTGCTGCCGGTGCGTCTGTTCGAGAATTTCTACCGCAACGGCTCCTTGGTGTTTGGGGGCGGCCAGGTGCTGGCTCCGCTGTTCTACACCGAGTTCGTGGAGTTCAAAGGCTACCTCTCCGGCCCCGAATTCCTCTCAGGCTACGGCCTTACGCAGGCCCTGCCCGGGCCGAACTTCGCCTTTGCCTCCTACGTGGGGGCCCTGGCCATGCGCGACTACGGCATTGGCGGCCAGGTAATAGGAGCGTTTGTGGGGGCAGCAGGCATCTTCATGCCCGGTACCCTGCTCATCTTCTTCCTGATTCGTTTCTGGGACCAGCTCAAGCAATACCGCGTGGTTAAGGCGTCGCTCGAAGGCATTAACGCCGTGTCGGCTGGGCTGGTGTGCGCCGCTACCTTCCTGCTTTACCACCCGCTGCCCGACACCAACTGGAACATGGTGCTGGTGGTCGTTACTTTTCTGCTGCTGCTCTGGGACCGGTTTCCGTCTTACGTATTGGTGTTGGGGGCACTGCTCGCCGGCGCGTTGCTGCCTTAGGGCTTAGCTTCACCGATGTAAAACAGCACGGCGCGCCCGGCTATGGAAGCCGGGCGCGCCGTGCTGTTTTACATCGGTGTACTGACTAGCTGCCGATAACCAATTGCTCGGGCAGATGCAGCAGGTAGTCGCCGTAACCGCTTTTGCGCAGGGGTTCGGCAATCTTACGCAGCTGGTCGGCGTCGATGAAGCCCTGACGGTAAGCTACCTCTTCGATGGAACCTACTTTCAGACCCTGACGCTGCTCAATCACGCGCACAAATTCGCCGGCCTGCATCAGGCTTTCGAAGGTACCGGTATCGAGCCAGGCTGTGCCACGACCCAGAATGCCCACTTTCAGCTTGCCGCGACGCAGGTATTCCTGGTTGACGTCGGTAATTTCGTACTCGCCACGAGCGGAAGGCTTCAGGTCTTTGGCAATCTGCACTACCTCGTTGTCGTAGAAGTACAGACCGGGCACGGCGTAGTTGCTCTTGGGCTGCTTGGGCTTCTCCTCGATGCTCAGCGCCTTCAGGTTATCATCAAACTCCACCACGCCGTAGCGTTCTGGGTCGTGTACGTGGTAGGCATACACCACGCCGCCGTCGGGGTCGTTGTTGCTCTTGAGCAGCTCTTCCATGCCGGCACCGTAAAAGATGTTGTCGCCTAGCACCAAGGCCACTTTGTCGTTGCCGATGAAGTCTGCACCTAGTACAAAAGCCTGCGCCAGACCATTG
This sequence comes from Hymenobacter koreensis, assembly GCF_039541855.1. Classification (NCBI taxonomy): domain Bacteria; kingdom Pseudomonadati; phylum Bacteroidota; class Cytophagia; order Cytophagales; family Hymenobacteraceae; genus Hymenobacter; species Hymenobacter koreensis. The sequence goes on from NZ_BAABHA010000002.1 coordinate 1,267,212, forward strand.
GGAACCTCCTGTACCACGTACTGGAAGTCACAGCCAAGGTTTTTGCCGTCGCCCAACAGCTTGCGGAATTGCTCCTGGTCGTGGGGCGTGGTGATGATGAGGATTTCACGGATACCTGCCATCATCAAAATCGACAGCGGGTAGTAAATCATCGGCTTGTCATACACCGGCATCAGCTGTTTGCTAACGGCTAACGTGAGCGGGTGCAAGCGGGTGCCGGAGCCGCCGGCGAGGATAATACCTTTCATGGGGAAGGGAGGTCGTTACAACTGCAAAGAACGGTATGCGTGGTCTTTGCTTGGCACGTACGTTCGTTACTTAATTAATTCGACTGCCGGATGAATTCCTGGTTTTCGCGGAACCACGCCAGGGTTTTCTGTAGGCCTTCGCGAATGCGCACCTGCGGATCGTAACCCAGCAGGTTTTTAGCCTTGCTAATATCGGCCAGGGAGTCACGAATGTCGCCGGCGCGGTTAGGGCCGTACTCGGGCGTAATGTCCACGCCGGCTTCTTCCTTGAGGATATTGAACAGGTCGTTGAGCGACGTACGGTCGGCCACGGCTATGTTATACACCTGGTTCACAGCCTCGGGGTTCTGCACCAAACCGGCCCGAATGTTGGCCTGCACGCAGTTTTCCACAAAGGTAAAGTCGCGGGTTTGGCCACCGTCGCCGTTAATGCGCGGGGGCTTGCCCTGCAGCACCGCGTCGATAAAGAGCGGAATAACGGCGGCGTAAGCTCCGTTCGGATCTTGGCGCGGGCCGAAGATGTTGAAGTAGCGCAGCCCAATGATTTCCATGCCGTAAGTCTTACCGAACACGTCGGCGTACAACTCGTTGGCATACTTGGTCACGGCGTAAGGAGAGAGGGGTTTGCCAATACGGTCCTCGATTTTCGGCAGGTGCGGCGAATCGCCGTAGGTCGACGACGACGCGGCGTACACGAAACGCTTCACGCCGGCGTCTTTCGCGGCCACCAGCATGTTCACGAAGCCGCCCACGTTCACGTCGTTGCTCGTGATGGGGTCATTGATGGAACGCGGTACGGACCCCAGCGCGGCTTGGTGCAGCACTACGTCCACGCCTTCGCAGGCCTTGCGGCAAGCTTCCGGGTCGCGGATGTCGCCATCCATAATTTCCAGGGCTGGGTTGCCTTCGAACAGGCGCAAGTTTTTGCGGAAGCCGTTGGAGTAATTATCGAAGGTGCGAACCTTCTTTACCCCGTACTTCAGCAGGTACTCCACAATATTGGACCCTATGAAGCCGGCACCGCCGGTCACGAGGAAAGTCAGGTTATCGAGCGGTTGCTCGTGAAAGGGCTGTTCGTACATGAAAATCGGGGTTCGATGAACAAGAACACCGAACAACGCTGCCTTCGGCCGTAGGGGCCGCAAGCGTTGTTCGGTGTTCGTTACAAAGGAGTTAGCGGGCGGCGTACTGCTGGCGGTAGTAATCCTGGTAGGCGCCGCTGGTCACGCGCTCCAGCCACTCGGCGTTTTCGAAGTACCAATCCACGGTCTGGCGCAGGCCTTGCTCGAAGGTAACCGAAGGCTTCCAGCCCAGCTCGTTCATGATTTTCGAGGAGTCGATGGCGTAGCGCAGGTCGTGGCCAGCGCGGTCGGTTACGAACTTGATGAGCTGGCGTGAGGAGCCTTGGGGTTTGCCCATTTTCTCGTCCATCACGTCGCAGAGCAGGTGAATGAGGTCGAGGTTTTTCCACTCGTTCACGCCGCCAATGTTGTAGGTTTCACCCACTTTGCCCTTGTGGAACACCGCGTCGATGGCCGTGGCGTGGTCTTTTACAAACAGCCAGTCGCGTACGTTCTCGCCGCGGCCGTACACCGGAATCGGCTCGCCGTTCTGGATGCGGTGCAAGGCCAGCGGAATGAGCTTTTCGGGGAAGTGGTTGGGGCCGTAGTTATTCGAGCAGTTGCTCAGCTTCACCGGCATGTGGTAGGTATGGAACCATGCACGCACAAAGTGGTCCGACGACGCCTTGGAAGCCGAATACGGCGAACGGGGGTCGTAAGAAGTGCTTTCGGTGAACATGTCGGTGCCCATTTCCAGCGAGCCGTACACTTCATCGGTGCTCACGTGGTAAAACACTTTGCCCTCGTAGCCCAGCGGCTGCCACAGGTTACGGGCCGCGTTCAGCAGGTGCACGGTGCCCAGCACGTTGGTTTTAACGAAAGCCAGCGGGTCGGTGATGGAGCGGTCCACGTGCGACTCGGCCGCGAGGTGAATCACGGCATCGGGCTCCTCCGTGGCAAACAGCTGATCCACAAACGCCTGGTCGGTCAGGTCGCCCTTCACGAAGCGGTAGTTCGGCGCGTTTTCGATGTCGCGCAGGTTCTCGAGGTTGCCGGCGTAGGTCAGCGCGTCGAGGTTCAGAATCTGGTACTCGGGGTACTTCGTAACGAACAGGCGTACTACGTGCGACCCAATGAAGCCGGCCCCGCCGGTGATGACGATTTTCATTTGTTTGAGCTGTTAGCTGTTAGCCGGTGGCTATAGGCTTTTTGTTCAGTAAGTTCAGATGCAAAGAAGCGGGCAACTAGGCGTTGGCAGGCAGCGTTTGCTGCCACTTCCAGGCGCTGGCCAGTGCTTCGTCCAGAGTAGATTCGGTTTTGAAACCCAGCTCCTGTGTGGCCTTGGTTACGTCGGCGTAAATGGCCGGCACGTCGCCGGTGCGGGGCGGACCTATCACGTAGTTCAGCTTCTGGCCGGTAGCACGCTCAAAGGCCTGTACTACTTCCAGCACCGAGTTGCCTCGGCCCGTGCCCACGTTAAAAGTTTCCACCGCGTCGCCTTTTCCATCTAGCAGGCGCTGCACGGCTACCACGTGGGCCTTGGCCAAATCCACCACGTGAATGTAGTCGCGGATGTTGGTGCCGTCGGGCGTATCGTAGGTGTCGCCGTTGATGGTTAGCTTCTCCCGAATGCCGGCTGCGGTTTGCGTAACAAAGGGAATCAGGTTTTGCGGCACGCCCAGCGGCAACTCGCCGATTTTAGCCGACGGATGCGCGCCAATGGGGTTAAAGTAGCGCAGCAGAATGCTTTTCACCTCGTTATCATCGGCCTGCGACAGGTCACGCAGGATGTCTTCGCACATTTGCTTGGTGCGGCCGTAGGGCGAAGAAGCGGGCTTGGTGGGCGTTTCCTCTGTTACCGGCAATTGATCGGGAATGCCGTACACGGTGCACGACGACGAGAAAACCAGGTTGTTCACCTTGAACTCGCGCATCAGTTCCAGCAACACCAGTAACGAACCCAAGTTGTTCTGGAAGTAAGCCAACGGCTTCTGCACCGATTCGCCCACTGCTTTAAAAGCGGCAAAGTGAATGACGCCGGCCAAGTCGGATTCGGCTTCGAACACGCGCCGGAAGGCCGCTCTATCGGTGCAATCCACTTCGTAATTCCGAACGTCGGAGCTCAAGATGGCGCGCAGTCCGTCCAGCACCTTGCCGCTGGAGTTGGCGTAGTTGTCAACGATGATGGGCTCAAAGCCGGCTTCGCGCAACGCCACCACGGTATGCGAACCGATGTAGCCCGTGCCGCCTGTAACGAGAATCTTTTTCATAGCTGGATTTTAGGACTTGGAATGCAGGTACTCGGTCAGTGCGAAGCTCCCTGAGGGCTTTGCACCAACCAAGCCTTGAGCAGCAATTCGATTACAGGCTCCAATAGTGCAGCTCGTTCATCTTGTTGCGGAACATGCCTTTCACGTCCACGATTACCGCGTTTGGAGCTGTAATAGATTTGAAGTATTCCTCGTCCATTTCCACGTACGGCTTGTGGCTCACGGCCACAATCACGGCGTCGTAATCGTTGCGGATTTGGTCTTCGGGAATCAGGCGGAAGCCGTACTCGTGGTGCAGCTCATCGGAATCGGCGTGCGGGTCCACGATGTCCACGTTCACCGAGAAGTTCTTCAGCTCGGTAATCACGTCGGCCACCTTGGAGTTGCGGATGTCCTCCACGTTTTCCTTGAACGTAGCGCCCATTACCAGCACGTGCGACTTGGCCACGTCCTTGCCCTGCTTAATCATCATTTGCACGGCCTTGCGTGCGATGTAAGCGCCCATGCCGTCGTTGGTGGTGCGGCCCGAAAGGATAACCTTCGCGTCGTAACCCAACTCCTTGGCCTTGTAGGTCAGGTAGTAAGGATCCACGCCGATGCAGTGGCCGCCCACCAAGCCCGGGGAAAACTTCAGGAAATTCCACTTGGTACCAGCCGCTTCCAGCACTTCGAACGTGTTGATGCTCATGCGGTCGAAAATCATCGACAGCTCGTTCATCAGGGCAATGTTCACGTCGCGCTGGGTGTTTTCGATGATTTTGGCGGCCTCAGCCACCTTAATCGACGACGCACGGTGCACGCCGGCCTTCACCACCAGCTCATAAGTTTTGGCAATGATGTCGAGCGACTCGTCGTCGCAGCCGGCCACCACTTTCACGATGGAAGACAGGGTGTGCTCCTTGTCGCCGGGGTTGATGCGCTCAGGCGAGTAACCAACTTTGAAGTCGCCGGGGAATTTCAGGCCCGACTCGCGCTCCAGAATGGGAATGCAGTCTTCTTCGGTGCAGCCTGGGTATACAGTCGATTCGTACACCACATAGTCGCCGGCTTTCAGCACTTTACCTACCGTGGTAGAAGCGCCAATGAGCGGCTTCAGGTCGGGCATGGCGTGCTCGTCGATGGGCGTGGGCACGGCCACGATAAAGAACCGGGCCTCGCGCAGTACTTCCAGCGAGTCGGTGAAGGTGATGTCGCAGCCGTCGAAGGCTTCGGCTTCCAGCTCACCGCTGGGGTCCTGGCGGTTTTGCATCATGGCCACACGCTGGGCGTTGATGTCGAAACCGATAACGCTGGTATGGCGGGCAAATTCGAGGGCAATGGGAAGGCCCACGTAGCCGAGGCCGATAACGGCCAGCTTGGCTTCTTTCTTTAACAATTGCTCGTACACGGGAAGGTCGTTACGCGTTAGGGGCGGGAGTAATACAAATCAGTTGGCTCTGCGACGAAAGGCAGTACACCTCGCTGCTTTCGGGGCAAGCAGCGTAGCCCTTTTCATCAAACTGCAAACGGTGGCCCAGGCGGCTCATCCACCCACGGCGCTTGGCCGGGTTGCCGTACACCAGTGCGTACGCCGGCACGTCGCGGGTAACTACCGAGCCAGCGCCCACAAAGGCGTACTCGCCCAGCTTCACGCCGCACACGATGGTGGTATTAGCACCTATGGTAACGCCGCGGGCCAGCTGCGTGGCCTGGTACTCGTGGCGGCGCGGCACGGCGGAACGCGGGTTGCGCACGTTGGTAAACACCACGGAAGGACCCAGAAAGACATCATCGGCGCATTCTACGCCGGTGTACAGGCTCACGTTGTTCTGCACTTTTACATTGTTACCCAGGCGTACCCCGTCGGCCACAAATACGTTCTGGCCCAAGCTACAGCCTTCGCCCAGCTCGGCCCCGGCACTCACGTGGCAAAAATGCCAGATGCGCGTACCCGCTCCAACGCGGCAGCCCTCGTCGAGGATGGCTGTGGGATGGGCGTAGTACTCGGAGGCGTCGGGCATTGAAGGGAGCTAAGTGGGAGTTTTCGGCGGGCAAAGGTAGGCCTTTTCACGCATACCCGTTCCGGCCAAAATACCACGCCTCAGGCCGGATTGGTAGCCCGCACCATTCGGGGGCGCCCGGTTAAGTCGGGCAGGGCCTGCGCATTGCGGTAGCCGTGCTGGTTTAACAGCGCTACGGTTTCGGTGGGTAATGCCTCGTTGATTTCGAAGTAAATAGCCCCGCCGGGCATTAGCAGTTGCCGGCCTAGGGCGGCCAAGCGGCGGTAAAAAACCAGCGGGTCTTCGTCGGGCACGAACAGGGCCGTGTGCGGCTCAAACGCCAGCACGTTGGGCCGCATCAGGGCTTGCTCCGACTGCCGCACATAGGGTGGATTGCTCACCAGTATATCGAGGCTGTTCGGCCCGATGCCCGGCGGGTCCTGCTGCAGAATATCGGCCTGTAGCCATTGTACCTCCAGAGCGTAACGCTGGCCGTTTTGCTGGGCTACGGCCAGCGCTTCGGCCGAAACATCGAGGCCCCACACCTGGCTGTCGGGCAGCAGTCGGCTTAGCGCAATGGGAATGCAGCCGCTGCCGGTGCCCACGTCCAGCGCCCGCAAACCACGGCGCCCGGCTTGCTCCTGCTCGATTAGCGCCACCAATTCCTCGGTTTCGGGGCGGGGAATGAGGGTGGCGGGCGTTACCAGTAGCTCCATTCCGTAGAAATGAGCCGAGCCGAGCACGTACTGCACGGGCTCGTGGCGGAGCAGGCGCGGCAGCAACGCTTCGGCCTGGGCCTGAATTTCAGCCGAAACAGACTCGGTGGCCCGCATGCGGCGCTGCAACGAATCGAACTGCAACAAATGCTCGGTTACCAACGCGGCCATGCTGGCCGCTTCCGGGGCTTGGTACAGCGTTTGGAGCTGCTGGCTGAGGTAATCGGTAAGCTGGCGAACAGTCATGGCCCGGCAAAGGTAGCCGGTAGGCCCAAGCCGACTTTGGGTAATTGCTGTTTGTTGGTCTGCTAGAATGTTGCTCGAACGGCTTGGCTTACGGCCCCGCACCGGTCGTTTCATTCCTCTTCTATATTTGGTGCATGTCCGACACTGCCACTTTCTCTGCCCACGATACCCTGATGATGCGCCGCGCTCTGGACCTGGCGCTGCTGGGGGCTGGTTACGCCCGCCCAAATCCCATGGTAGGCTGCGTAGTGGCCGATGCCAACGGCCAGCTTGTGGGGGAAGGCTGGCACCAGAAGTTTGGCGGTCCGCACGCCGAGGTTAACGCCCTGGCTTCGGTGCCCGCCGAAGTAGACTTGAGCCAATGCCGCGTGTATGTTACCCTGGAGCCCTGCTCGCACCACGGTAAAACCCCGCCCTGCGCCGATCTGCTCGTTGAAAAAGGCGTGCGCGATGTGGTGGTGTGTAACCTCGACCCCAACCCATTAGTGGCTGGTCGCGGCCTGGAAAAGTTGCTCCAAGCCGGCTGCCGGGTACAAACGGGCTTGCTGGAAAAAGATGGCCGCTGGCTGAACCGCCGGTTTTTCACCGTGCAGGAGCGGCAGCGGCCGTATTTTATCCTGAAATGGGCTGAATCGGCCGACGGTTTTGTGGCCGGGCCGGAAGGCCAACCGGTAGCCATCAGCGGCCCGGCCGCCAAAATGCTGGTGCACCGCTGGCGCACCGAGGAACAAGCCATTATGGTGGGCACCCGCACTGCCCTGAACGACAACCCCCAGCTGAACGTGCGGGAGTGGCCCGGCCCCAACCCGTTGCGCCTGGTTATCGACCGCACCTTGGCGCTGCCCGCCACCCACCATTTACTCGACGGCAGCCAACCCACCGTAATCTACACCCAAAGCCAGGCCGAAGACGCCGATAACCGCACCTACGTTACGGTGCCAGCTAATGCTGACTTCTTGCCCGTAATTCTCGACGATTTGAACGCCCGCCAGGTGCAATCGGTACTGGTGGAAGGCGGGCCGTCGTTGCACAACATGCTGCTGAAAGCGGGACTGTGGGACGAAATCCGGGTGCTGCGCAGCTCTACCGTGCGCATCGGGGCCGGCGGTGTGGTGGCTCCGCCGCTTAGCTTAACCGGCCTGCGCGAGCAACGCACCATTGGGCCCGACGAGTTGTTTGTGTTTCACTAGCGGCCAGCAAAAGCAGGGCCGTGGGTTTGCACCTTCCCGTCCTACTTTTGTTTAGTTGCTGCTTACTTATTTAAAACCTGCCTTCTCAATGGCTGAAGACCTTCTCATCGACCGTACGCTTTCCAAAGCCGACCAATACCGCACCATTCTCCCCCAGATTGAAGCGCTGACTACCGGCGAAACCGACTTGGTAGCCAACCTGGCCAACACCATGGCTGCTCTGAAGGAAACCTTCGGCTTCTTTTGGGTAGGCGCTTACCTGGTGAAAAACGACGAGCTGGTACTCGGCCCGTTTCAAGGCCCCGTGGCCTGCACGCGTATCCGGCGCGGCAAGGGCGTGTGCGGCGGCAGTTGGGCCGAAGCCCGTACCCTACTGGTGCCCGACGTGGAGCAGTTCCCCGGTCACATTGCCTGCAGCAGTGCTTCCAAGTCGGAAATTGTGGTGCCGGTGCTTAAGAACGGCGAGGTGGTGATGGTGCTCGACGTGGACAGCGACCAGCTCGATGACTTCGACGCTACCGACCAACAATACCTCGAAGAGCTGGCCCTCATGATGGCCCGCTGGTTCTAGTTCGTACACTTTCTTGCCTTTCGGATTCCCTCCCGCCTTCCGTATTCTCCCAGACTCCCCACGCTATGAAAAAGCCCTTTTACCAACTCGGCGACTGGCGCCGCAACCTGCTGCTGGTAGCCGCGGCCGCCAGCCTGGGCCTGTCGGTACTGCCGGCCTGCTCCTCCGATAACAACCGCGCCGACACCGCCGCCGCGACCGGCGACTGGAGCGGCGAAACGTACAGCCAGGGCGTCATCACGGAAATGACCGAAGTGAAGCCCGGCGACTGGAAAATCACGGCCGAACGCCCCGCCGGCAAAGAAGAGGTAGCCGCTATCCTGCACCACTTCGATGGCAAAACCGATACGCTACAAGGACAGGCCCTGCAACGTCAAATGCAGGATTACAGCCGTCAGAACCCGGAAAACCGGGTGGGTGGCACCAGCATGATGGATGTGCTCATGTGGAGCAGCATCGGGTACATGGCGGGCCGTTTCCTTACGCCCAATCCCGGTTACTACGCTAATTCGGGCATTATGCAGGGCAACTCGGGCTGGCGCCAAAACGTGGCCCGCGAGCGGGAAACCCAGGGCCGCGGGTTCTTTGGGCGGGGTTTCACGGGTCCTCGCACCTCGCGTACGGCTGGTATTCAGGAAAGCCCGTCGTTTTCGCGCGGCGCCTACCGCAGCTCCGCTCCCACCATGGGCCGTAGCAGCGGGTTCGGCAGCCGAAGCAGCGGCGTTCGGGGCGGGTTTGGGGGGTAAATACTAATTGAGAATGAGAAGTGAAGAATGAGGAATTGCTGGCAGAGGACAGTGGTAGCGAAAATGTAGTGGCCTACAAGTCTTTTGCGCTGGCAGTCCGGGTGGTGAACTTGTGCCGGCATTTGCGCGAAACGCAGCAAGAGTTTGTGCTATCGAAGCAATTGTTGCGCAGCGGCACGTCAATTGGAGCCAACGTAGAAGAAGCCATAGGTGGCATATCCAGGGCTGACTTTGCCGCTAAAATCAGTATTGCCCACAAGGAAGCGCGCGAAACCAGTTATTGGCTCCGACTGCTGCACGCTACTCATTACCTAAGCCCCGACGCCTACACCAGCATCCACCAGGATTGCGAAGAAGTATGCCGCATCCTCCGAGCCATCCTCAACACCACTCGCGCCAATACCCCTCCCAAGCGGCTACCAAAATAAATTCTTCATTCTTCATTCTTCATTCTTCATTCTTCATTCTTCATTCTTCATTCTTCATTCTTCATTATTATGATTCGCCTGCTGCCGCTTTCCGGTGATGTTACGCCGGCCATTCGTGCTTTGGGCTGGGACTGGGCCGTGGAAGACGCCTGCGCCGCCTATTTGGCTACCGAGGCGGTGCAACTCACCGAGCGGCAGGCCGAGGAGCTTCTGAATGCGGCTGACACCCTCTACGACATGCTCGTGCAAGCCATTCCCGACCCCATTCCGGATGATTTGCTGCAGCTGCTGGCCATTCCTCAAAACCTGTGGGGCGCCGTGCGTCACTCCTGGAACGACGAGCGGCACTGGCACCTCTACGGCCGCTTCGACCTGGCTTCTACCCCCGAAGGCCCGAAACTCATCGAGTTTAACGCCGATACCGCCACCAGCTTACCCGAAACAGCCGTGGTACAATGGGCCAGCCTGGTAGCTGCCGGCCACAAGGACGAGCAACGTCAGGCTAACGGCTTGTTCGAGGGCCTGGAAGGCCAATTGCGCGAGTGGCGCGAGCTTAACCCCGACCTCGACCCCAGCCTGCTACTGGTGCACCTGCCCGGCAGCGCCGAAGACGAAACCAACTGCGCCGTGGTGGCCGAAGCCGCCCGCGAAGCCGGTTTCGCGGCCGTTCACCTCTGCCCTGTCGATGCCATGCAGGTTTCCGTGACGGGCGAAGAGCGTGGCGTATGGGCCCAAATTGAAGACGAGCAGTGGCAGCGGTTTGGCTTCATGTTTAAGCTGGTGCCCTGGGAAATTCTGGCCGATGAAGAACCCGAACTAACTGCTGACCTGGTTCAGCTGCTGCAAAGTCGCGACGTAATTATTGCCAACCCAGCTTACACGCTGCTGTTCCAGAGCAAAGGCATACTGGCGTGGCTCTGGCAGGTATTTCCGCACCACCCATTGCTGCTGGAAGCGGCTATGGAAGACCTCTCGGGCCACTTTGTGCGCAAGCCCTTGCTTGGGCGCGAAGGCCAGAACGTAGCCGAGGTAGATAACGGCCGCCTGACCAGCTCCGTACCCGGCGAGTACGATCAGCAACCCCAGGTGCGCCAACGCTGGGCCGACTTGCCCACCGATGCCCAAGGCCGGAAGTACCAAGCCGGCGTGTTCTGGGCCGGCGAAGGTTGCGCCATCGGCTTCCGCCGCGAGCGAGGCGTTATTACCAACCTCTCGGAGTTTGTGCCGCACATTCTAGCCGATTAAGATTGGGTTGTGCCTGCAGGCATGGTCTACCCGAACCAAACGCAAAAAGACGGCCCCGCAGTGCTTAACTGCGGGGCCGTCTTTTTGCGTTTTCTTGAATTGATTTTAACCTCCGAACAAGCTAGGCGAAGAAGTCTTAAGCTGCGCAATAACAGTTTGACCGCCTTTCACCTTGTCGCCGATCTGTACTTTCATTTCGGTGTCCACGGGCACGAAAATATCCACGCGCGAGCCGAACTTGATGAAGCCAAACTCTTCGCCCTGGCTTACTTCGTCGCCTTCGTTCACGTACCACACAATGCGGCGGGCCATGGCGCCGGCAATCTGGCGGAAGAGCACCTGGGGGCCGGCTTCCGACTCGACTACTACCGTGGTACGCTCGTTTTTGGTGCTGCTTTTAGGGTGCCACGCCACCAAATACTTGCCCGGGTGGTACTTAAAGTATTTCACCACACCCGATACCGGGTTACGGGTAATGTGCACGTTGATGGGCGACATGAACACGCTGATCTGCTTCCGCACATCGTCGAAGTATTCTGGCTCGTGCACATCCTCAATGACCACCACCTTGCCGTCGGCAGGGGCAATAACGATGTCTTCGTGGGTGAGCAGGTTGCGGAAGGGGCTGCGGAAAAACTGTAACAGCAGCAGAAACGCTATTACCGATACCACCGCGAATACTTTGTTAAAGCCGTCGGCGGCAGCGTTGTAGCGTTGCAACAGCAGGTTTATAGCCAACAGCGCCAGCGCGGTAAAGAACAGAATACGTCGACCTTCTTTGTGGATTTTCATGTCGTAATCAGCAAAGTGCACGGCCGGCCCACCCTGCGGCAGACGACCGGGTTCCGAAGAAGGCCCACCCAAACAGCCAAAGCGTTGGGTGGGCCGTCATCAGACGAAAGCAAGGGCGCCGTGCCAGCGCCGGTTGCCCAAGGTAGCGCCAAGTTTTAGTTCGCGCTACGGGAAGCTTAGTACGCGCCGCGGAACTTGTAGGTCTGGGCCACTTTATCAATGGCTACCACGTAGGCCGCTATGCGCATGGGAATGTTGTATTTCTGGCTGGTGGCGTACACTTTCTCGAACGCGTCGTTCATGATGCGGTCGGCGCGCTCGGTCACCATTTCCTCGGTCCACTTGAAGCCCTGCTTGTTCTGCACCCACTCGAAGTAGGATACAGTTACGCCGCCCGAGTTGGCCAGGATATCCGGTACCACCAGAATGCCTTTTTCGTTGATGATGGGGTCGGCGGAGGCCGAAGTGGGGCCGTTGGCGCCTTCCACAATCAGCTTGGCTTTGATGTCGTGGGCGTTGTGCTCGGTAATTACGTCTTCTACGGCGGCGGGCACCAGCACGTCCACGTCGGCCAGCAGCAGGTCGTCGGCGTTGTCCATCAGCGTAGCGCCCTTATAGCCGTCGAGGCGGCCGTTGTGGGCGTTTTTATAGGAAATGGCCTCGTCAACGTTGATGCCGTCGGCGTTCCAGTAAGCGCCGCTTACGTCAGATATAGCCTTGATTTTCACGCCTTGCTCGCTCAGCAACTTCGCGGCCCATGAGCCCACGTTGCCGAAGCCCTGAATAGCAGCCGAAACTTCGGTAGGCTCCAGGCCCAGCTTCTTAAGCGCGGCCAAAGCCGAAACCATTACGCCGCGGCCGGTGGCCTCGGTGCGGCCCAACGAACCACCCATAACCAGGGGCTTGCCGGTAACCACGGCGGGCGTGGTCATGCCGTTGGTTTTGGAGAATTCGTCCATTAGCCACGCCATTTCGCGGGGGCCGGTACCCATGTCGGGGGCCGGAATGTCGCGGTCGGGACCGAAAACGTCTTTCAGGGCCAGGGTGTAGGCGCGGGTGAGGCGCTCAATTTCGCCAGCACTCATGGTGGTGGGGTCGCAGATGATGCCGCCTTTGGCACCGCCGTACGGAATGTCAACCACGGCACACTTCCACGTCATCCACGCGGCCAGGGCCTTCACCTCGTCGAGGTGCACGTTTTTATCGTAGCGGATACCGCCTTTGGAAGGACCCAGGATGGTGTTATGCACCACGCGGTAACCTTCGAACACCCGGACTTTGCCGTTGTCCATCGTGACGGGAATGTTAACGATGACCTGCTTGTCGGGTGCTTTGAGCACGTTGTAAGTCTGGTCGTCAAGCCCCAGGATATCGGCCGCGATGTTGAAGCGCGACATCATCGATTCGAGGGGGTTTTCGCGGTCCACAATGGGGGCCGGCTCTTTGTACACCGTAGTGGCAGCCATGCGTCTGTGGGAGGGGGAAGTGAGAGTGGGGAAAATGGGAGAACAGCGGCTGCCCTTTTCGGCCGCTGAGAGGCGGAAAAAGGCGGGCCAAAGGTACTAGGATTCCCCAATACGCATAAAGCGGAGCTATAGCTGCTTTAAAGAGCCGTTGCCGGCGCCGACGGTGCGAGGAAGCCGGCTGTCGATGGGGGTTGGGAGCTTGTAGCGGATGGTTGGGAGGCTGTCGGGGATGGTTGGCGGCGTTTCGACGGCGGTTGGCGGCTTGTCGGTGGGGGTTGGCAGCGTTCTGGGTGCGGTTGGAGGCTTGTCGTAAGGGGTTACCGACGCGTCGGGCGCGGTTGGAGGCGTGTAGTTGTGGGTCGGAAGCTTGTCGTGGATGGTAGGGTGCTAACCTCCGCCCTTACCGGGGCCTCACCCCCCGGCCCCCTCTCCCATGGAGAGGGGGAGCCAGAAGTCAGCAACGATTGCGGCGGCTGCGGCTGGCGCCTGCGCCGCCTTGGCGGGAGGCTTTTTGGCGAAATTCAGCCTGTTCTTAGGTGAAGAGCAGCTGGAGGACGACGAGGACGGGCACCACGAAGAGGAAGGCGTCGAAGCGGTCGAGGAGGCCGCCGTGGCCGGGCATGATGCGGCCGGAGTCTTTGACGCCCGTGCTGCGCTTGAGCATGGATTCGGCCAGGTCGCCGAGGGGGCCGAACACGGCGACTACGGCGGCGGCTACGAGGCGGTGCGCCAGCGGCATATCGGGCAGCAGGTAGCCGAGGGCCCAGCCCACGGCGAGGGTGAGCAGAGCGCCTCCGGCCCAGCCTTCCCAGGTTTTGCCAGGCGAAATGCTGGGAGCGAGCTTGTGCTTGCCGAAGTTTTTGCCGGCAATATAGGCGCCGGTGTCAGCGGCCCAGATGAGGAAGAGCAGGGCGAAGATGCGGCGGTAATCGTAGCCAGTGGGACCGAAAGCCAGCATGTTGAGCCCACTCATGGGCAAGGTGACGTAGAACAGGCCGATCAGGGCCACACCCACGTTGGGAAAGGGCGAAAACGGCTGCTTTTCGCGGGGCCATGAATACATTTCGCGCAAAAACAGGATGAGAGGCAGCAAAAAGGCTATAACAACTACCTCTATGCGGACCCACTTTAAGTAGTGAGATAATTCCTGTACAAAGAGCCTGTCAGTGGCTTGGGCTATATCCAGCAGGTTGCTTACTAAGGCGTAAACAAAAGCAGCGGCAAATATTATCAAGCTCAGGCTTATACCTACAATTGCCGCCGGCTTAAAGCCTAACTCCTTCATCATGCGGTAAAATTCCCGCAGCATCAGGGCCTGAATCAACCCGAAGAGCAGCCCAAACGTCCACTCGCTGTACCAGATGGAGCCCAGCAGCAGCGCCGCGCCCACTACGCCCGACAGAATGCGCTGCCACATGTTGGACATGGCAGGCTTGGCCACATCGGGCGAATTGGTAGCGGGAGGAGGCGTGGAAGGCGAGGCCAAGCGGGAGCGGGTATGGACGGGAGGAAAGGTAAAGCCGAGCTTCGGACTTTTACGCGGATTTGGAGCTACCGGGGGCATTGGCCACGCCGGTGCTGCTGAGGGTGTGGGCCTCGCCGGCTGCCGGAGCAGTAACGGCAATGCCTTTGCTGGTAAGCGTGTGAATTTCGGTCGTGGCGGGCGCAACAGCCCCCTCACGGCGCTGGTATAGCCAGTACAGCAGCCCGAACGATAGAACGGCCGATACCAGCATGGTGTACCACGGCAGGGCCTCGGTAGAATCGGCGTCGAACTCAATGGTGCCGCGCTGCTGCAGGTACAGGAGCAGCAGCTGAAAGAAGTTCTGGGTGAAGTGCCCGGCAATGGGTACTAAAAGATTACCGCTCCAAGCGAATAGATAACCCAACAATGCCCCCAGTACTACCCGTGGAATAAAGCCAAAGAATTGGGCGTGAATGGCGCTGAACACGACAGCCGATAACCACACGCCCCAATGTACAGAACCTGTCCAGCGGGTAAATTGGCGTAGCATCACGCCTCGAAAAGTTAACTCCTCAGCAATGGCGGGGATAACGGCCACCACCAACACGGCTACTAAAAAACGATTCGAGGAGGTAAAACGTGTGAGAAAGGTTGTTAGCTCTTGGGCTTGGTCTTCTTTTAACCGTGCCCACCGCTCGAAACCGTACAGCCAAGTGGGCAGATGCATCTCGGCGTTCCAAGCAATGAAGCCAGACATAGCCGGTACGCTCACTACCACCAGCACCATGGCAGCCAGCAGCCACCATAGTGGCACCGGGCGACGCGGCATGAAATAATCAAAAGGTTGCTGTCCTCGAATGATTGGCAGTATATAGGCTGATGCTCCAAAACCTAGCAATAGCGTCAGACCTTGCATCCACATCAGGACCTCCCACCCATAGACGTATTTGGCAGGAGACGCTACAATATTTGAAAGTTCATCTTGGTTCGTGACACCGTAACTAACAGCTCCAATTCCCAAGGTCAAGAAGAAAGCCACCACCGCACCGGTCAGCACCAGCACAAACAACAACACCAACGACAGGGCCGGATGCAGGGTATCTTCGCGGGTGAAACCTTTCATGAGGGTGACGGGGTTAAGCAGAGTCGTAAATTTGCGCAAAATACGCTTACCCCTCCTTAACGTTCTGCCGCTGTGGTGTACATCCGCGACCTTGCCCTGCCCGATTTCCCGTTGCTGCTTGCGCCCATGGAGGACGTATCGGACCCGCCGTTCCGGGCCGTGTGCAAGCAAGGCGGCGCCGATTTGATGTACACGGAGTTCGTGTCGTCGGAAGGCCTGATCCGGGATGCGGCCAAGAGCCGCAAGAAGCTCGACGTGTTCGACTACGAGCGGCCCATTGGCATTCAGCTCTTTGGCTCCGACGTAGAAACCATGGGCGAGTGCGCCCGCATCAGTACCCTGGCCGGCCCCGACCTTATCGACATTAACTACGGCTGCCCGGTGAAGCAAGTGGCTTGCCGGGGCGCCGGGGCCGCCCTGCTGCGCGACATTCCTAAGATGGTGGAAATGACTGCCGCCGTGGTGCGTAATACGCACTTGCCCGTAACGGTGAAAACCCGCCTGGGCTGGGACGAGTCGACCAAAAACGTGGAAGAAGTGGCCGAACGGCTGCAGGACATCGGCATTTCGGCGCTGACGGTACACGGCCGCACCCGCGTGCAGATGTACAAAGGCGACGCCGACTGGCGTCTGATTGCGGCCATCAAAAACAACCCGCGCATCACCATTCCCATTTTCGGCAACGGCGACATGGATTCGCCCGAGAAGGCACTGGAATACAAGAACCGCTACGGCGTGGACGGCATCATGATTGGCCGTGCCGCTATCGGCTACCCCTGGATTTTCCGCGAAATCAAGCACTTCCTGGCCACCGGCGAAAAGCTGGCCCCTCCCACCTTGGAAGAGCGCGTGGCGGCCTGCGTGATGCACTTCGAGAAGAGCATTGAGTGGAAAGGGCCGAAGCTGGGCGTGTTTGAAATGCGCCGACACTACGCGCACTACTTCAAGGGCTTAGTGGGTGCCAAGCAGTGGCGCACGCAGCTGGTGGAAGCCGGCACGCCCGACGAGGTGCGGGCTATTTTGGCCGACATTGCCCAAACCGAAGCCGTGTACGCGTAGCCGCTCCAGCTTCCACGGCTTAAATTATCGTCATCCCGAAAGCAGCCAAGGACCTTCTCACGCCAGAACAATTCGTTCAGCGGCGAGAAGGTCCTTGGCTGTGTGAACGTCAGATAAGAGATGACAGACAAGAAAAGTAAGCGGGAGGAACAGGCCCGGAATTAGCTCAGCGGCAGACCCATTTGGCGGTTCATGGCGGCAGAGTCGCGGGCGCCCCAGCGGCGCTGAATGCGCCCATCTTGCACCAGAAAATGCTCCATGGCCACTATCTCGTATGATTTGCCGGTAACCGGGCTGCCGCGAAACGAGCCGACGGACTGGCCACGTTCGAGGTAGCGCACCATCACGTTGTCGCCTTCGGCCGCAACGGCCTCCACCTGCAGCTGCAGGGCAAACGCGGCGTGCAGCTCCTGCCAAACGGGAATTACCTGATCCATCGTGCCCCAACCCAGCACGCCGTACACCAGGGCGTCGTCGGCAAAAATCCGGCGCAGGGCCGGCATGTCGGCGCGGTTAAACGCTTCTACGTAATCGAGCACCACTTGCTTGTTGGCTTCGGTAGTGGTGTGGGGAAGGGCTAAGGTTTCCATGAGGTTGTGCGTTAAGCCAGAGCACGTGAAACGGCGCCCCAGCCGGGTTGAAAATTCGAAGGCAATACTACGGCCCAGGGCGGCCCTCGTCAATCGCATCATTGGGTGATGATCAAGCTCTTACCGATGGCGGCGTTGGCAAGTAGCAGCTGCGGCCACGGTTTCCTCCCGATTCCTCGGCACTTGTTCCGACCTTTGCCGCCGATGCCCTCTACTCCTCCCCCCGCTCCCGCTGCTGCCGTTGCCCCCGCCTCCCCCACCGTAGCCGGACCGCCGCCGCACGGCACGCCACTGACGGCTTGGCTGCTGCTGGTGCTGCTGGCCTGCATTTGGGGTACTTCGTTTATTCTGATGAAAAAGGGCTTGGTGGTGTTTTCGGCCATGGAGCTGGGCGCTACGCGGGTTACGGTGGCGGCGCTGCTGCTGCTGCCGTTTGCGCTGAAGCATGTGCGGCAGGTGGAGGGCAGCCGCATTAAGTGGCTGCTGCTGAGCGGTATTATCGGCACGTTTATTCCCGCCTTCCTTTTCGCTTACGCCGAAACCAAGCTGGCCTCGGGGCTGGCCGGCGTGCTGAACGCGCTAACCGTGGCCTTTACATTGCTGGTGGGTGCGGTGTTTTTCGGGCAGCGCATTACCTGGTTGCGGGCCGTGGGCATTGCGGCGGGCTTGCTGGGCACCGTTGTTCTCATTCTGGGCGGCAGCGGCGGCGAGGCTACGCCCTCGGGCGAAGGCAACGCGTGGTACGGGCTCTACATCGTGCTGGCTACCTTCGGTTACGGCGTGAGCATCAACGTTATCAAAAGCAAATTCCACGGCATGACCTCCATGGCCGTGACCAGCGTGCTGCTGCTCTTTATTGGCGGACCGGCGCTGCTCTACCTGCTCCTGTTCACCGATTTCGTGTACAAGCTGCAGCATACGTCCGGTGCCTGGGAGGCTTTCGGCTACATTGTGCTGCTGGCTACCATGAGCACGGCGGTGGCCATGGTGCTGTTCAACAAGCTTATTCAGCAGTCCACGGCGTTGTTCGCGTCATCGAACACCTACCTGGTGCCCGTTGTGGCGTTGGGCTGGGGCCTGCTCGATGGAGAGGTTATTAACGCGTGGCACCTGCTGGGCATGGGCATTATTCTGCTGAGCGTATTCATAATTAACCGGGCTAAGTAGCTGCCACTAAATTCGCTACAAAGCTTCCTGAAACAGGTATGCAACCAATCGGTAGCGGCGGCACATCTACCGTTTACATTTGGCTCCGGCCACGCGTTGCGCGGCCGGTCCAAGCAATCCTTCATTTATTACCCAACTGTTTATGCGTCACTGTTTCCATGTATTACCCGTCGTATTGCTACTGACGGCCTCGGCTGCTTCGGCCCAAACTACTTACCGCCTGGGCGTACGGGTGGGCGGCAACCTGGCCACCACTTCCTTTAAAAACTATTCCGAAATCATACCGGATGTTAAAAATTCGCAAACCTTCTCCAGCATCTTTGCCGGGCAGGTGGGGGTAGTGTTCGAAGCCGAACGAGGCCGTTTTGCGTTTCAACCCGCGCTGCTTTTCTCGCAGAAGGGCACCCTACGCAAGCAGTTATCCACTTATACCGTTGCTGGAACGTCCTACGAAATCCGCCGCGAAGGAGAAACCACGATGCGCTACAACTGGATTGAAATGCCGCTGAACTTCACCTACACACTCCCGGGCACTACCGGCCTGCAGGTGTTTGCCGGACCGTATGCGGCCGTGGGCGTAGGCGGGCGGGCCGTTTCCGAAGTAACCAATAGTACCAACGACCCTAACCAGTCGGTGGCAGTCCCTACCCAGCGGTACACTAATAAAATTGAATACGGTTCATCTAACGCTTCGCCGCGGTTCGATGCCGGTGTGAACTTCGGACTGGGCTACCGCAAGGGGCCGGTACAGCTGCAGGCGGGCTATGGCCTGGGCGTTATCAACCTCTACAACAACAGAGTACAGTCGGGCGTCGAAAATGGGGCCAATCGGGTTTTTCAGCTAACGGGCACGTATTTTCTGCCGCTGAATTAGCGCCGTTACTTGCTCAAAACGCCACTTGCAGCGTCAGGTGGGCCCAGCGGTGTGAGCGGGCCCACCTGAACTCCGGCGACACATAGGCAGCCCCGGCCTCTACGCTGAAGCCGTTGTAAGCGGCCACCACCCCGCCCGAGCCACGCAGTACGCCCCGGCTTATCTGGCTGGCCGACAGCGTGTACGGATTGTCGCGGCGCAACAACCCGCCCTGCAGCGCGGCGTTGTAACCCACCAAGCGCGCTTCGAGCTGGCCCTGGGCGTAGAGCTGAAACCGCCGCAAGCCGCTTTGCCGGGGCCGGGCCGTTACGCCCAGGTTCTCGAAATACGGGTTCAGCCGGCCAACACGTAGCCGCGGCCCGGCCCCGGCAAACGTATGCAGCGTGCCCGCCGAGGCCGTAGCGTGGCCCAGCAGTTCGGCCACGCCGGGCAGGGCCGCTACCTGCTTCTCAAATGTTACCTGGTAGCCCAGCACCACATCGTTGCGCACCTGATAGTCCCAGCCACGGGGCGTGGGCGCATCGAGCCAGCGGTGCACGGCAGTTTGGAAGCCCTTGGCTCCGGCCACCGGCCCGATAAAGCCCACGTTTATGGCCGACGTGAGGCGCTGATGCCTGGCGGGGCTATTGGCCACTCGGTACAAGGCCGCATAGATGTAAGACGCGTAAGGCCGGTCGCCGAGGCGAATGAATGGGTCCTGGATGCGCAACGGTGTAAACCCATCGTAGTAGAGCTTGATACCGTGGTAATTGATAGTTCCATTACCGCCACCCAGCAGCAGGCGGTTGACCGGCGAGCGGCGCAGCAGAGGATGTACCACGTTCAGCGCCATGCCCTGCGTGAAGTAATAATCGGTGCGAAAAAAGGCGTCGTTGGCGAAGCTGTAGGCGACAATGCGGTCGGGACCGACGCTGTCGGGCACGGCCACTTGCTGAGCATGGCCTAAGCGCCCTAGCATCAAACCCAACAAACCGATAATCTTATACCGCATAAGCTAAACCCTGGACTCTACATACGGCAAAACCAAGGGCCAGTGGATTGCCAACCGGACTTAACCTCATCAGCAGGAAGCCGGCCATCCACGCTCGAAGCAGGTAACTTCCCCGATTTGTTTACCAACCCGCTAATACCCAGCACCGCACTCAATTAAGCTCTTACCCCGCCGGTTTCAATATTCCGTTCATCTCCACCAGCTCGCCCAGCTCCAACAGCCCGGCCAGCACGGCTTCCAGCTGCTGGCGCATGTCGTCGGAGAGGCGAGCGAAGCCCAGCAGCCGCACGGCGGGCAGATACACCGATTCCCGAGGCAGCGCAAAGCTCTGCGCCACCACCGTGCGCAGGGCGCCGGCCAACTCCTCTGGAGCCACGAAGGTGAGCTTGCGGGAAATAGCCGGCAGCTGGCTTCGGTCGCGCAGCGGGGGCTGCTGCATGGCCGGCGTCCACAGGAAGTCGCCTTCCCGGCGCAGGTAGTGCAGGTTCTGGGCTAACAAGGCCGCATCGCGGCCCACCTTGCGGATGCGGGCGCCTACCTGGCTGGCTCCGCTGGCACTGGCCAGTCGCCGGGTGGCTTCCTCAATATGCACCGGACTTTCCACGCCCACTACCACGCTCAGCCATTTCGCCAGCTGACTTAGGCCGTGCTGGTGCAGTTCCTGCTGCCGAATGGTATCGGGCAATAAGGCTACCTGGTAGGGCACCACGGCCGGATTGGTTTCGGCTGTAGCCGCCGCTTCGCGTTCCAGCGTGGCGGGCTCAGGCAGATGTTCTTCCGGCTCGTCGGACTCGTTGAGCGAGGCCAGACGGCGGGCTTCCTCGATGGCCTGCACAGCCCGCTCGGTTTCGCGCTCGGGGTTGCGAAACCAGTCGGTGCTCCAGATGCGGTGCAGGCGCCAGCCTACGGCCTCAAGCACCTGCTGGCGCAACCGGTCCCGGTCGCGGGCCGAGCGGGCCGAATGGTACATGGCCCCGTCGCACTCAATACCGAGCACGTAGCGGCCCGGCTGGTCGGGGTCGACCACGGCCAGATCGATGTAGAAACCCTGGCTGCCGATTTGGGGGCGCAGCTGGTAGCCGCGGGCCGTGAGGGCGCGGTACACCGCCTCCTCAAACGGCGACTCCATTTCGCGGCCGGTTGCTTCGTTTTGGTTCAGGCGACCGTGCTGGGCAAAGTTCAGAAAGGTTTTGAGCGCGGCCACACCCTGGGCGCGGGTCCGGCTTAGGTCTAGGTCGTCGGCTGTGAGGTTGGTGAATACCTCGCAACGCTGCTTGGCGCGGGTGATGAGCACGTTCAGGCGCCGTTCGCCGCCTTCCCCGTTCAGCGGCCCGAAGCTCATCGACAGGTAACCGTCTTTGGTGCGCCCGTAGCCGATGCTGATCAGCATCACGTCGCGCTCATCGCCCTGCACGTTTTCCAGGTTTTTGATGAAGAACGGCTCGTGGCGGTGCGCGGCGAAGAAGGCCTCGGTTTCGGGGTGCTGGCGGCGCAGCACTTCCAGCGCGTCCTGAATAGCCTGGCGCTGCACGGTGCTGAAAGCCACCACGCCCAGCGTAAGCCGGGGGGTGGTACGGGCGTGGTGCAGCACGGCGGCGGCCACGGCCTGGGCCTCCCGCGGATTGGTACGCGTGGTGCCCCGCTCGTAATGCGTGTCGGGCAGGTGATGGTACACCAGCCCCAGCTGCCCCTGGCCGCCGGGGCTCGGGAAAATCACCAGCTTGTCGTCGTAGAACAGGTGGTTAGAGGCGGCAATCAGCGACTGGTGAAGACTGCGGTAGTGCCAGCGCAACATGCGTTCGGGCATTTGGCGGGCCTTGCACAGCTCCAGAATGCTCTGGATGTCGGCCGTCACGTTTTCCTCATCGGCCGCTTCGCCGGTACCCGTCAGGGAATCGAAGAACGAAGTGGGCGGCAGCTGCTTGGAGTCGCCCACTACCACCAGCTTTTTGCCCCGTGCCACGGCGCCCAGCGCATCAACAGGCTTTACTTGGGAGGCTTCGTCGAACACCACCAAGTCGAAGTCTACCGCACCGGGTGGCAGGAAGCTGGCCACCGACAGCGGCGACATCATGAACACCGGTTTGATAGCCTGCACCACGTGCCCGGCTTTCTGCATGAGCTGGCGGATGGGCAGGTGGCGGGTTTTCTTGGCAAATTCGTTTTTGAGGATGCTCATCTGCCCATGAGCTGTGGGCAGCAGCGGATTCGGCAGGCTTTCGTGGTGCCGCGTCATGGCGCGGGCGCGGTTGTGCAGCAGGCTGGCGCGGTCGGCAGCGCGGAAGCGAGCGGCGGTTTCTTCGTGGCTGGCGCGCTCAAATTGCCGCAGTGCCGGGTGCTTCTCGTACGCGTGCCTCTGCAGAAACTCCAGCCAGGTTTGACGCACGGCCGCCCGCAAATGCTGCGCCGCTCCCGGCCACGACTCGGCCAGCACCAGCAGCTCGGGGCGCTGTTCAACCCGGGCCGCGGCGGCTACGTTGTTCCATTCCGTGGCCAAATGCAGCTCGGGCAAATTGGCCAGCCAGCCGGCCAGCACGGCGGTCTGCTCATCGAACGGCTGAAATTGCAGCCGCCCATCTGGCCCGAACCGCCGGGCCTCGTTCAGGCGCAGCGCTTCTGCTACCGCCTGCACGGCCGTGCGGTGCTCCACCAGCGCCGTTTCCAAGCCCGACAAGAGCTTGCCCAGCTCTTTCGACAGCGTTACCGTACTGGGCAGCGGAGCGAGCTGATCAGCAACAACCTGATTAACAACGGAATGCTCGACTACGGTGGTTCTTCGGCTTTGTTCTGTAGTGCCACGGCGGCTTTCCAAGTAGCCAAGCAAGGCAGCCGGCAGCTCGCCCCGCTGCATGCGCTGGTGCGTTAGCGTGAGGTAGTCGGCGGTGCGGCGCAGGGCCGGCCAGTCGGAGCGTAAGTCCTGCCAGCCCACGCCGAAGAGTCGGCGGCCGAGGCTGCTGGCTTCGGCCACGGCCTGCGCGTGGCGGCTGGCTTCGTGAATCGCATCGATGGCGGCTACTACGGTAGCAGGCTCGGCAGGCAGGGCACTGCGCCACAGGCTTTGCAGGCGTTTGCGGGCCCGCCGGAAGTCGCCGCTCAGGAATTTCCACCATTTGTCGCCGTATGCCAGCACGGCCGCGCGCTCGGCCAGCAACTGCTGCTGCCAGGCTTCAGGCAGCAGCAGTACGTCGTATTGCTGATGCAGCGCGGTGTACGCGGCGCCGGCTTGCAGGATTTCTTGCAACGCACTGGCTTGCTGCGCCCAGGCCGCATCGGCTACTGCTACTTCCGACAGGCCCGGTGCCAGCTGCATATGGCGGGCAGCCGGCAACAGGGCCTCAGCACCGGCGCGGGTGGTTGGTAGCGGCAGGTGCAGGTGCCAGGCCAGGGCGTCGGCCTGCTGCTGCAGCGCGGTTACCGCCGCGGCGGCCTGTTGCAGGTGCCGGGTTAATTGGTCCTGCTCGGCGGGCAGCAACACGGTTAGCTCGCTGCCCCAAAAACGCAGCTGCTTGGGCGCGCCGGTTTTGAGCAGCGTGGCCTGCAGGCGGGCCGCTAAGTCTTCGGCGTGGGCAGCATCGGCATCAGTCCATTCCGGAAGCCCGGCAAATAGAATCCGTGGCAGTTCTACCCCACCCTGCTCAGTGCGCATGCGCAGCAGCTCGCCCGCTACCTGTTGGGCCGTACGGCGGCTGCGGGCTATGGGTGCATTCACGGCCAACGCGTACTCGTTAAGGGCGAGGCGGTAACGGGGCAGCTGGGCAGCCTGGTCCTGCACGGCCGTGGCAGAAGCCGGCCGGCCCAGGCCCAGCGTTGCTTTCAGCTCGTCGTGCAGGCTTTTCTTGTTGGCTTTGTGGCTATGCAGCTCCAAGCAGGCCACGCCCAGACCTAGTGTGTCGAGGCGGCGCTTCACTACTTCCAGGGCAGCCATTTTTTCGGCTACAAACAGCACTTTCTTGCCCGCCCCAATGGCCTCGGCCAGCAGGTTGGCAATGGTCTGCGACTTGCCCGTGCCGGGCGGGCCCTGAATAACCAAGTTGCGCCCTTCCTGCACGGCCAGCAAGGCCAGCAGCTGCGAGGAATCGGCATCAAGCACTTGGTGCAATTCATGAGCAGAACTTTCGGTATCCAGAAAGGCCGTGTCGCTCACGCTTGGCGCCGCATCGGCAAAACCGGTTTCGTGGTCGAGCAAAGCGCGCAGGGCCGGGTGCTCCAGCAGCACCGAATTTCCCTCGGCTGTGGTGGGCCAGGTGGTCGGGTCCAGGTCGCGGTACAGCATCAGCTTGCTGAAGGAGAAGAAGCCCAGCGTAATGGCGTCGGGCGCTACGCTCCAGCGGCTGCGCCCGCCCAACGCCTCACGCACGGCGGCGAAATACTCCGGCAGAGGCTGGTTGTCGGGGTCGGGCAAGGGCAGCACCATGCCGAAATCGGCTTTCAGGCGGGCCTGCAGGCTGAGGTTGCCTTCCACGTCGGCGCCGGAGTAGGTGAGCTTGAACCGCTCGGCCACGGTACCACGCTCCAGCACCACCGGCACCAGCACCAGCGGGGCCTGGCGCGGCTCGGTACTGTTCTCGGCTTCGTACCAGCTGAGCTGGCCCAGGGCGAGGTACAGGATATTGACGCCGGTTTCCTCTAAGCTAGTGCGGGCGGTGTAATAGGTATTGAGCAGGCGGGTTTCCAGGCGGGCCAGCGGCTCGGCGGTTTGCAGCTTGTTGTCGGCAAGCAGGGCCGGTAGGCCGGTTTCGGCAAGTGCTACGGGCGGATGCTCCTCCAGGTAGTGTTCCAGCGTGGACGTCTCTTCTTCGGCCGACCCGACTTGCAACGTAGCTAATTCTTGCTCAATGCCTTCACTTGCAGCAGCAGGCGCGGCAGACGCGGTTTGGGGCTTTTCCCGGGCGGGCTCGGGGGCGGCGGAGAAGTACATGGTTTTGCCCTGGCGCACCAGAATATCGAGCACCTGCGCCGACTCTTCGCGCACCACCGCTACGCCCTGGGCTTTCAGCGGCCGGAAGTTGAGCAAGGGGTTGCGCAGGCCCAGATCGAGCAGCTCCTGGCGGGAAGCGTGTAGTTTAACTTGTAGCTGATCGGGCATTTATACGAGGAATAAAGCTGAAACAGGCCGGGTAAGCGAAACGGCGCATTTGTGCAAGATACCCTGGCTACCGGAGGCGCACAAACACGCAAAAGCCCGGCGCTGGGGAGCAACCGGGCTTTTGGTAAACAGCAGTTGGCAGCTTTACGCCGGGCGGCGCACTGGCTGGCTTTGCACGGGGCTCAGCTTGCTGTTCTTGTAGCCGTAGCTGAAGTAAATGGCCAGGCCGATAACCAACCAGCCGCCGAACAGCAGCCAGTTGCTGATGCCCAACTGCGTCATTAGATACAGGTTGGTAAGCAAACCGAGCACGGGCAGCAGCGACAGGCTTTTGGTAAACGACACCACCGCCAACGCTACGCTTGCCAGCAGGAATACCAGCATCGGAATTTGGTGGCGGAAGCCTTCGTAGCCTTCCTGGAACGTAACCAAACGCGTGAATTCGTTGACGTTGTCGCGGTTGTAAGTCAGCACCAAGCCGCCGAGGACCACCAGAATCAGCGGCACCAGGAAGCGGCCGTTCAGGTAAGGCACCTTGAAGCGGGCATCGGAAGTGCCGAGGGGGTCGATGACGAGGATGCCGCCGCACACCAGCGCAAACGCGAACAGCGTACCGATGCTGGTGAGGTCAATCACGAGGTCCATGTTCAGCAGCAGTGCCGGCACGCCCACAAACAGGCCCGTTACGATGGTAGCAAACGAAGGCGTGTGAAACTTGGGGTGCACGCGCGAAAACACCTTGGGCAGCAGTCCGTCGCGGCTCATGGTCAGCCAAATGCGCGGCTGCCCAATCTGGAAAACCAGCAGCACCGAGGTCATGGCAAATACCGCCGACACGGCCACGACGCCAGCCAGCCAATCCAGCCCCACTTTCTCGAACACGAACGAGAGCGGGTCGCCCACACCGAGTTCTTTGTACGACACCATGCCGGTGAGAACCAGCGTAATAACCACGTACAGCACCGTGCAAATGACGAGGGCGTAAATCATGGCGCGGGGCAAGTCGCGCTGCGGGTTCTTGCATTCCTCGGCCGTGGTGGAAATGGCATCGAAGCCGATATAGGCAAAGAATACCGCCGACACACCTTTGAGTACGCCGCCCACGCCGTTCGGGGCAAAGGGGCTCCAGTTAGCGGTTTTCACGTAGAACGCGCCTACGATAATAACCACCAATACCACGGCCATCTTCAAGAGCACGAGCAGGTTCGAAGCCGTTTTCGATTCCTTGATGCCGATGTACACCAAGGCCGTTACCAGCACGGTAATCACGAAAGCGGGCAGGTCGCACACCAGCTTGGCGTCACCAAAAATCGTAGGTGCCGTGTTCCAGGTTTTGTAGGCTTCGAGCTGTGTCGGGGAGGCATCGGCGAGCGGCTTGCCGCTTTGCATCAGCGCTAGAACCTCATGAAAACCTTGGTAGGCGCTCTGGGTGCCCATGGTCAGGTACGTTGGCAAATGCACGCCTATACCTTCGAGCAAGCCGGTGAAGTAATCCGACCACGAAATGGCCACCACAATGTTGCCCACGGCATACTCCATGATGAGCGCCCAGCCGATAATCCAGGCCGCTAGCTCACCGAACGAAGCGTAGGCGTAGGTGTAAGCCGAGCCCGAAACCGGGATGGTAGCCGCGAATTGCGCGTAACACAACGCCGAAAACGCGCAGGCAATGGCCGTGAATACGAACAGCAGCGACACGGCCGGGCCGCCGTCGTGCGAGGCGTTGCCAATGGTGCTGAAAATGCCCGCGCCGATAACGGCCGCAATGCCGAGGGCGGTTAGGTCGCGTACGGTGAGGTGACGGGCCAAACCGCCTTCGGAAACAGCGCCTTGCACGTCGCCGGGGTGGGCCGCGGTGTCGGCCGGAGGGTTGTGGAGCAGTGTCGCCAGGTCTTTGCGGCGAAACAGGGAGTTAGAAGCCATTCGACGGGATGTCGGGGGAAGTATGAAATAAGGCCGAAAAGATAGAGAATAATGCGGCGGGACTGCCCGTTAGAATACCCCTGGCCTCTATCTTTCTCCCATGAACCGTGTTGAGCTTCCCGTACCCTGCCCGCAGTCGTGGCAGCAATTGACGCCCGCCAGCACCGGCCGCTATTGCAGTAGCTGTCAGAAAACGGTGGTTGACTTCACCGATAAAACCGACGCGGAAATTCTGGCACTCCTCCGAATACCCCGCGAAAAGGCGTTGTGCGGCCGTTTCCGAGCAACCCAAATTGGCCGGCCGTTGCAGCCGGCTCCGGCCTGGGCCGCGTGGCTGGCCGCCCTCGCCGTGGTACTCAGCAGCTGCGACGCCACGCCCTCACTCCCAGCTGAACCAACGGCTTTGCAGGCAAGAAGCGGCTTATCAGCGGTAGAAGGCCGCGTCCTTGACCGCGACACGGGCCAGCCGCTGGCTGGGGCCTGCGTGACCAGTATGCGCGACAGTACCCGGCAAGCCTTCAGCAACGCCAGCGGGTATTTTACCTTAATGCTGCCCGATGAATTACTAGGCAGCCAACTATTTGTAAGTGGCGTGCAGAGCCCCACGCGTCAGTACATGGGTCATATGGCCGCTGCAACGCCGCACATTCAGGTAAGCCTCCAGGCATTGCCAGCGGAGCCAATGGCTTTGGGTGAGGTCAGGCTGTCGTCGTACCCCGGCTACCAGCCCGGCGACACAATCCCGCCTCCGCCGCCTCCTAAGCTCTCCACGGTAGATTTCACGGCGCCAGAGTAAACGGCAGGGCTTCTGCAGAAAGTTTACGGGCGCGTGTGGAATAGCCGGCGGTGGTGCATCTACTCTCTGAACCACCTCCAAACCCCGCCGCCATGCTACGCGCCACTGTTGCCCTCACCGTTCCTCAGCCCTGCCACGAAAACTGGGACCACATGACTCCCGCCACCGGCGGCCGCCACTGCGCTTCCTGCCAGAAAGTGGTCATCGACTTTACCCTAAAAACCGACGCCGAGATTCTGGCCTTCCTTAAGCAACGGCCCAGCAGCAACTGCGGACGCTTTGGTGCCGATCAGCTGCAACGGCCATTGCTACCGGCTACCTCTCCGACTACGCCATGGCGCACGTGGCTGGCCGCTGTGGCCACGTTGTGGAGCTTGCGGGAGCTTTCCGCCAATGAAAGTGCGGCTCAAGTGGCACCAGTTGAACAATCACGGGCTCAAGCCCGGCCTGCTGACGTGGACATTCCTACCCAAGGCAATCCGGCTGGTCTAATCATCCGCGGTATCGTGCTTGACTCGGCCACCCGGGAAGTAATACCGGGTGCTACTGTGCTTATCGAACACACAACGGTAGGCGTATCGTCAAGCGCTGATGGCTCTTTCGCTTTGGAGGTGCCCACCGATGTACTAAAAGGCGGAAAGTCGCCGGCAATCATCATTAGTAGCGTTGGGTACCTCTCGTCCCGGTTAGATGCCGCTTCACTGCAAGGCCAGCCTATTTTGATGCAAGCTGATGTTAAAGGTTTTGGAGAGGTCGTAATGGTAGGCGGCTTCCATTACAGCTGGTACTCGCCACGCGGCATGTGGTGGAAAGTGCGTGGTCTTTTTACGCGCTAACCTGCGGAAACCTTTCCCCGCTCCCACCGCTTATTCTTCTCGATGAATAAGCTGCTTCCGGTCATTACCCTGCTGCTGACGTTGTTTAGCGCCAGCTGCTCCCTTAAGCCCACCACCAAGAACGACGTACAAGCCACTCAGGCCCAGCTCCCGCAGGAGGAAGCGCCGCACCTGCGCAACTCGCTGGAGTGGTGGTACTTTACCGGCCACTTGCGCGACTCCGTTTCCGGTCAGCTCTACGGGTTGGAGTATGTGTTCTTTCACTTCAACCCCACCGGCAAAAAGGACCACCTGATGGTGAACGTGGCCCTCACCGATCCGCGGCAAAAGCGTTTCCGCTACGATTACGAGTGGCGTGGCCTGCCCAACGAGCTACCCGCCACCCTGCCTATTGATCTGAGCCTGCGCAAGAAAGACCAAACCTGGACCCTGCGTGGCCAGGAAGGGCGTTACCAGCTGCAAGCCGAAATGGCCAGCCACCCCGGCTACGGCCTGAATCTGCGCACCGAACCCGCCAAGCCCATTTTACTGCACGGTGGCACCGGCTACGAAAATTACGGCAACATTGCCACGGCGGGCTATTACAGCTACCCGCGCCTGCGCACCCGCGGCACCCTGCTCATCGACGGCAAGCCCCGCGCCGTGAGCGGCGAGCTGTGGTACGACCGGCAGTGGAACTGCGGTTCCGTAACGCGCAAGGATATCGGCTGGGACTGGTTCAGCATTCAGCTCGACGAGCCCCGCGAAGAAATAATGCTGTACACCGTGCACGATAAAAACTCCGGCCAGCACCTGGGCGGCGGTTCGCACTACGGCGCCCAAAACCAGAACAACCACCTCAACGAAACTGATTTTCAGCTGGAAACCCTGGAATACTGGACCAGCCCCCGCTCCAAGCTGCGCTACCCCAGCAAGTGGCGCGTGCGCATACCCAGCCAAGGCTACGATTTGCTGATTGAGCCCGTAATGCCCGATCAGGAGCTAACCCTGAAGCTGATTGCCGGCATCAAAATGCACTACTGGGAAGGCATGTGCCGCGTCACCGGCACGCACAATGGCAAACCCGTTAGCGGCAACAGCTACGTGGAAATAACCAACCGCAAGGAGCCGCGCCTACCGGCCGCAGCCGCTTCGGAGGCAGCCAAGGCGTCAGCTAAATAACCTCGTCAGCTAAATAACCTGTTGTGCCCTACGCGTTGAGCAGCACCCGGAACGTAGTTCCCTTCCCCACTTCCGACCAACGCACGTATAGTCGGCCGGAGTGGTAGTTGTCGATGATGCGTTTGGCCAACGCCAAACCCAAGCCCCAGCCGCGCTTTTTGGTGGTGTAGCCCGGCTGGAATACGGTTTCCAGCTTGCTTTTAGGAATGCCCTTACCGGTATCGGTAATGTCGAGGGCTATTTGCTTGTTCTGGCGGCCGCCGTGCCGAATGATGAGCGTAATGCTGCCGCGGCCATCCATGGCGTCCACGGCGTTTTTGCAGATGTTCTCAATTACCCACTCCAGCAGCGGCACGTTCAGCTTGGCCGTGGTGCCGCGTGGTAGCAGGCTTTCCACCTTAAACACCACTTTGCGCGATACCCGCACTTTCAGGTAGTCGATGGCCCGCTCGGCTACTTCGTAAACGTCCTCGTCTTTAAGGATGGGAATGGAGCCGATGTTGGAGAAGCGCTCCGTAATAATTTCAAGCCGCCGTATATCCTTACCTAGCTCTTCCACAATGGGCTCGTCGCGGAAGCGTTCCGAGTCGCGCAGGTACTCCTGCCACGCCATGAGGCTGCTGAGTGGCGTGCCCAGCTGGTGGGCGGTTTCCTTAGCCAAGCCCACCCACACGCGGTTCTGCTCGGCGCGGCGCGAGTAGCTGAAGGCGAAATACGCGATGATGCCCAACGACGCAATAACGGCCAGCTGCACCAGCGGGTAGGTTCGTAGCTGGCTCAGAATCAGCGAGTCTTTGTAATAAACATAGTTGCGCGCCCCGGCTCCCAACTCTATTACGATGGGCGGATGCAGCTCCTTCATTTGCTCAATTTCGCGCTGCAATAGCTCGGTGCGCTGCTGTTCGGTTAGGCCCTTGGGCAAGTCCAGGTTACGAGCGTCGGCAATGTTGCCCTCGGCATCAGTGAGGATAACCGGAACCGTTTTGTTGGCCTGAATAATTTCCGTGGACACGAACTGCACGTTCGTGTCATCCGATTCAGTGTTGATGGTGAAGCGCAGCGCCTTGGCGTACAGGTCAATTTGCTGCTGCTCCCGCTCCGACAGCCGGCTCACCAGCAAATTGGTGTACACCACCGTAACGGCGCCGATAACCAGCGCCAACACTACGATGAGCAGCTTAATGCGGGATTTTTGGTCGTAAATGGGCAGCACGGCAAAAAAGAATAACGGCACGGGCAACCAGCGGTTTGCCCTCAGCGTGTACAGGCACGAAGGTACGCAGCGGCTTAGCCCACGGATGCTTTTTGGCGCAGTCGAGCTTGGCTACGCTCTGTACCACATCATTAAGTGATTGACAGCCCGCAGGTTGCTGCGCACCTTTGTACAAACGCTTAAGTGGCGTCTATTACTGCTCTTGGAAATGATTTTTGTCAGGCTCTGCGGCGCAATACGGCCTCTCAGCCTTAAAAACGAACTTCTCTACGCCGCTCGAACCACCTTATCGGTATGGGTGTTTTCACTGTACCGATTTGCAGCGTAATTTTGCATTCCACTTCTACGACGTCGTAGCTCCCGCTATGAACCACCCATTCAAGGCTGTTGGCCTGTCCTTCAAAACCGCTCCGCTCGCCATCCGCGAGCTGATTTCGTTGGACGAAGCTGCCTGCCGACGTTTTCTGGACACGTTGCGCAACGAGCTAGGTCTTTCCGACCTGCTGGTGCTCAGCACCTGTAACCGCACGGAAGTGTTCTACGCTTCTGAGCGTGACCAAAGCCCGGCCATCATCGAAGCCCTCGGCGAGCTGAAAGGCGTGGTCGAAATGGCCGATTACTACGAGTACTTCAGCCTCTACAACACCTGCACCGAAGCTTCCCAGCACCTCTTCGAGGTGGCCATGGGCCTCGATGCCCAGGTAGTGGGCGACCTGCAGATCAGCAACCAGGTGAAAAAGGCTTACCAGTGGTCGGCCGATGCCGATGCTGCTGGCCCCTTCCTGCACCGCCTCTTGCACACGGTGTTCTTCACCAACAAGCGCGTGCAGCAGGAAACCTCTTTCCGCGACGGTGCTGCCTCTACCTCGTACGCCGCTCTGGAGCTGGTAGAGGAGCTAACCGCCGACGTGGCTAACCCGCGTGTGTTGGTAGTAGGCTTGGGCGAAATTGGGGCCGATGTGTGCCGCCACCTCGCCGACAGCAAGACCTTCACCGACGTTACCATTTGCAACCGCACCCGCAGCAAAGCCGAGGAATTGGCGGCAGAGTGCGGCGGCCTGAAAGTCCTCAACTTCGAGGACCTGGTGGACGGCATGCAGCAGGCCGACGTCATCATCTCGTCGGTAGCCCGCGACACGCCGTACTTCACCGCCGATATGGTGAGCCGGCTGGACGTGCTCAGCTTTAAGTTCTTCGTCGACCTTTCGGTGCCGCGCAGCATTGAGGCCGAAGTGGAGCAAGTACCAGGCGTGCTGGTGTACAACATCGACGCCATTCAGAGCCGCGCCAACGAGGCCCTGGAGCAGCGTTTGGCCGCTGTACCGCAAGTACGCGCCATTATTGCCGAGAGCATGGCCGGTTTAAACGACTGGTCGCGCGAAATGATGGTGTCGCCCATCATCCACCGCATGAAGGAAGGCCTTGAGCAAATTCGGCAGGAAGAGCTGGACCGTTACCAGAAGAAGCTCGGCCCCGACGAGGCCAAGCGCCTCGACGACATCACGAAGTCGTTGATGCAAAAGGTCCTGAAGCGCCACGTGCTGCAGCTGAAAGCTGCCTGCAAGCGCGACCAGGCCGACCAACTCCTGGAAGTACTCAACGACCTGTTCGACCTCGAACGCCAGCCCACTCAGGCATAGGCTTAGCTTGTTAACTTCGAGAAGCGCCACGGCCCTGCAGCCGTGGCGCTTCTCGTTTCAGGTTTTCTATAACGAGGAACTCAGTTTACCAGAAAGCAAAAAGCCCCGTTTGCGACGGGGCTTTTTGCTGATCAAAGCGCAAAACGGTGCAGTTACATCGAGTCGCAGCACTCCTCGAGTGAGTCAATCACGTCGAGCAGTTTGGGGATAGATAGCGAATAGTAGATCTTGGTGCCGACCTTGAACGACGACAAAATGCCGCGGTCCTTCAAGGTAATCAGATGCTGAGAAGCAATGGCCTGCGGCAGGCCGAGCGTGCGGTAAATTTCCGTCACGGTCATCTTGTCTTCCTTGCCCAGCAAATCAACGATGGCCAGACGCTTGGGGTGAGCCAAGACTTTGAGCATCGCGGCAGCCTTATCCACTTTCTTGGATTCAACGCGTGAAAGCAGTGGTTTCATTGAAGGCGTGCAACGGTGGGAGTTCTTTGTTGAGAGGTACGCGTAATACGTGCTTACTATACTCTAAAGTTCCTATAATCTTTCCACAAGCGTAAGATTTTTACCCGGCCCCAGGCGCATGTACCTGATAAAAAGGCCACTCAGGATTAAAATTGGCCCGATCATCTGTCCGGCTGTACCTTTGAACACCGTATTTTCTCCCTCCTCTTCCCCTTGGTTCGCCAGACTGTGGCGGCCTTTCTTCACCCCTTTCCCCCATGCGCGACCTGCTAGCCACCTTCGAGAACAAGCGTCCCGAAATCGTTTTTGAATGGAAAGACTCTGAAACCGAAGCCGAAGGCTGGGTAGTTATTAACTCTTTGCGCGGTGGCGCGGCCGGTGGCGGCACCCGTATGCGCAAGGGCCTCGATAAGCGCGAGGTGGAAAGCCTGGCCAAAACCATGGAGGTGAAGTTCACGGTATCGGGTCCGGCCATTGGCGGCGCGAAATCGGGCATCAACTTCGATCCGCAGGACCCGCGCAAACGCGGCGTGCTGGAACGCTGGTACCGCGCCGTAATTCCGCTGCTGAAAAGCTACTACGGCACCGGCGGCGACCTGAACGTGGACGAGATTCACGAGGTAATTGCCATTACCGAAGACTACGGCCTCTGGCACCCGCAAGAGGGCGTGGTAACCGGGCACTACCGCGCTACCGAACCTCAGAAAATTCAGAAAATCGGACAATTGCGCCAAGGTGTTATTAAGGTGGTAGAAGACGACACCTTCACGCCCGACCGCAACCGCCGTTACACCGTGGCCGATTTGATTACCGGTTACGGCGTAGCCGAGGCCGTGCGCCACTATTACGCCCTGTGGGGCGGCGAGCTGCAAGGCAAACGCGCCATTATTCAGGGCTGGGGCAACGTAGGGGCGGCAGCAGCCTATTACCTGGCCCAGCAAGGCGCCGTTATTACCGGCATCATTGACCGGGCCGGTGGCCTGCTGAAACCCGAGGGCTTTTCGTTCGAGGAAATTCGGGAGCTGTTTTTGAACCGCCAGGGCAATGCCCTCACGGCCGATAACCTGCTGCCGTTCGAGCAGATAAACGAGCAGGTGTGGGCTAGCGGTGCCGAAATCTTTGTGCCGGCCGCCGCCTCGCGCCTAGTTACGCGCCAGCAGGTAGAGCAGCTGCTAGCCGGCGGCCTGGAGGTTATTTCCAGCGGCGCAAACGTGCCCTTCGCCGACCCCGAAATCTTCTTCGGTCCCACCGGCGAATTCGCCGATGCCCACACGGCCGTTATTCCCGACTTTATTGCCAACTGCGGCATGGCCCGGGTTTTCGCTTACCTCATGGAAACCAACGCCGAAATTACCGACAAGGCCATTTTCGGCGACATTTCGCGCACTATTCTGCGGGCGCTGGAGCGCACCCACAAGCAGGGCGGCCAACCGGTACAGGTGGCACGCACGTCGTTTGAGCTGGCCTTGCGCCAGTTGGTGTAGGGTCTGCTCAGACACATGGCAACCGGCGCTTTCCTTCCGTTTTACTTATGAATACCAAAGAGCTTCTCAATCAGCAGTTTTTCGGCAACACCGTGGGGCAGTACATGCTCTGCGGCATTGTGCTGCTGGTGGGCTTTTTCCTGCGGCGGCTGCTGTCGCGCATCGTTTCGAAACTCATTTACCGGCTTACCAAAAAATACACGGCCGGCGTTAGCGAGCAGCAGCTCAGCGCATTGCTGATCAAGCCGCTGTCGGTGGTGTTGTTTCTGGTTACGCTGTTCCTGGCCTTTAACATCCTCGACTACCCAACCCAGGTTTCGGAAATTGACCACAACGAGCCTTGGCTTAAGAAAATAGCGTTTCGGTTGTACCAGATTGGCGTTATCACGTCCATGGCTTGGGTAGTTCTGCGCCTGATTGACTTTGCCGAGCTGGTTTACCGCCGCCGCGCCGAGTTTAAAACCAACGTGAACACCCGCCTCGACGCGCAGTTCATTCCCTTCGCCAAGGACTTTGTGAAGGTTCTGATCTTGATTTTTGCCTTTCTGGTAATTCTGGGGCAGGTATTTGCCGTGAACGTGACGGCCCTTATCGGCGGCTTGGGTATTGGCGGTTTGGCGGTGGCCTTTGCGGCCAAGGAAAGCCTGGAAAACCTGATTGCGTCGTTTACCATCTTCCTCGACCGGCCCTTTCAGGTGGGCGAGCTGGTAACGGTGGGTGGCATTACGGGCACGGTGGAAAAAATTGGTTTCCGCAGTACCCGCCTGCGTACCGCCGAGAAAAGCTACGTGACGGTCCCTAACCGTTCCATGATTGATAAACCGCTGGACAACTTGTCGTTGCGAACGTCCAGGCGCGTAAATTTTACCCTGAATTTCAGCCACGAAACTACTCGTGCTCAGTTGCTGGCTATTGTGGCCGAGTTGGGGGAATACCTGCGCCAGCAACCCAGCGTGGTACCCGAAGAAGTACAGATTAAGCTGGCGGCCCTTACCCAAAACGGGCGCGACCTATCGGTGCAGTTCTTCCTGCAAGTAGCCAATTACGACGAGTACCTCGACGTGAAGGAGCAGGTCAACTACCACATCCTCGAGGTTGTGGAAGCGCAGGGCGCCACGTTTGCCTCTAACACCACCGTGGTACATATGTCGCCGTGGGCCGGCATGAACCCCAATGACGCCGCGGGTAGTGGCTCTATTATTTAAGCAGCCCTCAGAAACGGCAAACGCCGGCTGAAGCCTTGAGCCTCAGCCGGCGTTTGCCGTTTGTATCGTGTTGTCGTTTAGCGTCGTCCGCCCAGCAGGCCGCCGAGCACGCTGCCCAGACCGCCGCCCATCAGGCCACCCAGGCCGCCGCCACCGGCAGTACGGGCACCCATTTGCGGCTGTCCGCCTAAGCCGCCCAGCACCGACATAATGGTGCCCAGGCCGCCGCCCATACGCGACATACCGCCCATGGAGTTTCCGCCACCGGCCATGCCGCCGAGCAAGCCGCCCAGTGGGCTACCACCACCCGTCATGCCGCCGAGCAGGCCACCGAGGCCGCCACCGCCGCCCATCATGCCGCCGCCCATGCCGCCCATTCCCATGCCCATACCGGATGAGCGGCCGCCGCCCATCACGCGCGACAGCACCATAGGCGCTAGCACCGTGAGCAAACCAGTAACGGCTGTTTCGGGTGGAATTCCCACTTGGCGCAGTTTATCGCCAATGCCCCCAAACATACCGCCGCCGCTTTGAGCCTCTTCGGGGTTCTGGGCCTGTTGATCGGCCACCTGCTCCAGGGTTTGCACCTGCTGCTGGTTAACGCCGAGGTAATCTGAAATTTTATTGATCATCTGCTCCTCGTTGTTGGCGTAGCTGCCATCGGCGCGGGCAAAACTGATGAGGTCCTTCACCAGGGAGAAACGAAGCTGACTGTTCTTAAGCTGGTTGAGGTTAGCGGCAATGCTTTCGTTGGTAGAATCCTGGGCTGCGGTAACCACTTGCTGCGTACCCTGCGGCGAGAGGCCGGCCGTTTGGGCCAGCTGCTGCAAAAACTCTACTTCGGGCGCCGAGGCCTCGCGGTCGGCTGAAGCAATGCTGGCAATTACGCTCAGGTAAGCGGTTTTCTCGGCTTCAGAATACTGCTGAAGAACTTGTTGTTCGTTGGCCATGATGTGCGGGAAGGTGTAAGGTTGCGGGAAGAATCCTTGTAGTGCCTTACGCACCGCCGCCGCAAATGTTGATTGCCGTCGAGCTGTCTGGTTAAAACTCGAAGTACTCGCCAGGCTGGGGAATAGCTGGCTTTTTCTCGGCCGGTTTTATGGGCGTTTTCAGCACGTCGCGCAGGCGGGGTGGCGGGGCAGGCGCGGGGCTGCTGGTAGCAGGCGCCTTAGTCTCGGCGCTAGGGGCGGCAGCCGGGCCATTACGCCGCGCCTGTGCCCGTTCCCGGTCGTAGCCCACCCGGAAGTTGGCCTCGTCGCCCCACACGTGCAGCAGCAGCTCAGGACCATTGGAGGTTGCTATGCCGCCATCGGTAGTTTTGAATACGGGCCTACGCAGCCCCGGCAGCAGCGGAATAGCCAAATGGTAATCCATTTGCTGATCGAACGTGTGCGTACCCGTCACGGTAATGCGCGAAGCGGCCCGCACATTCGAGCGAATATCCATACTCGGCACATACACCGTCCCGCTTTGAATGTACACGGTATTGGTAAGCTCATCGAAGCGCAGGTGGCGTAGCTGCTCCCGGCTGGCTACCATCGAGAGCTTCTGCATGGGTTCGAAGTTGTTCAACTCGCCGCGGCGTACGGTGGCGTGCACTTCGGCCTCCAGCCGCTCGGTAAGCGGCCGCAGCTGCGGGGTAAAGAACAGATCGGCATCGGCCTTTGCTGTTAACTCCCCGCGCAGGTGCCGAGCCGTGATAAAAGCTTGGCCAAAATTTTCAAACACATAGAATAGACTATCGAGCGGCACCTGCTGGCATGAGGCCACGGTATGGGCCTGTACAACCGTTGGTTGTCGGGCATCGAGCGAGCCACGAACATCAAACCGCCCTCCTGCGGCCACTAACGTTACGCCAGGTGTGCTGAGTACCTGCTGTTGCAAACGCACCTTACCCCGCGCCCCACGTGCCCGTAACCGTCGAAAACGCAACTGCGCCACCGAGGCTTCAAGATCCAGCGCCAAGTTAGCCGGCAGCTTGAATGTATAGCCGTTTGTTTCGGCCGCCCCGACCTTGCTGCCCGCCGATACTGCTCCCGCGGCCTCTGGGGTACTAAGCAGCTCGTTAAGGTTCAGTAGCCGGGAGCTAACGTCGGCTTCCACCAACAACGCTTGGTTCGGCACCAGCAGCCAGCCCAGCGCATTGCGAAACATGCCGCTCAGCAGAAAATCAGACTGCCCCAACCGACCGCTGAAATTCGTTACCGCCACATCGTTACGCCGAAGCAAAAAACTCCCATTAAGCCCCGACAAGGCTGGTGCCAGGTCGCGCAGTTTTAGGCTCACATTGCGCAGAACCATTTCGCCGGAAGCCTGCGCGGCAGCGCGGCCCGGGTTTCGGCGCAATGCACGCACGTTGCCGTTTAGCTTTATATCGAGCTTTGCCTGCCCGCTGGCCTGCCGAATTACGGGCGTGGGGTAAAAACGCAGTGCATCGGCCACATCCAAATCGGCCCGCACGTGCAGAGTTATGGTGGGGTCCAGCAGGTTGGCGTAGCGCAAGCTGCCGCTGAACGGACGCCCGCGCAGGCGGCCGCGTACATCCTTCAGTTCCAGCACGGCTTGGCGGGCCGTGGCCTGCGCTCCGTTGGTAAAAGTACCTGCCAGGTGCACATGCTCCAGCGTTTGTTTGGTATCGGGATGGTAAAAAGAGGCGTCCCGACAACCGAAACGCACTTTCACCTGCGGGTTCTGCTTGGCCGAAAGCTCGCCGCGCACCGTGCCGCTGAAATACACCTCTCCCCGGCTGCGGTAAGCAGCTAAGCGCCGGCTCATACGCGGTGGCAGCAATGCGAATAAACTTTGTATATCGGTACGGCGGCCGTCCGCTTGCACGTTTAACCGCGTGGCCCCACCCCAGCCTACCGTACCTGCCAGCGAGTACATTCCCTCGCCAATGGTTATTTCCGAAGGCCGAATAAACACTTGTCGGCTCTTCCTGTCTATCCGCAGCGCGGCAGCTACAGTAAGCTCGCGCTTACGCATGTACGTATCGGCTCCTAAACGTAGTGCTTCAACCAGCATTGGGCCCCGCACCGCAACGCCAATTGTATCCGGTGTTACCGTTAGCCCTGCCTCCAATTCGCGGGCCTGTACAACGTAATGGTGGCGCAACAACGAATCCGCGAAGCCAAGAGCCACATTGTGTAGTTGAACCTGCTCCACAGCAAATGTCATGGCCTCCTCGGTAGACGCTGAATCCACCCGAAATACCCGGTAGTTAGCTTCACCGTTACCGTTATGTCGTAACCACACCGCCCCCCCCGAGAGGGTAAGCGCCCGAATGCGGTAGCGCCCACCCAACATATCCCAGGCATTGAATGCACAATGCATGCGCTGTAGCCGCGCCAGGGCTACGGTATCGGCCGGTAGCGAACCGCCAACACGCACATTGTGCAGCGTAACGCTTACTCGCGGAAAGTCGGTCCACCACGACAACTCAATTCTCGCTACCTGTACTGGTGTGCGCAAATGCTTGTTAGCAGATGCGACGAAAAGTGAAATAATGTGGTCTTGCCCCAACCACAATGCTGAGGCGGCAGCAGCAGTAAGCATCACAAGCCCTAATAGCCCAACTCCCAACCATTTTATCGCCCGCACCTCTCTTTTTTACCGCTTGAAAGTGAACTGATTGCGAATAGACGCCGCTTTTTATCGAAAATTTTCTCCCTAAATGTCGGCAAAGTGTTGTGCTTTCCGAAAACACCCCCCATATTTGCATTCCCAAACGGCACATACGCCGCGAAGGAAATCGGGAGATTAGCTCAGCTGGTTCAGAGCATCTGCCTTACAAGCAGAGGGTCACTGGTTCGAACCCAGTATCTCCCACCACTGAAAAACAGCCACTTAGTTGCAAAACTGAGTGGCTGTTTTACTTTTAGGCCTCACCGTGGTGCATACAGCCCCTCTCCTACTTCCGCCGCATAGGATGTGAATCGGATTTCTGATTTCAGCGAGAACCGTCGTAAAGCGCCGTGTAGCGGGCTAGATCAGCCAAGTTGGTCACTCATGCTTGAAAGCCCACCCGACCCCGATAAATGCGGTGTTGGGCTAACCAGTAGATTCAGGTTCTTTGTCCGCTCTAAGTGACAAAAGCGCACGAGGCCTTTCTGAACAATTCAACCTGACTCCTGCGAGGCCCTGTTCGAGAAAATTGTCCTGCTGGTTTCAGCCGCTGCAGCTGTTCTGCCCCACCTCCGGTTCTTCCGCTTTTTTTCCTCGGCCTCTGTGAGCTTAACAAGGTCTACTGAATGACCGGGTACTGGCTGTTGCAACATCACACAGGCTAGCCCCCTTGGCTGCGTGTGGTGGCGGGGGCTTGCTTGGCCGGCGCGTGCTAGACGCTAACCGATACTATCTTCCTACACCGAGATGAAACCTTGTCGCAGGTGCTGTCGGGCGTGCCCGGGGCCGGCTTGGCTGGCTACCTTTAGTGGCTTATTTAGAGGCGGGCCACAGTGGCGTTTGTGCTCGTAGGCGTAGTCGCTTACTATCCCACCACCCTCAGCCCCCTCCGTCCCTGCTCGCGCTGCACCACAACTTCGTGGAGCATCACTAGCTAGCCAGTAACCTCCACACATTTGGTTACGTTCAGCAAACAGAAGAGAAATTGATGGCGAAGGAATGTAGCATTGCAGCAGCCTAGCGGGGATACGCCGCTAGCCAAGAGTGGAAGGGGCCTACACAGCAGCCGACCGCTGGAAGCTCAGCAATGCGTATACCAAACTAACCTTTACCACGCTTACACGTGCAAAGCCAGCAGCGTATAGGAACAACCTCACTGCAACGAAGCCCTCCACAACCTTCAGCTGGCGCACCATTATTTAGTGTGCAAGGAGAACCAACTCGCGCCACACTAAAAGCTCTGCTTACTGGGAGTAGCAATAAGCTTAAAGCTTCGCCTATCTGACTAACTTCTACCTCAAGCCTGGCCAGTTCCAGTAGATTGACACGTTGTTTAGGGGCGCCCTAACGATATACAACCGGCTGTACCCGAAGCCCAACGCAAACACCGCAGAGCTCCTCATCAATTACAGTGACGCGCTGGCTGCAGCTCGCATCTAGAACGCCTCCACCGAAGCCGACCGAAAGGCGAACAATGGTTGGCTAGTTCACCGACTCGGCCGAGGCCACAGCATCATTGGAAGGTACAGCAACCAATACCCAAACTTTCGACCTAAGAATTTATCCAGAGTAGCCGACGCAGCCCACACAAAATAGTCTTGCTCTCATAAAATTATTGGGAGCCCTTCAATGGGCTTCGGTGGACATTGCAAATACCAGCTTATTCT
The DNA here is from genome assembly GCF_039541855.1 of Hymenobacter koreensis. Taxonomy (NCBI): domain Bacteria; kingdom Pseudomonadati; phylum Bacteroidota; class Cytophagia; order Cytophagales; family Hymenobacteraceae; genus Hymenobacter; species Hymenobacter koreensis. Next base: position 1,308,535 of record NZ_BAABHA010000002.1, read on the forward strand.
CATGCCTTAGGGCACGACCTGCATCTGAAGGACAAAGCCAAGTAGGTTAACTGACTGTGTGTAGCAGGCGCCTAACAATTGAATACAACTGGCAGCGGCAGCGCTTATGTCGCATAGAAAACTCCCATGGCAAGGAGCAGTGGTGAAGCGGGAAAATTCAGTAAGCAGCAGCATCAACCATTCTTATGCGAACTTGTTAACGTTGCTCGAGAGGCAATTAGCTGCTGCGCCAAGAATCATTAACCTTAACTGGGCAGTTTCAAGGAAAGATTTCAAGAGTTACGCAGGACATACATAACGAGATATTGGATGCCGAACTCGAAGTGACCCAACATTAATGCATTCAAACATTCAGTTACGGCCTGGGGCTGGTTCTAAACGACGCGCGCCCCCCGCGGCGGCTCCGGTGGGGAGCCCGCGGGGGGCGCGGC